>NZ_JFYV01000009.1 GCF_000632225.1 Sphingomonas sp. RIT328
GTCCATCCGGGGGCGGACCGCCAGGCGGGGGACCACCGGGCGGGCCGGACGCGTTCGGCGGCAGCGACAATGGCGCGCGTGTCCAGATGTCGCTCTATCACAGCTGGTTCTTCCGCGACGCCATTCTGCTGAAGGACGGCGGCCCGACGATCGATCTGCTGGACGGCGGGACGATCGGCGCCGGCGGACAGGCGCGTCATACCGTTCAGCTCAACGCCGGGCTGATCGACAATGGCGTCGGCCTGCGGCTGAGCGGCAATTGGAAGAGCGCCACCCGCGTCCGCACCGATGCCGGCAGCGCGGCGGGTGACCTGCGCTTCCACGCGCTGGCGACGTTCGACCTGCGGCTGTTCGCCGAACTCGCCAATCGCTTCCCCGGTCGCGGCTGGGCGCGCGGCACGCGGGTATCGCTGACCCTCGGCAACGTCCTCAACACGCGCCAGCGCGTCACCGACGCGACCGGCGCGACGCCGCTGCTCTACCAGCCCGACGCGATCGATCCCTACGGCCGCACGATCAACCTGTCGGTACGCCGGCGGCTGTGACGGCGGCGGCCGGCATCGGAAGGCGTGCGCCGTCAGGCGATCTGCCATGACGATCAGCACGTCAGCGACCCAGCCGACACCACCCGGTAAGCGCGTCCGGCGACCGGCATATCCCGCTTGCGCCGTCCGTCGCGAGCCGTCACGCTGGTGCCATGAAACGCTGGCTCCCGCTTCTCCTGCTCACCGTCGCCGCCGCTCCGGGCGGGCCGCGCGTGCCGATCCTGTCGCCCGAACGGATCAAGGCCGATGTGCACACGCTCAGCGCCGACGATTTCCACGGCCGCGGGCCGACCCAGCCGGGCGAGGCGGTGACGCTCGATTTCCTCGACAAGCGCTTCGCCGCGCTCGGTCTCAAGCCGGCGGGTGATGCGGGCTACCGTCAGACGGTGCCGCTGCTGCGCTGGACGCGCGAGGCGGCGCGGCTCGATCTGGCGATCGGCGGCGCGACGCGGGCGCTGACGCCGGGCGTCGAGGTCGCGGTGTCGTCGCGGATCGTCGGGACGACGACGCTGGCGCAGGCACCGGTGGTGTTCGTCGGCTATGGCGTGGTCGAGCCGCGGCTCGGCTATGATCCGTATCGCGGGCTCGACGTGCGCGGCAAGGTGGTGGTGGCGCTCGCCGGCGATCCGGATGTCGAGGCGGGGCGCGATCTCGGCTTCGGCGGGCGCGCGACGAGCCCCGCCTCGCGCACCAAGCTCGCCGAGGCGCAGAAACGCGGCGCCGCGGCCTTCTTCCAGATCCATGACACCTTTCCGTCGAGCTACCCGTGGCTGCAACTGGCCAAGGGCGATGCGGTGCCGGGCTATGCGCTCGACACGGGCACGGTGCCGCCCGCATTCGGCATCCGCGGCACGCTGCGCAACGACATCGGCGTCGCGATGCTGCGGCAGGGCGGGCTCGACTATGCCGCCGCCAAGCGCGCGGCGCAGGCGGCCGACTTCCGCGGCGTCGCGCTTGCCGGGGTGACGCTGTCGGGCACGGTCCAGACCAGCCTCGACCGCGCGGTCAGCCACAATGTCGTCGCGATCCTGCCGGGCAGCGATCCGGCGGCGGGCAGCATCCTCTACGGCGCGCATTGGGACGCCTATGGCGAGAACGACTTCGATCCGCCCGCCGACCGCATCCGCAACGGCGCGATCGACAATGGCACCGGTACCGCGACCTTGCTCGAGATCGCCCGCACCTTCGCGGCGGCACCGCGCACCCGCCGCTCGATCGTCTTCGCCCTGTGGACGGCGGAGGAAAAGGGGCTGCTCGGCGCGAGCTGGTATGCCGATCATCCCGCTCTGCCGCTCGCCACCACCGCGGCGCAGTTCAACCTCGACCCGCATGTCGTGCTCGGGCGGACGCGCGACCTCGAACTGATCGGCGTCGGCCGCACGCCGCTCGAGGCGGACCTCGCCCGCGTCGCGGCGACGCAGGGGCTGCGGATCGTACCCGAGGAGAATACGGAGGCGGGCTGGTATTATCGATCGGATCATTTCGCCTTCGCGCAGAAAGGCGTGCCGGGCGTCTACTTCCGCGCCGGCCGCGATCTGGTCGACGGCGGCATGGCGGCGGGCGAGCGCAAGCGCGCGCGCTACAATGCGCAATGCTATCATCAGACCTGCGACGAATATGATCCGCGCTGGGATATGACCGGCGCGGCGCAGGAGGGCAGCGTCGCTTATGCGCTCGGCCGCGAGATCGCGAACGGGCGAAACTGGCCGGGCTGGAACGCCACCGAACCCTTTGCGGCGGAGCGCGCCAAGACGGACGCGGCGCGGCGCTAGGCGCGGCGCCGGTCGTGGCCGCTGCGATCAGCCGTCCGGCGCGGCGGCGAGCAGCCGGTGCAACCGCTCGGCATCCGCGGCGGTGGCGGGATTGTAGACGATCATGCCGAGATCGGGCCGCCCTTCGACGGTGAAGGTGGCGAATTCCATCGCCAGCGGGCCGGCGACGGGATGGTGGAGGCGCTTCACCCCTTCGTTGTGCGCGACGACGTCATTGTCGCGCCACAGCCGGTCGAAATCGGGGCTGAGCGCGCTGAGTTCGGCGACCAATCCGGCTGCCGCGGCGCTGCCGCCGGCGCGGGTCATGTCGGCCCTGAAGGCGGCGACGACGAAGCGCGCGACGCTGTCCCAGTCAGCGTTGCGCGCGCGGGCCTGCGCGTTCCCGAACATCAGGCGGAGGATGTTGCGCCCGTCCGGCGGCAGAGTGGCATAATCGGTGAGCAGCAGCGTCGCCGCGCGGTTCCAGCCGACGACATCCCACATCGCCGTCTTGATGATCGCCGGGCTCAGCGTCATGCCGTCGAGCACGCGCTGCAACCGCGGCGATATGCCGTCGACCGGCCGATAGCGCGCCTCGGGCGGCCGGCCGAGGCCGAGCATATAGAGATGTTCGCGCTCCGGCTCGGTGAGCATCAGCCCCTTGGCGATACGGTCGAGCACGTCGGCGGAGGGCGCGCCGCCGCGCCCCTGTTCGAGCCAGGTATACCAGGTCGCGCTGATATTGGCGCGGCTCGCCACCTCCTCGCGGCGCAGGCCGGGGGTGCGCCGCCGGCCGCCGCCGAAGCCGAACGCCGCCGGATCGAGCCGGGTGCGGCGATCGCGCAGATAGGTGCCGAGCGGATTGTCCGCAGCGCTGGCCATGATCGATCCTGTTGTTCGTTATACCACGATACGGACACTACTTTAACAGGGTGTGCGGCGGTCCGATAGCGGCGGGACACAAGGAGAAGTCCCATGCGCATCTTCCTCACCGGTGCCACCGGTTTCATCGGCTCGCACGTCATTCCCGAACTGCTCGCCCGCGGGCATCAGGTGCTCGGTCTCGCCCGCTCGGCGGAGGGGGCGAACCGGCTCGAAGCGGCGGGGGCGGCGGTGCATCGCGGCGACCTCGACCAGCCCGAGACGCTGGCGGCCGGCGCGGCGGCGGCCGAGGCGGTGATCCATTGCGCCTTCGATCACGACTTCAGCAACTTCGTCGCCAATACCGGCAAGGACGAGCGCAACATCCTGGCGATGGGGGAGGCGCTCGCCGGGACGCGCAAGCCGCTGCTGATCACCTCGGGCGTCGGCATCGGCGCGCCGCGCGACGGCGGCCCGGCGCGCGAGGACGTGCTTAATCCGCATCATGCCAATCCGCGCATCGCCACCGAACTCGCCGGCGCGGCGCTGCTCGCGCGACGGATCGACGTGCGGACGATCCGGCTGCCGCAGGTGCATGATACGCGCAAGGCGGGGCTGATCACGCCGCTGATCGCCGAGGCGCGCCGCGCCGGCGCAATCGCCTATCTGGGCGCGGGCGAGACGCGCTGGGCGGCGGCGCATGTCAGCGATGTCGCGCGGCTGTACGCCCTGGCGCTCGACCGCGGCGAGCCGGGCGCGCGCTACCACGCCTCGGTCGAGGAGGGCGTATCGGCGCGTGCGATCGCCGAGGCGATCGGCAAGGGGACCGGCCTGCCGGTGCGCTCGATCGACGCCGAGGCGGTCGCACAGCATTTCGGCTGGATGGCGCCGTTCGCCGCGCTCGACATGACCGCGTCAAGTGCCTGGACGCGCGAGCGGCTCGGCTGGCAGCCGGGCGGCCCCGATCTGCTCAGCGACCTTGCCGCGATGGACTATGCCGGCTGACCGGACCTGCGCGGCGGATCAGTCCTGACCCTGATCCGGCGCCGCCTTGCCCGCGGCGTCACTGCCGGCGAGCATGCCGTTGAGCGTGCCGCCGGTCATGCCGAGCTCGGCCATCAGTCCGTCGATCAGCGGCCCGCCGACGCGATAGCGCATCGCCGCGGCGACCGCGGCATCGGCGAGATTGCCCTGACCCGTCGCCGCGGCTGCGTCCCCCGTGCCGCCGTCGCCGTGCAGCCCCCGCGCATCGAGGATGCTGATCCGGTCGATATTCTCGATCGGCTTGGCGGCGGCGGCGATGATCGCCGGCAGCGCGTCGAGCATCGCCTTGCGGACGAGCAGCGCGGTCTGCGCTTCGCTGAGGATATTGGTCGCCTCGTTGATCGCCGCCTGACCCGCGGCATCGACCCTGAACGCTGCCTCGCGACCTTCGGCGCGCGCCTTTTCGGCGTCCGCCTCGGCCTGTGCCTCGGTGCGCAGCGCGATCGCGCGCGCTTCGGCGGCTTCCTTCTCGGCGGAGGCGGCGACGGTGATCTGCACCGCTTCCTCCTGCGCCCGCTGGGTGGCGGCGATCACCGCGACGTTCTTGTTGCGGTTGGCGATCTCGGTCGCCTTGGCGGTGGCGACGCTTTCCTCGGCGCGGACGGCGAGGGCACGCGCCTCGTTGGCCGCCGCCGCCGCAGTCGATTCCTCCTCCGATTTCTGCGCGGTCTGCACCGCGGTGGTGATGCGGGCGATCTCGATCGTGCGGTCGCGTTCGATCGTCGCGGTCTGGATCGCACCGTCGCGCGCGATCGTCGCGGTCTTGACCACCTTGTCCGCCTCGGTCTGCGCGACGGTCTGCGCCTGCATCGCGGTGATCCGCGCGATCTCGGCGAGGCGCGTCTGCTCGGCGGTGGCGGTGGCGATCGCGGTCGCCTGTTCGGCGCGGCGGGCGGCGAGCGCCTGTTCCTGCGTCAGCCGCGCCTGTTCGGCGGCCTGCGCGATTTCGAGCGACTGGTTGTTCGCCTCCAGGTTGCGCTGCTCGATCGCGACGCGGTTGGTCGCGACGATGTCGTTGCGCGTCTTCTTGCGCTCCTCGATCGTGCGGGTCAGCACGGTCAGACCTTCGGCGTCGAAGGCGTTGTTCTCGTTGAAATGCTCGAAGGCGGTCTGGTCGAAATGGGTGATCGACACCGATTCGAGATGGAAGCCGTTCATGTCGAGGTCGGTGAGCAGCGCCTCCTGCACCTTCTGGATGAAGTCGGCGCGGTTGGCGTGGAGATGCTCCATCGTCATCGTCGCGGCGACTGAACGCAGTGCCGAGACCAGCTTGCCGTCGAGCAGCGACTTGACTGCCTCCGGACTGTTGACCGCGTTGCCGAGCGTCTGCGCGGCGGCGGCGATCGATTCGGCGTCCGGCTTGACCTTGATGTGGAACAGCCCGACCACGTCGACGCGCAGCTTGTCGAGCGTGATCAGCGCGTCCTTGTTGAGCCGCGACACCTCCAGCTTCACCGTCGTCAGCCGCACCTGCATCAGCTCGTGCAGCACCGGGATCACCATGATGCCGCCGTTGAGCACGACCTTCTCGCCGCCGAAGCCGGTGCGGATCAGCGCGACGTCCTTGGTCGCGCGGCGGTAGAGGCGGGTCAGGATGATCCCGATCACGACCAGGGCGAGCAGGACGATCCCTGCGTAGATCAGTATGTTATACAATGATGCAGGCATGAGCATATCCCCCGGCGTTCCCCCCCGTCTGTCCATCATAGGGGTTGAAGAAAGGTGTCCTCGCTGGCGAGCGCGAAGAAACGGGCGCCGTCGCGCCGGACGATCAGCACCGTTGCGCCGGCGGGGATCGCATCGGCGTCGTCGTGCGGCTCGATCAGGATGACGTGCGCCTGGCCGTGGCGATCGACGATCTTGGCGCGCGCCGGCGCGCCGCGCCGCGCGACGCCCTCGAGCACGGTGGCGCGCTGGCGGAGCAGGTCGTCGCTCGAGATCACGCTCGTCTCGAACCCCGGCATGATCCGCGCGAGCCCGTTGGCGGCGAGCGTGTTGAGCATCAGGCCGACGACCAGCGCCACACCGCTCGCCGCCGGCCCGCCGAGCGGCGCGCCGCGCAGGCTCTCGGCGAGCTGCTGGATCGCCACGCCGGCGAGCGTGAAACAGCCGAGCAGCGAGGTCAGCCAGATCAGGATCGGCAATTCGCCGCCGAGGCCGAGCCAGTCGAGCACGCCACCGTGCCCGTCCGCGCCGACGTCGCCGTCGAGATCGAGATGGCCGAGCCCGAGCCCGATCGCCTCGATCAGCCCGATGCCGATCATCACGACGAAGGCGATCGCGAAGGGCAGATAGGCGGGGGTGAGGAAGATCGCGAACATTGCCGCAGCCTATCACCCGCCCGGCTCGATGTCCCGTGCGGCGCTCTCGCCGGAACCCGGCGGCGCGCGCTGGGACTCCCACCGGGCGAAGTAAGATAGTCAAAAATTCGGCAACGATTTAGGACAGTATAGTTGGCAATAAACAGTCTGAAACGACGTAGAAACTGACGTTTTTCGGCTAATCCATTGGCTTGGATATACCCCTATCTAGTGCATCAATACCTCGGATACTTCGCCGGCACGAACGGTTGGTCGATCGGATAGGATGCCCCGCGTGGCGCGGCGAAGCATCACCAGAACGACAGGGGTTTGCGATGACGACATATAGTCTGCCGGGCGGGCGCGTCGGCCTGCTCTGCGCCGGGATCACGGCGCTGGCGATCGCCGGTTGCGTCAACCCGTCGGAGAAGATCGCGACGTCGCTCGAAGGCTATGGCTTCCAGCCGGCGCAGTCGCAATGTGTCGGCGACCGGCTGGAGGCGAATCTGTCGCTCGGCCAGCTCCAGCAGCTCGGTCGCGCCGCCCGCGCCTCGCGCGAGGGCGACACCACGCCGGGCCGGCTGACGGTGAGCGACTTCGTCCGCGTTGCCGGTCAGGTCAAGGACCCCAAGGTGCCGCTCGAAGTCGGCAAGGCCGCGGCGGCCTGCGGCATCCTCACCGACCCCGCCTCGCCATTGTGAGCGGCCATGCGCGGCGGCCGCGGTCGCCGTGCCTCGTTACGTAAAAGGGACCAAGGACCATGCAAGGTGTAGACTATGCGGGTGACACGATGGTGTCACAGACCCGCGACCTCGGCGCGCGCGCGCTCGACCTGATCGAAATCTGGGGGCCGCGCATCGTCGCGGCGCTGCTCGTGCTGGCGATCGGCTGGCTGATCGCGCGCGCGGCGAAATGGGGCGTGGCGAAGCTCGTCAACCGCACGCCGCTCGCCCATCACGCCAATGCGGCCGAGGTCGGCGACCGGCATCCCTCGTCGATCGGCGCGCAGGTCGGCGATGCGGTCTATTGGGTGGTGCTGCTGATCGCGCTGTTCCTCGCAACGCAGCCGCTCGGCCTGACCGGCGCGACCGGCCCGCTCGGCGACATGCTGCGCGGCTTCGGCGCCGCGGTGCCGCGGATCATCGGCGCCGGCCTCATCTTCTTCCTCGGCTATGTGCTCGCCAAGGTGACGAAGAAGGCGGTCGAGGCGGTGATCACCGCCAGCCATGTCGAGCGCTTCTCGACGCGGATCGGCGCCGCCGCGCCGGCCGATCCGACGATGCTGCCGCGCACCGTCGGTGCCATCGTCTTCGCGCTGATCATCATCCCGGTCGCCATCGCCGCGCTCGACACGCTCAACATCGCCGCCATCTCACAGCCCGCCACCGCGATGCTGCGCATCATCCTCGATGCGATCCCGCACGTCATCGCCGCCGGCATGATCCTCGCGGTCGCCTATGTCATCGCGCGGTTCGCGTCGCGCCTGCTGACGCAGTTCCTTGCCACCACCGCCTTCGACCGCAGCGTCGGCGCGCTGCGCCTGTTCAACACCGCACCGGGCGAGGCGCCCGCCATCGTGCCGTCCAAGGCGGCGGGGACCGGCGCGTTCGTCGCGATCCTTATCTTCGGGCTGATGGAAGCCTTTCGCCAGCTCAATTTCGCTTATGGATCGAAGATCATGGCGGAGGTGCTGGCGCTGTTCGGCCAGGTCGTCTTCGGTACGGTGATCATCGTCGCCGCGGTGATCATCGCCCGCTTCGTCGCACAGGCCATCGCGCGCAGCAGCGGCGACAGCGGCACGCGCATCGCCGCGCCGATCGTCCGGGTGGCGATCATCGTCCTCGGCACCGCGATCGGCCTGCGCTTCATGGGTCTTGCCGACGACATCATCAATCTCGCCTTCGGGCTGCTGCTCGGCGCGATCGCGGTCGCCTTCGCGCTCGCCTTCGGCCTTGGCGGCCGCGAGGCGGCGGGGCAGGCGGTACGACGGATGCTCGACGGCAGCCGTCGCGACACCCGCACGGCCGAGCGTGCCGCGGATCTCGATGCGCCGCGCGAGCCGCTTGTCTGAGGCGATCAAGAGCACCATCCCGGTTCGCCGGGATGGTGCAATGCCGTGCCCCGGTGCACGGCCGCCGTCGCCGGTCAGCCGACCCCGGTCGGTCCGTCGATGACGCGGCGGACCTTGATGGCGAGTTCGCTGCGCTTGTAGGGTTTCTGGATCAGGTCGAATTCGGCGCCGCGCGCGTCGACCCGCTCGATCGAGGATTCGGCATAACCGGTCGTCAGCAGCACGCAGATCCTTGGCCGCCGGCGCTTGACCTCGCGCGCCAGCATCACGCCGTTCGTCCCGCCCGGCATGATCAGGTCGCTGAACAGCAGATCGATAGGACCGGCGCCATCGAGCAGTTCGAGCGCGGCATCGGCATTGTCGGCGCGCAGCACGGTATATCCGAAGTCGGTGAGCACCGCCTCGGCATAGTCGCCGACGTCGACCTGATCCTCGACGACCAGCACCGTCTCATGTCCGCGCTTGTCGGCGAGCGGACGCGACGCCGGCGCGCCCTGCGGCTCCGCCGCCGCCGCCTCGCACGGGAACAGCATCCGTACCGTCGTGCCGCGCCCCTCTTCGGACGTGATGCGGAGCAAGCCGCCCGACTGTTTCATGAAGCCGTAGACCATCGACAGGCCGAGCCCGGTGCCCTTGCCCTGATCCTTGGTGGTGAAGAACGGTTCGGTGACGCGGGCGAGGATGTCCGGCGACATGCCGATGCCCTGATCGGTGATGGTCAGCATGACATAGGTGCCGGGCGCGAGTTCGCCGAAGCCCTTGTCGCCGGCCTCGATCGAGCGGTTGCTCGCTTCGATCGTGATCGTGCCGCCATCGGGCATCGCGTCGCGCGCGTTGCGCAGGATGTTGATGACGGCGAGTTCGGCCTGCGTCGGATCGATCCGGGCGTTGCAGATATGCGGATCGCTGCGCACGGCGACGGTGACCGCGCCGCCGGCGGTGCGCTCGATCAGCGGCTGGAGATGGTCGAGCAGATCGCCGAGATTGACGACGCGGCCTTGCAGTTTCTGCCGGCGCGAGAAAGCGAGCAATTGCTGGGTCAGCGTCGCGCCGCGTTCGGCGGCCTGCAGCACCGCGCGCATCGAGCGGGCCGCCTTGCGGCGGTCGAACTCGCCGTCGCGTTCGAGATTGGCGAGGATGATGTCGCCGAACCCCTGGATCACGGTAAGCAGATTGTTGAAATCATGCGCGACGCCGCCGGTGAGCTGGCCGACCGCCTCCATCGTCTGCGCCCGGCGCAGCCCTTCCTCGGCATCGCGGCGCCGCGTGACGTCGAGCTGCGAGGCGAAATGATAGACGACCCTGCCGTCGCAATCGAACACCGGCGATACGAACAAAGCGTTCCAGAAGACGGCGCCGTTCTTCTTGTAATTGAGGATCTCGACGGAGGTTTCGCGCTGCTGGCTGATCGCGCGGCGCAGCTCGGCGACGGTGTCCGGATCGGTCTCCGGCCCCTGGAGCAGCCGGCAGTTGCGGCCGATCAGTTCGTCGCGCGCATAACCGGTCATGGTGATGAAGGCGGGATTGGCGAAGACGATCGGATTGTCGTGCTGATTGGGATCGGTGACGATCATCGGCATCCGCGTCGTCGACACCGCGGCGAAGAAGATGCCGTTGCGGTCGTCCGCCATATCGTGATTGGTGACGCGTTGCAGATGCGGGGGCGGACCGCCCCGCGGCTTTTCCGGCGTTCCGTCGGCCATGGGGATCCAAGCGCTAGAGTCAGGCCGGGCCTTATGACATTGCCGGGTCGATCGGAAAACCCATCGAGATCAACGATGTTCCCGGCATAAGACGGTCGGGCTCAGAACGCCGGGTCGTCCTCGCCGGTCGTCGCGACATGGATGCCGCATTCCACCTTGTCCCAACCGCGCCAGCGGCCGGCGCGCGGGTCCTCGCCGGGCTTGACCTTGCTGGTGCACGGCGCGCAGCCGATCGACAGAAAGCCCTGCGCCTCCAGCGGATGACGCGGCAGGTCATGCTCCTCGAAATAGGCGTTGAGCTGATCCTTGTTCCAGTCGGCGAGCGGGTTGAGCTTCAACCGGCCCTCATCCTCCTCGAACCGCGGCAGGGCGGTGCGCGTCCCCGCCTGGAATCCCTTGCGTCCCGAAATCCACGCGTCGAACGGCGCCAGCGCGCGGCGCAGCGGTTCGACCTTGCGGATCTCGCAACAGCCGTCGGGATCGTAGGACCAGCGCATGCCGGTCGCATCGCGCAGCGCGAGCATGCGCGGATCGGGACGGAAGACGCGCAGGTCGGTGAGGCCGAGCCGCTCGGACAGTTCGTCCCGATAGGCCAAAGTCTCGCCGAACATCTTCTGCGTGTTGGTGAAGATTACCGGCACGTCCTTGTCGATGCTCGCCACCATATGCAGCAGCACCGCCGATTCGGCGCCGTAGGAGGAGACCGACGCGACCCGCCCGGCGAGCTCGCCGGTGAGCAGCTCGCGCAGCATCGCCGCGGCGGGCACGCCGGCGAAGCGGATCTGCATCGCCGCGGCATCGGCGGTGGTGAAGGGCGGCGCGACGTCGATCACGTCGGCCGCGCGCGCAGATTCAGCCATGGCGCAATTTCCACACCGGCACGATTCCGTCGGCGGCGGGCTGGTAGCGATAGTCGTAGCGGTCGAGGCTGCGTTGCAACGCCTCCGGATCGATCGGCGCTTCCGGCGCGAAACTGTCGAAGCCACAGCGGCGCATCAGCGGCAATTGGTCGACGAGCACATCGCCCGCCGCGCGCAATTCGCCGGTATAGCCCGCCTCGCGCAGCACGCGCGCGGCGCTGTAGCCGCGGCCGTCGCGGAAGCTCGGGAAGCTGACCTCGACCAGGGCGATCTGGCCGATCTGCGGCAGCAGCGCGCGCGCGTCCTCGCCCGCCTCGAGCCGAACCGCCGTGGCGTTGCTCTGGCCGAGGAAGGCGTCGAGCGTCACCGCCGGTTCGTCGTGCGGCTCGTCGTCGCGGAAGCGCAGCGGGGCATCAACCATAAATGGCGTCCTTGAACGGTTCGAACCCGACGCGGCGATAGGTGTCGAGAAAGCGTTCGCCCGGCTCGCGCGTCGCGAGATAGCGGTCGGTGACCCGCTCGATCGCGTCGACGACGCCATCCTCGGAGAAACCGGGACCGGTGATCTTGGCGAGGCTGACGTCCTGCGCCCCCGATCCGCCGAGCGACAGCTGGTAGTTTTCGGTGCCCTTCTTGTCGACGCCGAGGATGCCGATGTGGCCGGCGTGATGATGGCCGCAGGCGTTGATGCAGCCCGAGATCTTGAGCTTCAGCTCGCCGAGTTCGCGCTGGCGATCGGCGAAGCGGGTCGCGATCTTCTGCGCCAGCGGGATCGAGCGCGCATTGGCGAGGCTGCAATAATCGAGCCCCGGGCAGGCGATGATGTCGGTGATCAGGTCGAGGTTGGGCTCGGCGAGACCAGCCTTTGTGAGGCGACGCCATACCGCATACAGGTCGCGCTTGGCGACGTGCGGCAGGACGATGTTCTGAGCATGGGTGACGCGCAATTCGTCGAACGAATAGGCGGCGCCGAGATCGGCGAGCAGCGCGATCTGATCGGCATCGGCATCGCCGGGGATGCCGCCGATCGGCTTGAGGCTGACGTTGACGATCGCATAGCCGGGCTGTTTGTGCGCGGCGACGTTCTGGTCGAGCCAGACGGCGAAATCGGGGTCGCTGCGGTCGACGGCATCGGGCGCCGCCGGGTCGAAGGCGGGAGGCGCGAACATCGCGGTGATCCGCTCCAGCTCGGCGCGCGGCGGGTCGATGCCGAGCTGCTTGACGAGCAGGAACTCCTCCTCGACCTGGCGACGATATTCGTCGGCGCCGATCTCGTGGAGCAGGATCTTGATCCGCGCCTTGTAGATATTGTCGCGACGGCCGTAGCGATTGTAGACGCGCAGGCACGCCTCCAGATAGCTCATCAGATCGTCGGAGCCGACGAAGTCGCGCACCAGATGGCTGATCATCGGCGTGCGTCCCATGCCGCCGCCGACATAGATCGACGCGCCAAGCTCGCCGTCGCGCGTCACCAGCCGGATGCCGATGTCGTGCAGCCGCATCGCCGCGCGATCCTCCTCGGCGGCGATCACGGCGAATTTGAACTTGCGCGGCAGGTAGCTGAACTCGGGGTGGAAGGTGCTCCACTGGCGGATCAGCTCGGCCCAGGGACGGGGATCGGCGACCTCGTCCGCGGCGGCGCCGGCATATTGATCGGCGCTGATGTTGCGGATGCAATTGCCGCTGGTCTGGATCGCATGCATCTGCACCGTCGCCAGCCGCGCGAGGATGTCGGGCGTGTCGGCAAGCTTGATCCAGTTGAACTGGAGGTTCTGGCGCGTGGTGAAATGGCCGTAGCCGCGATCATAGTCGCGGGCGATGCCGGCGAGCATGCGCATCTGCCGCGAATCGAGCGTGCCATAGGGAATGGCGACGCGCAGCATATAGGCATGAAGCTGCAGGTAGAGGCCGTTCATCAGCCGCAGCGGCTTGAACTGATCCTCGCTGAGCTGGCCCGACAGGCGGCGCTCCACCTGGTCGCGGAACTCGTCGACGCGGGCATCGACGATCGCCTGGTCATATTGGTCGTATCTATACATTCTGGGTCCGGCCTTGGTTCGTGCCGATGAAGACGGGGCGGGGGTGAGACTGTGTCGGTACGGGAGACCTTTCCTCCATCGTCATCCCGGCCTGCGCCGGGATGACGATGGGGAGGGGGGCCGGCTTCCACATTCTCGCACGGGCCCGACGACCGCCGGGTACCGCTCGTCGCCCGCTCATATCACCCAGCTCCCCGCCGCCGGATCGGCCGGCCGCAAGGTCAGGTCGGGCCGCACCGTCGGGCCGAGCGCGCGGATACGGTCCTTGATATGCGCAGGCCGCGGCCCGTCGGGCGTCGCGATCGCGTCGATCAGATAGGGGACGTTGACCCGGCGCGCGCCTTCCTCGCGGCGCAGGATCGCCTCGCCCTCCTGGCCGACGTCGGCGGCGTCCTCGACGTGGCGCGACCAGCCGCTGCCGGTCCACCAGACGACGTCGCCGGTCGGCAGGTCGTTGCCGGTGAGCAGTCTCATGCCACCATCCCCTCGGCGACGCGCGCCCAGCGGGCGAGCTTGTCCTCGGCGTCGGACAGTTCGACCACCTCGCCGACGACGATGATCGCCGGGCTCTGCACCGCCTCGCGTGCCACCATCGGCCCGAGATCGGCGAGCAGGGTGCGCAGCGCGCGGCTGCCCGCGAGCGTGCCGCGTTCGAGCACCGCGACCGGCATGTCGGGCGCGACGCCGTCCGCCATCAATTTGTCGGCGATGTCGGCGGCAGTGGCGACGCCCATGTAGATGACGAGCGTGCGACCCTGTCCGGCGAGCCCCGCCCAGTCCTGATCCGCCAGCCCCTTGCACTGGCCGGCGACGAAGCTGACCGCGCTGCTGTGGTCGCGATGGGTGAGCGGCAGCATCGCCTCCGCCGCGCAGCCGAGCGCCGCCGAGACGCCGGGGATCACCTCGACCGGCAGACCGGCGGCGCGCACCGCCTCGACCTCCTCGCCGCCGCGTCCGAAGATGAACGGGTCGCCGCCCTTGAGCCGGACGACGATCGCGCCGGTCTTCACATGCGCGACGATCAGCGCGTTGATCGCCTCCTGCGGCAGCGTATGCCGCGCGCGCCGCTTCGCGACCGAGATGCGCTGCGCCTGCGGTGGCGCGATGTCGAGCACGCGCGCGTCGATCAGCCCGTCGTGGACGACGATGTCGGCGCTGCGCAGCGCCTCGACCGCGCGCACGGTGAGCAGACCGGGATCGCCGGGGCCGGCACCGACCAGGATGACGCGCCCGCGGGCATTGGGATCGAGAAGCGTGGCCATGATGGTGAGCAGATGGCGCGACGGCGGCAGCGGAACAAGCCAGCGTTGCTTGGCCGCGGACTAGGCGAACTTGGGACGGCGGCCCTTGCGCCCGTTTCACCGGTTAAAGTCATCTTCACGAAAGTTTAGCACCCCCGGTCCTAGCTGAACCGATGCAGCACGTTCAGTCCGCCGGATGTCAGGGATGTCAATCGGAGCAGCATCGCTTCGCCATCGCCATGGCGTTCCAGCCGATCGTCGATGTCGAGACCGGCAGGCCCTTCGCTTACGAGGCGCTGGTCCGCGGCGCCGACGGGGCAGGGGCGGCGGCGGTGCTGGCGCAGGTGACGCCGGACAATCGCTACGCCTTCGACCAGCAATGCCGGGTCGCGGCGATCGAGGGCGCGGTGGCGGCGGGAATCCTCGACGGCGACGCGCGGCTGTCGATCAACTTCCTGCCCAATGCCGTCTATTCGCCGCTCGCCTGCATCCAGCTGACGCTGCGCACCGCACATGCCACCGGCCTGCCGACCGACCGGCTGATCTTCGAATTCACCGAGAATGAGGAGATGGCCGACACCGCGCACGTCAAGTCGATCGTCGAATCCTATGCGGCGATGGGCTTCGGCACAGCGGTCGACGATTTCGGCGCGGGCCATGCGGGGCTCGCGCTGCTCGCCCGCTTCCAGACCGATTTCCTCAAGCTCGACATGGACCTGATCCGCGACATCGACACTAGCCTGCCGCGCCGGATGATCGTCGAAGGCGTGGTGCGGATCGCGCGGTCGCTCGGCATCACGGTGATCGCCGAGGGGATCGAGACGATCGCGGAATATGACGTGCTGCGCGGCCTCGGCATCCGCTACATCCAGGGCTATCTGCTCGCCCGACCCGGCTTCCGCTGCCTGCCGGCGGTGACGATGCCCGCCGTCCGCCACGTCACCGCGGCGTGAGCCCGGTGCGGCGGTAGAAAGCGGCGATCGCGCGCGGACCAGCAAGGCGGATGTGCGGCACGGCAAGCGTGCCGGCCAGCGCGGCGTAGCGGCGCCGGTTGGCGCGGGTGGGGCCGGCGATATGGCGGAGCATCGCCCATTTGACGCTGTCGCGCCCGCCGTCGAGGCCACCGACGTGAATCCCCGCCGACCAGCAGCGCAGGACATAGCGGCGCAGGCTGGTCAGCGTCGGCACGTCAAGCAGGATGACGCCGGTGGCGCGCGCCAGCCGCTGCGGCTGGCAGATCGCGTAATTGCCGTCGATCACCCAGCGCTCGCCGGCGATCGCCGCATCGTGCAGCGCGACGAAGTCGGCGGTGGCGCGCGGCTGCCAGTCGGTGCCGGGCAGATGGTAAAGGCGGTCGAGATGCACCACCGGCAGCTCCCGCACACGGCCGATCGCCTGCGCCAGCGTCGACTTGCCGCTGTTCGACGGTCCGATGATGCAGATACGCTGGCCAAGGGCGGTGAGGGGCATGGCCTCATCTTAGGCGCGCGCCGCGCGCCGCGGTATCAGAAGTGGCTGATCGCCGATCCAGGGATGCTTGCCGCCAATCTGTCCAGTCCCATCAGTGCTCCCGAAGGCGGGAGCCCGGTTCTCTTCTTGCATCGGGTGTTTGTTCTGCTTGGCCACTAGGTGCCCGCATGCGCGGGAAAGCCGGTGCGTTTGGCAGCCTAATGGATTGTCACAGAAGTCTCCCTTGCCGGGGCGGACCTACCCCTCCTTCAGAGATTCTTCGGGTGCCACCCTCCTCACGCGTCGCGCAGGCCGATGCCGAGGTTGGCGCGTGCGGCTTCGGCTTCGTTGCTGACCACCGGATAGGCGCAGTAGTCGGCGGCGTAATAGGCGCTCGGGCGGTGGTTGCCGCTCCAGCCGATGCCGCCGAACGGCGCGGCGGAGGAGGCGCCGTTGGTCGGGCGGTTCCAGTTGACGATGCCGGCGCGGATGCTCGCCCAGAAGCGGTCGTAGAGCGCCGGCGTCTGGCTGACCAATGCCGCGGACAGGCCGTAGCGGGTGGTGTTGGCGATGCCGATCGCCTCGTCGAAGTCGGTGGCGCGATACACCTGGAGGATGGGGCCGAACAGCTCGATGTCGGGATGCTCGGTCGCCGCGGTCATGTCGATCAGCGCCGGGGTGAGGAAGGGGCGGTCGGCGACCGGGCGTTCGAGGTGGCGGATCGGCCGGCCGCCGCGCATCAGCAGTTCGAGGAAGCTCTCGCCGAGCTGGTCGGCGACGTCATTGTCGATCACCGGCCCCATGAACGGCTGCGGATCGTCGTGCGGGCTGCCGACGATCAGCCGGCCGACCAGTCCGCAGATCGCCTCGATCAGCGGTTCGTACAGCCGCTCCTCGACGATCAGCCGACGCGCGGCGGTGCAGCGCTGGCCGGCGGTGGTGAAGGCGGACTGGATGACCAGCACCGCCGCGGAATGAAGGTCGGGCGTGTCCCAGACGAGGATCGGATTGTTGCCGCCCATCTCCAGCGCGAGGATCTTCTCGGGCTTGGTGGCGAAGGCGCGGTTGAGCGCCAGGCCGGTGCGCGCCGAGCCGGTGAACAGCAGCCCGTCGATATCGTCATGGTCGGCGAGCGCCTTGCCCTCCGCCGGTCCGCCGACGAGCAGGCGGATGCACGCTTCGGGCACGCCGGCGGCGCGGAAACAGTCGACCAGATAGGCGCCGGTCGCCGGCGTCTTCTCGGACGGCTTGAACACCACCGCATTGCCGGCGAGCAGCGCGGGGACGATATGGCCGTTGGGCAGATGCGCCGGGAAATTATACGGGCCGAGCACCGCCAGCACGCCGTGCGGCTTGTGGCGCAGCGCCATGCGGCTGCCCATCGGCGATTCGAGCCGGCGCTGCGCGCTCCGCTCGGCATAGGCGGTCACCGAAATGTCGACCTTGGCGATGACGCTGTCGACCTCGGTCCGCGCCTCCCACAGGGGTTTGCCGGTTTCTCGGGCGATCAGGTCGGCGAAGGGCTCGTGGCGCTGGCGGACGACGTTGCCGAAGCGGCGCAACGTCTCGATCCGCACGGTCAGCGGCAGCGCCGCCCATTGCGCCCAGCCGTTGCGCGCGGCGGCGACCTCGGCGTCGACATCGCCGATCGCGCCGCTCCAGAGCAGCGCGCCGGTGGCGGGTTCGTGGGAGTTGATCGCGTCAGCCATGCCTGTCCCGTCGTTTATGCGCAGCGGGTTAGGCGAATGACGGCGGGGCGGCAAGATCGGGCGTTGTAAGGCGGCAGCGCCGTATTACCATTGCGCGCATGGTCGATATCTTCTCTCTTTTTGCTCTGTCCCAGCGCATTCTAGTGGTTGCTGCAATCGGGCTATTGCCGCCGCCGGCAGATCAGGCGCGAACGCTGTCGCCACCGCCGGTGATGAGGACATACGATCCAATTGCAGGGCCCTTCATCGTCCGGTTCGGCGATCAAAGCGAGCTGACGCCAGACCAGCTGGGTGTGGTCAAGAACGCCGTCGATAACTGGATGGGGGATAGGCTGCAGGCTTTCCAGATCTGTTTTTCCCCGCCAAAAGAAATTAAATGGAAGGAAGTTTTCTTTGCTGTTGACGCCGTTGCTCACGCGTTGAAGATGAATGGCGCACGGGTCGTCACCGCTCCGAACGGCCTGCTTTGTCGATCGGCTCATCGTCCGAATTTTGGAGAGGCATACGTCGAAATAGAAGGCGTTATTTCGTTATGAGCCGCGCGCACGGCCCTGAATATATCACGGGCGTTTGCGCTCGCTCAATCCGTCTTGCCACTAGGCGAGCGCCTCGCCCATCTCGCGGATCGCCGCGACCTTGTCGTTGAGCGCGGTCCAGTCGTCCGCGGCGGCGATCGGCGCCCAGATCGCCTCGACCTCGTCGATCAGCAGGCCACAGGGTTCGCCTCGCCAGTAACGATGGTCGCGCGACGTGCGCGACGCATAACCGGCGAGCGCCGCGCGCAGCGCCTGCCAGTCCTCGCCATAGTCCGCCGGCAGCACGCCGCCGAACACGTCGAAGAAGAAACGGTCGAGCGGCACCTGCGTGGTCCGCAGCGCCCGCTCCATCGTCTGGACGAGCGCGCGGTCGGCGTCGGGCGTGTGCGGCACGACGCCGAGCCGCCAGAGCAGGGCGGCGGTGATCGCCTCCTGATAGCGCGGCGCGAAGGTTTCGAGCGTCGCGATCAGCGGGTCGCTCTCGGCGATCAGGCGCAGACTGCTGGCGAGCTGCATCACGTCCCAGTGGATCGCTTCGGGCTGGCGACCGAAGGCGTAGAGGCCGGCGTGATCGAAATAGGCGGCGGTGAAGGCGGCGTCCCAGGTCGGCGCGAACCGCCACGGACCATAGTCGAAGCTCTCGCCGGTGATGTTGATATTGTCGCTGTTGAGCACGCCATGGACGAACCCCGCCGCCATGTAGCGCGCGGCGAGCGTCGCGGTGCGGCCGACGACATGGTCGAGCAGGCGGATCGGATCGTCCGACTCCTCGCCGTAGAGGTTGGCGAGCACGTAGCGGACGAGCGCGCGCATCCCCGCCTCGTCCTGATGATAGGCGAGCCGCTGGAAGCTGCCGATGCGGATATGGCCGTGGCTCAGCCGGACGAGCACCGCCGAACGGGTCGGCGAGGGTTCGTCGCCGCGGACCAGCTCCTCGCCCGTCTCGATCAGCGACAGCGTGCGGCTGGTCGGCACGTTGAGCGCCTCGAGCATCTCGGTGGCGAGGATCTCGCGCACGCCGCCCTTGAGCGTCAGCCGACCGTCGCCGAAGCGGCTGT
The DNA here is from genome assembly GCF_000632225.1 of Sphingomonas sp. RIT328. GTDB lineage: Bacteria > Pseudomonadota > Alphaproteobacteria > Sphingomonadales > Sphingomonadaceae > Sphingomonas > Sphingomonas kyungheensis. The sequence goes on from NZ_JFYV01000009.1 coordinate 19,168, forward strand.
ACGGCGTCGTGCCCGACCCCTTGGTGCCGAGGTCCATCAGCCGGCCGTCGCGATCGTGCAACTGGGCGAAGGTAAAGCCGCGGCCGTCGCCGATGTCCGGATTATACTGGCGGAACTGATGGCCGTGATAGCGCAGCGCGAGCGGCTGCGGCAGCGTGCCGGGCAGCGGCACGAAGCGGCCGAAGGCGTCGATCCATTCGCCGTCGTCGAGCGTCGCCAGCCCGACCTCGGCGGCGGCGCGATCGTTGCGGAAGCGCAGCCGCGTCGCGGGGAAGCGCGCCGCCTCGACCGGGTCCGACAGCGTGGTGCCGAGATCGAGCAGTGCGGCGGCGGGGTGGTATGCTTGCGGGTCGGTGGGCATCCGTGGATATGGAGGGCGCGCATCGCCGCGCGCAACCCCGGGATACCGATATGGCCGCCTACGAACATTGCTATTGGTCGTCCGCCGACGGGCTCAAGCTGCATTATCGGCTCTATCCCGGCGATGCCGCGGCGCCGCCGGTGCTGTGCCTGCCGGGGCTGACCCGCAATGCGCGCGACTTCGATCACCTCGCCGCGCGGCTCGCCGGTCCGCGGCAGGTCATCGCGGTCGATTTCCGCGGTCGCGGCCGCAGCGACTATGCCAAGGACCCGGCGACCTATGTCCCGGCCACCTATGTCGCCGACGTGCAGGCCCTGCTTGCCGAGCGCGGCATCACCCGCTTCGTCGCGGTCGGTACCTCGCTCGGCGGGATCGTGACGATGCTGCTCGCGCAGGCCGGGGCGGGGATCGCCGCGGCGCTGCTCAACGACGTCGGCCCGGAGATCGAGGCGGGCGGGATCAGCCGCATCCGCGGCTATGTCGGCAAGGCGAGCAGCTGTCCGACCTGGATGCACGCCGCGCGCGCGCTGCAGGACGGCAATGCCGACATCTATCCCGACTGGCGGATCGAGGACTGGCTGGCGATGGCCAAGCGCGTCTATCGGCTGACCAGCAGCGGGCGCATCGTGCTCGACTATGACCTCAAGATCGCCGAGCCGTTCCGCACCCCCGGCAACGAGAGCGAGCCGGACATGTGGACGGCGCTGGCGGCATTGCGCGACGTGCCGGTGCTGGTCGTGCGCGGCGGGCGATCCGACGTGCTGTCGCAGCCGGTCGCCGAGCGAATGGTCGCCGCGCTCGACCGGGCCGAGCTGGTGACGCTGCCGGGCCTCGGCCACGCGCCGACCCTCGCCGAGGCGGCGCTGCACGATCCGATCGACCGGCTGCTCGCGCGCGCTGCGGCATGACCGCAGCCGCGCCGCCCGCGGACGAGCCCGACGGCGCGCCGCGGCTGATCCAGCTCGACGTGCTGCGCGGCGTGGCAATCCTCGCCATCCTGTTCATGAACATCGGCGAGATGGGCGCGTCGATGACCGCCAATTGGTCCGACATCCGCCATATCGGCTGGAGCGGCGCCGACCGGATCGCCTGGTGGACGCAGACGCTGCTCGTCGAGGGGACGGCACGCGCGCTGCTCGAGATGCTGTTCGGTGCGGGGATGCTGATCCTCACCGATCGCTTCGCGGCGGCGAGCGATCATCCGCTCGGGGTGACCTTGCGCTACGGCTGGCGCAACCTCGTGCTGTGGGCCCTGGGCATCACGCATATGTTCCTGCTGCTGTGGCCGGGCGATATCCTTCACACTTATGCGGTCGCCGCGCTGCTCGCGTGCGCGGCGCGGCGGGTGTCGACCCGCGCGCTGATCGTACTCGGGCTCTCCTATGCCGCCTTCACGCTCGCCGCCGGGCTGACGACGCAGGTGCCGGCGGCGGCCCGCGCGCAGGCGGCGGCGGCGGATGCGGCGGCGGTGGTGCGCGAAGACGCCTTCGGCCACGGCGATCGCGCCGCCTGGACCGCCGGGCAGCGGCGCGTCGCGCTGGAGCGGCTGGGCGGCGAGGAGATCGTCTATGTCTGGGAGGCGGCGGCGACGATGCTGGTCGGCGCGGCGCTGTTCCGGATGGGGGCGTTGCAGGGCGGCTGGTCGCGGCGTCGCTATCGGCGGATGCTCGCCTGGGGGTACGGCATCGGCCTGCCACTGCGCATCGCCGGCGCGTGGGAGGCGACGCGCTTCGACGGGCAGGTCGGCCATGTCTGGATGGTCGAGGACATCGCGCGGCTGGCGACGACCGCGGGTCATGTCGCGGGACTGGCGCTGCTGCTGTCGCATCCGCGCGGTCGCGCCTGGCTAGTACCGTTCGCGGCGGCGGGGCGATGCGCGCTGACCGTGTATATCGCGCAGACGCTGATCGTCTCGTGGCTGATCTTCTCGCCCTATGGCCTCGGACTCTACGGACGGATGGGCTGGGCGGCGATGATGGCGGTGGCGTTCGCCGTCGACGCGCTGCTGCTCGCCGCCGCGGTCGGGTGGCTGCGCCGCTTCCGCATCGCGCCGGTCGAATGGCTGTGGCGATCGCTGGTCGAGGGGCGGCTGCTGCGCTTGCGCTAACGCTTTCGAATGGCGGCGGACGCGGGTAGATCGATGCGCATGACGCCGCATGTCCTCCACCTTCATTCGAGCTTCAGCCTGGGCGGCAAGGAGGCGCGTGCCATACGGCTGATGAACGCCTTCGGCGATCGGCTGCGCCATACCATCGTCAGCGGCGTTCCCGACCAGCTCGGCGCGCGCGCCGCGATCGCCAAGGGCGTGCGCTACGAGATCGCGCAGGATCCGCCGGCGCTGACCGGACGCCCGTCGGTGGCGCGCTACGAGGCGCTGGCGCGGTTCATGCGGCGCTTCGACCTGGTGCTGACGTATAATTGGGGCGCGATCGACGGGGTGATGGCGCGGCGCGTCTTCGCCAAGGGCGCGCCGCCGCTGATCCATCACGAGGACGGCTTCAACGCCGACGAGGCGCAGGGGCTGAAGATCGAGCGCAACGTCTACCGTCGCATCGCCCTGAGTGCGGCGCAGGCGCTGGTCGTGCCGTCCGAATCGCTCGAACGGATCGCGCTGCGGACGTGGAAGCAGCCGCCCGCGCGCGTCCACCGCATCAGCAACGGCATTCCCACCGCGCTCTACGCGAAGAAGCCCGATCCGCGGGCGATCCCCGGCTTCGTCGCCAACGGCAAGGAGGTGGTGATCGGGGCGCTGGCCGGCCTGCGCACGGTCAAGAACCTGCCGCTGCTGGTCCGGGCCTGCGGCGGCATCGCCGGCAAGTTCCGGCTGGTGATCGTCGGCGAGGGAGCGGAACGCGCCGCGATCGAATCGACCGCGCGCGCGATGGGCATCGCCGACCGCGTTGTGCTGCCGGGCTTCCTCGCCGACCCGCACCGCTACATCGGCCATTTCGACATCCTCGCGCTGTCGTCGGCGAGCGAGCAATTCCCGATCAGCGTCGTCGAGGGGATGGCGGCGGGGCTGCCGGTGGTCAGCACCCCGGTCGGCGACGTGCCGCAGATGGTCGCCGCGGAGAATGCGCCCTATGTCACCGGTGGCGACGAGGTGCTGTTGCGCGATGCGTTGCAGGCGCTGGTCTCGGACGCCGCCCTGCGGGCGCGGATCGGCGCGGCGAACCGGGAGAAGGCGAACGCCGCCTATGACGAAGCGGCGATGATCGCGCGCTACGAGTCGCTGTACGGTGCGGCGCTGGGGCGGGGGTTCTAGCCGGATCGGCGATCACCGCCGCGCAAGATCCGGATGCGTCGAAGGGGTTCGCGCAGAGGCGCGGAGGGGTGCGCGCGCCGCGCTGGCACCTGCGATCTCACGCCACCGACATGCAGGCGCGCGTCGCCCGAATCCAGTCTCTCCGCGTCCTCTGCGCCTCCGCGCGAACCAATTTTCGGCCGCAGCCCGCGGCTTAGCCGGCGACTCGATGTCGACCGGACGTAGGTGGCGCCTCATGCCGCTTCGGCGAGTTCCTCCACGATCCGTGTCGCGAAATGGAGCGATGCGCCCGGTGCGCCCGCCGCGACCAAAGCGAGATCGGCAGCGCCCTGCAACAGGCCGTCCTCCACCTCGGGCTCCTGCGCCTCGGCGGCGGCGATGGTGGCGGCGAGGATCGCGCGGGCACGGCGTGCGCCATAGGTCAGCGTGAAGGCGTCGAGCGCGGTGGCGAAGCAGGTCTGGTCGCTGATCGGCGCACCGCCCGGCTGCTGCAACGACGCGCAGGCCGCGCCGAGCACATAGGCGCGCGACCAGGCCGAGCCGGTCGGCCCACCCTCCGGCAGCCGCCCCGCCGCACGCCCGAGCCGTTCGAACTGCGGCAGCAGCAGCGCACCGAGCGGCACCTGCGCCAGTGCGGCGTGCATCGCCCCGGCGCGGCGCGGCGCAATCAGATGATTGAGGATCCCCATCGCCCGTCCTTCCCCCCTCGCATCGCGTGTCGAGCGGGGCTTGTGGCGCATCGGCGTTAACCGTCGGCTAAAGGGCAGCAGGTCGGTCTGATCGCGCGCAACGCGCAATTGCTTCGCTTCGCCGCCGGCTTCTTGTATAGCCGGCCGCATTTACCCCGGATGAGGTGCAATTTTCCGTGTTCAAGGGCCTGAAGCCGATCGTCTACAATGGCCGCGAGGTCTGGCCACTGGTCGAGGGGGGCAAGGGCGTCGCCGCGACCAACCACGCCTCCGCCGGCGCCTGGGCCGCAGCGGGCGGGATCGGCACGGTCTCCGCGGTCAATGCCGACAGCTATGACCCCGAGGGCAAGATCATCCCGCAGGTCTATCGCGCGCTGACCCGGCGCGAGCGGCACGAGGAACTGATCGCCTATGCGATCGAGGGCGCGGTGCAGCAGGTCCATCGCGCGTTCGAGATCGCCGGCGGCAAGGGCGCGATCAACATCAACGTGCTGTGGGAGATGGGCGGCGCGCAGCGGATCCTGCACGGCGTGCTGGAACGCACCCGCGGCATGGTCGCGGGCGTCACCTGCGGCGCGGGCATGCCGTACAAGCTGTCCGAGATCACCGCTTCCTACGGTGTGTCCTATCTGCCGATCGTCTCGTCGGGCCGCGCCTTCCGCGCGCTGTGGAAGCGCGCCTATTCGAAGGCGGCGGAATGGCTGGCGGCGGTGGTCTATGAAGACCCCTGGCTCGCCGGCGGCCACAACGGCCTGTCTAACGCCGAAGACCCGCTCAAGCCGCAGGACCCGTTCCCGCGCGTCGCCGAGCTGCGCGCGGTGATGCGCGAAGGCGGCATCCCCGACACGACGCCGATCGTGATGGCGGGCGGCGTCTGGTATCTGCGCGACTGGAACGACTGGATCGACCATCCCGAACTCGGCACGATCGCCTTCCAATACGGCACCCGCCCGCTGCTGACGCAGGAAAGCCCGATCCCCGAGGCGTGGAAGGCGAAGCTGACCGAGATCGAGGAAGGCGAGGTGCTGCTCCATCGCTTCTCGCCGACCGGCTTCTATTCGTCGGCGGTGCGCAATCCCTTCCTGCGCAATCTCGAAGCGCGCTCCGAGCGGCAGATCGCCTTTTCGACGCAGGAGGCCGGCGACCACGTCTTCCAGCTCGACGTCGGCGTGAAGGGCAAGAACTTCTGGGTGACGCGCAACGACCTGCTCCGCGCGCGGCAGTGGTTCGGCGAGGGCTTCACCGACGCGCTCAAGACGCCCGATAATACGTTGGTGTTCGTGACGCCGACCGAAAAGGGCATCATCCGCAAGGACCAGGCCGATTGCATGGGCTGTCTGTCGCAATGCTCCTTCTCAAGCTGGGCGGACAGCGAAACCAATTCGACCGGCCGACTCGCCGATCCGCGCAGCTTCTGCATTCAGAAGACGTTGCAGGACATCGCGCATGGCGGCGACATCGACCAGAACCTGATGTTCGCCGGCCATGCGGCGTATAACTTCAAGCGCGATCCCTTCTATTCGAACGGTTTCGTGCCGACGGTGAAGCAGCTGGTCGATCGCATCCTGACCGGGGACTGAGGACGGCGGCCCGGTGGCGATGGACCTGGATATCGCCACCGCGCTGATTGCCGTCGCGGAGGCGATGCGGCCGGCGCGCGATCCGTGGTGGATCATCGGCAGCGCCGCGGCCGTCCTGCTGGGCGGTGCGACCAGTGTCGCCGACATCGATGTGTTGACGAGCCGGCGCGATGCCGAGGCGCTGGTGCTGCGGCTCGGGCTCACGGTCGCCGCGCCCGATCGCCATCCGCAGTTTCGGTCGCGGCTCTTCGCCCGCTGGCAGCGGGCGGATCGCGACGTCGAGATCATGGGTGAGCTGATGCTCGCCGACGGCCCGGCGTGGCAGTCGATGACACCGCGCACGCGCCAAGCCCGGCCCGTCGCGACATCGACCGTCTACGTTCCCGGACGGGCGGAGATGATCGCGATCCTCACCCGCTTCGGCCGCGACAAGGACCGGGAACGGGCGCACATTCTAGAGTGTACGGGAGCGCCGGGTTGAGGCGCTCGGCGCTCCCGAACCTGGTTCAGTCGGCGACGGTGCCGACCACGGCGCCGGCGGTGCCGCCGACCGCCGCACCCTTTTCGACGCTGCCGCCGGTGGCGGCGGCGACGCCCGCGCCACCCGCCGCGCCGATGCCGGCGCCCTTGAGCGTCGAACAGGCCGACAGGCTGAGCGCGACGCCGGCGAGCAGGGCGACGGAGGCGAGCGGCTTGCGGGACATGGGGCTAATCCTTGTTCTGACTGGAAGGCCCCTAAATGGTGCTGCGCAGCAAAGTGTTCCGATCAGACACATTTTCTCACGATCGGTGAGCCAATCGGCTCACGCCCAGCCGTCGAGCACCTGATCGGGCGGGCGATGGCCGTCTGCCCACATGCGGATGTTCTGGATGACCCGCTCGCCCGAGGCGCGGCGGCCCTCGAACGTCGCCGATCCCATATGCGGCGTCATCACCACATTGGGGAGGGCGAGCAGGCGCGGATCGATGCGCGGTTCATGCTCCCATACGTCGAGCCCCGCGCCGGCGAGCTGCCCCGCCTCCAACGCATCGACCAGCGCGACTTCGTCGAGGATGCCGCCGCGCGAGGTGTTGATGACATGGACGTGGCGCCGCATCAGCCCGATGCGGCGCCGGTCGATCAGGTCGCGGCTGTCGGCGTTGAGCGGCGTATGGATGCTGAGGATGTCGATCGCGCCGAGCATTGCGTCGAGATCGGCGTGATAGGTCGCGGCGAGCTCGTCCTCGAGCACCGCGGGCAGGCGGCGGCGGTTGTGGTAATGGATGGCGAGCCCGAAGGCGCGCGCGCGCCGCGCCACCGCCTGGCCGATCCGCCCCATGCCGACGATGCCGAGCGCCTTGCCGCCGATGCGGTGGCCGAGCATGCCCCCCGGGCTCCAGCCGTGCCAGCCGCCCTCGCGCACCAGCTTCTCGCCCTCCGCCAGCCGCCGCGGCACCGAGACGATCAGCGCCATCGCGACGTCGGCGGTATCCTCGGTCAGCACGCCGGGCGTGTTGGTGACGATGATGCCGCGCGCGCGCGCCGCCTGGAGCGCGATATGATTCACGCCCGCGCCGTAATTGGCGATCAGCTTGAGGCGCGGGCCGGCGCCCGCGATCAGCGCGGCGTCGATATCGTCGGTGACGGTGGGGACGAGTACGTCGCATTCCGCCATCGCCGCGGCGAGCGCCGCGCGGCTCATCACCGTGTCGCCGCGGTTGTTGCGCGTATCGAACAGCGCCTCCAGCCGGTCCATCACCGTGTCGGCGAGTTCGCGGGTGACGATCACCGTCGGGGTCTGGCGGGGCTGTGGCATCGCGTCCAGCGGCTTGGCGGAGCCTATCCGCCGCGTCAACGGATCGTTGCTCCGGCCGGCGCCTGCGCTAGAGAGGGGCTTCACGGTCAAGGAATGTTACCATGCGCCTTCGGGCTTTAGCGATCGCAGGGCTGGCGATGCTGACGGCGGACGGCAGCGCGCAGGCAGCCGAAGCGAAGCGGACGCTCCCCTATTACGCGTCGATCAGCGCCGGCCGCGCGCGGATGCGCACCGGGCCGGACCGCACCTATCCGGCGAGCTGGCTCTACCAGCGTGCCGACCTGCCGGTGCGGGTGGTCGCGGTGTTCAAGCAATGGCGCAAGGTCGAGGACCCCGGCGGCACGCAGGGGTGGATGCTCGCCGCGCTGCTCAGCGACCGACGCACCGCGATCGTCCGCGGCCCCCAGCCGCTCGAGATGCACGAACGCGCCTCGTCGGGCACCAAGCTGCTGTGGCGCGCGGCGCCGGGCGTCGTCGGCCGGCTCAGCGCCTGCGGCGGCGGCTGGTGCCGCTTCGACGTCCACGGTCAAGCGGGCTATGTCGAGTCGAGCGGCCTGTGGGGCGTCGAGCCGGGCGAGCAGCTGCCGTAACCGCGTCTGCCGCGGTCCAAGTGCCCCTGTGCGCCGTCCTCCATTTTCCTGCCGCAGCGCTTATCGCGGCCGGATGTTTTCGCGCGGAGGCGCGGAGGCGCGGAGGCGCAGAGGCGCAGAGGCGCAGAGGCGCAGAGAGCCAGAGTAGGGTCGTTGGTGGAACGGCGCGACCGCCTCGCCCGGTCAGACGGCTGACGCCGAATGATGCACGCGAGGACGCGAAGACGAGAAGATGGTGCGCGTGAGCGCACTCCCTCGACCTGTGTGAGCGACGGCTGGACTGCGCCAATCCCTCCTTCTTCTCCGCGCCCCCGCGCCCCCGCGCCTCCGCGTGAACCTCTTCTTATCTTCGCGTCTTCGCGGCGTCGCGTGGATCCGCAACGACGTGCGTTCACAGCACGGGCCAATGATTCACGCGGAGGCGCGAACACGAAAGGGTGGGGCTTCGCCCGGGTAGCGGCTGGCGCCGCGGCGACCCGCAAGGTCTCGGCAAGTCCCGAGCGCTCCCTGCGCGCCTCCGCGCGACACCGCTAGGTCACACCAGTTCGACCGCCATCGCCGTCGCCTCGCCGCCGCCGATGCACAGCGAGGCGAGGCCGCGGCGCTGGCCGTTGGTCTCGAGCGCCGATAGCAACGTCGCGAGGATGCGCGCGCCGCTCGCGCCGATCGGATGGCCGAGCGCGCAGGCGCCGCCATGGACGTTGAGCCGCGCCGGATCGAGGCCGAGATCGTGGATCGCAATCATCGACACCACCGCGAACGCCTCGTTGACCTCGAACAGGTCGACGTCGTCGCGGCTCCAGCCGGCGCGCTCCATCGCCTTGCGCATCGCGAACACCGGCGCGGTGGTGAACTTCGCCGGCGCATGCGCATGCGCGGCATGTGCGACGATCCGCGCGACCGGCGAGAGGCCGAGCCGCTCGGCGACGCTGGCGCGCGTCATCACTAGTGCGGCGGCGCCGTCCGAGATCGACGAGGCGTTGGCGGCGGTGATCGTGCCGTCGCGCGAGAAGGCGGGCTTGAGCGTCGGGATCTTGGCGACGTCGCCGCGCGCCGGCTGCTCGTCGCGCGCCACCGTCGTGCTGCCCTTGCGGCCCTTGACCTCGACCGCAACGATCTCCCGATCGAACGCACCGCTGGTCTGCGCGCGCTGCGCCCGGTGCAGCGATTCGATCGCATAATCGTCCATCGCCTGACGCGTGAACTGGTAATCGGCCGCGGTTTCTTCGGCGAAATGGCCCATCAGCCGGCCCGGCTCGTACGCATCCTCCAGCCCGTCGAGGTACATATGATCATACATCGTGTCGTGGCCGATGCGTGCGCCGCTGCGATGCGTCTTGGACAGATAGGGGGCATTGGTCATGCTCTCCATTCCGCCGGCGACGAGCAGGTCGGCAGAGCCCGCGGCGAGGGCATCCGCGGCCATGATCGCCGCCTGCATCCCCGATCCGCACATCTTGTTGACCGTCGTCGCCTCGACATGCGTGCCGAGCCCCGCGCCGATCGCTGCCTGCCGCGCCGGCGCTTGGCCGAGCCCGGCGGGCAGCACGCAGCCCATGTAGATCCGCTCGATCGCCTCCGCGGGCGCCTGTGCGCGCGCGACCGCCGCGGCGACGGCGGCGGCACCGAGCTCGGTCGCCGAGGCGCCGGCGAGCGACCCCTGGAACGAGCCCATCGGCGTGCGGGCATAACTGACGATGACGACGGGATCGGTGGACATGCGCTCTCCGGTGTTTCTAGTTACGTGCGATCTAGGTGGTGGCGGGAGGCGGGGCAATGCGGTGTGCGGTGAAAGCGGCCGGGCGGTGCCGGCCGGCGGGCGTGCGTTCCCTTGGTTGGAGGGGGGATGCCGGACCCGTCCGGGCGCCCGCCGTGCCGCGCCGGCATGAAGCTCGGCGGCTGCGTGCTTGTGGCTGCCGGACCGAGTTGAGAGCCTGGCGAACCTCGGACGGATGCACTCACCGATTTACCACCCCGGCGGAGGCCGGGGTCCAGTCGGGTGAAGCGTTGTCCTGCCTCAGTACGGGTCTCCAACTGGACCCCGGCCTCCGCCGGGGTGGTCGGGAGGGTGTCGCAGCGGTCGTGCGCAGGCGGAGTTGCGGGAGCCGGGCAGAGCGACTGGTTGAGGCGCGACGATCGGCAGACTCATGTTTTGACGAGGCTCTCGCAAAAGTCTCGGCATCACCCGAAACGCGCCGTCACCCCGGACGTGTTTCGCGGTCCACCCTGCCGCGCCATCACCGGCTGACGCTCCTGCGGCGTGGATGCCGGACCGGGTGCGGCATGACGGCGGGGGTTTTGCCGAGGTCCCCCCTTCTCGTCAGCGACATTGCGAGCGCCGTCGCGCCGCCGTCGGGTTTCGCGGCGGAGATACCTTCGCGGCACGGCAAATCGTCCGTAAGCCTTTATTTCCACGGGATACTTTTGCGGCACCACTCGCTCAGCGGGGATGGAGACGTATATCGAGCCGATCCGCTGGTTCGCGTCGATCAGCGGGATGATCGCGGCGACCATCGTGGCACTGGACTGGGGGCGGCGCGATACCGGCTGGGCGATGGTGCTGTTCTGCCTGTCGGCAGTGGCGTGGCTCGCCGGCGCGGCGATGATGCGGGACTGGGCGCTGGGCTCGCAGAACATCGTGCTGCTGCTGATCGATCTGCTCGGCGTCTACCGCTATCTGATTCGCGAGCCGGCTCCCGGCGAGGCGTGACGTGAGCGTCGGCTGGGCGCTCGCGCTCGGCGGGCTCGGCGCGATCTTCGGCAGCTTCATCGCCGCGCTGGTGATCCGCTGGCCGGCGGGCCGATCGGTGCTGCAGGGCCGGTCGGCGTGCGATGCATGCGAGCGGACGCTGTCGCCGCTCGAGCTGGTGCCGATCGTCAGCTTCCTTGCCCAGCGCGGACGCTGCCGCGCCTGTGGCGCGCGGATCGAGCCGACGCATCTGTGGATCGAGCTGGCGGCGGTGGCGATCGGCGCGGCGGCGGGGGCGGTGGCGCCGGGCTGGGGCGGGATCGCCGGCGCGACCTTCGGCTGGCTGCTGCTCGCCCTCGCCGCGCTCGATATCGTCGCCTTGTGGCTGCCCGACCGGCTGACCGCGCTGCTCGCGGCGGCGGGACTGGCGAGCGGCCTCACGGATCTGCCCCCCGGCTGGACCGACCGGTTGATCGGCGGGGGGGCCGGCTATGGTGCGCTCGCCGCGATCGCCTGGGGCTACAAGGCGTGGCGCGGGCATGACGGCATGGGCGGCGGCGATCCCAAATTGTTCGGCGCGATCGGCCTGTGGCTCGGCTGGCGGATGCTGCCCGCGGTGCTGGTGATCGCCAGCCTCGTCGGGCTCGGCGTCGCGCTGTTCGCCCGCGTCACCGGCCGGGCGATCGCGCGCGATACGGCGCTGCCGTTCGGCGCGTTGCTGGGAGTCGCGGCTTACCCCGCGTGGCTCGCCATGGTAGGGTGGGCGCCATGATCGCGCTGTTGCTCGCCGCCGCCCTGCAGACCGCCGCGCCCGCCGCCCCGACCGGGCTTGGCGCGATCGGCCAGCAGCATCTGCCTGCGAAGGGGTGTGCCGCCTATCTGTGGAACCCGGCCGACCGCCAGCTCGTCGCGATGGCGACCGCGGACCCGGCGACGTTGCGCATCGCGGTCGGCGGCAAGACGATCGATCTCGCGCGCAGCGGCGGCGGGGCGGCGGCGGCGCTCGGCTTTGCCGAGGCGACGGACTATGTCGGCGGCGACCTCCACGTCCGGCTGGCGATGACGATCGTCCAGCAGGACGGCCTCACCGCCGGCGCGCGCGTGCCGCAGGCCTCGTTGCAGGTCGACCGACCGGGGCAGGACGCGCTCGTCCTCCCCGTCGCCGGGCTGGTCGGCTGCCGCAGCTGAGCGCGACCGAGCCGCCGTCCATCGCACCCTGTCGTTGCGCAGGTAGAACAAACATCGTTCATAACGGTTCTACCCCTCGCCAATGAGGGGGACGAGCATGATGACACGATCTTTCCTGCTCGCGGCGTGCGCCGCGCTGTCGGCCGCACCCGTGCAGGCGCAACAGGTGGATGTCGGCGCTCCGGCAGCCCCGGACGCGGCGACGCCCACCAACGGCCAGGCGGATACCCAGCACCGGCCGCGCACGCCGATCCGCCGCGCGCGCGACACGTCGCCATCGGCGCTGATCGGCGATACGCAGAGCGCGCCGCCGCCGGGGCTGATCGGCGACTGGCAGACGATCCGCACCCGGCTCGGCGCCCGCGGCATCGGCGTCACCGCGCGTTATGCGTCGGAGAGCGGCTATAATATCGCGGGCGGCACGCGGAAGCTGTTGCGCGAGACGGGGCAATTCGACGCGGGCATGCTGCTCGACCTAGACAAGCTCGTCGGGCTGACCGGCGGCGCCTTCCAGGCGACGGTGACGTGGCGGCGCGGTCGCAACCTGACCGCCGACGCCGGGATCGATGCGCTGCAACAGGTGCAGGAGGTCTATGGCCGCGGCCAGACCGTCCGCGTCACGCAATTATGGTATGAGCAAAGGCTCGGCCAGCGCGTCGAGGTCAAGCTCGGCCGCACCAACCCGGGCGAGGATTTCGCGGTCTTCTCCTGCCACTTCATGAATCTCAGCTTCTGCGGCGCGCAGCCGGGCAATCTGGTCGGCGATTATTGGCAGAACTGGCCGGTCGGCCAATGGGGCGGGCGGGTCCGCGTCGACCTGCCGCACGACCTCTACGTGCAGGGCGGGGTCTATGAGATCAATCCGCGCAATCTCGACACCGGCTTCTTCCTGTGGCGGCTGCATGGCGCGACCGGCGCGCTGATCCCGGCGGAGGTCGGCTGGACGCGCGGCGGCGACGACGGCCATGTCGGATCGTACAAGGTCGGCGGCTGGATCGGCACGGCGCGCGGCGACGACGTGCTGCTCGACGTGAACCGCGCGCCGCGCGTCGTCACCGGCCTGTCGCCGCTCGAACATGCCAGCCGGTACGGCGTCTATGCGACGGTGCAGCAGCAGCTGACGGGCGAGTCGAAGGACGGCAAGGCGCTGACCGGGCTGTCGATGTTCGCCAACGTCACGCAGGCGGACCGGGCGACCTCGGTAACCGACAATCAGGTGTCGCTCGGCCTGTTCTACAAGGGGCTGGTGCCGGCGGTGCCGGGCGACGTGCTCGGCGTCGCGGCGGCGCGGACCAACGTCAACGGCCGCGCCGCGATCGCCGACCGGCTGGTGCCCGACACGCCGGTCCGCGACGCCGAATATGCCGCCGAGGTCTATTACAGCATTCACCCCGCCGCCTGGCTCGAGCTGCGTCCCAATCTGCAATATATCCACCAACCCGGCGGCATCCGGGAAGCGCATGACGTCGGCATCCTGGGGATGAAGGCGGCGGTGACGCTGTGAGCAGGGGCGCCGGTCGGCGGTGACGCTCTGGCCGGCGCGTCGCGTCGGCTCGCCTTGACCCGCGCCGGGACGCGATCCGTGCTTGTCGTGCCGCCGCGGCCGGGGTAGACCGGTGTTATACACGTTAAACAGAGGTATAGCATGCAAACCGCCAGCCAGGTCCTCGATCGCGTCCTCGTCCTCGAGATGGTGCGCGTCACCGAGGCGGCGGCGGTGTCCGCCTCGACGCTGACCGGGCGCGGCGACGAGAAGGCGGCGGATGCCGCCGCGGTCGAGGCGATGCGCGCCGCGCTCAACGAACTCGACATCGACGGCACGGTGGTGATCGGCGAGGGCGAGCGCGACGAGGCGCCGATGCTGTTCATCGGCGAGAAGGTCGGTACCGGCAACGGCCCGGCGATCGACATCGCGCTCGATCCGCTCGAAGGCACGACGATCTGCGCCAAGGCCGGGCCGAACAGCCTCGCGGTGCTGGCGATCGCCGAAAAGGGCGGCCTGCTCAACGCCCCCGACGTCTATATGGACAAGATCGCGGTCGGGCCGAACCTGCCGGCGGGGGTGATCGACCTCGACCGTACGCCAACCGAGAACATACATGCGATTGCCGCCGCCAAGGGCGTCGCCCCCAATGAGATCATCGCCTGCGTGCTCGACCGGCCGCGGCACGAGGCGTTGATCGCCGAACTGCGTGCGATCGGCTGCGGCGTGATGCTGATCGGCGACGGCGACGTCGCCGGGGTGATCGCCACCGCCGATCCCGACACGACGATCGACGTCTATATGGGCTCGGGCGGCGCCCCGGAGGGCGTGCTCGCCTGCGCCGCGCTGCGCTGCGTCGGCGGCCAGTTCAAGGGCCGGCTGCTGTTCCGCAACGACGACGAGCGCGCCCGCGCCCGCAAATGGGGCATCGCCGATCTCGACAAGCAATATGACCTCGAGGAGCTGGCGCGCGGCGACTGCATCTTCGCCGCGACCGGCGTGACCGACGGCTCGCTGCTCGCCGGCGTCAAGCGCAGGAAGGGCAAGATGACCACCGAGAGCGTGGTGATGCGCGCCTCGACCGGCACGGTGCGCTGGGTCAAGGGCGAACACCGCACCGATTGACCGGGGCGGGGTGCCGGTGGCGTTGGCGTGTCTGTGCCGTGCCAGGCCGATGCCGGTGCCGCTCGGACGTCGGGGCCGGCGCCCTCTCCCTCCCAATCGTCATCCCGGCTTCGCGGGGATGACGATTGAAGGAGTGGCTGTGACGCTCTCACCCATGGACTTCGCCGTGCGTCCGGGGTGATGGACGGACATGCTCGCCATCATCCTCGTCCTGACGCTCGCCTATCAGATCGCCCTGTTGCGGCGCGGGCGGATGTTCGTCTGGGCGCGCGTGCGGTTCGAGGCGCGGCATCTGCGCTGGGCGCTGACCTTGTGGATCGGCTATGGCCTCGTCGCGCTCGCCGGGCTGGCGGCGGTGCAGCGCCTGTCCGGCATCTGGCGACTGCCGGCGGAGTTCTGGGCGCTCGCCGTCGTCGCGGAGGTGCCGCCCGGCTCGATCGGCGCGGATACGGTGGCGATCGGGCTTGTCGGCGGCAGCCTGCTCGGGCTGCTGCTGACCTGGTGGCGGGCGCGGCGCGGCCGGGCGCCGTGGACCGCGGGCGATGCGCGAGCGGTGATGCCGACCAGCGATGCCGATTTGTGGCCCGCCGCCGCGCTCGCGCTGTCGGCGGGGACGGCCGAGGAGCTCTTCTACCGGCTGCATCTGCCGGTGGTGGTGGCGATGGCGAGCGGATCGGGGCTTGCCGGCGTGATCGTCGCAAATACCGCCTTTGCGGCGATGCACCGCTATCAGGGCTGGATCGGCGTCGCCGCGACCTTCGTCGGCGGCGCTTTGCTCTCCGCGCTCTATATGGGCACCGGCGCGCTGTGGGTGCCGATGGCGGTGCACGTGCTGGTCGACCTCAACGCGCTGGTGCTGCGGCCGGCGCTGTCGGCGCGGGTGCGGCGGCGGCTCAGCTCTTGAGCCGCCAGCCGCTCTTGAAGATCCAGGCGATGATCGCGAGGCAGACGACGAGGAAGCCGAGCGTCACGCCGAGGCTGAGCGCGATGTCGACATCGCCCTTGCCGAAGAAGCTCCAGCGGAAGCCGCTGACCAAATAGACGACCGGGTTGAACAGGCTGACCGTCCGCCACGGCTGCGGCAGCATGTCGATCGAATAGAAGCTGCCGCCGAGGAAGGTCAGCGGCGTGATCAGCAGCATCGGCACGAAGTTGAGCTGTTCGAAGCTGCCCGCCCAGATGCCGAGGATGAAGCCGAACAGGCTGAAGGCGAGCGCGGTGAGCAGCAGGAAGGCGATCATCGCGCCGGGATGCAGCACCGTGATCGGCACGAAGAAGGCGGAGGTGGCGAGGATGATCAGGCCGAGCACCACCGACTTGGTCGCCGCCGCACCGACATAGCCGAGCACCATCTCCATCGCCGAGATCGGCGCGGACAGCAGCTCGAAGACGGTGCCGGTGAACTTGGGGAAGTAGATGCCGATCGAGGCATTGCCGACGCTCTGCGTCAGCAGCGACAGCATGATCAGGCCGGGGACGATGAAACTGCCATAGCCGACGCCGTCGACCGTCTGCATCCGGCTGCCGATCGCGCCGCCGAAGACGATGAAATAGAGGCTGGTGGTCAGCACCGGCGCGACGAGGCTCTGCCAGAGCGTGCGCAGCGCCCGCGCCATCTCGAAGCGATAGATCGCCCAGACACCGTGCAGGTTCATGCGCGTTCCCCCACCAGATCGACGAAAATGTCTTCGAGGCTCGACTTGGACGTCTCGAGATCCTTGAAGGAGATCGACTGTTCCGCCAGCGCGCGCAGCAGCGACGGGATGCCGGTATGCTCCTCGGTCGCGTCGAAGACGTAGCGCAGCACCTTGCCGTCGTTGACGAGGCTGAGCTGCCAGCGCTCCAGGCCGGGCGGCACCGCGGCGAGCGGCTCGACCAGCGTCAGGTCGAGCTCGCGCTTGCCGAGCTTGTGCATCAGCGCGGCCTTTTCCTCGACGAGCAGCAGCCGTCCCTTGTCGATCACGCCGACCCGGTCGGCCATCTCCTCGGCCTCCTCGATATAATGGGTGGTGAGGATGATCGTCGTGCCCTGTTCGCGCAGGCCGTGCACCAGCTTCCACATGTCGCGGCGGAGCGCGACGTCGACGCCGGCGGTCGGCTCGTCGAGGAACAGGATTTCCGGCTCGTGCGCCAGCGCCTTGGCGATCAGCACGCGGCGCTTCATCCCGCCGGACAGCGCCATGATCTTGGTATTGCGCTTGTCCCACAGCGACAGGTCGCGCAGCACGCGCTCGATATGCGCGGGGTTGGCGGGATGACCGAACAGCCGGCGCGAGAAGGTGACGGTGGCGAGCACCGTCTCGAACATGTCGACCGACAGCTCCTGCGGCACGAGGCCGATGCGGCGCCGTGCGGCCTTATAATCGCCGAGCGCATCGTGGCCGGCGACGGTGATCGTGCCGCTGCTCGGCGTGACGATGCCGCAGATGATGCTGATCAGCGTCGTCTTGCCCGCGCCATTGGGCCCGAGCAGCGCGAAGATCTCGCCCTTCCGGATGGCGAGGTCGACATGGTGGAGCGCGGTGAAGCCGCCCTTGTACGTCTTGGACACGCCGGCGACGGCGAGTATCGGTTCTGGCATGCGGACGTCCCCCGGTTGCGCCGCAGATAGGGGGGCGAGGGCGGGTTGATAAGGGGCCTCGGCGGGATGGCGCTGGATGAGGGGGGCCTCAGGCGCTCCTCTCGCGTCGGAGGCTGTCGGAGCGTGCAGCCGGGTTCGCTCCGCGCGCGGGACGGCGAGAGGACAATGAACGCGATACGGAACCCTAGGGTATTGAGGGTCCATTCCATTGTCTTGGCCGGGTCGCTCCCCCCCATTCGTCATCCCGGCGGAAGCCGGGATCCATGGAGGCGGTCGGCTGATGGCGCGTGCTGCCATGGGTGGCGCCGTATCCATGGATCCCGGCCTGCGCCGGGATGACGAAGGAGAGGGGCGTTCCAGCCAACGACTGACGGCTGACGCCCCGCGCTCAACATCCGACGCCTCGCGCCCGACACCCCACACCCGACTCGAAGCCTCTACACCCCCCGCGCGGCGGCGATCGCCTTCTCCAGTTCCTCGATCGGCAGCGCGCCGGACAGGACGCGGTTGCCGACCACCCAGCTCGGCGTGCCGTTCATGCCGAGCTTGGCGGCGACGGTCATGTTCTTGGCGATCTCGGCGTCGATCGTGCCGCTGTCGACCGCGCCGAGGCCGACGCCGGCCTTGGCGGCGGCGGCGGTGATCGAGGCGTCGCTGACCGGGCCGCCGGCGTAGAGCGCGTCATGGAAGGCGAGGAACTTGCCCTGCTGCGCCGCGGCGAGGCTGGCACGGGCGGCGGTGCGGCTCGCCTCGGACAGGATCGGCAGGTCGCGATAGACGATGCGCAATTTCCCGTCGCGCTTGAGCAGATCGGCGATCATCGGCAGCGATGCGCGGCAATAGCCGCAATTATAGTCGAAATATTCGACCAACGTGACGTCGCCCTGCGGATTGCCCGCCCAGGCGCTGCCGAACGGCGTGACGATCGCCTCGCGGTTCGCGGCGACCAATTCGCCCGACTGACGCTCCTGCAACCCCTGCATCGCCTGCGGGATGATCTCGGGATGGGCGAGGACGTAATCGTGGACGACACGCTCGATCCGCGCCTGATCGGCACCGCCGGGGCTGGCGAACCGCTCATAGCTCCACACCGCGCCGGCGCCGATCAGGCCGCCGAGCGCCGCGACCAGCGGCAAGGTAAAACGCGTCATCGTTTTTTATATTTCTTTGGATTGTCGTCCATGTCGTTCTGTGCGGCCATCGCAATGTCCTGCGCGCGGATCCAGTCGGACGAGTTGGCGGGAAGGTTGGCGAGCGCATAGCGCGCACTTTGTGCGGCGGTCCGCTGATCGCCCTCCATGCTGGCGCGCTCGGCGGTGGCAAGCGCGGCGCGCGGCGTGTCGCCGGTCAGTTCATAGACCGTGCCGAGTTGATACCAGGCGAAGGGGTTTTCGTCATCGCGGCCGACCGCGACGCGCAGCACGCGCACCGCCTCGGGATAATTGGCCTTGTCCTCGGTGGCGATCAGCGCGTGGCCGAAGGTGGTGGCGATCAGCGGATTGTTGCGCGAGCCTTCGGTGGCGGCGCGCAACGGCGCGACGGCGTCGGCGGGATGGCCCGCTTCGAGCAGGATCTGGCCGCGGATCTCCTGGAAATAGGGGTCGTCGGGCTTGGCCTTGATCAGCGCGACCGATTCGGCATCCGCCTTGTCGGGATAGCCCGCCTTATGCCAGGCATAGGCGCGGGCGTAATGCGCGTAGATGCTGGTGTCGCTCTCCGGAAAGTCCTTGAGCGTCCGCTCCGGGCTCATCACATAGCCTTCGAGCTTCGCCTTGACGCGGCGGAAGCGTTCCTCGATCGCCGGGTCGGACGGCTTGTTCCACGACGGCGACGCCTTGAGCACCGCGGTGAGGCTGGCGATGCGGTCGCCGGACAGCGGGTGCGTCTGCATGAACGGATCGATATTCTCGACGCCGTAGCGATATTCCTGCTGCTGGAGCGTGCCGAAGAAGCTCAGCATGCCCTTGCCGGTGACGCCGGCGCTGTTGAGGAAGCGCGCACCGGCGGCATCGGCGGCATTTTCCTGCGTGCGGCTGAACGACAGATATTTGGCCATGCCGGCGGACTGGCCGAGCGCCATCAGCCCCGCGCCCGCCTCGCCCGCGCCGGCCGCCACCGCGGCGAGGCCGAGCACCATCGACAGCAAGGTGATGTGCATCGCCGGCTTGATGCCATTGTCGGCCAGCACGACGTGGCCGGCGGCGATATGGCCGAGTTCGTGCGCGATGACGCCCTGCACCTGATTGGCGTTGACCGCTGCCTGGAGCAGACCGGAATGAACGTAGACGGTCTGGCCGCCGGCGACGAAGGCGTTGATCGAATCGTCGTTGATCAGCACGACCTTGACGTCGCGCGGGGAGAGGCCGGCGGCCTTGATGAGCGGCACGGACATGTCGCTGAACATCGCCTCGGTCTCGGCATCGCGCAGGATCGACTGCGCCTGCACCGGCGCGGCGCAGACCAGCGCGGCGGCGGCGGTGCACATAGCGAGTCGCATGATGCGGGGAGAGCGGGCGATCACCCGCTCCATATAGGCAGGCGGCGGAGGAAGGTCACGGCGAAAGCGGTGGGGCGGGGCGCCGCAGCGGCCTCCGACCCGGCCGTCGGTCAAATTGCCGCGGCTATCGCGGTATCAGCGTCACGAAGCTGTACGCGGGGCGCCCGTCCGCTGCGGCGATGTCCTCACGGGCGATCTCACGCCAGTCGGCGAAGCCGGGCATGGTGACGTCGCCGTCGGCGTCGCAATGGACCTCGGTCAATTCGATCCGGTCGGCGCGGTCGCGGAGCAGCGCGAAGATCTCCGCGCCGCCGATCACCGCGACATCCGCACCGGCGAGCGCCAGCGCCGCGTCGACATCATGCGCGACCTCGGCCCCGGGCGCAGACCACTGGCGGTCGCGGGTCAGCACGATATGGCGGCGGCCCGGCAGCGGCGCCGGGAAGCTGTCGAACGTCTTGCGCCCCATCAGCATCGCTCGGCCCAATGTCATCGCCTTGAACCGCTTGAGGTCGGCGGGAAGATGCCAGGGGAGGCGACCGTCCCGGCCGATCACGCCATTGTCGGCGCGGGCGAGGTGGAAGCTGATCACACCGACACCGCCGCCTTGATATGCGGCTGCGCGACATAATCGTGCAGCACGAAATCCTCATAGGCATACGCGTCGATCGAATCGGGGCGGCGGGTGATCTCGAGTCGCGGCAGCGGCCCCGGCGTCCGCGTCAGTTGCAGCCGCGCCTGATCGAGGTGGTTCGTATAGAGGTGGCAATCGCCGCCGGTCCAGATGAACTCGCCGACCGCCAGATCGCATTGCTGCGCGAGGATATGGGTGAGCAGCGCATAACTGGCGATGTTGAACGGCACGCCGAGGAAGATGTCCGCCGACCGCTGGTAGAGCTGGAGCGAGAGGCGGCCGTCGGCGACGTGCGTCTGGAACAGGCAATGGCAGGGCGCCAGCGCCATCGCGTGGAGATCGCCGGGGTTCCATGCCGAGACGATCTGGCGGCGCGAGGCCGGCTGGCTGCGGATCTGGGCGATCAGCTCGGCGATCTGGTCGATATGGCGGCCATCGGCGGTTGCCCAGTCGCGCCATTGCTTGCCATAGACCGGGCCGAGATCGCCCGCTTCGTCCGCCCATTCATCCCAGATGCTGACCTTCTGCTCCTGCAGCCAGCGCACGTTGGTGTCGCCGCGCAGGAACCACAGCAATTCGATGATGATCGAGCGCAGATGCAGCTTCTTGGTGGTCAGCACCGGAAAGCCCTGCGCCAGGTCGAATCGCATCTGCGCGCCGAAGACGGCGCGCGTGCCGGTGCCGGTCCGGTCCATCTGGGTGGTGCCGCTGGTCAGCACGCGATCGATCAGGTCGAGATATTGGCGCATCGCGACCGCCTATCGCGTGGCGCCGTTTTGGGCGAGCTTTTTGCTGCGACGATCCGCCGCGTGCGCGACAAACCGTCGTGCCGGATGATCCTGTCCCGATCCTCATCACCGATCCTCACGCCGTCATCCGTCTGCTCGCGGACCTGGGTGACGCGACGCTCGAGCGCGCGACCGTCCTGTATCTTGATCCGAATTGGATATATCTCGGCCGGCTCGATTTCGACGGGACGAGCGAGCAGGTCGCGCCGCCACTGCGCGCGATCATCGCCGAGGCGCTGCGGCTCGATGCCGCGCGGCTGATCCTCGCGCACAATCATCCCGGCGGCGATCCGCGGCCGAGCGCCGCCGATCTCGACTATACCCGCACGCTGGCGCGCGTCGCCGAGGCGCTCGACATGATGCTCGCCGATCATCTGATCCTCGCCGCAGGGCAGGTGACAAGCCTGTTCGACGTTCGGTTGCTCTGAGATTCGGGCGTCAGCTCGGATGGTGGAGAGGCGGGTTCGCACAGAGGCGCGGACACGGCACTGCGCGGCATCCGCCCACTTCCGTCACCGCGGCGATACGACCGTCGCTAGCGCAGGACGCAGGGTTTGATCGCCTCGGGTTCGGGGCGGGGGCCGACGGCGCGGAAGGTGGCGAGATAGCCGCCGGCCGAGGGCATGTCGCTCATCGACACCTGGCGATAGCCGACCGCCTCGAACTCGCAGCGCAGCAGCGCGGGCGGGGTGCCGTGGTTCTGCGTCTGGCGATTGGCGTCGACCACCACCACCAGCCCGTCGGGCTTGAGCGACGGCCGCAGCCGCCAGAGGAATTCATAGGGCTGCGCGATCTCGTGATACATGTGCACCATCAGCACGCGATCGAAGCTCGCGTCGGGCAATTTGGGATCGTCCGGCGTGCCGAGCCGCACCGAGACATTCTCCAGATCCTCGCGCGCGACGCGTTCGGCGAGCGTGTCGCGGACGCTGGCGACGATATCCTCGGCGAGCACGCGCCCGTCCTTGCCGACGCGGCTGGCGAGGCGGATCGTGTAATAGCCTTCGCCCGCGCCGATGTCGGCGACGGTCATGCCCTTGGCGATCCCCGCTTTGCTCATCACCTCGCCCGCCTCGTTGACGCGGTCGCGCGCTTCCTCGTTCGACCAGCGCGCCGAGACGATATGCGCCACCGGCCGATCCGCGGCGGGGAAGAGCATCGGCTTCTCATCCTGGCGGATCAGCGGTTTCGAACCGTCGCACGCGGTCGCGGCGAGCATCGTCGCGAAGGTCAGCAGCAAGGCCGGGCGCAGGCTCAATCGACGTCCTCCACCTCGACCTTCTCGCCCGTCACGCGCTGCGACAGCGCCGCCGCCATGAACGGATCGAGCGCCCCGTCGAGCACGTCGCCCGGCGCGGTCGAGGTCGTGCCGGTGCGCAGGTCCTTGACCAGCTGATACGGCTGCAAAACGTAGGAGCGGATCTGATGGCCCCAGCCGATATCGGTCTTGGTGGCATTTTCCGCATTGGCCGCCTGTTCGCGGATCGCGAGTTCGCGTTCGTAGAGGCGCGCGCGCAGCTGGTTGTACGCCTCCGCCTTGTTCTTGTGCTGCGACCGCTGGTTCTGGCACTGGACGACGATGCCGGTCGGGATGTGCGTGATGCGCACCGCCGAATCGGTGGTGTTGATATGCTGGCCGCCGGCGCCGCTCGCCCGATAGGTGTCGATGCGCAGGTCGCTTTCGTTATATTCGACCTCGATATTGTCGTCGATCACCGGATAGACCCACACGCTCGAAAAGCTGGTGTGGCGCCGTGCCGCGCTGTCATAGGGGCTGATGCGGACGAGGCGATGCACACCGCTCTCGGTCTTGGCATAGCCATAGGCGTTCTCGCCCTTGACCAGCAACGTCGCCGACTTGATGCCCGCCTGCTCGCCCGCGTGATAGTCGATCAGTTCGACCTTCATGCCACGGCGCTCCGCCCAGCGCGTGTACATGCGTTGCAGCATGCCCGCCCAGTCCTGGCTCTCGGTGCCGCCGGCGCCCGAGTTGATCTCGATATAGGTGTCGTTGGCGTCCGCCTCGCCGGCGAGCAGCGCCTGGATCTTGTCGTGATCGGCGCGCTGCGCCAGCGCGGCGAGCGCCTCGACGCCCTCCGCCTCCATCGCGGTGTCGCCCTCGGCCTCGGCCATCTCGATCAGCTCGACGGTGTCGTCGAGTTCGGACTGGATCGCGCGCGTCGCGGTGATCGCCTCGTCGAGCCGGCGCCGTTCGCGCATCACCTCCTGCGCCGCCTTGGGGTCGCTCCACAGCGCCTGATCCTCGACGCGGGCGTTGAGCTCGTCGAGACGGCGGAGCGCACGGTCCCAATCGAGGAACCGGCGCAGCAGCGCCAGCGCCTCTTTGATGCTGTCGACGTGGGACTGCGCTTCGGCGCGCATGGGAAGTCTCCGGTAAGCGAAGGAACGGGGCGATGACGCCTATGTAGGAGCAGGCGCTAGTAGATTCCGCCTTGTCTTTGCAAGAAATCGCTGTCGCGCGGTGCGGCGCGGGCGCGTGCCGGGGTGGTCGCCGCGGCGGCGGGGGCGGGGCCGCGGTGGATGGCGCGGCGCGGTTCGCTCTGCGGCTTGAACGCTTCCCAGATCACCGCCGCCTTGGGATCGGCGTCGGTCGGGAAGGTGCCGAACACAGGCTTGCCGCTGGCGCGATCGATGCGGACCATGCGGATGCCGGGCGCCGCTCGGAACGGGATCTTCTCCATCCCTTCATAGGCCTTGACCGCAAAGTCCTTGAAGATCGGCGCGGCGAAGGTGCCGCCCTGCGCATAGCCGCCGAGATTGCTGGGCGTGTCATAGCCGACATAGAGTCCGCCGATGAATTGCGGCGTGCCGCCGATGAACCAGACGTCGGTCGGGCCGCTGGTCGTCCCGGTCTTGCCGAACATCGGCCGGTCGAGGTCGCGCAGCACCACCGCGGTGCCGCGCTGGACGACGCCTTCGGTGATATGGACCATCTGATAGGCGGTCATCGCGTCGATCACCTGGCGTGCGCGATCGCCCGGCCGCGGCATCGGCTTGCCGTCCCAGTCGGGGGCGTTGCAGCCGTCGCAGGCGCGCCAATTCTCCGGCAGGATCACCTTGCCGTGGCGGTCCTGGACGAAGTCGATCAGCGTCGGACTGTGCGCGCGGCCGTTGTTGGCGAGCGTCGCATAAGCGTTGACCATCCGGCTGACGGTGGTGACGCCCGCGCCGAGCGCATTGGCGAGATAGGGCTGATAGTCGCCGACGCCCATCCGCTTCATCACGTCGACCACCTTGGGCATGCCGGTGGCGGCGGCGGCGCGCACCGTCATCAGGTTGCGCGACTGTTCGATCCCCCAGCGCATCGTATGCGGCCCGGCGCCGCGCGAATTGCCGAAGTTGCGGAAGCATTTGTTGCCGAGCGCCGCGCCCTGGTAAACGCAGAACGGGCCGTCGATGATGATCGACGCGGGCGTCATGCCGTTCTCCAGCGCGGCAGAATAGACGATCGGCTTGATCGTCGATCCCGGCTGGCGCAGCGCCTGCGTCGCGCGGTTGAACGGCTGCAGGCGGCTGTCGAAGCCGCCCTGCATCGCCAGCACGCGGCCGGTCGCCGGCTCCTCGACGACGAAGCCGCCCGAGATCTTCGGCACCGAGCGCAGGCCGTAGCTGCTGCCCTCCGGCGCGACGGCGATGATGTCGCCGGCGCGGATCGCGGCGAAGCTGGTGCCGCCCTTGCCGCGGACCGGCATCTGCGCGCCGCTGCGCGGCAGGCGGCCGGTCTGGCCGTCGGCGAAGCCGAGCTGCCACGCATCGCCGTCGCGCGCGATGACGATCGCGGCGCGCCAGTCGCTGTAGTCGAGGCCGATGTTGGTGTTGAGCAGCGTCTGCTGCCACGAATCGGCGTCGACCTCCTTGTGCGTGATCGGCCCGGCCCAGCCGCGCCCGCGATCGTAGCGGAGCAGCCCGTCGCGCAGCGCCTGCGCGGCGAGGTCCTGCAAACGCGTGTCGAGCGAGGTGCGCACCCACAGCCCGCCCTGATAGACGCCATAGGGCCCGTCGCGCGCGGTTTCGCCGAACTTGCCGATCAGCTGGCGGCGGACCTCCTCGACGAAATAGCCGCCGACGCGTTCGAACTTGGGGGTGCGGCGCAGGATCGTGCCGAGCGGCTCGGCGACCGCCTCGTCATGCTGCGCCTGGTTGATGAAGCCGTTGCGCAGCATCTCGCCGAGCACGTAATTGCGCCGCGCCAGCGCGCGATCGGCATGACGGACCGGATCGTAGTTGGACGGCCCCTTGGGCAGGATGGCGAGATAGGCGAGCTGGGCGAGATCGAGCTCGTCGAGCTCCTTGTCGAAATAGGCGTGGCTCGCCGCCTCGACGCCGAAAGCGTTCCGCCCCAGCGCGATCTGGTTGAGATAGAGTTCGAGGATCTGCGGCTTGGTCAGCGTATCCTCGATCCGATAGGCGAGGATCGCTTCCTTGATCTTGCGCGTCGGCGAATATTCGGCGCCGATCAGCAGGTTCTTGGCGACCTGCTGGGTGATGGTCGAACCGCCCTTGGCGCGGCGGCCGCTGCCGAACTTGCGCGCGTAATCGATCACCGCCCCGCCGAGGCCGGGATAGTCGACGCCGTGATGCTCGAAGAAGGTCTTGTCCTCGGCGGCGAGGAAGGCGCGGACGAGCAGCGGCGGATATTCGGCGAAGCTCAGCTCGACGCGGCGCTCGCGCGCATAGGATTGGATCGGCGTGCCGTCGATGCCGCGGACGTTGGTCGGCAGCGGCGGCTCATAGGTGCGCAACTGGTCCACCGAAGGCAAGGCGCGCAGGATCGTCACCCACAGCACGCCATAGCCGATCGCCGCGAGCACCGCGAGGATCGCCAGTCCCTTGATCCACCAGCGTCGCCACGCACGCCGCACCGCGCCGCGGAGGCCGCCGGTGTCGCGGAACGCCTGGAGGCGGGATCGGGGAGCTTCGGACGCCATAACGCCGCGGGCGTGTAGCAGGTTCGCGCGCGCTTGCCACCCTCGCTGGCGGCGCGGGGGCCGCGCGCCGGTGCGTCAGCCCGCGGTGAAGCCGAGGCCGGCGCGCGCCTGCAACCGGTCGCGCAGCGCCGTGCCGAGCAGCGCGGCGGGCGTCCAGACACCGCCGACGGTTTCGCCCTCCCGGTCGAGCAGGCATAAGGCGGTCTCGACGATCATCCGGCTGGTCGAGCCATAGCCCGGATCGCGATCCCCGGTGACGACCGCGTCGAGGCGTGTGCCGTCCGGCATCAGGCCGACGAACAGCAGGTCGTAATGGCCCGCGTCGCGCTCCGCCTTGCTCGGGCCTTCGCCGGGCTGCGGCCCCTTGCCGAGCAGGGGATTGAGCTTGGCGATCGCCTCGGCGGCGGCCTTGCCCATCTCGCCCAGTCCGGCGACGACCATCTCGTCATAGACGAAGTCGGTGCCGTAGCGGTGGCCGAGCAGGAAGTTGGTGCGGTGGACGTTCTTGGTGTTGATCGCCGCCATGATGAACGGCGCCACCCAGGTGTTGAGCGTCGCGTCGAATTCCGGGAACAGGCCGGTCGGCTGATGCGGGCCGCTGAATCCCGGCGTCAGCGCGAACGGATTGGCGAGCAGCCCGAGGATCGACGGATCGCGCGCCGCGGCGGCGAGCGTCGCCTTGAGGCTCGCCGCGGTGCCGCCGGAGAAGCCGCCCTGCATCGCGCGGACGCGACCCTTGACGCGCGGCGCGGGGCGGCCGTGCTGGGCAAGCGCGCACTCCTGCAAGGTCAGCACGCCGAGATCGAAGGGGATCGAATCGAAGCCGCACGAGAAGAGGATGCGCGCGCCGCTCGCCTGCGCCGCCGCCTGATGCGCGTCGATCATCTGCCGCATCCAGGCCGGCTCGCCGCACAGGTCGAGATAGCCGGTGCCCGCCGTGGCACAGGCGGCGACGAGCGGCGCGCCGTGGAGCTGATACGGCCCCACCGTGGTGATCACCGCGCGGGTCGAGGCGGCGAGCGCCGCGAGCGCGGCGGGATCGTCGGCCTCGGCGACGATCAGCGGCGTGTCCGCAGGCGCACCGATCGCATCGCGCACCGCCTCCAGC
Source organism: Sphingomonas sp. RIT328 (assembly GCF_000632225.1). GTDB lineage: Bacteria > Pseudomonadota > Alphaproteobacteria > Sphingomonadales > Sphingomonadaceae > Sphingomonas > Sphingomonas kyungheensis. The sequence continues at coordinate 46,491 of NZ_JFYV01000009.1, forward strand.
CTGGCGCGGCTGCGCCCGGCCATCGCCCACCGCTCCAGCTTCCGTTCGACGCAATATTCGGCGACGAGCCGGCCGGTGAAGCCGGTCGCGCCATAGACGATCAGGTCATGGTCGCGCATCTGTGCCTCCTGCTCTGTGCGCGACGATGATGCGCCGCCGGGGGCGGGGGATCAAGGCGCGGACTAGTCTAGCGGCGCGCTCACACGAATGCAGGGTCCGAATGATGGGATGGCGAGGGATGGCGGTCAACGGTAGAGTGTCCGCGGAAGAAGCCCGCCCCTACGCCGCCTCGCTGAACTGCAGGCTCGCCAGCCGTGCGTAGAGACCGCCGCGGGTGATGAGCGAGGCGTGGTTGCCCTCCTCGACGATGCGGCCGGCGTCCATCACCACGATGCGCTGCGCGGCGCGCACCGTCGCGAGGCGGTGGGCGATCACCAGGGTGGTGCGATGCTCCATCAGCCGTTGCAGCGCCTGCTGGACGAGCCGCTCGCTCTCCGCGTCGAGCGCGCTGGTCGCCTCGTCGAGCAGCAGGATCGGCGCGTCGCGGAGCAGCGCGCGAGCGATGGTGATGCGCTGGCGCTGGCCGCCCGAAAGACGCGCGCCGCCTTCGCCGAGGTTGGTGTCGAGTCCCTCGGGCAGGGCGCGCAGGAAGTCGGCGGCATTGGCGGCCTCCGCGGCGGCCCACAGCTCGTCGTCGCCCGCCTCCCAGCGGCCGTAGCGCAGATTGTCGCGCGCGCTCGCGCCGAAGATGACATTGTCCTGCGGCACGATCGCGATCTGAGCGCGGATCGCGGCGGGGTCCGCCTCGCGCAGGTCGACGCCGTCGAGCAGGATGCGGCCCTCGGCCGGATCGTAGAAACGCTCGGCGAGCTGGAACAAGGTCGACTTGCCGGCCCCCGACGGGCCGACCACCGCCACCGTCTCGCCGGCGCGGATTGCCAGCGTGACGTCGTCGAGCGCGGCGACGTCGGGTCGGGTCGGATAGTGGAAGCGGACATGATCGAAAGTCAGCGCACCGCTCACCGGCACGGGCAGCGGGATCGGCGCCGCGGGGCGGGTGATCTCGGGCTGTTCGCGCAGCAGCTCGGCGAGCCGGCCGGCGGCGCCGGCGCCGCGCAGCAGGTCGCCATAGACTTCGGTGAGCGCGCCGAACGCGCCGGCGACGATGCCGCCGGTCAGCACGAAGGCGGCGATCGCCCCGCCCGAGATGCGCCCCGCCGCGACGTCGGTCGCCCCCTCCCACAGGACGAGGGTGATCGAGCCGAAGATCAGGAAGATCATGATCGCGGTCATCACCGCGCGGAGGCCGATGCGCCGCTTCGCGGCGGCGAAGGTCGCATCCACCGCCCCGGCGAAGCGCTGCGCCTCGCGCGGCTCCTGGCCGAACGCCTGGACGATCTTCATCGCGCCGAGCATCTCGGTGGCGAGCGCGCTGACGTCGGCGACGCGATCCTGCGACGCGCGCGACAGGTTGCGGATGCGGCGGCCGAGGATCGTCACCGGCAGGATGATCAGCGGGATGCCGAGCAGCAGCATGCCGGCGAGCTTGGGCGACAGCGCGAACAGGTAGATCATCCCGCCGACGCCGGTGAAGGTGTTGCGCAGCGCGATCGACACCGTGCTGCCGACGACGCCCTCGATCAGCACGGTATCGGCGGTGAGGCGCGAGGCGATCTCCGACGGCCGGTTCTCCTCGAAGAAGCGCGGGGTGAGCGCGAGCAGATGCGCATGGACGCGGGTGCGGATGTCGGCGACGACGCGCTCGCCGAGCCACGACACGCAGTAGAAGCGGATCGCCGTCGCCACCGCGAGCACCGCGACGATCATCAGCAGATAATGGAAGGACGCCGCGACCGAGCCTTCGCCGCCGGGGGCGAAGCCGCGGTCGATCACCCGCTTGAACCCATAAGGGATGCCGATCGTCGCCGCGGAGGTGGTGGCGAGCGCGAGCAGCGCCACGGTCAACTGGCGCGGGTAGCAGAGCACGCGATCCCAGACGAGGCGAAGGTCGCCGAGGCGGCGGTTGGTCGGGAGCGGGGTACGGGCCATCGTCCCCGCGCCTAGCAGGCGGGGCGGACCGGCTCAACGCCGCCCACTCCGGCGGCAGGGGCCCTGTCGGCCGTGTCGGGCGTTCAGCCGATTGTGCGGGTGCGAATGGTTCGTTTGCACCTTGCGGAAAATACATTACGTATACGGAAACCTTTTCAGGCGAAGATCCCGACCATGCTCTACGATGCCTATGAAATGCAGCGCTCGATGCTCGCCGGCGCCAGCGCGATGGCGAGCTTCGGCGCCGACTGGATGCGCAACCCCGCCAACCCCTGGTCGTACCTCGACGGCGGATCGGTGGTCAGTTCGGCGCTCGAGGTCTTCGCGCATGCCTCGGCGACGCGCGGCAAGCCCGCCTTCGGGCTGACCGAGACGGTGATCGACGGCCGGACGGTGCCGGTGCACGAGGAGATCGTGCTGCAAAAGCCGTTCGGCCAGTTGAAGCGCTTTCGCCGCGACGGTGTCGAGGGCGGGCCGAAGCTACTGATCGTCGCGCCGATGTCGGGTCATTTCGCGACGCTGCTGCGCGGCACGGTCGAGCGGATGCTGCCGAGCGCGGACGTCTACATCACCGACTGGCGCGACGCCAAGCTGGTGCCGCTCGGCGACGGCAGCTTCGATCTCGACGATTATATCGACTATCTCGTCGCCTTCCTCGAAGCGATCGGGCCGAACGAGGGACAGGGCGGCACGCATATGCTCGCCGTGTGCCAGCCGTCGGTGCCCTGCTATGCGGCGGTGGCGCTGATGAGCGCCGACCGTCATCCCTGCCGGCCGAAGACGCTGACGATGATGGGCGGCCCAGTCGACACGCGCGAGGCGCCGACCGCGGTCAACACGCTCGCCACCGAACGGCCGCATGCCTGGTTCGAACAGAATGTCATCGTCACCGTGCCGATGATGTATCCGGGCGCCGGCCGGAAGGTCTATCCCGGCTTTCTCCAGCTCGCCGGCTTCATGTCGATGAACCTCGGCAACCACATGATGTCGCATTGGGAGATGTTCAAACACCTCGTCCAGGGTGACGGCGAGAGCGCCGATGCGACGAAAAACTTCTACGAGGAATATCGCTCGGTCTGCGACATGACCGCCGAATTCTACCTGCAGACGATCGAACTGGTGTTCCAGCGCCATGCGTTGCCGCGCGGCGAGATGATGCATCGTGGCCGGCGCGTCGATCCGGCGGCGATCACCGATGTCGGCATTCTCGCGATCGAGGGCGAGCGCGACGATATCTCCGGCCTGGGGCAGACGCGCGCCGCGCTGACGCTGGCGACCGCGCTCCCCGAGGACAAGAAGCGCTATTATATGGCGGAAGGTGCCGGCCATTACGGCATCTTCAACGGCTCCAAGTGGCGCAACAGGGTCGCGCCGGTGGTCGAGGAGTGGATCGCCGCCAACGCCTGACCGATCGGGGGCGGCAGACGCCGCCCCCGGCGCGGGTCAGGCGACCGAGTCGACCACCGCGTGGCTGCTCGATTCATCGCCGCGGATCGTGCCGCCGAACAGCATCTTGACGCGCCCCGAGATCGAGATGTCGGTCTCCCACAGCTCGGCGCTGTCGATGTCGAAGCGGAGCAGCGTCAGGTTCGGGTCCTGCTTGCCGCCGGGGAACCACGCCTCGACCTGGTTATTCCACAATTTGTCGATCTGCGCCCGATCGTTGTCGGTGCTGACCGTGCCGGCGAGGCAGGCGAAGAAATCATGCCCCTTGCCGACGAACTGCGCCATCGCGTCGCCGCCCTTGGCGATGCGATTGTCGCGGCCGGCAAAGAAGAACAGCGTGTTGGGCTGATCGTCGTCGATCTGCGCGGTCATCGGCTCGGCATGTTCGCCGTCCGTCAGGCCGATCATCACGAACGGGCTGCTGCGCAGCTTGTCGAGGAACTTGGCAGCGATTTCCTGCGGATTGTCGTGATCGGCCATGACGCGTCTCCTTGTGCGGGGGTTTGCGGGAGAACGAGCGCGCCGTGGGTTGGTTGCGCGGTAGGGCCGGCCCGGTCATGATCGGGCCGGCGGCAATCCCGCCGTCGTGATGGAAAAGCGCATGCATGACTCTTTCCGAACTGTGCCTGTTCCTGGGTGCGCTTTGCGGCTTCGGAACCTTCGTTCTGAAGATCGTGGAAGTGGCACGTAGGCAAGAGGTGCACGGGCGGGGCTCGGGTAGCAGCCTGAGCTCCAAACGATTTGAGCCCCGGCCGTAGCAGCGACCGGGGCTCGATAGAGAGAGCGCATGACCCTTCCGACGACGATATATACCGTCGGGCCGGTTGGCGATCAACCTCACAGCACCTCGAACAGCCCCGCCGCGCCCATGCCGCCGCCGACGCACATCGTCACCACGACATATTTCGCGCCGCGCCGCTTGCCCTCGATCAGCGCATGGCCGGTCATCCGCGCGCCCGACATGCCATAGGGGTGGCCGATCGCAATCGCGCCGCCGTTGACGTTGAGCAATTCGTCGGGGATGCCGAGCGTATCGCGGCAGTAGAGCACCTGCACCGCAAACGCCTCGTTGAGTTCCCACAGGCCGATGTCGGCCATCGTGAGCCCGTTCGCTTCGAGCAATTTGGGCACGGCATAGACCGGGCCGATGCCCATCTCGTCGGGCTTGGTCCCCGCCACCGCCATGCCGACGTAGCGGCCGAGCGGCGTCAGGCCGCGCGCGGCGGCGACGCCTTCCTCCATCAGCACGCAGGCGGAGGCGCCGTCCGAGAGCTGGCTGGCGTTGCCGGCGGTGATGACGCCGTCCGGCCCGACGACGGGTTGCAGCTTCTGCAGCCCCTCGATCGTCGTATCGGCGCGATTGCCCTCGTCCTTGTCGAGCGTCACCTCCTGCTGGCTCACTGCCTTGGTGACCTTGTCGGTGACGGTCATCGTCGCGGGCAGCGGCACGATCTCGGCGTCGAAACGGCCGGCGGCCTGGGCGGCGGCGGTGCGCTGCTGCGACTGGAGCGCATAGGCATCCTGCGCCTCGCGGCTGATGCCGTAGCGGCTGGCGACGATCTCCGCGGTCTGGAGCATCGGCATGTAGATGTCGCCGTGCATCGCGATCAGCTGCCGGTCGGGCGCGACGCGCATCTGCGGCGTCTGGACGAGGCTGATGCTCTCGACCCCGCCGCCGACCGCGATGTCCATGCCGTCGAGCACGATCTGCTTGGCGGCGGTGGCGATCGCCATCAGGCCGCTGGCGCATTGCCGGTCGAGCGACATGCCGGGCACCGACGTCGGCAGCCCGGCGCGCAACGCCGCCTGGCGGGCGATATTGCCCGCCTGATGCCCCTGCTGGAGCGCCGCGCCGAGCACGACATCCGCGACCTCCGCGCCGTCGATCCCGGCACGCTCGACGGCGTGGCGGATCGCATGGCCGGCGAGAGCCTGCGGCGTGGTGTCGTTGAACGCGCCGCGATAGGCGCGGCCGATCGGGGTGCGGGCGGTGGAGACGATGACGGCGGAACGCATAGACGGTTGATCCTCAAGGCACGGACGTGCGGGGGCGGGTTAGGTGACGATCTGGCCGATCCATTCGGCGACCAGCGCCGGTTTCTCGACGCCGTCGATCTCGACAGTGAATTGGGTGGTCTGCTGGAAGCGGCCGGGACTCTTCTCGTCGAAGGCGAGCAGGCGGAACCGGCCGCGGACGCGGCTGCCGGCGCGTACCGGGGTGAGGAAGCGGACGCTGTTGCCGCCGTAATTGATCCCCATCCGCGCACCCGCGAGCCGCGGCGCATCCGGCACCTTCGACGCGAGCAGCGGCATCAGCGACAGCGTCAGGAAACCATGCGCGATCGTGCCGCCGAACGGCGTCGCCGCGGCGGCGACCGGATCGACATGGATGAACTGGTCATCGCCGGTCGCTGCGGCGAAACGATCGATCATCGCCTGGCTGACCTCGACCCAGTCGGACACCGTCTCGCTACCGATCCGGGCCCGCATCTGCTCGGCGTTGAGAAACGTCACCGGATTTCCTTCGCTGGCCTGGGGCGCTAGAGGCGGCGCATCTTCTAGGCACGGCAGGGTGTTCCTCGCAAGCCTGGACCGACCGAAAGCTTGAAAATGTCCGCTGCTTCCGCCTCCGCTGCCCGCAAATCGATGGCCCAACTCTATCGGGCCAGCGAACCCGATGTTCTAAAGCCGCTCATCGACCGCGCCTCCGCGTCGCCCGATTCGCGCGAGCGGATCATCGGCCACGCCTCCGGCCTGCTCGCCGATCTGCGCGCGGCGCAGAACCGCGGCTGGGTCAACCAGTTCCTCCAGGAATATCGGCTCAATTCGTCGGAGGGCGTGGCGCTGCTCAGCCTTGCCGAAGCGTTCCTGCGCGTTCCCGATCCGGAGACCGCCGACCTGCTGATCGCGGACAAACTGGGCGACGCCGACTGGCGCGCGCATGCCGGCCAGTCGAACAGCAAATTGGTCAATGGCGCCACCTGGGGGCTGGTGGTCGGCCGCGTGCTCGTCGGCGAAGGGCCGTCGGGACCGCTGCGCCGGCTGATCGGCCGCGCCGGCGAGCCGTTCGTCCGCATGGCGGTCGGCGAGGCGATGAAGCGGATGGGCGAGATCTTCGTCATGGGCCGCACCATCGACGAGGCGATGCGGCGGATGAAGAAGCCCGACAACAAGGGCTTCACCGCCAGCTTCGACATGCTGGGCGAGGCGGCGCGGACGTTTGCCGACGGGCGCCGCTATTACGAGGCCTATGTCGGCGCGATCGACGCGGTCGGGCGCGATCCCGCCGCGGGCCATTCGATCTCGGTCAAGCTGTCGGCGTTGCACCCACGCTACGAAGTCGCGCGGTGGAGCGAATGCGTCCCCGCGCTGACCGAGATGCTCGAGGCGCTGGCGGTGCAGGCGGCGGGCAAGGGCATCGCGCTCACCGTCGACGCCGAGGAATCCGAGCGGCTCGAGATGAGCCTCGACATCATCGGCGCGGTCGCGGCGCTGCCCAGCCTCAAGGGCTGGGACGGCTTCGGCATGGCGGTGCAGGCCTATGGCAAGCGCGCGCGACCGGTGGTCGCCTGGGCGAACGAACTCGGCCGGGTGATGAACGTGCGGCTGGTCAAGGGCGCCTATTGGGACAGCGAGATCAAGCGCACGCAGGTCGAGGGGCTGAGCGACTATCCGCTGTTCACCCGCAAGGCGGCGACCGACGTCTCCTATCTGGCGGTGGCCAAGGACATGCTGGCTGCCGAGAACATCCGCCCCGCCTTCGCCAGCCACAATGCGCTGACCGTCGCGACGATCCTCGAATGGGCGGGCAATGCGCGCGACTTCGAATTCCAGCGGCTGCACGGCATGGGCGACGGGTTGTACGAGCGGCTGGTGCGCGAGAACGGCTATCACTGCCGCATCTACGCGCCGGTCGGCGGGCACCGCGACCTGCTCGCCTATCTGGTGCGGCGCCTGCTGGAAAATGGCGCCAATTCGAGCTTCGTCCACCAGCTCGCGGACGCGCGGCTGAGCGAGGACGAGATCCTCGCCGATCCGGTCGCGAAGATCGCCGCGGTCGGCGGCGCGCGCCATCCCAGCATCCCGCTGCCCAAGGATCTGTTCGCGCCGGGCCACCGCAATTCGAGCGGGCTCGACCTCAGCGATGTCGCGACGCTGGAGGCGACGGTCGCCGCGGTCAGACAGCCGCTGGCCCGTGCTGCCGGCGGCGAGGATGATGCGGCGATCGTCACGACGGCCGTCTCCCGCGCCCACGCCGCCTTCCCCGCCTGGTCGCGCACGCCGGTGGACGAGCGCGCCGCGTGCCTCGAACGGCTCGCCGACCTGCTCGAAGCGCATCGCGACCGGCTGATGGCGATCTGCGTGCAGGAGGCGTTCAAGACCATCCCCGACGCGATCGGCGAGGTGCGCGAGGCCGCCGATTTCTGCCGCTATTACGCCGGCGAGGCGCGCAGCCGGTTGCGCGCGGTCGAACTGCCCGGACCGACCGGCGAGCGCAACATGCTGCATATCGAGGGGCGCGGCGTCTGGGCGACGATCGCGCCGTGGAACTTCCCGCTCGCCATCTTCCTCGGCCAGACGGTCGCGGCGCTGGTCGCCGGCAATACCGTCGTCGCCAAGCCGGCGCCGCAGACGCCCGAGATCGCCCGCGTCGCGGTCGAGCTCGCGCATCAGGCCGGCGTGCCTCGCGACGCGCTGATCCTCGTCCCCGGCGGGCCGCAGGTCGGCGCGGCGCTGACCGCGGACGTGCGCATCGCCGGCGTCGCCTTCACCGGATCGACCGCCACCGCCAAGCGGATCGCGCGCACGCTGGTGGCGGACGACGATCGCCCGATCGTGCCGCTGATCGCCGAGACCGGCGGGATCAACGCGATGATCGTCGACAGCACCGCTCTGCCCGAACAGGTGGTGGCGGACGTCGTCACCTCGTCCTTCCGGTCGGCGGGGCAGCGCTGTTCGGCGTTGCGGCTGCTGCTGGTGCAGGCGGATGTCGCGGAGACGGTGATCGAGATGCTCACCGGCGCGATGGACACGCTGCGGCTCGGCGATCCGGCCGATCCGGCGACCGACGTCGGGCCGGTGATCGATCGCGCCTCTTACGACAAATTGATGGCCTATCGCGCCAGCGTCGCCGACCGCACGGTGAAGACGCTGCCCGCGCCGGCCGAGGGTCTGTTCGTGCCGCCCACACTGGTGCGGATCGACCGGATCGAGGACCTCGACCGCGAATGGTTCGGCCCGATCCTGCACGTCGCGACCTGGGAGGCGGGCAAGCTCGAGGAGACGATCGCGCGGGTCAATGCCAAGGGCTATGGCCTGACGATGGGCCTGCACAGCCGTATCGCGCGCGCCGCCGAGGTGACCGAGGCAGCGGCGGCGGTCGGCAACCTCTACATCAACCGGTCGATGATCGGCGCGGTGGTCGGCTCGCAGCCGTTCGGCGGCGAGGGCCTGTCCGGCACCGGCCCCAAGGCGGGCGGTCCGCATTATCTCTACCGCTTCTGCGCCGAGCGCGCGGTATCGGTCGACACCACCTCGGCCGGCGGCAATGCGACGCTGCTCTCGCTCGACGAAGGGGGGATCTGAGCGGCGGCCCGCGTGTGGGAGGCGCGGGCGGATCGTGCGGAAGAGTGGCCGCGATTGCCGCGCCGGATAGCCCGGCCGTGGCGGCTCTAGAAAGTCCTGAGACGCATCGCTTCGCATGCTCAGGGCCCGTGAAAACCCGCCTCCCGCCAGAAGACCAGTGTTCCCGCCTGCGCGAGACCTCTGCGAAAGATTCGAAACCGCCCCGGCGAAGGCCGGGGCCCAGTCGGGAGGCCGTTGTAACTGATTGCAAAGCTTCACCAAACTGGACCCCGCCCTGCGCCGGGGTGGTGCGTGAGCAGGTCAGGTTGCTACTTTCGCAGAGGTCTCGCGAAGGAGGGAGCCCAGTATCCAAGCAGAACAACGGCTTGCGGCAAGAAGAACCTGGGCTCCCCGCCTTCGCGGGAGCATTGCGAGCAAGTGTCCCGCAAAGACGGGCGGACGCAAAAATCTGAAAGACGGCCGCAATATAGTTCGCGCGGAGGCGCGGAGATGCGCGTCCGGGCCACATGAACCCACAAGCGGCAGGATGAAATCAGCCGCGCCGGGTCACCCAGCTGCCCTCCCGCACACCTGCGCCCCGGCGTGAACGGCCCACCGGAATGATCCTCTATAACGGATCAGACGGGGGGGCATCATGAAGACGTGGGTGGCAGCGCTGGCGGTGTGTCTCGGCTTGCAGGGCGCCGCCGTGCCGGCGGCGGCGCAACCGGGGGTGCTGCACGACAAGGCGGCGATCGTCGCCTTCGACAAGGCGCTCACCCGGCAATATGGCGATGTCGTCGTCGGCCCCGCCAAGGCGACGCTGCATCTCGGGACCCGCTATTATTTCGTCCCGGCCGACGATGCGAAGGCGGTCATCGTCAAATTATGGGGCAACCCGCCCGACGCGGGGGAGGGCGTGCTCGGCATCGTCTTCGAAAAGGACCGCACCAGCTATGACAACGATTGGGGCGCGGTCGTCACCTACGATCGGACCGGCCACGTCAGCGACGAGGACGCGGCGTCCGAGGATTATGACGCGCTGGTCGCCGAGATCCGGGCGAACGAACAGGCGGAGAATCCGAAGCGGCAGAAGGCCGGCTATCCGACCGAATATTTCGTCGGCTGGGCGCAGGCGCCGACCTACGATTCGGCGCGCCACGCACTGATCTGGGCGCGCAATATCCGCTTCTCCGACAGCAAGACCAACGTCCTCAATTACGACGTGCGGCTGCTCGGCCGCGACGGCGTGCTGAGCCTCAACATGATCTCGGGCATGCCGCAGCTCGTCGAGGTGCGCGGCGCGGCGCAGGCGCTCGCCGGCGCGGCGCAGTTCGCCAGGGGCGCCGCCTATGCCGATTACGACCCCTCGGTCGACAAGACGGCGGCCTATGGCCTTGCCGGACTGGTCGCGGCGGGCGCCGGCGTCGCCGTGGCGAAGAAGCTGGGCCTGCTCGCGATCCTGCTCGCCTTCGGCAAGAAGTTCCTGATCCTCTTCCTCGCCGCCGGCGCCGCCATCACCCGCTACGCCAAGGGGTTTGCCGGCCGTCTGCGCGGACGCGCACAGGGTGGGAGCGATGCAGAGGACGAGCCCGACACGAAGGAATGACGAGCGCGACTATTTGGCGCCCGGCTCACCCCCCGCGGCATAGGGCATCACCAGCGTGCCGTCGGGTGCGGCGGTGTAGTTGGTCTGCGTTGGATAGGGAATGGTGATGCCTTCCTCGGCGAAGCGGGTCATGATCGCCACCATGATCCGGTCGCGCATCGGATGCGCGGTCGCCCAGTCGTCGCCCGGAATGTCGAATTGCAGCGCGAAGTCGAGGCTCGACGCGCCGAACGTCTCGAAGCCCGACCGGGCGACCTTGCCGCCCTCCGCGACGACGATCTCGCTCAGCATCGCCGGGATGCGTGCCAGCGTCTCGGGCGGCGTCTCGTAGGCGGCGCCGATGGTGAAGGCGATGCGGATATGGTCGCGTACGCTGGTGTTCTGGATTTCCTTGTCGAGCAGCTGCTTGTTGCTGATCACCCGCAGCTCGCCGGTAAAGGCGCGGATGCGCGTGCTCTTGAGGCCGATCGATTCGATCACACCGTTGGTGGTCCCGTAGCTGATCTTGTCGCCGCGGCGGAACGGCCGGTCGAAGATGATCGCCAGCGCCGCGAACAGGTCGCCGAAGATGCCCTGCGCGGCGAGACCGATGGCGATGCCGCCGACGCCGAGCCCGGCGACGAGGCCGGTGACGTTGACGCCCAAATTATCAAGTACGACGACCAGCGCGATGGCGAACAGCGCGACGGTGACGAGCAGCCGGATCAGCCCCATCGCCGACAGCAACGCCTCGCCGCTGTAATGTTCGCCGCTGGTGCGATGCTCGATCGCGCCGAGGATCAGCTCACGCGCCCAGATCGCCGCCTGGAAGACCGAGGCGACCGTCCACAGGAAATTGACCGTCGTCGCCACCTGGCTCGGCGCGCCGGCATAGCCGACGACCAGTTTGGCGGCGAGCATGATGATGAAGAAGTTGCTGGTCCGCGTCACCGCCCGGCCGAGGATCGTCCCCCAGCCGCGCCGGCCGACCTCCGCGCCGCACAATTTCTGGCCGAGCCGGCGCAGCCCGTGCAACGCGACCACGATCACCGTGCCGATCGCGAAGGCAATCAGGATCTGCAGCCAGTGGGTGTGCAGCCAGATCTCGCTGGCGGTGTAGAAGTCGCCGATCTGGTTCTGGACCGAACCGGCGTCGAAGATCGGCGCCTTGGCGGCGGCGGAGGTGGTATTGGACATGATCGACCTTGTCAGGCGGCTGCCTTGAGCATCGGCAGCGCCGCGGGGGTGCCCGCCTCCAGGAAGGCGATCAGACCGCGTTCGCAGCGGCTGAGGTAGCGGGCGGAACGCGGCAGACGCAGCGCCTTGCGGAATGCGCTCTGGCCCTGTTTGACGAGGCCGATGAGCGAGGGGTGGACATAGCTCTTGCGCGCGATCGCCGGCGTATTGCCGAGCCGCGCGACGACCGGCTCGAGCAACGCCTTGAGGCTGAGGTCGGCTTGCGCATGGGCGAGCGCCTCGAACGCGGTGACGCTCGCGCCCCAGGTGCGGAAATGCTTGGCGGTGAAGTCGCCGCCGCCGACGCGCCGGATATAGTCGTTGACGTCGGACGAGGTGACGGGATGCGCCATGCCATCGTCGTCGACCCAGGCGAACAGATGCTGTTCGTCGAGGTCCTGCATCTTGCGCACCGCCGCGGCGAGGCGCTTGTCGGTGACGCGCATGTCGCGTTCCTTGCCCGACTTGCCCTTGTAGCGCAGCTTGAGCGTCGCGCCGCGCACCTCGCCATGGCGCTTGCGCAGCGTCGTCGCGCCATAACTGGCATTCGCCTGCGTATAGGCTTCGTTGCCGACGCGGATATGGCCGATGTCGAGCAGGCGGACGACCGCGGCGACGGCGCGGTCCTTGGTCAGGCCGCGGCTGGCGAGATCGGCCTCCACCTGCTTGCGAATGCGCGGCAGGCAATGGCCGAAATCGGCGCATTTCTCGTATTTCGCCGCCTCCTGCGCCTCACGGAAGCCGGTGTGGTAGCGATATTGCTTGCGGCCCTTCTCGTCCCAGCCGACCGCTTGGATATGGCCGTTGGCTTTGGGGCAGAACCAGGCGTCGCGATAGGCAGGGGGCAGACCGATCGCATTGAGCCGGTCGATCTCGTCGCGGTCGGTGATGCGCGCGCCCGACGCATCGAAATAGCCCCAGCCGTGGCGCATCTTGCGCCGGGTGATGCCGGGTTTCGAATCGTCGCAATAGACCAGACGCGCTGCCACCCTTTGCTCCTCGTCGACGGGGAAAGAGGAAATGCGTGGACCATGCGGAGTGTTCCGGGAACGTCGGGCCGGGGTGGCGGTTGGTGCCGCGCATCCCAGGAGACATGACATGGCCGACCTTGCCCAAGCGCGCGTGCTGATCCTCGCCACCGACGGGTTCGAACAGGACGAATTGTTCAAGCCGCGTCAGGCGCTGCTCGACGCCGGCGTGCAGATCACGCTGGCCTCGATCAAGACCGATCCGATCACCGGCGTCATCAACGACAGCGAAAAGGGGCAGAGCATCACCCCCGAGCTAACGCTCGATGCCGTCGATACCGACGATTACGACGCGCTGCTGCTGCCGGGCGGCGTCGGCAATCCCGACAAGATGCGCCTGCAGGAGCGTGCGATCGAGATCGTCACCGAATTCATGGAAGACGACAAGATCGTCGCGGCGATCTGCCACGCGCCGTGGCTGCTGGTCGAGGCGGACGTGGTCGACGGCCGTCGCGTGACGAGCTGGCCGTCGGTACGCACCGATCTGGAGAACGCCGGCGCCGATGTGGTCGACGAGGCTGTGGTGGTCGACGGCAACCTCATCACCAGCCGCAAGCCGGACGATATCCCGGCGTTCAACCAGGCGATCCTCGACGCGCTGGCGGACGAGTTGGAAGAGGAAAGCGAGGACGCCTGAAGTCCTGCGGGCGAGCCTTGCTCGCCCGTATCGGTTCGCGCAGAGGACGCAGAGGTGCCGCGCAGCGGCTTTGACTCAGTTGAGGAGAGGCAAAGCGTCTCCGAAACCTGACCCTCCGCGCCTCCGCGCGAACCCGATACTCTAGAGCGACGCTCCGTTGATGAAGCGCTGCGCCGGACGCTCGACCCACCGGTAGAGCACGACCGAAGCGACCAGCAGCAGCAGCAGATAGACCGCGATCAGCCCCGGCCCGAGCACCGGTGCGGCGAGCGGGATGCGGAACGCCTTCCACAGCAGGAAATGCGCGAGATAGGTCGCATAGCTGATCTCGCCGAGACCGTGCAGCAGGCGCCCCTCCAACGGATGGCGCGGACGTCCGGCGGTAAGGGCGAGAGCCAGCAGCAACGCGGCGAAGGTCGCCGGCGCGACGAGCGTTTCGGGTGCGCCAAGCGCCCAGCCGATGGCGGCGATCACGCCGATCGCGACCGGCGCGACGAGTGGCGGCCGGCGCAGGAAGATCGCCGCGAGGATCGTCCCGGCGCCGAATTCGGCGAGGCAGCGGACCAGCCCGAAGCGCGGAATATCGGTGCCGAGCGTCGGCGCCCCGCGCATAGCACCATGCAGCGCGAGCAGCAGCGCCGCGGCGACCGCACAGAGCGCGGCCAGCGGCACCCGCCGCCAGTCGATCGCGCGCACCAGCAGCGGGAAGAGCAGATAGGCGGCAAGTTCGCAGCTGATCGACCATGCGGGATCATTCCAGTGCAGCCGGTCGGTCAGCCCCCAATTCTGGACGAGCAGCAGGTGCAGCGGCAGCTCGGCGAACGGAAAGGCAGGGTCGCTGCGCCCGGTCGCGCGCAACAAGAGCGCGAGCGCCACCGCCGCGGCGAGCATCACCGTGTGCAACGGCCAGATCCGCGCCACCCGCTTGCGCAGGAACCGCGCCACCGCGCCCGGCGCAGCGAGCCGCGCATGCCAGGTCAGCCAGATGACGAAGCCCGACAGCAGGAAGAACACGTCGACCGCCAAATAGCCTTTGGCGAGGAGGCGCTCGCCGGCAGCGGGCAGACCGGCGATCCCGCCGCGGATATGGTAGAGGACGACCAGCCACGCCGCGATCCCGCGCAGGCTGGTGAGCGCGCGCAGCTCGGTCATGGAAGGCGGCTGCTAGGCGCCGGGCCGGCATCACGGACAAGGCGGCGGCGCCGGGATAATCGCCGACGATGCTTATCCCATATCGCCGTACATGCGCGAGCGCCGCGGCCGTCTCGACCGGGCCCGAACCACGCCGTCACCCCGGATTTGGTCCGGGGTCCACCGTGCCGCAAATCTGACGGCTCTGGCTCCTGCTGAACCGTGGATGCCGGACCACGTCCGGCATGACGGCAGGGGTGTCGCCGTGGTCCCGCGCGAGCATCAATCCGCAGCCACGCCGCGCAACGGCGCGTCACGCCCGCAACCCTGGGCGCCTGCGTTCGCAGGAGCACGGGTACCCCAAGCCGATCGCGGCCCGCCATCGCGTCGCTCACGCCGCCACCGGGCGCGGCCGCCGCATCGGCGTCTGCCCCGCTTCCGCGCGCCGCCGCGACAGATAGGAATCGAGGCCGATCTGCGCCCCGATCAGCATGTAGACGAAGGGCTGGAAGGCGATGGCGATGAACGCCGCGCCGAGCAGATAGACGAGATGCGCGGTCTGCAACGCCGCCGCCAGCGGCCCCGCCCAGCCGAACTCGCCCGCCGGATCGCGGTAGCGGCGGCGCAGCACCTCCATCCGGACCAGCCCGATCACGCTGATGCTCAGCCACAGCAACAGCCCCGGATAACCCTGTTCGCCGAGCATCTCGAAATAGGCGCTGTGATAGCCGCGCGCCTTGTCGGTGATCGCCTGGTCGGTGATGCCGGGGTCGGCGCCGCTGCCGTCGGTCTTGCGGATCTCGTAGCGGATATGGTTGCCGCGATAGGCGTCGAAGCCGCCGCCGAACGGGTGGGTCTTGGCATAGTCGATCGTCCACTGCCACACCGCGATCCGGGTCGAGGCGGATTCGTCGGCGTCATGGCTCTTGATCGTGCTCATCCGCTGCGTGAAGCTCGCCGGCAGGAACGGCACCGCGAGCAAGCCGGCGGCGCCGATCATCGCGAGGTAGAGCAGCTTGCGCTGCGTGTTGCGCAACGAGAGCGCCGCGACGAGCAGGATGCAGAGCAGCCCGGTCCGCGTCGACGTGCCGACCGGGATCAGCAGGCAGGCGAAGACCAGGCACAGGCAAAAGCCCTTCACCTTCCAGTCGGGCGGGAAGATCGTGCCGTGGCGCATGAACCAGACGATCAGCGGCACGATTGCCACCGCGACCGTGGAGATGGTGCTGCCCTCGTACAGCCCCGAATTGTTGTTGACCATCAGGTCGAGCTGGCCATAGCCGCCACCGCCCGCCGCGGTCTTGATCCCGCCGACGATGATGATCGACGCGGCGGACAGGATCATGAACAGCAGCAGCGCCTCGATGCGCAGCCGCGTCCGCAGCGTCAGCGGCAGGAAGGCGGCAAAGGCGAGGCATTTCCACACCCAGTCCCATTTGTCCTTGGCGTCGTGTGGGAAATCGGCGCCGGCCGTGGTCGCCCAACAGTAGAGCAGCAGCAGCACGATCAGCCCCTGCCGCGGCGCGAACCGGCTGTCGCTCTTGTCGTCGATCAGCAGCCAGCCGCCCACCGCCAGCGCCACCGCGATCAGCGAGATCGGCACGCTGTTGAGGAGGATATAAGTCAGCCGCTGCGGCGAGACGATGTCGATATAGACATAGGCGAGCACGAGCAGGAACGGCCGCCGCAACCCCATGCCGAAGATCGCGGCGAGAAAGGCGACGAAGACGAGGTCACGCACCGGGCGGCAGATCCTGCGGCGGCGGCGGAGTCGCGCCGCGCCCGCGTGCGCGCCAGTGACGCGGCGCCGGCGATTCCGAATCAAGGTCCGGCCGTTTGAGCAGCAGCCAGGCGGCGAGCAGCATCAGCGCATGGGTGATCGCCAGCGACAGATTGTCGATCATCGAAGGGCGCCGGTCCGCATGGCCGCAGCCTATGCGGCGCACCGGGTTGATGTCACGTTAAGTCCCGCGCGTCGCCGCGATTGACGCGTCCTTAAACCCGCGTGGCATAAGGCGTGGCGATGCGCATCCTTCACGTCCTCGATCACGGCCTGCCGCTGCAGAGCGGCTATACCTTCCGCACCCGCGCGATCCTCAAGGCGCAGGAGGCGCGCGGGTGGCAGGTGGCGGCGGTGACCGGGCCGCGGCAGGGGGCGGTGGCCGATGCGGTCGAGTCGGTCGACGGGCTGACCTTCCACCGCACGCTGGCGAAGCGCCCGGCGGGGCTGGTCGGCGAGGTGGCGGGGATCGCCGCCTTCGCGCGGCGGATCGCGGCGGCGGTGGATGCCTTCCGGCCGGATATCCTGCACGCCCATTCGCCGGTGCTCGGCGCGCTCGCCGCGTTGCGCGTCGCCCGGCAGCGCGGCCTGCCGCTGGTCTATGAGATACGCGCCTTTTGGGAGGACGCCGCGGTCGGCAACGGTACCGGGCGCGAGGGCTCGGCACGCTATCGCGCGACGCGGGCGCTCGAAAGCTGGGCGGTGCAGCGCGCCGATGCGGTGGCGGTGATCTGCGACGGGCTGCGCGACGACCTGATCGCACGCGGCATCGACCGCGAGAAGATCGTCGTCTCGCCCAATGGTGTCGATCTCGACCTGTTCGGTGAGCCCGCCGCGCGCGACGCCGCGCTCGCCGACAGTCTCGGGCTCGGCGATGCCGAGACGATCGGCTTCATCGGCAGCTTCTACGATTATGAAGGGCTCGACGATCTGATCGCGGCGATGCCGGCGCTGGTCGCGACACGGCCCAAGGCGCGGCTGCTGCTCGTCGGCGGCGGGCCGATGGAGGCGGCGCTGCGCGCGCAGGCGGCGGCGTCGCCGGTGGCGGCGGCGATCCGCTTCGTCGGCCGGGTGCCGCATACCGAGGTGGAGCGCTATTATGCGCTGGTCGACGTGCTCGCCTATCCGCGCAAGGCGATGCGGCTCACCGACCTGGTGACGCCGCTCAAGCCGCTCGAGGCGATGGCGCAGGGCAAGCTGGTCGCGGCGTCCGACGTCGGCGGGCATCGCGAGCTGATCCGCGACGGCGTCATCGGCACGCTCTTTCCCGCCGACGATCCGGCGGGTATCGCGGCAGCGCTCGCCGGGCTGCTCGCCGATCGCAGCGGCTGGGCGCGGCGGCGGACGGCGGCGCGCGCCTTCGTCGAACAGGAGCGTAACTGGTCGTCAAACATTGGTCGTTACGAACCAATTTACCAGCGGCTGACCATGGCCGCGACAGTGGATGGATCATGGCAGCGTTCCCCGGCCAATCGATGACAGCACGCTCCACCGCCTGGATCGCGCCGACCGGCGGCATCGCCGGCGGCATCGCGGTGGCGGCGCTCTTCCTGCTCGTGCCGCAGACCGTGCTGGAGGATTGGGTATGGCAGAGCGGCATGCCGGCGCTGATCGCCGCCGCCGCGCCGCCGCTCGGCGCGACGGCGCGTGCGCTGCTCGCGCTCGGCGGCGGGCTGGTCACCGCGGCGGTGGTCTGGTCGGCGCTGTTCCTGTTGTTCGGCGCGGGTGGTCTGTTCGCGCGCACGGCTGCGGCGGACACCGGCGTGCCGGTGCTGCGCCGCGCCGACGCGCATCCCGATGCGCCGGCGCGCCGGCCGATGTCGGCGGCCGATCTCGGTACGCCGCTGCCGCCGCCGACGCCGCCGGCCGCTGCGGACGAGACGGAGGCGGGCGAGCCGCCGGTGGTGCAATCGATCCCGGTCGATCTCAACCAGCCGCTTGCCGCCTATCACCCCGGCGCGCTGCCCGACGTGCCGCGCGAACCCGTCCGCCCGGTGATGCCGCTCCGCCCGCCGGTGTCGGTCGTGGAGCCGGAGCCGGTGGCGATCGAGCCTGAGCCTGAGCCTCAGCCTGAGCCTGAGCCTGAGCCTGAGCCTGAGCCTGAGCCTGAGCCCGAGGTGAAGCCGGAAGACGAAGAGATTGTCGAAGCCGCGCCGGCCATCACCGAACCTGTCGCTGAGCCGATAGTCGAAGCCCCCGCTGCATCTCCCGCACCCGCACCCGCACCCGCACCCGCACCCGCACCCGCGTCTGCGCCTGCGGAAGTGCCATCGATCGAATCGCTGCTCGACCGGCTCGAGCGCGGCACGCGGCAGCGACGGCGCGCTTAGCACCGCGACGAATGTTGTCGCGCAGAGGCGCGGGGGGCGCAGAGGTGTGCTGCGGGCGCTTCCTCTCCTCGCCGATGCTGCACGGACGCTTCACCCCATTCTCTCTGCGTCCTCTGCGCTTCCGCGTGCATCCCTAACCCGCCCGCCGACCGCGCCCGACCAGTTTAGAGCATCGGGTATCGTCTTCCCGCCACGCCTCTGCTAGCGTGAGCCGGCAAGGCGAGGGGGTGGCGATGGCCGAGGCGACGGCGGGGGCAGGCGAGCAGCGGGCGTCGCCTTATGCCTGGTACGTGCTCGGCATCCTGTTCGTCGTCTATGTGCTCAATTTCATCGACCGGCAGGTGATCGCCATTCTCGCCGAGGAGATCAAGCGGGACCTGCGGCTCAAGGACGAGGATCTCGGCTTCCTCTACGGCACCGCATTCGGCGTCTTCTACGCGCTGTTCGGCATCCCGCTCGGGCGGCTCGCCGACACCTGGCATCGGGTGCGGCTGATGACGGTGGGGCTCGCCTTATGGTCGGCGATGACCGCGCTGTCGGGTTTCTCGCGGACCGGGGGCGAGCTTGCCGCGGCGCGGATCGGTGTCGGGGTCGGCGAGGCCACGGCATCGCCCGCCGCCTATTCGCTGATCTCGGACCATTTCCCCAAACGGCTGCGGGCGACCGCTCTGTCGATCTATTCGGCGGGCCTGTACGTCGGTGGCGGCGTGTCGCTGTTCCTCGGCGGGATGGTCGTGCAGAACTGGAACCGCGCCTTTCCGGCCGGCGGCCCGCTCGGGCTGGTCGGCTGGCAGGCGGCGTTCCTCGTGGTCGGCCTGCCGGGGTTGCTCGTCGCGTTGTGGATCGCGACGCTGCGGGAGCCGGTACGCGGGCTGGTCGAGGGGCTGCCCGCACCGCCGCCGCATCCCGCGCCGTTTCGCGCCTTCGCCGCCGAGCTGCTCACCATCCTGCCGCCGCTGACGCTGTTGGGCGCGTGGCAGGGCGGGGCGCGCGCGCTGTTCGTCAATCTCGCCGCGCTGGCCGGGGTGGCGGCGCTGGTGACGCTGCTGATCGCGCTGGGCGAGCCGGCGCCGCAGTGGATCGCGGTCGGCACCGGCGTCTATGCGGTCTTCTCCTGGGGCAGCGCGCTGCGGCGGCGCGATCCGGCGACCTTTGCGCTGATCGTCGGCACGCCGGCGTTCGTCTGCACCGTGGTGGCGTACGGGCTGATCGCCTTCCTCGCTTATGCCGCCAATTTCTGGGCCGCGCCCTACGCGCTGCGTGTGCTCGGCGAGACGCCGGCGCATGCCGGGCTGTGGCTGGGCAGCAGCGGGGCGCTCGCCGGCTTCCTCGGCGTGACGATCGGCGGGCTGGTCGCCGACCGGCTGCGGCGGCGCAATCCGGCGGGGCGGCTGATCGTCGTCCTCGCCGGCGCGACGCTGCCGGTGCCGTTCCTGATCGGTGCCTTCACCGCGGGCGACGTGTGGGTGTTCTATCCCAGCCTGTTCCTCGCCGGGCTGACCGCGAGCGGCGCGCTCGGCGCGGCGGCGGCGACGACGCAGGACCTCGTGCTGCCGCGGATGCGCGGTGCGGCGACCGCGACCTTCTTCATCGGCACGACGCTGCTCGGCCTCGCGCTCGGTCCCTATGCGGCAGGGCGGATCTCGACGCTGTCGAGCAGCCTGTCGATCGGAATGCTGTCGCTGCTCGCCGTCGTGCCGGTGACGGTCGCCTGCGCGGTCGCCGCCTACCGGCTGGTGCCGGCCGCGGAGGCGACGCGCGAGGCGAGGGCGGCGGCGGTGGAATGACCCGCCGCCGCGTCGATCAGGCGGCGGTGAAGACGCCGCAGGCGATACGGCCGCCGCTGTTGCCCGACGGATCGGTCATCAGATCGTCGGCGCCGGCATGGATGACGATCGCGGCGCCATCCGCGTCGAGCAGCCCCGCCATGGTCGCGCCCGGCACCGTCACGCCGAGCGTGCCGCGGCCGTCGGTGCCGACGATCAGATTGGGCAGGTCACCCTCATGCGGCCCCTGCGGGTTCATGCTGCCGTGCTTTGCCGACGTCGGGTTCCAATGGCCGCCCGCGGTGGTGAAGTCGGGCGCGTCGCAGCGGCCGGTGGTGTGGATATGCGCGCCATGCGTCCCCGCCGGCAGGCCCTTGACGTCGACCGTGTAGCGCAGCCCGCCGGCCACCTCGGCAACATTGGCGTGGCCAGCGTCGAGGCCGTTGGCGGTGCGCAGGCTCGCGGTGGCACGGGCGCCGCCCGAGATGGCGCTGCCGACGGCGACCGGGTCTTTCTGCGCGCAGGCGGCAAGCGCGAGCGACGACAGGCCGGCAAGGACGAGGATAACGCGCATCAAGGGTCTCCCGAGGTTTCCGAACGAACCGGCAGGACCTGCGGCGGTTCCGCCGGCGGCGCAAGGGGCCAGCGCATCACCGGCTCGTACAGCGCGCCGCCGTGGCCGAGATGGCTCTGGTAGAGGATGAGATGCGGCAGCACGAAGGCATCGCTGGCGAGCGCGGCGTGGCGCGCCAGCCAGGCATCGATCTCCGGCGCGGCACCGGCGCTGCGCGGCAACCGGGCGAGCGTGACGTGCGGCAGATAGGCGCGCCGCTCGGGCGCGAGGCCGGCGCGCGTGCACGCCTGTTCGACCTTGCGGGCGAGGTGGTGCAGCGCCGCGGTCGGGGCGAGCCCCGCCCACAAGGTATCGGTTCGCCCCTTGTGCGCGAACTGGCCGACGCTGTGCAGCCGGACGCAGGGCGCCGGCGCATAGAGCGCGGCGAGCGCCGCGGCGACATCCTCCGCCTGCGGCCGGTCGACATCGCCGAGGAAGCGCAACGTGCAGTGCAATTGCGCATCGTCCTGCCAGCGCGCGGCGGGTACGCCGTCCATCGCGTCGAGCAGCGAATCGTGGATCGCGGCGGGCGGGCGGAGCGCGACGAACAGACGCATGGCGAGGGTAACGCCTCTTTGTAAAGTTCTGTTGCTTTGGAACCGGGACTTAGCCGGTTTCGCTTGAAATGGGACCACGGCAGGCCGATATTTCGGTCATCCGGCATGTGGTCGGTAAAGGAGTTTTGGATACCATGGCTAACTGGTCTGACCCCCGGCCGAGCGCCGCGCCGTTCGGGGCCACGCGCACCGACACAGCGCGCAGCGGTGCCTATGACGCGGGTCTGCGCTCGTACATGCTGTCGGTCTATAATTACATGGGCTCGGGCGTGCTGCTGACGGGCATCGTCGCGCTGCTGTTCGCCTGGGGCGGGGCCTCGTCGCCCGCGGCCCAGGTGTTCATGGGCGGCGGCTTGCTGCGCTACGTGCTGATGTTCGCGCCGCTCGGCGTCGTCTTCGCGATGAGCTTCGGGCAGGGGCGGATGCAGACCTCGACGCTGCAGATGCTGTTCTGGGCGTTTGCGGTGCTGATGGGCCTGTCGCTGTCGACGATCTTCCTCGTCTATAGCGGGACGTCGATCGCCGGTGCGTTCTTCTCGACCGCGGCGGGCTTCGCCGGTCTCAGCCTCTATGGCTATACGACCAAGAAGGATCTGTCGGCATTCGGCACCTTCCTGATCATCGGCCTCGTTGGCGTGATCGTCGCCAGCCTGATCAACCTGTTCCTTCAGTCGAGCGTGCTCAATCTGGTGATCAGCATCGTCGGCGTGCTGCTGTTCGCGGGCCTCACCGCTTACGATACGCAGCGCACCAAGAGCCTGTATTTCCAGGTCGCGGGCACCAACATGGTCGGCAAGGCCGTGGTCATGTCGGCGCTGTCGCTCTACCTCGACTTCATCAACATGTTCCTCTTCGTGCTGCGTCTCTTCGGTTCGCAGCGCAACTGATCCGACCGGACCTCCGTCTGGTTCAACGAGCCCGGTGGCCACGGCCGCCGGGCTTTTTCGTGTGAAGGAATAGGCCGATGCGCCTCTCGATCGACGTCGCGCTCGATTACGCCATCCTCGGCCCGCCGAGCGACGTGCTGTTGCAGATCGAGGCGGCGGCGATGCCCGACCAGCGGATCGTCTCCGAATCGCTGACCGTGTGGAGCGACACGCCGGTGGTGGCGGCGCGCGGCGAGGAGGGGATCGGCCAGCGCTGCTGGATCCGCGCCGACGGCTGGCTCAAGGCGCATTATCGGGCGGAGGTCGAGGTGACGCGCGCGCCGGTCGATCTCGCCAGCCTGCCGGCGACGCCGGCGCGCGCGCTCGACGGCGCGCTCATCCCCTATCTGCTGCCGAGCCGCTATTGCCAGTCGGACCGGCTCGAAGGATTCGTCCGCCGTCGCTTCGGCGGCATGGGCGGCGGCGCGCTTGCCACGGCGCTCGCCGACTGGGTGGCGGAGTCGCTCGACTATCGCGCCAATACCAGCAGCGGCGAGACGACCGCGATCGATACCTTCGCCAGCCGGTCGGGCGTCTGCCGGGATTACGCGCATCTGCTCGTCGCCTTGGCGCGGGCGGGCGAGATCCCGGCCCGCTGCGTCGCCGCCTACGCACCCGGCGTCGATCCGCCGGACTTCCATGCGGTCGCCGAACTGTGGCTCGACGGCGCGTGGCGGCTCGTCGATGCGACGCGGATGGCGCCCGCCGAGACGATCGCGCGCGTCTGCGTCGGACGCGACGCGACCGACATCGCCTTCATGACGGTGTTCGGCATCGCGCAGTTCGTCAATCAGACGGTCCGGGTCACCGCGGCGTGACTGACCGGCAGGAACGGAACGGCGCGGGCGAACGTTGCTGGTTGGTAAACTCAGGAGGGTGTCATCATGACCGGAATTGACGAAAAGGCTCTCGACAGCCTGTCGGTCGCGCCGAACGCCAGCAACCAGGAGCGTGACCCGCGCCAGGATGCCGGCCAGGACAAGTCGATCAACAAGCGGCTCGAGAAGAACCCAGACAGCGCCGACGCCCGGCTCGATGCCGGTCTCGACGAATCGATGGATGCGAGCGATCCGCCCTCGATGACGCAGCCCGGTCACGATCGTGAGCCGGCGCCTTCGTCGGGCTTCGACGAAGAGGCCGAGCGCAACCGGTAACGCACGCACCGATCGGATTGGATAAAGACGGCGGCTCCGCGAGGGGCCGCCGTCTTGCTATGGGCGATCCGGCTATCCTGCGACGTTTGCGACCAAAATCACTCCGCTCGTCGCAATCTATGTTGCGCCGCAGCAGCTTTCATGATGCTTTTGTGACGCGGGGCGTCCCACGTTCAGGATGTTGTTAACCAACATGAGCGAGGATCGTGCCGACTTCTCTGGCGGGTGGGGTGACGACATGGGTGCCAAGAACAGACCGGCGGAAGGCGCGATGACGCTGGCCGAAATGAAGGAATTCGCGAGCTTCCCCAGCTCGACGCAGCGCTATATCCGGCGCAGCCTCGATATCGGGCTCGATCGCGACGACGCCATGGTCCGCTGGTCGCGCGACGTGGTCGAGGCGGCGAGCATCCGCGCGCAGGCGCGGCTGTATCGGGCACTCCCCGATCTGCGGCTGCTGGTGCCGGATGACGCCGATCTCGCCGCGGTCGAGCCGTTCCTCGCGCCGCTGGTGACGTTGGTCGGCTTCGATCTGGGGCAGGGGCGGCTGACCAGCTTTTCCGCGTTCCGCTTCCTCTACGAGCGGCTGATCGGCGCGGCGGCGCGGCCGTGGCTGCCGAGCGCCTTCTGCGCCGCGGCGGCGCTGCCGCACCTTCACCCGGAGCTGCGCCGCAAGCTGCTCCAGTCGATCAGCGAAGCGGCGGCGACCGCCTCGGGCTGGTCGAACCGCAAGCCGGCGTTCTTCCCGCACTGGGTCGAGAAGGTCGACACGGGATCGGCCGCCGCGCCGCACTGATCACGCCGGCGGCGGCGTCACCGACAGGCGCGCCAGCCGGCGGTGCGGTCGGCCTGATCGAGGTGCAGATGGTCGTGATGCGCGGCGTTATAGTCGGGGGACAGCGTCGTCGCGAACAGCCGGCAGGCGCCGTCGCGCACCTCGTGCAGGAAGGCCGCATCATCGCCGTCGCCGCGCCAGTCCCGCGCGACGGTGATGCGGCGGCCGTCGGCGAGGCGGAAGCCGGCGATATCGACCGCGTCGGCGGTGGCATGTTCGCTCCACGTCCCTGCGTCGCGGCCATAGATGCGCCGGCACGCATAGCTGCCGAAATGGTCGATCGCGACGACGCGGCTGCCGAAGCGGCGCTGCGCGGCGGGTTGCACCACCTGCCACTCCCATACGGTCAGCGCCGCGGCGACCGGGCAGGCGATGCCGAGCCCCGCCGGGCGATAGTCGATCGCGCGCGCGCCCCCGTCGGCGAAGCGCACCCCGTCGCGATAGCCGCACCGCCCCTCCTCACGCGGCGGCAGCACCCGATACCGCACCCCCGCCTGGTCGAGCAGCGCGCGGCATAGCGGAAAGTCACGCGTCAGGGCGGTGAGCTTGCGCCCCGTCGACAGCCCGACCGGCGCGGCGAGATCGAGCGGCGTCCACGGCAGATCCTCCGACCGCCCGCGCAGCAGCCCCCACAGCAGCAGCGCCGCGGCGGCGAGCGCGACGAGGAGCGCGAGGCCGCCGATCAGCCGGCGCAGCGCCCGCATCAGCCGCGCTGCACCTGCGAGACGGGCTCTGCGGTGATCGGATAGCCGCAATCGTCCGGAATGCAGAGCCAGTCCTGACCGTCGCGCGTCTCGACGAAGGGCGTGATGGTGCGGACCGGGTGGCGCCGCGCCTGCGCGACCGCGGCATCATGGTCGGGGAACAGAGCAAGCCGTTCGAGCGTCCGCCGCGTCGGATAGATCAGCGTCACCGCGCCCGCATCCGCCTCGCGCAACACCGCCGCCGCGCTGCTCCAGCACAGCCGTACCGTCTCGGTGGCGTCGGCGCTCGCCGTCGCATCGGCGGGCGCGCGGGCCAGGAAGAACAGGGTGTCGAAGACGCGCACCGGTACGTGATCGGGCAACCAGCGCGCGAACGGCACCAGCGCCGCGAGATCGAGCGCGATGCCATAGTCGGAGAGGATCGCGCCGAACGGCTCGCCGCCATGCAGGCGGCGGCGGATCGTCTTGACCACGGCGGGCGAGGGGGGCGGATCGAGCCCGATCGCCAGCCCCGCCTCCTCGATCGTCTCGCGGATCGCCGCGATCCGCGCCGCGCCGTCCGCGCCCGCGCCGATCGCCGCGGCCAGCGCTACGTCGCCCGGATCGATCCGCCCGCCGGGAAACACCATCGCGCCTCCGGCAAACGCCAGCGCACGCGCGCGTTCGACCATCAGCACGTCGGGCGGCGCGGCGTCGCGGTCGCGCAGCAGGATCAGTGTCGCGGCGGGGATCGGATCGGTCATCGCACGCAGAACGTCTCAGCGGCGGCGATGGAAGCACAAGGCGGAAGATGGGGGTGCGGTGGTGGAGCTGAGGGGAATCGAACCCCTGACCTCTGCAGTGCGATTGCAGCGCTCTCCCATCTGAGCTACAGCCCCGCACCCCGGCTCGGGACCAGCCCGAGAGCGACGCCATTAGCCGCACGATCCGGGCGATGCAACAGCCGCTTGCGCCTGCTGCCAAAAAATCCCCCGGGGCGTGTGGGCGCCCGCGTTTCCGATGCTGCGGCAGGCCGATGGCTGGTTGCGACGCAAAGCCGTTACGCGGCGCTAACAGTCGGAACGAAGGGCCATTTTAATCTTTATTTCGATCAGGAGCACGGTCGCGCAGCAACGACGCGGTCGGCACCCGCAGGAGCTTTTGTCGAAGGAGACGATCATGGTCTACGAACGCAATACCCGAGGCGACGCGCACGGCGACGATTACAACAGCGGCGGCAATCAGGGCTACGGCCGCGATTACACCTATTCGAGCGCACGCGACTATCAGGCCGCGGGGCGGTACGGCAATGACGGCCGGAACGATCGTCAGGACTATGGCGCACGCGACTATGGCAACCAGCGGTACGGCCAGCGCGACCAGTCCTATGGCGGCGGGCGCGGTTATGACGGTGATCGCGGCTATGAGGGCGGACGCGGCGGCTATGGCGCCTCGGGCAACGACTATGGTCGCAGCAACTACGGGCGCAGCAGCTACGGCCAGGACGACCGCTACGGCCAGGATCGCTCCGACAATCGCAACCGCTACGGCGCCGATGCGGGCCAGTATCGCGGCAGCGAGCAGGAATATCACGGCAGCTACGGCAGCGGCAGCCGCCGGTTCGAGGATTTCGGGTCGCACCGTCACGACGACGACGACAATTACCGCGATCGCAACCGCAACGCCGGCGGCCGCGGCCAGCCGGGCTATGGCCGCCAGCCGCAGGGCTATGATTACGAAGACCGCGGCTTCCTGGCGCGTGCCGGGGACGAGGTCCGCTCGTGGTTCGGGGATGAGGACGCCGAGCGTCGCCGCGAGTTCGATTCGCGCCAGGATCAGCAAGCCAACCATGATCGCGACAACGATTATCATAGCTGGCGCCGTGGCCAGATCGACGCGCTCGACCGTGATTACCACGAGTA
Organism: Sphingomonas sp. RIT328; assembly: GCF_000632225.1. Taxonomy (GTDB): domain Bacteria; phylum Pseudomonadota; class Alphaproteobacteria; order Sphingomonadales; family Sphingomonadaceae; genus Sphingomonas; species Sphingomonas kyungheensis. The sequence goes on from NZ_JFYV01000009.1 coordinate 73,737, forward strand.
TCGCCAGGAAAACCGTACCAAGTTCGAAAACGAGTTCAGCTCGTGGCGTTCGAACCGTCAGACGCAGCGTGACTCGCTCAACAAGGTCGAGGAGCATATGGACGTCGTCGGCTCGGACGGCGAGCATGTCGGCACCGTCGACAAGGTGCGCGGCGATCGCATCATCCTGACCAAGAACGATGTCGATGCCGGCGGCCGCCACCATTCGATCCCGTCGAACTGGCTGCAGAGCGTCGATGGCAAGGTGACGCTGAGCAAGACAGCTGCCGAGGCGAAGAAAGCGTGGCGCGACGAGGAGCGTAGCCAGGCGATGTTCGGCGAGGACCAGTCGCGTCGCGAGCCCTATGCGAATACGCGATCGTCCAACCCGACGTCGAACACGCAGTCGACCGCCACGGGCAGCACGAGCACCAGCACGAGCAGCACCGACGGCGACGGCAAGACGCTCAACAAGAGCTTCTCGGGCACCTACTGAGCCCGAGCGACCGTCACGCGAAGGCCCGGGCATGTCCCGGGCCTTTTGCGTTGCGGTGGACAGGGGATCGGCGCAACCCGATCCCCCTTCATCACCAGCAACGGAGATTGATACGATGGCACGTGCATGGAGCCTGACTTCCCGGCCCGAGGGGCTGCCGAGCGACGAGCATTTCGCCCTGATCGACCTGCCGCAGCGCGATCTTGCCGAGGGCGAGGTGCGCATCGCCAATCAATGGCTGTCGGTCGATCCCTATATGCGCGGCCGGATGAACGACGTGAAAAGCTACACGCCGCCGTTCGCGCTCGGCAAGCCGATGGAAGGCGGTGCGATCGGCACGGTCACCGAAAGCCGGTCGGAGCGGTTCAAGCCCGGCGATGCCGTCCAGCATTTCGCCGGCTGGCGCGACGAGGCGGTGCTGCCCGAGTCGCAGGTCCAGCCACTGCCCGAGCTCGACGTCGATCCGCAGGCGTTTCTCGGCCAGCTCGGCATGCCGGGGATGACCGCCTATTTCGGGCTGCTCGAGGTCGCGCAGGCGAAGGAGGGCGATACCGTCTTCGTCTCCGCCGCGGCGGGTGCGGTCGGATCGACGGTGGTGCAGATCGCCAAGGCCAAGGGCTGTCACGTCATCGGCTCGGCCGGCGGCGCGGAGAAATGCGCCTGGGTCCAGTCGCTCGGCGCGGATGCGGTGATCGACTATAAGAGCGGCACGCCGGTGGTGAAGGCGCTTGGCGAGGTCGCGCGCAACGGCATCGACGTCTATTTCGACAATGTCGGCGGCGATCATCTCGATGCGGCGCTGGCGCACGCCAATCTCCGCGCGCGCTTCGCGATCTGCGGGATGATCGACGTCTACAACAGCAGCAAGCCGACCGCATTGCGCTACCTCGCCCGTCTGATCGGCAATCGCATCCGCATCCAAGGCTTCATCGTCAGCGACTTCACCGATCGTGCCGCCGATTTCTATCGCGACATGGGCGGCTGGCTCAAGGAAGACCGGCTCAAGCGTCACGAGACGGTGATCGACGGCCTCGACCATATGCCAGAGGCATTCCTCGGCCTCTTCTCGGGCGGCAATACCGGCAAGATGCTGGTCAAGGTGTAACCCGCGACCAGGGCGGCCGCGCGCGAACGTCGAGCCGGCAGAGCCCGCGCAGGCGATGGCGCTGCGCATAGCGGCGGGCCCGCGCGTCGTAATCGGCGGCGCGCGGCTCCGCGAAACCCCAGTCGGGCGGGTGGAGGGTCGAAAACCCGTTGATCGTCGGCCCCCGCCACAGTTCGGCGAGCAGCATCGCATCGACATTGTGCGGGTAGCGGGCGTGCAACTCGCGGCTGATGTAGAGCGGCTCGGTCGGGCGGGTGGCGACGACGTAGAAGCTGGCGCAACCGGGGGGTGGCGGCGGGATATGCATCAGCGCGGCGCGCTGCTCGGCGCGGCTGAGCTGCGCCGGCGTCTCGGCGCTGAGATTCTCGGCGACGAGCAGCGCGGCGAGCCCTGTCGCGAGCCACGGTCGGCGGCGGAACAGCCGCCGCGCCCGCTGCCGCCAGACCGCGGCGGCGATCAGCAGCAAGGGCAGCGTCAGCCACAATTGGTAGCGCGAGATCGTCCGCAGGCCCTTGGCGCCGGGGACGAGGTGGAAGACCAGCAGCCACGGCGAGGCCTTCCAGAGTTGTATCGTCAACAGCCAGGCGACGAGCATCGCCAGGGCGAAGGCGCGCAGCGTCGCAGGCGCCGGACGGCAGCCGTCGATCCGCCGCGTCGCGACGATCCGCCATGCGGCGAGCAGCGCCAGCGCGGAGAACAGCAGCGGAAACCCCGCCTCATGTTCGCCGCCGAGCACACGGCCGGGGAGGGCCGGATCGTCGGGAAGCAGGCGGTGGACGAGCACGAACAGGGGCAGGAACAGCCATCCCCAGACGATATTGCCCGGACCGACGTTGATCATGTCGATCACCGGCGTCACCAGATAGCCGAGCATATCGTCGACCGCCTCGCCGCCCGTCTCGCGCACCTTGGGCAGATACAGCCGCAGGAAGGGCAGGATCGCGACCGCGAACGTCGCCACGCCGGCGAGGATCGTCCCGGCATGCCGGCGGAGCAGGGCGATCCAGTCAGCGGGCCGCCACGTCCGCGTCACCACCGCCCAGCAGGCGAGATAAAGACAAGCGGAGAAGAGCGTGAACCACGCCATGTAAAAGAGGTGAGCAGCCATGCGGCGAGCAGCAGCGCGAGCCCCATGGCGGCGAACCGGGCCCGCGTCGGCCGACCGGCCTGCTCGGCGCGGACGGTGGCGATCGCGAGCATCATCGCGACGGGCTGCAAGGCGACGCTCTGCAACTGGGCATGGACCGCTTGCAGCGTGATATTGCTCGCGACCGTCCAGAGCAGCGCCACCGCCAGCCCGGTGCGTTGCCCCCAGCCGAGACTGCGCGCGACGAGGGCGTACGCCGCAGCGAAGCCGATCGTCTTGAAGGTGAGGATGTTGAGCGTGTCGGCGTGGAACGGGTCGGCGATCAGCCGCCAGCCGCTGTAGACGAGGCCGTAGAGCAGATAGCCGTCGTTATAGCCGAGCGTCGCGTGATAGGGATGGAAGTAGAAGCTGGTGTCCCAGGCGGCGACACCGGCGAGAACGTTGCGCCAATGTTCGAGGATTGCGATTTGGATGATCGCATCGCCGCGCTCGCCGAAGCCCAGATCGAAACCGCTGACCAGCGCAGACCGGCAGAAGAGCGCGATCGCCACGACATAGACGAGCAGGACGGCGGCCGACCGGACGACCATGCGGGGGCGGTCGGCGACAGGGGGCGACTGGAACATGCCGCAGGATCGTATACCGCGGCAGCCATTGTGTCCAATTCAGACATTATATAGCGAAGTCAAGACGTTCGCCGGGTTCCTTCCCCGTCCGGCGCGCGGACGGGGAAGGGGCAGGGCTCAGGCGCCGAAGGTGCGCTGCCACCAGCCGCGGCGCGGGGTCTCGCCACCGGCGTCGGTCGCGGCGTCGTCCGCTTCCGCAGGCTCTGCGGCGGCTTCGGGTTCGGCCGGGGCGGGCGCGGCCGTCTCGATCGCCGGTGCGGCCTCTTCGGTCGCCGCCTTGCGGGTGCGGCGACGCTTCGGCTTCTCCTCGGAAGCCACCTCGGCGACGGGGGCCGGCTCTGCCGCCTCGGCGACCGGCGCGTCGGCCTTCTTCTTGCGCGTGCGCTTCGGCTTGGCTTCGGCGAGCGGCTCGGCCGGCGCGGCCGGCGCCGCCTCGACCGGCTCGGCGGCGGCCGGCGTCTCGACGCTCTCGGCAGCCGGAGCGGCGGCACGGGCGCGCGGACGGCGGCGGGTTTTGGGCGCTTCGACCGGCGTCGCATCCCCGACGGCGGCAGGCTCGGGCGCATCGAGGCCGGTGATCACCGGGCCGGCATCCGCCGCCTCGACGATCGGCTCGAGATCGGCCGGCGGCAGATCGGCTTCGGCGCCACCGTCGGCCTCCTCCGTCGCGACGACGTCACCGGCGGCGTCCTGACGACGGCCACCGCGGCGACCGCGACGGCCGCGGCGACGGCGACCCTCGCCCTCGGCACGCTCGCCCGACTCGACCGGTGCTTCGGCGTCGCCATCGGCTTCGGCATCGGCCTCGACCGGCTCGGCTTCGGCTTCGCCGTCGACCGACTCGGTGTCGAGCGCGGCTTCGTCCTGCGACGTCTCGCCATTCTCGTCCTTGCGACCGCGACGCCCGCGCCGACGGCGGCGGCGACCCCGACGGCCTTCGCCGTCGTCATCGCTGCGCTCCTCGCGCTGTTCCGACCGGCGACCGCCCTCGCGACGCGGCTCCGCCTCGGCCTCGACGACCTCTTCCTCATCCTCCTCGTCCTCGATCTCCTCGGGGACGTCGTCATAGTCTTCCTCGACCAGCGCCTCGATCTTGGGCGCATAGGCGGGCGGCGGGCCGGATGCCTCGACCGACATGCGCGCGCCCTCCTCCTCGCGATCGGGGATGATCTCGACCTGGACGCCGTAGCGATCCTCGATCTCGGCGATATCGGCGCGCTTGCGGTTGAGCACGTAGATCGTCGCTTCCTGGCTGGCGCGCAGCGTCAGCAGCGAACCGCGACCGCGCGCCGCCTCTTCCTCGATCAGGCGCAGCGCCGACAGGCCCGCCGACGAGGCGGTGCGGACGAGCCCGGTGCCCTCGCAATGCGGGCAGGCGCGCGTCGACGCTTCGAGCACGCCGGTGCGCAGCCGCTGGCGGCTCATCTCCATCAGGCCGAAGGACGAGATGCGGCCGACCTGGATGCGGGCGCGATCGTCCTTGAGCGCCTCCTTCATCGCCTTCTCGACCTTCCGGACATTGGAATTGTTGTCCATGTCGATGAAGTCGATGACGACGAGCCCGGCCATGTCGCGCAGCCGCAGCTGGCGCGCGATCTCCTGCGCCGCCTCGAGGTTGGTCGCGGTCGCGGTCTGCTCGATATTATGCTCGCGCGTCGAGCGGCCGGAGTTGATGTCGATCGACACCAGCGCCTCGGTCGGGTTGATGACCAGATAGCCGCCCGATTTGAGCTGCACCACCGGATGGTACATCGCGGCGAGCTGATCCTCGACATGTGCGCGCTGGAACAGCGGCACCGCGTCGGCATATTGCCGGACGCGCCGCGCGTGGCTCGGCATCAGCAGCTTCATGAAGTCCTTGGCGTGGCGGAAGCCCTCCTCGCCCTCGACGATCACCTCGTCGATGTCCTTGTTGTAGATGTCGCGGATCGCGCGCTTGATCAGGTCGCTGTCGCCATAGATCAGCGCCGGCGCCGACGAGCCCAGGGTCGCGTCGCGGATGCCGTCCCACAGCCGCGCCAGGTAATCGAAGTCGCGCTTGATCTCGACCTTGGTGCGCTGCAGCCCGGCGGTGCGGACGATGCAGCCCATCGACGGCGGCAACTGCATGTCCGCCATGATCGACTTGAGGCGCTTGCGGTCCGACGCGTTGCTGATCTTGCGGCTGATGCCGCCGCCGTGCGACGTATTGGGCATCAGCACGCAATAGCGGCCGGCGAGGCTGAGATAGGTGGTCAGCGCCGCACCCTTGTTGCCGCGCTCTTCCTTGACGACCTGGACGAGCAGCACCTGACGGCGGCGGATCACGTCCTGGATCTTGTAGCGGCGGCGCAGGTTCATGCGGCGCTGGCGCAGCGCCTCGACCTCCTCGTCGTTCGCGGTGCGCGGCTTCTTCGACGTGCCGTCGGGCGTGCCTTCGTCGGTGCCCGCCTCGTCATGATCGGCGTCGTCGTGATCGTCGTAATCGTCGCCCTCGTCGTGATCGTCGCCCTCGGCGTCGTCGTCGTCATGCTCGGCGCGCAGCGCGGCTTCCTCGGCGGCATGCTCCGCCTCCTCGCGCAGCAGCGCGTCGCGATCCTCCTTGGGGATCTGATAATAATCCGGGTGGATTTCGCTGAAGGCGAGGAAGCCGTGGCGGTTGCCGCCGTAATCGACGAACGCCGCCTGCAGCGACGGTTCGACGCGCGTCACCTTGGCGAGATAGATGTTACCCTTGAGCTGCTTGCGCTCGGCGCTCTCGAAGTCGAATTCCTCGATGCGGTTATTCTTGACGACGGCGACCCGGGTTTCCTCCCGGTGGCGTGCGTCGATCAGCATACGCGTGGTCATTGAACGGTCTCCGCGCGCGTGGCGCTCCTGCGGACGGTCCTGAAAGGAATAAGCCGGAGGGCGCGCTTGCGCGTTGATAGGTGGCGCCGGGCGGACCGGCGCGGGATGGTGAGAATGCGTCTGCTCGCCGCGCATGTCGGGGGGCACGGCCCTCCCACACATCCGACACGCCGCCGGCCGGAGCCGGGCGGTGTCGAACGTTGAGAAAATGCGTCATGCGAGCGTCAACCTGGTTAAAACCGCGCCAGGACGGCGCGGCGACCGATGCGTCGCTTGCACGAATGAAGCGCGACGCATGGGTGCAGTCGGTTGGTAGCATTGCGCTTCTCGTATCGCAACTGGCACGAATTGGCCGCACTCTGCGGCAAGATCATGCCGAATGGCGGCTTAACCTTGCCGGGCAACCCGGTGTTGGCAGGCGGCGGCGTACCGATCGGGTTCAGGCGACGGCCAGATACCGTCGGCCAAGGAATTCGTCATGGCTTTTCGCTGGACCAGCGCCCGCGCGACGCGGCAAGGTCGCCCGATGCTTGCGTTGCTCGCCCTTATCGTCGGCTGGTGCACCAGCGTGCCGGCGCAGGCGGCGGCGATCCGCAGCGTCGCGGTGAGCGGCGGGCGCGTCGTCATCGGTTTCGACGGTCCGGTCGGCGACGCCACCGCGGTCCTGCTCCACGACAGTCGCCAGATCGCGATCGATATCGCGCAGGCGATTCCCGGTGCGCAGGCGCTCGGCGGCGGGCTGGTGACGCGCGTGCGGCAATGGCGAGCGGGGCAGGGCACGCGGTTGCTGCTCGATCTCGGTCGTCCCGCGGTGATCGGCGACGGCGGCTTCGACGCGGCCGGACGGCTGACGGTGTCGCTCGAACCCGCCGATCCGGCGCGCGTCGCCGCGGCGGTGGCGGCAGGGCCGCTGCGCTTCTTCACCATGGACCTCGGCCAATGGCGCGCGCGGCCGCGCTACAAACTGTCGATCCCGGTGCCGCCGCCCGCCCGCCGCGCGCCGTTACCCGAGGTGACGGGCGACGCCAGCCGGCCGCTGGTGGTGATCGATGCCGGCCATGGCGGCGTCGATCCCGGCGCGATCAACCCCGTCACCGGCCTGCGCGAGAAGGACGTGACGCTGGCGATCGCCCGGACGATCCGCGACGCACTGCTCGCCAGCGGGCGGGTGCGGGTGGCGCTGACCCGCGACGACGACCGCTTCCTCGTGCTGCGCGAGCGCTACGGCGTCGCGCGGCGGCTGAAGGCCAGCCTGTTCATCTCGATCCATTGCGACAGCGTCGGCAGCGGCGATGCGAGCGGCGCGTCGGTCTATACCCTGTCGGAGGTCGCCTCCGACAAGGAAGCGGCGCGGCTGGCGATGCGGGAGAACAAGGCGGACGTGATCGCCGGCGTCAATCTCGGCGATGCCGGCGCCGACGTCTCGTCGATCCTGATCGACCTTGCGCAGCGCGAGACGATGAACAGCTCGGCGAGCTTCGCGCGGCTGCTCGGTCGCGAGGCCAAGCCGCTGATCCCGACCAAGCCGGTGTTCCACCGCATGGCCTCGCTGATGGTGCTGAAGGCGCCCGACCTGCCCTCGATCCTGTTTGAGACGGGCTATATCTCCAACCCGGTCGACGCCGCCTTCCTCGACAGCAAGGAAGGCCGCGAGCGGATCGCGGACAGCGTCACCAAGGCGGTCGAGGTGCATTTCGCGCGGCAACTGGCGGGGCGGTGATCGCCCCGCCGGCGGCGCCGATCAGATCGCACCGCTGAACGTATCGCACTGCGCCGGGTCGCCGGTCTCGATGCCGCGTTGCAGCCAGTGCATGCGCTGCGCCGAGGTGCCGTGGGTGAAGCTGTCGGGGACGACGCGGCCGGTCGATTCCTTCTGCAACGTATCGTCGCCGATCGCCTGCGCCGCGGTCAGCCCTTCCTGGAGATCGCCTTGGTCCATCCGGCTGCGGTTCTGCGCCGCCCACACGCCGGCATAGCAATCCGCCTGAAGCTCGAGCCGGACCGAGGCGGCATTGCCCTCCGTCTCGCTGCCGCTGCGCTGAATGCGCTGCACCTGATCGGAGGTGCCGAGCAGGTTCTGGATATGGTGGCCGAATTCGTGTGCGATCACGTAATCCTGCGCGAAATCGCCCTTGGCGCCGAAGCGGTTGGCGAGTTCGTTGAAGAAGCTGGTGTCGAGATAGATGCGCTGATCCGTTGGGCAGTAGAACGGCCCCATCGCCGACTGCGCCGCGCCGCAGCCAGACTGGCCGTTCTGCGAGAAGAACCGCAAGCCGGGCGCTTCGAACCGCTTACCGCTCTGTGCAAACAGCGCCGTCCATGTCTTCTGTGCCGAGCTGAAGGCATCGCACGCTGCCTTTTTTGCCGGGTCGGACGTACAGACTTGTGTGGCCGAGCCGCCGTCCGCCGGAGCGGAGCGCGTCACCTGCGTGCCACTGCCGCCGCCGCCGAGCATCCCGCCCAAATTGCCGAGTCCGCCGAATACCGCCATCAGCAGCAGGACGACGACGATACCGCCGCAGCCGAATCGACTGCCGATCAAAGGCAGCAGGCCGAACAGCAGACCGCCGCCGCCGCCACCACCACCGAAACCGCCGCCGCGATTCCCCTGATCGCCGACGTCAATGTTGGGGTCAAAATCGTCGAGGCGCATGCGGAACTCCGTTTAGCTTGCGTTACGAATGCCCCAACCCGCCTCCCGGTTGCAACGGCCGCGCCGACGACGCACACGGCAGGCGACAGCAGGAGAGCAGCGCGATGATCCTCAAGGGCAAGACCGCCGTGATTACCGGTTCCACCTCGGGCATCGGCCTCGCTTATGCGCGGGCCTTCGCCGCGGAGGGCGCGGCGGTGGTGATCAACGGCTTCGGCGACGCGGAGGCGATCGAGACGATACGCGGCGAGCTGGCCGCGGCAAGCGGCGCGGCGGCGCTCTACGATGCCGCCGACATGACGAAACCCGAGCAGATCGCGGCTTTGGTCGAGCGGGCCGCCGACGAGACCGGCAGCGCCGATATCCTCGTCAACAACGCCGGCGTCCAGCACGTCGCGTCGATCGAGTCGTTTCCGCCCGAGAAGATGGAGGCGATCCTCGCGATCAACCTGACCAGCGCCTGGTATGCGATGCGCGCCGCGGTGCCGCTGATGAAGGCGAAGGGCTGGGGGCGGATCATCTCGACCGCCTCGGCGCACAGCCTCGTCGCCAGCCCCAACAAATCGGCCTATGTCATGGCCAAGCACGGCCTCGTCGGGCTGACCAAGACGATCGCGCTGGAAACCGCGCAGCATGGCGTCACCGTCAATTGCATCTCGCCCGGCTATGTCTGGACGCCGCTGGTCGAGGCGCAGATCCCCGATACGATGACGGCGCGCGGCATGACCCGCGAGCAGGTGATGAACGACGTGCTGCTCGCCGCGCAGCCGACCAAGGCATTCGTCACCCCCGAACAGGTCGCCGCGCTGGCGCTGTTCCTGTGCCGCGACGAGGCGAAGGCGATCACCGGCGCCAATCTGTCGGTCGACGGCGGCTGGACCGCGGCATGAGGATCGCGCGGATCATCGCCGTCTCGCTCGCCGGGGCAATGCTCGCCACCGCCGCGGTGCGCGGTCAGGACACGAGCGACCGCGACTGGCGCAAGGTGGCGACGCGGCAGGATCGCGAACGGCTGCGCGGCTGGCGCGACGCCTGGGTGCAGGCGCTCGCCAAGGTCCGCGGCAGCGAGGCGGGGCGGGCGCGACTCGCTGCCGACCCGGCGCTGTTCGATCCCGACCGGGTGATCGAGGGTGCGGCGCTGCATCCCGGCCGCTACCGCTGCCGGACGCACCGGCTGGGCGGAATCGGCGCGGGCGGGCCGCCGCTGCTCACCGGCAGCTGGACCGCCTGCCGGGTGACCGAAGCGGGGATGGAGCGTCGCTTCGTCACCGACGGCGATCAGCGGGCGAGCGGCAATCTGTTCGACAGCACCGATTCGCGCACCATCTTCCTCGGCACGCTCGCGCTCGGCGACGAGGATCGGCCGATGCGCTACGGCCGCGACCGCCAGCGCGACATGGCGGGGCTGGTCGAACGGATCGACGCGGCGCGCTGGCGGCTGGTGCTGCCCTTTCCCGGCTTCCACTCGACGCTCGACGTGATCGAGGTTGTGCCCGACTGAACGCAACCTCTGCAAATTTGCCGCCGACATGCCGGCCGTGTTCCGGCACCCGCGGTTCCGCAGGAGCATCAGCCCCTGACCTCGCGGCTCGTCGGAGCGGGGAACTAGGCCGGGGCGGCGGCGAGACGTTCGCAGCGGTCTCGACCGCGCCGAGGTCCCGGCACCGCCGGCCCGGGCGTCAGTCGCTTTCGAGCATCAGCGGATGGTCGTCGACCGGCATGGGCACCGGCATCGGCACTTCGCTGCCTGCCTTGGCGAAGCGGCCCTCGACGCGCGCGCCCTGTTCGATCGTCAGCGATTCATAATGGACGTCGCCGATGATATGCGCGCTGCGCTGGATGACGAGCGTGCTGATCGTGATCGTGCCGCGCACCGTGCCGGCGAGATGCCCCGATTGCGCGCTGACCAGCCCGGTCAGCTCGCTCGACGGCCCCTGGACCAGCGAGGTGCAGGTGATGTCGCCTTGGACCTGGCCGTCGATATGCAGGTCGGCGGTGGCGGAGAGATTGCCTTCGATGAAGACGTCGGCGCCGATCATCGAGAAGGTGGACGCTTTGTTCATGGGCTCAGTCGCTACCCTTGGCTGATGATGATGGACGGGAGTCGGGGCGGGTGATCGGCGGTGAAACATGGGTGCGCGCCTCCAGGAATGGGCGAGGGTTGACGGGGCGGTCGTTGATCCGCACCTCGAAATGCAGATGGGGTCCGGTCGATCGCCCGGTCGAGCCGATCGCGCCGATCGTCTGGCCGGCGGCGACCTGCTGGCCGACATGGCTGTGGAAACCGGACATATGGCCGTAGCGCGTGACCAGGCCATCGCCATGCGTCACCTCGACGCAATTGCCATAGCCGGACCGCTGGCCGACGAAGGTCACCACGCCGCGCGCGGCGGCATAGATCGGCGCACCGCGCGGGCCGCGGAAATCGAGCCCCGGATGGAACGAGCCGTGATGGGTGAAGGGATCGGAGCGGAAGCCGAAGCCGCTCGAGATCGAATTCATGCTCGCCGGCAGCACCTGCGGCACGCGGGCGAGGCCCTGTTCGATCGCGCTCATCCGCGACAGGCTGGCGCCGAGCCGTGCGAAGCGCGGATCGATCGAGCCGTCGGCGTCGGTCGACATCGGGAACAGCGGCCCGCCCATCGCGTCGCGGTCGTCGAGCGCGGCGAGCATCATCTGCGGGTTGAGGCCGAGCTTGCGCAGCATCGCGACGTCGGCGGCGCTGCGATGATCGGCATAGCGCGTCAGGCTCTCGACGAAGGCGAGCTGCCGCGCCTCCATCCGCGCGAGATTGGCGGCCTCCGGCACCGCGGCGCTGACCTTGCGGACGGTCTTGGCGGCTTCGGTGCTGCTGTTGGTGACGGTGTCGCCGTGTCTGGCGGCCTTGGGCAGCTCGCCGAGCCGCGTCTGCGTCACCTTCTCGATGAAGTCCTGCCGGCGTTGCAGGTCGGACGCGACGCCGTCGACGTTCTTGCGATAGGCGGCGACGCGATTCTCCGCCTTCTCGACGCGCGCCTGCCGGCTGAGCAATTCGTCGATATCGTAGGATTCATGCCAGCGGATCACGGTCAGCGCGGTCAGCGATCCGCCGTAGGCGAGCGTCAGCACGACGACGCCGACCGCGGCACGCTTCTGTGTCCGCCCGGAGACGCGCAGGAAGCGGACCTGCCCCTGCGAGCGCATGATGAATTCGCGGTCGGGAAACCAGTTCGCGACGCGCGCGCGCACGTCGGTCAACCGTTGTCGAACGGTGACGCGAGCGACAGATTGGCCCGCGCGATGCGGTTTCGGCTTGTTCAAAGCGATCCCGCTTCCATGACCCCATGATCCCTGCCCCATCATAGAGGGGAGGGATCATGGACCGGCGACACGGGCGGGTCAGTCGCCGCGATCCGCGTTCAGCCGCTCCACAGCTGCGACGAATCGAATGGTGTCAGCGGGCTGGCAGCGGCTGCACCGTCGCCAGCGGGGGCGCGGCGGCAGCGGCCGCCGGCAACGCCGGCGCGGGCTGCGCCACCGGCCGCGCGGCGAGCGGCGGCAGCGAGGCGAGATAGGCCTTGCCATGCTGGTGGATGACGGTGACGCGTCCCGGATTGGCCGCCGCCACCGCCTGCAGATAGGAGCGCGGCTTCTTCATCAGCCTGGGATGATCGAGCCCGGTCAGCCCGGCGATGCGCGCGGCTTCCTTGACGAAGTGGACGCAGTTGCGGTCGTTGAGATTGTAGCGGCCGTCGCCGGTCTTCTCGTCCCACGCCGCGATCAGCCCGAGCACCTGCGTATATTGCGCGTCGCTCAGCACCACCGCGAACTGCGCGTCGCTGGTGCCGATATAGAAGGACCTGGAGATATCGAGCCGCCCGGCGACGCTGCCCATCAGCAAGGCGGGCGACACCGATTTGGCAGTGAAGCCGTAATTGACGTCGACCGGTGCGCCGCCTGCGTCCGGCACGCCGCGCAGCGTGAAGAAGGCGTGCGGGAAACTGTTGCCGAGCTCATGGCTCCAGAAGGTGATCGTCACCGCCGCAAAGGCCGGCCCCGCGCCGAACAGCGTCCCGAGCAGCAAGGCAAGGCCGAGGAGCGGGCGAAGCAGGATACGCATGGCGGCGAAGATAGCGGCAAAGGCGCCGTGCGGGAACGGATATTGCGTTGAATGCGGGCCCGGTCAGGCCTTTTCCCACAACCCGCGTCCGCCCCCTACAGGCACGCCTCCAGGAACGCCTGATCGAAGCCGAACTGCTTCGCCTTGTCGAGCGTGTACGGGCGCAGGCCCATCGAGCGGTATTCGCCGATGATCTTGCCGTCGGCGCTCTCGTCGAGATATTCGAACTTGAACAATTCCTGCGTGACGATCACCGGGCCTTCCATGCCGATCACCTCGGTGACGTTGGTGACGCGGCGCGACCCGTCGCGCAGGCGCTTGACCTGGATGATCAGCTCGACCGAATCGGCGATCTGGCGGCTGATCGCCTCCTTCGGCACCTTGATGTCCGACATCATCACCATGTTCTCCATACGCGCCAGCGCCTCGCGCGGGGAGTTGGCGTGGAGGGTGCACATCGAGCCGTCGTGACCGGTGTTCATCGCCGCGAGCATGTCGAAACATTCGGACCCGCGGATCTCGCCGAGGATGATGCGGTCGGGGCGCATACGCAGCGCGTTCTTGACGAGGTCGCGGATGCTCACCTCGCCCTGGCCCTCGAGATTGGCGGGCCGCGTTTCGAGCGGCAGCCAGTGCGGCTGCTGCAGGCGCAGTTCGGCGGCGTCCTCGATCGTCAGCACGCGCTCGCCGGGGTCGATCATCTTCGACAGGGCGTTGAGCATCGTCGTCTTGCCCGAGCCGGTGCCGCCAGAGATGACGACGTTGAAGCGGCTCGCGCCGGCGATCTTGAGCGCGGTCGCCATCTTCGGGCTCATCGAGCCGAACCCCGCCATCATGTCGAGCGTGATCGGCTTGGCGGAGAATTTACGGATCGAGATGGCGGTGCCGCGCAAGCTCAGCGGCGGGACGATGACGTTGACGCGGCTGCCGTCCTTGAGGCGCGCGTCGGCGAGCGGCGTGGTCTGGTCGACGCGGCGGCCGACCGAATTGACGATGCGCTGCGCGATCTGGAACAGATGCTCCTCGTCGCGGAACTGGATCTGCGCGAGTTCGAGCTTGCCCTTGCGCTCGACATAGGTCTGGTCGGGGCCGTTGACCATGATGTCGGTGATCGCCGGATCGGCGAGCAGTTCCTCAAGCGGCCCGAGGCCGAGCAGCTCGTCGACCAGCACCTTCTCGAGCGCGAACTGTTCGCGGCGGTTGAGCGTCAGCTTGAGCTCGGCGAGCACCTCGCCGATGATCGGGCGGAATTCCTCGGCGAGCTCGTCCTTGCCGAGCGTCGCCGCCGCTTCCGGATCGACCCGTTCGAGCAGGCGGGGCAGCACCTGTTCCTTGATCTTGTGGATCGAGGCCTCGAAGCCCTCGTTACGGCTGCTGCCGGCGTCGCCGCTGGCGTTCTGCCGGTCGGTGAGGCGCTGGATCGCGTCGACCGTGCCGGCGGGCATCATCGCGCCCGCGTCATCGCTGCCGGGCAGCGGGATCGTCTCGATCGGCGGGAACTGGCTGCCGGCGGCGTCCTCCGCACGCGGCATCGCGCCGCCCTGCATCGGCCGCGCCACGCCAAACGCCGGCCGCACCGGCTGTCCGCTCATTCCGTTCCGACGTCCGAACGCGCTCATACACCTATCCTCGACCTTCGGCGTTCAGGCCTAGGCAGGAGAGTTTGAGATTTTCCTAACCAAACCAAAACGGTAGCGATGCAGCCTGGATGCCGTGCTTGACAGGGCGGCGCCGCTGCCGTTCGAAGGCGCGCGATGCGCCGCCTGCTTCTTCTTCTCGCTCCGATCTGGCTGCTGTTCGGCGCCGGTCCCGCCGCCGCCGACGATATCGGCGCGACCGCGCGCGGCGTCGTCCGTGTCGTCACCATTGCGGTGGTCGACGGGCAGGTGGTCGGCTTCGGCCACGGCAGCGGCGTCGCGATCGCGCCCAACCGCATCGTCACCAATGCGCACGTCATGGAGCTCGCCGAACGCTATCCCGACAATGTCGTGATCGGCGTCGTGCCGTCGGAGGGCGACAAAAGCTATCAGGGGCGCGTCGTCGCCTATGACGCCAAGCGCGACCTCGCGCTGATCGAATTTGCCGGCGCGCGGCTGCCGCCCGCCGCGCTCTACACCGGGCCGGTCGGGGAGGGTGATGCGGTGATCGCGCTTGGCTATCCCGGCAACGTCGATCTCGCCACCGCGCAATCCGCCGCCGACTATATCCGGCCGACGTCGCCGGTGCGGTCGGAAGGCGTCTTCTCCGGGCGACGCAGCCTGACCGGCACCGAGGTGCTGCTCCACACCGCCAATATCGCGCGCGGCAATTCGGGCGGGCCGCTGCTCGATCGCTGCGGCCGGGTGATCGGCATCAATTCGGCGATCACCCGCGGCGAGGAGGGCGACGGCTCGTTCGGCTTCGCGATCGCCGATACCGAGCTGGCCGCCTTCCTGCGCGAGGCGAAACAGCCCTATGTCGCGGTCGGCACGCCCTGCACCTCGATCGAGGAACGGCTGCGCGACGACAGCGAGGCGGATGTCCGCGCCCGCACCGATGCGCTGACCCGCCAGCGCGACGCCGCCACCCATGCCGAGATCGATCGCGAGGAGGCGCTCGCCCGCGCTCGGCAGGCGGCGCAGACGAGGCGCGAGAATGTGATGGGCGTTGCCGGGCTGCTGCTCGTGCTCGGCGCGATGGGCGTCGGCGCCGCGGCCTTGTGCGCGATCCAGCGGCGGCGACGCGCGGCGCTATGGGCGGGCGGCATCGGCGGCCTGACGATGATCGTCGCGATCGTCGTCTTCGTGCTGCGCCCGGCCGCCGAGCCGACGCATCCGCCGGTGTCGGTGGTGGTCAGCCAGTCGGTGCCCAATGCCCCGCTCGGCAAGTTGGTCTGCACCTTCCAGCCCGATCGCAGCCGCGTCACCGTTTCGCCGACCAGCGACGTCGCGTTGCGCTGGGGGCGCAGCGGCTGTGCCGGCGGCGTGCAATATCTGCCGACCGCCGACCGGTGGGAGCGGGTGGTGGTGCCCGATCAGGAGCAGACCGTCTCGGTCGTCACCTTCGATCCGGTCACCCGCCGCTATACCGACACGCGCTACATGCTCGGCGCGCAGGCGATGGCGCAGGTTCGCAAGCAGCAGGCGCAGGCGGATCAGGGCAAGGCGTCGCAATGTACCGTCGATCCCGCCGCGATCGAACGGATCGCGCAGCAGCAGGCGGCGATCCGCGCGCTGCTGCCGCCGCTGCCCAATGAGAAGCTCGTCTATAATTGCCATGCGGGCTGACACGGGTTTACCCTCGTGCCGCAGGGGGGGGATGAGGATGCGGTTCGGCAAAATTTGGGTGTCGCTGCTCGCGCTCGCCGTCGCACAGCCAGTGGCGGCGGAATGGTATGAGGCGACGTCGAAGCATTTCATCGTCTATGCGCAAGGCAGCGCCGATCTCGTCCAGAAGCGCGCCGAGCGGCTCGAATGGTTCGACGGCCTCGTGCGGATGTTCAACGCCATCCCGGCGAACGAGGGGGACGGATCGAACAAGCTCACCGTCTATGTCGTCGCCGACGACAGCGCCGTCCGCCGGCTGTTCGGCAAGGGCGGCGACCATATCGCCGGCTTCTACCAGGGGCGGGCGAGCGGATCGGTCGCCTTCACCCCGGCGCGCGACGAGCGGCCCGACGACATCAATGCGCTCCACCCGCAGGTCGTGCTGTTCCACGAATACGGGCATCATCTGCTGCTAGGCAATTACGAGACCGCGCTGCCGGCGTGGTTCGGGGAGGGCTATCCGGAATTCCTCTCCACCGCGAGGTTCGACAAGGACGCCATCTGGCTCGGCACGCCGGCGCAGCATCGCGCCTATGATCTGCTGATGGCCGCGCCGCTCAGTGCGGAGCAGCTCTTCTCGCTCAACATGTCGCAGAAGCTGCGCGATACGCAGACGGCGGCGCTTTATGCCCGCGGCTGGCTGCTCACCCATTATCTCGTGATGGACCCGACGCGGAAGGCCCAGCTCGACGCCTATCTGCGCGCGCTCAACGCCGGCACGCCGGGCGCGGAGGCGGCGCGCGCCGCCTTCGGTGATCTGCGCACGCTCGACAAATCGCTGTCCGCCTATCTGCACAAATCGACGATGGCGGCATACCGGATACCGATCACGCGGCTGCCCAAGCCGGTGGTCAGCGTCCGCGCGCTGTCACCGGGCGAGCGCGAGATGATTACGCTGCGGATGCGCTCGGACCGCGGCGTCAACCGCGAGACCGCGCAGCCGATCCTGGCGGAGGCGACGCCGATCGCCGAACGCTATCCGAAGGATGCAGTGGTGCAGGGCTGGTTCGCGGAAATGGCGCTCGACGCCGGGCGGCTCGACCTCGCCGATGCCGCCGCCGACCGGGCGCTGGCGATCGACCCGAAATCGTCGCAGGCGCTGGTCTACAAGGCGCAGGTACACCTCCGGCGCGCGTCGGCCGCGCACGCGACGGACCCGGCAGTGTGGCGCGAGGCGCGGAACTGGCTGCTCCGCGCCAACAAGATCGACACCAACGACGCCTATGCGCTGCAGCTCTTCTACCAGAGCTTCCGCATGGCGGGGACGCCGCCGACCGACAATGCCAAGGCGGCGCTGCGCCGCGCGCATGAGCTGGTGCCGCAGGACGAGGGCCTGGCGCTGACCTATGCGGTACAGATGCTGCTCGACGACAAGCGCGACGCGGCGCGGCTGGTGTTGCGCCCGCTCGCTTATTCGGCGCACAGCCAGACCGACAATCCCGCCGCCCGCCTGCTCGCCGCGCTCGACGCCGGCAAGACCGGGCCGCAGGCGCTCGCCGCGCTGGGGGCGCCGCTTATGATCGAGGATTGAGCCGGCTCAGTCGCCGCTCTCCCGCGCCAGCAACGCGCGCTTGCGCGCGACGCCCCAGGCATAGCCGCCGAGCCCGCCGTCGCTGCGGGTGATCCGGTGGCACGGCACCACCACGGCGAGCGGGTTGCTGCCGCACGCGGTGCCCGCCGCCCGCGTCGCGCCGGGGCGGCCGGCGGCGGCGGCGAGTTCGGCATAGCTGCGCGTCTTGCCCGCGGGAATCGCGCGCAGCGCCTGCCACACTGCCTCCTGAAAGGCGGTGCCGCGCACGTCGAGCGGCAGCGTCGTATCCTGGCTGCGCCCCTCGACCAGCGCCACCACCGCGGCGGCGAGCGTGGCGAGCGACGCATCGCCCGGCGTCACCTCGGCCTGCGGGAAGCGCGCGGCCAGCGCCGCTTCATCCTCGTCGAAGGCGACGCGGCACAGCCCCCGGTCGGTTGCCGCGACGAGCAGCGGCCCGAGCGTCGTCGCCGCGATCGTCCAGCGGATCGTCACCCCGGCGCCGCCCCGCGCCCAGGCGGACGGCGTCATGCCGAGCCGCTGCGCGCCCTCGGCATAGAAGCGGCTCGCCGCACCATAGCCGGCGTCGTAGATCGCTGCGATGACGCTCCGCTCGCGCTGCAACGCGCTGCCCGCGCGTTCGGCGCGCAGCGCGCGCGCATAGGCGGCGGGGCTGACCCCGGTGGCGCGGGTGAACAGCCGCTGGAAATGATGCGGCGCATAGCCGACCCGCGCCGCCAGCTCGGCGAGCGGAAGCGGCGACGCGGCGGCGGTGATCGCCTCGATCGCGGCGGCGACCGCGCGGCTGTCGCGCGCGACCGCGTCGGGCGTACAGCGCAGGCAGGCGCGGAACCCCGCCGCGCGCGCCGCCGCGCCGTCGGGGAGGAAGCACACATTCTCGCGCCGCGGGTGCCGGGCCGGGCAGCTCGGCCGGCAATAGATGCCGGTGGAGCGCACCGCCGCGACGAACTGGCCGTCTTGGCGCCGGTCGCGCGCGGCAAAGGCGGCCCAGGCCGCATCCTGATCGATCGTCGTCATATGAGGTGTCTAGCCGATCGCGCCGCGGCGCTCATCCCGCGGCTTGCGGTCAAAGCCCGCTGCCGACCACCGGCGGCAGGCGGCGCAGCGCCGCGACATCCTCCGCCCCCGCCGCCAGCGATGCGACCCGCGCCAGGCCGCGGCTGATCTCGCCGCCGGCGCGCGGCAGCAGCACCCGCGCCCGCAGATAGCGATCCGCCGCCTCGCCATAGCGTTCCGCCGCCTCGGCGCAGAGCGCAAGGTCGTACATCGTCGGGCCGTGATCGGGCGCGTCCTGGT
This sequence comes from Sphingomonas sp. RIT328, assembly GCF_000632225.1. Classification (GTDB taxonomy): domain Bacteria; phylum Pseudomonadota; class Alphaproteobacteria; order Sphingomonadales; family Sphingomonadaceae; genus Sphingomonas; species Sphingomonas kyungheensis. Next base: position 92,761 of record NZ_JFYV01000009.1, read on the forward strand.
CGATCGCGGCGAAGGCGGCGCAGGCGGCGGCGGGATCGTGCTTGGTCAGCCGCACCGCCGCCTTGAACCGGGCCGCCAGCGGCGGCGGCAGGCCGTCGCGCGTCTCGTCGAGGCGGATCGTATAGTCGGCGGGTTTCGGCGCGAGGTCGTCGCGCGTCTCGGCGGCGACCGATTCGATCATCGCCGCGACGCTGGCCGCGACATTGCCGGGAACGCCGCCATCCTCGCACCAGTCGTGGCGATCGTCGCGCGTCCTGACCGGCGCATAGCGGCCGCGGCCGTCGAGCGTGAGGTCGGCGCGCAGCGTCACCGTCCGCCGGATGCAGCCAACGCTGTAGCGCTGCCGCCGCACGCATTTGCCGTCCTTGGTCTCGGCACAGCGCTCGCGCGGCTCGCGATAGGCGTCGTCGACCACGCCGACGCTGGTCCGGCCGGTGAGCACCGCATCGGGGCGCAGCGACGCCGCGATCACCCGGACATGGGGCAGGGGCTCCCGGTCGAGCGCGCGCAACCGCCGCTCGATCGCATCGCCGAGCGCCGCCCCGTCCGCCCCGCCGAACGGGCCGACCGCGATCGTCGACAGCCGGCGGGCATCGCGCGCGCCCGCCGCGAACACGCCGGTGACGTGCAGCGTCTCCGCGGCGGCCGGCGCCGCGGCCAGCATCGCCAGTCCGATCAGCCCTGCCGAAAAACGCTGCACAGCCATGGGAGCTCCTCTAACACGGCCAATCTGAACCCAGGCTGCCGGCATCGGTAGTGCCGAAGCGTCAGCACTTTGCACCCCCCTGTACTTGCGCTTGCCGCCCCCTCATGCTAGCCGCCCGCCACCCATAGCAGGCGTGCATCGCGCGCCCTCTTCCCCATGGGCCAACATTTCGGCACGAGGACTTCAGCTCCGTGGAGACATCCGGCGGTATTCAGGCAAGCTTAGGTGGGCGCTATGCGATCGCGTTGTTCGATCTCGCGCGCGACGCCCGCACGATCGATACCGTCGAAGCCAGCCTCGCTGCGGTCCGCGACGCGCTCGCGCAGAACGCCGACTTCCGCGCGCTGACCACCAGCCCGCTGGTCGCACGCGGCGCGGCGGTAAAGGCGGTGCTCGCCACCGCCGATCTGCTCGGCGTCGACGGCACCACCAAGAATTTCCTCGGCGTGCTCGCCGAGAACCGCCGTCTCGGCCAGCTGCCTGCGATCATCCGCGCCTTCCGCCAGCTCGCCGCGCGGCATCGCGGCGAGGTCGCCGCGGAAGTGGTCAGCGCGCATCCGCTCGACGGCGCGCAGGTCGATGCGCTCAAGCAGCAGCTGCGCCAGCGCGTCGGCCGCGACGTTTCCGTCGACCTGTCGGTCGACCCCGAACTGCTCGGCGGCCTCGTCGTCCGCATCGGTTCACAGATGATCGATTCGTCGATCCGCACCCGTCTCAATTCTCTCGCGCAGGCGATGAAGGGCTAACTCACGATGGATATCCGCGCCGCAGAAATCTCGAAGGTCATCAAGGACCAGATCAGCAACTTCGGCACCGAGGCCCAGGTCACCGAGACCGGCCAGGTGCTGTCGGTCGGCGACGGCATCGCGCGCATCTACGGCCTCGACAACGTCCAGGCGGGCGAGATGGTCGAATTCGCCAATGGCGTGCAGGGCATGGCGCTCAACCTCGAAGCCGATAACGTCGGCGTCGTGATCTTCGGCTCGGACGCGGAAATCCGCGAGGGCGACATCGTCAAGCGCACCGGCACGATCGTCGACGTGCCGGTCGGCAAGGGCCTGCTCGGCCGCGTCGTCGATGGCCTCGGCAATCCGATCGACGGCAAGGGCCCGATCGTCGCCGACAAGCGCAGCCGCGTCGAGGTCAAGGCACCCGGCATCATCCCGCGCCAGTCGGTGAGCGAGCCGATGCAGTCGGGACTCAAGGCGATCGACGCGCTCGTCCCCGTCGGCCGCGGCCAGCGCGAGCTGATCATCGGCGATCGCCAGACCGGCAAGTCGGCGGTCGCGATCGATACCTTCATCAACCAGAAGACGGTCAACGCCGGCTCGGACGAATCGAAGAAGCTGTATTGCGTCTATGTCGCGGTCGGCCAGAAGCGCTCGACCGTCGCGCAGCTCGTCAAGACGCTCGAAGAGAATGGCGCGATGGAATATTCCATCGTCGTCGCCGCGACCGCGTCGGAGCCGGCGCCGCTGCAGTTCCTCGCGCCCTATACCGGCACCGCGATGGGCGAGTTCTTCCGTGACAACGGCATGCACGCGCTGATCGTGTTCGACGATCTGTCGAAGCAGGCGGTCGCCTATCGCCAGATGTCGCTGCTGCTGCGCCGTCCGCCGGGCCGCGAGGCCTATCCGGGCGACGTCTTCTATCTGCACAGCCGCCTGCTCGAGCGCGCCGCCAAGATGTCGGACGCGAACGGCGGCGGTTCGCTGACCGCGCTGCCGATCATCGAGACGCAGGCGGGCGACGTGTCGGCCTATATCCCGACCAACGTGATCTCGATCACCGACGGCCAGATCTTCCTCGAAACCGATCTGTTCTTCGCCGGCATCCGCCCGGCGATCAACGTCGGCCTGTCGGTCAGCCGCGTCGGCTCGGCCGCGCAGACCAAGGCGATGAAGAAGGTGTCGGGCAGCATCAAGCTCGAATTGGCGCAATATCGCGAGATGGCGGCGTTCGCGCAGTTCGGCTCGGACCTCGATGCCTCGACGCAGCGCCTGCTCAACCGCGGCGCGCGGCTGACCGAACTGCTCAAGCAGGCGCAGTTCAACCCGATGCCGTTCGAGGAGCAGACCGCGTCGATCTTCGCCGGCACCAACGGCTATCTCGACAAGGTCGCGGTGCAGGACGTGACGCGCTACGAGGCGGCGATGCTCGCCGACCTGCGCGCCAACCACGCCGGCGTCCTCACCAAGATCCGCGAGACGCGCGATCTCGGCGACGAGGCCAAGTCGGGGCTCAAAGCCGCGCTCGACCAGTTCGCGAAGACCTTCGCGTAACCGCTCAATGTGCTCCCGCGAAGGCGGGAGCCCAGTACTGGGTCCCCGCCGTCGCGGGGATACATGAAGGACAACAATGGCGTCGTTGAAGGCCCTCAAGATCCGGATCAACTCGGTCAAGTCGACCCAGAAGATCACCAAGGCGATGAAGATGGTCGCCGCCGCGAAGCTGCGCCGGGCGCAGGAAGCGGCGCAGGCCGGCCGTCCCTATGCCGAGCGGCTGGAGGCGGTCGTCTCCAGCCTGTCGCGGCAGCTCGCCGGCGGTCCGGGCGTGTCGCCGCTCCTGTCGGGCACCGGCAAGGATCAGGTGCATCTGCTCGTCGTCGCCACCTCGGAACGCGGCCTCGCCGGTGCGTTCAACACCAACATCGTCCGCGCCGCCCGCCGCAAGGCGGAGGAGCTGGAAGCGCAGGGCAAGACCGTGCGCTTCTATCTCGCCGGCAAGAAGGGGCGGGTGCTGCGCCGCTTCTACCCCAAGGCGATCCTCGCCGATCATGAGCTTGGCGGCCACAAGACGCTCGGCTTCCAACAGGCGCGCGAAGTCGCCGACGATCTGCTGGCGCGTTATGCCGCGGGCGAGTTCGACGTCGCGCATCTGTTCTACGCCAAGTTCGTCTCGGCGCTGGTCCAGCTGCCGGTCGGCCGTCAGATCATCCCGGTCGCGGTCGAAGAGGGCAATGCGCCCGTCGCCACCACCTCAGCCGGCGCCGTGGTCGAGTATGAGCCGGACGAGGAACAGATCCTCGCCGACCTGTTGCCGCGCAACGTCGCGATCCAGATCTTCCGCGCGATGCTCGAGAACGCCGCGTCGGAACAGGGCAGCCGCATGAACGCGATGGACAATGCCACCCGCAACGCGGGCGACATGATCAATCGCCTGTCGATCCAGTACAACCGCACGCGCCAGGCCGCGATCACGACCGAACTGGTCGAGATCATCTCCGGCGCCGAAGCGCTCTAACGAATCCGAAGCAGGAAGAACCGCCATGGCCACCGCCGCAGACGACATCCGCCCGACCCAGTCGACGGGCAGCAGCAACACCACCGGCACGATCGCCCAGGTCATCGGCGCCGTCGTCGACGTCCACTTCCCGGACAATCTGCCCGCGATCCTCTCGGCGCTAGAGACCGACAACAACGGCAATAGGCTGGTGCTCGAAGTCGCGCAGCATCTCGGCGAGAACACCGTCCGCACGATCGCGATGGACGCGACCGAGGGGCTGACCCGCGGCCAGACGGTGCGCGACACCGGCTCGCAGATCAGCGTCCCGGTCGGCCCGGCGACGCTCGGCCGCATCATGAACGTCGTCGGCGAGCCGATCGACGAGCGCGGCCCGGTCGCCACCGATCTGCGCGCGCCGATCCATGCCAAGGCGCCCGAGTTCGTCGACCAGTCGACCGAGAGCGCGATCCTCGTCACCGGCATCAAGGTGATCGACCTACTCGCGCCCTACGCCAAGGGCGGCAAGATCGGCCTGTTCGGCGGCGCCGGCGTCGGCAAGACCGTGCTGATCCAGGAGCTGATCAACAATATCGCCAAGGGCCACGGCGGCACCAGCGTGTTCGCCGGCGTCGGCGAGCGCACCCGCGAGGGCAACGACCTCTATCACGAATTCCTCGACGCGGGCGTCATCGCCAAGGATGCCGAGGGCAATCCGATCAGCGAGGGCTCGAAGGTCGCATTGGTGTTCGGCCAGATGAATGAGCCGCCGGGCGCCCGCGCCCGCGTCGCGCTGTCGGGCCTGACCATCGCCGAATATTTCCGCGATCAGGAAGGGCAGGACGTGCTGTTCTTCGTCGACAACATCTTCCGCTTCACCCAGGCGGGCGCGGAAGTGTCGGCGCTGCTCGGCCGCATCCCGTCGGCGGTGGGCTATCAGCCGACGCTGTCGACCGACATGGGCGCGCTGCAGGAGCGGATCACCTCGACCAACAAGGGCTCGATCACCTCGGTGCAGGCCGTGTACGTTCCCGCGGACGATCTGACCGATCCGGCGCCGGCGACGTCCTTCGCCCACTTGGACGCGACCACCGTGCTCAATCGCGCGATCTCGGAACTCGGCATCTATCCGGCGGTCGATCCGCTCGATTCGACCAGCCGCGTGCTCGAGCCGCGCGTCGTCGGCCAGGAGCATTACGACACCGCCCGTGCGGTCCAGTCGCTGCTCCAGCGCTACAAGTCGCTGCAGGACATCATCGCCATCCTCGGCATGGACGAACTGTCCGAAGAGGATAAGCTGACCGTCACGCGCGCGCGCAAAATCCAGAAGTTCCTCAGCCAGCCGTTCCACGTCGCCGAGGTCTTCACCGGCATCAGCGGCAAGTTCGTGCAGATCGAGGACACCGTCCGCTCGTTCAAGGCGGTGGTCGACGGCGAATATGATCACCTGCCCGAGGCGGCCTTCTACATGGTCGGCGGCATCGACGAGGTGGTCGCCAAGGCCGAGAAGCTCGCCCAGGAGGCGTAACCCTATCAAAACCCCTTCCCTTCAGGGGAGGGGTTGGGGT
>NZ_JFYV01000010.1 GCF_000632225.1 Sphingomonas sp. RIT328
GATGCGGGCGGACGGCGGGGCATGGGGGGAGCGTGGCATGCGGCGGCGGCGGTGGCTAGGGGTGTGTCCGGGAATCATGGTTATCGGACAGATATGCTCCTGTCAGATGGGCATCGCAACCGCATCGAACGCCGCTTCAGCAAAGGCAGTCCGCTCCTCATTACCGCGACTTCTTCATGTCCCCTCTCCTTGTCCGCAGGCCCGACCGGGAAGAAGCTTTTGCTCAGATCAAACTAAAAACAGGGAGGGAATGTCGCGTGTCCATGCGCGCCATGAAAATACTAGCCTGGAAGGTAATTTTGACAATCGAGGCGGGAGACGCCTCCTTACGCGCTCCCCCACCTATCTTTATAGAACTACAATTCATCAATTAGATAAAGTCGAGGAATATCACTGCGCAGAATAACCGCCGTCTATCACCATCGTAGTGCCCGTAACCCAAGCGGATGCGTCACTCATCAAATAAAGAGCGGCAGCAGATATGTCAGAAGGCTGACCAAATCCTAACAGGTGACGGTGCTCATAATCGACTATCGCCGCCTCTCCCAAACTCTTGGACAATCTACCGTGCATTTCTGTAACAATTGCACCTGCTGCGATACTATTGACACGAATACGCCGCGAGGAGAGCTCGCAGGCCAGACTACGCGTCATGCCATCTACTGCCGCTTTGGCAGCAGAGTATCCCACCATACCGGCCGTCCCACGCATTCCTGAGACGGAAGACATGAAGACGATTGATGCGCCGTCATTCATGATGCCACGCGACGCAGCAGCCCGAGCGATACCGAGCGAGCCGTAGATTGCAGGACCGAATAATTCCGCGGCATGTTCGCTTTTGAACATTCTCATTGGTCGAACCAATTCGGTTCCCGCACTATGAAAGATGCCATCGATTGGCCCACCGTCTGTAGCGGCAGACTTAACAATTTCGGCCGCACTTTCAATGTCAGAGAGCGGCGCGACTCGCACCATATGTCCATCACCCGCCAGACTCGATTGGGTTGCCTCCAACCGCTCGTGGTCACGGCCCAGAAGCGTCAGGCGGGCACCGACGATCGCAAGCGCCTGAGCCGTGGCGCGTCCCAAGCCAGAGGACGCCCCAGTGACCAGCACATGTCGATCTTTCAACATATCTGCCGCAAAAATGCTCATCATTGATCTCCCATCCGTTCAATTCGATTGCCACGTGACGTGACAACCTTGTATGGTGCACGCATCTAGCCGGAGCATGTTATTTGGAAAAGGGTCGCACCATTATCGTGGGGGCCGGTGGTTTTGGGCGTGAACTCATCAACTGGGCCGAGGATTGCAATCTCTCTGGGCTATTGCCCGCCGTCGCAGGCTTTATCGACGACGACGAGAATGCAATGAATGGGTTCGACTATCCCGTTGGAATGCTTGGTTCGATCAGTGATTATTACCCTGTAGCGGGTGACCGGCTGTTGATGGCTATCGGCACCCCAATCACTAAACAGAAGGTGTTTGAATCGCTCAACGCACGTGGATGCGTGTTCGCGTCGTTGATTCACCCGCGCGCCATTGTTGCTAACACCGCTCGGATCAGCGAGGGCGCTATCGTCTGCCCATTGTCACTTATTTCCGCCGACGCAACATTAGGGCGTTTCGTAAGCGTGAACGCCCTGTCCAGCGTTGGACATGATGTCACGATTGGCGATTATTCCACCCTCAGTGCTCATGTCGATCTCACGGGCGGAGTGGCGCTTGATACTGGTGTCACGATCGGCACCGGGGCCAAGCTGCTTCCACGTGTCAAAGTCGGAGCCGGAGCGATGATCGGAGCGGGTTCAATTGTGTATCGCAACGTACCGGCCGGACGCTCAGTCTTCGCTGCTCCGGCCAAGCTGCTTGGCGTTACAACGGCCAAGATAGCGGCGCCGTGACGGGCAGGTCATTCGTCAAAAAATTCCTGTGATCAGTGCCAAGCGTAGTTTCAGCACGTCGGCGGGTCGGCGCCGCAACTGACCGGCACATGCAAACAGCCAGCATCTGTCTAGCAGCGACAACCGTATAACGCGCCGCGCTACGAGGCGGTCGGGTTCTCCAAGCTCTAGCTGTGATGCGAGCCATACGATATGGCTGCGATACCAACGATCCCGCAGTAGCCTGACCCTGGCCAGAAGATCAGCAATCCCCCGGCGGGATCCATATACGTTGTTGGCATGTTGGCGGTACAATATGGGAGCCACATCATCACACACCCAGCCTAATCTGTTAGCACGAAAGAAGGCGTAGATAATCCAATCATGCGACACACCAATGTTAATGGGAAAGGTGACTCCACAAAGCCAGACCCGCAATCGTTCGGCTGCTGCCCGAGTCAGGACATAGGTGCAGCCTGCTGAGGCACCCTGAAACAGATAGTCGTATCTTCGTTGGGGGCCGTGCTTCAGCACAAGCCAAGGCGGGCGCCTTCCCTGGTCATCGAACGCCGACAGATTTGCGGAATAACCGGCAGCTTGGTTCCGAGATAGCTGAAGCACCGCACGAGCCAGCTTGCCAGAGAGCCACAGGTCATCTTGATCCGCCAAAGCTATATAGTCGGCATTACCAAAATTTGTCGTCGTCAGCATCGTAATGAAGTTCATCGCTGCCGAGCCGGTCGTGCGATTGTCATCGGGCTCAATCGTCAACCGCGGCTCGTTCGTACGCACCGCTTCAAGCAGGCGCAAGGTCGCATCCGTCGAGCCATCGTCGCGCACATGCACACGAACATCGACATCATATTGATGGAAGATGGTGGAAAGCTGGTCTTCAATAAACCGCTCACCGTTGAAACTAGCGAGAAGTACGAGGACGCGTGGTTTCGCGACAGTCACAGATAAACCTGCCCAAACTGAAAGTACAACAGCCCTGCGCACAAACAAACAAAAATCGGCGTGCCAATTGAACGAACGCCCACGCGCTCCCACGGGTATATCACGATCATTGGAATTAGCCAGAAAGGCGTCTGGCGGAAAGCGGCGACTGGAGATGCAATAAAAAACAAGCCAAAATAGATACTAAATGATGAAAGCAAATAAACATTTAATTTCTTGTTTTTAGCCGGAGAAAATATGAAAAATCCTCCGGTGAAAATAGCGGTAAATGCCAGAAATATATAATGATTTATACTAGTTACATAATCATTTGCTTGACCTTCCTCTGTATAAGCAATATACTTCTCAAAAAATGGTACGGATTTTATAATAGATATAATGCCGTTAGATATTTGTGGTGCAATAACACTAACAATTACCAGAAGAGAAACAAGCACTATGAACATCTTAGCCGGCTTGTCTGCGCGAAACGCAGTTGGCAGCTGATCACGGAAGTACAGCAACATGAAAGGCCCGATCGCTAACACCGTGGACGCGTGAAACATTAGCGCTGCGAACATATACAGCCAAGCGCGTCTTTCGTCTTTCATGGCATGGCGAACGGCCAACGCGACTAGGAAATATGCCGGCGTGGCGCGCAGCGTGACAAAGGCGAGCGCAGGTCCGAGCAGCGCAAAAGTGAAAAGCGTCGATTTCCATGACGAGTCATCAGCAGCGAACGTCAGTGCCGCGAAAAAAAGAAACGTGGCACCCAAAGCGTAATGTGCCACCACGACGGCACCATATATCGATTGCACCAGCCAATGCAGTGACAACAGCCAGTAATTTGAAAAGGCTTCGAAAAAATACCAATTGTCTGGAGGGAAATGAACAAGCTGGTCTACATAAAGAACATAAGTATCAAAATCTGCAAAGCGATCCGGTTTTGTATTTATGCTCAGGCATCCGATTGTGATGCCAATTACAATTAAGATGATCCAATGAAGAACGGTGCCGCTTACGTTCTCGCTGGAAGATTGCATCGCATTTTTTTCATCCATTTATCGAACTACCGTAGATGAGCGCGCAAATCACACCGGCTGTACCGAACGCTGCTGCTCTTCCCAAGCTATAGCTCGGTAGGTCATTCAATAATGAGCCTTCATCAAGCGATCGGAAAAGGCGCTGATCGACCATGAACAACAATAAGATAGTGCCAAGAGCATTCACTGTCTGCCCCACGTAAGACAACGACATCCTATATTGTGGAACAAAGACTGCGAGGAGGAGCGGAAGGCTTATGCCAAGTCCGAAACATAGCGATGCCGTCGCCGTTGCCAAGACGATAGACTTGTTACGCGGTATTGCAGCAGGAGCCACGTTCCATTGCTGATGCGGCAGCAGCAATATGCGCCCCAGCATCGTCATAGTCACCCGCGTCGCACGCCCACCTGATAACATGACGAGATGCGCTAGGAACGCAGCACCGAAGCCGATGGCTAGTGTTCCAGATACTTGGCGTGCCGTGGCGCCATTCTCAATGCCGAAAGCGATCAATGCGTTATAGGCTAGAGCAAAGAACCTGCCGAAATACAGATAGATGTTAGAGCGGCTCACATACAGCCCCACCATTCCTGGCGGGCAGGCACCTTTTATCCACCACGATGAGGACTCCACCAGAAATGCTGCCGTCATCGCGACGGCAGCCGCCGCGGAAAGCAGGTACATAAATGGTGTCACTTCCGGAAGACAAACAAATTTTGTAGTGCAAGAAACTCGGCCATCGGCGTCCGCGCTAGCGCGGAGGGAACGAGCCGCCCTGAGCCACGCCATGTCTTCAGCGTAAAGCCGGCATCCGTGGCAAGTCTCACGACATCACCTTTGCAGAACCACCGGACATGGGTGCGATCGAACAGCCCGGCCTCGTCCCGTGGGAAAGTGCCACGGACAAACAACTGATATGCGGTTCGGATTTGACGTATATTGGGTACGGACATCGCCAGCAGGCCACCGGGACGAAGAAGGCCATATATCACACGGAAGAACGTTTCCGTGTCTTCAACGTGCTCGATGACGTCGTTCGCGATGACCAGATCAAACGCTCGTGGCAGGCGGTCGACAACGGCCGGATCGGTAACCGAGCCCAGAACGAAGCCGTCAAACGGAATTGTCGGCGCACGCACATCGACTCCCCAGGTTTTAGCCCCAAGTTCGTCACCCAGTCGGTGTAGGGTCGGGAAGTCGCCGCCACCCACTTCCAATATAGCGTCGGCACGTGTTATCGGAACGATGTCAATCACGTCCGTCCGCGCGTTGTCGTAATAATAACCCGGCTTCATTGTAACATTTTCCCTCGCAGCGGGACCTTGGTCAAATCGGTTGCCTTGCCCGTGATCCCGTCATGCCGTCTAGCAGTGCGTTGCCAATCGATCGCAGCGATGCGCGTCGATCACGGCTGACGATGACATAGACGGGCGCGCGATACAGCAGCTTGACCAACTCAGACAAGCGCCACACCCGCGGAATGTAAGGTCGCCGCGTCAGCCATAGCGTATTGCGGATGATGAAATAGTGTCGCACCGGAGAACGATGGATGGGGCGGAACCGTCCGGACAGATTGACGCCGATTTCTCCCATGTCGTGTTCCATTACGACCTCGGGAATCGTCATCGTATCAAAGCCGCGCGCGCGTGCGCGGAAGCACCATTCATGATCGATGCCGTCGATGAACAATTCCTCCCACATCGGGCCGATGCTGTTCCACGCCGCGCGGGAGATCAGTGAACCTGATGTCGCCAGTGTTCCGCTGTTGGGTTTGGGCGGCGCGAACGTCTTGCTTGCCTTCCGATCGAGAAGCAGCGGGGCAGCGCAGGCCAGCCGCCGTCCAGAACGCTCCTCGATAGAACGCACTGACGCGACCATCTTGTCGAGCAAGTCTTCAGGCGGTCGGCTATCCTGATCGAGGAGCAGGGCATAATCCGCTCCACCGCCGATCGCGGTGTCGATTCCCTGATTTAGGGCGCGTGCCAACCCCACATTATGATCGTTCATAATGACGGTCACCTTGTCGCCGTCAGGCAGTAAAGGTACAGCCTCATTCGCTAGCGCGTTGATGACAATGATGAGATGGATACCCGCCCGGGCAAGCATTCGCAGATTTGCCAGATCGTCCGTCGTAGGGTGAAACAGCACCACGACGATCGCCGCACGTACGTCAGCCGGTATCGATAGATCATGGAGCATGACAGCAGATCGCCTATGGCCGCTGGAAAGGACACCGAGCGGTGATCCGCTGCCGCTTTTTGATTACCGCGTCAATGCCGCAGCTACCGAAGGAGGTGTTCCCGCTCCGGTGCAATCCCATCGGAACGCCCAACCCAGCCGCGTCTTCGTCCCGCTCGCTCGCACGATCGCCCAATGGGTCGCGTCGCGTCGGACGAGCCGCAGATCGCTCCGCCCCAGTGGACGGCTTTCCGATGCGGCCGACACGATAACCGGGATGTCGCCCGAACTAGCGTCGGCGGGACCCTGGGAGTCGACGATGGTCAGCGATCCCTGTACTTGCCAATCCCCGCCGGCAGACCCGGCCTGAATCGTGATCAGATCAAACGCAGCGGCTGAAACATCGCGCGGTTGGACTAGGAAGCGACCAGACTGGACCGATCCCGCATATAGAACGTCCGTCGCGAAAATGCCGTGGTTACCACCTTCGAGCGTGATCTGTCCTCCCACCCCCATCGGCTGGACGCTCAGGCAATCGCGAAACACGACCCAGCTATCCGCGATGTCCCACTTGAATGATTGCAGCGGACCGCCGGAGACGCTCGTTCCCGAAAAGTGACAGGATTCAAACACAACGCTACCGGTAATGTAGCGAAAACGCGCTAAATATTCGTGTACGTTTTCAAAGAAGCATCCAACAAAAAGAATATTACTTGCGTTCTCAATATCAATGCAATAGCGATTCTTTCGCCCACCACCTTCAAAACGTCCGCCGACAATCGTCACGCCATCGGCCCCCCGCAGAAAGATCGATCCTTCGGAATGATCGATCCACTCCGATCCGATGGCGATCAGGCAGTTTGTGCCCGTTCCCGAAACCTTGATGCCGTACGGCGCGCTACCGAATACGCAATTGATAATCTTTGTCGTCTGGAGCAGCTTGTTCGCTTCGATATTGGCGACGCTCTGCAAAAGCATTCCCACATTTTGCAGCCGCAGGTCGGCATTTTCTTGCTCGGCATCCAGCTTGATACCGTGCGATCCGCCATAAAGTGTCAAGTCCTGCAACCTGGCGGAAATTAGTCCACTGACTGCTGCATTTATAAGAATTGGCCTATCAAAGCTTCGATCGTTCTGGCTGTTAAGGATCGAACTTACGCCTTCGCCAAACAGGCAGATATGGTTAGGCAGGGCGATGCTGTCACCACGCCGGAAGTTGCCTGCTGGAATGAAGACACTTGCCGGATATTGATCGCTCTTCGCGGCCGCCGCAATTGCTTGCCGAATCGCCTTCAGATCGTCGGCGGTCCGATCGCCCTGGGCACCGAATGCCCTGATATTGATCCGTCCATCTGCGCCGCTTGGGGTTGGACGCGGTTCAGCCTGCCAACTAGCCTGCGCACCACGTGACGACCACAGCATCGCGCTGGACCCCATCGCGGCCACGAACATACGGCGTCGTTCCTCACTTGGCGCGATCTCGATTACACGAGATGCGGCCTTGGCACGATGATCACGGCGCCAGCGCTTGACTAGGTCCTTCAGTGACAAGGGCATCGTCTCCGTATGATTAAATCAGAGTATGCAAGACTTTAGCCGCGCCCGATACATTCCGCACCAATGCATCACCTGTTTCGGTGTGGTTCCACCACCTCACAATCATTGTTGCCCGTACCCATGAACTCCGACATTGTCACACTGTCGGCCGCACTGATCCCCTGCCGGTCGAAAATCCGTTTTACCGTCAGCAAGAGTATTTTAAGGTCCAGCGACAGAGAAACGTGATCGACGTACCATACATCGAGCGCAAAGCGCTCATCCCACGAGAGGGCATTGCGCCCATTGACTTGGGCGAAGCCGGTGAGCCCTGGCCGTACTTCGTGGCGTCGCATCTGCTCCGCCGTATAGCGCGGTAAGTATCGGGTGAGCAGCGGGCGTGGGCCAACCAAGGCCATGTCTCCGCGCAGGATATTCCAAAATTCGGGCAGTTCGTCGAGACTTGTCGAGCGCAGCCAGCGACCTGCGGCAGGAAGTCGATCGGAATCTGGCAGCAGCGCACCGGTAGCATCGCGCGCATCGGTCATCGTGCGAAACTTTAGCATTTTGAATACTTTACCGCCAATCCCGACCCGATCCTGGGCGAACAGGATCGGCCAGCCGATCATCCAGGCGACATAGCAACCGACCATGACGAACACCGGCGACAAAAGCACGGCTGCGATTGTCACGACCACCAGATCGAACAGGCGTTTCGTCATCGCGAGAGCCGGTCGATGACGGCAAGGACCCGCGCGACGTCATCCTGCGTCATCGCCGAGCCAGATGGCAAGCAGAGCCCGCGAGCGAAAGCTCGAGCAGCGCAATCACCACCGATGGCTGATGCGGATGCGAAAACTGGCTGCAAATGCATCGGCTTCCACACCGGCCTGCTCTCGATGTTCTTGGCCTCCAGTGCGAGACGGATGGCTTCGGCGGCGATGCCGGCTTTGATCGGGTCGATTTCGATCGTGGTCAGCCAGCGGTTGGCTCGGCCCGTCTCCGGCTCATTATGTAAGAAGAAGCCAGGCCGGTCGCCAAGCGCGCGACGATACGCGGCGTTGATCGCCCGTCGCGCCTCCACGCGGGCTTCCAGTACCTCCAGCTGTGCGACCCCGATCGCCGCACAGACATTACTCAGGCGATAATTGTAGCCGAACGTCGTATGCTCATAATGCGGCGCGGGATCACGCGCCTGCGTCGCGAGAAAGCGCGCTTCGGCCGCCTTCGCCGGATCTGCGCAGCCGAGGGCTCCCCCCCCACTGGTGGTGATGATCTTGTTGCCGTTGAAAGAGAGGATCAGGAAGTCGGCACCATAACCCGCATGCTGGCCGTTCCAATGAGAACCCACAGATTCGGCAGAGTCACTGATCCACAAAAAGCCGAAGCGGTCCGCCAGCGCCCGCATTCGTGTAGCGTCGATGGCGCTGCCGTAAAGGTCCGTGGAGATGACGACCTTCGGCAAGGCGTCGCGCGAACCCGCTCGCTGCGCCAAGTGCTCTTCCAGCAGGTCCAAATCCAGCAGCAGCGTCTTGGCATCAACATCAAGAAATACAGGGCGCGCTTGCTCATAGAGGATCGGGGCGACGCCGCCAATGAAGGTCATCGTTGAGCCCCATACCTCGTCGCCGGGGCGCAGACCGCTCAGTCGCAGCGCCAGATGGAGCGCGGCCGTGCCGCTCGAGAGCGCGACCATGGCGTTCATACCAGTCAGGGCGGCCAGATCGTCCTCGAAGCGATCGACGAACGGCCCAATCGGAGCAATCCAGTTAGAGCGGAATACCTCGTCGACATAGAGCTGCTCATTCGGGCCCATATGCGGTGGTGACAGAAACAGGCGATCCGGCATGATGTCGTATTTCCTTGGCGCGAGATGCTTTTTGGTCGAAGCTGTGGCGATCTTTCGAGCATTCGCTGCGGCGTTTGCGGGAATGAGCGGCAGCGATCAAGCCCGGCTCTGTCGCCGCGATTGCAGGCGACGCTTCCCGGACGGTGCACAAAGCGATAGGACGCGCCCGCAGCCACACCATCGCTGGCAAGCCATTGCCCACATCGCGGAGCACAGTCGATGCGAAATATTACCGACCCTTTGCTGGCGCTTCCGCGACCGATCAAGCGCGCCATCGCTGTGGGGGTCGATGCGGCGCTTTGTGCGCTGACGCTGTGGATTGCCTACTATCTGCGACTTGGCCAGTGGGTCCCGATGAACGGCCGACCCGCGATTGCTATCGTGTTGTCAATCGTCATTGCCATTCCTGTCTTCGCGGCCTTTGGACTCTACCGGATGGTATTCCGTCACGCTGGTGTCGATGCCATGACCTCGTGCGCGATGGCCTGCATCATCTATGGACTGCTGTATTCCTCGTTCATTACAGCTTACGGTTTCGATGGCGTCCCGCGCACGGTCGGCCTGATCCAGCCGGCGCTGCTCTATCTTGCGATCGCCGTGACCCGCATTTCTACAAGCGCCATATTGGGTAATCGCTATCGTCGGATCCGTGCTTCCGCGGCGCGGAACCGCGTCCTGATCTACGGTGCTGGGTCGGCTGGTCAGCAATTAGCCCGAGTCATGGAAAATAGTCATGAGATGAAGGTCGTCGGCTTCGTCGACGACGATCGATCGCTGCATCACAGCCGAGTTCGCGGCCTACGCATCTATCCGCCGCAGCAACTCGGGCATTATATCGAAAGCCTTGGCATCACCGATATCCTGCTCGCGATCCCATCCGCCAACCGGACGCGGCGAACGCAGATCATCGCTGATTTGAAGGATCTTGGCGTGACGGTGCGGACGCTGCCCGGATTGATGGACTTGGCACATGGTGCCGTTCATGCCAGCGACCTTCACGAAGTGACGATCACCGATCTGCTGCAGCGCGATCCAGTGCCGTACGAGAGCAATGCGCTGCTTGAACATGTCGCGGACAACGTCATTCTTGTAACGGGCGCAGGCGGGTCCATCGGAAGCGAGCTTTGCCGGCAGATCATCGCGATGCGGCCCAAGCGGCTACTGCTCGTTGATGTCAGTGAATATGCGCTGTATCAAATACATCTTGAGCTTCAGTCAACAGGGGGCGAGCGGCTTGTCCCGCTCCTCGCCTCAGTGACGGACACAACGCGCATGGAAACGATCCTGCGAACGTGGAAACCGCAGATGATCTTCCACGCAGCGGCGTATAAGCATGTGCCGTTGGTAGAGCACAATCCGCTGCAAGGTCTGAGCAACAATGTGATTGGCACCGCCACAGTCGCGCAGTTGGCGGCACGCTACAACGTTCGCGACTTCGTGCTCATAAGCACCGACAAGGCAGTTCGCCCTACAAACATTATGGGTGCATCCAAGCGGCTAGCCGAACTGGTGTTGCAGGGGCTCAGCAGCCTCGACGATCACGACACCTGTTATTCGATTGTTCGGTTCGGCAACGTCTTGGGGTCTAGTGGTTCAGTGGTGCCGCTTTTCACCCGGCAAATCCAAGCGGGTGGGCCGATCACGATCACGCATCCCGACATCACCCGTTATTTCATGACGATCCCGGAAGCCGTGCACCTGGTGCTCCAAGCGGGGGCGATGGCGACGGGCGGTGAGGTGTTCGTATTAGATATGGGCGAGCCGGTACGAGTAATCGACATGGCGCGGAACATGATCCGTCTGTCGGGCCTCACGGTGCGCGACGAGGGTCGGCCAGACGGCGACATCGAAATCCGAGTGGTCGGCCTGCGTCCTGGCGAAAAGTTGTATGAGGAACTCCTCATTGGCGCGAACCCACTCCCGACCGCGCATCCCCGTATCATGAAGGCAAACGAGCATAAATTGCCGTGGAGCGAGCTGGATCCGCAATTGTTGCGTCTGGCGGAACTGATTGGTGCGGGAAATGTCAAGATGGCCCGCGAGTTGTTGTGCCAGCTTGTCGTTGAATTCGCGCCCAGCAGCGATATCGTCGACTGGGTCAGTCTGGAAAACGGGCGGCCGGGCAAGGTCCTGCCGCTTACCCTGAAACCGACTGCTGCGCGCGTCTGAAAGCGCCTGACCGATCGCATACCGCGTGTGCGACGTCCGCTCGTTCCGGAGTCCATCAATGTCCGTTCATTCCGCTCGCCTGCCCATACGCGCTAGCCTGCCGTTCGCGTTGCTCCTGTCATTTTTGGTCGTGCTCTGGTTCGCCGGGGGGGCTTCGCGTGGCGATGTCAGTGGACAGATCGTTGTACGCGCCTGCGCATGGCTAACGCTGGGCGTGTCCGTCCTGTTCGTGACCCCGCCGCGTGAGCCGCGGTTGCGTCCTGTCGCGCTTCTCGTGGGAGCCACGACAATCGTGGCGCTGCTTCAGCTCGTCCCTCTTCCGCCCTCTATTTGGCAGGCTCTTCCCGGCCGCACAATCTTTGCGGAAGCTGCCGCGGCCAGCGGACAGGTACAACCGTGGCGACCCTGGGCAATCGTTCCCTGGGCGGCGGCCAATGCGGCCTCGTCGTTGATCGTGCCGGTGGTCGTCCTTTTCCTGACGGCATCCTTAACGGCGAACGAGCGAGCATTGCTGCCAGGAGTAGTGCTGTGCCTCGTCTGTGCTTCAATGCTTGTCGGCTTGCTGAAACTCATTGGTGCCGGTTTCGACAACCCGTTCGTCAACGATTCCGTCGGGCAGGTCGCCGGCAATTTTGCCAACCGCAACCATTTCGCACTGTTTCTCGCGCTGGGCCTCATACTGGCTCCGGTCTGGGCCTATCGCGGTGGCCGCTTGCCCGGCTGGCGTGGCCCGATGGCGGCGGCGATGGGGCTGTTGCTGGTGCTGACGATCCTGGCGAGCGGATCTCGTGCCGGACTTCTCGTCGGCGTGATCGGTTTGTGTCTCGGGCTGGTCATCGTCCAGCGCGGCATTCGTCAGTCATTGAGTGGTCAGCCACGCCGGGTCGTTCTGCTGCTCGTCGGCAGCCTCGTCGTAATCGGCATCGTGCTTGCCATTGCCACTGTTTCAAGCGACCGCGCCGTGTCGATAACCCGTCTTGTCGGGGCTGACATGGGCGACGACATGCGCAGCCGCGGCCTGCCCGTTGTTATGACAATGATACGAGAGTATTTCCCAGCCGGTGCGGGGCTTGGAGGGTTCGATCCGCTGTTTCGCCAACACGAGCCCTTCCACCTGCTGAAGCTTACTTATTTCAATCATGCTCATGACGACTGGCTGGAGGTGGTGCTCGACACCGGCCTGATCGGCGTCTTGCTGCAGGGGATAGCGCTGCTGTGGTGGGGCCGGCGAAGCCTGGAGGCGTGGCGCAGGGGCGGGGCGCTGCGATATGCGGTGCCGAAACTGGGATCGGCCACGTTGCTGCTGGTCTTCATTGCCAGCCTCCTCGACTATCCCGCACGGACACCGCTGATGATGGCGATAATTGTCCTGGCCGCTTGCTGGTTGACAGAGGGCTACGATCAGCATCGATCCCCAGCTTTACCGGATGCAGACTAGCCTCTATAGCCACTTGCTCTTGGTCAGTTCGGAAGCGTCCCTCGCGCATGCGCAAAACCTGTATCGCCCTTCTCGTGGCGGCTAGCCTCTCGGCGTGCGGAGGAAGGGAGCCATTGGTCTCAACATCAAGGCTGACAGTCGTGCCCGAAAGTGGTGCCCTGCCCGCTCCCAACCGCACTGACCTTACCGCGGCCGATCGTCCCTCGCTGATTGGCCCGCTCGATACGATTCAAGTCGACGTTTTCAATGTGCCAGACCTCAGCCGTGAACTTCAGGTCGACGCCAGCGGTCGGATTTCGATGCCGCTGATTGGCACGATCGATGCGAGCGGCAAAACAGCGGGTGAATTGGCTCGGCTTATCGAGACCTCGCTTCGTGGGCGCTATGTTCGTAACCCTGAAGCGATCGTCAACATCAAGAGTTCGGTCAGCCAGGTCGTCACCGTAGATGGTCAGGTCGTGGAACCCGGTCTTTACCCCGTGACCAACCAAATGACGCTGATGCGGGTGATTGCCTCTGCCAAGGGGCTGTCCGAATATGCCCGTCAGGACGACGTAGTCATCCTGCGGACGGTCAACGGACACAAGATGGCTGGCCTGTACAACATCGCCGAGGTTCGGCGTGGGGCATATGATGATCCGTTGATCTACGCCAACGACGTCATCATTGTTGGAGATTCTCCGCAACGGCGCCTGTTCCGTGACTTTGTCTCCCTGTCTCCGCTGCTGGCGGGGCCCCTTATCGCTATCTTGCAATAGTCGAGCCCCACAATGAATATGGTCATTCCCCTCTCCGGCAGCGGTGGTGGCGTCGCCTCAACGATGCCCTCCGATCGTACACCTGTCCTCCGGCACTACCTTCGCATCGCTATGCGCTGGCGGTACGTTATCGGTGGCGCGGTGACCACGTGCATCCTGGCGGGTATCATCGTCACGTTGTTGATGACGCCTAAGTTCACGGCGCAGTCGACGATTGAGATATCCCGTGAATCGGATGTGATCACCGGTATCCAGAGCGTTCAGCGCGAGGCCACAGCGGCTGATCAGGAATTCTACCAAACCCAATACGGCCTTCTCCGATCGCGATCCCTCGCTGAGCGGGTGGCCAGTCAACTGCGCTTGGTAGACGATCCCAAGTTCTTCCGGTTGTTCCGGGATTCCAGTTCGCTGCCTGCTTTCGAACTTGTTAACGGTCGCTATCCCGCGTCGGGACGCAGCGATCGTCAACGACGCGCTGGTGAAATCCTTCTCAAGAATTTGGGGATCGAACCGACCCGGCTTTCCCGCTTGGTGGAAGTCCGATTTACCAGTCCCGAGGCGGCGCTCTCCGCAAAAATTGCCAATGCGTGGGCGGAAAATTTCATCCAGACCAACCTTGAACGCAAGGTTCAGGCGACCTCTTACGGGCGCAACCTGCTGCAACGGCAACTCGGACAATTAAAGGAACGTCTGGACGCGTCACAGCGTCAACTCGTTGGTTACGCCTCGTCCGAGCGTATTATTAATTTGCCTTCTCAGCCAGGTCCTGGCGGGGCAGCGGGCGAGCGCTCGATCGTCGCCGACGATCTGGCAGCAATCAATTCGGCCCTGGCGCAGGCAACTGCCGACCGAATTCAGGCGCAGGCCCGCTACGAACAGGCCGGCAATCGCGGTGCCTCGCCCGAGGCATTGCGTAACCAAGCGATCAATACGCTGCGTCAACGTCGCGCAGAGCTTTCGGCCGACTATCAGCGGCTCATGACACAGTTCGAGCCGGGTTACCCCACAGCAGTCGCGATCAAGGCGCAGCTAGAACAGCTTGATCGCGCGATTGGCAACGAAGAGGGCAGGGTTTCGGGCTCGCTGCTGGCCGATTATAAGCAGGCGCAGGAGCGTGAGCGCGGATTGCAGCAGCGGGTAGAGCAACTGAAGGCCAATTACCTCGACCTTCGTCGACGCAGCATCCAATACAATATTTATCAACAGGAAGTGGATACCAACCGCGCCCTCTACGACGGTATCCTTCAGCGTTATAAGGAGATCGGCGTCGCCGGCGGAGTCGGGGTGAACAACATCTCGATCGTAGATTTGGCCGACGTTCCACAGAAGCCGTCGAGCCCGAGACTGATTCTTAATCTGGCGCTGGCCATATTGGCCGGCTTGATCATTGGGGCCGGCTTGGCGCTTGCGCTTGAGCAGATTGACGAGGCGATCGCCGATCCAGAAGAAGTAGGTCGCCGGTTGGGCCTGCCCTTGTTGGGCTCGGTGCCGAAGCTCGACAGCGGCACACCGAAGGAGGCGCTGATTGATCGCAAGTCGGACATGGTCGACGCCTATCTGGCGGTACAGACCAATCTTGCGTTCACTACGGCACATGGTGTGCCCCGATCGTTCGCTGTCACATCCACCCGACCGGCTGAAGGCAAGTCCACCACCGCGCTCGCGCTTGCCACGACACTGGCCCGCTCTCACCGTAAGGTCATCCTGGTGGACGGCGATATGCGGTCACCATCGATCCATCATCTGGGCGGGGTCGGTCACGACGCTGGGTTGAGCAACTTCTTGTCGGGGCAGGACGACATCACACCGCTGGTCTTCCACATGGACGAACTCGGCTTTACTGCGATGTCGTCGGGACCAATTCCGCCAAATGCAGCCGAATTACTGACCGGAACACGACTGTCGATTCTAATCGAGCGGTTATTGGAGACTTATGACCATGTTGTCATTGACTCTCCGCCTGTCATGGGTCTGGCCGATGCGCCACTGATTGCCAGCTACGTAGAGGGCGTCATCTATGCCGTGGAGTCACACGGCATTCGGTCCAGCATGGTAAAAACCGCTCTTTCTCGGCTAGCTGGCGCGCACGCACACGTAGTGGGTGTGGTGCTGACGAAGTTCGAAGCGAAAAAAGCCTATATCGGCTACGGTTACGAATATGGTTACGGGTATGGTCGCACGTCCGGCAAAAACAACGGGACGAAGCGCGCGTGAGCAAGCGGCGCCGACCGCGTGAAAGGCGTTCCGGTGCCGAATGGACTGTCCGTGGCGTCTTGCTTTTGGCATGCGCAGCGCTCGGTTATGCCAGCGTCGCCCATACTACGGCATCGGTGATTCTGAAGGGGCAGATCGAGCATGCCCATGTCTTGGCACCCGGCGACGGGCGAATCACAGCGCTACTGGCACAAAGCCTGTCGGGGGCGAATACCGATGTTCAGGATAGGGCGCGCGCAACCCGGCTAGCCCAACTCGCTCTGCAGCAGGATCCAACGGCAAGCCTCGCCGCCATTACTTTGGGACTTAATGAGTATATCAGTGGCGATGTCGCATCAGCACGTCGACTTTTTCGATACGCGGAGACGCTGTCGCGGCGTGATCTCCGGACCCAGGTTTGGGCTATAGAGGATTCCGTGGCGCGCGGTGATATCACCGCTACGCTGCGACACTATGACATCGCGTTGCGCACGTCAGACCGTGCACCAGACCTCCTATTTCCGATCCTCGCGGCGGCGATCACGGATAACACCATTCGATTGCCTTTGGTGCGTCTGCTCTCAACACGTCCCGCTTGGGGGAGCAGTTTCATCGATTATGTCGCTACCAGCGCGCCTGATGAGATCGCGAGCGCCGAACTTCTCCTTGCGGCCAAACGCGCTGCTGTTCCCGTCACGGATTCCGCTTGGGCGCTGGTGATCGATCATTTGATCCAACGTCGATTGTATGATCAAGCTTGGACTTATTTCGCGGCAACGCATCCACATGCAGATCGCCGCAGGTCACGTGATCCCCATTTCACAAGTACGGAAGAAGCAGTCCCGTTCAAATGGGTCGTCGGACGTGGTGACGACGTTAACGCGACTCTCCAGGCCAATCGTGCAGGCGGTCTGTTTGACTTCACTGTTCCCGCTGCAGTGGGCGGGCGTCTGCTCGAGCAACTACAGATCCTGCCACCGGGACGTTATCAACTTAACGGTCACAGTCGGGAGATTGACCAGCCGAACAGTGCAGCGCCTCAGTGGATCCTGACCTGTCGTGAAGATGGTCGTGAATTGGGACGTATCGACGTTCCGAATTCCTCGGTGCTGGGCGGAATATTTTCAGGAGAATTTGTGGTACCGGAAGGATGTCGTGCCCAGGTGTTGTCGCTGGTAGCGCGCCCCTCTGACACCGTATCCGCAATATCGGGCCAGATCGACCGCGTTGCGCTTGTGCCGATCAAAACATGATCGTAGAGGAGTCTCGATTATGAAGCTTATTAAAAACTGGCCTTCCTACGTAATAATCGCCGCTATACCTTTGTGGTCTCTTGGAAGCGCCGCCCATTCACAAACGCGTGTGCCATCTGCTGGCACAGTCGGTGTACGACAAACCGGGGGCATCAAGTCGTCAGTTGAACTACCGGGATCACGGCTCCAGGGTCGCCTCGACACTAGGATCGCATCGCGACTAAACAATCGGTTGGATCGCACCTTCGATCCGGATGTGACCGAAATAAAGTCCTTTAAAGCGGCACAGGATCGGGTGAAAGTCAAGACACAGTCGCGCTGACCATCGCCCGAATGGCGGGATCAAGATAGGTTGCCCGGATCAGGCGGTCGACACCGCCTCGCGATAGCTGCGCCGGAAATGGATGAGCTTTTCTTCCGAAGCAGACCAAAAGCGCGGCGGATCCATCGACCAAGTATCCGCCGGCACGCGTTGACAGATGGAGTGATCCTCTTCGAACACTGCGCGGTTCATCGCGGCAGAGGACGAAATGAATGGTGCCACCAGCTCGGGCTTGGTTGACGCACGCAACCGACCTGCGAAGAGCCGGCTGGTAAAGTGCGTCCGCTCTGCGATGGAGGATGGCAGGAAATGCTGGATCGACTGCGAAAAGCCGAACGTCGATGATATCATCGTGAAGGGAAAAAGATAAAGGCTCTCATAGCCCTCAAACTGGTGTGGCAGATCAAACAGCCGCGACAACGAGCGCATCCGTCGTACCATCCGTTCATCTCCCAGCGGCGATGACCAGATCGAGTTGTATCCAAAGTACTGGTTCTCACCCGGCGTTAGCTTCAACGTCGCCAACGTCTCGGGATGAATGGCCGATACATGATAGGGTTCCAGCGCGTTTTCCAGCGCAATCCGCCAATCCGATTCGTACAGATAGCGGTTAAAATCCCATCGTGCAGTAATACCGTAGGACATCGTCTCCAGCATTGGGACAAGTCCACTCATCTGCTCTTCGAGCGACCGCGCCGGCGCAGGCGATACGAATGCATAGTCGCCAACCCAGGCGATCTGGAGAGTCTTGAGAGATATTTGATCAAGAGAGCAATGCGTCAGCGAGGCCTTGTCGGCAACAAATACACGCCCTTTGGCATAGGACCAGCCGTGATAGCGGCAGAGAAAGCGCTCCCGCCCGGCATCTCCGTCAAAGATGCGTGCCCCGCGATGAGGACAACGGTTGTCAAAGGCGATAACGGAAGCACCGTCATGATACAGCACCACTTCGCGACCCAAAATATCGAAGCGGACGAAATCGCGTGCCTCAGCCAGTTCAGAACGATGCGCCAGCAGATGCCAGTTTTCGTTCCACAGCCGCACCGAAGCGTCGTCAAAGCTATTCATGTAATCCCGCAAAGTAGATTGTCTCGGCACAGGCGAGCGGGTTGACCATGATGTCAACCGATCCCCAGGAAAACCCTACACCAAAACCGAACATGCCCAATCGCGTTTTCGTACTCGTTAGGCGCTCGGCAATGTCGGTCGTCATCAGGAGCGGGATTGTTGCGCTGCTGGTGTTGCCGAAGCGGTCAATGTTGATCGGCACCCGGTCGCTGGGCAGCTTTGACTTCTTAGCGAGATGGCGCAACATGAAGGCGTTGGCTTGGTGGAAGAGGAAGGCATCAAAGACCTCTGCCCCCCCGGCGCGCTCCACAGTGGCCGACACCAGTTTTGGTACCGTCGCCAGCGTGAAGTTGAAGATAGCGCCACCGTCCATGTACAGGGCGTCGGCGTTCGTCCCTATTCCTTCGGCACTATCCTTACTCCGGCGATAGGCACCTCCGGCGATAATGAGACGACGTTCGCCGGTGCCGTCGGTACCTAGGATGAAATTCGCCGCGCCCTCGGCGTCCGCCTCAACAGCGGTCGCGGTGCCAGCATCACCGAACAGCATTACGGTACTGCGGTCCTCGGGATCGACGGTCCGGCTGATCGTGTCGCCGGCCAGGAGCAGTACACGTCGGGCTGTACCCGAGGCGATCGTCGTCATCGCAAGCCAAAGGCCATAAGGATAACCCGAGCAGCCTAAGTTCACGTCAAAGGCCAGTGCGTGCTGCCCCAGACCCAGCCGTCCCTGTAGCGCGCACGCGGTTGCGGGTAACCGGAAATCCGGTGTTTGTGTAACCAGGAAGATCGCATCCACACTGTCGCGCTCCCAGCCGAGCTGGTCGAGCAGGCGTTCCGCCGCACGCTGGCACAAATCAGCGGTCGTCATGTCGTCATCGACCCAATGACGTTGGCGCACGCCGGTCATCTTCTCGATTTCGGCTGCCTTGTCCCCAAAGCGCGTCATAAACGACCTGTTGTCGACCTGCTGAGCTGGCACACAGGACACGACCCCAGCGATCCGGCTGCCAGAGAGAGAAACGGAACGCCCGGGTGTCATCTCACGCTGCCGCAGTCGCGAGTGCCTCGACCTCGCCGACGGTGGTGCATTGCCCCAAGGCATCGGGGCTGACCGATCGATCATACACTTCATCAATCAGTGCTATAGTGGACACGATCGCCAACGAGTCCCATGCCTCGCCGAGTTCATATCCAGGGTCGATATCAGTTACATCGACATCCAAGATTTCGGCCATTCCTTCGTAAAATTGCGACATCGTACTCGTTTCCGTCTTTATCGTTTCAGAAGCCCACTAACGCCCCGGCCCAGGATAAGCCAACGCCAAAACCTATCAGCGCCGCCTTTGAGCCTGGGCGGAGCCGCCCGGCAGCCCATTCCTGTTCCAGCACGAACGGGATCGTGGAGGAAACGGTATTGCCAATCAGCTCGTAACGGCGCGGCACGAGCGCGTCGGGAAGGCCCAGCTTCTTCTGCAACGTGTCGATCATGAACTTATTCGCTTGATGCAAAACCACCGCATCTAAGTCGGTGACCGTTAATTCAGAAAGGGCAAGCAGGCGTCGAAAGGTGCGGGGCACCTCACGCAAGGTAAAGTTTAGGACAGCCGCCCCATCCATGAACAGATGGTCTTCGCTACGCACGTTGCCGGAGCGATCCTCGATTTCGATGGCTGTTTCGGGGGAACTCGGTCGGCGGAACGCGCCGGCAGGAACGATTAGGCGATCGGCACCGCTACCATCGGTGCCAAAAACGAAGGGGCCAAGCGTGCTATCGGCCTCTTGCCCCCCTCGAATCAACGTGGCTGCAGCACCATCGCCGAACAGCGTACGCACACTCTTGTCGAGAGGATGGATATACTTTGAGTAGGTGTCGGCCGTCACCAGCAATACTGTCCGAGCGACCCCGCTCCCGATCAATCCGGCCGCCAGTGATAGGCCGTAGACAAATCCCGAACAGCCAAGATTGATGTCCAACGCTCCAACCTTAGTTGAAAGCCCTAATCGGTCTTGCAAGAGGCAAGCAGTGGTTGGCAGGACGTGATCGGGAGCCTGGGTGCACAGGATGAGAAAATCTATTTCTTCCCGCGCTTCTGGTTCGCGCATAAACAGGGTGGTCGCCGCAGCCGTTGCTAGATCGAGCGCGGTCTCACCCGGTGCGGCGATTCGCCGCTCTCGAATCCCAGTTTTCTCCAAAATCTTGTCGGCTGACCAATCGGGGAAAATTGCCGCTAGCTGCTCATTGGAGAGCACTCGATCGGGAACATGCGTGGCAATCGCAGCTATACGGGCCGTGATGCGGGGAGCGGTGGGTAGAGATGGCACGATCAAGCTGAAGTCTCGTTGCTGCTGCTGTTCCTACAGCAGGACCTAGTGGTCGTCTAGTGCCAACCGCAAGGATACTCCTGCAACGCTGCTATCCACAGCGGGTGGCATTGACTGGCACCTGCCTGACCTGCTGTCAGATTTCTGAACTGCCATTCGCGAAGGCTGCCTCCTGTTTCCAAAGGCCCGCGAGACAGTTAGTCTGGCGTGATCTCAGTTTTTTTCATCCAGCGGCAACCTGAGGCCGACCAATGTCGTCGCGCATGACCGCAGGTGAAGAAGCAGGCGGGTTTATGGTGCCGAGGCCTCTATGTTGGGTTGCGGTCATAAGGAAATTGCCGGTTCAAGAGGTTCATTGCCTATTGCAGAGGCCGCCGATAGTGACCCTGCCATGACCAAAGCTTCTTATCCCGTGCAATTGATCGCGCCGAAGCGCCATGGCGACGCCCGGGGCTGGTTCACCGAAACCTACAATCTCTCGACCTTCGCCGCGCTCGGCATCACCTGCACCTTCGTGCAGGACAACCACTCCCTCTCCGCCCCCGCCCATACCCTGCGCGGCCTCCACTTCCAGACCCCGCCGCGCGGGCAGGACAAGCTCGTCCGCTGCATCCGCGGCCGGATCTTCGACGTCGCGGTCGACGTGCGGCGTGGCTCGCCCACCTACGGCCAGTGGGTCGGCGCCGAACTCAGCGCCGAGAACGGCGACCAGCTCTTCATCCCGATCGGCTTCGCGCACGGCTTCGTCACGCTCGAGCCCGATTGCGAGGTGACCTACAAATGTTCGGACACCTATGCGCCGGAGGCCGACGGCGGCATTCGCTGGGACAGCGTCGGCATCGACTGGCCGCTCCCCGCCGGCGTCACCCCCGAGCTCAGCGACAAGGACAAGGCCCAGCCGGCTCTCGCCGATTTCGACAGCCCCTTCCCCTATGACGGCCGGCCGCTCGCCCCCCTCGCCTGAAGGACCCAGACATGCGCATCTTCGTCACCGGCGGGGCCGGCTTCATCGGCTCGGCGCTCGTCCGCCACCTGATCGAGAACACCGCCCACGAGGTGCTCAACTTCGACAAGCTGACCTATGCCGGCACGCTGTCGACCGTCGAGCGCGTCGCGAACAGCAACCGCTACCGCTTCGTCCAGAGCGACATCTGCGATGCCGCGGCGGTCCGCGCCGCGATCGCCGAGTTCAGGCCCGAGATCGTCACGCATCTCGCCGCGGAAAGCCATGTCGACCGCTCGATTGACGGCCCCGGCGCGTTCGTGCAGACCAATGTCGTGGGCACCTATACGATGCTCGCCGAGACGCGTTCCTATTGGCAGACGCTCGACGAGGCGGCGCGTGCGGCGTTCCGCTTCCACCATATTTCGACCGACGAGGTCTATGGCAGCCTCGGCGACACCGGCCTGTTCACCGAAGAGACGCCCTATGATCCGCGCTCGCCCTATTCGGCGTCGAAGGCGGGGTCGGACCATCTCGTCCAGGCCTGGGGCCATACCTATGGCCTGCCGGTGCTGATCACCAATTGCTCGAACAATTACGGCCCCTACCACTTCCCCGAGAAGCTGATCCCGCTGATGATCGCCAAGGCGCTCGCCGGCGAGCCGCTGCCGGTCTACGGCAAGGGCGACCAGGTGCGCGACTGGCTCTATGTCGAGGATCACGTCCGCGCGCTGCAGGCGGTGTTCGAGCGCGGCGCGGTCGGCCGCACCTACAATGTCGGCGGGCATAACGAGAAGCAGAACATCGAGGTGGTGCACACGCTCTGCGCGATCCTCGACCGGCTGCGCCCGCGCGACGACGGCCGCTCCTATGCCGAACAGATCACCTCGGTCGCCGACCGGCCCGGCCACGACAAACGCTATGCGATCGACGCCAGCCGGATCAACGACGAGCTCGGCTGGCGCCCGCAGGAGACGTTCGAGACCGGTATCGAGAAGACGATCCGCTGGTATCTCGATAACGAGTCATGGTGGCGGCCGCTCGTCGCGGCAAAGGCCTCCGAACGCCGCGGCATCGCGGCCTGATATGTCGAACCTTCGACCTGTCGACATGGCGGCGCGGCGATGACCCGCGCCGTCCTCGTCACCGGCGGCAACGGCCAGCTCGGCCGCGAGCTCGCGCGTTATGCCTGGCCGGACGGCTGGCACGCGGTCGCGCTCGGCCGCGATGCGTTCGATCTCGGCGATCCTGCCGCACTCACCGCGGCCATCGCCGCGGGGCATGACGGCCGGCCATGGGCGGCGGTGATCAACGCCGCGGCCTATACCGCGGTCGACAAGGCGGAGAGCGACGTCGTCACCGCCTGGACGGTCAACGCGCTCGCCCCCGCCGCGCTTGCCGCCGCCTGCGCCGCGGCGGCGATCCCGCTCGTCCAGGTCTCGACCGATTATGTCTTCGCCGGCGACCGGCAGGGCGCGTGGCAGGTCGACGATCCGGTCGGTCCGCTCAGCGTCTATGGCGCGTCGAAACTGGGCGGCGAGCTGGCGGTGCGCACCGCCGGCGGGCGTGCCGCGATCGTCCGCACCGCCTGGGTCGTGTCGGCGGGCGGCGCCAATTTCGTCAGGACGATGCTGCGCCTCGCGGCCGACCGCGACCAGTTGCGCGTCGTCGCCGACCAGCAGGGCAGCCCGACCAGCGCGGCCGATCTCGCAGGCGCGCTCGCGACCATCGCGATGCGGCTCGCCGACGATCCGCACGCGCCGACCGGCACCTTCCACTTCAGCAACGCCGGCGCGACCGACTGGGCCGGTTTCGCGTGCGAGATCTTCCGGCAGAGCGCCGCACGCGGCGGCCCGACCGCTGCGGTCGAGGGGATCGCGACCAGCGACTATCCCACGCCGGCGCGACGCCCGGCCAATTCCCTGCTCAGCCACGACGCCATCCGCACCGCTTACGGCATCGACCCGCGGCCGTGGGACGCGGCCCTGGCGGACATTCTCGACGAACTGATCGGAGTACCGCAATGAAGGGCATCATTCTCGCCGGGGGTTCGGGCACCCGGCTCCATCCGGCGACGCTGGCGGTCAACAAGCAGTTGCTGCCGGTCTACGACAAGCCGATGATCTATTATCCGCTGTCGGTGCTGATGCTCGCCGGCATCCGCGACGTGCTGATCATCTCGAGCCCCGAATATCTCGACAATTACCGCCGGCTGTTCGGGGACGGCTCGCCGTTCGGGCTGCGCATCGACTATGCCGAACAGCCGAGTCCCGACGGCCTCGCGCAGGCGTTCACGATCGGCGCCGACTTCATCGGTGATGACAATGTCGCGCTGGTGCTCGGCGACAATATCTTCTTCGGTGCGCATCTCACCGAACTGCTCGCCAACGCCGTCGCGAGACCCACGGGCGCCACGGTGTTCAGTTATCGTGTCGAGGATCCCGAGCGCTATGGCGTGGTCGAGTTCGGCGAAGGCGGCAAGGCCATCAGCCTCGAAGAAAAGCCCGCGCAGCCCAAGTCCAACCATGCGGTGACCGGCCTCTATTTCTACGACAATCGCGTGGTCGAATTGGCTCGCAACCTCAAGCCTTCGGCCCGTGGTGAGCTCGAGATCACTGATCTCAACCGGCTCTACATGGAGGCGGGCGACCTCTACGTCGAGCAGATGGGCCGCGGCTATGCCTGGCTCGACACCGGCACCCACGACAGCCTGCTCGAGGCGTCGGAGTTCGTGCGCACGCTGCAGCACCGTCAGGGCATTCAGATCGCCTGCCTCGAAGAAATCGCCTACGAGCAGGGCTTTATTTCCGCAGATGAGGCGCGGGTGCGGGGCGAGATGTTCAAGAAGACCGCCTATGGGCGGGCGATCCTGAAGGCGGTGGATCGCAACTGATCCCGGTAAAAGACATCTTAACCCGTCATAGACCTTTACCCATCTAGACAGGACCCCGGCGGCATCTTACCACGTTCGCCATATACCGGGGGGTTCTAATATGATCGGGACGATGACGTCGACGCGGCGGGTACGGGTGCGCGCGCTGCAGACGAGTGGCATGGCGCTGGCAATGGTCGCGGCCGCGCCCGCGTTCGCGCAATGCGCACCCGATCCCACCCAGACGAACACCGCCACCAACTGCACCGGCACCGACAGCGACGGGCTCGTCGTCACCACCTACGGCACGACGGTCAACGTTCCCGCTGGCGCGACGGTGCAAGGCGGCAGCCGGCCGGGGATCGCGGTGGCGCTGCCGTCGACCAGTTACGGCAGCGCCGTCAGCGTTGCGGTCGCCGGCACGGTCGACGGCGGCACGCAGCCGGGGGTCAGCCTGCTGTGGCAACCGGCGGCGACTGGCTATGGCTATTATGACGCCCGGCTCGACCTCACCGTCGCGCAAGGGGGCAGCGTCACCGGCAGCAATGCGGTCGTCATTGGTCGCAGCACCAGCACAGGCTATGGCTATGGCAGCCCGGTCGCGACGATCGACAACAGCGGCACGCTGACCGGCACCAGCGGCATTGCGCTGCTCGCCACCACCCCCGGCTATGGCAGCTTCGCGATCACCAATCGCGCGACGGGGACGATCGGCGCGATCAGTGGCGCGGTCAGTACGCTCGACAATGCCGGCACCATTGATGGCGGCACCCGCAGTGCGATCGACTGGGGCTATGGCTATGCCACTTATCGCACGCTCGCCAACAGCGGCACGATCACCGCGGCAAGCAGCGCCGCGACGCTCGCCAATCTACCGTCGAACGCGACATTGGCCAATAGCGGCACGATCGCCAACACCGGTAGCGGCGCGGCGATCGCCGGTACCAGCCTCTCGATCACCAACGCCGCAACCGGACGGATCACCGCCGGTGCGACCGCGATCAGCGCCGATAACTATCTGACGCTAACCAATGCCGGCACGATCAACGGCAATATCGTCACTGCGGTTCAAGCGTTCGTTCCCGCCCCCAGCACGATCGATTCCCGCGCGGGTACGATCAACGGCTCCGTCACCTTCGGAGCCAGCAGCGACACGCTTATCGCCGGTTGGAACAATGGGCTGGTGACCGGCATCACCGGCGTGATCGACGGCGGCGGCGGCACCGATACGGTGCAGGTCCGCTTTGCCGGCGATACCACGCTGGCGCGCGTGATTGCGCTGCCGACCAATTTCGAACAGCTCAGCCTCGCACCCGAGACCGAAATCACCACCACGCTCGCCGACGGCTTTGCCGCGCCCGGTTTGCTGGAGATCACCGGCAAGGGCACAGTGGTCAACCGGACGACCCTGAGCGGCGCCGGCAAGGTGGTGCGGGTCGGCGACTATGATCCTGACAACCGCCCGAGCTTCGTCAACGCCGGGGCGATCACCGCCACCGGCGGCACCGCGACCGATTATGCGATTGATCTTCGCCCCTACGCGACGCGGTTCGAGAATAGCGGTACGATCACCGCAGCGGCCAACGGCGTGTCGGCACAAAGCTCGGGTAGCTTCGTCAACACCGCGACCGGAACGATCACCGCCACCGATACCGGCGTGTCGGTCGACTCCACCAACTTCACCAACGCCGGGACGATCCGTTCGACCGCTGGCACGGGCCTGCTCCTATCAGGATATGCCAGTGATGCCTTGACCAACAGAGGCCTCATTGAGGGCAAGATCGCCGGTGCCCTCATTAACACGCGGCTGGTCAACACCGGGACGATCACCTCTCCCGGCACCGGCGTCCTGGTCGGTTATTCGGGCACCCTCGACAATCGCACCGGCGGCACGATCAACGGTGGTGTTGCCGGTGTAGAAACCGGACTGTGGCAGGCGACGATCGCCAATGCCGGCACGATCAACGGCGACGTGCGGCTGGTCGGCGGCATCTATAGCAGCAGCTACAGCGCCAACCGCTTCTTCGCGCTGGCGGGCGGCGTGGTGAACGGCAATTTGACGCTCGGCACCAATGACGTACTGGTTACGGAATTCGCTGGCAGCGGCGGCGGGCGGATTGCCGGCATCACTGGCACGGTCACGGCAACCAATTCGACGCTGCGCTACCGCGTTCGCAGCGATACCGCGACCAGTCTCACCACGCTGCCCGGCTTCGCCGGCATCGGCTACGATCTCTATGACGGTGCGACGCTGACGCTGACCGGCGGCGCGACACAGGTCTCCGGTTCGATCGCGCCACTGACGCTTGCCGGCGAAGGCGTCGTCGATCTCAACGCCACAATCGCCAGCACCAGCCAGCCGGCGATCCAGGTCACGTCGCTGCTGGTCGCGCCAGGCGAGACGCAGCCGGCGGCCCGCGGGCTCGTCATCACCAGTCGCGGCGCGCTGACGCTCGACCGGCCCGCTGCCAGCTCCTACAGCTATCCCTATACGGCGATAGCGCTGACCAATGATGATACCTTCACCAATGCTGGCACGATCATCGTCCGTGATCGCGCCACGCCGAACTACAGCATCATCGCCGCGATTTCCGGCGGCAAGAGCGTCGTCAACAGCGGCACGATTACACTCGATAATGCCATCGGCATCTCTGGCGCGCTGAGCATCACCAATAGCGGCGCGATCATCCGGGCGGCCGGTGGCGGCACCGCGATCGGGATCAGCGACGTTACCGATCTCACCAACAGCGGCTCGATCGATGTCGCGGGCACCGCGGTGATGCTGGCCGGCTATAATGGCGGCACCATCACCAATACCGGCCGGATCGCCAGCTCGAGCGGCGCGGCGATCGGCCTTTCCTTCTCGGGCTATTCCTACGGCGTCACCGTCAGCAATCTTGCCGGCGGCACGATCGCCGGCGGGGCAGGCACGGCGATCCGCATGGCAGGCGGCACGATCCGTAACGCCGGGACGATCACTGGCTCAGTCGACCTCGGCTATTCGAGCTATGGCGGCGTCAGCTCTCTCCCCGCCACCTATATCGCCGAAGGCGGCACGCTGACCGGCGACCTGCGCTTTGGCAGCGGCGACGATCAGCTGGTCGCGATCGACGACGTCATCGGAGTCAGCGGGACAGTTGACGGCGGCGGCGGTATCGACACCTTCGTCCACGCGCGCACAGCCAGCGGCAGCATCGCGCTCGGCACGATGCCGGCGTCGCTGATCAATTTTGAACGGGAAGGCGTGCGCGCGATCGGCACGGACACCACGGTGACGATCACTGCCGCCGATCCGGTCACCACCGCCGTGCTCGTCTCGGGCGACGGATCGATCATCAACACCGCGACAATCCTCGGCGGCGTGTCGAGCGGTACGAGCAGCTCCTATTACACTGCCCCGCAGGCACCGCTCGCCGCCTTCACCAACAGCGGCACGCTCGGCAGCGCCACACTGGCCGGTCCGGCGCTAAGGCTGTACGATGTTCTGGCGGTGACCAACACGGGCACGCTGATCAACATTGGTGGCACCGCGGCGCTCTCTCTATCGGCCTCCGGGTCGGCAAAGATCGCCAACAGCGGCACGATCACCGGCGGGGTCACCGCTGATCATTATACGCCCTACACGTCCTCTCCGGCGGA
The DNA here is from genome assembly GCF_000632225.1 of Sphingomonas sp. RIT328. GTDB lineage: Bacteria > Pseudomonadota > Alphaproteobacteria > Sphingomonadales > Sphingomonadaceae > Sphingomonas > Sphingomonas kyungheensis. The sequence continues at coordinate 28,407 of NZ_JFYV01000010.1, forward strand.
CACGCCGGCCCCTTCGACGCTGGCGATGACCAATAGTGGCACGATCACTGCCCCCCATAATGCCGTGTTCCTTTCCTCCTACGGCGGCAGCGCCGGTGCGACGGTATCGCTCGACAACAGCGGCACGATCGCGGCGACCGCGGATGGCGGCACCGCCGTTGCGCTCTATGTGGAGGATTACAACACGGCTGCGGCGCCACGCACCGCGGTCACGCTGACCAACAGCGGTACGATCCGCGCCAATGGCGGCGGCACCCCGCTGCCCGCCGATCCCTATGCCGGGGCCGCGCCGGTCTACGGCAGCGCGCCGGCGCTCGCCGTGCACAGCTATACGACGCTGACCAACCGGACGCAGATCACCAACACCGCGGCGGGCACGATCGAGGCGACCGGCACGCTTTCCACCGCCATCTTCAGCGAAGGCGGCCTCGACCTTACCAACGCCGGCACGATCCGCGGCAGCAACGGCACCGCGCTCGCCCGCAACGATTACCTGTCCTACTACCTCGGCAGCGACCGGCTCGCCGGCGCGATCCAGACCGTCGGCGACGCCGACAACCGCATCGTCAACACCGGCACGATCATCGGCTCGATCGCGCTCGGCGGCGGCAACGACCGGATCGAGAATCGCGGCACGCTCACCGGCGACGTGTTCCTCGGCGCCGGCGACGACATCTTCCTCCAGCAGGCCAATGCCACGCTGACCGGCACGGTCGACGGCGGTGACGGCACCGACATGCTGATCGTCGATGCGACCGGCGGCGGCACGATCAACGCCGCGCAGTTCGTCCGGTTCGAGGGCCTCAGCCAGACCGGCCAGGGCAACGTCAACTATCTCGGCAGCTTCGGCTTCGACACGATCGGCCTGGCTGGCGGCACCATCACCGTCGCCGCGGGCGATACGCTGGCGACCAGCGGCCCGGTCGCGCTGACCGGCAGCAGCGGCGACGAGACGGTGATCAACAACGGCACCATCCTCGGCGCGGTCGCGCTCGGCGCGGGCAACGACACCTTCGTCGAAGGGCCGAACAGCCGTGTCACCGGTATCGTCGACGGTGGTGCCGGCGACGATCTCTACTCGGTCGTCCTCGCCGGCGACCGCAGCGGCATCGGCGCGCGCACCGGCTTCGAACGGCTCGCGGTCGGCGGTACCGGCACGCTGCGCCTGACGCTCGACCAGGATTTCACCAGCCTCGCGCTGAACGGCGCCAGCGCCGACCTGACGCTCGCCGGCTATCGCATCACCGGCGTCACCGGATCGGATGCCGCTGAAACCCTGCGCGTCGACGGCGACATCGCCCGCGTCGCGCTGGGTGGCGGCGACGACACGCTCGCGCTCGGTACGTCGGTCGCGATGGGCCGTTACGACGGCGGCAGCGGCACCGACACGCTCGCCTTCACCACGGCCGCGCCGGTGACATTGGTCGGCAGCGCGACCGGGTTCGAGCGCGTCGCGCTGACCGGTAGCGCGCTGACCGTCGCGGGGACGCTCGGCAGCGCCGCAGCCCCCCTCGCCTTCACCACCGCCGATACGCAGCTCACCGTCGCCGACGGCGGCACGCTCGCCGGAGTCATCGATCTCGGCACCGGCAACACCCGCTTCCGCCTCGCCGCGGGTGGCACCCTGGTCGGCAGCGTTGCCGGTGGTGGTCAGGGCAGTGCGACCGTCGCCCTTGCCGGCGACCGGACGCTGACCGACGCGCTGACCGGCTTCGCGACACTGACCACCGAAGGCAGCGGCACGCTGTCGCTCGCCGGCACCTATGCGTTCGACCGGGTCGGCGGCACCGGCAACCTTGCCGTGCTCGCCAATGCGGCGCTGACCACCGGCCAGCTCCGCTTCGGCGACGACGACAATCGCCTGACCATCGCCGGCCGCTTCGCCGGATCGGTCGACGGCGGCGCCGGCCGCAATACGATCGCGATCTCGGGCGGCAATGCCGCGGCGCCGGTCGCCTTCGGCAGCATCGCGCAGGTCGCCGCGCTGTCGATGAGCGACGGCTTCGCCACCGTCTCGGGCAATGCCGCGCTCGGCACTGTCGACATGTCGGGTGGTCGACTTGTCGGGCTGGCGGGCTCGACGCTGTCGGCGGACCAGTTCCTGATCCGGCCCGGTGCGACCTTCGGCTCGGCGGGCACGGTCAACGGCAATGTCAACGTCGCCGGCATCCTCAGCCCCGGCGCGTCGCCGGGGACGATGACCGTCAACGGCAATGTCGCGCTCCAGTCGGGCTCGGTGTCGCTGTTCGAGATCACGCCGACCGTGTCCGACAAGCTCGTCGTCAACGGTACGGTGACGATCGCCCCGGGCGCGACGCTGCAGCTCGCACCGAGCGGGACGCTGCGCCCCGGCACCAGCTACGACCTGATCACCGCCAGCGGCGGCATCACCGGCAGCTATGCGACGATCCTCAAGCCCGACAGCCTGTTCGGCTTCGTCGTCCAGCGTGGCGATCGCCTCCAGCTGCTCGGCCAGTTCCTCGATCCGGCCGGCACCAACGCGCAGATCAGCCGCAGCATCGCCTACGCCAACCGCGCGATCGTCGCGCAGCCGGCGGACAGCGCGCTGTTCGCCGCGCTCCCGGCGCTGCTCACCGCCAACGGCACGTCCGATGCCGCCGCCTTCGCCCGCCTCACGCCGGAGACCTATGCCTCGGCGAGCCAGATCGGCGTCGACAATGCGCTCGCGCTCGCCGCGACCGCGCGCGGGCCGGGTCTGGCGACCGATAGCGAGGACGTCCGCCTCTTCACCTTCGCGCAGATGCTCGGCGGCTGGCACCGGCTCGGTGCGGACGCTGCGGCGGGAACCGCGGCGACGCGCAGTCAGAGCTATGGCTTCCTCGGCGGCATCGGCATCGGTGATGCGACGTGGAGCGTCGGTGCCTTCGCCGGCTATCTCAACGACCGCCAGCAGATCGACGCGCTCGCCGCGCGCACCAAGCTCAACGGCGCGGTTGCCGGTGTCGAGGCGCGCTATGCCGTCCCCGGCGGGCTCGGCGTCACCGCCGCGATCCTCTACGATGGCGGCACGGCACATAGCACGCGCGCCCTGCCCGGCGCGGGCAGCGCGAGTGCGAGCTACGGGCTGCACAGCTGGGTCAGCGACCTGTCGCTGAGCTACGACCTCGGCCTGTCGACCGACTGGACGCTGCGGCCCCGTGCCGGGCTGACGCTGGTCCGCACCACCCGCGCCGCGCTCACCGAGACGGGCAGCGTCTTCGCGCTCAGCGTCGCGCGCGACCGTCACGTCGCCGGCTTCGCCGACGCCGGGCTGACCTTCGCACGCAGCGATGCCTCGAAGGCGCCGCTGCGGCCGTTCGTCTCGCTCGGGCTGCGCTACCAGTTCAAGGGCAACCGGACCGAGGCGCTCGGCGGCTATGCGGGCGGCGGCCTCGGCCTGACCGCGCTGGGTGCGGCACGCGCCGATCTGGTCGGCACCGCCGCGGCAGGCCTCGCCTACCGCCTGACCACCCGACTCGACCTGTTCAGCACCGTCTCGTCGCAGACCGGGCGCGACGATCATCAGGAGAGCATCAGCACCGGCGTGCGGCTGCGGTTCTGATCGGGCGGATGCGGTCCCCTTGCTCGGGGACCGCATCTTCCCATCGAAGCGCGCTAACCCGAGCGCCCGCTGCCAACCGATCGAACGTTACCGACGAGGCCCGCCTCTGTCATGCGACCGGTCGCGCTGCAGCATCCGACAGCGTTCCTGCTCCAGCGCACGGACACGCTCGAGGGTCTGACGCAGGAATTCATCGACACTGTCAGCCGAATATACCGGCATGGGCCGGCGTTCCGGCTCATCGAGCGCCCGCATCTGCTCCGATCGCTCGGCGGCAGTGCGATCCGCCGACCGATCGCAACCCGGGGTTCCGGCCACGCCCGCATCCCGCCCCCGCGCCGCCAATGCTTCGGCAGCCTTGTTGATTCTGGCCAGCGTAGCTGCCAGCGGATCCGCCGCATCGCCGGCCTTTTGGTGCCTCTTTTCGATTTCGGCCCTCGCCGCTTCCAGCCGTGCCAGTGCCAGCATGACCGGATCGGCAGCTTTGGTTTCCTGTGCACGCCGTTCCGCTATCTTCGCCGTCATGGCCTCCGACCGGGCAAGCGCCGCGGCGATCGGATTGTCGGGATCGATAGCGCGCGGTGGCAGACTGGCGCGTCGGGCGGCGATGCGGGCATTCGTTGCCTGCGTCCGGGCGAGTGCCGCAGCGATCGGATCATTGGTTACGACAACCTGCTCGCGCCCACGCCTGGCCGGTACAATCTCACGATCGTCTGGCAGGGCGCGGGCATTCGGCACCGGCTCCGGCATTGCCGCGATGAACTTGCGCAAGGTTTGCGCCTTCACCTGATCGACAAACGACGACGACGTCCGCAGCTCATCGATCGACCGCTGGAACGTGTCGCGCACCACCGCCTGCCGCTTCGCCAGCGCGGTTTCGGCGGGATCGGGGCGCCCCGTTTTGTGCAGACGACGCGCACGATCGGCGCGGTTACGGTCGATCTGCGGCACCGCGCCCTGCTCGCGGACCTTGCGCGCCGCGATCGGTTCGTGCTTCGCATCGACGCCGCGCGCCTGCACCGGCGTGGCGTTCGCCTCGATGCCGCGGTCGCGCAGCTTCTGCGCGAAACGCTGCCGGTACCGCAGCAGATCGTCGGAATCGGGATTGAAGCGGCGGCCGTCGAAATCGCGCCGCGCGACCGTCAGATGGACGTGCGGATGATCGCGATCGACGTGCAGCGCCGCAACCCATGAGCGGTTGGCGAACTCTTCGCGCGCGAACGCCAGTGCCGCCTCTTTCACGCCGTCCGGGTCGGTGTGCGCAGGCATCGACAGGATCATCGACAGCGACGTTGCGCCCTTGCGGCGCGCCTCGTCGGCGGTCTCCCATTCCTGCCAATCCTGCGCCAGCTCCTGCATGTCGCGGCCGTCGCGGAGCACCTCGCCCTCGCTGGTATGGAGGTCGATCTGCTTGTCCTCGCCATGGCCGAGGCGGCTGATATACGACATGTTGGCGAGCACGTGGCCGCCGCCATGCTGGCGGCCGGTGACGCGCACCATCACCTCCGGAACGCCGCGCGCGGTGCGCTCCATCGTCCGCAGCGCGCGCGCGCTGATCGCCGCATGCGACCCGCCTCCGAACGCCTGTTTGACCTGCGCGCTGGGCCGATAACCGCTGCTCGCCGGCGCGGCCTTGCGCAGCAGCGACGCGGCGGCACATGCCAGCATTGCGCCGTCGTCCCAGGCGCCCCCCTTCCCTCGTCCGCCGCCACGCGACCGCCGTTTACGGGGCGGCGCGAACACGCCCGCCAGCGAGTCCAGCGTTCCTGGCGAGAGGCGGAAAGTCACGTCTCCTGCTCCTCCGCTGCGCGGGTCCAGTAGGCGACCTCGCCGCTGACGTAGCGGCTGAGCGCACGGCGCAGCGCGAACAGCTGCGACTTCAGCTCCGCGCAGGTGTCGATGAACGGCTCGGCGATCCGCGCGATGTCGAGTGAACTGCCCGGCATATTGGCGGCGTTCATCGCGTGCACCGCCTGGTTGATGTTTCGCCCAATGAGGAGCACCTGCTTGCGCAGCTTGCCGATCTCCGTGGCCGTTGCCGGTGCGAGCCGCAGCACCCCAGCCCTGTCCCACAGCTGCCAGCGGATGGCGCGCTTGATCCACTCGTTGCGGCTGAGGCGGAGCGGCGCGCCGACCGCATCGATCGCCTCGAGTTCGTGCCGGTGCAGGCGCAGCGTCACCCGCACGTATTCGTCGGGACGACCACGCCGGCTCACCGGCACCAGCGGCGCATCCTCGCCTTCGGCAAGTGCAGACTGCGTCAGCACGCGGGCGATCCACGCACTGCGGGATTGGCCATGAGCGAGCGCGACGCGGTCGATCTCCTCAACCAGCTCGTCCCTCAATCGCAGGCTAATCAGCATCCACGACAGCCCCGTGCAGCGGCGCCATCTGCCATCGATGTATTACATCGGTGACAGATGGCATATCCTGCCATCCCTCTCTTCACAGCATTATAGAAGGAAATCCGTTCACTCAGCCTCGGCAATGGCTTGCAAACACAGCGGCGAACTACGCCATCAGGCCGGCGTGAGCTCGACGGCATTGTGACACCTCACCTATCGGCACGGCCGGCCAATTCCGTCCCCTACGGTACCGCCTGCGCCGGCATCTCCACCCGCCGCACGCCGGGCAGCAGCGCGCGCACCAGTCGCTCGTACGGCCGCGCGACCAGCAGCGCGCCGAAGAAGAAGACCAGCGCGATCCCGACTGTCACCGCGATCATCGCCGCACCCTCGACCGGCAGATGCCGCCACAGCCCCTTGATGTGCGGATAGACGCCGCCCTGCAGGATATAAGCAGGATAAGACGCCTCGCCGAGCAGCAGCGAGACGCGGGTCCACCGCGGCGCATGGCTGTTGATCCCGACGATCAGCAGCAGCGGGAAGACGAGCGCGACGCACAGCATGTCGAACAGACCGTTCCACGCCCCCAGCGCCGGCATCAGGAAAATCCCGAAGGTGACGAGCGCGATCAGCGGCACCGGCAATCGCCACCGCGGGCGCTCGATCCGGTAGAGCCAGACGCCGAGCGTGAACGAGAAGCTGACGCGTACCGCCCCGCCCCACCAGCTGCCCCAGGTGAAGCCCTGCGACAGCTGGCCGTAGTAGAGCGCCTGCGCGGCGAGCGCGACGCCGCTGACCAGCAGGATCGCGACCAGCACGCGCCGCGACCAGCGCCACGCCCAGCGCGCGAAGATCGCATTGACCAGCAGCTCCCAGAACAGGCTCCAGCTCGGCGGGTTGATCGCCACCGCGGCATGGCCCTCCTCGGCGCTCCCGAGCGGCGTCGGCAGCATCAGCAATCCGGTGACGAACAATATCACCAGATCGCGCGGCGGATAGGCGCGGATATAGCCCGCGAGCCCGATCAGTGCGCCGAGCAAAATCAGCGGGTATAATCGCTTCATCCGCACCGCGGCGAACGCAGACAGGCGCATGCCGGTGGCGAGCTTGGGCGCATAGGCCGCGGCGACGACGAACCCGCTGAGGGCAAAGAACAGGTCGACCGCGAGATGGCCGTGGGGCGCGAGGTAGAAACCGGGCGGCGAACAATGCAGCAGCAGCACCGAAAAGGCGGCGAGGCCGCGCATTAGATCGAGCGTTTCGTAGCGGCGCGCCGGGCGCGTGGTCAGGGGCATGCGGCGGCTCCGGTACGGGGACAGGGATGTGGCAGCAGCCGCGCCAGCCGGTCGGCGAGCGGTGCGGCGAGCGTCGCGGCATAATGCGCGGTGATATGATGATCGTCGCGCCAGACGACCAGATTACCGATCACCGTACGGCACTGGCCGCGCGGGCAGATCCAATCGTCGAGATCGAGCATCGGCACACCGCTCGCCTGAGCTGCGGTGCGCAGCATGTCACTGCGCCGGGCGACACGCGGCAACAGCACCGGCTGTGCGGGGCGATCGAGCGCGGCGATCGGATCGACGGAAAGGTGCGGCGTATCGCGCAGCACGATAACGCGCGAACCGAGTGCGGCAAGCCGCACGAGCATCGGTCGGATCGCCGCCAGCCGCGCATCGTCGTCGGCCAATTGCCCGACCTCGCCGTCGAGGTAGAGCGCATAGACGATCACCGCCGGCGGGTGCGCGGCAAGCGTCGCGAGCACGTTGCGCGCCCAAACGGCGCAGGAGGCGGCATCGGCATGGACCATCCGCGTTGCGACCAGCGGGCAGGAGGATTTGGTCAGCGGCACGATCCGCCAGCCGCGCCGCTGCCCGGCCCGATCGAAGGCGGGCAGCCATTGCGCGGCATGGGAGTCGCCGACCACCGCGATCGTCGTCGCAGACCGCAGCACGCCGGCCGGACAGGCGCGGATCGCACTCGCTCCGAACGGCAGGCTGCAGCCGTCGGCATACACGCTGGGGATGTCGAGCGGCACAAGATGCGCGGCGGGAAAGACGGGCGCGGCCGGCACCGGCGCGCCGGTCAGCGCCGCGGCACCGGGGTAGACGCGTGGGTCGAGCTGCGCCCGCTCGAAGCGATGGCGATCCCAGGCGACATAGCCGAGCAGCGCACCGGCAAGCAGCAGCGGCACGGCGATGGCGATGGCGACCGGCACGAAGCTGCGCACCCCCGCCCGCCCGCGGCCATGCAGACGGAAGCGATCCTCGACCAGCCGCTTGGTCAATTCGGCGAGCAGCAGCACGACGATCAGGATGCCGACCATGTCGAACAGCCCGAGCTGCCCGTCGCTTCGATACCGGACCGCGACGATGATCGGCCAATGCCATAGATAGATCGCATAGGATCGGTCGCCGATCCAGCGCATCGCCGGATTGTCGAGCAGCCGGTTGCGCCCCCGGTCCGCCTGCGCGGCGAGGATGACCAGCGCCGCACCGAATGTCGGCACCAGCGCGGCATAACCGGGGAACACCGTCGTCGCCGAATAGCCGATCGCCGCGCCGGTCAGCAGCACCAGCCCTGCCCCCTGCACCGCGACCGCATGGCGTCCGCGCGCGACCCGGTTCGACCAGCCGGGTAGACAGGCGACAAGCCCCCCCATCGCCAGCTCCCAGACACGCAGCTGCGGATGAAAATAGCTGCCGGGCGCATGACCCGCCGTGATCGAAAGGCCGAGCGAGCCGAGCAGCGCCACCACAATCGTGCCGGTGACGAGGCGGCGCACCGGCCACGCGATCGCGCGCCGCAGCTGCGCCGCGCCGAGCAGGATCACCGGCCAGACGAGATAGAATTGCTCCTCGACCGACAGCGACCAATAATGCTGCACCGGGCTCGCGACCCGGTCGAAGGCGAGATAATCGACCGCATGATGCGCGAGGAACAGATTCTCGACGTAGAGCGCGGCTGCGGCAACCTCGCGCGCGATATGCGGCCATTGGTCCTGCGGGAATGCGGCGATCCCGACGAGCATCGCCGCCAGCACCAGCGCCGCGGCGGGCAGCAGCCGGCGAAAGCGACGCGCGTAGAAGCCGATCAGATCGATCCCGCCGGTGCGCTCAAGATCGCCGACCAGCGCGGTGGTAATGAAATAACCCGACAGCACGAAAAAGGCATCGACGCCGACATAGCCGCCGCTCAGCCACGCCGGATCGAGATGGAAGACGAGCACCAGCAGCACTGCGACCGCGCGCAGCCCCTGCAACTCAGGCTTGAACCCCTCCCTGACCATCGCGTCCAATCCCGACGGCATGATACCGTAGTGTCTGTTCTCTGCACCCGTCGCAGTATCGACTTGGCGATGATGACGGCGCACCGTCGTCGCCGTAAATACGGACATTGCGCGACGTTGGTAAAAGACCGATTGATGAAGATCAATTCAGCAGACTGACGGCATGATGCCAGTTTTGGACACTGTTAGGTTAGCAGTCAGCGTTAACGCAAACCATGTCTGACGCCGGCGGGGGGAACGCTTCGCCACCATAGCGAAATACGCGCGAAACGAGGGTGACATCTCTCCGCCGGCGAACCGCGCGAAAGACTCCGCCCCGCGCGCTCAGTCGCCGATCGGGCTCTCGCCGTGCTTCCTCAGCACGTCGTTGAACGCCTCGGCCATCAGCGCCTGCAGACTGCGGCCCTGGCGGCGGGCGAGCGTGTGCATCGCGAACGACATCTCGGGGCTGAAGAAGCCAGCGATCTGCTTGCGGCCCTGGCGGCTCGCCGGCCCCTGCCCTACGCCCGCGGCGGGAACGGGGGCGGCGACCGGCGCGGGAGGGGCGACGGGCGGGGTCGGCGCGCCGACGGTGCGCAGATTGGCGAAACTCGGCTTGCGGCTCATGCTCTTCGCCTCGGGCAGGCCGAGCTGGCGACAGGTCCAGGCGTAGAGCTGGCGGATGTCGTCGGCGGCCTTGCCGTCGGGTTCATATTCCATCACCGTCCGGCCTTCGCCGCTGGCGTGGCGATAGGCGGCGCGATCGGGGATCTGCACCGGACAGGGCGGCGTGCCGAAGCCGTCGACCAGCTCGCCCGCCTCCTGATAGACGCGCGGCGCATTGGGCGAGCCGGCGGTGAACACGACATAGGCGGGGTTGCGCAGCAGCTGGACGAGCTTCGCGGGGGGCTGGATCGCCGACAGGTCGAACGCGCTCGGCCGGCACGGGATCAGCACCAGATCGGCGACCTCGACCGCGGCGCGCGCCGCGCTGTCGGCATGCGGCGGCGTGTCGATGACGATCATCTCGGCGCCCTGCTCGGTCGCGGCGGCGACCTTGGCGGCAAGCCGCGGCGGCGGGCTGTCGATCACCTCGGGTGGCGCGTCGCCGCGCCAGGCCGCCCATTGGCTCGCGGTCGCCTGCGGATCGGTGTCGACGATCAGCGCGACGCGGCCGGCATCCTGCGCCGCGGCGGCTAGGTGGAGCGCGAGCGTCGTCTTACCCGCGCCGCCCTTCTGACTGATGATCGCGATGGTCGCCATAGCCTCCTCCTACATGTCTACATGCCGACGTGGCAAGTCCTCGACATATAGACGTGTCGGTGCGTCGGATGGCGAGCGAGTCGCAATCAGCGCGCCCCGTCATCACACCGTTCGCATCGGGCGTCATCGTTCCCCGCCCTATCCGCTTGCTCCTTCTAGGGAGCATGTGCCGGCGAAGCCGGCACTCCTGTCGGTGCCATCAGGTGTACGGTTCTTGTGTTTCCCCTGTTCGGCTTTGTCGCCGTCAGGCGCAGGCGTTGGCCGGCAAGGCCAACTCGTTTGTTGCCTTATGAATAGAATCCATGGGCGGTTCAGACCGGTTTTGAGACTCGCAGGCTCGATCGATCGCGGCACCCAGTGCGGCAAGGACCTTGCCGAGCGCGCCATCGACGGTCGCACGCGCCCGGTCGCGCGACGAAAGCCCTGCAAGCATCACCGCCTGCGCATCGGCCTGCGCCTGATGGTGGTCGAGCTGGTCGACCGGTGCCGGCGCCGGTCGCATCCAGCGCGGCAGATAGCCGAGCACCGTTGCGGGAAGCAGCGCGCGATAAGCGTTGGAGGTCTGCCGATAGCGCGGCCCCTCCCCCGCCCCCTCGACCCGGACGAAGCGGCGCTGGCGGACGAGGAAGCCCGCCGCCTCGAGCAGCACGAGCGCGCGCGCTACGGTGGCGCGGCCGAGCGCAGTAGCCTCGGCGAGCCAGTCGTAGCTCGGGAAGACGCGGCCGCGGTGGAGCCGCGCCAGCGTGCACAGTTCCTCGAAGACGCGCACCGCCGCACCGGTCAGCGCCGCGATCGGCCGTTCGCGTGCGCTGAGCGTCCGCGTACCGGCGCGCGCCTCGCGGCGCAGCCGGCGACCGGCATCGAGTGCGCGGCGGCAGGCGCGCAGCCAGCGGTCGGGCTCGCCGGGGGCGGGCGCGGCGAAGAAGACGTCTTCGAACGTCCCCGCTTCGATACTGTCGCGGCGCACCGGCGCACCGGTGCGATGGGGCACGCGGCGTGTGGCACGCGCGTCTCCCCGTACGCGCGCGCAGAATTGCGCGCTCGCTTCCCCGAAGGTCAACGCCGTCATCTTCCATCCCCTTACGGGCCGGGACCGAGGACAAAAAAATCCGTGGCGCGAAACGCGCATCCTTGAACCGGATCGGGTTCGGCAGTATCCTTGTGACCTGACTACCAAGGGAATTGGCTTAGCGTTTGGCGACGCTGGTCATCGGATACTGGGATGCCCGGCCTCGTGCCGGGCTTTCCTTTATGGGGTCACGGCCATTCCACTCAACAAACTGCACGGCCGACGCTGGCCGCGCCCCTTTGTTGCAGCATTAATCCAACACTGGAAGCGGCTACGATTCGTGCTTTCGAGTATTTAACCCGAAAAAAGTTCGTGCTTTCGAGTAGAAATGCGCCGGCGATTCGTGCTTTCGAGTAACAATGCCGCGGCTAAGTTCGTGCTTTTGAGTAGAAATTCCGCAACCCATTCGTGCTTTCGAGTAACAATTCGGCGGCGTGGACGAATCAGCCGGCCGCGGCCGGCGAATCGGTTGCGGCAAGTTCGGCATCGGGTGATTCGCCCGACTCGGCCGATTCCAGGATGGCCCGAGTCGTGCTCAGCACCGCCTGGCCGGGCTGCGGGCGCGGGGTGATCACCACCCGGCTCTGCGGCGCGCGGCGGCCCCGGCGCGGCGCGCCCTCCTCCGCCGCTGCGCCCGCGTCGCCCTCGACCAGTTCGAGGTGATAATCGGGGATGCCGTCGGTCGCGACGATCTGCTTGAGCGCCGCCTTGAAGTTCGACAGCGGGTTCTGATAGCCGATCTGCAGGCGGAAGGTGGCGAGGTCGAGATCGAGCTCCTCCTCGCACGTCGAGCGCGCCACTTCGTAGATGCGCCGCTCGATCGGCCCCAGCTGAAAATAGGCGGCGGCATAGTCGAGCACGTGACGATCGAGCAGGATCGCCCGGAACAGCCAGTCGCATAGCCGCACCTTGACCGCTTTCAGCCGCCGTTCGCCGCTTTTGGTGCGCGAATAGTGGAGCTTTGCTTCGGACAGCCAGGAGAAAAAGCCCTCCTCCCCTTCCCCGCCGGCTTCGATATTGGTCTTGATCTGCGTACCCTGCAGCCGCTCGAGCGCCTCGGACAGCCGGTTGTACGACCGCGCGCTGTGATTGGAGCCGGTCACCGAGAACAGGTCGTGCGCGGTGAAGATGAAATCCTGCTCGACATGCTCGCCCGCCTCGAGCTTCGCCGCCATCAGGCTGGCGATGTAGAGGACGATCTCCTTGTCGTAGATCGTCGCGACGCCGCTCGCTGATGGACGCACCTCGATCGAAACGGTGGCATGGTCGTAGGTCAGCGGTTTCATCCACGCATTCTTGCTGAGCGCGAAGAACGGGAAGGCCATCAGCGAACGTTCGCCGCGAATCTCGCCGTGCAGCGGGCTGTCGAGCGTGAACAGGTCGCGGTGCGGCACGGCGGCGGAGCCGGACGCGGGGCGGGCGGGCGTGGTGGAACGGGCCATGGGCATTTCCTACTCGAAAGCACGAACTTTTGGCACCCCGCACTGGAATCCTTAGGAAAAAGGCGTCCCGGCCTGTGTCCATTCGTGCTTTCGAGTAGGAAATAGCACCCCCCCCTTGCCTGCCGCGCCTGCTCCCGGCCCGCTGCACGGCGGGCGCTTGCGACATGTCGACAGTTCAACATGTCGCCACCGGTCGCCCCTATCGAGCGCGACGTGTCGTCACGTCGACATGTCGTCACCTCGACCCAGACGCGATGCCGGCTTGACCCGGCGCCCCGACCCGGCGGATAGCGGCGCGGTCGATACGGGAGAGACCGGGCCTGCCCCGGCGCCGAAGGAGCAACCGCCCCGGAAACTCTCAGGCCAAAGGACCGTAGCGACGCCAAACATCTGGAGAGAGGCGCAGCCGCGTCCGCCGACGGGATAACGATCTCAGGCGCAAGGGACAGATGGGGCAGGCCGGCTATGCCGGCGGAGGAATGCCCATGCCGACCGACCTGCCCCAGCCCCTGCCCCGGCCCCCGCTCGATCGCGGCCTCGACCGGCCGATCAGCGTCGCCGAGCTGTTCACCATCGGCATCGGCCCGTCGAGCTCGCATACCGTCGGGCCGATGCGCGCCGCCTTCGATTTCGCCCAGCGGGTCGTCGGACAGGGCGTCACCGCCGTCCGCTGCGACCTTTACGGCAGCCTCGCGCTGACCGGGCGCGGCCATGCCACCGACACGGCGGTGATCCTCGGCCTCGCCGGCTGGCAGCCCGAGCGGCTCGATCCCGATGCCGCGCCGGCGATCCTTGCCGATATCGAGACGCGACGCCGGCTGCCGCTCGCCGGCGGCGCCGAGATCGCCTTCGCACCCGGCGACATCGTCTTCCATCCGCGCGAGTTCCTGCCCGAACATCCCAACGGCCTGACCTTCACCGCCGAATGCGCCGACGGCACGCTTACCGAGACCTATTTCTCGATCGGCGGCGGGGCGATCCTGCGCCGCGGCGAGCGGCTCGCGGCGGGCAATGTCGCGGTGCGCCACCCGTTCGGCTCGGGCGCCGACCTGCTTGCGCTCGGCGATGCGACCGGGCTCGGCATCGCCGACCTCGTCCGCGCCAACGAGGAGGCGTGGCGCGCCCCGGCGGAGACCGACGCCTTCCTCGACGCGGTGCGCGCGGCGATGCACGCCTGTATCGACCGCGGCATCGCCCAGCAGGGCATGCTGCCCGGCGGGCTCAAGGTGCGCCGGCGCGCCCATGCGATCGCGCAAGGGTTGAGCGGCTGCGTGCCGGGCAGCAACCCTGCCGAGGTGTTCGAATGGGTCAGCCTGTGGGCGCTCGCGGTCAACGAGGAGAATGCCGCCGGCGGCCGCGTCGTCACCGCGCCGACCAACGGCGCGGCGGGCGTGCTGCCCGCGGTGCTGCGCTTCTACGAGACGCTGGTGGCGCGCGAGTTCGACGCGGCGACGCGCGGGGAGGGCGCCCGCACCTTCCTGCTCACCGCGGCGGCGATCGGCATGCTCTACAAGAAGCGCGCGTCGATCTCGGCGGCGGAGATGGGCTGCCAGGGCGAGGTCGGCGTCGCCTGTTCGATGGCGGCGGGTGGCCTCGCCGCGGTGCTCGGCGGCAGCAACCGCCAGATCGAGAATGCCGCCGAGATCGGCATGGAGCACAACCTCGGCCTGACCTGCGACCCGATCGGCGGGCTCGTCCAGATCCCGTGCATCGAACGCAACACGATGGGCGCGGTCAAGGCGATCAACGCCGCCTATCTCGCGCTGCGCGGCGACGGCAGCCACGTCGTCAGCCTCGACGCGGTGATCGAGACGATGCGCCAGACCGGCGAGGACATGCGCTCGCAGTATAAGGAGACGAGCCTCGGCGGGCTGGCGGTCAACGTGGTGGAATGTTGACGTGTTGGGGTGTCGACAGGTCGATCATCTGACCTGACGATTGGGACCTTGTTGCGCGTGCCGTCCCGCGCTGGTGATCGTGGCTGCCGGTTCTGGTCGCGCAGAGGCGGAGAGAGCGCAGAACGTCTGTGGGGGAGGGGACTGCCCCACGAGACGGTGAGAGCTGACGCTTGAGCCGTGAGAGACCAGCCGCCCGATCGGGCCTTCGTAGCGCGAACTGTCGACGTGTCGTAGTGTCGACAAATTGATCATCTCATGTGCTGCCCCGTGGAGGAACAGCGCGGTGCCCTGAGCGGCCGGATCGCGGCGAACGCGGCTTGAGGGTCACGCGAAGACGCGAAGACGCGAAGACGCGAAGGGCCTGCGCGCCAGCGCGTTCCTCCTTCCCAGCCGCCGCTGTAGGGCAGGGCGTTCCCGCCCGCGCGTCCCTCTCCGCGCCTCCGCGTGAGCTTCCTCCTCTTCGCGTCTTTGCGTGATCCATTATCCAGCTGTCCGCGCAGCGGCCGGGCTTTGATTCACGCGGAGGCGCGGAGGAGTTGCATTGGGGAAGCGGCTCATGTCCCCGCGATCCGGACAGCTGCGCCGCATAGCGATCCCACGAGAGCCTCCTTTGGCATCCGATATTCCATTGCCGATCTGTCGAGGTGTTGTGGTGTCGACACGTCGATGACTCGACGCGATGCATTGGTCGGGAGCGACGCGGCATTCCGAGCGGCCGGGTCGTGGGTGACGCCGCTTGAGGATCACGCGGAGACGCGACGACGCGAAGGGGCTGCGCGCCAGTGCATCGCTCCTTCACAGCCGCCGCTGGAGGACAGGGCGCTCCCTCTAGCGCGTCCCTCTCCGCGCCTGCGCGCCTCCGCGTGCCCCCCCTTCTCTTCGCGTCTTCGCGTCTTCGCGTGATCCATTATCCAGCCGTCCGCGCAGCGGCCGGGCTTTGGTACACGCGGAGGCGCGGAGGGGTTGCATTGGGGGAAGCGGCCCATGTCCACGCGATCCGGACAGCTGCGCCGCATGGCGATCCCGCGACGGCGGAGCACAAGAAGGCCGAACTATCCTCCCGCGGGCCTCTCTGCGTCCTCTGCGGCTCTGCGCGAGCCTCCATTCTCCGCTGATCCCTAGGCTATCGTCGCACATCCACCACCTCGATGGTTCGACATGACGACGTGTCGACACCGTGGGGCGACGGCGTGAGCTATCGACATCCCGACTGGTCGACAGGTCGACACGGCGATGCCCTCCCGCAGCGCCGGCGTTGCCGCTATGATAGCAGGGCAGGTGGACGCATCATGTGGCAAGAGCGGTTCATCGCCGCCATCACGCGCGCGGTGCAGGATGTACCGCATCTCGACGCGCTGTGGCTCGGCGGCAGCTTCGGGCGGGGCGGGGCGAGGCGGATGCGTATAGCGACGTCGACCTCATCGCCGTCGTCGCGCCGGAGCATCAGGCCGGTTTCGCGCAACACTGGCGCGTGCAGGTCGACGCCCTGGTGCCATTCGTCCTCTGGTATCAGGCGCGCAGCGGTGGCGCGGTGCACAATGCGATCGGGCAGGGGTGGGAGCGGATCGACCTGCTGCTCACCGACCAGGCCGGCGCGCTCCGGCAGACCCAGGACGGCACGCGCTGCCTGATCGACCACGCCGGCCTCTACGATCGCCTCGCCGCGCATCGCGACTGGCCGGGGCCAGATCGCGCGCGCGTCGCCTTCCTCATCGACGAATTCCTGCGCGTGCTGGGGCTGCTGCCCGTCGTGCTCGGCCGGCGGGAGTATCTCGCCGCCCGCGCCGGTCTCGAGATGCAGCGCATGGCGCTGTTCCAGCTCCTCTCCAAGGCGGTTGAGCGCGCCGACACGGCGGCATGCTCGCCTGGAGGCGCCGGTTGCCGCCCGATCAGCTCGCGCTGCTCGAACGGCTTCCGCAGGCCGATCTGAGCGAGGCGTCGCTGATCGCGGCCTATCGCGCCGTCGCATCCGCCTTCCTGCCGCATGCGCGGGCGCTCGCCGCACGCTGGGACATCGCTTGGCCGACCGCCTTCGAGGCGGCGACCAGAGCGCATCTGCGACGATCTCTGGGTATTGAGGTGGAGGTGCAGAGCTGACGACGTGTCGACATATCGACATTCCGTCATCTCGACATCTTCATGGGCCGGGATGAGGCGGCTCTATACCGCAGCGGAAAGCACGCATGTCGCCGCTGGACCCGGATCGCACAACACTCCATCCTGCCGGCGAGGGAGGGGCATGCCATGGCGATCGTGATCCGGGGTACCATCCTGCTCGCCACGCTGCTTGCGGCACAGACGCCCCCGGCGCAGCCAGCTGAAAATCAGGTCGACGCCGCGATAACCGCCTATGACAAAGGCGGCTATCTGCAAGCGACCGACATGCTCGCCGCGGCGGCGTTCGACGCGCAGGGCAAGGTCCGCGACGACCTTGCCTATCAGATGTGGGAACAGGTCAGCACCACCGTCACCAACGAGCTCGATCTCGCCACACTCGCCACCGCGCAGCCGCATGGCGCGGGCGAGGCCGGCTGGGACGCGGCAATCGGCGAGTCGGTCGGACGCGACGCGATGGCCGAGATCGTCCGCCGCGCCCGCGCGACCAGCATCGTCATCCTCAACGAAGCGCACAGCAGCCCGCGCGACCGCGCCTTCGCGTGGCGGGTAGCGCAGGCGCTGCGGCCGCTCGGTTATACGGTGCTTGCCGCGGAGACGTTCAGCAACGAGCCGGCGCGCGCGGGCAAGCCGACCGCGGTCGCGCAGCTCGCCCGCGATGGCTTCGCCCGCATCGGCACCGGTTTTTACACCCGCGATCCGGTCTATGCCGCCTTCCTGCGCAATGCGCTCGCCATCGGCTACCAGCCGGCCGGCTATGAGCAGACCAGCCTGCAACGTCCCAAAGGGCAGCCGTCACGCGCCGCGGGGATCGCGGCGCGTGAACAGGCCGAGGCGGACAATCTCGCCGCCCTGCATCGCCGCATGCCGGCGGCCAAGCTGTTCGTCTATGTCGGGCACAGCCATGTCGCCGAGGCGCCGCTCGACGAGGGCGACGGCAAACGGATCGAGTGGATGGCCGCGCGGCTGAAGCGGATGACCGGGATCGACCCGCTGACGATCGACCAGACCACGCTGACCGAGGAGAGCGTCGCGACGCGCGCGTCTTATGAGGCGGCGGCCGCGCGCGTGCAGGATCGCGACGGCATCCTGTTCCGGCGGGATGCTCCGCTGGTGCTCGGCCCATATGCCGGGGCGGTCGACCTGCAGGTCATCCATCCGCGGCGAAGCTATCGGTTCGGCCGCCCCGTCTGGCTGTCCGATCTCGGCGGCCAGCCGCTGGCGGTGCCCGCAACGCTGCTGCCGGCGGCGGGATATCGGCTCATCCAGGTCTTCGCCGCCTCCGCGCCGGCTGATGCGGTGCCGCTCGACCAGATCGTCGTCCGCGCCGGCTCACCGCCCGCACGGCTGTTCGCCCCGCCGGGGCCGGTGCGCTTCGCCGTCCAGCCGTGAGCGGCACGGCGCTGAACGGGCAATGCCCTATCGACAAGCCGACACGTCGACATCGCGACATGTCGGCCTGTCGTCAGCTCAGCGCAGCAGGCCTTCGGCGAAGCTGCGCACCGCGGGGCCGATGTCGGCGCGGGCGAGGGCGAGGGCGAGATTGGCCTGGATATAGCCCGCCTTGTCGCCGCAATCATAGCGCTCGCCGTCGAAGGTGAAGCCGTGGAACGGCTGCTGGCCGATCAGCTGCGCCATCGCGTCGGTCAGCTGGATCTCGCCGCCCGCGCCCTTCTCCTGGCTCTCGAGGATGCGCATCACCTCGGGCTGCAGGATGTAGCGGCCGGGGATCATCAGGTTGGACGGCGCGCTGCCCGCCTTGGGCTTCTCGACCAGCGCCTTGACCTCGGTGAGGCGGCCGTCGACCGCGCCCGGCGAGATGATGCCGTATTTGTCGGTCTCGCTGTCGGCGACCTCGAGCGCGCCGACGATATTGCCGCCGACCTGGTTATAGGCCTCGACCATCTGCGCGATGAAGCCGGGCTTGCCGACCATCAGCTCGTCGGGGAGCAGCACCGCGAACGGCTCGTCGCCGACGATCTCGCGCGCGCACCAGACGGCATGGCCGAGGCCGAGCGGCTCCTGCTGGCGGACGTAGACCGGCGAGCCGGGCTTCTGGCGGATGCCCTCGATCGCGGAGAGCGACTTGCCGCGCGCACGCATCGTCGCCTCGAGCTCGTAGGAGATGTCGAAATGATCCTCGAGCGCGCCCTTGCCGCGGCCGGTGACGAAGATGATCTGCTCGATCCCCGCTTCCAGCGCTTCCTCGACCGCATATTGGATCAGCGGCTTGTCGACGACGGTCAGCATCTCCTTGGGCATCGATTTGGTCGCGGGCAGGAAGCGCGTGCCGAGGCCCGCCACCGGAAACACTGCTTTGCGTACGCGCTTGATCGTCATCGAGAGGTCCCATTGCTTGTGCGAGCGGTCACATACCGTGCACCGGCGTCTAGAGTGTTATGAAGACAGAAGAAATACACTAGGTGTGAGGTGGTGCCGGTTCGGGACGAACCTTCCGTCACGGTCGGATGGATTTTGGGTTCACGCGGAGGCACGGAGCGATATCGTCCGGGGCGGGCGTGGCCCGGTCCTATCCTTGGCGTGAGGAAGGGCCGCCGGCGCGGCAGGGGCACCCCCTCCGCGTGAACAGAGTTACCGCAAGCGCCCGGCGGCATCGCGGGCGAGGCGGTCGCCGACGGCTTCGACATAGGCGGGGGGGGGCATCCACTGGTGGCGGATATGGTCGAGCGTGCGCCGCCACGCGCCGCGCGTCGGCGAGCGCCACGGCAGCCCGAGCAGGCCGAGCACGCGCCAGGCGAGCCCCCAGCGACCGACGTCCGCGCCCGTGGCGGTGACGCCGCGGCTGGCGACGAGGCTCGGCCAGGCCATCGCGAAATGCGCCAGTGCCGCCTCGATGTCCGATTCATAGGTGCGGTTGACGAAGCCGTTGGCCTCCTTGAGCGCACCGACCGGGCGGGTGTGGCGGACGGGGATGGCGTCGACGATCGCGAAGCGGCGGTCGGCGGCGGGCAGGGCGCTGCCCCAGATCAGGTCGATGCCGCTTTCCCAGCCGTAATCGAACAGCGGTGCGACCTGCTGCAGCGCGCGCGTCGCGAAGAAGGGCGCCATCATCTCGATGTAATTGACCGCACGGTAGCGCAACGACGGGTTCCGCACCGTGCCGGCATAGGTGAAATAGCTGTCCCAGGTCAGGCTCGGCTGGAAGATCGTGAACCCCTCCGCCGCGCCGAGCGCGAACAATCGGCTGAGGCTGTCGGCATCGGTATCGATGTCGTCGTCGATCAGCGCGATATAGTCATATTGCGCGATGAAGTCGGCATTGTCGGACAGCGTCGCGCGCCAGCCCTGCACCTTGGTGCCGGGGATGAAGCGGTGGAAGGTGCCGGGCGCGGCGAGCGGCCGGCTGTTGGGATCGAACGAGGCGACGAGCAGGTCGAAATCGCGCGTCGCGGCCGGCGTCAGCCACCCCTCGTGCAGGCTCTTCGGCCCGGCGCGGGTGATCACCAGATTCTTGGACGTCGCGCTGCCCAGCATCAAAGGACGGTCCTGCTGGTCATGATGCGCGCTTGTCTCCGCAGGGCGTTCGTCGCGGCCGGGGCGCCGTCTGGTCCACCCTGCGGGTAGCGTCTTTGGTCGCGATAATCCAGCATCCTGTCGCATAGCCGCCGGTCGCGCCAAGCATTGCCGGAGCTTTGCCGCCCGCATGCCCCCGCGCGCGCCAAGTTGCAGCGGCCGATACGGCCCTTGTTTGCTTGGCCCGTCGGCGCGGACTGCGCAGGCGGCGGCCCGCGCCGCGACGCAGGCCCGCGCAACGCTCACACGTCGGCCCGTTCTTCCAGCCGGCGGATATGGTCGATCAGCTCGGGCGCGTTCCACAGCCGGCGTTCGACATAGGATTTGGCGATCTGCTTGACCTTGTAGGCGGCGCGGCGGCGCAGATCGAGCGCGGCGCAATAGGCCTTGATCTCGGGGAATTCGCGCGCGAGTGCGAGATAGGGGATGTTCCACGACCGGCCCCATGGCGCATAGGCGCCCTGCCACGGCCGGGGATTGGACATGAAATGGACGATCGCCGGCGGTGCGATCGCGTCGAGGCCATAGCCGAGGATGAAGCCCGGGAAATTCCAGCGCAGCGAGGCATAGTCGCGCCGCCCGTCGGTGACGCGGTTGATCACCGTCTGGTCCTCGAAATGCAGCGCGCTGGTCGCATCGCCCATCTGCGCGAGCGCCTCGCGCGAGATCGCCGCCCAGCTCGCCCGGTCGACGCGGAACACGCCGCTGTTGACGTAATCGTCGCCGAAGGCGCGGATCTCATCCTCGAATTCGTCGCGCAGCCGGTCGACGCCGCGCAGATAGATCATCGGGTCGCGCACCGCGCACAGCCCGCCCGGCTGCGGCTGGAAGTCGAGCAGCGGGGTGAGGTCGCCGACCACCTGCGTATCACCGTCGAGATAGAGGATCTCGGCGTAATCGGCGGGCAGCAGCTCGTCGAGGAACAGCCGCGCGTTCATGATGTGCAGTCCGCCGAGCACCGCCGGGTCCGCCCAGCGATAGTCCACCCCCTTGGCGGCGCAGACATGCGCGATGCGGCGGCTTTCCTCGCCCGGCGCGGCGGTCATGTCGAAGACGATCACGTCCCAATGCACCGGCGAATGCTGCCGCGCCTGTATTGCGCTGACCAGCGACTGATACAGATACCCCTGGTTCGCTATGTAGCAAATGCATGATCGCGATGGGGAAGCATTCACAGTCACGGAGATTCCTTTGCGGCCACTCTGTGTGCCGGACGCGCGCGCGCCGTCAATATGATCATGCAAGCGATGGGGGTGCCGCGCCGCGCACGACGGTGTGTTTCGTTCGACACGATGCTGCTTCCCCTCCCACACGGCCGGCATAACGGAGTTCGTCGGGGCAGGTAAGGGCGGCGTTGAAACGGCATGGCACGCCGCGGCATCGGATCGACCCGTTCATGTCCCCACGTCCGGCGATCTTGGCCTAAGCTTTGGAACCGTGCCAAAATCGGACGCGGGACGGCACGACTGGCATGATCGACCGCTTTGCCCTACACGAATGGTGACCAGCGCGTTTACCGACGGATCGCCGAAGCCCGGTGGTGCGTAGTAGCGACGATGCGGGCGAGAGCCAGACGGGCATCAGACCCGCCTCCGCGAGAGGACGATGCTCCAACCCCCTGACAGCAAAGGTGGCCATGATCCCGATCCTGCCCAGCTCCCGCGGCGCGCATATCCGGCGCCGTATCGTGTCGGTGATCGGCGCGGGTGCGACCGCGCTGTCGCTCGCCGGCACCGCCGCCTGCGCGCCGGTGCCGCAATGCCCGGCGCGGATCGACCTCAAGGACTATCGTCCGACGTTCGACGAGCCGTTCGACACGCTCGACGTCTCGGCGCACGGGCCGGGGACGCGCTGGACCGCGCATACGCCGTGGAACGGCGATTTCGGCAGCGCGACCTTCGTCGACCCGCAACCGGGCTTTCCCTTCTCGGTCGCCAATGGCGAGCTCACCATCCACATGAAGCGCAATGCGCAGGGCAAGTGGCAGGCCGGGCTGCTGTCGTCGAGCGACGCCAAGGGCAATGGCTTCACCCAGCGCACCGGCTATTTCGAGATGCGCGCGCAGCTGCCGGCGGGCAATGGCGTGTGGCCGGCCTTCTGGCTCGGCTCGCTCGGCAAGAAGGGCGAGACGACGCCGGAGATCGACGTGCTCGAACATTACGGCCGCGATCCCGCCACCTTCCTCGCCACCACGCATCTGTGGACCGACGGCAAGAGCCGCGACCAGGGGCCCAAGGTGGTGCGCGTGCCGGCGGGTTCGCTCAGCAGCGCGATGCACCGCTACGGCGTCAGCGTCGAGAAGGAGGCGATCACCGTCTTCCTCGACGGGCGGCAGGTCGCCTGTTTCGCCTCGGCGCCCGATTACCTCAAGCCCAAGATGCTGCTGGTCAATCTCGGCGCGGGCGGCGGCTGGCCGATCGACGGCATGCCCGACGACCGCGCGATGACGGTGGACTATGTCCGCGCCTATGTCCGCAAGGACCGACCATGATCCGGATCAAGCTATCGTCAGGCTTTTGCAATATCTTGATGGTAAACGCCCGGGCAGCACCGCGCAGGGATCGTCGATGAAGGTACATGTCCATCTCGCTTACGGCTTTGGCGAGGCGCGTTGGGGCCGGCGGTTCGACGATGGCCAGCTGATCGGCGTCAACGAGCGCGATGCCTATGGCTATCGCCATGCCGCGCCGATGGTCGGGGCGATGACCAGTTCGGTCGATCATCCCGAAGGCAGGTTCGGCCGGCTGGTGCGGCTCGGCTTTCGCGCGGTGCTCGGCTTCGATTTCCTCCACGCCTGGCGCAACCGCGCCGCGCTGCGCGCCGCGGACGTGGTGTGGACGCATACGGAATCGCAGCATCTCGCGGTGTCACAGGTCTTCGCCTTGCAGCGCGTGCCGCGCGCACGCCAGCCGAGGCTGCTTGCGCAGAGCGTCTGGCTGATCGATCGCTGGGATCGGCTGTCGGCGCTGCGCCGCGCTTATTACCGCCGGCTGATCCGCCGTGCCGACGTGCTCACCTTCCATTCGCGCGACAATCTGGCGATGGCGGCGACGCGGCTGCCCGGCACGCGGCGCGAGCTGGTGCTGTTCGGGATCAACGCGGCGACGATCACACCGCCGGTGCGCGATCCCGCCGGCGCGCCGCTCATCATCTCGGTCGGCAACGACGTCCATCGCGACTGGGCGACGCTGATCGCCGCGGTGGCGCGCCATCCTGACTGGCGGCTGCGCATCGTCTCGACCAAATGCCCGCCCGCGCTCGCCGACGGCATCGCCAATGTCGAGATCGCCGGCGTCTCGACCAATTCCGAGCTGACCGCTTTGTGGCGGCAGGCGACGATCGCGGTGGTGCCGCTGTCGCCCAATGCCCATGCCTCGGGGATCACCGTATTGCAGGAGGCGGCGCTCAACGGCGTCGCCGCAATCGCCAGCGACGTCGGCGGTTTGCGCGATTATTTCGATGCCGATTCGGTCTCTTATTATCCGAGCGGCGATGTCGATGCGCTCGAGCGCACGATCGCGCATCTGCTCTGCGATGCCGGGGCGCGCTATGCGCAGGCGGTCGCGGCGCAGCGGCGGATGGGGCCGGAGGGCCTCAGTTCTTATGCTTTCGCCCGCAGACATGTCGAAATTTCCCAAACACTTGTCAGCGGGAGCGACGATTAGCCGGGGCGATGGCGCCGGCCGGTGTTGCCGGCTTGCAGCATTAACCGTGTAATCGTCACACCTGTGCCGTTATGGCCCCGCATCGGGACGCTCTTGTGATGGAAATATCTACCGTTATCAGGTCGGTATGATGTAGCGCCGGCAAACCGGCCAGGACGACGCGCGACGCGTGAATATTTCGACGGCATTAACCAAACCGCAACGCGCGCGGTACGAATGGGCGGGTAAAGGGGTTGTCTCATGTATCAGACCCAAGACCGGGGCGGTGAATTGCGCGTATCCGACCGTCCTGCCACCAGTCATGCCAATGAAATGATCCTGCGCCTGCTCGATCTCACCATCGGCATCGTCGCGATCATCGTCTTCGCGCCGCTGCTCGTCGGACTGGCGATCGCCATCTATATCAGCGACCCCGGGCCGCTGATCTTTGCGCAGCCGCGCATCGGCCGCAACGGGCGCGAATTCCGCTGCCTCAAGTTCCGCACGATGGTGGTCGATGCGACCGACCGGCTCGAGCAACTGCTCGCCAACGATCCCGCCGCGCGCGCCGAATGGGCGCGCGACCACAAATTGCGCAACGATCCGCGCATCACCCCGCTCGGCCGCTTCCTGCGCAAGAGCAGCCTCGACGAGCTGCCGCAGTTCTTCAACCTGATCAACGGCACGATGAGCGTCGTTGGGCCGCGCCCGATCGTCAATGCCGAGGTGGTGCGCTACGGTCGCCGCTTCGCCGATTATTGCCGGGTGCGGCCGGGGATCACCGGCCTGTGGCAGGTCAGCGGGCGCAGCGACACGACCTACCGACGCCGCGTCGCGCTCGATGTCGCTTATTCGCGGCATCGCTCGCTCGGCCTCAACATCAAGATCATGATGATGACCGTCCCGGCGGTGCTCGCCGCCAAGGGCAGCCGCTGACGCCGCGGGCGGCCGGCGGACGGACAGGGGACAGGATGTGACGCGCACCGACACGACCGGCGATACCGCGAACGGGCGACTGCTCGTCAACGGCCGCTTCCTGTTCGCGCGGCCGACCGGCGTGCAGCGCGTCGCCACCGCTTTGCTCCACCAATTGGGTGCGCGCCGTGACGAGCTCGCCCGGCTGTTCCCGGCGGGGGTCGGCATCGAGGCGCCGGCGGGCGAGCTTGCGCCGCAGGTTGCCGGGCTGCCGGTGCATCAGGCCGGACGGCGCGGCGGCCAGATCTGGGAGCAGTTCACCCTGCCCCGGCAGGCGAGGGGGCCCCGGCAGGCGAAGGGGCAGGGCAGGGGCGACGTCATCCTGTCGCTGTCCAACGTCGGCCCGCTCGCCGCGACGCGCGGCATCACGATGATCCACGATGCGCAGGTCTATACCGCGCCGCAATCCTATTCGCGCCCCTTCGTGCGCTGGTACCGCTTCCTGCTGCCGCGGCTCGGCCGCCGCAACCTGCAGGTGCTGACCGTCTCGCATTTCTCCAAACAGCAGCTCGTCGATCACAAGGTCGCGGCGGCGGAGCGGATCACCGTCATCCCCAATGGCGTCGACCATATCCTCGGCTTCGCCAGCGACGATGCCGCGGTGCGCCGGCTCGCCCTCGCGCCGCGCGGCTATGTCGTTGCGCTGGCGACGACGCAGCCGCACAAGAATATCGCGGTGCTGCTGCGCGCCTTCGCCGCGGGGGCGATGCGCGACCTGCGCCTCGTGCTGGTCGGCAAGACCGACGCGGCGACGATGCGCGCCGCTTATCCCTTTCTGCCCGACGACGTGATCTTCACCGGCATGGTCAGCGACGGCGAGCTGCGCGCGTTGCTCGAACAGGCTTTGTGCTTCGCGATGCCGTCGACCACCGAGGGCTTCGGCCTGCCGCCGCTCGAGGCGATGCTGCTCGGCACGCCGGCGGTGGTCGCGCCCTGCGGCGCCCTGCCCGAGGTGTGCGGCGACGCCGCGCTCTACGCCGATCCCGACGATCCCGCCGCCTGGCAGGCGCAGATCGCGGCCTTGCGCGACGACGCCGCGCTCGCCGCGCGGATGCGCGAGGCCGGTCGCGCGCAGGCCGCCACCTTCACCTGGGCGCGCGCCGGCGACCTGCTGGTCGACTGTCTGCGCCGCTGCACGGGCGCCCGCGCATGACTCCAGCCAAGGACCCGTCGTCGATGAAGGTCGCCATCGTCATCGCCAGCGTCGGCCGCCCGGTCGAGCTCGCCCGCTGGGGCGACCACGCCCGCCGCCAGACACTCGCCCCGAGCGAGATCCTCTTCTCGATCGCTTCCGATACCGACATCCCGCCGGGCTTCGCCGATCCGATGGTGCGCGTGCTGCGCGGCCCCAAGGGCTCGTGCCACCAGCGCAACACCGGGCTCGACGCGCTGACCAGCGATCCCGACATCGTCGCCTTCTTCGACGACGATTACGTGCCGAGCCGCCGCTGCCTCGAAGGCATTGCCGCGGTGTTCGCCGCGCATCCCGATCTGGTCGGCACCAGCGGCGAATTGCTCGCCGACGGCATCCACAGCGCCGGCGTCGATTACGAGACCGCGACCGCGATGATCCAGGCCTATGACGCCGAGGATCCCGCCATCGACACGACGCTCATCAAGGCGATGGGCACCTATGGCTGCAACATGGCGTTCCGCCGGTCGGCCGTCGGCGACGTCCGCTTCGACGAGAAGCTGCCGCTCTACGCCTGGCAGGAGGACGTCGATTTCTCGCGCCGGCTGCGCGGCCGCGGCCGGGTCGAGCGCACCCATGCCTTCGTCGGCGTGCATCAGGGGGTGAAGGGCGGGCGCAGCCCGGGCCGCCGGCTCGGCTATTCGCAGGTCGCCAACCCGCTCTACCTGATCGGCAAGGGCACGATGACGCCGCGCGACGCCTTGTGGCTGATGGCGCGCAACGTCGCGAGCAACCACGTCAAGGCGTTCAGCCCCGAACCCTGGGTCGACCGCAAGGGCCGCGTCATGGGCAATTGGCGCGCCGTCCGCGACCTGCTCACCGGCCGGCTGCGCCCGGACCGCATCCTGGATATGTGAGGACCGCGGGCTTGGCCGGCGCAGCAGGATTAGACGGCGTCCCGCAAGGGCGGACGGGTGGCCGCATCTGGTTTGGCGTGATAGGCGAGCCGACCTACGCCCTAAAGGCCTAGAGGGCAAAAGTAGAATGGCCGCCGCAATCAATGAGGAATTTGCCAGTTAATACGAACTGCATCATACGTCTCTATGGCCGTACCGTCCTTATCAAGAGCTGGCTTATACCGACCCCGCTGTAGTGCTACCGAGCATGTAATCGCATCAATAGAAGGCAATCCGCTCGAAGAGACGGTCTGACAATCTTTTACCTTTCCATTCACTCCAATCTTATATAATACGACAGCTGTTCCACTTAAGCTTTCTCGTAGAGCGTCTAAAGGATAATCATCTGGTGAATACCATGACATCGGTGATCCGCCGAATGCAACTGCGGGCGTGCTGATACGATGCTGCTGGGCTGCGTCCACGCCAAACGACTTAAGTAAGTCATCTTTGCACGTTGCAAGCGCCGAAAACGCCTTGTCGGTACCGGTAAGGTCAAAACTCAATTGCGTGCTTTGGCCGAATCTCACCGCCATCGAGGTTGATTTGAGCAGGGCATGGTAGGCCTCATCACCGATTGAGAATAGCAGGAACTCCTTGTTTGCGTTGGCAACTCGCCAGTATTTGTAGGTTCCTTTTGCTACGTCATCACTAGATGAAAATGTGACTTGATATGCTCCCGTATCCGGCAGCGGTTTATCTTTTATCGGGCGGATGACGTAAGCTAACACTGGCTCGCCGGAGAACGTGGGCAACGGCTGGAATACTAGCGTCGCTTTTTCCAACTTGCTGTCTGATTGGTACTCGCGCGAGAGGATGCACGATTTGGTAGCATATTCTAGTGAGGGGTGGCCGTAAGGATGCAGTTCAGGCTGAACAGCGTCACCGATCGTTGATGATGCCAGCAATATCGCAAAGAGATACACTGCCCCGCCCCCTCATCTAATTTGATGCCGTCATTCGCCTTACGAAGTCCAGCGAGACGGTTTATGGCTTAACGCGGGCGCTACGTTGGACTGATTTTCGACCTTTGAGAAGCTCCCCAGTCGAAACGTCCCCTCTCCCCATGGAGCCAATCCTATAGACCAAGAGACATCGTGATGACGATCATCCACAAGAGCATGAGCAGTACGCCCGCGTAAGCCACACCTGTCGCCCAGAACCATATCGGCGCCTCTGAGCGCCGTTCGGCCCGGCTATACCCAGACGGCATGCGCCCCGTTGCGAGGCCGACGTAGAGCAACCAAGCGAC
The DNA here is from genome assembly GCF_000632225.1 of Sphingomonas sp. RIT328. Classification (GTDB taxonomy): domain Bacteria; phylum Pseudomonadota; class Alphaproteobacteria; order Sphingomonadales; family Sphingomonadaceae; genus Sphingomonas; species Sphingomonas kyungheensis. The sequence goes on from NZ_JFYV01000010.1 coordinate 56,862, forward strand.
GATTTGCGCGATGAACAGCAAGGCGGTGCCTCCGGCCATTTCTCGCCAATCTTCAAAGACCTCACCAATCAGGAGCCACGGACTGGCAGCAAGAGCCAGCATCAAAGCAATCAGCTTTCGGCGACGGTTGGCCGTCCAGTCCCACCAAATCATATCCGCAGTACGCTGGTTTGGACGGATGTCTTCAATCGCGCGTCAGCCTGCATTCGTCCAGCCCCACAACGCCAGCCCCGCGATGAGCCATAGAAGAGCGGTTCGCTTCACCGTGAATGAAATTAGCCACTCATGGTGCTCCTGCAAATTGCTGGGATATGTCCACTGGTAGATATGCGAGCCATTGGCAGATCGCGACGACCGGCAGATCACTCACCGCACCGGCTTGATCCTCGCCCCGCCGCCATAGGTCGGTGCGGCCAGACCGCTCCGGCGGCGGATGATGCCGAGGATGACGCTGGTCACCACCAGCCAGCCCGAGGCGATCGTCGCAAAGGCGACGAGCAGCAGGTGGGTCAGCCCGGCGACCACCATCAGCGCGCTGATCGCCGCAAAGAAGTCGCGCATCGTCAGGTGGATGAGGAATTCGGTCAGCGGCGAGGGCGGGCCGCCGCGGCGCAGGTGGAGCTTGATCACGTCGAAGTTCATCGCCGCGCCGGTCGCGCTGGCGTGGCGGCCGATCAGCAGCAGCCCGGCGGCGAGGCTGACCAGCGCGATGCCGCCGGCGACCGCGCCCGACACGTCGCCCGCCATCGCGACATTGGCGGTGACGCCGAGGACGAAGGCGAGGTTGGTGCAGGCGTCGATGACGCTGTCGAGCGTCGCGCCGGCATCCGAGCTGCGGCAGGTGGCGCGGGCGATCTCGCCGTCGACGCCGTCGAAGATCGAGGCGGCCTGGAACAGCAGGCCGCCGGCGACCAGCCCCGCCGCTCCGCCGAACAGCAGCGCCACCGCCATCGCCAGCGCGAGCGCGGCGGTGCCGAGGCTGGCGTGGAACGGCGTCACCGCGGGGAAGCGCAGCAGCTGGTGGCTGATCGCGCGCGAGATCGGCCGGTTGACGTAGCGCGAGACGATGCCGTCGCCGCCCTTGCCGGTCGCGGCGAGGACGGTGCGGCCGGCGCGGTGCAGCAGCCGCCACGCCGCCTCGGGCGTCGGCGGCGCGGCGGCGCTGGTGCGCGTGTCGAACAGCGCCGGCAGCACATGCTCGCGCCCGCCGTCCGGCCGCCGCGCCAGCGCCGCGACGAACCGCTCGCCGCACACCGTCAGGATATCGCCCGCCGAGGGCCGCGCGGCGAAGGCGAGCGGCAGCCGCGGCGCGAGGCGGCGGCATTCGGCGAGCAGCGCATCGCTCGGCAGCCAGTCGTCGCCGGCGACGATCGAACAGCGGCGGATATCGTCCTGCCCGGCGATCGTCCCGACCGCCTGCACCGCCCGCGCCGCGGCGGGAATGCCGGCGACGCGATATTCGGCGGTCGCCGCACTCGAAAAGACAAGGATGATCTGGGGCAAATCGCTCGTTCCCGCTGGTGCGTCGCCCAGTTGACGGAGCGGCGGGGGCAAAGCCTTGGTGAAAAGCGGGCGGGCGCCGCGCTTGTCGGCAATGGCGGTATGAAATAGTATGAACAGACCGGAAGATGCGGGGTCGACGATGGGTGCTTATGCCAGGATGACCGTCGTGGTCCCCGAGCCGATGGCGGAGACGATCCATGCCGCCATAGCGGCGGGCGAATATGCGTCGGTGAGCGAAGTGGTGCGCGACGCGATGCGGCTGTGGAACGAGCGCCGCGCCTTCCGGGCAGAGGAATTGCGCCTGCTGCGCGACGCCTGGGACACGGGCAAGGCCAGCGGTATCGCCGGTCCCCTCGACATGACGGCGATCATCGCGGAAGCCCGGGACGACGCCGACGCCGCGCGGTGAGATGACCACGATCGTCCTGTCCCGCCGGGCGCGGGAGAATCTGAAGCGGATATGGGCCTATATCGCGTTGGATGACGCGTGCGGCCGACAGGCTGCTGCTGGCGCTCGATGCCAAGATCGCGCGGCTGCGGTACTTCCCCGAGATCGGCCCGGCGCGCGAGGATATCCGGCCAGGCGCGCGCACGCTGGTGCATGGGCGCTATCTGATCCTCTATGCGTATGATGCCGGAGCCGAACAGGTCGAGATCGTCGCAGTCGTCGAAGGCATGCGCGACCTCGATCGCCTGATCTGAAGGGACCCAGCGCGAAGGAGGGCGCGGATCGTGGGGCGGGGCACCCGCCCGATCTAACCCGCGCCTCCGGCAAGCAGTTCGCGGTAGAGCGCCAGATTGGCCGCGGCGAAATCCTGCCAGCGCAGGCTGCGCACCCGCGCGAGGCCGGCGGCGCGCAGCCGGGCGGCGACGCCCGGCGCGTGCAGCACCGCGCGCAGCTGCGCGGCGATCGCGGTGACGTCGTGCGGGTCGGCGAGCAGCGCCGCGCCGCCCGCCACCTCGGGCATCGACGAGCGATCACTGGTGACGACCGGGCAGCCGCATGCCATCGCCTCGGCAACCGGATTGCCGAACCCCTCCATCAGCGACGGGTGGAGCAGCACCCGCGCCGCGCCGTACAGCGTCAGCAGCGCCGCGCCGTCGACCGCGGCGAGGAAGCGGACGCGCTCCGCAACCCCGAGCGCGGCGGCGAGCGCGGTCAGCCGCGCGCGACCCGGCCCGCGCCGCTGCACCAGCACGAGGTCGATGCCGGGATCGTCCCCACAGGCGGCGGCGAAGGCGCGCAGCGCGCCGTCGTGGTTCTTGTACGGCGCGTCCTGCCCGACAGTGAGGACGAAGGGGCGGTTGAGCCCGAGCGCGGCGAGCGCGGCCGGGTCGGGCGGGGCGACCCGGAAATGATCGGCGACGCCCGACAGCGTCACCTGGGTGCGTGCTGCCACCGCCGGGTCATAGGCGGCGAGCTCCGCCGCGGTGGCGCTGCTGATCGCGGCGATCCCCGCGGCGGAGCGGATCGCGCGGCGCAGGCCGTGGCCGTAGAAATGCCGCTCGACCAGACCACGCGCGCCGGTGCGGCACCAGTCGGGGTGGGTCAACCGCATGATGTCGTGGATCGTCACCAGACAGGGCATGCGTAAGCCTGCGGGCATGATATTGAAGGTCGCGTGGAACAGGTCGACGCCCGACAGGTCGACGACGCGCGGCAGCCACCACATCGTCGCCGGACCGTTCGCCGCCTGCGTGACGACGCGCTCGGTGACGTTGGGCGCGTCGCTCAGCGGCCCCGGATGCGCGGGGTGGCGCAGCAGCAGGAAGCGCAGATCCGGCGCGAGCGCGGGGACATGGTCGATCAGCCCGCGTACGACCTCGGCGATGCCGCTCGGGCGCGGACCGACATAGCGGGCGTCGATGCAGATCGTCGGGGTCGGCACGCGGCGGGCCGCTATTGCACCGCGTTGTTGATGCCGGTGATCGAGAAGGCGGCGCTCGACACGATGTTGAGGAATTTCTGCAGGTCGGCGAGCGGCGCGTTGGAGACGTAGAGCACGTCGCGGTCGCGGATCGCGAAATCCTGCGCGGTGAAGAAGGACGCGCCGTCGCCAAGGTCGAGCCGGTAGACGACCGGGACGAGCCCCGCCGCGGTGCGCTTCGCGGTCTGCGCGAGTGCGGGGTCGAGCACCTCGGGATGTTCGAGGCGGAAGACGAAGACGCTGCGCCGGTCGGCGCGGTCGTCGCGCAGCCCGCCGATCCGGCCGAGCGCCTGCGCCAGCGTGATGCCGCCGCCCTCGAACGGCACTTCGGCATTCTGGCCGACCGCGCCGAGCGCGACGAAGCTGTACGGCTGGAACACCGCGGCGACGACGTCGCCCGCCTGGAGCGTGATGTTCTGCGTCGGATCGCGGACGATCGCGTCGAGCGGCATCGCGGCGGTGCGGCCGGCGCGGCTGAGCTGGATCGTCGTCTTGGCGACCGGCTGGCGCGATCCGCCCGCCGCGGCGATCGCATCGAGCAACCGTTCGCCGCGCGGGGTGAGCGGCAGGCGGCGGGTCGCGCCGACCTCGCCGATCACCGTCACCGCGCGGCTGTCGTTCTGCGCCAGCCGGACGATCGCCTGCGGGCTGTGCGCGCGCCCGGCGAGCCGCGCGACGATCAGCCGCCCCACCGCCTGCGGAGTGAGGCCGCGCACCATCAGATTGCCGACGAAGGGGATGGTGACGGTGCCGTCCTCGCCAACCAGTTGCTGCGGGATGCCCGCGCTCTGCGCGACCGCACTGCCGATGCCGGCACCGGGTGCGGTCGCGCCGAACAATACCGCGGGCGGCGCTTCCCAGATCGCGATGTCGAGCACGTCGCCGATGCCGATCACCGTGCCAGTCGGCGCGACCGAGCCGAACACGTCGGCGAAGCGCTGCGCGCGGGCGTAGGCGGCGGCGCGCTGCGCGGTCGCCGCGTCGAGCGCGACGACGCTGATGCCGCGGTCGCTGGCAGTGCCCGCTTTGGCGGCGCGAGTGATCGCCCTGGCGCTCGGCCCCGAATTGCCGACCGTCGAACAGCCGGTCGCGAGCAGCAGCAGGAGCGCGACAGCGGATCGGGGGGTCGGGGGCAGGGACATCACAGGAACCTCTGGTAGAGCGCGGCGAGCCGCGCCCGGTAACGGTCGGGCGAGAAGAGCGCCGCCTGGACGCGGCCGCGCGCGGCGAGATCGGCGCGCAACCCGGCATCGCCGTCGAGCGCGTGCAGCCCGGCGGTGATCGCCGCGGTGTCATAGGGGTCGACCGCGATGGCGGCATCGCCCGCCACCTCGGGCAGCGACGAGGTGTCCGAACACAGGACCGGCGTGCCGAGCAGCATCGCTTCGAGCACCGGCAGGCCGAAGCCTTCGTAGAGCGACGGGAACAGCGCCGCCTTGGCGCCGCGGATCAGGCTGACGAGCAGGCCGAAGGGCGCATAGGGCAATTGGATGATGCGGCCGCGGCGCACGTCGCCCCTGGCGGGCTTGCCGTTGGCGAGCGCGTCGAGCAGCCGCAATTCGCCCTCCGCCCGCCAGGCGCGCGCGCCGACGATGACCAGCGGCGTGGCGAGGCCGCTTGCCATATAGGCCTCGACGATGCGGCCGATGTTCTTCTTGGGCTCGATCGACCCCCAGAACAGGAAATAGTCCTTATAGCCGGCGCCGATCGCGCCCTCGACCTCGCGCGCCACCTGCTCGTCGGGGGTGGCAAGGTAGCGGGCGGGGATGTCGACCGCCTGATAGGTGTTGGTGACCCGGTCGGGGGCGATGCCGGTCAGGTCGATGATGTCGCGGCGCGAACATTCCGACACGGTGACGAGATGGTCGGCATGCCGCGCGAGCGTGCGCAGCAGCTTGAGATAGTGCCGCTTGTTGTCGAGCGTCGCATAGGGCAGCCGCAGCGGCACGAGGTCGTGCAGCGTGTAGAGATTGGCGGCGCCGGCGACGCGCAGCGGCAGCGGATAGGTCCAGTGGGCGAGATCGGGCCGCTCGGGCAGGCGCACCGTGGTGGTCGCGCCCCAGGCGTGGAACCGGCCGTTGGCGCGGCGGAAGACGTCGCCCGCATTGTAGAGCGTGTCGTGATGCGGCAGCCGCGCGTCGAACTGGCGCGTCACCACCTGTCCGGTCACCGGCACCGCCGCGGCGCGCGCGGCGCGCGGCGACAGCAGCCCGGCGAGGTCGCGCAGCCGGCCCTGCGGCCGCGCCGTGCCGGCATCGAAAAAGCCGATCTCGCGCAGCAGCGGCTCGCGCGCGGCGAGGCCCTGCAGGCCGTAGAGCACCGAGGTGCGATGACCCAGCCTGCCCAGTTCGTAGCTGAGGTTGCGGGCATAGGTGGCGACGCCGGTGCCCTTTTCGAGCCCGAGATTATAGCCGTCGATCAGCACGTGTTTCATGGCGTCAGCGCCTGCTGGACATGCGGCCAGTCGCGGAACGCGCCCGCCGCGGCGGCGACCGGCCAGGCGGGCGCGTCGGGCGGCAGCTGCGCGACCGCGGCGGCGCCGTCGGCGGGCGTGCGATGCGCGAAGGCGAGGACGCGCAGGATCTCGCCATCCACGCCGGCGGCGGGGGCGACCTCGGCGGCGGCGGCGAAGCGCGGGTCGGCGATCATCGCCGCAGCGAGCCGGTCGCCATCGCCGTGGCGGCGCAGCAGATCGGTCGCCTCCGCATCGTCGATGCCCGCGCCGGGCCAGAGCAGCCAGGCGAGCGCCTCGACATCGGGGCGGCCGGAAACCTGCGTGCCCGCCGCCCCCTTGCGATAGGGGTGGATCGGCCAGGCCGCCGGATCGGCGCCGCCCTGCGCGACGACGAAGCGGAGATGCTCGACGACGTCGGCGGCAGGCTCGCCGAGCGCGCAGGCGGTGCGATAGGCGGCCTCGGCACGGGCGAAGGCGCCGCGCTCCTTAGCGACATGCGCAAGCTGCACCCAATAGGAGCGCTGATAGGGATGGAGCGCGAGCGCGGCGGCATAGCGCTCCTCCGCCGCGGCCCAGTCGCGCGCGTCGCGCCGCCAGTCGCCCTCGCGCACCAGCAGCCGGAAGCGTTCGTCGCCGAGCGCGCGATGCTGCGCGACCTCGATCAGCGCGGCGCGGTCGACCGCGGCGGCGGCGTCGATCGACGGCGCGGCGACGAGGCCGATCGCCTCGCGGAACCGGTCATAGGCCTCGTCGAAATCGTCGAACAAGGCGAGCCGCCCGCCGTGGAGCAGCGCGAACCGGTTGCAATGGTCGCGCAGATAGCCGGGATCGTGGCTGATCAGCACCATCGCGCGATCGCCGCGCTTGCCGAACAATTCGTGGTTGCAGCGATCGTGGAAGCGCGCGTCACCGACCGCACCGATCTCGTCGATCAGGAAACAGTCGAATTCGATGATCATCGAGATCGCGAAGGCGAGCCGCGCGCGCATCCCCGACGAATAGTTGCGCACCGGTTCGTGCAGATAGCGGCCGAGTTCGGAAAATTCGGCGACGAAGGCGAGGTTGCGCTGGAAATCCTGCGCATAGATGCGGCTGATGAAGCGGATATTGTCGATCCCCGACAGGGTCGGCTGGAACGCACCCCCGAAGGCGAGCGGCCAGGACACCGACATATAGCGCTCGACGCGCCCCGCGGTCGGCCGTTCGGCGCCGCTGATCAGCCGCACCATCGTCGACTTGCCCGCGCCGTTGCGCCCGAGCACACCGAGCCGCTCGCCCATCGCGAGGCTGAAGCCGACGCCGTCGAGCACGACATTGTCGCCCGAGCGGGTGTGGTAGACCTTGCGGACGTCGCTCAGCCGGATCATTCGGGCACCACCCGCCGCGCCACCCATTGCGTCGTGAACAGCGCGACAAAGGTCAGCACGAGGCAGAAGGGCAGGATATAGCCGAGGTCGTAATGCGCATGGACGCGCGACCCGAAATAGCCTTCGCGGACGATCTCGGTGCCGTGCACCATCGGAATGTAGAGCACGTATTTCTGCGCCGCGGCGGGCAGGGCATCGACCAGGAACGCCGATCCCGACAGCGGGAAGATCAGATAGGAGGCCGGGTGCCAGAGCTTGTCGACCAGCTCGCTCTGATGGCTGAGCGCCCCCAGGGTGATCGCCAGCGCCCCGCCGAACCAGGCGATCAGCAGCCAGCCGCCGACCACTTCGAGGATGTTCTTCGGCGGATCGATCATGCCGAGGACGATGAACAGGACGCTGAGCCCCGCGAACGACATCGTCGCCCCGCCGAATTCGAGCAGGACGCGCGCGACATAGATGTCGAGCACGCGGATGTTGCGATGGTAGAGCAGCGACAGGTTGCTCCACAAAGCGCCGATGCAGCGGCCCGGCATGTTGCGCCACAGCAGCACGCTCGAATAGCCGGTCAGCGCGAAGGCGACGATCGGCAGGTTGCTGCCGTGATAGGCCTTGGCCGCGGTCCACAGCGCGGCGACGCCGAGCGTGAACAGCATCGGTTCGACGAACAGCCAGAGGAAGCCGATATTGTGCCGGCCGTAGCGGGTCAGCATCTCGCGCAGCAGCAGCGCGACGAGCACGCGGCCCTGCACGCGCAGGCTGTCGCGCAGCCGCGGCGGCGGCGGCCGGACGGGGACGGGGGCCTGCGCGGCGGTCATCCCTCGCGATGCTCGCGGATGCCGGCGAGCAGGATGGTGAGGATGCCCCAGCCGAGCAGGCCGAGCACGAACACCGCGAGCACGCCGCCCAGCCGCCGTGGCCGGATCGGATAATCGGGCAGGCTCGGCGCGGCGATCCGCTCGACATAGGCGCGCTTGCGCGCCGCCTCGGCATGCGCGTCCTGCAGCGAGATCAGCGTCGCGGCGAGGCTCTTGGCGGCGAGTTCGCTGTCGAGCTGGAGCAACTGGTAGCGCGCGCCCGCCGCGGACAGCGAATTGCGCCCGCCCGCGACGCCCGAGCGGCGCCGCGCGATCTCCTTCTCGAGTCCCGCGATCTGGGTGCGCAGATAGGGGATCTGCGGCGCGGCGGGGGTGAAGGCCTCCATCTGCTGCAACTGGGTGCGTGCCGAGACGAGCTCGTCGTCGAGCTTGGCGATGCCCTGCAGCCGCGCCTCGGCCTCCTTCTCGGGATCGATGATGCCGGCGCGGTTGCGATAGGCGGCGAGCCGCACCGCGGCGGTGCGCGCGCGCTCCTGCGCCGCGCGCGCGTCGCTTTCGGCGACCTCGAGCGCGTCGGCACGGGCGCGGCTCGACAGGCGGTTGACCAGAGCCTCCGACTGTTCGAGCAGCCGTTCGTTGATCGCGCGCGCCTGATCGGGATCGAAGGCGCTGACGCTGAGGTGGAGCACCTGCGTCGTCGTATCGGGCTCGACCTCGACCTTGCCGAGGTAATAATCGAAGAAGCGTTCGCGGTTGCCGGGCAGCAGCCCGCCGAACCGGTCGAGCAGGAAGATCGATCCCGCGGTATAGGCGCGGGTCAGCAGGCCGTCGCGATTGGCATCGGCGAGCGCGCCGCGCGATTCGAGATATTCGACGACCGCATTGCTCTCCTCGGTCGCGCCGCTGAGCCCGGTGCCGCTCAGCACCTGCCCCAGCGAGGTCACCGCCGCCTTGCTCGGGCTGCGTACGACGAAGCGCGCCTCGGAGACGTAGACGTCGCTCGCCAGCAGCAGGAAATAGAGCGCGGCGAGCAGCGTCGGCACCACCACCAGCGCGAGGAACAGCGGCGAGACACGCTTGGATATGGACGGCACTAGCGGGCGGTTCCCAGATCGAGGCGGCGGCCGGCGCGGGGCCGGCGGCCGGGGCCGGGCGCCGCATCGGCGGGCGCGGCGGGGCGGGTGAGCGTGGTCAGCCAGGCGTCGACCTGCGCGAAATGCTGGTCCCAGCGCGGCGGGCGATAGCCGCGCAGGGCGTCGATCCGCCGCTGCCGCTGCGCCGCGGCGCGATCGAAGCCGGCGATCCGCGCGGTCCAGCCGGCGACGTCGTGCGGACCGAGCAGGCAGGGGATGCCTTGGCCGACCTCGCGGAAACAGGGCAGGTCGCTGGCGATCACCGGTATGCCCAGCGCCAGCGCCTCCGCCATCGGCAGGCCGAAGCCTTCGGCGAGCGAGGGCATCAGCATCGCGCGCGCGCCCTGCATCAGCGCGGCGAGCGCGGCATCGTCGCACGCCTCGACGATCGTGATCCGCCCGCCGGCCATGGCGGAGGCGGCGAGCGCGGCGCGCACGCCGTCGGCGCCCGTGCCCCAGCGGCCGGCGATGACCAGTCGCGGCGGATCGCACTGCGCGGCGCACAGCCGCTCCCACACGGCGAGCAGCAGCGCATGGTTCTTGCGGCTCTCGATCGTGCCGACGCAGAGGAAATAGTCGCCCGCGGCGGGACCAGGTTCGACCCGCGGCAGCTCGGCGCCGGCGAGCGGCGCGACGACGACCGGTGGGCAGCGCAGCCGCGCCTCGCGCGCATGCGCGGCGAGATCGCGCGCGACCGCCTCGCTGCCGACGACGATGCCGGCACCGTGGCGCAGCGCCGAGGCGACGCGCCCGGTGTGGCGGCGGACCGCGTGCGGCCGGCAATGGTCCGGGTGGCGGATCGGGATCAGGTCGTGGATCAGATAGATCGCGCGCAGCCGGTGCCGCGCGACCCAGCCGACATGCGCAGGCAGATCATAATCGGTATGGCCGACGTTGACGTAGAAGCTGCCCGGCCGCGGCCGCTCGCCCTGCGCCAGCGCCGCGGCGAGCGCGATGCCGAGCCGGAGGCGGATGCCGCGCGACGGCGCGGCGAGCCACGCGAACAGCCGCCGCGACGCGGCCGCGCCGAGCATGCGGATCACGCCGCGATGCTGCACCACCGCGCGCGCCGTCCCGGCGTAATGCGCGAGATAGGCGAGGCAGATCCGATCGATCCCGGTCGCCGGCCGGCCGCCCCAGCGCAGCGCGACGAGCCGCGTCACGTCGAGCAGCACCGGCGCCTCGCCCTCCGCCGCACCGCAAAACCCTGGATCGACCGCCATCATCCTCAGACAGACGGAGCCGTCACGCCGACCCCTTGGCAGGGCTGCGCATTTTTTCGGGCGGCCCGGTGCGCGCAGAGGCGCGGAGGACGCGGGGGGGGGCGCGTCGCCCGGCTGGCGTGGCCCTGCTCCTCTCACCGGTTCGGAACGCCGCAGGCACATCTCTCCGCGCCTCCGCGCCTCCGCGCGAACCTGCTCCCTGCCTCAGAAGACGATGGTCACGCGAAGATGCGAAGACGCGAAGACGATGCGCCCGCGACCGGCGTGGCCTTGTCTGCAAAGATACGAGAGAAAGGGCCGCGTGCGCGGTAGCCCCAACACCTTAGCGTCTTCGCGTCTCCGGGTGAGCCTATCTACCGCGAAAAAGAAAAGGACCACGCGGAGGCGCGGAGGGGGGCGTGCGCTACAGGTGCGGCACTGTCCTACAACCGGTCGAGGGCAGGGGCCGTGGCTGTAACGCACGGACCACCTCTGCGCCTCTGCGCGAAATATTCTACCTTGGAGAAAAGGATGCGCCCGCGACTGGCGTGGCCCTCTCCTTCAAAAGTGCCAGAGGAAGGACCGCGCGCGGTAATTCGTCGCGCATGACTGCCCGACCCGACTGACCCCACTCAGAACCGCGTATCGAGGCCGAGGCGGACGGTGCGGGGGCGCAGCGGGGTGGTCTGGTCGCGGCCGGTGGCGAAGGGGGTGCCAAGCGCGAAGCGGTTGCCGCGGGTGTCGAACAGGTTGGTCATCCCCAGCGTCACGCCGAACCGCGCCAGAGCAAGCCGCGCGGTGAGCGAGGTGTCGAGATAGTCGCCCTGGCGCTGGCCGAGCACCGGCCCGACGCCGAGCCGCGACGAGCCGACGTAGCGCAGCCAGCCGTCCACCGTCAGCCCGGCGCCGCGCAGCGCCTGCTGGTAGACCGCGCCGGCGCGCGCGGTGACCTTGGCGATATTGGGGATCTGTTCGAGCCGCGCCGAGGCCTGCGCGCGCATCGCCTGCGATCCCGGCGGCAGGTCGGGGGTCGCGATCAACGCGAGCAGCCGCTCGGACGGCTCCGCGATACGGCCGTCGTTGAACGCCACCGCGCCCTCCAGCCGCAGCGCGCGCACCGGGCGCAGCGTGCCGGTCGCCTCCACCGTCCACAGCCGGCCGTTGCCGATGTTGGCGGTGCTCGGCAGGCCGCGATTGTCGATGAAATCGGCCTGGATGTCGCGCCACGCCGCGCGCGCGACCGTGACGCTGAGATCGGCGATCGACCAGCCGTGGCGCACCCCCGTCTCGATCGTCGCGACGCGGTCGTTGCGGAACTGGCGGACATATTCACTCTCGATCGCGAGGCCGCCGGGGCGGAAGCCCTGCTGATAGCGCAGGAACAGCTTGGTGCGGGGCGCGAGGTCGACCAGCGCCGCGCCGCCCGGCAGCAGGATCGTCTGCGAGCGTTGCGCGGTCTCGCTGCCCTGCACCGCCACCGACACGTTCTCGGGACTGCCGTCGAGCGTCGTCCGCGTCGCGCGGAGGCCACCGGTGAGCAGCAGCCCGGCAAGCGGGCGGACGCTGCCCTCGCCATAGACCGTCCATTCGCGCACGCTGTTGATCACGCCGGTGGTCGGCGCCGGCGCATCGGGGGGGCCGAGCAGGCGGAGCAGCCGGGTGCGGTTGTGGATGTAGCTGACACCGACGATCCAGCCCGATCCGTCCGCGGCGCTGTGCCAGGCGCGCGTCTCGTTCGCCTGCATGCGGGTGCGGTTGGTCTGGACGAAGACGCGGTCGGGGCCATCGGGCAGCGTCGCGTCATAGCGTTCGAGCAGGTCGTGCGCGGTGATGCCGCTGGTCGAGCGGATCTGCACCGCGCCGATCCGCCCGGCGATCACCGCCTGCGCCTGGCCGTAATCGGCGCTGAACCCTTCGGTGACGGGGGCGAGCCGGGTCAGCGGCGCGCCGGTGCGATCGGCATATTGGCTGTCGGCGCCGCGGATGCGCTGGCCGATGCCGATCAGCTCGGCGCTCCAGTCGGGGCCAAGCGCGAGGTGCAGCGTCGCCCGCCCGCCGGCGATCCGGGTGCGGTTGACGTTGCGGCGGCCGAGCAGCGGCTTGTCGATATAGCCGCCTTCGAGCGCGTCGGTGGCGACGATGCGCAGGCCGAGCCGGTCGGTGACGAGCGGCAGGTTGAGCACCCCCTGCGCATCGAGCCCGGGATCGCCGTGCGCGGTCGCCGAGGCGCCGACCCCCGCCGAACCCGACAGCTGGTCGAGCCGCACCGGATTGGGCACCAGCCGGATCAGCCCGCCGAGCGAGCCCGCGCCGTAGAGCGTGCCCTGCGGCCCCTCCAGCACCTCGACCGCGGCGAGGTCGGCGAGGCGGAGATCGGGGTCGGGCGCATTGTAGCTGAGCCGCAGGTCGCCGTAATATTGGCCGACGGTCGCCTGCGTCGGGCCGGTGAAGCTCGAATCGGCGATGCCGCGGATGAACAATTTGTTGCGCCCGGCGCCGAGATAGGTCGAGGTGACGCTGGTCAGCCGCTGCACCAGCCGGTCGGTGCCGCCCGCCCCGCCGCGTTCCAGTTCGTCACCGGGGGTGGTCGACACCTGGCCGGCGAAATTGTCCTGCGTCGTGTCGCGCTTGCTCGCGGTGACGATGATGTCGCCCTCGGGCCGGACGGGCGCAGGGACGGGGCGGGGGCGCGGCGGCCGGCGCGGCGCGGCCGGCGGCGCGGGGCGCAGCCGCCAGCCCTGCGCACCGACCGGCTCCGCCCGCGCGCCGGCACGCGCGGCGATCGCGGCGATCGCCGCCTTGACCGACAGCCGCCCGCGCAGCGCCGGCACCGTGCGCGCCCACAGCGCCGCATCGGGCACGACGATGCTCACCCGCGCCTGCCGGCCGAGCGCGGTCACCTGCTGCCCGACGGTGCCGGCGGGCAGGTCGATGGTCAGCGTGGCGGCGCGGACGGCGGTCGGGGCGAGCAGCACGGCACAGGCAGCGAGGCCGCGCGTCGCGATCCTCACCGCTGGTCCAGCGTCCAGCCGTCCGGCGCGCGCCGCACCTCGACGTCGAGCAACGCGCCGAGCAGCGTCGGATCGTCGCGGAACGCCTGCGTCTCGAGCGTGCCGTTGAACAGCCGCGTCGCCACCGCGGGCGCGACGGTGATCCGCCAGCCGAGCTGGCGCGACAGATCCTCCGCGACCGCGCTTAGGGTCGCGCCGTCATAGGCGAGGCGACCGTCGCGCCACGCACCGACCGCGCCGGCGTCCTGCCGGATGCGGCGCAGCGTCGTGCCCGCGGCGATCACGCCCTCGCCCGCGGCAAGGGTGAGCGCGGCACCGTCCGGGTCGACCATCACCGCGCCTTCTCCCACCGCCACCTGCGTCCGTCCGCCCAATAACCGGATATCGAATACGGTGCCAAGGTCTTGCAGCGGCAGGCCGTTCGCCTCGACGCGGAAGGGGGTGCGGGGATCGTGGCGGACGTGGAACAGCGCCTCGCCCGCCTCGATCGTCGCGGTGCGCGGCCGTGCGGGGTCGAGCCGGAGGCGCGTTCCGCCCGCCAGCTCGATGCGGCTGCCGTCGGCGAGCGCGACGCTGCGCCGCTCGCCCGCGGCGGTGGCGATCGTCCGGCTGCGCGGCGGCATGCGCCACAGGCCGACGCCGAGCGCGACGACGAGGAGCGCGACCGCGAGCCACGCGCCGGCGAACCGGCGCGTCCTGGCGGGGGCCGGGGCGGGGATGGGGTCCTCCCCGTCGTCGTCATTGGCCGGCGGCATCGCCAGCGCGATGCTGGCGGTGGCGTCGGCGACGGCGAGCGCGGCGCGGTCATAGCGTTCGGCGCGCGCGGCATCCGCGGCGAGCCAGTCGGTGAACGCCGCCCAGTCGGCATCCGGTCCGGCCATGCGCAGCGCCCAGTCGAGCGCCTCGTCGTCGATCGTCGCGGGGCCGGTCATCGCATCGTCCCGCGCAGCGCGGCGAGCGCGCGCGTCACCTCGCGCAGATCGGCCTCGACCGTGCTCAGGCTGATGCCGAGGTCGGCGGCGATCGTCCGGTGCGGCACGCCGTCGAGCCGCGCGCGGCGGAACACCGTCGCCTTGCGCGTGCCGAGCGTGCGCAGCAGCTGCGTCACCCGCGCCGCCTCCTGCCGCGCGGCGACCTCGCGTTCGGGCGTCGGCACCGCGCCGGCGGGATCGTGGCGGCCGTCCTGCCACGCCTGGTCGCGCCGCTCCGCCTGCCGCGCCGACCGGTAGCGGTCGATCATCAGCAGGTCGGCGGCGCGATAGAGATAGGCGAGCGGCTGGGCGATCGGTCCGTCGGTCCGGCCGCGCACCTTGAGCCAGAGATCATGGACGAGGTCCTCGGCCGCCTCGCCCGCGCCGCGCGCGCGCAGGAAGCGCAGCAGCCCGTCACGATTGTCGAGATAGACGGCTTCGAGGCCGGTCGGCGCCATGGCGGGACGGGTGATCCAAGGTGGAAGATGCCGCTGTCTAGTCGCAACCCCCTGATGGGAGAAGCCATGTTTGCCCGCCCGCCGCGCCCGGCGGACGAGCCGATGCGTCCCCGCCGGCCATGGCGCATTGTCCGACACCCCCCGGCCGGGGGGCAGGCCCGCATCGAGGCGCATCGACATCCTTCTCCCTGTTCCGGACCATAGACGGAGCCGACGACGCCGATCCTTGATTTCCGGACGGGGCGGGGTTGTGCGGCGTGGACCGGCGGATGTCCACCGTGCGGCGCAGCTTGGGTGGGGGCGGGTCCGGGATGATGGACTAAACATTACTAGCAAAAACTAGTGAGATTCGCTAGCCCATCTTATACCCTGCTAGTCTTTCACGAACGGTCATCCTGTGGATCCCTATCGCAACCCCTTTGCTCCCGGTGCCGGCAGCCGTCCACCGGAGCTCGCCGGCCGGGATGCCGTACTCGAACAGGCGCGGATATCATGCGGACGCGCCATCAAGGGCAGAAGCGCCCGATCGATGATGCTGCTTGGCCTGCGTGGTGTCGGCAAGACCGTGCTTCTGAACGAGATCGGCCGCATCGCTGAAAGCGAGGGACTGCTGGTGTCCCGTTTGGAGTCGCCGGAAGGAGAAAGCCTCGCACGATTGCTCTATCCGGAAATGCGCAAGGTGATGCGCGCCTTGTCCGGCGTCGCGACCGCAAAGCACATCGCCGCCCGCGGCTTGCGGGGACTGCGGAATTTCGCCGCTGCCTTCAAAATTGAGATCGCCGGAGTCGAGGTCGGCGTCGAACCGGAAGTCGGCCTCGCCGATACGGGCGACCTGCAATATGATCTGCCCGATCTGTTCCTGGTCATCGGCAAGGCCGCACAGGCCGCGGGGCGGGGCTGGGCGCTGCTGATCGACGAAGTTCAATATCTGTCGAACGCCGATTTATCAGCCTTGATCGTGGCGCTGCACCGGATCGCGCAGGAAGGCTTGCCCGTCATTCTGGTCGGCGCCGGTCTGCCGCAGATCGCCCGCCTGGCAGGCGAAGCCAAATCCTATGCCGAGCGGCTATTCCACTATCCGCCGATTGGGGCGCTCGACCCGGTGTCGGCCGGCCAGGCCATCGAGAAGCCGATCATCGAGGAGCAGGCGACGATCACCGCGGATGCCCTCCGTTTGATCGTCGAACGCACCAAAGGCTATCCGTTCTTTCTTCAGGAATGGGCTTCCGTCGTTTGGAACGATGCGGCGGGCCCCGAAATCCAGCTCGCCGATGCGGAAAACGCCTATACGGAAACGCTCGCGCTGCTCGACGACGGCTTCTTCAAGGTGCGGATCGATCGCCTGACGAAAGCGGAAGTCCAATTCGTGAAGGCCATCGCCCAACTTGGCGACGGTCCCTATGCCATGGCCGATATCGCCCAGGCGATGAGCCGGACGCAGAAGTCGCTGGGTCCCGTGCGATCCAGCGTCATCGCCAAGGGCATGATCTACAGCACGGATCACGGCTATCTCGACTTCAGCGTGCCGCTGTTCGCCGATTATATGCGTCGCCAGGGCTGATCCCTCTCACCCCCAGCCCAACCGCCGCGCGACCGGCGCCAGCCGCTCGGCGACCATCCGTTCCGGCCCCTCGGGCCGGCCGACCGCGATCCAGCTGCCGAGCAGGAGCGCGGCATAGGTCGCGGCGCCGACCAGCACGGTGGCGATCACCGCGACCAGCGACAGCGAGTGGCGCAAGGCATCGGGCAAGGCCAGCACCACCGCCGCCATCCCCGCGGTGGCGAGCGCGATCCGCCACGGCGCGACGAGCTGCGCGACGATCGACAGGCCGACCAGCCGCCGCACATAGCCCATCGTCACCAGCATCAGGATCGCATTGGTCAGCACCCGGCCGATCACCGCGCCCATCACGCCATAATGCCAGATCAGCGCGATCAGCAGCGGCAGCTTGACGAGGATCTCGACGACGCGCTGGCGCAGGAAGATCGCGGTGCGGTCCATCGCCATCGCCATCGGGTCGAGCGGCGACACCCAGACGACGAACACCGGCGCGAGCGCCAGCCAGCGCAGCATCGGGATCGCCTGGATCCAATTGCCGCCGAGCACCACCGGCACCACCTGCCCGGCGAGCAGGCTCAGCCCGACCATCCCCGGCGCGGCGATGGTGAGCAGCGTCTGCGAGATGCGCAGATAGGCGCGCGCCATCCGCTCGCGCGAGTCCTTCATCGTCACGAAGCCCGCCATCAGCGGCCGCATCGCCGGCGCGACCAGCACCTGTTCGGGCACCGACGACAGGTCTGCCGCCATCGAGAAGCGGCCGAGGTCGGCCTTGCCGATGAAGCGGCCGAGGATCAGCTTGTCCGACTGCCAGCTCAGCGCGGCGAGCGCCTGGGCGAGGCTCGCCCAGCCGAGGAAGCCGGCGAAGCTGCGCCATTGCGTCAGCCCGAGCCGCGGCCGGAACGGCGCGAAGGCATAGGACTGGATGAGGCTGGCGAGCGGCGTCACCACCGTCCCCGCGGCGATCGCCCAATAGCTGCGCGTCGTCACCGCGAGCAGCACCGCGACCGAGAAGCCGAACACCTTGCTGACGATCTCGATCACCAGATCGCGGCGAAAATCGATCCGCCTCGCATATTGCACCATCGCCGGGCTCTGCAGCCCGCGGGTAATCGGCGCGAGCGCGAGGAACAGGATCAGCGGCACCAGCCGCGGATCGGCATAGGCCCAAGCGAACGGCCAGGCCGCCGCGGCGACGATCAGCGCGAGGACGAGGCCGCGCAGCACGCCGATGGTGAAGGCGGTGTCGAGATGGCTGCGGCCGATCGTGTCGAGCCGCACCAGCGATTGCGCGATCGGCAGTTCGGACACCGCCTCGACGACGAAGATCAGCGTCATCGCCACCGAGATCAGGCCGAAGTCCTGCGGCGACAGCGTCCGCGCCAGCACAATCAGCGTGGTGAAATCGATACCGCGGGCCATCAGCCGCGACGCCATCAGCCATGCCACGCTGCCCGCCGTGCGGCTGCCGACCCCGCGGCCGCCGACCTGTCCATCCGTCATTGCCGCCCCCATGGCCTTCCGGCACCGCTCGTGCCCGCCGACCCGTTCGCCGGCGGCTGCCGCCCCGGGCGTGCGGGGGCGGCCTCGCGGCGCTCCCTACTCAATCGCGCGGGCTGAAAAAAGTCCTCTGCGCGAAGCGGTTGAGCAGCACCGCCTGCCAGCGGTGATCGAACGCCTCCTTGCCGCTCTTGAGCAGCCGGCGGGCGCGCAGCAGCGGCGAACCGCTGCGATATTTGGGATCGATCGCGCGGCTCGCGTCGACGGTGAGATATTGGGCGAAATAGGGGTGGGCGGCGAGGAAGTCGGCATAGACGCGGCGGTGCGCCGGCTCCCACGGGCCGCCGGTCGTGTTCCACGGTTTGATCGGGCCGGTGAAATGGACGATGCTCGGCGCGATCGCCCGCGCGCGGTCGGCGAGGCGGAACCAGGTCGAATAATTGTAGCGCGGGTGCAGCATCATCCGGCGCGGCCCGCCCGGTGCGTTGAGCACCGCGTTGAGCGCGCTCTGGTCGTGGTGCTTGCAGCGTTCGGGGTTCTCGGCGAGGAAGCGCAGCGCCGCGCCGGTGAGCTGGCGCCACGTCTCGCGCCGCGCCATCATCACCCCGGCGTTGAAATAATCGGCGACGCGATCGATGCCGATGCCCTTCAGATAGGCGGGCGGATTGGCATAGCGGCCGCCATTGTCGAGCCGGTCGGCGCCGGCGAGCAGGGTATCGGGCGGACAGTCGAAGCCGATCAGCGCGGCGACCGGGCCGACGATCTGCACGTCGCCGTCGATGTAGATCACCGTATCATATTGCGCCGGGATCTCGGCGTCGATCACCAGCCGGCCGAGCGTCGAGCTCGGACAGTGCAGTTCGGGCAGCCGGCCGACGCTGTCGGTGAGGAAGCGGCGGCTGTCGAGGAAGCGGAAGTTGAACCGCGCCGGCGCCAGCGCCGCCTGGATCGCGCGCTGTTCGTCCTCGGGAATGTCGATCAGATAGATGAGGATGTCGGCGATCGCCGCGACTTCGGGCTGGGCGGCGAGCTGCGAGGCGGCGATCAGCGCCTGCGCGACATAGCCGCGGTCGCTGACGAAGGTGACCACCCGTGTGATCCCCGGCCGGTTGCTCTCGGGCGTCCCCAGGGGGAAGGTGTCCACTCATCAACTCCTGACTGCACGCACCGGATCGTGGAACCCTGCGCGACCGGCGGGGACGATCCTGCCGCGCCCGCCACCGGAACGTGGCAAGGCGATGCGATACAACGTTCTTCTCCCCATTATCGCCCGCGAGGGATCAATATTTGGTAAGCGCCCGCCATGTCATCGCCAGGCAGGATAGCCTTGCCGGACAGGGGATGCTACGTCTTTGTCCGGATTGGCAAACCGGCCGGCGGAGGGCGCGCGTGGACGCGCCGCCCCGCGCGACCGGGCCGGACGGGCGCCGGACGGGGCCGCATTAGGGGCTGTGATGGTCGTTCTCGCAATTTTCTGGCTGCTGTTCTTCGCCGCGGCGGTGTCGGGCATCCGCTGGACGCTCTATCTGTTCTTCTGCAGCCTCGCCTTCGGCTCGCTCGCCATCCTGCCGGTCAACCTCACCGGCGGCACCACCTTCCTGCCGCACACCGCCTGTTCGGCCTTGCTCTGCGTCCGCTCGTTCATCGCCTGCCGCAAGCCGCATCTGCTGGTCGACGGCCTGCTCGATTACAACAAGCTCGGGCTACTCACCGCGTTCATCGTCTTCGGGCTGATGGTCACCTATACCGCGCCGTTCCTGTTCCACGGCGCGCCGATCATGGGGCTCAACAACATCACGCGCAGCCCGCTGGGCTTCGGTTCGGGCAACATCACCCAGCCGCTCTATCTGCTCGCCGCCTTCGCGATCACCATCTCGATCTACCAGCTGCTGCTGCAGACCGAGACGCGGCGGATGGTCTATCAGGCGATCTTCATCGGCGGCGCGATGGCGGTGCTCGCCGGGATGATCGACATGGCGACCGCGGGCAGCGGCCTGCTCGCGCCGCTGCGCACCGCCACCTATGTCATCATGGACGGCGACGACGTCGGCGGCATGCGCCGCGTCATCGGCTTCAACACCGAAGCCTCCGCCTACGGCACGCTGGTGCTGTCGTTCGGCTCGATGATCTATTTCATGCGGTTGGGCGAGGCGCTCGGCGGCATCTATGCCAAGATCCAGACGCCGCTGGCGCTGGCGCTGATCGCCTTCACCGTGCTGTCGACCTCGTCGGCGGCGTTCCTCGGCCTGGGCGTGCTCGGCATGATGGCGGTGTTCGCCAACGTGCTCGCGCTGCGCCACCCCGCCGACGAGAAGCGCGCGCTGATCCAGCTGCTGGTCATCGGTGCGGGCGCGATCGTCGTCGCCGCGCTGGTGATCGCGACGCCCAGCCTGTTCAACGGCGTCGTCGACCTGGTCGACAGCCTGATCTTCAAGAAGACGTCGAGCAGCTCCTATTCGGAGCGCAGCAGCTGGAACATCGTCAGCCTCGAAGGGCTGGTCGCGACCGGCGGCTATGGCGTCGGCGTCGGCTCGACGCGCGCATCTAGCTGGCCCGTCGCGGTGCTGAGCAGCACCGGGGTGATCGGCGGGCTGATGATGGCACTGTTCTTCCTCCGCCTGATGACCGCGAGCCTGCGCGGCGCGAGCGACGAGATCCGCCGCGTCGTGGTTGGCGCGCGCTATGCGCTGCTGATCTGCCTCATCCCCGGCGCGGTGGCGGGGACGCTGGTCGATTTCGGCGCGTTCAACGCGACGCTGTTCGCGATCACCACCGCGCTGCCGACGCTGATCCCGGTCGCGACGCGACGCCGGCGCATGCGCCGCCCCGGCGCCGGCGAACCGCGCACCATCGCGCCGCGCGCGCAGCCGGCGCCGCGCCCGGCCCGCGCCGGCGTCCGCCGCGTCGCGCGCTGAGGGTTCGCGCGGAGGGCGCGCGGCGGCTATGGACGGGATGATATTCCAAGCGACGCACGCCTCTCTATGAGATGCTATACCGGGACGGCTCACGTGTTCGGCCGGTCGCGCCCATCATTCGGATCAGCATACGACAACAGCCAGATAGTCAGGCCGATCGGCTGATATGGCGCGGAGTGTCGCGTCACGCGTGACCAACGGCACCTTCCGAACCCGGGCGGTTGCGATCAGAAAGCAGTCCCCTGGGTCTTTGTGGCCGGTTTCCACTGCCACCTTGGCAGCCTCTATGGCAATCCGCTGGTCTATCGGCACCATCCGCGCCCGCGTCACCGCCACAGCATCGCGGAACCAGTGATCCGGCGCGTCATCACCGAGATGTGGACGATCCGCCACCCGGGTTTTCTGCGACGCGACCGCCAGCTCCCATGCCGTGATCGGCGACGCCAGAAGCGCACCAGCCTCTTGGCTGTCACCGATCGCCACCAGCGCCTCCTCCATGAGGGGAACGTTGCCGGTAACGAGCCAATAGAGGGTGTGCGTATCGAGAAGAACGCCTGCCAAGAGCGATTACGACTTGGCCGTGGTCGATCGGCCAGACTTGCTGCCTTTGAGTGCCTGCGAGGCAATGGGCTTCGTCAGGTCGACGCCCTTCTTCAGCGTCAGACCCTTGAGCGCGCCGACGCCGAAAACCGTGACGAGCCGACCTGTCTTCGTATCGCGAACGACCGTGCTGGTCGATGTGGCGTGGGACTTGGTCATTCCCATAATATACGCCGTCCTACGCCGAGCTCCAAACGACCGATCCGCGTCCCTTCTGCACGGGGACCTCGGATTTCGATGTCGGCCGCCCCCTCCGCGCCTCTGCGCGCACCCTGCTCGCTGCCCGGCCGGCTGTCCCGGACGCCGGGACGGCGTGGCTGGCCGTCTGCGTCATCCGTGCTATCAGACCGGCGAGAGGAAAGGAGCGGCGATGGGCAAGCGCATTCTGGTGACGGGCGGGGCCGGTTATATCGGCAGCCACACGTGCAAGGCGCTCGCTGCGGAGGGCTTCGTGCCGGTGACCTTCGACAATCTGACGCTCGGCGATGCCGCGCGGGTGCGCTGGGGGCCGCTGGTCGAGGGCGACGTGCGCGACGGCGCGGCGGTGGCGCAGGCGATCGCCGATCATGATGCGGCGGCGGTGATCCATTTCGCCGCGGACGCCTATGTCGGTGAATCCGTCGCCGATCCGGCGCGCTATTACGACAATAACGTCGGCGGGATGATCGGCCTGCTCGCCGGCATGCGCCGTGCCGGCTGCACGCGGATCGTCTTCTCCAGCACCTGCGCGGTCTATGGCAGCCCGGCGACGCTGCCGATCGACGAGGATACGCCCGCCGAGCCGGTCAATCCCTATGGCCGCACCAAGCTGATCTGCGAACAGATGCTCGCCGACCATGCCGCCGCCTATGGCATCGACTATGTCGCGCTGCGCTATTTCAACGCGAGCGGCGCCGATCTCGACGGCGAGCTCGGCGAGGACCGCGACTACGAACCGCATCTGATCCCGCGCGCGATGCTCCACCTGCTCGGCCGGCTGCCCGATTTCGCGGTGTTCGGCAGCGACTTCCCGACCCCCGACGGCACCGCGATCCGCGATTACATCCATGTCGCCGATCTCGCCGCGGCGCATCTGCTCGCGCTGCGCCGGCTGCTGGACGGCGGCGAGGCGGCGGCCCGCGTGTTCAACCTCGGCTCGGGCAACGGCCATTCGGTCGCCGCGGTGCTCGCCGAGATCGCCGCGGTCTCCGGACGGCCGCTCGCCGCGCCGCGCGGCGGCCGCCGCCCGGGCGACCCGCCGCAGCTCGTCGCCGACGTCGCGCTGGCGCGTGACGCGCTCGGCTTCACCGCACGCCATTCGGCGCTGCGCGACATCATCGCCTCGGCGTGGCGCTGGCATGCGCAGACGCACGGCACGCCCCAGACCGGCCACGGAGACGCTTGTGCATCTTGAGAAACGCATCCTCATCACGGGTGGCGCCGGCTTCCTCGGCTCGCACCTGTGCGACATGATGCTGGCGGCGGGGCATCGCGTGCTGTGCGTCGACAATTTCTTCACCGGCACGCAGCGCAACGTCGACCATCTGCGCGACAACAACCGCTTCGAGCTGATGCGCCACGACGTCAGCTTCCCGCTCTACGTCGAGGTCGACGAGATCTACAATCTCGCCTGCCCGGCCAGCCCGATCCACTATCAGCGCGATCCGGTGCAGACCACCAAGGTGAGCGTGATCGGCGCGATCAACATGCTCGGCCTCGCCAAGCGCACCAAGGCCAAGATCTTCCAGGCCTCGACCTCCGAAGTCTACGGCGATCCCAGCATCCACCCGCAGACCGAGGATTATTGGGGCAACGTCAATCCGATCGGCATCCGCTCCTGCTACGACGAGGGCAAGCGCTGCGCCGAGACGTTGTTCTTCGACTATCGCCGCCAGCATCACCTGACGATCAAGGTGGCGCGGATCTTCAACACCTATGGCCCGCGCATGCACCCCAATGACGGGCGCGTCGTGTCGAGCTTCATCGTCCAGGCGCTGCGCGGGGACGACATCACCATCTTCGGCAACGGCGAGCAGACGCGCTCCTTCTGCTACGTCAGCGACCTGCTCGACGGCTTCGTCCGGCTGATGGACACGCCCGAGACGGTGACCGGGCCGATCAACATCGGCAATCCGGTCGAGTTCACGATGATCGAACTGGCGCAGCTGGTCATCGAGCTGACCGGCTCGCGCTCGAAGATCGTCCACCTGCCGCTGCCCGCCGACGACCCGCGCCAGCGCCGCCCGGACATTGCGATCGCCCGCCGCGAGCTCGGCTGGGAACCGCGCGTCCAGCTGCGCGAAGGGCTCGAGAAGACGATCGCCTATTTCGAGACGCGGCTCGCCGAGGGCGCGACGGCGGCGGGGTAGGACGCCTGCCTCGGCGTGATATGGTGACGCGCCGTGCGCCCGCGGCCGTGTGGTTCGCGCGGAGGCGCGGAGGGTTTTCCTATCGACCAGCGGTTCGGGTTTCGTCGCCCGTCGCTACGGGTGTCGCTGATCTCCGCTCGGTGGCTCACGCGCCGGTCTGCGTCGGGATGAGGCAGCCGCTCTCACGCCTCCGACGATCACCAGACAGAATGCTGCGCCTCAGCGCCTCCGCGCGGATCATCGTCCCCGCGGCTTTGCAAGGACCATCGATCCGCCGACAGGCCAACCCGACGAGGGCGACAACAGGCGCCGAACCACGGCAATGCGCCTCGAATTCCCCCCGCCCGCGCCAAAACGGGACGCTTCAGCGACGAAACGAGAATATCGAAGCGATTCTGTCCTATCAGGCCGTGTCCCGCTGCTTGCCAAGGCCGATTGGCTCATGCGATGGCATATCAATCATTTCGGCGGCACCGTCGGGGCGGCCATCAGCAAGGCCGATCCAGCCAGGCGTCGCGGTGATACGACCCGTCAGGATAGGACCGAGCCGTGCCAGCGCGATATTGTGATGCTCTTGCCAGAACGGTCGGCAGCATGGCGGTAGGGGAGCGGCGGCGATGACCGGCCGCCTCGCCAGCATCGTGGTGATCAACCACAATTACGGCAGCTTCCTCGCCACCGCGATCGACAGCGCATTGGCGCAGGATCACACGCCGCTCGAGGTGATCGTCGTCGACGACGGCTCGACCGATGATTCCGCCGCGATCATCGCCGGCTATGGCGACCGCATCCGCGCGGTGATGAAGGCGCAGGGCGGCCATGTCGCCGCGGTCAACGCCGGCTATGCCGCGGCACGCGGCGACTATCTGCTGTTCCTCGACGCCGACGACCTGCTGCGGCCCGACTGCCTCAGCCAGGCGCTTGCCATGCTCGAGCCGGGCGACGCCAAGGTGCAGTTCCGGCTGGCGACGGTCGACGGCACCGGCGCCGACCAGAACATGCCCTTTCCGCATTTCCCGCCCGGCTATGCCCCCGCCGACGTGCTGCGCGCCGCGGCGCGGTCGGGCTGGTATCCGTGGACGGTATCGACGGGCAACATCTTCACCCGCAGCTTCCTCGACCAGGTGATGCCGATCGACGCCGGCACCGTCTATCGCTCGCCCGACGGCTATCTCAGCAAGCTCGCGCCGCTCTATGGCGCGGTGCGCTCGCTGCCCGCGGTGCTCGGCGGCTATCGCGTCCATGGCAACAATGCCTGGGCGAGTTCGCAGAAGAGCTGGAGCGCCGATGTCGCGCTGCGCTGGCTGGCGTTCGACCGGGTGCTCGAACACGCCTTCGTCACCGCGGCGGGGCAGCGCGGCGTCGCGATCCGCCAGCCGCTGCTGCGCTCGTTCCAGAGCCTCGAATATCGCATGCAGGCGCTGCGCTTCGCCGATCCCGCGACGCGCCCGCCCGACCGCCGCCACCGCGTCGTCAGCGATGCCGCACAATGGCTGGTCGAGCTCCACCCGTTCGGCTGGGCGGGCAGCGCGGCGCGCTTCGGCTGGCTGCTGTTCCTCGGCTATGCGCCGCGGCCGCTGGTCGAACGCCAGATCCGCAAGGCGCGCACCCAGACCAACCGCTCGCCGCTGTTCAAGGCGCTGCTATCGCTGACGCGGAAGTTCGAATAGCCGCGGTTGTGTGAAGAATTGGGTTCGCGCGGAGGCGCGGAGGACGCGGAGATGATGCGCTTGCCGCGTCGGTCGCGCGCCTGATCGGGGATGGGATCGGAGATGCGGGCCTCTACGCCCTCCGCGCCTTTGCCCGAACCTATTTCGAGCCGATCACGCCCCGTTTTTAGGCGACGCTATACGGCGTCCTGCGGAAGGAGCGCAGCGCGCGCTTGCGGCGCAGCGGCACCCGCCACGGCAGGGCCCAGCCGAGCCCGAGCCGCGGCGGCTGGTCGAGCCCCGGCCCGGCGCGGCCCGACGTCGTCTCCCAATAGGGCGCGAGCACCGGATGGCGCGCGACCAGCGTCGTATAGGCGTCCTTGAACTCGCCGTTGTACGAGGGATATTTGTCCGCCCACGGCTTTTGCGCGCCGGTGAAGTGGATGATCGCCGGGTTCATCCGCTCGCGCAGCCCGAGCAGCCCGTACCAGCGGTTGAAATTGTAGCGCGGCGACAGGAATTCGCGCTTGGCGCGCGGGGTGATCGCGTTCAACGCGCTCTGGTCGTGATAGCGGCAGATCGCCGAGCGATCGCGCATGAACTGGAGCGCCTGCACGCCGAAGGCCGCCCATGTCTCGCGCGTCGCCGCCAGCACGCCGCTGTTGAAATAAAGCCGCGGATCGCTGATCCCGAGCCCGCGGACGTAATGCCGCTCGCCCGTCGCGCTGCCGCCGGCTTCGGACCACCACATTTCGGCGGCGTCGGGCCCGGCGAGGATATGGCCCTCTCCGACGTCGTGGCTGACCAGCGGCAGGATCGATCCGACGATCTGCACGTCGCCGTCGATATAGACGACATGCTTGTACTGGCTGTCGATATACCGAGACGACGACAATCGCGCGAGCGCCGCCTTGGGCACGTGCGTCTCGTTGAACACCGCGCCGTCGGGCAGCGCGAAGCCGTCCTTGCTGATATGGCGGAAGGCGATCTTCGGAAACGCCGCCTGCAACGCCGCCCCCTGTTCGGGCGCGATGTCGATCAGCATGATCATCACATCGGCGATCGCCATCACGTCCGCCTGTCGCGTAATCTGTTCGGCCGCGACGATCGTCGGGACGAGAAAGCCCCGATCGGTCGAAAAGAACACCAATCGGTGCCGACGGTCGCTCATGCGTTACCCCTAAGTGATCGCAAGCTTCGAAGCGCCCGAAGGCCCTGCCAGCCCGACCGGGATTAGGCGGGACAGGGTATATTTGCCAGCTATATCAACGGCTCGTCCGATGGAACGGGCCAATAATCCGATAAAATCGCGGCAATCCAACAGTATTGCTGTCCAACTTTACTGTCGATGCCCGGTCTTTCACGCACGGCATCGGCGCTCCACCGGAGCATCCGGTGGATCGGATCATGTGACAACTTGGGGAATAGCCCCGAAGATGCCGGACAGGGCTAGTCCGTCGGGTCGGCCGGGCGCTTGATCAGCCCGTAATCCTTGTCGAGCACGTCATCGAAGACGCCGAGGACGATATGGAGATCATCGCCGGTCAGCCGGCTGTCCCGATCGACGACGTCGCTGCCGCGGATCGAGCCGGCGAAAGTGCGGAGATGGGCGATGGCCTCGTCCACCCGGCGTGCGGCTTCCTTCTCGGTCATGCCGCTTGGTGGCATCCGTCCCGATCCTGCACAAATTTTTTCTGCTGCGGCGCAGCGGATACGCGGTGATGCGAGCCGGTGATGCGACCGATCCCCTAACGGATCAGCCGCTGCGTGAACGGCAGCCGGTCGAGCGCCAGCACGCACAGCGCCGATGCGATCACCGCGAGCAGTGCATCGACTAGGCAGACGGCGAGCGTCGCCCGGCCGATCAGCCGCGCGGCAAGGTCGAGGAACAGCAGGTGGACGACATAGAGGCCGAGGCTGAGCCGCGCGAGCTGCGCGAGCAGCGGCGGCAGGTGCAGTGTCGGCGGCAGCGCCAGCGCGACGAGGAAGGCGGCGATGCCATAAGGGATGGTCATCACCGTATCGTCGGTGAAGCGCGGGAAGGGGATCGTCCCCTGCGCATGGAGCGCGGCGACCTCCCCGAGCTGGAGCGCGGCGGCGAGCGCGAACAGCGCCAGTGCCGGGGCGAGCGCCGGCCGGATATCGCGCGCGCGCATCCACGCGCCGGCGGTGATGAACAACAGTCCGAAGAACGGCCCGTTGCGCGTGTTGAACGGCGGCCGCGGCAGGCCGAGCCAGCCGCGATACGGCCCGAAGGCGAGCGCCAGCGCGTAGAAGAGCAGCGCCAGCGCGAGCACCGCACCCCAGCCGAGCCGGCTGCGCACCAAAGCGAACAGCACGCCGGCGACGCCGAGCGCGGGCAGGAACCAGAGATGCTGGCCGTCGAGCCCGGTGACCAGCAGCCGCACCAGCATCGCCGGCGAGCGCAGCTCGGCGAGCGAACCCTTGAAATAGAGGATATAGACCAGCGCCCAGACGAAGAAGGGCGGCGCCAGCCGGACGAGCAGGCGCATCGCGGTGCGCGCCGGTGCGCGCGGCGACAGGAAATAGCCGAAGGCGACGAAGAAGAACGGCACCGCGAAGCGCGCCAGCACCGCGATCGTATCGGCAGCGGTGGCGGCGTCGTTCGCGCCGTCGGCGACCGCATGGATCAGCACCACCGCGACGAAGGCGACCAGCCGCATCAGGTCGACGCCGGCGCGCCGCGGCGCGACCTCCGGCGGTGCGGCGGGCAGGACGGCGCTGGGTGTCGAAGCGATGGCGGCCTCCGTACGGCAACGGCCGGCGCATGGTCACCGGCGGCGGGATCGGAACGCACACGCGCCGGTCACGCCGGCGGCACCGGTCTAGTCGCTCTCCCGCGCCGACGCCAGCGCCCGCCACCGATCCCGTATCGCCGGGAAACACGACAGGATGTCCCCAAAGCGCGACACCTCCGCGCCTCCGCGTGATCCTGTTGGGGCACTCATCGGATAGGGCGCGCAGAGGCGCAGAGGACGCAGGGGAGATGCGGATTGGTCGCGTGATCCGCAGCGGTTGATGGGTTCACGCGGAGGCGCGGAGGTGTCGCGCCTGCGGTGATCGCGGCTTGTCACAATTGCCCTCGAAATGACCGGGCCACGCTTCCCCGAAACACGACCTCTTCGCGTCTTCGCGTGAGCCAAAATGCCGGATTCCCAGAGGCTTGGGCGCGTGATCGCCAGGCCGGCACGGGGTGGGGCGGAGGGGTGGGAGCTTGCGACCGCGTCGCGGCTCTGCGCGGACAAACGCCGTCATATCAGCCGCTTACCGTAAGCGGCGCTTACTCTTTATAGTAATTGCGGTAGGCGCGCCGTCTGCGTCGCCGCGACCGCCGCTTGAGCAAGACCACGACCGATAGCAAGCCGACCAGCGCCGCAAGGATGACAAGGGTAGGAACCGACATGCTCACGATTTAACACAGGCTCCCTCGTGAACGTGTACCGGCATCTAACAATGATGCGCTGCGATATGCAACGCCCAATCGCTTGCCCGCCGTGTTCAACAATGGGAAAGCATTGATCGCGTTTTCGACAAATAGCAATATTCGCGCACGCCGATCACGGTAAATATTAAATAAACAGCGGCCGAGCCGCGGCCGCGGCGCGTCCTTGATCCGGTCAGCCGTGGTCGAAACCGGCAGGATGATCTGATGGAGACGTTGTTGTCCGGTCATGGCATAACATTCGGCCGGCACGGGATCGGGCAAATGACATCTGGCCTGAATAATCGTCGGCCAGGCGCCGCGACGTTGCTGGATCAGGGCCGGCGGGGATAGGGTCGCGCGACTTGTCGCGACGGTGACGGGCAGCGCTCGCAATGTCCGGCGACGTCGATCGACTTGCTGGTCATGTGAAACCCTGCGGCGCCCGCGGCAACGCTGATGATATTCGCCGCGGCATGGCCGCGGACCGGGGTCGATTGTCCGCAGCGGCTACAGACCAAATTGATACGCGGCTGATATTGCTCGCCTTCTATCGCGCGATTGTCAGTCGGCTGGACGAGATTGGCCTGCATCAGGATATCGAGAATGCGATAGACGCTCGACGCCGCGGGCTCGGCGCCGCTGCGCGACGAGGCGTTGGCGAGCGCGAAGATCTGGTCGCGGGCATCGGCATGCGCCGCCTCCTGCGCGCGCGTCGGCGCCGGTGCGGCGGGCGCGGGGCTGCCGCCACGGCCCCGGCGCAGCATCTTGGTGGCGATGCCGAGCACCATCGCCTCGCCGCCCTGCGGCCGGCCGGCGAGCTGCCAGAGCAGCAGCACCGTCATGCCGAAGCCGAGCGCGCCCAGCGCGGCGAAGCCGGCGAGTGCGGCGACCAGCCACGGCTTGGCGAGATCGGCGGGCAGCCATTGCGTCGCCGGATAGACCAGCGCGCCCATCACCAGACAGCCGATCACCGGCCGCAGAATCGCCTTGAGCTGCGCCCAGACCGGTAGGTCGATCGCGTCGCGCGCCGCCTTCACCGCCATGCCGGCGAGCACCAGCGCGGCCGCCGCGCGCGCCGCGGCGATGCCGGGGATGAGGAAGAACCACGCGCCGGCGATGACCAAAGGCACCTTGACGAGGAAGTCGGTGAGCTGGCGGTTGAAGATCAGCGTCGAGCGGCGCAGCGCCAGCGCCAGCGCGTTGAGCGGCGTCCACAGCAGCCCGGGAATGCCGGCGAGCGCGAGCCATTGCAGGATCGGCGCGACCATGTCCCATTTCGCGCCAAGCGCGAGGCTGACCACCGGATGCGCGAGCAGCGCGGTGCCGGCGAGGATCGGGAAACCGAGCAGCGCGACCGCGGCGAAGGTCTTGAGATAGGCCTGGCGCAGCCGCGCCGGATCGTCGCGCACCGCGACCAGCCCCGCCGACAGCGGCCCGAGGATCGGGGTGAGCAGCACCTGCCCGGGGATCGAGGCGAGGCTGTCCGCCATCGTGAAGCGGCCGACCGAGGCGGTCGGCGCGAGCCGGCCGAGCACCAGCCGGTCCATCTGCCAGGCGAAGGCCGAGAAGAGCTGCGCGCCGCTCAGCCAGCTGAGGAAGTTGCGGAACAGCCGCCAGTCCTTGAGCGACAGGGTCGGGCGATAAGGGGCGAGCACGAACGACATCAGCGACGCGGTCACCGGCGAGGCGATCGTGCCGAGCGCGAGCGCCCAATAGCTGCCGGTCGCCACCGCGACGCCGATCGACACGCCGATCGAGACGAGCTTGCCGAGCAATTCGGTGGCGACGGTGCGGCGGAAGTCGAGATCGCGATTGTACAACGCGAGCCGTGGATTGTTGATGCCGCGGAACGCCGGCGCCAGCGCCAGCGCGAGGATCAGCGGCAGCAGCCGCATGTCGCCGTAGACGATCGCGAACGGCCAGGCCGCCGCGCCGATCAGCACCGCGAGCACGACGCCGCGCAGCACGCTGAGCGTGAAGGCGGTGTCCATCATCGATCGGGTGATGTCGCGCTCGACGAGCAGCACCTGCGACACCGGCAATTCCATCACCGCCTCGACGATGAAGATCAGGCTCATCGCGATGCTGATCAGCCCGAAGTCGGCGGGCTGGAGCAGCCGCGCGAGCACGATCAGCGCGACGAGATCGATCAGCCGCGACAGCAGCCGCCCGCCGACCGCGAGGATCGAGGCGAGTGCGGTGCGATGCGACGCGGCCACCGCGGCGGGGGCAGGGGTGGGGACGGTGAGCGCGGTCACGTCAGCGCGCCGACGCCGGGACGCAGCGTCCGGGAACAGGTACGGGGCGCACGGCCGCAACGAACGCCAATAGTCTGTGCTCCGATGCCACGCCGGCGCGGGACCCACGCGATCCCGCTCCGCAAGCTGCACCGCGGCGGCTCATCGCGTTGATTAGCCGTTCCTTTGTGGCCTGTCATCAGCCTTGGAGCCATGGTGCGCCGCACCAAGTGTCTCGCTGCGGTGCAGCTTCGCGCGCCGGGGCGGCGGCCCTGATCCCCGCCGTCGCACTATCTTAGTCTATCGCTCTAGTAATGATCGGCTAACCATAATAAACAGCCCAATCGTATCGGCAAACATCGTTCACCCTGTCTTTACCTTTTGCCGGCTAGGACTATAGGGGAAGGATTAGGGTGTGATTATGGCGATACCTGCTCAGATCATCGGCGACGACCGTGGCTCGAAACGTTTCACGGTCGGGCTCAATGCGACGCTGCGCGACCAGGTGACGCGCCCGCACGACGTGATGATCGACGATCTGTCGCTGACCGGCTTCCGCCTGTCGGGCGGACCGACGCTGACCGTCGGCAGCGAGGCGTCGATCGGCTTCGCCGGCATCGGCATCCATCAGGCGCGGGTGACGCGGCAGGACGGCGACGTCTACGGCTGCGAATTCGTCACGCCGATCACGCCGGAGATGCTCGGCCGCGCGCTCTCCGCCGAGCCGGTCGCGCCGATCGCCTTTCCGACCGGCGCGGGCGCGCTGCTCGACCATGTCCCCGAACCGTTCGTCGAACCCTATTCGGGCCGCACCAAGCTGGTCATCGCCACCGTCGCCGCAGCCGCCGGCTGGGCGGTCGCCGCGGGCCTGTATCTCGCGCTGAGCTGAGCGCCGCGCGCAGGGGGCGGGAGACCGCCCCCGCCGCGCGCCCGCCCCTACAGGCGCAGCACCGCCGAGGCGGTGACATTGCGTCCGGCAAAGGCGCGGGCGCTGTCGATGCCGTCCGCCGGCATCCTGTCGCGCACCTGGCCGACCTCGCTGATCGCGACGACGTCGAACAGATTCTGCGCGTTGAGCGCCAGCCGGATGCGCGGCGTGACGTCATAGGACATGAAGCCGTTGGTCAGGGTATAGCCCGGCATCTTCAGCGTGTTGGAATCCCCGGCATAGGAGGCGGTGGTGCCGGTGACGTTGAGGCCGACGGCGAAGCGGCCGGTCTCGATCGACGGCGTCGCCTGGAAGACCAGCGCCGCCTGCCGATAGGGGATATGGCCGTTGAGCGTCGGATCCACCTCGCTCTCGGCGATGCGGGCATGGGTATAGGTCGCCCCGCCGACGAGATGGAAGAGGCCGCGGTCGATGCCGCCCTCGACCTCGATGCCGCAGGACCGGTAATGGTTCTTGACCAGCATCTGGACGGGGATCGCGATCTCGTTGGTTTCGGCGGTGAGCGCGCGGAAGGCGGTGAGATTGACGAAGATTCCGCCAGCGCGGAATTTGACCCCGGCATCCTGCTGGTCGACGTCATTGACCGCGACCGCATCGGCGATGCTGCCGTCGGGGCGGATGCCGCCCCCGAACAGCAGATGGTCCGCGTTGAAGCGCGCGCCGCGGCTCACCCGCCCGAACACCGCCAGATCGTGGACGATCTCGTAATTCACGCCGGCCGAATAGGTGAGATAGCGCTTGCGATAGTTGACCGGCTGGGCCGCGGCCAGTCGGACGACGGGGACGGCGCGCTCGGGCGGCTGGAGGAGGCCGTCGCGGTCGACGTCGATCGGGCTGGTCGCCGCGCCGGCATAGCTGCCGGTGGCGGACGAACCGTTGAAGCGGATGCTGCCGCCGATGTTGAGGCCGCTGAACTGGATGTTGGCGCCGACATAGGGCGCGTCGATCGTGTAATCGACATTATAATAACGCTGGCAGCAATTGCCCCAGATCGGCTCGCCATAAGCGATCAGGCCATGCTGCGTCACCGCCTGGCCGGCGCCGTCATAGACGTCGAGCAGCGCGGCATCGCGGCCCTTGGCCTCCTCGAGATAGCTGTTCCAATGCCAGTCCATCCGCACCTTCTGGAACGACTTGAAATAGCCGAGCGCGATACTGCCCGTGACGTGATCGCCGCGATAATCGCGGGTCAGCGACAGGATATTGGTCGCGTTGGTGAAATCGTTCAGCGTCACGCCGAAGGTGAGGGCGTAGAGGCCGAGGCCGTTGCCGTTGAGCGTGGCGGGGTCGGCGATCCCGCGACCGGCGCGCGGCCCGCTGGCATAGCGCAGCGTCGCGCCGTTGCCGCCGATCGTCTGCGCCAGCGTGGCGAGCGGCGCGACCAGCCCCGGATAGGAGGTGGCGGCCGATCCCGCGTTGCTCGCGACGTTGAACAGGTCGGAGACGGTGACGCCGTCGCCGAGATCGAACGACGCCTGCGCGCCGCCCCCGCGGGTGCGGATGCGATAGCCGTCGGCGAGGTCCGCGGCGATCCGGTTGCCGTCCGCGCCGATCGCCAGGTCGTTGCGGAAATAGGGCGACAGGGCGGTGCCCGCGCGCAGGTCGAAGCCGGGGAAGGCGGTATAGACGGGCGCGTCGGCGGTGCCGGTGATCCGCACCGGCGCCGGCACGAACAGCGGCGTGCGGTCGTCGAGCAATTTGGCGTGGAGCCGGATGAAGCCGTTGGCGAATTTGCGCGTGACATTGGCCTTGAGCTGACCGCCGCGCTCGGCGGTGAAGCCGGCATCCTTGAGACCGCGGCCGATCCGGTAGAAGCCGCCGACATGGAAGGTCCAGTCCTGGCCGAGCGGGGCGCCGTAATCGGCGTCGATCCGCGTCCGGTCAAAATCCATGCCGCGGCTGACGCCGATCGCCCCGCCGGCGACGTCGCCGGTCTTGCTGATGTAATTGATCACCGCGCCGGGCGCGTTGCTGGTGAAGGTGGACGCCGATCCACCGCGCACCACCTCGACGCGCTGGACGGTGAAGTCGGGGCGCAGGAAGGTATCGGCGGTGGCGAAGGCGATATCGCCGAAGTCGAGCACCGGCAGCCCGTCCTCCTGGAACTGGACGAACTTGGCGCCGCCATCGGCCGCGGGCAGGCCGCGCACCGCGATATTGGCATTGCCCTCGCCGCCCGAGGATTCGGCGCGCAGCCCGGGCACGTTGCGCAGCAGGTCGGCGCTGCTCATCGGCGCCAGCCGGGCGAGATCCGCGGCATCGACCGCGCTGATCGAGATGCTGGTGGTCAGCCGCCGGCGCGGCCGCGCCGTACCGGTGACGATGATATCCTTGTCGGGCGAGGGGGTCTGCTCCGCCGTCGTGCCCGCATCGGATGCGGATGCGGATGCGCCGGTCTGCGCCGCTGCCGATTGGGGGATCAGCACGATCGCAGCGACTCCGGCCAGCAGGCGTGACGAAACCTTCATGCAATACCTCAAACAGGATTGGAACCATATTGGTCACATCCTTTATAGAGGCAGGTATCGTCCGACCGACGCGCACCGCTGCCGCCCCCCCGGCGTCGGCAGGATTTCCCGGACGATAGCGTCGCGGCTCAGCGCCGCAGCAGACCGCCGTCGACCGCATATTGGCTGCCGGTGACGTAGGACGCATCGTCGGAGAGCAGGAACAGCGCCACGGCCGCCGCCTCGTCGGCGGTGCCGGCGCGGCCGAGCGGCACCTGATCGATGACGAACCGTTCGAACCCGCGCCGCGCCGCCTCGGGCAGAAAGGCACGGAAATCGGTGTCGATCGGCCCCGGCACCAGCACG
Organism: Sphingomonas sp. RIT328; assembly: GCF_000632225.1. Classification (GTDB taxonomy): domain Bacteria; phylum Pseudomonadota; class Alphaproteobacteria; order Sphingomonadales; family Sphingomonadaceae; genus Sphingomonas; species Sphingomonas kyungheensis. The sequence continues at coordinate 91,722 of NZ_JFYV01000010.1, forward strand.
TTGACGCGGATGCCGCGCGGCGCCAGCGCCGTCGCCCAGGATCGCGCCGCGCCGATCAGCGCGCTCTTGCTCGCCGCATAGAGGCCGGTGGCCGCCGCGCCCTCATAGGCCGACGAGGAGGCGGTCACCACCACCGCCGCGCCCGGCTTGAGCTGCGTCGACAGCCGGGCGAGCTGCAGCATCGGCCCGCGCACGTTGACCGCCATCATCGCATCGAAGCTTTCGGCATCGACCGCCTCGGGTGGCGCCAGCACCGCCACCGCGGCGTTGAGCCACAGACCGTCGAGCCTGCCGAGCGGCGACACGGCAGCGGCGAGCGCCGCGGCCGCATCCGGATCGGCGGCATCGTTGACCAAGCCCTGCGCGCCGGTGCCGAGCCGCGCTTCCACCGCCGCGACCCGCGCCGCATCGCGCCCGGTGACGACGACCGCGCCGCCTTCCGCGACGATGCGCTGCGCCCCGGCGAGCCCGATCCCGCGCGTGCCACCGGTGATCAGGATGCGCTTGCCGTCGAACCGTGCCATGCGACTCTTGTAGCGGCATGGGGCCGCTGGCCGACCTGACGGCGCCGGCATTGCGCCGCCCCATGCCTCATGCGGAACCGCATCCGCGGCTTGAACACGGTACGGGCTATCCGTACAAGAGCATCGTGCACACGGTGATCGAAACCCCGGCCTATCTGGCTGCGGCGAAAGAGGCCGGCATGGGGGATGTCGAGCGTCAGGCGGTGGTCGACCTGATTGCCGTCAACCCGGAGGCTGGCGATATCATGCCGGGATGCGGGGGCGCGCGGAAGCTACGCGTCGCGCGACCGGGTGGCGGTAAATCCGGCGGCTATCGCGTGATCAGCTATTACGCCGGGGCGGACGTTCCGGTGTTCCTGCTGACCGTCTTTGCGAAGAACATGAAATCCAATCTTACCAAAGCCGAGCAGCAGACGTTCAGCACCGCCGTCAAGCTGCTCACCGACAGTCTGGGAGTCCGACATGGCAAAGCGCGCATTTGACGGGATGATGGCGGGGATCGCCGATGCCATCGCTTATGCCAATGGCGATGACAGCCGGGGCAGGGTGGCGACGCCCTCGCCGGAGCTCGACGTGGCGGCAATCCGCAAACAGACGGGCAAGACGCAGGATCAATTCGCCCGCGCCTATCGCCTGCCGATCGGTACGCTGCGCGATTGGGAGCAGCGCCGCACTCAGCCCGATGCGCCGGCGCGCGTGCTGCTCGGGCTGATCAGCGCGGAGCCGGATACGATCGAGAGGCTCGTCCAGCAGGTCTGAGTGAACGCCGCGCGTCGGCTTACCACGTCTGTGGCTGGTCGGCTGCGAACGCCGTGTCGGTCGACGCCCCCGCCTCCGCCGACGCCAGCACGCTGTCGGCGGCGACCAGCCGTTCGGCGCGGGCGACTTCGGCGGCGAAGTCGCGCAGGAAATTGGCGCGGGCGAAGCGGCTGGCATTGGCGATCGCCGCCTCGGGATCGAAGCCGGGCAACCAGGCATCGAACCGGTCCATCGCCGCGATCAGCGAGTCCGCGGTCTGTTCGTGGAAGTGGATGCCGGTCTCCCCGTCGATCACCGTCTCGGTGCCCCCGCCGCGGCCGAACACCACCACGGGGCGGCCCGCCGCCTGCGATTCGACCGGGATGATGCCGAAATCCTCCTCGGCGGTGAAGATCAGCGCGCGCGCCTGCGCATAAGCGGCGCGCAGCTCGTCGAAGCGCATCCGCGTCGTGAAGCGGACGTTGGGGCCGGCCTTGGCCTTGAGCGTCTCGAGCATCGGCCCGTCGCCGATGACGTGCAGCTTGCGGCCGCTGCGGGTGAAGGCCTCGACCGCGATGTCGGGCCGCTTGTAGGGGACGAGCTGGCTGATCCAGACGCATTCGTCGCTGACCGCATCGCTGCGCTGGAAGATGTCGACGTCGACCGGCGGATAGACGACGCTCGCCTCGCGGCCCCAGAATTTGCCGATGCGGCGGCGGACGAACTGGCTGTTGGCCATGATCACGTCGGGACGAGACGCGCTCATCCGGTCCCAGGCGCGCATGCGCGGCGCGACGAGGCGCAGGTAGAGGCCGGCGAGCTTGCCGCTCGCCTTGCGATAGGCGTGATACTGGTCCCAGATGTAGCGCATCGGCGAATGGCAATAGGTAACATGGACCGCATCGGGGCGGGTGATGACGCCCTTGGCCGGCCCCGCCTCGCAGCTGATGACGAGATCATAGGCGCTGAGGTCGAGCGCCTCGAGCGCGGCGGGCATCAGCGGCAGGTATTTCTGATATTGCGTCTTCGCCAGCGGCAGCTTGGCTATGAAGGTGCTGAAGATCCGGTGGCGCTTGAGCGTCTGCGACAGCGCGCCCTCGTCGACGACATGGGTGAAGATGTCGGCGTCGGGATAGAGGTCGCAGATCCGCTCGAGCACGCGTTCCCCGCCGCGCATCGTCACCAGCCAGTAATGGACGATCGCCACCTTGCGCGGGCGCGGCGCGGACGGGGTCTCAGGGGTCATCGGAGGTCCTGTGGCACGGGCGCGGCTATTGCGGCAGCGCGAGATGGGGACGCTGGCTGCGCCGCTCGGGGAAATAGGTGCGCGGCGCCTCGGTCGCGGTCGCACGCGGGCTCGGGCTCGTCGACGGCGGCGTCGCGGTGGCGGCGGCGGCGGTCGCCGCATCGCCCGGGGTGACGGTCGGCCCGGGATAGGTCGGCGGCACGATGCCGACGCCGACGGTCGCGCCGCTCGTCGCGGTCGGCGTCACCGGCGTCGTGCCGGCGGCGGCGTCGGCGGGCGGCACGTCGGGCAGCGCCGCCAGCGCCGCATCGGACGGCACCCCGGCGGCGGCGCGGAAGCCGCTATAGTCATAGGGCTGGCCCGGCAGGCGGTAGAAGACGTGATGGCCGAGCACGCCGAGCTTCAGCAATTCGGGTGCCCATTTCGGGAAGACGTAGAGCGTATGGTAATGCGTCGCCTGCCCCGCCTCCGCCGAGATCGCGCCGTTGAGCGCGGCGGCGGCGACGGCGAGCGCCAGCTTGAAGCGCGCCGGATTGGGCGCGCGGGCGAGCGAGCCGTCGCAGGTGAAGCTGAACTGGCAGCCGGTCGGCCGCTCCGCCCCCTGGTTGACCACCGCGCAGATCGTCTTGGGATAGCGCGGATGGCGCAGCCGGTTGAGCACCACCTGCGCGACCGCGCGCTGGCCGGCGAGCGGTTCGCCGTTCGCCTCGTAATAGACCGCCTTGGCGAGGCAGTCGGTCTGCCGGTCGAGATCGGCGCCGAGCCACGCCGCGACGAACGACGGCGCCAGCGGGTTGCTCGCATGGCTGAGCGGCAGCGCGAGGTTGCGCGCCAGCGCATCCTGCGGCGACAGCGGCAGCACCGCGCTCGGCACGAAGCTGTCGAGCGGCAGCGCATCCTCGGCGAGCGGCGTCGCGCCGCCCTCGGGCGCGGCGGCGGAGGTGGCATGGTGCGGCGCGAACGGAATCGCGTCGAGGAAGCTGCCGTCGTCGTCGTCCATCGTCCACAGCGCGAATCCCAGCACGACGACGATCAGCAGCGCCGCGAGGCCCCACAAGGTCGATCGTTGGGATTGGGCTAGCGGCACGGACACTCCTCGAAGGCAATCGGCGCGCGCACCCATGGCCGATCGCTGCGCTCCTGTCGTGCAGAGGCCGCCGGCGATCTGCCACCGCATCGTGCGTTTTCGGGACATTTGCAAGCTGGCAGAGGCGATTGGCAGGCGCGGGGTGGAGGCCGGGCGGCATCGCAGGGGGTGATCGGGGATGATGGGCGCGCAGCGGCGCGCAGGACGCCGCTGCCGGTTCGAAGCTACTTAAGCTGGCGGTCCCTCAAGATATTGCGGTCTGCCGTCGTCGAGATTGAGCCACGCCTGTTTACTGGAGGTCCAGATATGCTCGGTCGGCTCGAACGAGTCTGGCCGGTCAAGGCTTCCCATGGACAAGCCTATCGTACCGGCGCTCCGCCGTTCCGAAAACAGGGTCGTCCCACATGCGGTGCAGAACCCGCGATATATGCCGCTGTCGGCGCTCAACCATCCGACCGGACCGGCGATGACGAGCCCGGCCGAGGGTATCATGATACGCGCATAGAAGGCGGCACCGGTTGCCTTCTGACAGCGACGACAATGACAGACGCGTATGTTGAGAGGTTCGGCGTCCGTGCTGTAACGGCAAGCCCCGCAGAGGCATCCGCCTTCGATCGATGCTGAACTGCTCATCCTCGTAATGTGCATAATCGGCGCCCCTTCGGGAAGGCCGATCGTGCTGTGTTGCGTGAAGGGCGTTGGCGCGCCGACCGAAGTGGGGCAGCCCAGCAGAATGTCACAGCGATTGAACCTGACCGCGCTCCTCGTCGACGACTATGACACTGCATTGTCATTCTTCGTCGGGAAACTGGGCTTTGCACTGCGCGAGGACACCCGGTTGGCGGACGGAAAACGATGGGTCGTAGTCGCGCCATACGGTTCGGCGAGCGGGCTGTTGCTGGCGCGAGCTGTCGGTGACAGGCAACGTCAGGCGATCGGGGATCAGAGCGGCGGTCGGGTGTTCCTGTTCCTCGAAACGGACGACTTCGCCCGCGACCACCTTGCCTACACGCAGCGGGGGGTACGGTTTGTCGAAACCCCGCGTCATGAGCCTTACGGCACCGTGGCTGTCTTCGAAGACCTCTATGGCAACCGCTGGGATTTGATCGAGCCCGTCTCTGTCCAAGGGTAAGTCGCCAACGAAAGGCGAGCGATCGAAGGCTCCGAGCTTCCACCTGACGTAAAAGTGGGGAGCATCGCCGTTCCCGCTATTCCCCATGAGCTGAATGTCCGCCCCCTCGACTTGACCGCCGCGGACAGGCAAGTCGGGGAAACCGCGGCAGGCGCGGCGGAAGGAGGGGCCGGTGGCCGATCATGCGGCGGCGCTGGAGACGCCGGCAAGCGGCAGGACGTCGCGGCAGCGGCTCGGCTGGGCGGCGCCGGCGCTCGCCGGGCTGCTCGTCGCGCAATGGCTCGCCGGGGGCGCCAATCAGGGCGTGTCGAGCGCGCTCGCCGCCTGCGCCGATGCCGCGCTGGCGATCGCGGTGTTCGCGCTGGCGCCGGCGCAGTCGCGCTTCTGGGCGCGCGCGCGCGGGCCGTTCGTGCTGCTCGCCGCGGCACTGCTGTGGGCGGCGCTGCCCGGCCTGCTCCCCGCCGGCCTCGCCCGCGCGCTGGCGATGCCGGTCAATCCGGCCGCCGACCGCTTCGCCCTCGCGCTCGCCAAGGCGCTGGCGACGACGCTGCTGCTGATCGTCGCAGGCCTGCTCGCCTATCGTGACGGTTCGGCGCGCGGGCTGGTGCGGGTGCTGACGCTCGCCGGGCTCGTCTATCTGCTGTGGGCGGCGGCGGATGCGCTCGACTGGCTGTACGACAGCGCCCGCGCCGCCCGCTACAGCGGCACGATCGGCAATCCCAATGCGGCGGGGATCGTCTTCGCCGCGCTGGCGCTGCTCGCCGGCGGGCTCGCGCTCGCGCCCGAGGCGGAGCCGCCGGCGCTGCGCGGCGCGGCGCTGGCGGGAAGCGCGGTGGCGCTCATCCTGTGCGCGCTGACCGGCAGCCGCAGCGCGGTGCTGCTCGCGCTCGTCGGCGGCGCGCTGCTGCTGGTACGGCGCTGGCGGCGCTGGCAGGACGGGCGGCCGCCGCTGCGGCTGGTCGCTGCGGCGGGGCTGGCGCTGGTCGTGCTGCTCGGCGTCGTCGCCTGGGCGACGCCGGTCGGCGACCGCTCCGCCTATCTGCCCGAGGATGCCGGATCGCGCTGGGCGATGATCGACCATTATGCCGGCATCGCGCAGGCGCAGCCCGTCTGGGGCCATGGCCTCGGCAGCTTCTACGACGTCAACCAGCAGACGCTGACGCCCGAGGTGGCGCCGCTCTACTGGAATTTCGGCGCGGCGCACAACGCAGCCGTGCAGCAGGCGATCGAGACCGGCTGGCCGGGCCTCGCGCTGCTGCTGCTCGCGCTCGCCGCGATCGGCTGGCAGGTGGCGCGGGCGCGGCGTGACTGGTGGACGGTGGCGCCGCTCTGCGCGTTGTTCGCCATCACGGGCAGCGCAATGGTCGACATCGCGCTCAACGTGCCGGCGGTGGCGGCGCTGTTCGCGGTGCTGCTCGGCGCGATCTGGGGCGCGGCGCTGGCGAGCGGGACGCCGCGGGTGCGGCGGCGGGGGAGGGG
>NZ_JFYV01000011.1 GCF_000632225.1 Sphingomonas sp. RIT328
ACCCCCAAATCAACGCCCCAAAGGACAAGCACATGCCCCTCCCTCCCCCGCGCGATCTGACGGTCCGCCGAACCAGGCCGGGTGAGGAAACCGGCGGGCGGCGACGGCACCGCCTTCTACAAGCATCGCCGCACCGGCTTCGAGTGGCTCGATGCGGCGCGTGCGCCGATCTATAGCGGACAGCGCGATGCCGAACTCCGCCACCATGGGCGGCCGCCCGCCGGCTATCTCTTTGGCTCGGCCCGCGTGTTCGAGCAGATCGCGCATATAGAGGCGCATTACAATCGAGCCCTCCTGTATCGCAGCGCGTCGCTGCACAGCGAGGCGATCGGCCCCGACGTCCCGAATCGCCGCAATCCTGCTTCCGCAACCAACTGCAAGAGAGTGACAGGCGGTGTCAGCAGCGTTCGCCTCATCGTCAGGCCGCGCGTGTCACGCGCGCGTCACGGGGACAGTCTACCGGTCGGCAACGAGACACCCTATCAGATAGCACCCGAGCCAGCGGGGCCGCGCGCGGCGGGCGCGCCGAAGCTTGCACCTGCGTGGAAAATCGCTATAGGCCCCCGCTTCGCGATGCGTCCGGTTGTCGGTGGCGTCCAGCGACCGGCGCTCCGTCGGTCGTCGGGGCGGCCCGTCGGGCTCATCGGTTTTCCGTAAGCCGATTCCTAGAACAAGGTGCCGAAATGGCCGTCCCCAAGCGAAAGACCTCCCCCTCCAAGCGCGGCATGCGCCGCAGCCACGATTCGCTGAGCATCGAATCGTTCCAGGAGTGCCCGAATTGCGGCGAGCTCAAGCGCCCGCACAATCTGTGCACCGCCTGTGGCCATTATAACGGCCGCGAGATCGTCTCGGTCGAGGGCTGAGCCCTCCCCTCCCATCCGGAAACGCGCTGACCATGTCCGACACTTCCTGGATCGCCGTCGATGCGATGGGCGGCGACAAGGGGCTGGCGGTCATGCTCGCCGGTGTGGCTGCCGCCCGCCGGCGGCATGACGGCATGCGCTTTCTGCTGGTGGGTGACGAGGCCAAGGTGGCGGAAGAGCTGAAAGGCCATCCCAACCTCAGCCAGCATAGCGAGATCGTCCACGCACCCGAGACGGTCGGGTCGAGCGACAAGCCCAGCCAGGCGATCCGCCGTGCCAAGACGACGTCGATGGGCATCACCATCGATCTGGTGAAGCAGGGCCGCGCCGGGGCCGCGGTCTCGTCGGGCAATACCGGCGCGCTGATGGCGATGGCCAAGCTCGCACTGCGCACCTTGCCCGGCATCGACCGTCCGGCGCTCGCCGCGCCGCTGCCGACGCTTGGCGACAATGACGTGGTGATGCTCGATCTCGGCGCCAATACCGAGGTGGATGCGCGCAACCTCGTCCAGTTCGCGGTGATGGGCGCGGCCTATGCCCGCACGATCATGGACCTCGAATCGCCCCGCGTCGCGCTGCTCAACATCGGCAGCGAGGACCAGAAGGGCACCGACGAGATCCGCGACGCCGCAGCGGTGCTCAAGGGCCAGTCGCATCTGCCGCTGACCTTCACCGGCTTCGTCGAGGGCGACCAGCTCGCGCGCGGCAATCACGACGTCATCGTCTGCGACGGCTTTGCCGGCAATATCGCGCTCAAGACCGCCGAGGGCACCGCGCGGTTCGTCGCCGATCTGCTCAAGCGCGCGTTCAGTTCGTCGGCGCGATCGAAACTCGGCTTCCTGATCTCGCGCCCGGCGACCGAATTGCTGCGCGATCACCTTGATCCCAACAACCACAATGGCGCGGTCTTCCTTGGCCTCAACGGCATCGTCGTGAAGAGCCATGGCGGCGCCAACGAGCGCGGCGTCGCCACCGCGATCGGCAATGCCGCCAAGATGGTGCGCGCCGACCTGACCCGCCGCATCGCCGACGATCTCGGCAATTTCGAAAAGAAAGCCGCATGATTCGATCGGTCGTCCGTGGCACCGGCTCCGCCCTGCCGGCGCGGCGCGTGTCGAATGCCGAGCTCGAACAGCAGCTCGACACCAGCGATGCCTGGATCGTCGAGCGAACCGGCATCCGCTTCCGCCACATCGCCGGGCCGGACGAGACGACCGCGACGCTCGCCGCCGACGCCTGCCGCGCCGCGCTCGCCGCCGCTGCGGTCGAACCGGGCGAGATCGACCTGATCGTGCTCGCCACCGCGACGCCCGACCAGACCTTCCCGGCAACCGCGACCAAGGTGCAGGCGATGCTCGGCATCGGCGATTGCGTCGCCTTCGACGTCGCGGCGGTCTGCTCGGGCTTTCTTTATGCGGTGCAGGTCGCCGATTCGATGCTGCGCACCGGCGTCCACCGTCGCGCTTTGGTGATCGGCGCCGAGACGTTCAGCCGGATCCTCGACTGGGAGGACCGTACCACCGCCGTGCTGTTCGGCGACGGCGCCGGCGCGATCGTGCTCGAAGGGCAGGAGAGCGCCGCCGACGATGGTCGCGGCATCCTCGCCACCAAGCTCCATGCCGACGGTCGCCACAACGACCTGCTCTATGTCGACGGTGGCCCGTCGACCACCGGCACGGTCGGCAAGCTGCGCATGAAGGGCCGCGAGGTGTTCCGTCACGCCGTCGTCAACCTCGCCGCCGTGCTGGAGGAATCGCTGGTCATCGCCGGACTGACGTCGGCCGACGTCGACTGGGTGGTGCCGCATCAGGCCAATGCCCGCATCCTCGATGCGACCAGCCGCAAGCTCGGCCTCTCCCCCGACAAGATCGTCGTCACCGTCGATCGCCACGCCAATACCTCGGCCGCCTCGGTGCCGCTCGCGCTCGATGTCGCGGTGCGCGACGGTCGCGTCCAGCAGAACGATATCGTCGTGCTGGAAGCGATGGGCGGCGGCTTTACCTGGGGCGCGGCGGTCATTCGCTTCTGATCGCCTGCGCCCCATGGCCCTGAACGCCGCGGCCGCAAAGAAAGTCACTTTCGGACACGTCTGCTATAGTGTACCGTGGAAACGGGCATCTTAGCAGATGGAGTGGGGCAAGCGTGTTGATGACGAGCGTTGGTACACTGACGAGGGCAGACCTGGCCGAGGCCTTGCATCGCCAGATCGGCCTGTCACGGACGGAGTCGGCGAAAGTCGTCGAACAGATCCTGACGGAAATGTGCGAAGCGCTGGCGCGCGGCGAGAACGTCAAGATTTCGGGGTTCGGCACCTTCGTCCTGCGCGACAAGGGTGAGCGGATCGGCCGCAATCCCAAGACCGGGGTCGAGGTGCCGATTGCGCCGCGCCGTGTGCTGACCTTCCGCGCCAGCCAGATGATGCGCGAGCGGATCGTTACCGGCACCTGACGCGATGCGCGTCGTCCGGCGGTCGGTGATTTCGGGGGAAATCACGACCCGGACGGCGCCCTCACCGCCGTATCAGCGTTCGCGCGTCGCCGCGAAGCGCACCTTATTGTAGCGATCGGCGATATAGCCGACCTCCCAAGCGCTCTTGGCGAGGAACACCGGATTGCCGTCGCGATCCTTCGCCATCGCCGAGCGATTGAGATCCATGAACGCCTTGAGATCGGCCGGATTCTCCGCCGACACCCAGCGCGCGGTCTCGAACGGCGCGGGCTCCAGCCCGGCCGCCACCTTGTATTCCGCATCGAGCCGGCTGAGCAGCACCTCGAGCTGGAGCTGGCCGACGACGCCGATGATCCAGTTGGAGCCAATCTCCGGATAGAAGACCTGCGTCACCCCCTCCTCCGCCATATCGTCGAGCGCCTTGCGCAACTGCTTGGTCTTGGTCGGGTCCTTGAGCTGGACGCGGCGCAGGATTTCGGGCGCGAAATTGGGCAGGCCGGTGAAGCGCACGTCGGCGCGCTCGCTCAGCGTGTCGCCGACGCGCAACGTGCCGTGGTTGGGGATGCCGATGATGTCGCCGGGGAAGGCCTCGTCGGCCAGCTCGCGGTTCTGGGCGAAGAACAGGATCGGCGAATGGACCGCGATCGGCTTGCCGTGGCCGGTCGGCACCAGCTTCATGCCGCGTTTGAAGGTGCCCGAGCATAGCCGCATGAAGGCGATGCGGTCGCGATGGTTGGGGTCCATGTTCGCCTGCACCTTGAACACGAAGCCGGTGACCTCGTCATTGTCCGGCGCCACCGGCGCGGGCTCGGCCGGCTGCGCGCGCGGCGGCGGGGCGTGTTCGGCGAGCGCGCCGATCAGCTCGGCGACGCCGAAATCCTTGAGCGCCGAGCCGAAATAGACCGGGGTCAGATCGCCGTTGCGATAGGCCTCGGCATCAAACTCGGGATAGCCCGCCTGCGCCAGCTCGATCTCCTCGGCCCAGCGTTCGGCGAGCACCGGCGCCGTCTCGGTCTTGCCGAGGAAGGCGCGGCTGTCGCCCTCCGGCCGGCTGATCGTGTTGGTGGCGAGGTCGAGCACGCCTTCGAACTCGCCGCCCATGCCGACCGGCCAGCTCATCGGCGCGACGTCGAGCGCGAGCATGTCGGCGATCTCGTCGAGCAGCTCGAAGATCGGCCGGCCTTCGCGATCGACCTTGTTGACGAAGGTGATGATCGGCACCGAGCGCAGCCGGCAGACCTCGAACAATTTGCGCGTCTGCGGCTCGATGCCCTTGGCGGCGTCGATCACCATCACCGCCGAATCGACCGCGGTCAGCGTGCGATAGGTATCTTCCGAGAAATCCTCGTGGCCCGGCGTATCGAGCAGGTTGAAGGTGATCCCCTCCCGCTCGAACGTCATCACCGACGAGGTGACCGAGATGCCGCGCTGCTGTTCGATCTTCATCCAGTCCGACCGCGCCCGCCGATTGGCCCCGCGCGCCTTGACCTCACCGGCAAGATGGATCGCGCCGCCGAAATACAGCAGTTTTTCGGTCAGCGTCGTCTTGCCCGCGTCGGGGTGGGAGATGATCGCGAAGGTACGGCGGGGGGAAGTCACTGGCTATATCCGGGTGGCAGGCGGCTCACGCGGAGCCGCGACAGGGGCAAGGCGGCTCGCGTCCGCGCGCGCCGCCTTGCCAGATGTCGCGCCCGGATGACAGGGGTAACGGTGCGCGGATCAGCCCTTGAGCGTGACGCTCATCGCGATCCGCGTCTCGCCACCCGCCGGCGTTTCGAAGACGCCCGGCTTGTCGCTATACTCGCCGGTATAGCCTTCCGGATCGGCGATGCCGTGCCACGGCTCGACGCAGACATAGGCCGCGCCCGGCTTGGTCCAGATGCCGAGCATCGGCGTATCGGGGAAGGCGATCCGCAACTGCGGTCCCTGCCCGGCGCCATAGGTCACGCCCGCCGAGCGGACGTCGTCCCACACCAGCGCATCGTTGGTGAAGAGATCGTCGCGCAGATGCAGCACCCGCCCGTCGAGCGGCGAGTCGCGGCGGGCGGTCGCGATCGTGCCGTCGGCGGCGATCGTGCGCAGCGTGTCGGGCTCGTCCGCGTCGAAAACGATGCGATGCGCGGCACGATCCTCGCCATACGGCAGCGGCCAGGCGAAAGCGGGATGGAAGCCGAAGCTCGCCGGCAGCGGAGTTTCCGCCGGATTGACGATCCGCGCCTCGACATGCAGCGTCGCGCCGTCGAGCCGGTAGGTCAGTTCGAGGCGGAAGGCGAAGGGATAGGCGGCGCGCGTCGCCTCGCTGTCCGACAGCGCGAAGGTCACCCGATCCGCCTCGACCGCGACGATTTCGAACTGCGACCGGCGCGCGAACCCGTGCTTGGGCATGGGATAGGCGGTGCCGTCGACGCGGATCGTCTCCTCGAACGGCAGGCCGACCACCGGGAACAGGATCGGCGCATGGCCGGTCCAGTAGGCCGGGTCGGCGTTGGTCATCAGCTCGCGCCCGCCAGCATCGCGCAGATGCGTCAATTCGGCGCCGAGCGGGTTGATCGCGGCGGTGAGGGCGATCGAGCGGATGGTGACGAGGTCGGTCATGCGCGGCCTTGTGCGTCAGCCTCCGGCGGCGTGCAACTCCCCGCGTCTCACTGTGCCGCGGTCTGGAGGACGCTGCCGTTCGCCGTCGCCGTCTCCAGCTGCATGTCTGCCGGATCCTCGGCGATCGGCGGCAGCCAGCCTTCGACGGCGGAGGCGTCGGTGACCATCACCGGCGTGCCCTTGCTGGTCACCGCGAACAGCTTCCTGGCGAAGGCCGTCGGCACCCGGATGCAGCCGTGCGAGGCGGGGAAGCCCGGATTGATCCCGGCGTGGATCGCCACCCCGTCCCAGGTCAATCGCTGCATGAACGGCATCGGCGCGCTGTCGTAGAGGTTGCTCTTGTGCACCTCCGACTTCTGCAGGATCGGGAAGGTGCCGATCGGCGTGTCCTTGCCGTCCTTGCCGGTCGAGACGGTCGACGCGCCGATCAGCGTCATGCCACGATAGACATAGGCCTTCTGGTCGGGGATCGACACGACGATGCTGACCGGGCCGAGCGTCGCATCGTCGTTCCACAGGAAGCGATTGGGGGCGAGACTGGTGACCTCGGGCGCCAGCGGATCGGCAGCGACCGCAGCCCGTGCCGGCTGCGTCTGGATCGCGCACAAGGCCGTGGCGGCGAGAATCATCCAGGGCTTCATCATCGTCTCCGTCTGTCAATCCCCCTTTCGCGCCGTCCAACGCGCGACTCCGCGGAACGTGCCACAACCGTTTCGGGCCGACAGGAGCGTCGCGCGCGGCCAACCGTGCAACCAGAACGCTGACCGGGGCGGCGTTGACGGGAAAATTAAGTCCGAAGCTGCTATATGATGAGCAGCGGGTTGAACCGGGGTTTTAAAGATTTTGACGCAAATCGAGCAAGATAGCATCCGCGACCGTCGCGCTTTGCTGAAGAACGGGGCAGTGCTGGCGGCGACGCTGGCGATGCCGGGCACGCTGTCGGCGACGCCGCGGCGTCTGACGCAGCGCGACCTGCGGCCGGTGTCCGAGCCGCCGTTGCCCGCCCCGCGCCCGATGGTGGCGGCGCGGCCAATCACCTCGCCGCGCGTCGTACGCCCGGACCTGATGCGCGAGGCGCTCGCCGCGCTCAACCAGCACAGCCGCCGCATCCCGCAGCGCGACCGGATCGCGATCGCCGACATGTCGGCGCCGTCGTCAGAGGCGCGGCTGCACATCGTCAATCTCGTCTCGGGGCGCAGCCAGTCGTTCCTCGTCGCGCACGGCAGCGGCTCGGACCCGGCGCATACCGGCTTCCTCAAGCGCTTCTCGAACGAGCCGAATTCGAATGCGTCGTCGGAAGGCGCCTTCGTCACCGACGATTATTACGTCGGCAAGCACGGTCGGTCGCAGCGGTTGATCGGCCTCGATCCGACCAACGACAATGCGATGGCGCGGGCGATCGTCGTCCACTCCGCCTGGTATGCCAATCGCGACATGCTGCGCACCCATGGCATGCTCGGCCGCAGCCAGGGCTGTTTCGCGGTCGGCGAGACCGACCTCAGCCAGGTGTTCGAGCAGCTCGGGCCGGGCCGGATGATCTTCTCGACCAAGGTGTAAGCTTGCGAGGCGGGCGATGACGGCCCGCCGCCGGTTACGCGATTGAGGGCCAGCGTCCGATCGCGCCCGGGCCTCCGCCCTTCGCCCGGTGCGATGCTCTACCTGACGAGGCCGGGTCTCCCGCGAGACTGCCCCAGGGTATCGAGCCGCGGCAAGACTCCCGAACGGGCGCGACCTCTACATCGACCCGCTGTCCTGCCGGACTCGTTCCGGCATCCGCCGTTCCGTAGTAGCTTGAGCCGTTGCTTTCGCGGCACGGCTGTTCCCGGAACACGTCCGGGTTGACGTCACGTGGTGGGCAAGGCGGAGGCTATGCCGTATTCCCGCGCGGGCCGGAATCCAGTGCCCAACAGGACAACGCTTGCCGCATAAGGAACCTGGGCTCCCGCCTGCGCGGAAGCACTGGTGCGGCGCTGGCAGCGCAGCGCGACGCTTGCAGGCAGGCGGAGCCGCCCGTGGCACGCCACCGCCCGCCCGCAGCCCCCCACCTAAGCCACAGCACCACCGCCCGCAGCAACGGGCGGCGTGCGCCCGCCCCTAGCCCCGCAGCACCGCCCCCTGTTTCGCCGCCGCGGCGACCACCTTGTCGGCGATGCCCTTGAGCATCTCGTCGGTGAAGCTCTTGTCGCTCGGCTGGAGCGTCACCTCGATTGCGACCGACTTGTGGCCCGCCTCGACGCCCGCACCGGTGAAGACGTCGAACACGCGCGCGCCGACGATCGCCGCCTTGTCCGCGCCGCGCACCGCGCGCACCAGCGCATCGGCGCTGAGCGTCTCGGGAACGAGGAAGGCGAAGTCGCGCCGCACCGATTGCAGCGCCGGCGGTGCGAATGCCGGACGCATGAAGTTGCGCGTGCCGCGTTTCGCCGGCAGCGCATCGAGGTACAGCTCGACCGCCGCGACCGCGCCGTCGAGATCGATCGCCTTGAGCAGCGCCGGATGCAGCATGCCGAACCGCGCCAGCACCGTCTTCGGCCCGAGCCGCAGCGTGCCGCTCTGCCCGGGGTGCCAGGCCTCGCCCGCCTCACCCATCACCTGCAGATTGTCGACCGGCGCCCCCGCCGCGGCGAGCAGCGCCAGCGCCTCCGCCTTGGCGTCATACGCATCGAACGCCGCCGCCTTGCCCTCACGCCAGCCGCGCTCGCGGCGATTGCCGGCAAGCACCAGCCCGAGCGTCATCCGCTCGTCGGACGCGCCCTTATCGTCCTTCAGGTACCGCCGGCCGATCTCGAACAGCCGCACCGCGCTCAGCCCGCGCTTGAGGTTACGCTCCGCCGCCGACAGCAGGCCGGGAAGCAGCGACGGCCGCATCACCTTGAGATCCTCGCTGATCGGATTGGCGAGCGTCCACGCGCCGCCGCCGAACGCCGCCGCCTGCGCCGCGCCGAGGAAGCTCCACGTCACCGCCTCGTCGAGCCCGCGCGCCGCCGCGGCGCGCCGCACGCGGCGTTCGAGCAACTGCTCCGCAGTCGCGGTCGGCCGGGCGACGCCGGGCGCACGCGGCAGCGGCACGGTCGCGACCTTGTCGATCCCCTCGATGCGGATCACCTCCTCGACCAGATCGGCGGCACCGTCGACGTCGCGGCGCCACGTCGGCGGGGTCACCTGCCAGTCGTCGGTGACGGTGAAGCCGAGCGATTCGAGGATCGCCCGCTGCCGCTCCGCCGGCACCGCCAGCCCGCCGAGCGTCTCGGCCAGCGACGGCGCGTAGCGGATCGTCGTCATCGTCGTCGGCGGCGATCCGGCGCGCGTCACGCCGCTCGCCGTCCCGCCGCAATAGTGCAGCACGAGGAAGGTGGCGATCGCCAGACCATCGTCGAGAAAGGCGGGATCGACGCCGCGCTCGAACCGCTGCCGCGCCTCGGAGGTCAGCGACAGCGCCTGGCCGGCGCGCGCGATCGCCTCGGGCGCGAAATAGGCGCATTCGATGATGACGTCGCGCGTCGTCTCCGACACGCCCGAATGCGCGCCGCCCATGATGCCGCCGATATCGTGCACCGCGACGTCGTCGGCGATCACCGTCATCCCCTCGGCGAGCGTATAGCTCTTGCCGTTGAGCGCCTCGACCGTCTCGCCGGCGCGCGCGCGCCGCGCGACCAGCCCGCCCGACAGCTTTGCCGTGTCATAGACGTGCAGCGGGCGGCCGAGATCGACCGTCATGTAATTGGTGATGTCGACCAGCGTGGAGATCGGCTTCTGCCCGATCGCGGTCAGCCGCTGGCGCATCCATTCGGGCGCCTCGCCGTTAGTCAGGCCGGACACCGCCTGCGCGAAGAAGGCGGGGCAGCCCGCGGCATCCTCGATCCGCACGTCGGGTCCGGGTCCCTCGCCCGCCACCGCCGGCACCTCGGGCGCGATCAGCGTGCCGAGCCCGGCCGCGGCGAGATCGCGGGCGATACCGTGGACGCCCATGCAATCCTGCCGGTTGGGCGTGATCGACACGTCGATCACCGGATCGTTGAGCCCGGCATAGTCCGAATAGCTGGTGCCGACCGGCGCATCGTCGGGCAGTTCGATAATGCCGTCATGCCCTTCGCCGATCTGCAACTCGCGCGCCGAGCACATCATACCGTTCGATTCGACGCCGCGGATCGCCGCGACCTTGAGCGTCACGTCGAGCCCCGGCACATAGGCGCCCGGCGCGCCGAACACGCCGACCAGCCCGGCGCGCGCATTGGGCGCGCCGCAGACGACCTGCATCGGGCCGTCGCCGGCATCGACCGACAGCACCTGCAATTTGTCAGCCTGCGGATGCCGCTCCGCCGACAGCACGCGCGCGACGCGGAAGGCGGCCAGCGCCTCGCCCGGATTGTGCACGCCCTCGACCTCCAGGCCGATGCGGGTCAGTCCGTCCAGGATCGCGTCGAGCGAGGCATCGGTGGCGAGATGGTTCTTCAGCCAGCCAAGGGTGAACTTCATGCGCCGACTCCTCCCGACAGCGTGGGTACGTCGAGGCTCGAGAAACCGTAATGTTTGAGCCAGCGGATATCGCCGTCGAAGAAGGCGCGCAGATCGTCCATGCCGTATTTGAGCATCGCCAGCCGGTCGATGCCGCAGCCGAAGGCGAAGCCCTGCCACACCGCGGGATCGAGGCCGCAGGCGGCGATCACCTTGGGGTGGACCATGCCGCTGCCGAGCACCTCCATCCAGCCGCCACCGGAACCGCCGATGACGCGCTTGCCCTTCTCGATCGTATAGCCGACGTCGACCTCCGCCGACGGTTCGGTGAACGGGAAATAGCTCGGCCGCAGCCGCAGCACGATATCGTCGCGCTCGAAGAAGGCCTTGAGGAAGGTCTCCAGCGTCCATTTGAGGTGGCCGAGCGTGATCCCCTTGTCGATCACCAGCCCTTCGACCTGATGGAACATCGGCGTATGCGTGGCGTCGCTGTCCGAGCGATAGGTCCGACCCGGCGCGATGATGCGGATCGGCGGCGGCTGGTCGAGCATCGTGCGGATCTGCACCGGGCTGGTATGCGTGCGCAGCAGCATCCGCGGCGCCTCGCCCGTTCCGGCGGCGCCGTCGGGGAAATAGAAGGTGTCGTGCATCGCCCGCGCCGGATGCGTCTCGGGAATGTTGAGCGCGGTGAAATTGTGCCAGTCGTCCTCGATCTCGGGCCCGGTGGCGACGGCGAAGCCGAGGTCGGCGAAGATCTCGGCGAGCTCGTCCATCACCTGGCTGACCGGATGCACGGTGCCGGCGATCGGCGCATCGGCCGGCAGCGTCATGTCGCGCGTCTCGCTCGCCAGCCGCGCGTCGAGCGCGGCGCGGTCGAGCGCCGCCTTGCGCGTCGCGATCGCCGTGGCGACCGCCTCACGCAGCCCGTTGATCCGCGGGCCTTCGCTCTGCCGCTGCTCCGGCGTCATCTTGCCGAGCGTCTTGAGCGCCTGGGTGATGCTGCCCTGCTTGCCGAGCGCCTCGACGCGCAGCGCCTCGAGCGCCTCGGCACTGTCCGCCGCGGGGATGGCGCCGAGCAGATGGTCGCGCAGGGTATCGAGGTCTTCGGTCACGTATCGCTCTCTTTCATGGGCGGCAGGCCGAGGCCGATCGCCAGATCTACCCAGTCCGCATTCTGCGCTTCGATCAGGACGATCTTCCACGCGCGCCGCCATTCCTTCAACTGCTTCTCACGAATGATGGCGGCCTCCATCGTCGCATGCCGCTCATACCAGACAAGCCGCCGCACGCCGTATGCCTTGGTGAAGCCAGGGATCAACCCCTCGCGATGCTGGACGAGGCGGGCGAGGAGGTTGGAGGTCACGCCGATGTAGAACGTGCCGTGACGCCGACTGGCCAGGATATAGACGCACGGCTCGAATACGTCTCGCATGCAGCGCCCCCCGTTCCGCCGGCTCGGGCAGCGCCGGCGTTGAGAGACGTCATAGCGAGACGCCGGGCTCCACTGCGCCGGAGGGCATCATTTCCACCGCGCCATGCCTCCCTCCGTCATTCCGACGAAAGCCGGGAACCATGGATACGGGCCGTCGAGGGCAGCACGCACCAGCCACCACACCGTGCCCGTGAATCCCGGCTTGCGCCAAAATGACGAGAGGAAGGAGGCAAGCCACCCACGCCCGCAACGAAAAAGGCGCCGGTGGTTGCCCACCGACGCCTCATCCGTCACCTTGGGTGCGAAGGTCACGCCGCCTGGGGCAGCGCCGCCTTGGCCTGCGCGATGATCGCGCTGAAGGCCGCACCCTCGTGCATCGCGATGTCGGCCAGCACCTTGCGGTCGAGCTGGACGCCGGCGAGCTTGAGGCCGTGCATGAACTGCGAATAGGTCAGACCCTCGGCGCGGACACCGGCGTTGATGCGCTGGATCCACAGACCGCGGAAGGTCCGCTTTTTGACCTTGCGGTCGCGATAGGCATATTGCCCGGCCTTTTCGACCGCCTGACGGGCGATGCGGATCGTATTCTTGCGACGGCCATAATAGCCCTTCGCCTGTTCCAGAATCCGCTTGTGCTTGGCGCGGGTGGTTACACCACGTTTGACGCGTGCCATATCCTGATGTCCTTACTTGAGGCCGTACGGCGCCCAGGCCTTCACCGTCGCGGTGTCGGCCTTCGACAGCACCTTGGTGCCGCGATTCTGGCGGATGTACTTGCTGTTGTGGCTGATCAGGCGGTGGCGCTTGCCGGCGACGCCGTGCTTCAACAGACCGCTCGCGGTCAGCTTGAAGCGCTTCTTGACGCCGCTCTTCGTCTTGAGCTTGGGCATTTTGGTCCTTTCGCTGTGAGCATGGCATGAACCGCCGCGGCAGCCCTTGATGGCCGGGCAGTCCTGTAGCGCCTCGCTCGGGAAGCGGGCTCCTTAGCGACGTGCGACAGGAAACGCAACCGATGCGGAACCGGAACGAGCGCTGGCGCGATTCAGCCGGTGATGGAGATGCCGCCGCCCGCCACGGACCCCGCCGCGGATCCCGCCCCGGTGCCGACGCGCCGGCGGCGACTGCGACGGATCGGCGGCCGGATCGCGCTCGCGCTCGCCGTCCTCCTCGTCGCGATCTGGCTGGTGCTCTACGTCACCAAGGGGCGCTTCCTGCGCCATCCGTTCGAGCGGTTCGTCGGTGGCCAGACGCATCGCCCCGTCACCGTGGCGGGCGACTTCCAGCTCTACTTCGCGCCCTTCCGCATCAAGTTCGTCGCGGAGCGGATGACGATCGGCAATCCGGCCTGGGCGACGCGCCCCTATCTGTTCCAGGCGGAACGGATCGATACGCGGATCGCGCCGCTGTCGCTGCTGTGGGGCAAGCGTCGCCTCTACTGGCTCGATCTGGTCGACGGCGCGGTCGACCTCGAATGGAATGCGGACCACAGCGCCAACAGCTGGACGTTCAGCAGCAGCAAGGGCGGCAAACCCCTGCCCTTCCCGCGGATCGACACCGCGACGGTGCGCGGCACCACCGTCCGCTATCGCGATCCGCGCATGCGGCTGCTCGCCGACCTCAAAGTCGACGACATCCGCTCGACCGACGCGCGGATCGGCAAGGCGGTCGGCGTCGATGGCCATGGCACGATCCGCGACACGCCGTTCCGCGTCGCCGCGCGGCTGCTCGCCCCCGATGCGACGGTCAATCGCGGCAAGAACGAGCTGGTGCTGCGGGCCTGGGCGGCGGACAATGTCGTCGACGTGTCGGGCACGCTGCCGTCGATCGCGGGGATCGAAGGCGTGCCGTTGCAGACGCGCGCGCAGGGCCGCAACCTCGCCGACCTGCTCGGCATCATCGGCGTCGCCATCCCCAATACCCGCCGCTACCGGCTGAAGGCGCAACTGGTCCAGCAGGACCAGCTCTACACCTTCACCCATATGCGCGGCACCGTCGGCGCCAGCGATCTTGCCGGCACGCTGACGATCACCAACGGCGCGCGACTGCACCTCGATTCGCGGCTGGCCACCAGGACGCTCGACATCATCGATGCCGCGCCGTTCATCGGCTACAACCCCGATATCGTCGCCGCCAGGGGCGCGCTCGCCGCCGCCGCCGCGACCGGCGCCGCGCCGCAGCGCATCCTGCCCGAAGCGGCGCTGCCGATCGCGACGATGCAGCGCTTCGATGCCGACCTCCGCTGGACGATCGGCCGAGTGCGCTCGCGCAACCTGCCGATCAGCGACATCGCGATGACGCTGGCGCTCGACCGCGGCAAGCTCACCCTGTCGCCGCTGACCATGGCGATGGCGCGCGGCAACGTCGCCGCCGACGTGACGTTCGATACGCGGCAGCGGCCGGCGCTCGACACCTATGACATCCGCCTGTCGCCGACGCCGATGGGCAAGTTGCTCGCCGGCTATGGCGTTGCCGAGGCGGGGACGACGGGCACGATCAAGGGGCGAATCCAGCTCGTCGGCCGCGGCGATTCGATCCACCAGTCGCTCAGCACCGCGCACGGCCGCATCGCCTTCGTCATGCCGCACGGCCAGCTGTGGACACGCAACGTCCAGCTCGCCGAGCTCGATGTCGGCACGTTCGTCCAGAAGATGTTCGAGGACAAGCTCAAGAAGCCGGTCGAGGTCAATTGCGGGCTGATCGGCTTCACCGTCCGCAACGGCGTCGCCGCGGCGGACCCGATCCTGATCGACACCACCAAGAACGTCATCGTCGGGCGCGGCGGGTTCAGCTTCAGAAGCGAGGCGATCGACCTCGCCTTCCGCGCCGACGGAAAGAAGTTCAGCCTGTTCTCCGGCCAGTCGCCGGTCGGCGTCGGCGGCTATTTCGCCGCGCCGAAGCTCGACGTGATCAGCGGCCAGCTGCTCGAACGCGCCGGTGCCGGCCTCGGCCTGGCGGTGGTGGCGACGCCGGTGGCGGGCATCCTCGCCTTCGTCGACATCGGCGACGCCAAGTCCGCCGCCTGCGGCCCGGTGCTCGCCGGCGCCACCGCGCAGGCGCAGCGCACCACCAAGGGCAAGCCCCGCGACGACGTCGGCCACGGCACCACCGCCAAGGACGAGGACGGCAAGACCACCAGCGCGGAGAAGAAGAGCCAGCGGAAGAAGTTCCTGGGGATCTTCTGATGGCGGGCTATCCGCGGCCCTTCGTCATCCCGGCGAAAGCCAAGACCCATGGCCACGATGTCACCACCGACAGCGCAACCTGCGCCTGTCCCGTATCCATGGATCCCGGCCTAGGCGGGGATGACGAAGGTCGGCGGCATTCCATCCGCCTCTTCGGGGCGGCGCAAAGCCTTCCTCAGTGCGTATGCCCCGCGGTCGCGCGGATCGCCTCCAGCACGTCGTCGGTGCGCGCCGGGTCGCCGATGGCGAGCACATGGCCCGCGCTCGCGGCGGTGAGCGGGTCGCCGTTCCAGTCGCACATCCGTCCGCCGGCGCCCTCGACCACCGGTACCAGCGCGGCAAAGTCGTAGAGCTGGAGCCCCGATTCGACGACGATGTCGAGATGACCGCTCGCGAGCAGCCCGTAATTGTAGCAGTCGCCGCCATAGACCGGCCCCTGCCGCGTGTGCCCGCCCGAGGCCGCGGCGACCAGCGCCATATAATGCGGCACGTCGCCCTCGGCGAACAGATGCGGGCTGGTCGTGGCGAGCACCGCGCCTTCGAGCTGCGCACAGGTCCGCGTCCGCGTCGGCCGGCCGTTGAAGGTCGTCGGCCGCCCGGCGACGCCGACCCAGCGCTCGCGCTGCACCGGCTGGTCGATGATGCCGAGCAGCGGCCAGCCATCCTCGACCAGCGCGATCAGCGTGCCGAAGATCGCGCGGCCAACGGTGAAGCTGCGCGTGCCGTCGATCGGGTCGAGCACCCATTGGCGGCCGGTGACGCCCGGCTTCTCGCCATATTCCTCGCCGATCACGCCGTCGCCCGCCGCCTCGGCATCGAGCAGCTTGCGCATCGCCGCCTCGGCCTCGCGATCGGCGCGGGTGACGGGGGAGTGATCCGCCTTGATCTCCAGCCCCTGTTCCTCGCGGAAATAGGGGCGGATCGCCGCGCCCGCGGCATCGGCGAGGCGGCTGGCGAGCTGGATGTCGGCGGCGGTAATCGGCATGACGACAGCCCTATCGCCTCGCCTGGCGGCGCGCTAGGGTGCGCGAAACCGAGAGGAATTGCCATGCGCCTGCCCGCCGCCTTCGCCGCCATCGCCCTGGTCGCCACACCCGCCATCGCCGGCCTGCCGGTCGGGGCCAAGGCGCCGACCTTCTCGACGCGCGGCGCGGTCGCCGGTCAGGTCGTCGGCATCGACCTCGCGCAGCAGCTCAAGAAGGGGCCGGTGGTGCTCTATTTCTTCCCGGCGGCGTTCACCGGCGGCTGCAATGCGGAGGCGCATGCCTTTGCCGAAGCGATCCCCGATTTCCAGAAGGCGGGCGCGACGGTGATCGGCATGTCGGCGGACGACGTGCCGACGCTGCAGCGCTTCTCGGCGGAGAAATGCGCGGGCAAGTTCGCGGTGGCGAGCGCCGGGCCGGCGGTGATCAAGGGCTATGACGTCGCGCTCAACGGCGGCGGCCGCGCGCTGACCAAGCGCACCAGCTACGTCATCGCGCGCGACGGCCGCATCGCCTATGTCCACGACGACATGAATCCGGCGCAGCACGTCGCCCTCACCCTCGCCGCCGTGCGCAAACTTCACCATAACTGAGCAATTTGAAACCGTCCGCTAAGTAATTGCGCGTATAGTCGCGGCGGGACAAAGGGTGGAACATGCGCGGGAACGCAGCGAGAAAGACTGGGGGCGCCGATCTGTATACGCGGATCGGCCACTTCCTCGCCGATCACGGCCTGTCGCCGGAACCGTCGCATTACAGCTTTGCTTATGACGTTATCGCCGATCCGCAGGGCGCGATCGCGCAGGCGGTGCGCCGGCTGACCGACGGCGGCATCCGCCTCAGCCGGTCGGATATCGAGGCGCTCGGCGGCACCGTGCAGGACGATGATGCCGCCATTCTGGTGGCAAAAACCCAGGCCCAGGTCGACGGCTTCGCGACGATGATGCGCGAGATGCAGGACGAGACGCGCGGTTTCGGCCGCGATCTCGCACAGAGCGCCGCCGCGATCCGCCATACCGCCCCGACGCTGCCCGCGGCGGGGCTCGACGAGATCGCCCGCATCACCGGCGCGATGCTGACCCGCATCCGCGAGGCGGAGGTGCGGCTCGCCAAGGCGACCGACGAGGCGGAGGCGCTGCGCATGAAGCTCGCCGAGGCGAATGACAGCGCGCGTCGCGACCCGCTCACCGGCCTGCGCAACCGCCGCGCCTTCGACGAGGCGTTCGCGAATCGGCGCGAGTCCGACGGCCCCTTCTGCCTCGCGGTCTGCGATATCGACCGGTTCAAACGGATCAACGACAAGCACGGCCATCCGGTCGGCGACCGGGTGCTCAGCGCGGTCGCCAAGATGCTCGCCGACCTATGCGCCAGCCACCTCGTCGTCCGGCATGGCGGCGAGGAATTCGCGGTGCTGTTCAACGGCATCACCCTGGCCGACGCGGCCGCGCATCTCGACACGGTCCGCGATGCCATCGCTGGCAAACGCTTCCGTCTGCGCGAGAGCGACACGCCGCTCGGGCAGATCACCGTGTCGGTGGGCGTCACCGCGGTCCATACCGGCGAGACGATCACCGACGCCTTCGATCGCGCCGACCGTTTGCTCTACACCGCCAAGGCCGAAGGCCGCGATCGGGTGTGCGCCGCCTGATCCTGGCACGATACGCCAAGCCGATCGGCGGAAATTACCAACTCTCCTGCGTACCCATCGGCCCGACCGCGCATTTGCGTGCTTTCCGGCATTTGGCACGAAGTCTGCAATGCCCATTGTATCGGCCGGGAACAGTCCCGCGCCGCTACAGCAAAGGGATCAGGATCATGTTTGCCCGTTTCGAAAGCACGCAGCGCTCGGTTGTTTCGGTCGTCGCCGCCTTCGCCTTCGCGATGATCGCGATCAGCGCCGCCGTGCCGGTGATGCCGATCGCCTGACGGCTCAGGCGTGCGCGGCGGCCCCGACCGGGCCGACCGCCGCCGCCTCGCCGCGATCATAGGTCGCGGTCAACACCCCGGCGGCGAGCACATGCCCCGCCATCGCAGCCAGGATCGCACTCCGCCCCGGCGTCTCGCCCGGCGCGCCCACACCGGCGTCGAGGGCGAACAGCTGGAAGACGTACCGATGCGCGCCATGGCCGGTCGGCGGATCGGGCGGCAGCCAGCCCTCGCGCAGATAGGAATTGCGCCCGACATCGCGCTCCGGCGTCCCCGCGCCGTCACGGCTGATCGCGCCCTCGGCGAGCCGTCCGACATCCGCGGCGATGCCCCATACCACCGCATGGACCAGCGGCTGCGGCGCCGGTGCATCGGCATCCTCGACCAGCAGCGCATAGAGCGCCGTCCCTTCGGGCGCCGCACCCCAGGTCAGCGGCGGCGACACGCCCTCGCCGTCCGCGGTGAACCGCGCCGGCAGCCGCGCGCCGTCGGCAAAGGCGGGGCTGGTCAGGTCGAGCGACGGAAAGCCCGCGCCGAGCTCCGGCCGGGCAATCGCCAGCTTGTCGGCGCCGGCGCGCACGCTGCTGAGCGCCTGACCGAGCCAGGCGGGGACATGTTCGAGCATCGCTTACTCCTGGGGGCAATCGCCGGGGCGGGACCGCGGCGGCGATCCGGCGGCATACCAGCGGCTGGTCGCCGCCATCGTCGCCTGATCATGGTAACAGGCCTCGCCCCGGCTGCCGTCCGGCGCGACGAGGAAGGTCCAGTTGGTGTCGGCGCAATCATGCGGCGCACAGCCATGTGCGGCGATGCGGCCGTCGCGGCTGCGGAAGATCGGCACGCTCACCGCCTCGCGCGAGGTGAAGCGATGGCGCAGCTTCTCGTCACCGACCGCGTCGATCAGCCCGCGCGACACTTCGGTGCGATCGTAGAAGCCGACGCCGTCGACCGCATCGCCCGGATATTTGCCGACATAAGCGGTGATCGGATTGCTGTGCTCCTGCCCCGGCAAGGGCTTGGGCGGCAGCGTCGGCGGCGGCACGAAAGCGGCGGCGGCGGCATTGTCGTCGCGGGTGGCGGTCTCACGGCTGCCGCAGGCGGCGAGCAGGACGAGCGGGACAAGGCAGAGGGCGCGCATAGGAATGGGGAACGCGGCAGCCACCCCGGCGGTTGCCTCGCCCATGACTGACGCGCTCGACCGTTTCCTCTCCGCCCAGGCCCTCGTCCACGATCAGGCGCTCGCCGAACTGCGCCGGGGCCGCAAGACCAGCCATTGGATGTGGTTCATCTTCCCGCAGATCGCCGGCCTCGGCCATAGCGAGACGGCGCGCTTCTACGCGATCCGCGACGCTGTCGAGGCACGCGCCTATCTCGCCCATCCCCTGCTCGGCCCCCGGCTGATCGAGGCGACGCGGACGGTCACCGCCGCGCCGGGCAGCGCGCTGTCGATCCTCGGCGAGGTCGATGCGCTGAAACTCCATTCGTCGATGACGCTGTTCGCCGAGGTCGCCGACGATCCGGCGCCGTTCACCGCGGCGCTCTCCCGCTTCTACCGTGGTCAGCGCGATCAGGCGACGCTGGCGCTGCTCGCCGGCTAGAACAGCCGCCCGCCATCCGGTACCGGCTGCCCCGGGCCGATCAGCACCACTGCGCCGTCCCCATCGGGGAAGCCGAGGGTCAGCACCTCGGACAGGAATGGCCCGATCTGCCGCGGCGGGAAATTGACGACCGCGGCGACCTGGCGCCCGACCAGCGCCTCGGGCGTATAGTGGGTGGTGATCTGCGCCGACGACCGTTTCACGCCGATCTGCGGGCCGAAGTCGATGCGCAGCTTGATCGCCGGCTTGCGCGCCTCCGGGAAGGGTTCGGCGGCGACGATCGTGCCGACGCGGATGTCGATCCGCTCGAAGTCGGCGATCGTCGCGGGGTCAGAAGTCGACATTGTCATAATGCGCCGGTGGCCCGATCATCTCCATCCGTTCGGACAGCAGCGGCCGGAAGCTCGGCCGGCTCTTGAAGCCGCGATACCAGCGCGCGGTCTGGTCATGCCCCTTCCAGTCGATTCCGCCGAGATAATCGGCGACCGAAATCTGCGCCGCCGCGGCGAGATCGGCGAGGCTCAGCGTCGCGCCGCCCAGCCAGTTGCGATGGTCGAGCAGATAATCGGTGTAATCGAGGTGGCTGACCGCCGCCTTCATCGCCTCGCGCAGCCCGCGGGCGTCCGGCGAGGCACGATGCGCGAGCCGCTTGACGACCCGCTCGTGCAACAGCGGCCCGGTGACGTCACGGTAGAAATGCGTGTCGAACCAGCTGACCAGCCGGCGGATCTCGGCGCGATTGGCGGCGGTGCCGTTGATCATCGCCGCCTTGTCGACCGTCTCCTCGAAATATTCGCAGATCGCCATCGAATCGATCAGCGGCGCACCCGGCCGCGCGGCATCGACCATCACCGGCGTTTCGCCGGCGGGGTTCATGTCCATGAACTCGTCGCGCCGGTCCCACGGCGATTCGCGGACCAGCGCATAGCCGACGCCCTTCTCGCCGAGCAGCAGCCGCACCTTGCGGCTGAACGGACAAAGCGGGAATTGGTAAAGCTGCCACATGCCGGCTCTGTAGGGCATCGGCGGGGGCGAGGTGAAGCCGTTGTGTTTCGTCCTTCCGTCTATAATTTGTCAGTGCGGTTCGAGAGAGATTGGCGATGGACGTCCATATCGAGCACGAAGGGTACGAACGGGCCATTCGCGAACTTGCCGCCAGTCGTGGGCTGTCGGTGAGCGATGGGATCGGCGTCGCCGTCTGCGCCGAGTTGGAACGCGACCTCGATCAAAAACGGCGCGCCGCTTTTCTGGAGCGAGTGAAAGAGGCGCAGGCGATTTTTGCCGCCGCCTCGATCAACGACGCGCGCACCGCGGAAGAGATTTTAGGCTATGACGAACACGGTCTGCCGACGTGATCGCGCTGGACAGCTCGGCCCTCATCGCGCTGGTCCAGAACGAGCCTGAGGCCCAGCGGATCGCCGAACGCATGGCAGCTGCTGCCAAATGGTTGATCGGCTACCCGACCGAGCTTGAACTGCATATGGTCACGGCAGGCAAGTCGAACGAAGCGGCCGCGCGGCAGGTGCTGCATAGGCTGATTGGCGACGCCGAACGGATCAGCTTCGATCGTGTGCATCTAACCGCGGCTCAGCTTGCCTTTGATCGCTTCGGTAAGGGCCGGCATCCCGCGGCGCTCAATTATGGCGACTGCATGGCCTATGCCGTCGCGCGCGTCGCCAATTGCCCCCTGCTCTACAAAGGCGAGGATTTCGCGCGGACCGATATCCGGCCCGTGCTGTAACCCCTTACTCCGCCGCGACCAGCGCCACCGAATCATCCAACGGATAGGTCTGACGCGACAGCATCTCCTTGGGCACCACCTGCCAGAAGTCGCCGGCGACCCGGTCCCAATCGGCGAGCAGCCCCTTCGACCATTTGCTGTCGGTCGCCGCCGCATGGCGCTGGACGAGATCGTGCAGCACGCCCGCCCAATGCGCCGAGGCAAGCCGTTGCCAGACGATGCTCTCCGGATTGGCGCGCTGGGCGAATGCGCCGTCGGGATCGTAGACGAAGGCCATGCCGCCGGTCATCCCGGCGCCGAAATTCTGGCCGACCCGGCCGAGCAGCACCGCGACGCCGCCGGTCATATATTCGCAGCCATTGGCGCCGCAGCCCTCGACGACCACGGTCGCACCCGAGTTGCGCACCGCGAACCGCTCGCCCGCCTGCCCGGCGGCGAGCAGCGTTCCCGACGTCGCGCCGTAGAGCACCGTATTGCCGAGGATGGTATTGTCCTGGCTCGCCAATGGTGACGATACCGCGGGCCGCAACACGATGATCCCGCCCGACAGGCCCTTGCCGACATAATCGTTGGCGTCGCCGAACACTTCGAGCGTGATGCCCTTGCACAGGAAGGCGCCGAGGCTCTGCCCCGCGCTGCCGCGCAGGCGGACGGTGACGTGGCCGTCGGCGAGCTTGCTCATCCCGAACCGGCGGGTGACCTCGCTCGACAGCCGCGTGCCGACCGCGCGATGCGTGTTGCGCACCGAATAGGTGAGCTGCATCTTCTCGCCGCGGCTGAACACCGCCGCGGCATCCTTGATGATCTGCGCGTCGAGGCTGTCGGGCACTTCGTTGCGGAAGGTCGACAGCGAGAAACGCCGTTCGGCATCGGTCGCATCGACCTTGGCGAGGATCGGATTGAGATCGAGATCGTCGAGATGCTCGGCACCGCGGCTGACCTGACGCAGCAATTCGGTCCGCCCGATCACCTCGTCGAGGCTGCGCACACCGAGCCGGGCGAGGATGTCGCGCACCTCCTCGGCGATGAAGGTCATCAGGTTGATGACCTTTTCCGGCGTGCCGACGAACTTGTCGCGCAACGCCGGGTCCTGCGTGCAGACGCCGACCGGGCAGGTGTTGCTATGGCATTGGCGCACCATGATGCAGCCCATCGCGACGAGGCTGAGCGTGCCGATGCCGAATTCCTCGGCACCCAGGATCGCGGCGATGACGATGTCGCGCCCGGTCTTGAGCCCGCCGTCGGTGCGCAGCCGCACCCGGCCGCGCAGGCCGTTGAGCGTGAGCACCTGATTGACCTCGCTGAGGCCCATTTCCCACGGCGTGCCGGCATATTTGACGCTGGTCTGGGGCGAGGCGCCGGTGCCGCCGACGTGGCCGGCGACCAGGATGACGTCGGCATGCGCCTTGGCGACGCCCGCCGCGACCGTGCCGATCCCCGATGAGCTGACCAATTTGACGCAGACGCGCGCGCGCGGATTGATCTGCTTCAGGTCGTAGATGAGCTGCGCCAGATCCTCGATCGAATAGATGTCGTGATGCGGCGGCGGCGAGATCAGCGTCACGCCCGGCGTCGCATGGCGCAGCTTGGCGATGAACTCGGTGACCTTGAAGCCGGGCAGCTGCCCGCCCTCGCCGGGCTTGGCACCCTGCGCGACCTTGATCTCGATCTCCTCGCACGCGCCGAGATATTCGGCGGTGACGCCGAAGCGGCCGCTGGCGATCTGCTTGATCGTCGAATTGGCGTTGTCGCCATTCTCATAGGGGGTGAAGCGCTTGACGTCCTCGCCGCCCTCGCCCGACACCGCCTTGGCGCCGATCCGGTTCATCGCGATCGCCAGCGTCTCGTGCGCCTCCGGCGACAGCGCGCCCAGCGACATGCCCGGCGTGACGAAGCGCTTGCGGATCTCGGTGATCGCCTCGACCTGATCGACCGGCACGCCCTCGCTCGGGAAGTTGAACTGGAGCAGGTCGCGCAGATAGACCGGCGGCAGATCGGCGACGCCGCGGCTG
The DNA here is from genome assembly GCF_000632225.1 of Sphingomonas sp. RIT328. Lineage (GTDB taxonomy): Bacteria > Pseudomonadota > Alphaproteobacteria > Sphingomonadales > Sphingomonadaceae > Sphingomonas > Sphingomonas kyungheensis. The sequence goes on from NZ_JFYV01000011.1 coordinate 23,236, forward strand.
AACTGGAGATAGCTGGTATAGCTGTCGGTCGACACCGCGGTCTGCAACAGGTGCATCAGCTGCGCCGAATAGGCATGCGTCTCGCCGGTATGGCGCTGCCGGTAGAAACCGCCGATCGGCAGCTTGGCGACCGCCTCGTCCCAGGCGAGCTCGTGCCGCATCATCGCCGAATGGTGCAGCGAGTTATAGCCCTCGCCCGAGATCTTGGCGGGCATGCCGGGGAACAGGTCGTTGACCAGGCTGCGGCTGAGACCGACCGCCTCGAAATTATAGCCGCCGCGATAGGAGGAGATCACCGCGATCCCCATCTTGCTCATGATCTTGAGCAGGCCTTCCTCGATCGCATGGCGATGGCGCTTGAGGCATTCGTCCAAGGACAGGTCGCCGAACAGCCCGCGCGCCTGCCGGTCGACGATCGCCGCCTCCGCCAGATAGGCGTTCACCGTCGTCGCGCCGACGCCGATCAGCACCGCATAATAATGCGTGTCGAGGCATTCCGCCGAGCGCACGTTGATCGAGGCATAGGAGCGCAGCCCCCGGCGGACGAGGTGCGTGTGCACCGCCGCCGCCGCCAGCACGCCGGCGATCGCGATCCGGTCTTCGCCGACATGTTCGTCGGTCAGGAACAGCTCGCTCTTGCCCTGGCGCACCGCCTGCTCCGCCTCGTTGCGGATGCGCTGGATCGCGGCGCGCAATTTCTCCGGACCACCGTCGGCATCGAAGGTACAGTCGATCTCGGTCGCGGTGCGCGCGAAATGCGCCTTGAGCCGCGCCCAATGCTGGCCGGTCAGCACCGGCGAATCGAGCACCAGCACGCGGTCGCGCTGATCCTCGGTATCGAGGATATTGGCGAGATTGCCGAAGCGGGTGCGCAGCGACATGACGTAGCGTTCGCGCAGCGGGTCGATCGGCGGATTGGTCACCTGGCTGAAGTTCTGGCGGAAGAACTGGCTGATCAGGCGCGGCTTGTCGCTGATGACGGCGAGCGGCGTATCGTCGCCCATCGAGCCGATCGCCTCCTTGCCGGTCTCCACCATCGGGGAAAGGATCAGCTCCATGTCCTCGAGCGTCTGGCCGGCGGCAACCTGCCGCCGCGCCAGCGCGGGCCGGTCGTAGCGGACCACCGCCTCCTCGACCTCGGGCAGATCGTCGAGCGTGTGGAATTCGCCGATCATCGCCGGATAATCATGCTCGGCGGCGATCCGGTCCTTGACCTCGCGATCGCCGAGCACCTGCCCCTGTTCGAGGTCGACCGCGATCATCTGCCCCGGCCCGAGCCGCCCCTTGGCGACGACGGTCGATTCGGGCAGCGCGACCATGCCGGTCTCCGACCCGACGACGAGCAACCCGTCCGAGGTGCGCGTATAGCGCAGCGGCCGCAGCGCATTGCGGTCGACGCCCGCCACCGCCCAACGGCCATCGGTCATCGCCAGCGCGGCGGGGCCGTCCCACGGTTCCATCACCGAGGCGAGATATTGGTACATGGCGAGGTGCGCCGGCGGCATGTCGTCCGAATAGGCCTCCGGCACCAGCATCAGCTTGGCGGTCGGCGCGTCGCGCCCCGATCGGCAGATCGCCTCGAACACCGCGTCGAGCGCGGCGGTGTCCGACGCGCCCGCCGGAATCACCGGCTTGATGTCCTCCGAATTGTCGCCGAACGCGAGGCTCGCCATGCGGATCTCGTGGCTGAGCATCCAGTTCTTGTTGCCGCGGATCGTGTTGATCTCGCCGTTATGCGCGAGGCAGCGGAACGGCTGCGCCAGCCACCATTGCGGGAAGGTGTTGGTCGAATAGCGCTGGTGGAAGATCGCGACGCGCGATTCGAACCGCTGGTCCTGCAAATCGGGATAGAAGACCGACAGGCTCTCGGCGAGGAACAGCCCCTTGTAGACGATCGAGCGGCACGACAGCGAGCAGACGTAGAAGCCCTGGATCTGCGCGGCGATGATGCGCTTCTCGATGCGGCGGCGGACGAGGTAGAGGTTCTTCTCGAATTCGGCGGCGCTGACCTCGTCGGGCATCGGCCCGGCGATCATGATCTGCTCGATCTCCGGCCGCGTCGTCTGCGCCTTGAGGCCGATCACCGACACGTCGACGGGCACCTGCCGCCAGCCGTAGATGGTATAGCCCGCCTCGATGATCGCGCTCTCGACGATCGTGCGGCACATCTCCTGCGCGCCGAGGTCGGTGCGCGGCAGGAAGATCATGCCGACCGCGAGCCGGTTGGGCAGCACCTTGTGCCCCGATGCGACGACGGCGTCGTCGAAGAAGCGGTGCGGCAGGTCGATATGGATGCCCGCGCCGTCGCCGGTCTTGCCATCGGCATCGACCGCGCCGCGGTGCCACACCGCCTTCAGCGCATCGACCGCCGACTGGACGACGCGCCGCGACGCGCGCCCGTCGGTCGCGGCGACGAGGCCGACGCCACAGGCGTCGCCCTCGCTGTCGGGGCGGTACATGCCATGCTCGGCGAGATAGGCGCGGGGATCGGTGGTCATCGGATAGGTCCTACTTGCCGGCCGGGGTATCGAGCGCGCTGAGACGCGCCTGGACTTTCGGGAACGCTGCCATTGCAGCATCGCGGCCTACGCCGCGTCCTGCCTCGGACAGCGCCTTCTGCAACGCCGGCTGGGCGTCGAGCAGCTTGGCGCCGGTCGGCGATCGATAGAAGGCGAGGATCGTCGTCAGTTCGCTTTCGCTGAACGTCTTACGATATTCCTCCGCCGTCGCTTCGGCGATCGCCGGATAGCGCTCGCGGAACGCGCGTGCGAATTCTTCGGAGATGATCGCGCCGACCTGCTGCCGGCCCGCATCGGTGGCGAGCCGTGCCTTGAGCGCCGCCGGTGCCGCCGTATCGGCCCGCATCGCATTTTCGACGTTGCTGACCATCAGCGGCATGAGCTGTGCGAACATCGGATCGAGCACGCGCTCCATCCGCATCTGCGCCACAAGGGCGCGGGCGGTGGCGATCGTGCCGGGTTGCGCCGCTGCCTGCGCCAGCACGGGCTCAGGTGCGACCAATAGCGCGGTCGCGACGAGCAGCCGGAGCGGGCTCATGCCGCCACCTTGCCGACCTTCGCCTTGGCCTTCAGCCACTTGTGCATCGTCGCCGCGACATCGCGACCGTCGCGGATCGCCCAGACGACGAGGCTCGCGCCGCGCACGATGTCGCCCGCCGCGAACACGCCGTCGAGGCTGGTCATCAGCGTCTTGCCGTCGACCAGCACCGTGCCCCAGCGGCTGACGCCGAGCTCGGGCGCGCCGAACAGCGTCGGCAGGTCTTCGGGGTCGAAGCCCAAGGCCTGGATCACCAGATCGGCATGGAGCGTGAAGTCGCCGCTCGGGTCCGCTTCGGGCGCGCGGCGACCGCTGGCGTCGGGGGCGCCGAGCCGCATCTTGCGGGCGCGCACCGTGCCGTCCGCCTCGAACGCCGCCGGTGCCGAAAGCCAGACGAATTCGGCGCCCTCTTCCTCGGCATTGGCGACCTCGCGCTGGCTGCCCGGCATGTTCTTGCGATCGCGGCGGTACAGGCATTTGACCGAGGCGGCGCCCTGGCGGATCGCGGTGCGCACGCAATCCATCGCGGTATCGCCGCCGCCGATCACGACGACATGCTTGCCCGCCGCATCGAGCGCGCCCTGATCGAATGCCGGCACCGCATCGCCGAAGCCCTTGCGGTTCGAGGCGATCAGATAGTCGAGCGCCGCCACCACGCGATCGTCGCCGCCGGCGACGTCGAGCGCCCGCGCCTTGTAGACGCCGGTCGCGATCAGCACCGCGTCATGCTCGCGACGCAGTTCGTCGAGGCTCGCCTGTTCGCCGACGTCGAACCCTTCGTGGAAGACGATGCCGCCTGCCTTGAGGCGCTCGACGCGGCGCATCACCACCGGCTTCTCCAGCTTGAAGCCGGGGATGCCATAGGTCAGCAGCCCGCCGGCGCGGTCGTGGCGGTCGTAGACGTGAACCTCATAACCGTGGCCGCGCAGATATTCCGCCGCGGTCAGCCCCGCCGGCCCCGCGCCGATCACCGCGACCGACGCGCCGCGCGCCGGACCGGGGACGAGCGGCTCGACCCAGCCCTCTTCCCAGGCGGTGTCGGTGATGAACTTCTCGACCGAACCGATCGTCACCGCGCCGTGGCCGGAAAATTCGATGACGCAATTGCCCTCGCACAGCCGGTCCTGCGGGCAGATGCGGCCGCAGATCTCCGGCATGGTCGAGGTGGCGTTGCTGAGCTCATAGGCCTCGCGCAAACGGCCCTCGGCGGTGAGGCGCAGCCAGTCGGGGATATGGTTGTGGAGCGGGCAATGAACCGAGCAATAGGGCACGCCGCATTGCGAGCAGCGCCCGGCCTGATCCTCCGCCGCCGGCGGCGCATAGCGCGCGGCGATCTCGGCGAAATCCTCCGCGCGCGCCTCCGCGGCACGCTTCGCCGGATAGGCCTGCGGCCGGGCAACGAACTTGAGCATGGAATCGTGCGCCATGGGGCCTCCTTTCGCTTCCGCTAGAAAGGAAAGGCCGCCATGTCACGCACAAATCATGTGTTAGGTAAGCTAATATGCCCTAAAAAGTCGCACCAAACGGGATGAGGCTATCGGCCCGGCCCGCAGGTATCCTCTTTAGGTTCTGATCCGGTCCTATCGCAGTTGGAGGGCAACCAGGGCGACCGCGCCGATGACGATGCGATACCAGGCGAAGGGCGCGAAGCCGTGCCGGCTGACGATGCCGACGAACCAGCGGATCACCACCAGCGCGACGACGAACGAGACGACGAAGCCGATCGCGATGCTGAGCCATTCGCCCTGTCCCAGCGTCGCCCCCGACTTGAGCAGGTCGTAACCCGATGCCGCGAGCATCGTCGGGATCGCGAGGAAGAAGGAGAATTCCGCCGCCGCACGGCGATCGACGCCGAGGCTGAGCGCCCCCATGATCGTCGCGCCCGAGCGGCTGACGCCGGGGATCATCGCGAGACACTGGACGACGCCGACGCCGAGCGCGGTCGTCCACGGCATCGCCTCGACCGATTCGATCCGCGCCTGCTTGACCAGCCGCTCGATGACGAGGATCGCGACACCGCCGACGATCAGCGCCACCGCGACGACGGTGGGGCTTTCGAGCAGCGACTTCACCGCCTTGTACACCAGCACGCCGATCGCCGCGGCGGGCAGGAAGCCGAGCGCGATGTTGCGCACGAAGGCAATCGCCTTGGGCTGCCCGCCGGCCAGTCCCGTCGCCACGTCCCAGAAGCGCCGCCAGTAGAGGACGATCACCGCCAGGATCGCGCCCAACTGGATGACGATGTCGAAGGTCGCGGTCGCCTGATCCTGCACGCCGAGCAACGTACCGGCGAGGATGAGATGCCCGGTCGAGGAGACGGGCAGGAATTCGGTGACCCCCTCGACGATGCCGAGGAGGATGACGGTCAGCAGATCCATGGATGGTCCTTAGGCGGCGAGTGTTGCGGCACGGCGACCGAAGCGGCCGGTGCGGCGGAAGCGGACGAGCCATTCGGGCGCAACCGCCTGCAACGGCGTCGGATCGACACCGAGCGCGGCGAGGCCCGGCGCACCCGGCGTGACGACATTGTCGCGCTGGAGCATCAGCCACTGATCCTTGGTGATCGGCGCGAACGGCAGCCTGGCGAGGAAGGCGCCGGCCGCGTCGGGCAGTTCGACGATCGACGGGCTGCGGCCGATCGTCTGTGCGATCCAGCGGATGATCTCGCCCATCGTCAGCACGTCCGGGCCGCCGAGCTCGAACGTCTCGCCGGCGAAGCGCGCGTCGGTCGCCGCCGCCATCGCCTCGCCGACGTCGCCGGCGAACACCGGCTGGAACTTCACGCCGGCGCGCAGCACCGGCACCACCGGCGCCTTGCCGATCATCGCGGCGAAGCGGTTGATGAACTGATCCTCGCGCCCGAAGACGATCGACGGGCGGATGATTGCCGCGCCCGGGAAAGCGGCGCGCACCGCTTCCTCGCCGCGCCCCTTGCTGCTGCCATAAGCGGATCGCGCCTGCGCATCGGCACCGATCGCCGACATATGGACGAGCGTTTCGACGCCCGCCGCCGCCGCGGCCTCGGCGACGATGCGCGCGCCGCCGACGTGGACGCGCTCGAAATCGCCGGCCAGCACGCCGACCATGTTGATCACCGCATCGGCGCCCTGCACCGCGCGCGCCACCGTCTCGGGCAGCGTCACGTCGGCGGCGACGAATTGAGTCTGACCGAGCCCACCCAAGGGCTTGAGGAACCACGCATGCCGCGGATCGCGCTCGGCGACGCGGACGCGCGCACCGCCGTGCAGCAGCGCCTGCACCACGTAGCGACCGACGAATCCGCCGCCGCCGAAGATCGTAACCAGCTTGTCTTTCATCGCCCGGGCCTCATTTTTTTCGTCGCTGTGCTGATGTTTCGCCCCTTGCCCCGTGAAACCCGTGTTGACAAGCGCGCCGACCGCCCCCTAAAGGCCGCCGCCTACCCCGTGCCCAGATGGCGGAATTGGTAGACGCACCAGCTTCAGGTGCTGGCGATCGCAAGGTCGTGGAGGTTCGAGTCCTCTTCTGGGCACCATTTTCCAAAGAGCAGCAGGCTCGCGATCCGAACGGTCGCGGGCTTTTGCCCGTTTCGAGGAGGCACGGGCGCGAATGGCATCGGGCGAAGATCTTCGACCTGCCGCTCCTGCACCTTCGCGCTACCGGGCATGACTTGCCGCGACCCGCTACTCGCCGTCTACACCCTCGCGAAGTTGTCGCGCAGACCTTAAGCGCCATCCCAGAGCAGGCATCAGCTTCGGACGACAAGACGGCTAATATGTCATTAACCGATAACCGAACCACTTTGACCGGCAATTGCTCGACGCGTTGCCCGCAAATCCTCGATGCGAGACAGGCCGCCCCATCTTGCGATGCAATTCCCTTTGCATAAGTCGTCGCCTCCTTCGATACCCCGTAAGCGTGACGAAGGGAGAGTGATGTGCAGGAACCGAACGTCGACAATTGGTTTCAAGCCTTCTCCGCCGAGAAGAAGCGGCAGGGCGCGGTCGATCGCAGCCGGGTGGTGAGCTTGCGCGGCAGCAGCGAATTGCTGCGGATCGTCGACGAGGTCCCCGATCATTATCGCACCCCCTTTGCCGCCATCTCGATCATCGACCGGCGCTCGCAGCTGTTGCTTGCCGAACGCGGCCTCGGTTACGCCGAGACGGCTCGCAGCACCGCCTTTTGTGCGGTAACGATCCAGCAGGGCGGGCGGGCGCTGGTCGTGCCCGACGCGCGGACCGATGTGCGCTTCGCCGGCTATGAGTCGGTGACCGGCGATCCCTATATCCGATTCTACGCCGGCGTGCCGATCCACGACGACGGCGGCATGGCGCTCGGTGCGATCTGCGTCGCCGACAATGCGCCGCTCGCCGCCGGTTTCGACCGGTCGCTGCTGGTGCGCATGGCGCGCGAGGCCGAACGCGCGATCGCCGAGACGCTGCCGCCCGAACCGCCGGCGGCGCCGACCGCATGGAGACTCCGCCTCGATTCGGACGTCTGAGCGCCGGCTCAGTCGCGCACGGTGACGCCCGCGGCGGCGAGCGCGCGGTCGATCGCGTCGACGCTCGTCCCCGAACCGGCCGGCATCGCGATCGCGCGGGTCAGCGGCCGCAGGATCGTCGCGGCGAACCCCTCGCGCCGCGCGTCGAGCGCCGACCAGCCGACGCAGAAATCATACGCCAGACCGACGAAGACGCAGCGCGTCACGCCGAGATCGCGCAACGCACCGGCGAGCCCGGTGCGCGTCCTCCGGTCATTCTCGAAGAAGGCGGAATAGGAATCGACTGCCGGGTCGATCCCCTTGCGGACGATCAGCCGCGCGCGCGCGACCGCCGCCGCCACGGCCGGATGGAAATCGGCGCCGTCGCTGCGTTGCAGGCAATGGTCGGGCCACAGCACCTGGTCGCCATAGGGCATCGCGATCACCTCGTACGGCGCGCGGCCGGCATGGCTGCTCGCGAACGAGCCATGGCCGGCGGGATGCCAGTCCTGCGTCACCACGACATGCGCGAAGCGTTCGGCGAGCGTGGCGATCGGCGCCATCACCGCATCGCCCCCGGCGACGGCGAGCCGTCCGCCCGGGCAGAAGTCGTTCTGCGGATCGACGATGACGAGCGCCTCGGCGCCGTCGGACGGATGGGCTCGGCTGGTCATGGCGGCTGTGTAGCGCGTCGCCGTGCCGCCGCAACGCCATGACGATTCGCCTGCGCCCGAACACCCTGCGCCGGGCGTTGACCGCATGGCGACCACGACGGCCGCCGGGAGACGATGATGAGCACGACCCTGACCGCCCGCTTCGCCACCCGCCGTGAGGCGGAGATGACGGTGGAACGCCTGGTGCAGCAGTTCGAAGTGCCGCGCGAGGCGATCCGCGTCCTCGCCGACGGCGCGGCGAACACCACCGGCGTCGAACAGGCGGGCAGCGACGAGGCCGCGGCCGCTCCCACGCCCGAACCGCGTGACGACGCACCGCTCGCCGGGGCGGTGCGCGTCTCCGTCGCCATCGCCGACGCGACGCTCGCCGACGAGGTCCGCGCCGCCTTCGCCGAGTTCGACGGCACCGGCGTCGCCGCCGCCTGACACATGGATCAATACGATAAGTTACGACGGACAGACGATAAACCGCTACGCCGGCGCCGCGGTCCCGGCACCGCGGTTTGGAGGTCTGCGCTGCTGTCACCCTGCCCGGTCCTGGTCTGCGTGCCCGTCCGCAACGAGGAACGGGCCCTGCCCGGGCTGCTTGCGGCATTGCGGCGCTGCGATCCTGCCGGCGCGGTGACCAGCTGTTTCTACCTCGACGGGTGCAGCGACGGCAGCGAGGCGCTGCTCCGTGCCGCTGCCGCCGACCGTCCGATCCGGATCGCGATCGGCCCGCGCCAGGCCGATGCCAATGCCGGTCGGGCCCGGCGGGCGGCGATGCTTATGGCGCTCGACCGGATCGGTGACGCCGACGCGCTGCTCTTCACCACCGATGCCGACAGCACCCCCGCCGCCGACTGGATCGCCGCCGGGCGCGCGGCGCTTGCCGTCGCCGACGTCGCCGCCGGCCGCATCGTTCGCCGCAACGGCAGCGCCGATCCCCTGCAAGGCCGCGTCGAACGCTATTTCGACCGGCTCCACGCCTATCGCCGGCGGCTCGATCCGGTCGACTGGGAGGATCGCGCCAGCCACCATTTTGGAGGCGGCGCCAATCTCGCCGTCCGCGCCGCCTGCTATCGCGCGCTCGGCGGCTTTCGCACGCTGCCGCACGGCGAGGATGCCGATCTGCTCGACGAGGCGGCGCGCGCCGGCTTCCGCGTCCGACGCGATGCGGCGATGGTGGTCGAGACCTCGTCACGGCGGATCGGCCGGGTCGACGGCGGGCTGGCCGGCCAGTTGCGCCGGCTCGACGACGGCGATCTGCCGCAGGTCGCGCATCCCGCCGGCATCGCCTGGCAGGCGCGCGCGCAGGCCGCCTCGCGGCGGGCGTTCGCGACGATCGACGATCCGGCGAGCCGCGGCCGGCTCGGCGCGGTGATCGGGCTCGATGCCGACCATATCCTCGGCGTCGCGCGCGATTGCCCCAATGGCGAGGCCTTTGCGATGCGCGTCGTCCCGGCCGCTTCGGTCCAGCCGGCGCTGCTGCCGCTGGGCCTTGCCGAGGCGGCGCTGGCCGCGCTCGAGGCGCAGCCGCAGGAGGAAGCGGCATGATGCGCGATCTGCTGCGCGATGCGATCCGCGCGCAGGGCTGGGACGAGACCCCACCCGGCGATCCGACCGATACCGACGCCTATCTCGCCCTGCTCCGCGCGCTCTACGCCACCGGCCGGCGTGATCTGCCGCTCGGCCGGCTGCTCGAAGGCCATGTCGATGCGGTGCAGATCGTCCGCCGCTACGCGACGCCGGCGCAGGTCGCCGCGCTCGGCGAGGCGCTGCGCGGCGGGGCGACGCTCGGCGTGTGGAATGCGGCGCTCGCCGATGCGCCGCTGCGGCTCGTCGGCGACCGGCTGGGCGGCGGCAAGAGCTATGCCTCGGGCGCCGGTGTGCTCAGCCATGCGCTGGTCACCGCGCAGGCGGAGGACGGCACCCGGCTGCTGCTGCTCGATCTCGCCGCGACGCCGCCGGCGATCGACCGCGACTGGTGGCGGACCACCGGCATGCAGCGATCCGAGACGCATCAGGTCCGCTGGCACGACGCCATCGTCCCGGCGACGGCGCGGATCGGCGCGGCCGATGTCTATGCACGCGAGCCGCACTTCAGCGGCGGCGCGCTGCGCTTCGTCGCGGTCCATGCCGGCGGCGTCGCGGCCGTGTGCGACCGGACGCGCGACCACCTCGTCGCCACCGGCCGCGCCGACGATCCGTTCCAGACCGCCCGGCTCGCCGAAGTGTTCACGCTCGCCGAACAGGCCGCGGCGGCGGTGCGGGCCGCCGCGGCCTACTGGTTCGCGAACGACGGCGAGGCGCGGCTGGCGCGCATCGCCGCGGCGCGGCTGGCGGTGACCGAGGCGGCGACGCGCGCGATCACCGTCGCGCAGGAGGCGGTCGGCCTCGCCGGCCATTTCGTCGCGCATCCGCTGTCGGCGACGCTCACCGACCTGTCGGTCTATCTGCGCCAGCCCGTCCCCGATGCGCAGCGGCTGCGCGTCGGCCGCGCGGTCGGCGAGGGACTGCTGGCACCGGCGCTGTGAGGCTGCGCCTCGCCGGCATCCGCCGCGCGCTGATCGTCGCGCCGCACCCCGATGACGAGATCATCGGCGCCGCCGGGCTGATCCGCCGGCTGAAGACGATCGGCGCGGCGGTGTCGGTGGTGATCGTGTCCGACGGCGGCGCCTCGCATCCCGGCAGCCGGCGCTGGCCGCGCGCGCGGCTGGTCGCCGAACGCCGCCGCGAGAGCCGGCGCGCGCTGCTGATGCTCGGCGTCAGCGCGCGCGATCTGCGCTGCCTCGCGCTTCCCGACGGCGACCTGCCCCGCCACGTCGCCGAGGCGGTGCGCCACCTGCGCCGCCTGTCGGCCCGCGCCGACCTGATCGTCGGACCGGCGGCGGACGATGCCCACCCGGATCATCGCGCCGTCGCCGCGGCGCTCGATCGCCTGCCCGGCCGTGCCCGCCGGCTGAGCTATCGGGTCTGGCCGCCACGCCGCCGCGGCGACGTACAGGGGCTGACGCTGCCCGTCCCCGGCGGCAGCGCGTTCAAACGCCTGCTGATCGCGCGGCACCGCACGCAGCTGGGCGCGATCCGCGACGACCCTGCCGGTTTCGCGATCGCCGCGCACGAGCTGCGCGCCTTCGCGCAACCGATCGAGCGGTTCGGGGGCGCGCGGTGAGCGCGATCCGGCTGGACGGCTTCGCCGCCAAATTCGCCGCCGAGGACGATCCGTGGCGGACCTTCACCAACCGCGACGAAGCGATCAAGCGCGCCGCGATCCTCCATGGCCTCGGGCCGGCACCGCTCGGCCGGGTGCTCGAACTCGCCAGCGGCAACGGCTCGAACAGCGCCGCGATCGCCCCCCGCGCGCGCCGGCTCGACGCCACCGAAGGCACGCGCGAGGGCACCGCGCTCACCGCCGCGGCGATCCGCCGCTGGCCGCGCGCCCGCGCGCTGACGCTGGTGCTGCCCGCGCCGCTGCCGCGGCCGGTCTATGATGCGGTGGTGGTGGCCGAATTGCTCTATTATCTCGATCCGGCGGCGATGGCGGCGGTCGCCCGCGCGGTCGGCCGGGTGATGCGCCGTGGCGGACGATTGGTGCTCGCGCACCACCGGATCGACTTCTACGATTTCGCGCAGACCGCTGCCGGCATCAACCAGCGCTTCCTCGCCGCCACCGGCGTCGCGTGGCAGGTGACGCCGATCCGGGCGACGCGGCGCTGGCAGGTGCTTGCCGCGATCCGCCGGTGACGTAAGATTGCCGCAGCCGGGCGCTCCGCCCCGCGTCCGGGATCCATCCATGCGTCTTGCCCTTGCCCTGCTGTTGTTATCCGCGGCCCCCGTCGTCCAGGCCGATGCCGCCCCGCCGGTCGCCGCCACCGCCGCCACCGCCGCCACCGCCGCGCAGGATGCCGCGCTGCTCCAGTTCCTCGATGCCGCGTTCGACGAACAGCTCGATCGGCATCCCGAATCGCTCAGCCAGCTCGGCCTCAAGACGCATCATGACCGGCTCGACGATTATACCGAGGCGGGCGCGCGGGCGGACCAGGCGCTCGCCGAACGCCAGCGCGCCGCGATGCATGCCCGCTTCCGCCCCGACCAGCTCGGCGAGAGCGCGCAGGTCAGCTATCGCCTGTTCGACTATGAGGTGACGCGCGGCCGCGAATCGCTCCGCTTCCGCAGGCTCAACTTCCCGGTGTCGACCAACGGCAGCCCGGCGGGCGACATTCCGGTGCTGCTGATCAACACGCACAAGATCGACACGGTCGAGGATGCGCGCGCCTATATCGCCCGGCTGCGCGATACCGAGCGGGTGATGCGCGAAGTCAGCACGACGATGCGCGATCAGGCGGCGGCGGGGATCATCCCCAACAAGGTCAATTTCGCCCCCGTCCGCGCCGATGCCCGCGCGGTGATCACCGGGGCGCCGTTCGACGGCGGCGCCGATTCGACGCTGCTCGCCGACTTTCGTAAGAAGGTCTCGGCGCTCACCGTACCGGCGGCGACCAAACAGGCGTTGATCGCCGACGCCTCGGCCGCGCTGGTCGGCCCGTTCCGCCGCGGCTACGACCAGCTGTTCGCGACGCTCGATGCGATCGAGCCGCTGTCGACGGGCAATTACGGCGCCTGGCACCTGCCCGACGGCGCGGCTTACTATGCCGACCGGTTGAAGAGCTCCACCACCACCAGCATGACCGCCGACGAGATCCATGCGCTCGGCCTCGCCCGCGTCGCCGCGATCCGGGCCGAGATGATGGCGATCCTGCGGGAGGTCGGCTTCACCGGCACGCTGGAGCAATTCTCCGACAAGGTGCGCACCGATCCGCAGTTCAAATATCCCAACACCGCGGCGGGCCGGCAGGCCTATCTCGCCGATGCCCGCGCGGTGATCGACGGGGCGATGGCCGCCGCGCCGCGCTATTTCCGCACCTTGCCCAAGGCGCCGCTCGAGGTGCGCGCGGTCGAGCCGTGGCGCGAGCGCACCGCCTCCACCGCCTTCTACAACCCGCCGTCGGCGGACGGATCGCGTCCCGGCATCTATTACGTCAACCTCGTCGACATGACGCAGACGCAGAAGGTGCAGGTCGCCGGCATCGCCGCGCACGAAGGCGCGCCCGGCCACCATTTCCAGATCGCGCGGCAGCAGGAGCTGACCGGTATCCCCAAGTTCCGCAAGTTCGGCGGCTATGGCGCCTATGTCGAAGGCTGGGGCCTCTATGCCGAGCGGCTGGCGGACGAGATGCACCTGTACAAGGATCCCTATGCGCGCTTCGGCATGCTGTCGTTGCAGATGTGGCGGGCGATCCGGCTGGTGCTCGATACCGGCATCCACGCGCAGCGCTGGGACCGGGACCGCGCCATCGCCTATTTTCGCGCCAACAGCTCGGTGTCCGACACCGACATCGCGCGCGAGGTCGATCGCTATTTCAACTGGCCGGGACAGGCGACCAGCTACATGGTCGGCCAGCAGCGCATCGCCGCCTTGCGCGCCCGCGCCGAACGCGAGCTGGGGCCGAAGTTCGACATCCGCGACTTCCACGAAGCGGTGCTCGATCAGGGCGCGCTGCCGCTCGACGTGCTCGACGAGCAGGTGACGCGCTACATCGCGGCGGCGAAGCGCTAGCCACGCGGTTCGGTCAAGAACAGGAGGAAGGCCGCGGCGGTCAGCACGGCGCCGACCGCCGCGGTCATCGTCCAGCCGCCGTAGCTGTAGGTCAGCGTCGCGAGCATCGATCCGGATGCGCCGCCCACGAACACGATGGTCATGTAGACCGAGTTGATCCGCCCGCGCGCTTCCGGGGCGATCGAGAACAGCACGCGCTGGCCGAGCACCTGGTTGAGCTGCGTCGCGGCATCGAGCAGGACGGCGGCGAGGCCGAGCAGGATCAGGGCATGCGCCGCCCCCGCCCAGCCGGCGAGCAGGAAGGCGAGGATCGCCGTGCCCAGCGCCACCGCGGTGCCGGCGCGGATATAGCCCCGGTCGCCGAGCCGCCCGGCGATCGGCGCGGCGAGCGCGCCCCCCGCGCCGGCGAGCGCGAACAGGGCGATCCCCTCCTGCCCGAAGCCGAAGCGCTGCGCGAGCAGCAGCGGCACCGTCGTCCAGAACAGGTTGAACACGACGAACATGATCGCCTGATAGGCGGTGCGCCGCCGGATCGCCGGGGTGCGTACCAGCAGCGACAGCCCCGATCGCAGCAGCGCGCCGTAACCGAGCGTCGGCCGCGGTCGCCAGGCCGGCACGGTTCGCGCGATCAGCAGCGCGAGCAGCGCCATGGCGACCGCCGACACGCCGAACACCGTCCGCCAGCCGGACAGCGCGGCAAGGCCGTTGGCGAGCGGCCGGGCGAGCATGATGCCGGTGATGAGACCGCCCATGATATTGCCGACGACCTGCCCGCGCCGCTCCTCGGGCGCGAGATGCGCGGCGAGCGGCACCATGATCTGGGTGCCCACCGAGCAGAAGCCGGTGACGAACGAGCAGAGCAGGAATCCGGTCGCGCTGCGCGCCAGCACGCAGCCGACCAGTCCGGCGCAGGCGCCGAGGGTCAGCACCAGGATCAGCCGCTTGTTCTCGATCCGGTCGGCGAGCGAGACGATGAAGAACAGTCCCGCCCCGTAACCGAGCTGGGTCAGCGTCACGATCATGCCGCCGACCGACGGGCGCAGGCCCAACGCCGGGGTGATCGCGCCAATCAGCGCTTGCGCATAATAGATATTGGCGACCATCATCCCGCAGGCGATCGCGAAGATGGCGGTGAGCCCCGGGCTGATCCCGGCAGGCTGGGTCTGGCTGCTCATCGCGCCCGACTAGCGGGTCGCTGCGCCGCCGTCGCGTGCCGATCGCCTGCCGGGGATCAACTCGATGTCTCGCCGGTTTAGCCGCCACGCGAATAACGATGACGGACGGGGGAAGAGGGTGGTTCCGATTGGCGGCGGCGAGATGGCGGGACGGATCGCCGCGCATGACTGGGCCGCCTCGCCGCTCGGGCGCCGCACCGACTGGCCGGCGCACCTTGCCACCACCGTCGAGGTGATGCTGCGATCGCCGCTGCCGATGGCCTTGCTGTGGGGCGAGGATGGTCGCCTGCTCTACAACGACGGCTATGCCGGCATCGTCGGCCGCTATCATCCCGCGATCCTCGGGCAGCCGGTGATCGACGCGATGCCGGAAGCCGCGGCGTTCAACCGCGAGGTGCTCCGCACCGGACTGGCCGGCGCGCCGCTGACCTTCTCACGCCAGCCGATCACCCTGTTTCGCGACGGCTATCCGGCGGCGCTGTTCTTCGATCTTACCTATGCGCCGGTGCCGGGGCCGGACGGCGCGCCGGCCGGGTTGCTGGCGATGGTGATCGAGGTGACACAGGCGGTGGCGATGGAGGAGGAACTGCGCGCCGAGACGCACAGCCTCGAAACGCTCAACCGGATCGGCGCCGCACTCGCCGCCGAACTCGAACTCGAACCGCTGGTGCAGATGGTCACCGACGCCGGTGTGACGCTGACCGGTGCCGCCTTCGGCGCCTATTTCCACAATCTGTGGGACGAAACGGGCGAACGCCTGCATCTCTACACGCTGTCCGGCGCGCGCCGCGAGGATTTCGAGGCGCTCGGCCGCCCGCGCGCCACCGCGGTCTTCGCACCGACCTTCCGCAACGAGGGCGTGGTGCGATCGGACGATATCCTCGCCGACCCGCGCTATGGCCGCAACGCGCCGTTCGACGGCCTGCCGCCGGGGCACCTGCCGGTGCGCAGCTATCTCGCCGCGCCGGTGGTGTCGCGCTCGGGCGACGTGCTCGGCGGGCTGCTGTTCGGCGATCCCGAGCCCGGCCGCTTCCATGCCCGCCACGAACGGCTGCTCGTCGGCATCGCGGCACAGGCGGCGATCGCGATCGACAATGCACGGCTGTTCGCGGCGGTGCAGGACGTCAACGAAACGCTCGAACGCCGCGTCGCCGAACGCAGCGAGGCGCTGACCCGCGCCAACGAGGCGCTGCGTCAGGCGCAGAAGATGGAGACGCTCGGCCAGCTCACCGGCGGCATCGCGCACGACTTCAACAATCTGCTGACGGTGATCCGCGGCTCGACCGACCTGCTGCGCCGGCCGGGGCTGACCGAGGCGCGGCGCGACCGCTATATCGATGCGATCGCGCAGACCGCCGACCGGGCGAGCAAGCTGACCGGCCAGCTGCTCGCCTTCGCCCGCCGCTCGTCGCTGACCCCCGAGGTGTTCGACGTCGGCGACACGATCCGCAGCCTCACCGACATGATGGAGATGCTCGCCGGCGCGCTGATCGCGGTCGACCTCGACCTGCCGGAAAACCCCTGCCTCGCACATGCCGACGTCAGCCAGTTCGAGACTGCGATCGTCAACATGGCGGTCAACGCCCGCGACGCAATGGGCAGCGAGGGGCGGCTGACGATCGCGGTCGGCGCCTGCGACCATATCCCGCCGGTACGCAACCATGACGCGCGCAGCGGCGACTTCCTCAAGATCGCGATCACCGATACCGGCACCGGCATCCCGCCCGATCATCTCGACCGCATCTTCGAACCCTTTTTCACCTCGAAGGGGGTCGGCCACGGCACCGGGCTCGGCCTGTCGCAGGTGTTCGGCTTCGCCAAGCAATCGGGCGGCGAGGTGCTGGTGGACAGCCGGCTCGGCGAGGGCACGACCTTCACGCTGTTCCTGCCCCGCGAGCGCGCCGCGGCGCCGCCGCCGGCGGCCGCGGTCGCCGCCACGCCGGCCGATACGGCGCTGCGCATCCTGGTGGTCGAGGACAATCCTGAGGTCGGCGCCTTCGCCACCGCCGCGCTGAGCGACCTCGGCCACGACATCGCGCTCGCCCGCAACGCGCGCGAGGCGATCGGCTGGCTGGAGCGGCCCGACGAGCCGTTCGACGTCGTCTTCTCCGACGTGATGATGCCGGGGATGAACGGCATCGAGCTCGCCCGGCTGGTCCGGACGCGCTGGCCGGCGCTGCCGGTGATCCTGACCAGCGGCTATAGCGAAACCCTGTCGCGGCAGGGTGCTGGCGAGTTCGAGCTGCTCCACAAACCCTATTCGATCGATGCGCTCGCCGCGGTCTTCGAGCGCGTCGCGCCGGGTCAGATCACCGCGTCGACGATGAAACGCACGCCTTCGGGCGGATAATCGATCGTCGCCTGACCCCGCACATGCTGCGACAGCACGCGTGAGATCATCCGCGTGCCGAAGCCGGTGCGCGTCGGCGGCGTCACCGGCGGCCCGCCGCTCTCCTGCCACGACAGCCGAAGCCGATGCGGGTCGGCAGGATCGATATGCCGCCAGGCCAGGTCGACACGCCCGCCCGCCGCGGACAACGCACCATATTTCGCCGCATTGGTGGCGAGCTCGTGCAAGGCCATCGACACCGCGAGCGTCACCGCCGGTGACAGCCGCACCTCCGGGCCGTCGATCGTGAACACCTCGTGCGCGCGGTCCATGAACGGCATCAGCGCGCGCTCGGCGACCTCACGCAGCGTCGCGCCCTCCACCTCGTCGCGGATCAGCAGGTCGTGCGCCGCGCCGAGGCTGGCGATGCGCCCGGCGATCGCCGCCTCTGCCTCCGTCACCGAGGTCGCGTTGCGCAGCGACTGGCCGACCACCGCGCTGACCGTCGCCAGCGTGTTCTTGACGCGATGGGTCAGTTCCTGCGCGAGCGTGACGCGATGCTCCTCGGCGAATTTGCGCGCGGTGATATCGGTCGAGAAGCCGATCATCATCGCCGCCTCGCCGTCGCGGCGTTGGGTGATCTCGGCACGGGTCTGCACCCAGCGCATCTCGCCCGCCGGCGTGACGATGCGGTAATCGAGCGCGCATTCGGCGGCATCGTTGATCGTCGCCCGGATCGCCTCGCCGACCATCGCCGCATCGTCGGGATGCACCGCTGCGGCGAAGGCGGCATAGTCGAACGGCATGTCGGCATCATAGCCGAAGATCGCCTTGCACCCCGGCGACACGTCGAGCGTCTGCGTCGCGATGTCGAAGCTCCAATAGCCGAGCCCGCCGGCGCGCAGGGCGAGCTGCAACTGCAATTCGCGCTCGGCGAGCGCGCGGCCCTGGGCCGCCACCTCGCCGGCGAGCTTGGCGCGATCCTCTTCCAGCGCGATCAGCCGGTGGCGTTCGAGCGTCACGTCGGCCTGCGAGGCGACGAAATAGGTCAGCGCGCCGTCGCCGCCGAAGACTGGCATCACGGTCAGCCGGTTCCAGAAGGCGCTGCCGTCGCGACGATGGTTGAGCAGGTCGACCTCGACCCGCTCGCGTGCCGCCAATGCCGCGCGCAGCCGCTGCACCGCATCGGCATCGGTCTGCGGCCCTTGCAGCATGCGGCAGTTGCGGCCGACGATCTCGGCGGCGGCATAGCCGGTCAGCCGCTCGAAGGCCGGATTGACGTAGATGATCGGCGCGTCCGGCAGAGTGGGATCGCTGATCGCCATCGGCAGCACCGCATCGCGAAAGCCGACGACGAAGGGGTCGGTGCCGTCGAGCCGTGCCGCAAAGGCATCGATCGCCGCCTGCACCGCCGGGGCGGGGGCGACCGGTACGATGCGATCGGCGGAGAGAAGATAGCGATCCAAGCAGAACCCGCGTTATTCAAGACGTTCGTCGGCAGCAATCGGCAAGGGTGCCGGAATTGGAACCGTTTCGGTGTGGCTTATCGCCGGCCGCCGGGTCAGTGCCGGCGCTTACCGGCTGGTGATCCGGCGGGATCGCGTCCGTCTGCTGCAACCATGGTTAACCCCCTGTCGTCGCACCATTGTGTCGACAGGTGCCTTGTCCGCCAAGGCCGTGGCGAAGTCGACCGCAAATCACGGCGTCCGGCGGCGGAACCACACCGGTATTTGCACTAGCCGCTGGTGCTTTTGCGCTACCAGCCGCCGCCGTTGCGATTGGGGCCGAGCTGCGCGCCGAGGATATGCCGCGACGGCCAGGCGCCGATGGTGTGGACGGCATGGCCCGGCACCACCGGGCGGCCGCGCTTGGGGCGATCCTTGCGGTCGCGGACGAGGATGTCGATCGTATCGACCGCCGCCCCGCTGCGCACGCTGAGCGGATGCAGCCCCGGCGTGGCGATCGTCACCGCCGCCTGCCACGTCGCCGCGACGCCGGGCACGGGGTGCATCGTCACCGAACGGCCGGCGACCTCCGCCACCGGCGCGGCGGCAGCCTCGCCGAACACGCGCGCCACCACCTCGATCTCACCCGGCGCGGGGACGTGGCGGGGATCGTGCGGCCGGGTGAGCAGCCGCACGTCGGCGGGCGAGACGATCTGGACATGCGGCCAGCCCGCCGCCCCCGCGCCGATCGGGCGGAAGGTCCAGCTCGGCACACCGTCATGGACGCTGACGATCGTATAGCCCGCCGCGCCGTCCGCCTCCTCAATCTGCGCGGTCGACCGGGTCGCGCCATAGACGACGCGGCCGTCGTTGAGCAGCTCGTTGTAATGGGTATGGCCGGTGTCGACGAAGGCGACGCCCGCCTCGGCGAACAGGCTGGCGACCGCCTCGCCGCCGTCGCTGAGGTCGCCGGGATAGGCGTGCATGAAGACCAGCGGCGTCTCTCCGGCATCGTCCGCGTCGGCGAGCGCTTCGGCGAGGCGGCGGCGCTGGCCGGCGCCGATGCGGAAATCCGGCCCGCCGCTGCCGGCGCTGACGATGTCGAGGAACAGGCAGCGATAGCCCTGGATCCCGCGCGCGAACGGCCGCATCGCCTCGGGCGTGCCGGCGCGGAAGGCGGCGAGCGTGCCGTCCTCGAAATCATGGTCGCCGGGGATGGTGAAGACCGGCAGCGTCAGCGGCGCGAGCGCGGCGCGGATCCGGTCATATTGTTCGGCGGTGGCGTGGTTCGCATTGTCGCCGGGCAGGAAGACGAAATCGATCCCTCGCGCACGTCGGCAAGCTCGGCGACGATCGCCTCCAGCCGGCGGATGCCCAGCCAGTCGTCGGCCTCGTCGGCATGCAGGTCGCCGACATGCACCCAGCTGATCGTCCCGCTCATGCCGTCGTCTCCCGATGTTTGCCTTCGCACGCCGGGCGCAGCAGGCCCGCGAAGCCGATCCACAGGCCGAGGCTGGCGAGCGCGAAGCTGCCGAGGATCAGGAAGGCGGCGTGATAGCCGAGCGCCTGCGCGATCCAGCCGCCGATCGCCGGGCTGAGCGACGCGCCGAGCCCCTGGATCGTCATCACCGCGCCCTGGCCGACGTTGACCCGCCCCGTCCCGTCGAGCAGGCAGGCGACCAGCCCCGGCACCGCGACGCTCTGCAAGCCGGCCCCGATGCCGTCGAGCGCCTGCACCGGCCATACGCCCCAATGTTCGATGAACGTTCCGGCGAGGAACCCGCGCAGCGGCAGCGCCGCGAAGGAGATCAGCAGCACCAGCCAATAGCCGCGCCCCGCCGACATCTTCATCGCGACCAGCGCCGCGACGATCATCACCGCCTGCGCGACGACCACGGTGGTCGCGGTGAACAGCGCCGCATTGCCCTTGCCCGCGCCGACCACCGCGAGGCTGTAGAGCGGCAGCATCGCGCCGTTGCCGAGGTGGAAACAGGCGAGCGCGGCGGCGAGGATCAGCATCGGCTTGTTGGCGAGCAAGGTCTTGAACCCCTCCGCCTGACCGCCGCTCTTGCCGTCGTCGTCGTCCTCGCCGTTTTCGAGACCGCGCGCCGCCTGATGGTCGATCGCGCGTTCCGGGATCATCAGCACGCTGATGATCGCCAGCACGCCGAAGGCGGCGGCGAGGTAGAAGATCGCCGGCATGCCGAACTTCCAGCCGAGGAATCCCGACAGCCCCGCGCCGATCATGTTGCCGGCGTGGTTCCAGGCCTGGTTACGACCGTTCTGCGCGTTGAAGCCGCGCTGGCGGACGACGCCGAGCGTCATGCCCGTCACCGCCGGGCCGATCGCCGCGCCGGCGATCGCGGTCGCCACCTGGCTGACCGTCACCACCCATCCCGATTGCGACAGCAGGATCAGGAACGACGCCATCACCGTGCAGATGCCGGTGACGATCACCACCAGCCGCTTCTTCTCGGTATGATCGATGAACGCGCCCGCCGGCACCGTCATGATCATGCCGGCGACGCCGCCCGCCGACATCACCGTGCCGATCGGCCCCGACGTCCAGCCGCGCTGCTGGAGGAAGACGCCGAGGAACGGCCCGATCCCTGCCTGCATGTCGGCCATGAAGAAATTGAGCGCCTGGAGCGCCGTCGTCGCCCGTTTCCGGTCGTTCGATCCTGTCGCGGATGATCCGGTAAGTGCCTGCGTCGCCATGCCTTGCCCTCGGGTTCGAGGGGCTCAACTCGATCAGGCCGGTTTGGCCGCATCGACTTCTGGCGCTGGCGTTTCAGCACGCCGCCATTTTGGAGGATTATCTAGCAACTTAAGTTACTTAGCCTTAAGATGAATTCGGTGTCATGTGCGCCTTGCGCGAGGCCGATTGACACCGCTCGCGCTGCCGGCTCAACCTGCATCATCACCAGCCGGAGCCCTCATCCATGCGTCTCGTTCGTGCCGCCCTGTTGCTCGGGGCCGCGCTCCTGCCCCTCGCCGCCACCGCCCAGAGTGTTCCGCAAGCCGCCACCGCCGCCGTCAAGCCGATCGCCTTCACCGAACGCACGCTCGCCAACGGCCTGCGCGTCTATGCGCTGCGCGACACCGGCACGCCCAATGTCGCGGTGCAGGTCTGGTACGACGTCGGTTCGAAGGACGATCCGCGCGGCCGTTCGGGCTTCGCGCACATGTTCGAACATCTCATGTTCAAGGCGACGCGCAATCTCGTCTCCGAACAGATGGACCGGCTGACCGAGGATGTCGGCGGATACAACAACGCCTCGACCAACGACGATTACACCAATTATTACGAGGTGATCCCGGCCAACCACCTGCAACGGCTGCTGTTCGCCGAAGCGGACCGGATGGCGAGCCTGGTCGTCGAGCCGAAGAGCTTCGCCTCCGAGCGCGACGTGGTGAAGGAGGAGCTGCGCCAGTCGACGCTCGCCCGCCCCTATGGCAAGCTCTTCTCCACCTATCTGTCCGCCGCCGCCTATACGACGCATCCCTATGCGCGCTCGACGATCGGCAGCATCGAGAATCTGGAAGCCGCGTCGATCGACGACGTCCGCGCCTTCCATGCGACCTATTATCGGCCGGACAATGCGATACTTGTCGTCGCCGGCAACTTCGATCCGGCGCAGCTCAACGCCTGGGTCGACCAGTATTTCAGCAAGATCGCCAAGCCGTCGACGCCGATCCCGCGCGTCACCGTGCAGGAGCCGCCGCGCACCAAGGCGGTCCGCTACACCGTCTACGAACCCAATACGCCGCTGCCCGCGGTGCTGATGAGCTGGCACGTCCCCGCCGATCGCGACGCCGACATTCCGGCGCTGACCGTGCTCCAGACGATCCTGTCGACCGGCGAGAGCAGCCGGATGTACGAAAGCCTCGTCTATCGCGACCAGCTGGCGCAGGACGCCTCCGCCTTCCTCGACAGCAAGCAGGGCACCGGCAACCTCATCGCTTATGCGATCCTCGCCGGCGGCAAGACGGTGGAACAGGGCGAGGCCGGCCTCGCGCGCGAGATCGCGCGCTTCCGCGACGCGCCGGTCAGCGCCGCCGAACTCGCCGAGGCGAAGAACGAGATCCTCACCGCCGCGATCAAGAGCCGCGAGACCGCCGAGGGCAAGGCGCGCATCCTCGCCTCGTCGGTGATCATCGACGGCGATCCGCGCGCCGCCGACCGTCAGCTCGCCGAAATCGCCCGCGTCAGCGCCGCCGACGTGCAGCGCGTCGCGCGCCGCTATCTCGGCGTCGAGCAGGCGGCGACGATCCGCTACCTGCCCGACACCGCCAAGCCGGCCGGGCAAAGCGGCGACCGGATCACCGTCGCCGCGACCGTGCAGACCGCGCCGCTCACCCCGCCCGCGCAGATCGCGATCGTCACCCCCGCCAGCGAGGCGGAGCGTATCCAGCCGCCCGCCCCCGCCGCGCCGGTCAAGGCCAATCTGCCGCAGCCGATCGAGACACGGCTCGCCAACGGGCTGCGCGTCATCACCGTCGAACGCCACGACCTGCCGATCGCCACCGCCTATCTGGTCGCCACCGGCGGGCAGATGCTCGACCCCGTCGACCGTTCGGGCGTCAGCAACCTTGCGGCGACGCTGATGACCAAGGGCACGACCACGCGCTCGGCGACCGAGATCGCGCGACAGGTCGAAAGCCTCGGCGGCTCGATCGGCGCCGGCTCGGACAACGAGGGCGGCAGCGTCTCGGTGACGGTCAAATCGGATCAGCTCGCGCCGGCGATGACGATCCTCGCCGATGTCGCGACGCATCCGGTGTTCGCACCCGACGAGCTCGAACGCGCCCGCGCGCAGCAGGTCGATGCGGTCACCGTCGCGTTCAAGAATCCGTCGCAGCTCGCCGCGATGGTCGCCGACCGTGCCGCCTTCGGCGCATCACCGTTCGGCGCGCCCGGTGGCGGTACGCCGACCTCGCTGAAGGCGATCAGCCGCGGTGACGTCACCGCCGCCTATGCCCGCACCTGGCGCCCCGATCAGGCGACGCTGATCCTGGTCGGCGACGTCACCCCGGCGCAGGCCAGGGCGCTCGCCACCGCGCAGCTCGGCCAGTGGCGCGCGCCTGCTGGAGCGGCGGCCGCGCCGGTCGCGCTCGCCGCGCTGCCCGCGCCGCGGACGATCGTCGTCGACATGCCCGGCGCCGGTCAGGCCGGCGTCGTCGTCGAACGCCCGGCGATCCCGCGCGCCGATCCGCGTTACTATCCGCTCGCGGTGGCCAATACCGTGCTCGGCGGCGGCTTCTCGTCGCGGCTCAACCAGGAGGTGCGGATCAAGCGTGGCCTCGCTTACGGCGCGTCGAGCGGCGTCGATGCGGCGCGCGCGGTCGGCAGCTTCGCGGCGCGGACCCAGACCAAGAACCCCACCGCCGCCGAGGTGGTGACGCTGATCACCGCCGAGATGGCGCGGATCGGCGCAGCGCCGGTGCCGGACAGCGAGCTGTCGACACGCAAGGCGGTGCTGGTCGGCAATTTCGGGCGGACGGTCGAGACCACCGGCGGCATCGCCGGGCTGATCGGCGGCTATGTGCTCGACGGCGTGCCACTCACCGAATTGCAGAGCTACACCAGCAAGGTCGAGGCGGTGACGCCGGCCGCGGTCCAGTCCGCGGCGGTCGCGCTGCTCGACCCCAAGGCGGCGAGCGTCGCGGTGGTCGGCGACGCCAAGCAATTCCTCACCCCGCTCAAGGCCGCGCGCCCCGAAACCGAGACGCTGACCGAGGCGCAGCTCAACCTCGACAGCCCGACGCTGCGCTAGGCCGCCCCTTCAACCGGCGGGCGACGCGCAACCGGATGTAAGCTATTGGCGGCCTATGCCGCTGCCGATGCAGACGATCCGCCTGACCACCCGGCACTGGCGCGCGTTCGCCGCGCTGGCGCTGGCGGTCGCGGTGCTGCTCGCCGGGCTGTCGGGCTGGCGGGCGATCGTCGCGCACGGCGGCGCGGCGCCGCCCCTGCCCGCGCCCGCCGGCTATGAGGCGGAGGATCACTTTCCCGGCGCGGCGCTGCTCTACGCCGCCATGCCCGCCACCCCCGACGGCGAGAGCGCCGCGCCCGCGGTCGGCGTCACCGGCACGACCGCGCTGCCCGCCGCGCCGATCTCCGCCGCCGCGCTCGCCGCCGCGCTGCGTGCCGGCGGCAGCGTCGCACCGCCCTTCACGATGGCGGGCGCGAGCGCGCAGGATCGGGCGCGCGCGCTCGAATGCCTCACCGCGGCGATCTATTACGAGGCCGCGTCGGAAGCGGATGCCGGCCAGTCGGCGGTCGCGCAGGTGATCCTCAACCGTGCGCGCCACCCCGCCTTCCCCGCGACGATATGCGGCGTCGTCTATCAGGGATCGGAGCATGCCGGCTGCCAGTTCAGCTTCGCCTGCGACGGCGCGCTGGCGCGGGTGCCGTCGCGCAGCGGCTGGGCGCGCGCGGCGCGGCATGCGGCGATGGCGCTCGCCGGCTATGTCTTCGCGCCGGTCGGGCTGGCGACGCATTACCATACCTATGCCGTCACGCCGGCGTGGAACCGCGCCATGGTGATGACCGATGTGGTCGGCGCGCATCTCTTCCACCGCTGGAAGGGCTTCTGGGGGACGAGCGCCGCCTTCGCGCAGCGCTATCGAGGTGGCGAGCCGCTGCCCGGCCCGCATCTGCGCCTCGCCGAACCGCCGCTCGTGCCCCCGCCGGCGCTGATCGCCGCCGCCGCGCCGCTGCCGGTCGCGCCCGGCGCCGCGCCGCCGCCGCAACCGGTCGCGACGCCGACGCCCGACCTGCTGCCGCCCGCCTCCACCGTGCTCGACAAGTGGAAGGATTCGGGCAAGCCGCTGATGTGAAGGCCTATTATTTGGCGTTCTTCACATAGCGATCGAACCAGGCGATCGCGCGCGCCCGCACGTCGCTCGCCTGGTCGGGCGCGGTGACGCAATGGCCGGCGTCGGGGTAGATCACCAGGCTGACCGGCACGCCGCGGTCCTTGAGCGCGTGCCACCATTCGATCGACTGGGTCGGCGGCACCTCGATGTCACGTTCGCCGACGTAGATGAAGGTCGGCGTCTTCGCCGTCTTGGCGTGATAGACCGCCGACACGCCCTCATAGGCCTTGATGTCGTCGTACATCGTCTTGCCGAAGAACGGCAGCAGCCACTGGTCGATGCCGTTGGTGCCATAATAGCTCACCCAATTGGACAGGCCGGCACCGGCGACGATCGCCTTGAAGCGGTTGGTCTGCGTATTGGTCCACATCGCCATGAAGCCGCCGTAGCTGCAGCCGCCGAGGCCGAGGCGGTTGTCGTCGATCGGCGCGACGCGCTCGACCGCATCGATCCCGGCGAGGATGTCGCGCAGGTCGCCGCCGCCGAAGTCGCGCTTGTTCGCGGCGGTGAACGCCTCGCCCTGGCCGTAGCTGCCGCGCGGATTGGGCAGGAAGACATAATAGCCCGCCTTGAGCAGCGCGCCGTTCATCGATCCCGCCGAGACATAGCCGGGCATCGACGCCGCCGAGGGGCCGCCGTGCACCATCGTGATCATCGGCGCCTTGCCGCCCGCCGGCGCCTCGCGCGGCGCGAGCAGCCAGCCCTGCACGTTAAAGCCTTCGTTGGTCCAGGCGACGCTGCGCGCGCGCGTCATCGCCGGCGCGGCGTCATTGTCGTGGGTGATCTGGCGCACGCCCGCGGCGCCCGTCGCCGCGACCGGCCCCGCATAGATCGCCGGCGCATGCTCGTAGTCCTGCACCACTGCGGCGACGACGCGGCCGTCGGCGCTGAACACCGCGCGGCCGTCGCCCGCGCTGCTGCTCGCCGGCTTGGCGAAGCCCGGCGTCACCGCCGCGCCGGGGGTGAGCGTGCCGAACTGGACCTGATCGCCCGACAGCGTCACGGTGCGCAAGCCCGCCGCGGTCCAGTCGATCGTCGTCACCGTCGACTTGGCGCCCGCGGTAATGTTGCGCGGCGTGCCGCCGGTGATCGGCACGGTGAAGACGTCGCCGCCGATCGAGCCGAAATCGCTCATCAGCCCGCCGATGAAGGCGACGGTACGGCCATCGGGCGAGACGCGCGGCTGGTTGAGCTGCGTCGCCGGCCTGGCGATCGAGCGCACCGCGCCGGTCTGCGCGTCGATCGCGTCGAGCGACGCCACCCACCAATTGTTGTCGCCATTGCCGAGCGCGGTGGTCGCGACGAAGCCGCGCCCGTCGGGCGTCCAGTCATATTCGTAGACGTAGCGGCCGGCGGGCGAGATCGGCGTCACATTCGTCGCCGGGCGGGCGATGTCGAACACCGCCAGCCGCTGCTCGTCGTTCTTCTCGCCGATCTCGCCGATCATCCGCACGCCCGCCTGCGTCGCGCCCGATTCCTTGGCGGCACCGAGCGTGACGAGCAATGCGATCCGTTTGCCGTCGGGCGAGACGCGCGGGGTCTGGGCGATGCCGGCGATCGTCGCGATCGTCCGCGTCGTCGTCGCATCGGCATAGATCAGCCGCACCGATCCGGTCTCGCGGCCGAGCAGGACGATATCGCCATTGGGCGCGAAGGTCAGCCCGGCATAGCTGCACGTCTTGCACGGATCGATCGTGCGGACGACATGCCCGTCGGCGACCGACCGCACCGTCACGACGCTCCGGCTGCCGTTGCTCTCGATCGCCGCGACGCGATCGCCGGCGGGGGCGATGGCGAGCGCGCCATATTGATGCAGCGCCTGCGCGGCGGCGGGTGCGGCGGTCGAGGCAAGCAGGGCGGCGGCGAGGATCAGGCGCATCGGAACTCCGTCATACGGGCAATAGCCCTGACGCTTAACGCCTCGCCACGCCGCCGCAAGCCGCCGCTAGCGGCAGCGCACGTTGTTGCGATCGACCGAGCGGCCGACCGCCGCACCCGCCGCGCCGCCCAGCAACGTGCCGAGCAGCCCGGAATTGCCCGGCGCGATGATGTTGCCGAGCACGCCGCCGGCGATGCCGCCGACGATCAGGCCGGTCGTGCCGTCGCTGCGCCGGCAATAATATTGGCCATTCTCGCCGCGATAGATGCGATCGCGCGACGACAGCCGGCGTTCGCGATAGCGCGGCCCGTCGACATAATAGCGATCGGCATAATAGCCGCCGTACGACGGATCGACGCGATTATAATCATAGGCAGAATAGCCGCGGTAGCGCGTGTCGGTGCCGTAGCTCGAACAGCCGGCCAGCGTCGTTGCAGCCACCGCCGCCGCCATCATCATCGTCCGCATCGCATCCTCCCTGTTCGTGTCGATGCAAATCAAATGCCCTGTGCAACAGTTGGTTGCATCCCGGGAACGCGCCGGGCGGACCGACGGTTGGTCGGAATACGAAGGAGAGAAGCGATGAAAGACGATCTCAAATCGACCACCGAGACGCGCGACCCCAATCTGTCGACCGAGCATCAGCAGCCCGGCGACGCGCGCCGCCCGAGCGAGACGCTCGACAAGGGTCAGCCCAAGGGCGAGACGATCCCGCGCAAATCGTCGCTGCTCGGCAACGACTGACGGGGCGCACGCCGCGCCCCGCCGGGATCAGGCCGCGCCGGCTGCCTCGCTGAAGCCGCTGCCGCGATCGGCGACCAGCGTCGGCGCCGGGCCGGTGGCGGGGCGCAGCGCTTCCTTCTCGGCGTCGCTCGGCACCGCGGTGGGATCGGGACGGAAGGCGTCGACCGCGCGGCTGTCGTTGCCCGGATGGCTGTCGCCCATCAGGTCGGTGGGGACGTGTTCGGCGGCGGGGTTGCCGGCGCGTTCCTCGAAATGCTTCTCGGTCTCCGCCATGCCGACCGGCGCGGCGGCCATCGTCGCCGGACGCGGCGCGATCGGGCTGGTCGTGCTGTCACCCGGCACCGCTCCGACGCCGCCGGTCGGCTTCGGCGGTTCGGCAGGCCGACGCGGGCGCGATCCCGGTGCGGGACCGAAGGCCGCCGTCGCTGCGGTCCATGCCGCCGCGCCGGCCGCGAAGGCGGCGAGGCCGAAGCCGAGTCTCTTGTAATCCATCATCACTGTCCCGGTTGCTGCGGTTCGTCGCCCTCCAACGGTGCGGCCCGAAGCCGGGTTCCGCTGCGCGCAGCACGTTGCGATGCGAGGATGATTTCACCCCTGCCCGCTTTGCTATAGGCGAACCGGCAATGCTTTCGCGCCTGGTCCTGACCGATTACCGCAACCATGCGGCGCTGCCGCTCGCGCCCGGTCCCGGTTTCGTCGTGCTGACCGGCGAGAATGGCGCGGGCAAGACCAACGTGCTCGAAGCCGTGTCGCTGCTCGCCCCCGGCCGCGGGCTGCGGCGGGCGGCGCTCGCCGACATGCAGCGGCAGGGCGGCGCGGGTGGTTTCGGCATCGCCGCGACGCTCGCCGCGGCGGCGGGCGATGTCGAGATCGCCACCGGCACACTGCCCGGCGCACCCGATCGCCGCCAGTTGCGCATCCAGGGCGCGACTGCGACCGCCAATACGCTCGCCGAATGGCTGACCGTGCTGTGGCTGACCCCGGCGATGGACCGGCTGTTCGTCGAGCCCGCCGGCGAGCGGCGCCGCTTCCTCGACCGGCTGACGCTCGCGCTGCGCCCCGGCCATGCGCATCACGCGGCGCGCTACGAAGCGGCGATGCGCGCGCGCAACCGGCTGCTCGCCGCCGAACTGCCCGCCGATCCCGACTGGCTGACCGCGCTCGAGGCGCAGATGGCCGATCATGGCGGCGCGATCGCAGAGGCGCGTGAAGAGACGGTCGCGCTGCTCGGCGACGGGCTGGCGGCGCAGCCGGAGGGGGTGTTCGCCCGCGCCGCGCTCGCGCTGACCGGCTGGCAGAGCGATGCGGCGGAACTGCGCGACCTGCTGCGCGCCGGCCGCGCGCGCGACGCCGCCGCGGGACGCGCGCTCGCCGGACCGCATCGCGTCGACCTGCTCGTCACGCATCTCGGCAAGCAGCAGCCGGCGGCGCTCGCCTCGACCGGCGAGCAGAAGGCGCTGCTGCTCGGCATCGTCCTCGCCCATGCCGAGCTGGTCGCGCAACGCACCGGCCAGCCGCCGATCCTGCTGCTCGACGAGGTCGCCGCGCATCTCGACCCGCTGCGCCGCGCCGCGCTGTTCGAGCGGCTCGCGGCGCACGGGCAGGTGTGGATGACCGGCACCGAGCCGGCGCTGTTCGCCGCGATCGGCGACGCAGCGACGCGGGTCGAGCTGGGGTAACGGGCGGCGGTGCGCGGACCTGCATCCACAGGCCTGATTTCCCGTCCTCCCGCCCCTCTGTCGTGATCCCGGCGCAGGCCGGGATCCATCGTCACGGAACAGGCGTGAGGCGCGCCGACGCCGGCGTCATCGCAACCATGTCTCCCGGTCTGCGCCGGGATGACGAAAGGAGAGGAGGCCCGGCGCCCGCCCCGCCCCATTTCGCTTTCGTTCCGCCCCCGCAATCCCTATATACTCGCTATGGCAGAACCCCAGAATGCGAACGAATACGGCGCCTCGTCGATCAAGGTGCTGAAGGGCCTCGACGCGGTCCGCAAGCGCCCCGGCATGTATATCGGTGACACCGACGACGGATCGGGCCTCCACCATATGGTGTTCGAGGTCAGCGACAATGCGATCGACGAAGCGCTGGCGGGCCATTGCGACCGGATCGACATCCAGCTCAACGCCGACGGTTCGGTCAGCGTCACCGACAACGGCCGCGGCATCCCGACCGGCATCCACCCCGAGGAAGGCGTATCCGCGGCCGAGGTCATCATGACCCAGCTCCACGCCGGCGGAAAGTTCGAGAATACCAGCGACGACAATGCCTACAAGGTGTCGGGCGGCCTCCACGGCGTCGGCGTCTCGGTGGTCAACGCATTGAGCGAATTCCTCGACCTCACCATCTGGCGCGACGGCCAGGAACATTACATGCGCTTCGCCTTCGGCGACGCCGTCGCCCCGCTCAAGGTCGTCGGCCCCGCCGCGCCCGGCCAGAAGGGCACGCGCGTCACCTTCCTGCCCAGCCCGGCAACGTTCAAGATCACCGAATTCGACTTCGAGAAGCTCGAACACCGCTATCGCGAACTGGCGTTCCTCAACTCTGGCGTGCGCCTGTTCCTCACCGATGCGCGCCACGACGAGCCCAAGACGGTCGAACTCTATTACGAGGGCGGCATCGCCGCCTTCGTCAAATGGCTCGACCGCGCCAAGACGCCGCTCTTCCCGGAGCCGATCGCGATCAACGGCCAGCGCGACGAAGTCGGCATCGACGTCGCGCTCGAATGGAATGATTCCTATTACGAGAACGTCCTCGCCTTCACCAACAACATCCCGCAGCGCGACGGCGGCACCCACCTCGCCGCGTTCCGCGCCGCGCTGACCCGCACGCTCAACAATTATGCGGAGAAGTCGGGGCTGCTCAAGAAGGAGAAGGTGACGCTCACCGGCGACGACATGCGCGAGGGCCTCACCGCGATCGTCTCGGTCAAGCTGCCCGATCCCAAGTTCAGCAGCCAGACCAAGGACAAACTGGTCAGCTCCGAAGTGCGCCAGCCGCTCGAATCGCTGATGGCGGACAAGCTCGCCGAGTGGTTGGAAGAGAATCCGGCGCACGGCAAGGCGATCGTCGGCAAGATCATCGACGCCGCCGCGGCGCGCGAGGCCGCCAAGCGTGCCCGTGAACTGACCCGCCGCAAGGGCGTGATGGACATCGCCTCGCTGCCCGGCAAGCTGGCGGACTGCCAGGAGAAGGACCCCGCCAAGTCGGAGCTGTTCCTCGTCGAGGGCGATTCGGCCGGCGGCTCGGCCAAACAGGGGCGCGACCGCCATTTCCAGGCGATCCTTCCCCTGCGCGGCAAGATCCTCAACACCGAGCGAGCACGCTTCGACCGGATGATCTCGAGCCGCGAGATCGGCACGCTGATCCAGGCGATGGGCACCGGCATCGGCCGCGACGACTTCAACGCCGACAAATTGCGCTACCACAAGATCGTCATCATGACCGACGCCGACGTCGACGGCGCGCATATCCGCACGCTGCTGCTGACCTTCTTCTACCGGCAGATGCCCGAGCTGATCACCCGCGGCCATCTCTTCATCGCGCAGCCGCCGCTCTACAAGGCGACCAAGGGCCGGTCGGAGGTCTATCTCAAGGACGATGCCGCGCTCGACGAATATCTGGTCGATGCGGGCGTCTCGACGATGCTGTTCGAAGCGCCGGGCGGCACGCGCTCGGGGGCGGACCTCAAGAGCCTGCTCGATCATGCCCGCCGCATGCGCACGCTGATGCGCTATGTGCCGCGCCGCTACGATCCGGTGATCATCGAAGTGCTGGCGCTCGCCGGTGCGCTCGACCCCGAGTTCAGCCGCGACCAGCGCGCCGCGACCGTCGCCGAGGTGACGCGCCGGCTCGAATCGGGGGACGAGGAGGCGCGCTGGACGGCGCGGCTGACCGAGGACGGCGGCATCCACTTCGAGCGGCTGTGGCGCGGCGTCACCGACCATCATATCGTCGAGGCGAGCTTCCTCGCCAGCGCCGAGGCGCGCAAGCTGCACGGCCTCGCCGCCGAACAGGCGGACAGCTTCGCCGCGGCGGGCCGGCTGATCCCGATCAAGGGCGTCGCGGCGACCGCCGAAGCCGAGCCGCTGCCCGACAACGGCGACGAGCCGGAGGAGAATGCCGGCCAGATCGGCAGCGTCACCGCGACCAAGACGCGCGGCGAAAGCCTCGTCGCGCGGCCGTCGCAATTGCTCGATGCGATCCTCGCCGCCGGGCGCAAGGGGCTGGCGATCCAGCGCTACAAGGGCCTCGGCGAGATGAACGCCGAGCAATTGTGGGAAACGACGCTCGATCCGTCGAACCGGACGATGCTGCGCGTCACCTCGGACGACGTCTCGGCCGCCGACGTGATCTTCACCCAGCTGATGGGCGAAGTCGTCGAACCGCGCCGCGAGTTCATCCAGGACAATGCGCTGAACGTCGCCAATCTGGATGTGTAAAGGTTAGAGCCGGCGATAATTGAAGCGCCACACCGTCGGCTCGCCGAATCAGCGCGCGAACAGAGTTTGTGGGAAAATCGTGTCGACCGCCCCGGCGAAGGCCGGGTCCCAGTTGGGAAACTGTGGTAAGTCTCCCGTGAGCTTCACCCTGCCGGACCCCGGCCTTCGCCGGGGTGGAGCATCGGAAGGACATACGGGAAGACGTCCGCCAAAGCGCGCCCTCACAGGCGCCAACGTCTCATCGAACCGGCAGACCGTCGCCCCACCGTCAAGCCGCGCGGCGCGTCATCCCCAGCCAGTCGCGCGCCTGGCGCTGCGCCAGCGCGATCTCGCGCGCGGTCATGTCTTCGGCGACTTCGGCGCGCGCGCCGGCCGCGTCACGGAAACCGGCGACCGCGGCGAGGTTGAACCATTTGTGGGCTTCGATCAGGTCGACGACCGCGCCGGCGGTGCCGGTCTGGTAGCAGATGCCGAGGTCGTACAACGCCTCCGGCTGGCCCTGCATCGCGTCGGCGATGCGGCTGTCTAGCAGGAACTGCGCGCTTTTCGAACTAATGCCCATTGGTTGCCCCCATCGATCATGAGGGCAGATTGCGCGATTCGTCCTGAAAAATGGTTAACGTCGCAGGAACCGCACGTTTCAGCCGATCGGCTCGATCGCGACGTTATCGATCAGCCGCGTCGCGCCCATCCGCGCGGCGGCGAGCAACCGGCGCGGGCGATCCGCCGCCGGCGATTCCGCGAGCGTCTCGGCATCGGCAAGCGCGATATAGTCGACGGCGAAGCCGGCCCCGTGCAGCGCCGCCCGCGCCTCCGCCAGCGCCGCCTCAACATCGTCGCCGCGCCCGATCGCCCGCGCCGCGACGCCGAGCGCGCGCGGCAAGGCGACCGCCTTGGCCCGCTGCGCATCGTCGAGGTAGATGTTGCGCGACGACAGCGCGAGGCCATCGTCGTCGCGCTGGATCGGCACGCCGACGATCTCCACGCTCATGTCGAGATCGGCGACGATGCGGCGGATGACGGCGAGCTGCTGGAAATCCTTCTCGCCGAAATAGGCGATGTCGGCGCGCGTCTGGTTGAACAATTTGGTGACGACGGTGGCGACGCCGTCGAAATGCCCGGGCCGCGCCGCGCCGTCGAACGAGTCGCTGACCCCGCTCACCGTCACGCCGGTGGCGAAGCCCGCCGGATACATCGCCTCGACCGGCGGCAGCCAGACGCCGTCGCAGCCGTGTTCGGCGAGCAGCCGCACGTCCGCCGACTCGCGGCGCGGATAGCGGGCAAGGTCCTCGTCCGGCCCGAACTGCTTGGGATTGACGAAGATCGAGACGATCACCCTGGTCCCCGGCCGCCGCGCCGCCTCGACCAGGGCGATATGGCCGGCGTGCAGCGCGCCCATCGTCGGCACCAGCGCGATCGTCGCGCCCTCTGCGCGCCATGCGGCGACCGCCGCGCGCAGCCCGTCCAGGTCTCGGATCGTCAGCACCGTTTAATCCCTCGAACAATGAGCGCGCGGCTTCTATGAAGAGCGTCGTGACCGAGCAACCCGCCAGCATCGATAAGGAACGAACCGTGCCCGCAGGGCCACACGTCATCGTCTTCGCCAATGAGAAAGGCGGCACCGGCAAGTCGACGACTGCCGTCCATGTCGCCATCGCGCTCGCCGCCAAGGGCGCGAAGGTCGCGTGTTTCGACCTCGACCATCGCCAGCGCACCGTCGGCCGCTATCTCGACAATCGCGCCGCCACGATCAAACGCACCGGCAGCGCGCTGCCGATGCCGGTCCATGCGACGCACGACGGCGAAAGCGAGTCGGTGTTCGAGGAGACCTGGGGCCGCCTGTCCGAGGGCGCCGACTTCCTGATCGTCGACACGCCCGGTCGCGACGATTATTTCGCCCGCACCGCCGCCGCGCTGTCCAACACGTTGGTCACGCCGATGAACGACAGTTTCGTCGACTTCGACCTGATCGGCCAGGTCGATCCCGAGACGTTCAACGTCACCCGGCCGAGCTTCTATTCGGAACTGATCTGGGATGCCCGCAAGCAGCGCGCGCGCGCCGACGGCACGCAGATCGACTGGGTGGTGCTGCGCAACCGCCTGCAGCATATCGAGGCGCGCAACATGCGCCGCGTCTCCGATGCGCTCGGCCAGCTCGCCAAGCGGGTCGGCTTCCGCATCATCCCCGGCCTCGGCGAGCGCGTCATCTATCGCGAGCTGTTCCCGGCCGGGCTGACGATGATCGATTCCAAGGAGTTCGGCGCGATGGGCCTCGGCCATGTCGCCTCGCGCCAGGAGCTGCGCGAGATGATGAGCGCGCTGCAACTGCCCGAGCACAGCACGCCGGTGGTCGCCGCGTGAAGTGGCTGCTCGCGATCGCGTTGATCTGGTTCGCCTGGCGTTACCTCAAGCCCGCCCCGAAGCCGGCGCGGCTGACCGAGACGCAGCGCGCCCGCCGGCTGCTCGGCCTGCGCGCCGACGCTGACGAGGGCGAGATCCGCGCCGCGCACCGCCGCCTCGTCGCCGAGGCGCATCCCGATCGCGGTGGTTCGTCGGAGGCGAGCATCGAGCTCAACGCCGCGCGCGACCTGCTGCTCGGCGCGCTGCGGCGGGGCTGATGGCGCATCGTCTGTCGCCGGCGATCCTGCGCGAATATGACGTGCGCGGTACGGTCGGCCGCAACCTCGGCACCGACGATGCGCGCGCGATCGGGCGCAGCTTCGCGACGCGCGTCCGCGCCGCGGGCGGCCGCCGCGTCGCGGTCGGCCGCGACGGCCGCCTGTCCTCGCCGGACCTCGAAGCGGCGCTGGTCACCGGGCTGACCGCGGGCGGCGTCGACGTCGTGCGGATCGGCATCGGACCGACGCCGATGCTCTATTTCGCCGAGGCGACGCTCGCCGTCGATGCCGGCATCCACGTCACCGGCAGCCACAATCCGCGCGACGACAATGGCTTCAAGATGGTGCTCGGCCATCGTTCCTTCTACGGCGCCGACGTCCAGGACCTCGCGCGCATCGCCGCCGGGGGCGCGTGGAGCGAGGGCGCCGGTCAGGTGACCGAGGTCGACGTGCTCGACTCCTATGTCGCGCGGCTGCTCGCCGGGCATCGCGGCGGCGCCTATCGGATCGGCTGGGATTGCGGCAACGGCGCCGCCGGCCCGGCGGTGGCGCGGCTGACCGCGGCGCTGCCCGGCGAGCATCACCTGCTCTACACCGAGGTCGACGGCCGCTTCCCCCACCACCATCCCGATCCGACCGAGGAGCATAACCTCGCCGATCTGAAGGCGTTGGTCCGGCGCGAACGGCTCGACTTCGGTATCGCCTTCGACGGGGACGGCGACCGGATCGGCGCGGTCGACGGCGACGGCCGCGTCCTCTGGGGCGATCAGTTGCTCAGCCTGCTGATCGAGCCGGTGCTCGCCGCCTGCCCCGGCGCCGCGGTCGTCGCCGACGTCAAGACCTCGCAATTCGTCTTCGATCGCATCGCCGCGCTGGGCGGCGTGCCAATAATGGGCCCGACCGGTCACAGCCTGATGAAGGAGGCGATGATCGCGCACGACGCGCCGATCGCCGGCGAGCTTAGCGGCCATATCTTCTTCGCGCACGACTGGTACGGTTTCGACGACGCGCTCCACGCCGCGGTGCAGCTGATCGGCGCGGTGGCACGCAGCGGCCGCTCGCTCACCGCATTGCGCGCGGCGATGCCGCCGCTGGTCAACACGCCCGACCTGCGCTTTCCGGTCGATCCGGCGCGCAAGTTCGCCGCGGTCGACGCGATCCGCGACCGGCTCGTCGCCGCGGGGGTCGAGGTGGTGGCGATCGACGGCGTCCGCGTCACCACGCCGCATGGCTGGTGGTTGCTGCGCGCCTCCAACACGCAGGATGCGCTCACCGCCCGTGCCGAGGCGCACGATGCGGCGGGGCTCGCCACGCTGCTCGCGGAGATCGACGCCGCGCTCGCCGCCGAAGGGTTGGCGCGTGATTGACAGCCACCGCGCAGCCGATAGGCTCGGCGCCATGGTGGGGACCTATGATGCCGAACGCGCGGTCGACAGCTTCCGCTCGAGTACCAATCGCTGGCTGTTCGGCAGCTTCACCGGCTGGCTGACCATCCTGTCCTGCGCGATCGGCGTTGGCCTGGTGGTGATCGCGGTGCGCTGGCTGCAGAATCTGGCCGCCGCCTATGAGATCACCGACCAGCGGCTGATCGTGCGCCGCGGGCTGGTGATGAAATCGATCGACGAGATCGAACTCTATCGGATCAAGGATGTGCGGGTCGACTATTCGCTGGTCAACCAGATTACCGACATCGGCACGATCACCATCACCTCGAGCGACCGGACGACCGGCAATGCGCAATTCGTGCTGCGCGACATCCCCGCCGCGCGCGAACGCCGCGAAGGCATCCGCAAACTCGTCGACCGCGCCCGCCGCCTGCGCGGCGTCCGCGAGATGGATATCGACGACGAGCGCGATTACCGCTGAATAGACTATGGTGCGACCGTGGGGCGGAGATCAGCACCCAAGTTCCGCAAGGTAAAACTCTGGAACGGCCACCACACAGGTTAAGTCAGTATTCCCGCGCAGGCGAGACCTCTGCGAAAGTTTCGAAACCGCCCCGGCGAAGGCCGGGGCCCAGTTGGGAGGCCGTTGTAACTGATTGCAAGGCTTCACCAAACTGGACCCCGGCCTGCGCCGGAGTGGTACGTGAGCAGGTAAGATTGCTACTTTCGCAGAGGTTTCGCGCAGGCGGGAATGCAGTGGCGACGCGGAACAGGCGTCTATGGCACGAAGAACACTAGGCTCCCGCTTTCGGGGGAGCACTGATGCTGGGCCGGCCGTTCTCTTTGAGACGGAAAGCTATCCAGCAACCCCGAATGCCCCCATCGCGACACCCCCTCCGCGCCTCCGCGTGAACTCATTTTGAGGACCGCCCGCCGAGCGATGATGATCTCACGCGAAGACGCGAGGACGCGAAGAAGGGAGTTCACGCGGAGGCGCGGAGGGGTTTCGCGGCTTCGCGCGATCACGGCGACGTCAGCCACTCGCCGTTCCGGCACCCGCCGGACGCAAGGCTGGCAAAAGCCGCGGCGAGCGCCCATTTAGGGTGCAATGCGTCCGACCCCCCAGATCATCCGCGTCATCGACCTCGAAACCACCGGCAGCGCACCGCCCGCACATGGCGTGTGCGAGATCGGCTGGCAGGATGTCGCGCTCCAGCCCGGCGGCCGGTGGGAGCTGGAGGGCGAGGGCGGGGCGATCCTCGTCAATCCGGGGCGCGCGATCCCGCCGATCACCCAGGCGATCCACCATATCCTCGACGAGGATGTCGCCGACGCCCCCTGGTGGCACGATGTCGCGCGCCGCGTGCTCGACCCCTATCCGCGCCGCGTCGCGCTCGCCGCGCATCGTGCCGATTTTGAGCAGCAATTCTGCACGCCCAACCTGACCCATGGCCAGGACTGGATCTGCACGTGGAAATGCGCGCTGCGGCTGTGGCCCGATTCGCCGAGTTTCTCGAATCAGGTGCTGCGCTACTGGCGGCGGCCGGCGGGGCTCGACCAGAGCCGCGGCCTGCCCGTCCACCGCGCCTTCCCGGACGCCTATGTCACCGCGCATCATCTGCGCGACCAGCTCAACGAGGCGAGCGTCGCGCAACTGCTCGAATGGTCGCGCGATCCGGGGCTGATCCCGCGCGTCCGCTACGGCCCGCACCGCGGCAAGGCGTGGAGCGAGCTCGACCATGAGAGCCTGATGGCCTTCCTGACCGATCGCGATCCCGATATCCGCTTCACCGCCAATGCCGAGATGGACCGGCGCAGCGGCGGGGGCGCGGTCGGCAAGCCCAGCGCGCAGGATCTGCTGCTCTAGCCTGGGTTGACGGCTTTACCGGCAGCATCGCTGGCGTAACGACATCGGCTCGCGTAAGGCTGGGCGGTGCTGAGCAAAGTCCGCAATCCATTCATCATTTCGGAAGGCCGGCTCGGCCGCGCGCTGGTCGTCTTCATGGCGCTCGGGTTTCTCGCGCTCGTCGCCGCGGGCGCCGGTGCGGGCTGGGCGTCGCGGCAGAACGAGGCGCATACCGCCGCCGTCGCGCATACCTATCAGGTCGAGTTGGCGATCAGCAACGCGCGTCGCCTCATCGAACAGGGCGAGGCGTCGCGACGCGGCTATCTGCTCACCGCCAACCCCGACTATCGCGACGCCTATCACCGCTGGTCGGCCGCCACCCCGGCGGCGCTCGCGCGCATCGCCGATCTCACCCGCGACAATCCCGACCAGGTCGCCGCCCTGAAGCTGTTGCAACGCGAGGTCAGCGCGTTGCTCGCGCAGCGCGCGCGGACGATCGGTCTGATCGACAGCGGTCATGCCGATACCGCCACCACCCTGTTCCGCACCGAGGCGAGCGTCCGCCGGCTGACGACCATCCGCGATACGTTCGAACGGATGGCAGTCACCGAACGCCGCCTGCTCGCCCAGCGCGATGCGGCGCAGCAGGCGAGCGTGCGCGCCTTCTATATCATCCTCGGCGTCGCCGCGGTGCTGCTCGCGCTCGTCGCGCTCGCCTCGCTGCTCACCATCATCGGGTACACCCGCGATCTGTCGCGGTCGCGCGACCGGCTGCGCGACTTCAATGAGCGACTCGAGGAGACGGTGCACGAACGCACCTCCGACCTCAGCCGTGCCAATGAAGAGATCCAGCGTTTCGCCTATATCGTCAGCCACGATCTGCGCTCGCCGCTGGTCAACGTGATGGGCTTCACCGCCGAGCTCGCCGCCGCGACCACCCCGCTCGCCGAGCTGGTCGACCGGGCCGAGGCGGAGGCGCCGCAGATCGTCAGCGACGAGGCGCGGCTCGCGGTACGCGAGGATCTGCCCGAGGCGATCGGCTTCATCCGCACTTCGACGCAGAAGATGGACCGGCTGATCAACGCCATCCTCAAACTGTCGCGCGAAGGCCGCAGGGTCATCACGCCCGAGCCGATCGATCCCGCCGCCATCGCCGATACCGTCGCCGGATCGATCCGCCACCTGCTCGACGACCGCGGCATCAGCTTTTCGGTACGGCGGCCGATGCCGTCGCTGGTCACCGATCGCGTCGCGATCGAACAGATCCTGTCGAACCTGATCGAGAATGCGACCAAATATCTCGAACCCGGCCGCCCCGGCGTCATCACCGTCTCCGGCGAGGCGAAGCGCGACCGCGTCCTCCTGTCGGTGACCGACAACGGCCGCGGCATCGATCCGCGCGATCACCAGCGCATCTTCGACCTGTTCCGCCGCTCCGGCCGGCAGGACCAGCCCGGTGAGGGAATCGGGCTGGCGCATGTCCGGGCGCTCGCCTATCGGCTCGGCGGGACGATCGACGTCGATAGCGAACCGGGCCGCGGATCGACATTTCGCCTCAACCTTCCAAAGACCTACGTCAGTCAGGACAGCGCTGCATGAATGCCCATCAATCCGTCGGCATCGTCATGATCGAGGATGACGAGGGCCACGCCCGGCTGATCGAGAAGAACATCCGTCGTGCCGGCATCCTCAACGATATCCGCCATTTCACCGACGGCACCCAGGCGCTGCACCATCTGTTCGAGGCGGAGGACGGCCCCGCCAAGAACGGCCCGGCGCTGATCCTGCTCGACCTCAACCTGCCCGACATGAGCGGCACCGACATCCTCCAGCGGATCAAGGCGGAGGGCAGCCCGCTCAAGCGCACCCCCGTCGTCGTGCTCACCACTACCGACGACAAGATCGAGATCCAGCGCTGCTACGATCTCGGCTGCAACGTCTACATCACCAAGCCGGTCAATTACGAAAGCTTCGCGCAGGCGATCCGCCAGCTCGGCCTGTTCCTGTCGGTGATCCAGGTTCCCGCCTTCGAGGGTCATTGATCTGACCGACCCCGCCCTCCCCAGCGTTTTGTACATCGACGACGACGATGGTCTGCGCCGCCTCGCCGCGCGCGGGCTGGAGCGGCGTGGCTATCGTGTCACCACCGCGGCGGGGGGCGCCGAGGGGGTCAGGCTCGCCGCCGCCGCGCCGTTCGACCTGATCGCGGTCGATCACTACATGCCGGACATGGACGGGCTCGACACGCTCGCGCAGCTCGCCGAGCTGCCGGCAATGCCGCCGGTCGTCTACGTCACCGGGTCGGACGAGGGACGGATCGCGATCGCCGCGCTCAAGGCGGGGGCGGCGGATTATGTGGTCAAGTCGATCGGCGACGATTTCTTCGACCTGCTCGCCAACAGCTTCGGCCAGGTGCTCGACCGCAGCCGGCTGGCGCGTGAGAAGGCGCGGGTCGAGGAAGACCTGCGCGCCAGCAACGCACGGCTCGAGGCGCTGCTCGGCGAGGTCAATCATCGCGTCGCCAATTCGCTCCAGCTCGTCTCGGCGATGGTGCGGTTGCAGGCGAGCGCGCTCGCCGATCCGGCCGCGCGCACCGCGCTCGACGATACGCAGCGCCGGATCGCGGCGATCGCGCAGGTCCACCGTCGCCTCTATTCGGCGAATGACGTCGAGAGCGTCGACATGCGCGACTATCTCGGTTCGCTGATCCGCGAGCTCAACGACACGCTCTCGTGCGACACCGCCCCCCATACGCTGCACCTCGACGCCGAACCGATCCGGCTGCCGACCGACAAGGCGGTGTCGCTCGGCGTCATCGTCACCGAACTCGTCACCAACGCGTGCAAATACGCCTATCCCACCGGCGACGGCGGCGAAATCCGCGTCACCATGCTGCGCGAGGCGGAGGGCTTCCGCCTGTCGGTCGAGGATGACGGCTGCGGCATGGCCGAGGGGGCCGCGCCCAAGGGCACCGGGCTCGGCACACGCCTGCTCCAGGCGATGGCGCAGAGCCTGCATACCACGATTCTCTACGAACCGCGCGAGCGCGGCGTCTGCGCGACGGTGCGCGCCGCGATCTAGTCGACCGCCGCCAGCGTCGCGCGGCGGGTCGCTTCGAGCGCGAGCCCGAAAACGACGTGGCTGGC
The DNA here is from genome assembly GCF_000632225.1 of Sphingomonas sp. RIT328. GTDB lineage: Bacteria > Pseudomonadota > Alphaproteobacteria > Sphingomonadales > Sphingomonadaceae > Sphingomonas > Sphingomonas kyungheensis. The sequence goes on from NZ_JFYV01000011.1 coordinate 64,916, forward strand.
GAGGCCATAGGCGTGCGTCGCCGGCGGCGTTTCGGTCGGCCCGGGACCCCAGCCGAAGGCGGGTACGGCGAGATCGTCGAGCAACGTCGCGACGCCCACCCCGAACGCGGTGCCATAACCCGCCTTGGATTCGGGCCATTGCCGCACCGCCAGCGCATAGCCCACGCCGAGCGCCACGCCGGTCGCATAATGGACGAGGCTGCCGGCGGTTTCGCGATGCTTCTGCGTCACGTCCTCGCCGGTCACCGCCTGTTTGGCGGTGTCGGCGGCCTTGACCGTGGCGGGGTCGTCGTTGCTGCCGGTCTGGCCGAAGGCGGAGGCGCTCACCGACTGGAACAGGTTCATCGCCAGGCTGGCGACGAGACCGCCGGCGACGCCGGCGGCAAGGGTCTTGGCGATCGACGGCACGGGCGCTCCTTGGGCTAGATCAGCTCGGACAACGCGCCGTGCCGCAAAAAGATCGGCGAGGGCTCAGGGTTTGCGGAACTTGAGCACGAACTGATCGGTCTTGCCGCGGATCGCGGGATCGAACACCGGCTTGCTGTGATCGTCGGCCGGGTTGGCGAGCACCCGGCTTGCGCCGGCGAAGCGGAAGCCCGCCGATTCGATCTGCCGGCGCACCGCCGCCGGATCGATCCGGTGCCGCGTCTCGGTACCCGACAGGCCGGTGCCGGGCGCATCGGCGTGGTCGATCACCACATAGGTGCCGCCGTGCTTGAGCAGCTTGAACACCGCCGCATCGAAGGCGCGCAGCGCCGGCTCGCCCGCGCCGTTATTGGCGATGTCGTGATAATTCTGCACGGTCCAGAACAGATCGACCGGCTGCGGCGCGGTCGGCAGATCGGTCGCCTGCACCTGGGCGACGACGTTGCCGAGGTTGCGCGCCTGCAACGCCGGCAGGCTCTTGGTCGCGTATTTGGCGCCGGCGGCGGGCCAGAAGGCATAGACCTTGCCCTTCGGCCCGACCACGCCGGTGAAGATCCGCGTCCAATAGCCCGCACCCGGCAGGTAATCGATCACCGTGTCGCCCGGCTTGACCCCGGAGAAGGCGAGCACCGCCGCCGCCTGCCGCCGCGCATCGTCGCCCGCCTGATCGGCGCGCGCCGGATCGGCGAGCGCGCGGGTAATCGCCGGGCCCGCCGGCGCCGCCTTGTCCTGCGCCACCACCGCGGTGGTCAGCGCCGCTGCCGCGAACATCGATAAAGCCAGCCGCATCACTCGTCCTCCTGGATTGGCCGCCCGGCCGCACTAGATGTCACAGCATGACCGATCTTCGCGACGCGATCCAGAGTGAGGTGCATCGGCTGGTCGGGTTCGGCGACGGTGCGGTCGACCTGACCCGCCCGCCCGGCGACGACGGACTGTTCGGCCCCGGTTCGGCGGCGTGGGTGGTGCATGGCGACCTCACCGCGATGATGGCGGGCGGCGTCGCCGCGTTGCTGCTCCAGATGCTCCATCCCGGTGCGCTCGCCGGCGTCTGGGACCATTCCAACTTCCGCGCCGACATGCTCGGCCGGCTGCGTCGCACCGCGCAATTCATCTCCGGCACCACCTATGGCGCGACCGCGACCGCCGAGTCGCTGATCGCGCGCGTCCGCCGCATCCATGATCGCGTCGCCGGCATCCTGCCCGACGGCACGCGCTACAGCGCCAACGATCCCGACCTGCTGACCTGGGTGCATGTCGCCGAGGTCGCGAGCTTCCTCGCCGCGCACCGCCGCTATCGCGACCCCGCCTTCCCCGTCGCCGAGCAGGATCGCTACCTCGGCGAATATGCCGTCGTCGCCGAGAAACTGGGTGCCACCGCGGTTCCGCGCACCCGCGCCGCGCTCGATGCCTATCTCACCGCGGTCCGCCCGCAGCTGCGCGTCGATCATCGCACGCGCGAGGTGGCGCGCGCGCTGCTGCGCCAGCCGCCCGCGCGGCCCGCGATGGCGCCGGCGCAGGCGTTGCTGATGCAGGGCGGCATCGACCTGCTGCCCGACTGGGCGGCGCGGATGCACGGGCTCGACCGCCGGCCGCTCGCCCGACCCGCGGTGCGCGCCGGCATGGCCGGGATCGGCTCGGTGCTGCGCTGGGCGCTGCGCGACGGCTCGGCGAAGCGGGCGGGCCAGCAGGGCTGAGGCCGGCTGCACCGGATCTGCACACGATCCCCGCACAACGCAGACGCCGGCGGCACGCCGCGCAGCATCGCGATCCGTCACACCCGCCTCCCGACCATAAGGAGGCCCGGCATGACGATGCGACGACGAACGATATCGGTGGCAGCCAAGGCGGGGGTCGCCGCGCTGCTGGTGCTGGTCCTCGAACTGATCGTCGATCGCGCGGAGGTGCTGCTGCCGCTGGCGATGCTCGGCTGGCTGATCGCGCTCGCCGCGCTGCGCCCCGCGGTGATCCGCCATCGCCAGCCGCGGATCGCGCTGGTTGCCGCCATGCTGGCGATCGCCGCTTATGCCGATCAGCCCAATCTGCTCGCCTTCTGCCTGTTCCTGACCGCGACCGGACTGGCGGCGACGCTGCCGCGGCGGCGGTTCGACGATGCCGCGAGCTGGGCGGTGCGGCTCGGCAGGCTGGCGCTCGCCGCGGTCGTCGGGCCATGGCGCGATCGCCGACGGCTTGCGCATATCCGCGCGCACCGGCTGCACCCGCGCGTGACGGTGACGGCGGTGGCGGCGGCGCTGATCGTGCCGCTCGGCGGCGCCCTGCTGTTCCTGATCCTGTTCGCCACGGCCAATCCGCTGATCGCCCGCGCGCTCGACAGCATGATCCTGCCCGATATCCGGACGGTGATCTGGCGCACCGCCTTCGCGCTGGCGGTGCTGCTGCCGGTCTGGGCGACACTCCGCCCGGCGGCGGGCGCGACCCGCTGGCAGGCGCCGGGCGGGCAGACCGTGCCGCCGCTGCTCCGGCCGGGCACGCTGATCCTGTCGCTGGCGACGTTCAACGCTGTCTTCGCCATCCAGAACGGGCTCGACCTCGTCTTCCTGTGGAGCGGCGCGGCGCTGCCCGACGGCGTGACGATGGCGGATTATGCGCATCAGGGCGCCTATGCGCTGATCGTCACCGCTTTGCTCGCCGCGGTCTTCGTGCTGACGATGCTGTCGCCGGGCAGCGCGAGCGCCGCCCATCCGCCGATCCGCTGGCTGGTGACGGCATGGATCGGCCAGAACGTGCTGCTCGTCGCGTCGAGCGCGCTGCGGCTGATCGATTATGTCGATGCCTATGGCCTCACCCCGCTGCGGCTCGCGGCGCTGATCTGGATGGCCCTGGTCGCGACCGGGCTGATGCTGATCCTGTGGCGGCTGCTCGGGCGGCGCTCGGCGGCATGGCTGATCAATGCCAATGCGCTGGCGCTGACGCTGGTGCTCGCCGCGTGCAGCGTCGTCGACCTGTCGGCGGTCGCCGCCGACTGGAACGCGCGCGTCGCGCTGGCGAAGGGGCGCAGCGGCCCGCCGCTCGACCTCGCCTATTTCGAACAGCTCGGCCCGGGGGCGCTGGTGCCGCTGGCGATGCTCGAACGCCATGCCGGCTCGCCGCGGCTGCACGACCGGATCGAGCACATCCGCTTCTGGATGCAAACGCAGATGGAAGAGCAGCAATCGAGCTGGAATGGCTGGAGCCCGCGCAACGCCCGCCGGCTGGCTGCGGCCAAAGCGCTGCTCGCGGACCGGGGATCCGGCGCCGCGCCGCCCGCTCGCCGATTGACGGGAGCGCAACAGCCGTGATCCTATGCCCGATGCCGCGCACCGTCCTCGTCGTCGACGACGATCCCCATATCCGCCAGTTGCTCGTCTTCGCCCTGCAGAAGGCCGGCCTCGACACGATCGAGGCCGGCGACGGCGAGGCGGCGCTGGCGCTTGCCGGCAGCCACGCCCCCGCCCTCGTCATCCTCGACATCAACATGCCGCGGCTCGACGGGCTGGAGGTGTGCCGCCGGCTGCGCGCCGGCAGCGACGTGCCGATCCTCTTCCTGTCGAGCCGTGACGAGGAGATCGACCGCATCCTCGGCATCGAGCTCGGCGGCGACGACTACGTCGTCAAACCCTTTTCGCCCCGCGAGGTGGTGGCGCGGGTGATGGCGATCCTGCGCCGCACCGCCGCACGCCCGCCCGCGCTGGAGGACGGACGCAGCCTCGCCCACGGCCGGCTGCGGCTCGATCTCGACGGCTGGCGCGCGCTGTGGGCGGGGCAGGAGGTCGGGCTTACCGTCACCGAATTCTCAATCCTGCGGCTGCTCGCCTCGATGCCCGCCAAGGTGTTCAGCCGCGATGCGATCATCGATCGGCTGCACGGCCCGGGCTTCGCCGTCACCGACCGGACGATCGACAGCCATATCCGCAACCTGCGCCACAAATTTGCCGCCGCGGGCGGCGACGACCTGATCGAGACGCGCGCCGGCATCGGCTATCGGCTCGGCGCCTGCGGCACCGCGTGATCGCGCGCGCCAAGGAGTGGGCGAAGCGCCGCTGGCCGCGGTTGCGGCTGCGCACCATCCTGTTCGCGACCCTGTTCTTCGTCGCGGCGCTGCCCGGCTTCGGCGCGGTCTTCCTGCGCGTCTACGAAAATACCCTCGTCCGCCAGACCGAGGCGGAGCTGGTCGCGCAGGGCGCGGCGCTCGCGGCCGCCGCGGCGGCGCAATGGCCGGGCGGCGACGGCCGGCTCTATCCGCGGCGGATCGTGCCGCCCGGCGGGGGCGTCGATCTCAGCCAGACGCCGATCCTGCCCGAACGTCCGTCCCCGGCCCCGGCGGGCACGGTCGCCGCCGACGCCCGCATCGTCGCGCCCCGCCTCGCGCCGATCCTGCGTGCGACGCAGAGGACGACGCTCGCCGGCATCGTGCTGCTCGACGATCGCGGCCAGATCGTCGCCGGCAGCGCGGCGCGCGGCAGCTACGCACAGCTGCCGGAGGTCGCGGCCGCGCTGGCGGGGCGACCGTCTACCGTGCTGCGCCGCAACGGCGCCTATCGCGCCGTCTATCGGTTCGAATGGCTGTCGCGCGCCGCGGCGATCCGCGTCCATCATGCGCGCCCGATCGTCGTCGGCGGGCGGGTGGTCGGCGTGCTGCTGCTGTCGCGCTCGGCGCGGGCGCTGTTCCGCGGTCTCTACGAGGATCGCGGCAAGATCGCGATTGGCGTCGCGGCGATCTTCGCCCTGCTGATCGTGCTGAGCGGGGTGATCTCGCGCGGGGTGACGCGGCCGATCGAACGGCTCGGCCGGGCGACGCGCGCGGTGGCAAGCGGTCGCGGCGCGATCCCCGACGTACCGCCGACCGCGGCGATCGAGATCCAGGGTCTCTACGCCGATTTCGCGGCGATGAGTGCGGCGATCGAGCGGCGGTCGCGCTATCTGCGCGACTTCGCCTATGCGATGAGCCACGAGTTCAAGACGCCGCTCGCCGGCATCCGCGGCGCGATCGAGCTGATGCAGGATCATGCCGACATGGCCGCGGCGGACCGCAGCCGCTTCCTCGCCAATGCCGATGCCGATGCCGGGCGGCTCGCGCTGCTGGTGACGCGGCTGCTCGAACTGGCGCGCGCCGATATGGCGGCGCCCGTCGCGGCGGCGACCGACCCGCTCCCGGTGGTCGCGCGTACCGCCGACGCCTATCGCAGCACCGGTTTCAGCATCGCGATCGCCTGGTCCGCGCCGCCGCCCGCCGTCGCGGTGCCCGCGGCCACGCTCGAACATGCGCTCGCGACGCTGTTCGAGAACAGCCGGCAGGCGGGCGCGTCCGCCGCCACGGTGACCGGCGCGTCGACCGCGACGACGGTGACGCTGCGGATCGCAGACGATGGCCCCGGCATCGCGCCCGGCGACGTCGCCCGCCTGTTCGAGCCCTTCTTCACCACCCGTCGCAGCAGCGGCGGCACCGGCCTCGGCCTCGCCATCGCCCGCTCGCTGATCGAGGCGAGCGGCGGGACGATCGCGCTGGCCGAGGCGCGGGCGGCGGTGTTCGAGATCGTTCTGCCGCGGGTCGACGGCTGAGCTGGGTTCGCGCAGAGGCGCGGAGAAGGCAGAGGGGTGGCAGTAACCGCGCGAGATCTTTGAACTTCGGGACGTCGCCTCGAAGCTGCCGTCACTCCTTACTGATTGCGGGGTCCACCGTTCCGCAGGCTCGACCGCTCAGGCTCATGAGACACCGTCGATGCCAGAACGAACCGGGCATGACGGATCGAGGCTGCGGCGTTCTCGAACCCGACCCGCCGCTATAGCCGCAGCGCGCCGCCATAAACCTATCCCCTCTGCGTCCTCTGCGCCTCTGCGCCTCTGCGCGAAACACCGATGCGGTCTCCCGACACGCGAGACGATGATCGACGCGGAGGCGCGGAGGCGCTTTGCTCGCGGCGCCTATTGCTGCGCCACCGGCACCACCGGCAGCAGCACCGCGCTCGGCGTCGCGCCGCCGCGGCGCAGCGTCACCGTCGCCTTGCGATAGTCGGCCGGCTTGGCGAAGAAGATGTTCGGCACATAGGTCTGCGGATTGCGGTCGTAGAGCGGGAACAGGCTCGACTGGACCTGCACCATCACGCGATGCCCCGGCTGGAAGACGTGGTTCACCGTCGGCAGCCGGAAGCGATAATGCTGCACCCTGTTGGCCGGAATCGCGCTCGGATGCGCGAAGCTGTCGCGGTAGCGGCCGCGGAAGATGTCGAGGCTGATCGGCAGCTGGTATCCGCCCATCTTCGGATCGGTGGCATTCTCCGCCGGATAGACGTCGATCACCTTGACGACGAAATCGCCGTCGGTGCCGGTCGTCGCGGCATAGAGATCGGCGATTGGCGCGCCGGAGACGCGCATCGCCTCGGTCAGCACCGGCGTCGAATAGGTCATCACGTCGGTCCGCCCGTCCGAGCCGCGCTGGTCGCTGACCAGCCAGTCGCCCCAGCGGCCGTCCTTGAAATTGACCGGGCGCGGCAGGTGCGGCACCGGCTTGGCGGGATCGGAGACATAGCTGTCGCCGCCCGCCGCGCCCTTGGCGAAGCCGAGGCCGCCGTCCGCCTGCAAATAGATCGGCTTGAGCGGCGCGGCGCAGCCCGTCTCGCAGGCGAGCGGCCATTGCGCCAGCCGGTCCCAGTGGTTCTCGCCGGTATTGTAGATCGCCGCCTGCGGCAGATTGGCGGGCGGGCCGTCCTTCAGATACTGGTCGAACAACGGCAGCACCATCTGCTCGCGGAATTGCGCGGCGGTGTCGCCGTCCCACTGGAACGGCCCGAGGCTGCGGCCCTCGCGATTGACCTGGCTGTGCCGCCACGGCCCCATCACCAGATAATTGTTGCCCGCCTTGCCCTTCGCCTTCAGCGCTTCCCAGGCGGTGATCGCGCCGTACATATCCTCCTGATCCCACAGACCCTGTTCCCAGATTGTCGGGACGTTGGAGGGGTTGGCGGCAAGCAGCTTGTCGAGCGCCTGACCCTGCCAGAAGGAATCATAGGCCGGATGCTGCGACATCCGCGTCCAATAGGGCAATTGGTCGTAGCCCGACTTCTTCGCCCAGTCGCCCGCCGAACCGACCTCGCGGAAATTGTCGTAATCGTCCCAGCCGCCGGTCGGCGGCACCGTGCCGCCGCCCTTGTAACCGGTCTGTCCGCCGAGCCAGGCGATGTTGGCGAGGCGGAAGGCGCCGTAATGGAACCAGTCGTCGCCCATCCAGCCGTCGATCATCGGGCTTTCCGGCGCGGCGACCTTGAGCGCGGGGTGCGGCGTGAGCAGCGCCATCACCACGGTAAAGCCTTCGTAGGACGATCCGATCATGCCGACGCGGCCGTTCGACTGCGGCAGGTTCGCCTTGTTCACCAGCCAGTCGATCGTGTCATAGGCGTCGGTGACGTGATCCACCTTGGTCGGGTTGAGCGGCCCGATCACCGGCCGCGTCACGACGTAATCGCCCTCCGAGCCGTATTTGCCGCGGATGTCCTGATAGACGCGGATATAGCCGCCCTCCACGAAGATCTCGTCGGCGAGCGGCAGCGTCGCCAGCATCGACGCGCTGTCGCTGCGGTTGGCGCGCGCCTTGGCATTATACGGCGTGCGGGTCAGCACGATGGGCGCGTTGGTCGCGCCCTTGGGGATGACGATCACCGTGTAGAGCTTGGTCCCGTCGCGCATCGGGATCATCACTTCGCGCTTGATATAATCGTTGGCGGTGTCGACCAGCTTGAAATGCGAAGGGATGTCCCCCGCCGGCTGCTGCTGCGCCTGGACGCCGATCGGCAGCAGGGCGAGCGTGGACAACAGCAGGACGGATGCGCGCATGTGGATCTCCGACAGAAGGGATGACCTATGCTAGCGCCTGCCGCCGCCGCTGCAAGCGTCGCGCGGCAGGCGCACGATCGCGCCGCACGCCGGCACCGCCTCGATCATCCGTTCGAGCGGACGGCCGGCGACATGGGTGCCGATCGCCGCGATCGGGCCGCCATGCGTCACCACCAGCACCCGCCCGCCCTGCGGCAGCGCGTCCCACGCCGCGAGCGCGCGCCGCGACAGCTCGCCACCGGTCTCGCCGCCGCCGGGGCGGAAGCCGTGCGGATCGGTCATCATCCGGTCCATCAGATCGCCCGTCTCCCGCCAGATCGCATCCCACGACCGACCTTCCCAGCTGCCGAAATCGCGTTCTACCCAGCGCGGATCGGCGATCGTCGCTCCGCCGCCGCGCCGCGCCACCCAGCCGGCGAGTCGCCGGGTGCGGATCATGCCCGAATGGACGATGGCATCGAACGTCTCGACCGCCAGCTCCGCCGCCAGCCGCCGGGCGAGCGCGGCGCCGGCGCGGCTCCATCCCATGTCGGAGCGGCCGTAGCAGCGCCCCGCCCAATGCTGCGCCACCGGCGGATGGCGGACGAGCAGCACCTCGCCGCTCATCGCGCCGCGACGCCGAGCAGCAGCGCGAGTTGGCCGATCGCAACCGCGAAGCCGAGGCCGTCACCGGTGCTGCCGCCGATCCGCCGCCGTAGGAAGCGGGCGAGCGCGGGCAGCAGCACCAGCGCGACCGCGGCCTGGATCGCCACCGCCGTCGGCATCGACCAGGCGAGCGGCGCGACGCCGGGCACGCTCGCCAGCAGCGCGAGCAGCGCCCGCCGCGGCGGCACCCCGCCGGTCCGCGCCGCCGTCCCCGCGCCGACCGGCGGCAGGATCGCGGCAAGCAGCACCGCCCACAGCCGCCCCAGTGTCGCCGCCGCGACGATCGCCGCCACCGCCAGCGCCGGCGGCAGGGCAACGATCGCGGCGCAGCGCAGCGCGACGGTCAGGCCGAGCCCGAGCGCCCCATAGCTGCCGATCCGGCTGTCGCGCAGGATGCGGAGCGCCTCTTCACCGCGGGCATGGCCGCCGAACGCGTCGCAGAAATCGGCGACCGCATCCTCGTGCAGCGCGCCGGTCAGCAGTGCTTCGACGACGAGCGCGAGCAGCGCCGCGATCACCGGCGGCCACAGCATCGCGCTCGCCGTGAACACCGTGGCGGTGACCAGTCCGATCGCCGCGCCGACCAACGGCAGCCACGCCATCGCCCGCGCGAAGCCGTCCGCCGCCGCCGCCGCACTCAGCCGCGCCAGCCCCGGCACCGGCAGGCGGGTGAGGAACTGCACCGCGAGCAGCGGCGGCGCCCAGGCCGGCGCGCGGCTCAATCGGCGCGCTCGGCGCCGATCGCGTCGAGCCGCGCGACATCGGCGAGCAGCGCCGCCGCGGCGTCGACCAGCGGCAGCGCGACCAGTGCGCCGCTCCCTTCGCCGAGCCGCATCCCCCAGTCGAGCATCGGCGTCAGGCCAAGCTGCGCGAGCGCTGCGCCATGGCCCGGCTCGACCGAGAGGTGACCGGCGATCATCGCCCGCTCGCTGCCCGGCGCGAGATGCGCGGCGACCAGCGCCGCCGCAGTGGCGACATAGCCGTCGAGCAGCAGCGTCGCGCCGCGCGCCGCGCCCTCCGCGAAGAATCCCGCCATCGCCGCAATCTCATAGCCTGCCACCGATGCGATCGCGGCGCGGTCGTCGTGGCCGAGCAACGGTGTCGCCCGCGCCACCGCCGCGGTGACGACACAGGCCTTGGTCACGACGATCGCGGCATCGGCGCCGGCGCCGGCACCGACCGCCTCGACCGGCGACAGGCCGGTCAGCAAGGTGGTCAGCGCCGCGGCGGGGGTGGTGTTGCCGATCCCCATCTCGCCCGCGATCAGCAGCGCCGCGCCGTCCGCCACCGCGGCCTGCGCCTCCTCGACGCCGACGCGCCACGCCGCGTCGAACTGCGCCGCCGTCATCGCCGCGTCATGCGCGAGACTGACCGTCCCGTCGGCGACGCGCGCATCGCGGAAGAAGGGCGGCGGCGCGACCGGCCTGGCGCTCGCCACGCCGACGTCGACCAGCCGCAGGTCGCACCCGTGCGTCGCGGCGAGCGCGCTGCTCGTCGCGCGGCCGGCGAGGATCGTCGCCACCATCATGCCCGTCACCGCCGAGGGCCAGGCGGAGACGCCATCGGCGACGCAGCCGTGATCGCCGGCGAACAGCACGATCCGCCGCGGCCGGGTGCGCGGATCGAGCCGGTGCTGGGTCAGCGCGAGCGATACGGCGATATCCTCCAGCCGGCCGAGGCTGCGACGCGGCTTGGCGAGCGCGTCGAGATGGGCGCGAACATCGTCTTCGGTCATCGGGCGGTCCTTGCCAAAATGATCAGGGCGTCGATTGCCATCGACCGTTCCAATGTAGCGGCAATTCGATCGAGCGCCGCGTCGATCGCCTCGCGCCGGTCGAGCCCGTCCGAAGCGACGCCGAGCGGTGCGAGCAGGTGCGCGCGCGCCTCGGCGCGGTCGAACAGGCCGTGGACGTAGCAGCCGGCGATCCGCCCATCGGCGACCACCGCACCGTCGTCCGCCCCGTCGGCGAAGCGCAGCAGCGGCGCGGTGCCGGCAGCGACGCGCGTCACCCCGGCGTGGATCTCATAGCCGGCGAAGGCCGCGCCGCCGTCCGCGAACCGTCCCGCGACCGGCCGGACGCGCTTGTCCGCATCGATCACCGTATCGACCGGCAGCAGGCCGAGCCCGGCGACCGTCTCCGCCGGCCCCTCGATACCGAGCGGGTCGGCGATCGTCCGGCCGAGCATCTGATAGCCGCCGCAAATCCCCAGCACGCGCCCGCCGCGGCGGACATGCGCGGCAAGATCGACGTCCCACCCCTGCGCGCGCAGGAAGGCGAGGTCGGCGATCGTCGCCTTGCTGCCCGGCAGCACGACCAAGGCGGCATCGCCCGGCAGCGGCGTGCCCGGCGGGATCATCCGCAGATCGATCCCCGCTTCGTGCGCGAGCGCATCGCAATCGTCGAAATTGGCGATGCGCGACAGCATCGGCACCGCCACCGTGACGCCGCCGCCCGCCGCGCCGCGGCCGAGCGCCACCGCATCCTCCGCCGGCAACAGCGCCGCCTCCGCCAGCCACGGCACGAGGCCGAGGCTCGGCCAGCCGGTGCGGTCCGCGATCGCGGCGAGGCCGTCGTCGAACAGCGTCGGGTCGCCGCGGAATTTGTTGACGAGGAAGCCGTGGATCATCGCCGCATCGTCGGGATCGATCACCGCCTGCGTGCCGACCAGCGATGCGATCACTCCGCCGCGGTCGATATCGCCGACCAGCACCACCGGCACCCCGGCGGCGCGGGCGAAGCCCATATTGGCGATGTCGTTGCGGCGCAGGTTGATCTCGGCAGGCGATCCCGCGCCCTCGACGACGACGATATCGGCTTGCGCGGCGAGCCGGCGGTAGGCGGCGCAGACGTCACCGAGCAGATCGGGCTTGCGCCGCCAATAGTCGCCCGCGGCAAGCGTCCCCTGCGAGCGGCCGGCGACGACGAGCTGCGACGTCCGGTCGCTCTGCGGCTTGAGCAGCACCGGGTTCATGTCGACGCTGGGGGCGACGCGCGCGGCGATCGCCTGCAACGCCTGCGCGCGGCCGATCTCGCCGCCGTCGGCGGTGACCGCGGCGTTGTTCGACATGTTCTGCGGCTTGAACGGGCGGACGGTCAGGCCGCGATTGGCGAGCGCCCGGCACAGGCCGGCGACGAGCACCGACTTGCCGACGTCGGAGCCGGTGCCCTGCAGCATCACCGCCGCCATGCCAGCCCTCCGATCAGCATCCAGAACAGCAGGCAGGCCATGCCGTAGATGCGCAGCGCGCGCGTCAGATCGGCGGCATCGGGCGCGCGCCCCTGCCCCAGCCAAGTGCGCGCCGCCGGCTCGCCGTCATAGCTGACCGGCCCGCCGAGCCGCCGGCCGAGCGCCCCCGCCATCGCCGCTTCGGGCCAGCCGCCGTTGGGCGAGGCGTGATGCCGCGCATCCCGTGCCATCGTCCGCCAGCCGCCGCCGCCGGCAACGCCGATCAGCACGCCCGCCAGCCGCGCCGGCAGCCAGTTGACGGCGTCGTCGGCGCGCGCCGCCGCCCAGCCGAAGGCGGCGTGACGCGGCGTGCGGTGGCCGATCATCGAATCGGCGGTGTTGATCGCCTTGGCGGCGAACAGGCCGGGCAGGCCGAGCAGCAGGAACCAGCAGGCCGGCGCGATCACCGCATCGCAGAAGCTCTCCGCAAGGCTCTCGATCGCCGCGACCGCGACGCCCGCCTCGTCGAGGCCGTCCGTATCGCGCCCGACGATCATCGCCACCGCCCGGCGCGCCGCGACCAGATCGCCCGCGGCGAGCGGCGCGCGGACCGCCGCGACATGATCGTAGAGGCTGCGCTGCGCCAGCCCCGTCGTCCCGACCGCCACGACGAGGAGCAGGCCCCAGCCCCCGACACCATCCGCCAGCCGCTCGATCGCCGTGCCGATCAGCGCCGACAGGCCGACCAGCAGCGTGACCAGCGCGACCCCGGCGATCCGCCGCCGCCCCGCCGCGCCGCGGTTCCAGCGTCGCTCGACAAAGTCGATCAGCGCGCCTGCCGCCATCACCGGATGCGGCCAGCGCGCCGGATAGCCGCACACCGCCTCGACGATCAGCATCGCGAGCAGCGCCGGCGCATGCGTCACCGGGCGATCGGCAGGATAAAGCGCTGCCCCGCGGGGGTGATGCCGATCTCGACCGCGACGCCGAACGCCTGTTCGAGCAGCGGCGCGGTCAGCACCGCCTCCGCTGCGCCCGCCGCGACGACGCGGCCGTGGCGAAGCAGCACCGCATCGTCGGCGATCCGCGCGGCAAGGTGGAGATCGTGCAGCACCAGGATCACACCGCTGCCCGCATCGGCGACGCTGCGCAGCCGCGCCAGCACGTCGAGCTGGTGGGCGGGGTCGAGGCTGGCGAGCGGTTCGTCGGCGAGCAGCCAGTCGGGTTCGCCGGCGAGCACGCGGGCGAGCAGCGCGCGGCCGCGTTCGCCGCCCGACAGCCGCTCGACGCCGCGCCGCGCGAAGCCGGTCATGTCGGTCGCGGCGAGCGCCCGCGCCACCGCGGCGCGATCCGCCTCGGTCTCGCCCCAGCGGCCGCGATGCGGCAGCCGGCCGAGCCCGACCAGCGTCTCGACGTCGATGTCCCAATGCACGTCCGCCGCCTGCGGCAGCAGGCCGATCGCGCGCGCGCGCACCCGCCGGTCGAGCGCCTGCACGGCGACGCCGTCGAGCCGCGCCGCGCCCTGGTCGGGCACGCGCAGCGCGGCGAGGCAGGCGAGCAGGCTGCTCTTGCCCGCCCCGTTGGCGCCGAGCAGCACCGTCACCCGCCCGCGCCGGAACGCATGGCTGACGGCGTCGAGCACGCGCGTCGCGCCGAGCGTCAGGCCGATTCCGTCGGCGATCAATCCGCTCATGCCAGCCTCCGCCGCATGCCGATGAGCAGGTAGAGGAAGAACGGCCCGCCGAGCATCGACATGGCGATGCCGAGCCGCAACTCGCTCACCGTCGGCAGGATGCGCACCAGCGCATCGGCAAGCGTCAGCAGCAGCGCGCCGCCGAGCGCGGCGGGCAGCAGCGTCGCCGACGGGCGATGGCCGGCGAACGGCCGCACCATATGGGGGACGATCAGCCCGACGAAGCCGATCTGCCCCGCCGCCGCCACCGACGCACCGACGGTCAGCGCGACCCCGGCGATGACGACGCGCTGCAACCGCACCGGATCGACCCCCATCGACCGCGCCGCCTGCTCGCCGAGCGTCAGCGCGTCGAGCGCGCGCCCGGTGGTGAACAGCAGGCCTGCGCCGAGCGCGATCAGCGGCGCGGCGATCCTGACGTCGTCCCAGCTGCGGTCGGTCAGCGCGCCGAGCAGCCAGGTGACGATCTGCGACGAGACGAACGGCGTCGGCGCGAGGCTGATCGCAAGGCTGGTCAGCGAGCCGAAGATGCTGGTCAGGATCATGCCGGCGAGCGTGAACAGGATCAGGCTGCCCGAGCGCCCCGCGATCACCGCGAGCAGCGCCATCGTCAGCCCGGCGCCGATCAGCGCGAAGCCGGGCAGCAGCCACAATTGCGCGGCATAGCCGAAGAACAGCGCGAGCACCGCGCCGAACGCTGCGCCGGTCGACACGCCGAACAGCCCCGGATCGGCGAGCGGGTTGCGCAGATAACCCTGCATCACCGCCCCCGCCAGGCCGAGCGCCGCGCCGACGAGCAGCGCGAGCACGGTGCGCGGCAGGCGCAGCTGGACGATGATGATCGATCGCGGATCGGCGGCGGTCCAGGCGTCCCACGGCACCCACACCTTGCCCGCCGCGACCGACAGCGCCGCGACGCACAGCAGCGCGACGATCAGACCGATGTTGAGCCGCGTCATGCCCCCACTCCCTGCCGCACCTCTCGCAGCCGCGCCATCGCGGCGATGATCGTCGGCCCGCCGCAATTCATCAGCCACGTCGGATAGGCAGCGACGGTGATCCGCCGCGCCAGCTGCCGGACGGCGGGATGCGAGGTCATCCGGTCCTCGCCGACGTCCGCCGCGGCGGTCGACAGCAGCACGCGCGGCGGCCGGGCGACGAGATATTCGAGCGGCAGCACGTCCCATTTCTTGAGGCCGTAGACCGCGCTCATGTCGCGAAAGCCGGCACGGCGCAGCAGGTCGGCGGGCAAGGTCCCGGTGCCCGGCACCAGCCCGCCCGATTGCCAGATCAGCGCCGGCACCGGCGTCACCGCCGCCGGCCGCGCCGCCGCCGCGATCCGGCCCGCCAGCGCCTCGCCGCGCGCGGCATGGCCGACGACGCGGGCGATGTCGCGCACCTGCGCCTCGCTCTCCTCGACGGTGTCGGGCACCGGGTACTGGACGATGCGGATCTTCATCCGGGTCAGCGCGGCGATCGTCGCCGGCGCGACATGCGCGCCGGTGAGCACCAGATCGGGGGCGAGCGCCACCACCTCCTCCGCCGTCCCCGACGTCGCCTTGAAACGCCGCGCCTGCGCGAGCGGGATCGAGGTCGCGCGCGGATCCTGCGAATAATGGCTGATCCCGGCGATCTGGCGCGGGTCGGCGACGTGCATCAGCACCGCGTCGACGCACGGATTGATCGAGACGATCCGCGGCGCGCGCGGCAGCGTCGCCGAGGCGAGCGGCACCACCGCCGCGACGAGGGCGAGCGCCCGGATCAATATTCGACGCCCTTCTGCGCCTTGAACCCGGCATTGTACGGGTGGCGGACCTCGGTGAAGTCGGTGACCAGATCGGCGATTGCCAGCAATTCGGGGCGGGCATGCCGCCCGGTGATGCAGATATGCTTGGTCAGCGGGCGGTCTTTGAGAAAGTCGACCACCGGCGCGATGCCGAGCGTGCCGTCGCGCAGCACGATGTTGAGTTCGTCGAGGATGACGAATTCGACGTCCGGATCGAGGATCATCGCCTTCGACCGCTCCCACGCCGCCGCCGCCGCGGCGATGTCGCGCGCGCGATCCTGCGTGTCCCAGGTGAAGCCCTCGCCCATCACCTCGAAGGTGGCGAGATCGGGATGCGCCTCGAAGAAGTTGCGCTCGCCCGTCTCCCACTTGCCCTTCACATATTGCAGGATGGCGACCCTCATCCCCCAGCCGATGCTGCGGATCGCCATGCCGAAGGCGGAGGACGACTTGCCCTTGCCGTTGCCGGTGTGGACGATCAGCAGCCCGCGTTCGAGCGTGCGGCGCGCCTGCATCTTGGCGCGGGCGGCGGCGACCCGCTCCATCCGCGCATTGTGCCGGGCGTGGTCGTCGGGCGGCGGGACGGTCATCGGCGAAACTCCTCGAAGGCGGCGGCGAGGCGCGCCGCGGCGGCAGGCGGCGGCAGGCCGATGCGCAACCGGTCGGCGCGATCGGCGAAGGGACGGGTCAGGATAGCATGATCGGCGAGCGTCGCGAACAGCGCCGCCGCATCGTCGCAGGCGATCAGCCGGAACAGCGGCGCCCGGCCGACGCAGGCCAGCCCCGCCGCGGCGAAAAGCGCATCGAGCGCCGCGCCCGCCGCGACGATGCGCTGCTGCTGCGCCTGCTGCCAGGCGCGGTCATGATAGGCGGCGGTACCGATCGCGATTCCCGCCGACGATACCGGCCAGTCGCCGAGCGTCGCGCGGAGCGCCGCCGCGACGCGATCGCCGGCGATCACGAAGCCGAGCCGCAGGCCGGGCAGACCGTAGAATTTGCCGAACGACCGCAACACGATCAGCCGGTCCGACGCACGCGGCGCGAGGCCGGGCGCGGGATCGGCATAGGCCTCGTCGACGACCAATGTCATCGCCGCGGCGAGCCGCTCCGCCGTCGCGGCATCGAGCAGGCGGCCATCGGGATTGGCGGGGCTGGCCAGCACGAACAAATCGTGGTCACCCGGTTCGTCCGCGACCGGCTCGGCATCGGGCCAGGCGGCGCGATGCCCGGCATAGCCCGGCGTGCGCACCGCCGGCCGTTCCGCGGCGAGGATCGGGGCGAGCAGCCGCATCGCCAGATCGCTGCCCGGCACCGCGACCACCCGCGCCGGATCGGCGACGCCGAACGCCGCCGCCGCCGCCGTCTCCAGCGCGGCGATCGCCGCCGGCTCGGGCAGCCGCTCGAGCCCGAGCGGCCCCGTCACCGGCCAGCTCCACGGCGCGATGCCGGTCGACAGGTCGATCCAGTCGTCGCCGCCGAAGCGCGCACGCGCCGCCGCCACCCGCCCGCCGTGCGCGGTGAATTCGGCAAAAGCGGCGACGTCGCGCATCGGTTCAATAGGTCAGGCGGATGCCGCCGAACGCGGCGCGGCCCGGCTGGCCATATTGGTAGATGGTCTGGTAGCGCACGTCGAACAGGTTCTCGATCCGGCCATAGACTTCGAGATGCGCGAACACCGGGAAGGCGGCGCGCACGTCGGTGAGGACATAGCCGTCGAGCCGCCGGGTGTTGGTGGCATTGTCGAAACTGTCGCCGACCGCGGTGATCGTCGCGCCGGTGGTCAGACCGAACGCCCAGCGATAGTCGGCGTTGACCGTGACGCTGTTGTCGGGCCGGCGGGCGAGCGCCCGGCCGAAATTGGCGGTGCCCGTCGAGCGGTTGGTCGCGTCGAGATAGGTATAGGCGGCGCTGAAGGTCAGCGCCTCGACCGGGCGCAGCGTCAGCGCGAACTCGACGCCCTGCGCCCGGCTGCGCGCGACATTGTCATAGGTCCCGAACGGCCGGTCGACGCAGATGCCGGTCAGCGGTTCGGCACAGGAGACGAAGTTGATCAGGTCGAAGGAGGTGCGCCGGAAATAGGTCGCGCTCGCCTCGATCGCGCCGTCGAGCGCCTTCTGCGTCACGCCCGCGTCCCAGCCGCGCGACCGTTCCGGCCGGAGCGCGGCATTCCCGTATTCGCTCTGCAGCTGGTACAGGGTCGGTGCCTTGAAGCCTTCCGAATAGCTGGCGCGGAAGGCGGTCTTGCCGTCGTTGGGCGACCAGACACCGCTGCCCGATACCGTCGTCGCGCCGCCGAAGATATTGTGATCGTCGTGGCGGATGCCGCCGGTCGCGGTCAGTCCGGCGATCGGCGTCACCGCCAGCTGGCCATAGACGCTGAAGATGCGCGCCCGGCCCACCGTCGGCGTGCCGCCATAGCTCGAGGTGGTGAAGCGCGACACCTCGCGCTCCGCGCCGAAGGTCGCGAACACCGCCTGGGTCAGGTCGACCGCACCCTGATATTCGATCCGGTCGTTGCGCCCCTTGCCGGCGAAGGTCTCGCGCGGATCGCCGTCGGGATCGTAATTGTGGCGGTTGCTGTCGGTATGCGCATAGCCGAGGCGGTTGCGGAAGCGGCCGTCGAACAAGGCGGCGTTAAGGCCACCATAGCCGGTCCAGCGCTCGCTCGTGCCATATTCGCGCGTGTCGCCGAAGCTGAACGTCGGCGGCGGGAAGCCGTCGATGTCGGTGCGGCCGTTCGAGTAGAAACCGCGCAGGTCGACCGAGACGTTCGGCGCGAGCGTGATGCCGAGGCTGCCGTTGGCGGCATAGTTGCGATAGCCGTCGCGCTCCGTGCCGGGCGCATAGGCCGAGATCCCGTCGGTGGTGTAATAGCCGCCGCCGAGGCTCGCCGCGACCGGCCCCATCTTGCCCGACACGTTGGCGAAGCCCTGGCCGGTCCCGTGCCAGCCGCCCTCGGCGCGCGCATTGACCGACAGCTGCTCGGTCGGCTGGCGGGTGATGAGGTTGACGACGCCGCCGATCGCCTGGCTGCCCCACAGCACCGACTGCGCGCCGCGCAGCACCTCGATCCGGGCGATGTTGCCGATCAGCAGCCCGCCGAAATCGAAGCCGCCGCCCGGCGACGACGGATCGTTGAGCTTGATGCCGTCGATCAGCGCCACGGTCTGGTCGCTCTCCGCACCGCGGATGTTGACCGAGGTGGCGGTGCCGACGCCGCCGTTGCGCACCACGGTGACGCCGGGGGTCTGGCGCAGCAGGTCGGAGACGACCACCGCCTGCCGCTGCGTGATCGTCGCGGTGTCGAGCACCGTCACCGCCTGGCCGACGGTATCGGCGGGGCGGGCGGCGCGATTGGCGGTGACGATGATGTCGTCGCCCGCGGCGGCGGCACGCGCGAGGTCGCCGGTCGCCTGCGCCGATTGGGCAAGGGCAGGCGGGGTTGCCGCGAGGCACGGCAACAGGATCAGGCAGGCATAGGTCTTCACGATGGTTTCCCCCCGTTCGCAACAACGGAGGCACGCGCCGCTCATCGCCGGAACCGGTCCGTCGCGCGCCCCCAACACCGTCGTCACGCGAGGAAACCCTCGATCGCCCGGAACACCCCGTCCGCACGAAGGACAACCGCGACAGGCAGGTCTCCTGGCTTCCGGGTCGTCACCCTGCCCGGCCTTCCCGGATCGCTCCGATCCAGTGGCACGCGGGGAGCAGGACTCGCCGGTCACAGTTGCGGGGACAGCCCCGGATGACGAGCGTCACGCTCGCTTCCGGGTTCCCTTTTCATCCCATCTCTGGGAACCTGTCGTGTCGGCGCCCCTAGGCCGATGCGGAGATGAAGGCAAGATGATCGCAGCCAAGACGCTGTTCCTCGGCGGTGCACGCTCGGGCAAGAGCCGGCTGGCGCAGGCCGCGGCGGAGCGGTCCGCCGGCCCGCTCCACTATCTCGCCACCGCCGAGGCGCATGACGACGAGATGGCAGAGCGGATCGCCCGCCACCGCGCCGATCGCGACGATCGCTGGCGGACGATCGACTGCCCGGTCGCGCTGCCGCAGGCGATCGCCGCCATCCACGAGGGCGCGATCCTGGTCGATTGCCTCACCTTGTGGCTGAGCAACGTCATGCTCGGCGGGCATGACCTCGCCGCGCAGGGCGAGGCGCTCTGCGCCGCGCTCGCCGCGACCCGCCGGCCGGTGTTCGTGGTCAGCAACGAGGTCGGGCTCGGCATCGTCCCCGACCACCCGCTCGGCCGCGCCTTCCGCGACGCCGCCGGGCGGCTGCACCAGCAGGTCGCGGCGGTGATGCACGACGTCTATTTCGTCGTCGCCGGCAGGGTGTTGCCGTTGCAGCCCTTCCCGCACGACACGGCAGCGCCCGGTGATCTCGCTAAATGAACGCAAGATGAAACTACCATTCTAACGGCGTCACCGAACGGTCACGGAGACTACGCAGGACAGCTCTAACGGCCCGGATCATCCAACAAACGAGATCAGGGGGACGTCGCATGTCCAAGGTTACCCACGCCCGTAGCTATCTGCTGACCGGGGCCGCATTGCTGGTGCTCGGCGGCACCGCACCCGCGCTGGCGCAGACGCAGTCGACCACCGCGGGCGATCCCGCCGCGGCGCCCAGCGTCGTCGCCGATCCCGATCCGGACACCGGCGGCGGCCAGTTGCAGGACATCGTCGTCACCGCGACGCGGCGCGAGACCAATTTGCAGAAGACGCCGATCTCGATCAGCGTGCTCACCACGCAGGGCCTGCAGGACCGCCACGTCCTCAGCCTGTTCAACCTCGCCGACGGCACCATTCCGTCGCTGCGCGTCGCGACCTTCGAAGCGCGCCAGTCGGCGCTGACCATCGGTATCCGCGGCATCGTCCCCTACGACCAGAACCAGACCGCCCGCGACGGCGGTGTCGGCGTCTATATCGATGGCGTCGCGCTGGGTAAGACGCAGGGCCTCAACGCGGCGCTGTTCGACATCGAGCGGATCGAGGTGCTGAAGGGCCCGCAGGGCACGCTGTTCGGCCGCAACACCGAAGGCGGCGCGCTGTCGCTCGTCTCTAAGGCGCCGACCGGCCAGTTCGGTGGCCGCGTCACCGGCGGCGTCGGCAATTACGGCAGCTACAATACCGACGCGCACCTCGACCTGCCGTCCTTCGCCAATATCGCGCTGAAGCTGGACGGCGTCATCCAGCATCAGGACCCGACCGTGAAGGATCCGCTCACCGGTTCGACCGGCTGGAACTATTACGATCGCAAGGGCGGCCGCATCGCCGCGCGCTGGAAGCCGGTCGACGGCCTCACCGCCGACTTCGCCTATGATTATGCGAAGGACGAGAACACGCCGCAGTACAGCCAGCTGATCAGCTACAATCCCAACAACTATACCGTCGGCGCGTACAACGGCCTGTCGCTGGTCCTGCCGGGCACGACCACCCCGTGCGGCGGCACCATTGCTGCGGGCAACACCAAGCCCGTCTGCATCGCGCCCAAGGCGCCGCTGGTCGGCGTCCACCCCGATCGCCAGACGGTCGCCGACGTCGGCGTGCCGCAGCAGCCCAGCGTCGACATCACGCACGGCGTCTCGTCAAACCTGCGCTACAGCGTCGCCCCGGCGGTCGAGCTGCGCTCGATCACCGCATGGCGCGGCGTCAGCACCGACCAGTGGGACAATTCGGGTGGTCCGGAGCGTCAGACGTTCACGCCGAGCTCGGCGTTCAGCCGCTACAGCCTGTCGTTCCTGCGCCAGCACCAGTTCAGCCAGGAATTGCAGGCGGTCGGCAGCGTGCCGCAGCTCGATTACGTCGTCGGTGCGTATTATTACACCGAACATGCGACCGAATATGCCGCGACGCCGCTCAGCAACCTGTGGAACACCAACGGCACGGCCTATACCATCCGCAGTCCGATCCCCGGCAATGCCAATGCGATCAGCAGCAGCAATTCGGGCTATCAGCAGTATGATCCGTCGTGCAACAACACGCTTGCGACGACGGTGCCGCAATTCGCCAACAGCTGCCAGTTCATCACCCGCGCCAGCCAGGCGAGCGATCACAATTACTCGCTGTTCGGCAATCTGACCTTCACGCCGGCGGCGCTCGACGACGTGCTGCACGTCACGCTCGGCGGTCGCTGGACCAAGGACAAGCGCCACGGCACGCTCTACGTCGTCAACAACCGTGCCGACCTGGCCACCCCGGGCACGGTGTCGCCGTTCGGGTTCCGCAACAGCATCAGCCGCTTCGACCCGATGGTCAACGTCGCGTTCGATGCGACGCCGGACGTCCACCTCTACGCCAAATATGCCACCGGCTTCCGCGCCGGCGGCGCCAACGACCGCTCGCTCGCGTTCAACGCCTTCGGTCCGGAAGCGGTCAAGTCGTATGAGATCGGCTCCAAGATGGACTTCTGGAACCACAAGGCGCGCCTGAACCTGGCGGGCTACATCATGAACCGGTCGGGCACGCAGTTCGACTTCGACTATTACGACACCAACGGCTCGAGCCCGACGCTGGGCACCCACATCGAACAGACGATCAACGCCGGCAAGAGCAAGATCCGCGGCATCGAGGCCGACCTGACCGTGGCACCAGTCGATGGCCTGACGCTGACCGGGTCCTACGCCTATACCTATTGGAAGGCACCGTCGGCGGTGAACCCTCTGACCCCCGGCGCGCCGGCGCAGCAGCTCTACATCGTCTACACGCCGCGCAACGCCGCGTCGGGTGCGATCGACTATAAGGTGCCGGTCGGCAACGGCGACGCCACCGTCCGCTTCCACCTCGACGGCAATTATGCGAGCAGCCAGTACAGCTTCCAGCTCGAACCGACCAAGACCGACGCCAGCTTCATCATGAACGGCCGTCTGTCGCTCGCCGATATCGCGGTGTCGGATCACAACAAGGTGACGTTCGCCTTCTGGGTGCGCAATCTGCTCGACACGACCTACATCTACCGGCGTTCGTCGGCCAATTCGTCGCCGGTGTACAATTACGGCGCCAACGGCCAGCTCGTCTCGACCAACTATGGCGGCATCCTCGGCGATTATGCCAACTTCAACCCGCCGCGCACCTACGGCCTCGAAGCGACCGTCCGCTTCTGATCGTCCGCATCGCGCGGAAAGGCGAGCCCGAGCACCAGCCCGGGCTCGCCATCCGCGAGGTGCAATTCGCCGCCGTGCAGCCGCATGATCGCGGCGATCAGCGGCAGGCCCAGGCCGTGGCCGGGCCGCTGGCGGCTCGCTTCGAGCCGCCCGAACCGCCGCAGCGCCAGCGCGCGCTGCTCCGCCGGTATCCCCGGCCCATCGTCGGCGATCCGCACCACGGCGCGATCGCCGACGATCGCGGTCCCCATCACGATCCGAGACCCGGCCGGCGTGTGCCGCAGCGCGTTTTCGACGCCGTTGATCAGCGCCTGTTCGATCAGCCGCGCATCACCGACGATCCACGCCGGGCGCGCGGTTTCGACGACCAGCCGATGCCCGCTCTCCTCCGCCACCGGCGCGAGCGTCTCGCCGATCTCGCCGATCAGCATCGTCAGGTCGGTGGCGGCGAAGCCGGCGGTGCGCCGTCCCGTCTCGATCTCCGCGATCCGCAGCATCGCCGCCACCATCGCGAGCAGCGAATCGCATTCGCCGATCGCCTGGTCGATCGCCACCGCCGTCTCCGGCGCGGCGCCCGCCGCGATCGTCGTCAGCCGGCTGCGCAGCCGCGCGAGCGGCGTCCGCAGGTCGTGCGCGACGTCGTTCGAGACGTTGCGCAGCCCCGCCATCAGCTCGGCGATGCGATCGAGCATCCGGTTGAACGCCTGCGCCTGCGAATCGAACTCGTCCTGCGCCCCCGTCACCGGCACCCGCCGCTGCATGTCGCCGGCGATGATCGCCTCCACCGTCCGCCGCGTCGCCGCAAAGCGCCGCGCGATCGTCCGGCCGAAGACGATCAGCCCGCCCAGCACGACGACGAGGATCAGCCCGTAGCCGAACAGATAGATGCGCAGCCTCACGCCGCCATAGCCGTCGAACGGTTCGGTTTCGGCGATGGTGGTCAGCGTCAGCCCGTCGCCGACCCGGCGGGTGAAGGCGCGCCCCGCGGTCAGCCCCTGGATCCGGTCGAGCCGCCGCACGTCGCTGTAGCCGGGCGAGAACCGCCGGGTCAGCGTGACGTTGCCGCCGAGCCGCCGCCCCGCCGCATCGGTCAGCTGGAAACCGATATCGCCGGTATCGCGCCGCCCGGCGAGCGCATCGATCCGCGCGAGCAGCACCGGTGCGCCGTCCCGCGCGCCGTCGGCGGCGACGAGCGCGCTGACGTTCTCGATCCGGCGATCGACCAGATCGGTGATCGTGCCGATCGTCAGCCGATAGGTCGCATAACCGGTCCCCGCCGTCGCGACGAGGAAGGCGGCGAGGAAGCCGACCGTCAGCGACCGCAGGCCGGGCTTCATCCGCGCAGCATATAGCCGATGCCGCGCAGCGTCTGGATCGGATCGTCGTCGCCGCCCTCGGTCAGCTTGCGGCGCAACCGGCGGATATGGACGTCGACCAGATTGGTGTCGGGCATGAAGTCATAGCCCCAGACTCGCTCGATCAGCATCGCGCGGGTCAGCACCGCATCGGCGTTGCGCACCAGCTCGATCAGCAGCTTGAGTTCGAGCTTGGCGAGGTCGATCGGCCGGCCGCGGCGCCATGCCCGGAACGTCGTCGGGCTGACGACGATATCGCCCGCCTGCAACGTGTCGGCGCTCGACGCGGTCCAGCCGCGCCCGCGCAGGATCGCGGTCAGCCGTGCCTGCAGTTCCGACGCCGCGACCGGCTTGACGACATAATCGTCGGCGCCCGCCTCCAGCCCCTCGACCTTGTCCTGCGACGCCGACAGCGCGGTGAGCATGATCACCGGCAGCGTCATCCCGCCGCTGCGCAGCGTCTGCAACACCGACATGCCGTCGAGCCGCGGCATCATCCGGTCGAGGATCACCGCATCGAACGCCGCCTCGTTCATCGCGGTCAGCGCCGCGCGGCCGTCGCCGGCGACCGTCACCGTATGGCCGATGCCGCGCAGTTCGTCGGCCAGCGCCGCGGCATAAGCGGCATCGTCTTCGACCAGAAGCAGTTGGAGCGTCATGCCGCGACTAAACGCTATTCCCGCATCGATCCGTCAAGCGCTTTCACCGGGACCGGCGGACGCCGCGGTGAACTGGATTCGCCGGCGTGGCGTGGCTAAGGCGGGTGCCTTCGAAGGAAAGGCCGAAAGATCAACGACCAACGCGCCATTTCCGCCTTTGGACCGCCCGATGCCTGGGCGGCGCTCGCCGCCGCCACGCATGCGATCCTGATCACCGACGCCCGTATCGAATCGCCCGGCCCGACGATCCTCTACGCCAATCCGGCGATGCAAGTGCTGAGCGGTTATGCCGACGACGAGCTGATCGGGGCGACGCCGCGGCTGCTGCAAGGCGCCGACACCGATCGCGCGGTGCTCGCCGAGATCCGCGCCGCGCTCGTCGCCGGGGCGAGCTTCAAGGGCGAAGGCGTCAATTATCGCAAGGACGGCAGCCGCTATGTCGTCGACTGGACGATCGACCCGATCCGCGACGCCGCCGGCACGATCACCGCCTGGCTGTCGGTGCAGCGCGACGTCACCGCGCAGCGGGCCGAAGCCTTGCGCGCGGCGGACCATGCGACGCGGCTCGATGCGATCTTCGCTTATGCCTCGGTCGGCCTGTCGGTGATCGGGTCCGACGGCGCCTTCCTGAGCGTCAATCAGGAACTGTGCCGGATCCTCGGCCGCAGCGAAACCGATCTGCTCGGCTGCACCGTAGTCGACGTCACCCATCCGGACGATCTGCCGGCCTCACGCCGCGCGCTCGCCCATGCGATCACCGCACGGCAACCCGCGGTGCTCGACAAACGCTATGTCCGCCCGAACGGTGAGCTGATCTGGGCGAACAGCACCGTCACGCCGATGGCGGACGTCCACGACCGGCCCGGTCATCTGCTCGTCGTCACCGTCGATCTCACCCAGCGGCTGTCGATCGAACGGGCCTTGCAGGAGAGCGAGACGCGCTTCCGCCAGTTCGGCGATGCCTCGTCCAACGCATTGTGGGTGCGGGAGGCGACGACGCTGCGGCTCGAATATGCCAGTGCCGCCTTCGCCCCGCTCTACGGCCTGCCGCCGGGCGGCGAGGAGGCCCCGCCCTGGTCGACGTTGGTCGTCGCCGAGGATCGCGCGGTCGCATTCGAGGCGATCCGCCGCGCGACGGCGGGCGAGCAGCGCACCTGCACCTATCGCATCCGCCGCCCCGACGGCGAGTTGCGCTGGATCCACGACACCGTCTTCGCGCTGAGCAGCGGCGGCGAGCTGGTCGAGCGGATCGGCGGGATCAGCGTCGACGTCACCGATGCGATCACCAATTCGGAACGGCTCGAGATGCTCGTCGCCGAATTGCAGCATCGCACGCGCAACCTGATCAACCTCGTCCGCTCGATCGCCGATCGCACCGCGCGGTCGAGCCGCGACCTGCCCGATTTTCGCGCGCGCTTCATCGACCGGCTCGATGCGCTGGCGCGTGTCCAGAAACTGCTGTCGCGGCTGCAGGATGTCGACCGGGTGTGTTTCGACGAACTGCTGCGCGGCGAATTGTCGGTGATCGCCGGCGTCTCCGACCGGATCGTGCTCGACGGTCCCGCCGGCATCCGGCTGCGCTCGTCATCGGTGCAGATGGTCGCGATGGCGCTGCACGAGCTCGCCACCAATGCGGTCAAATATGGCGCGCTCGGCCAGCCGCAGGCGCATCTCACCGTGCGCTGGTCGCTCGTCACCGCTGCCGACGGCGCGCCGCGCCTGTCGATCGTCTGGCGCGAGTCGGCGGTGGTGATGCCCGCCGACCCTTCCGCCACCGCGCAGGGCAGCGGCCAGGGCCGCGACCTGATCGAACGCGCC
Organism: Sphingomonas sp. RIT328; assembly: GCF_000632225.1. Classification (GTDB taxonomy): domain Bacteria; phylum Pseudomonadota; class Alphaproteobacteria; order Sphingomonadales; family Sphingomonadaceae; genus Sphingomonas; species Sphingomonas kyungheensis. Next base: position 91,396 of record NZ_JFYV01000011.1, read on the forward strand.
CTGCCCTATCAGCTCGACGCCGAGACCCGCTTCGTGCTTGAGACGGACGGACTGTTGTGCACGATCGAGCTGCCCGTCTCGACGACGCCCCCCTCTTCCTGACGGAGACGATGATGACCGAACCCGCCCCCGGCCGCGCCAGGCGGCTCAAGGCGCTGACCGAGGCGACGCACCAGTGGCTCGATACCACCGTATCGGGGGTCGGCAGCTTCGCGACGCGCGCGGCCTATGCGCGCTTCGCCACGATGCAGTGGCTGTTCCATCGCGACATCGACGCGCTCTATACCGATCCGGCGGTACAGGCCTGGCTGCCCGGTCTCGCCGAGCGACGCCACCTGCCTGCGCTGCGTCAGGACCTCGCCGACCTCGACAGCGCGCTGCCCGACGGCGCGGCGCCGCTCTTCCCCGCGGCAGGGACCGTCGATCCCGCCACCGCGCTCGGCTGGCTCTATGTCGCGGAAGGATCGCGGATGGGGGCGGCGCTGCTGCGCAAGGCGGCGGCGCGGCTCGGCCTGTCCGATACGTTCGGCGCGCGCCATCTCGCCCCGGCGGCGGCGGGGCCCGCCGCCTATTGGCGCGCCTTCACCGCCGCGCTCGACGCGGTGCCGCTCGACGCGGCGGGCGAGGCGCGCGTCGTCGCCGGGGCGGAGGCGGCCTTCGCGCGGGTCCAGGCGCTCGCCGACGCGATGCTGCGCCGAGCGGAGACGCAGATCGGCTAATATCCTCCGGAACAACGCAAATTATCGATTAACCATAACCGATTCATGATACGTCTCCCGGACAGGGAGATCGATATGAGGCAGCGGGCGATACGCTTGGGCTCCGCCATCGCCGCACTCGCGGCGAGCCAGGCGGCAGCGGCACAGGACGGACGGGCGGGCGTCACGGCGCAGCCGATCCGCTTCGACGTCGCCGCGCCTCTGTCCCCGTCGAGCGGCACCTCGACCGTGTCGCCGAGCAGCGTGCCGCAGGCGATGGAGCGGATGCGCGCCGACGACACCACCGCCGACCTCTCGCTCGGCACGATCTACGCGCAGGGCAAGTTCGGCACCGGCTCGACCACCTCGATCTGGAGTTCGGCGCTCGGCGCGCGGCTGCGGGTCGGCGACTGGACGCTGTCCGCCTCGCTGCCGTGGATGCGCATCCGCAGCCGCTCGACGATCTTCACCGGGATCGATTCGACACCGATCCTCGTCGCCCCCGATACCGCGCCGGTCCGCCGCACCAACCAGGGCTTCGGCGATCTGACGCTCGGCGCGAGCTATACGATCATCTCCGATTCGACCCCGCTCGAGGTGCAGCTCTCCGGCCGCGCCAAGATCAACACCGCGACCGCGAGCAGCCGCCTGTCGAGCGGCGAGAATGATTATGCCGCCGGCGTCGACGTCTCCTATCCGATCGGCAAGGTGACGCCGTTTGCGGCGTTCAGCTATCGCTTCCTCGGCGATACCGCGCTCTACCGGCTGCGCGACGGACCGGCGGCCTCGGCGGGCGCCTCCTATGCGCTCGACAGCAACAGCTTCCTGCTCGCCTCCTATCATTATTCGCGCGCCGCGACGCGGCTGGTCGACGATGCGCACGAGCTGTTCGCCGGCGCCTCGACGCGGCTGCGCGGCACGCCGCTGCGCGCCACCGGCTTCGCCACCGTCGGCCTGTCGCGCGGCGCGGCGGCGGCCTCGGCCGGCCTGTCGCTGTCGCTCGATCTACGGAGGCGCGATGCCCGCTGACCCCGGCCCCGACGGCGATGATGTGACCCGGGTCTATGCGATCGGCGACGTCCACGGCCGCTACGACCTGTTCCGCCGGCTGATGAACATCATCGAGCGCGACCAGGCGAGCCGCACGGCGGTGCCGACGCGGATGATCCTGCTCGGCGACATCGTCGACCGCGGTCCCGATTCGGCGAAGATGGTGCGCGGCTGCATGAACCTTACTGCCGCAACCGATCGTTTCATCGTCCTCAAGGGCAATCACGAGGAGATGATGGCGGATGCGCTCGGTGGCAGCCTGTACGCCTATCGCCAGTGGCTCAAGTTCGGCGGGCGCGAGACCTTGCTGAGCTGGGGCGTCGAGGATGCGGTGCTCGACGGCCCGCCGACGATGGACAAGCTGCGCACCGCCGCCGCGACCGTCGGCGAGGAGGCGATCCAGTGGCTCGCGCGCCTGCCGCTCTATCATCGCCACGGCGCCTATCTGTTCGTCCATGCCGGCATCCGCCCCGGCGTGTCGCTGCGCCGCCAGAAGGCGGAGGACATGCTGTGGATCACCGACGACTTCCTCGATTCGGATCGCCCGCACGGCATGATTGTCGTCCACGGCCATACCGTGTCGGAACATCGTCCGGTGGTGCGCAACAACCGGATCGGCATCGATACCGGCGCCTATCGCACCAACCAGCTGACCGCGATCGGCATCGAGGGAGACGAGCGCTGGATGCTGCACACGACGCTGCTGCCCGAACTGATGCTCCCCGCGGAGGATGCCACCGACGCCCCGCCGCTGGCGCAGCACGGCTGATGTCATCCGGCTTCAACGACAAGCGGCTCGACGCGAGCATCGACGCGATCCTCGGTCTCGGCCGCGACGGGTCCCGCCCGGCGCCGCCCGCCGAAGAGGCGGATCTGCCGACCTTGCAGCGGATCAAGACGTCGCGCCGCGCCTCGACCTCGGTGGCGGTGTCGCTCGGCATCGCGGCGACCGCGGGGGTCGGCTTCGTCGTCGGTCATCACGGCAGCAGCGATGCGCCGACGCCGCCGCACCGCGTCATCGACGTGCCGGCGACCCCCGCGGCCGAACCGGAATCGCCCGCGACGACGGCGGTCGATACGGTCGCGGCGCGCGCCCGCCGACCCCGCCGCCCGCACGCCGCCGCCACCGATGCGGCGATTCCGATCATCCCGGCGACGCCGCTGCTCGCCGAGGCGCTGGCCGCGGCCGTGCGCGGGGACGATCCGCCCGCGCCGATCGCCACCGCCGCCGCCGCGCCCTCGCCTGCGCCTTCACCCGCGTCCGCACCGAC
>NZ_JFYV01000012.1 GCF_000632225.1 Sphingomonas sp. RIT328
GGATGGAGGTGTGGGGGGGGCGTAGTCATGCAAGGCCACGCCCGCCTTCTTGCGTTCTCGGCCTTCAAGATCGAGATCTCGAATGCGCTCGGGACGCTCACATACAGGGGCCGTACCCCCGCGAAAGCGGGGTCCAGTTTTCTTGATGCGACGGCCGTTCATCTGCTTGGCCACTGGATTCCCGCCTGCGCGGGAATACTGGCGATTTTGACGGCGCGCCTCCGGCAAAAGTCACGACTATCTTTTAAGGCCAGCCGGACGAAACATCATCGCCTTTGTCGCTGCCGAAGCCATTCGTCGGCGTATCTAAGCTGCCGGGACGCCATCGCCCCGGCAGCTACACAATCGTTACTTCGCCAGATACCGCTCGAGATCGTCACTCCCGCCGATCCGCTCGTCATCGATGAAGATCTGCGGCGTCGTCGCGACGTCATGCTCCGCCTTGAACGCGTCGACCTCCTCGCGCGAACGCAGGATGCGATCATCGACGGTGAAGCCTTCGGATTGCAGGATCTGCTTGGCGCGGACGCCGAACGGGCAGGTGTGGTCGGGCAGGACCATGCGGTACAAGGTGGCGGTGCGGCTGTCGGCCATCGATCGATCCTTCCAGAAGAAACTCGCCGCTACAGCGCGGCAGCGGCGCGGGCGTTCCGTCAGGCGGCCGGTTTGAGGCCGGCGGCGACCAGCGGGGTCAGCCGGTCGGCGATGCGTGCGACGCCGGCGGCATTGGGATGGACGCGGTCCGCCTGCATCAGCGCCGGATCGCCGATTACCCCGTCGAGCACGAACGGATAGAGGCCGGCGGAGTCGCGCTTGGCGAGATCCGGCCAGATGCCGTCGAACGCGGTGACATAGGCGCGGCCGAGATTGGGCGGCGCCTTCATCCCGGTCAGCACCACCGGCAGCTTGCGGCGGTGCAACGCGTCGAGCATCGCGGTCATGTTGGCGCGAGTCTCCGCGGCGGGCAATTGCCGCAGCACGTCATTGCCGCCGAGCCCGAGCAGGACGAGGTCGGGCGGGCGCGGCAGATTGTCGAGCACGAAGCCGAGCCGCTGCCGCCCCGCGGCGGTGGTGTCGCCCGAGACGCCGGCGTTGACGATCGTCGCGTTGATCCCCTGCCGCCGCAGCCGCGCCTCGATCGCGTCGGGCAGGCTTTGCCCGCGGTCGAGCCCGTAGCCGGCGTAAAGGCTGTCACCGAAGGCGAGGATCAGCCGTTCCGGACCGACCGGCCGCGCGACCGCGACGGGTGTGGCGGCGGGGCTCGGCGCCGGATCGGGCGCCGCCGCCTGCCGGTCGCAGCCGGCAAGGATCAGGGCTTGGCCGAGCAGCGTCGCTGCCGCATAGCGTTTTGTCCGCCCCTGCAAGGCCTTGGTCTCCCGATATGAACATGACGTCTATGGTGATCGAGGCGCGCGATGTCACGCTTCGCCTCGGCGAGACCGCGATCCTGCGCGGCATCGACCTGTCGGTCGCCGCCGGCGAGAGCGTCGCGCTGCTCGGTGCGTCGGGCTCCGGCAAGTCGTCGCTGATGGCGGTGCTGGCGGGGCTCGAACGGGCGAGCGGCGGCAGCGTACGTGTCGCCGGGCAGGATTTCGGCACGCTCGACGAGGATGCGCTGGCGCGGGCGCGCCGCGGCCGGATCGGCATCGTCCTGCAGGCCTTCCACCTGCTGCCGACGATGACCGCGCGCGAGAATGTCGCGGTGCCGATGGAGCTGGCCGGCGTCGCCGGTGCCTGGCCGCGTGCCGCCGCCGAGCTGGAGGCGGTCGGCCTCGGCCACCGGCTCGACCATTATCCCGCGCAACTCTCCGGCGGCGAGCAGCAGCGCGTCGCCATCGCCCGCGCACTCGGGCCGCGGCCACCGTTGGTCTTCGCCGACGAACCGACCGGCAACCTCGATACGCAGACCGGCAGCGCGATCATGGACCTGCTGTTCGACCGGCGGGCCGTGCTCGGCGCGACGTTGGTGGTGATCACCCATGATCGCCGCCTCGCCGAACGGTGCGACCGGATCGTCACGCTTGCCGACGGGCGGATCGGGTGAGCGGCTGGTCGCTCGCCTGGCGGCTGGCGCGGCGCGAGCTCGACTGGCGGTTCCGCGGATTGCGGCTCCTCGTCGTCTGCCTGCTGCTCGGTGTCGCCGCGCTCGCCGCGATCGGCGGGCTCGCCGATGCGGTGGCGCGCGAGCTCGCCGCGCGCGGCGCGGTGATCCTCGGCGGCGACGTCGAATTGTCCGTGTCGCAGCGCGAGGCCAGTGCCGCCGAGCGTGCCGCGCTGGCGCGGCTGGGCACCGTCTCGACGACGGTGCGGATGCAGGCCAATGCGATCGCCGGCGACGCCTCGGCGCCGATCCAGCTCAAGGCGGTCGATGCCGCCTATCCGCTCTACGGCCGCGTTTCTCTCGCCGACGGCCGCCACGTCGCCACGCCGCCGCCGGGACAGGCGTGGATCGCCCCCGCGCTGGCCGAGCGCTTGCGGTTGCGTGCCGGCGCGATGCTGACGATCGGTACGGCACGGTTTCGCGTCGGCGGTGTCATCGCCGACGAGCCCGATCGGCTCGGCGAGGGCTTCACGCTCGGCCCGGTGGTGCTGATCGCGCGCGTCGATCTGGGCAGGACCGGGCTGGTCCAGCCGGGCAGCCTGTACGAGACGCGCTATCGCCTGCGCCTGCCGGCGGGCGACGATCCGGCGCGGATTGCGACGCAATTCACCAGCCGCTTCGCCACCGCGGGGTGGGAGAGTAAGACGCGCGAGCGTGCCGCGCCGGGAGCGTCGCGGTTCGTCGACCGGATGGGCGAGTTCCTCACCCTGGTCGGGCTCGCCGCGCTGGCGATCGCCGGGATCGGCGTCGGCAACGGCGTCGATTCGTTCCTCACCGCGCGGCGCGGCGCGATCGCGACGCTCAAGGTGCTCGGTGCGACCCGCGCCGATGTCGCGCGCGTCTATGCCATCGAGGTCGGCGCCGCGGCGCTGGCCGGCATCGTCGCGGGGCTGGCGATCGGTAGCGCCGCGGTGCCGCTGCTCGGCCGCCTGCTCGCCGGCGCGCTGCCGGTGCTGCCGACGCTCAGCCCCGAGCCGTGGCCGCTGCTCCGCGCGGCGCTGTACGGCGCGCTGATCGCGCTCGCCTTCGCCGCGCCGCCGCTCGCCGCGGCGGGGGCGACGCCGGCGGCGGGATTGCTGCGCGGAGCGCTCGCGCCGATGCGGGCGAGTTCGTGGCGGGGGCGGATCGTCGCGCTCGCCGCCGGTGGAGCGGCGCTCGCACTGGCGATCGGCACCGCGGCACAGCCCGGCATCGCCGCCGGCTTTCTCGCCGCGGTGGCGGCGGCGTTGCTGCTCTTGTTCGGGCTCGGCCGTCTGGTGCGCTTCGGCGCGATCCGGCTGCCGCGGCCGCGCCGTCCGCTGCTCCGCCTCGCCATCGCCGCGCTGCACCGGCCGGGGGCACGGACCGAGGCGCTGGTCGTCGCGCTCGGGCTCGGCCTGACGCTGTTCGTGCTGCTCGCCGCGATCCGCACGAGCATCGACGCCAATATCGCCACCAACGTGCCGCAGCGCGCGCCCGCCTTGTTCGCGCTCGACGTGCCCCGCCCGCGCGAGGCCGAGTTCCGCCGCATCGTCACCGCCGCGGTGCCGGCGGCGCAGATCCGCACCGTGCCGATCCTGCGCGGCACGATCACTGGCTATCGCAATATCCGCGTCGCCGATCTCAAGACGCTGCCCGAGGGCGCCTGGGCGCTGCGCGGCGAGCGCGGCCTGACCTATGCGGAGACCATCCCCGAAGGCAGCACGCTCGCCGCCGGCCGCTGGTGGCCGCGCGACTATGCCGGGCCGCCGCTCGTCTCGATCGACGAGCGGCTGGCGCAGGCGCTCGACCTGCATGTCGGCGATCCGCTCACCGTCAGCCTGCTCGGCGTCGAGCGCACCGCGCGCATCGCCTCGCTGCGCCGCATCCAGTGGGACACGTTGGGGTTCAATTTCGTCCTCGTCTTCTCGCCCGATGCGCTCGCCGATGCGCCGCACAATCTCGCCGCGACGATCGACCTGCCGCGCGGCAGCGAGGGACGGGTGACACGCGCGCTGCTCGCGCCATTCCCCTCGGTGTCGGTGATCGAGGTGCGCGGCGTGCTCGGGCAGGTGCGCGACCTCGTCGGACAGGTCGCCGCGGCGATCGCGGCGGCGGCGGGAGTCGCGGTGGCGGCGGGGATCGCGGTGCTGATCGGCGCGATCGCCGCCGCGCGCGAGGCGCGCACCTATGACGCGGTGATCCTGCGCACGCTCGGCGCGACGCGGGCGCAATTGCTCGCGGCGCAGGCGCTCGAATATGCTTTGCTCGGCGCGCTGGTGACCTTGGTCGCGCTGGCGCTCGGTCTCGGCGGGGCATGGTATGTCGTGGTGCGGATCTTCACCTTCGCCTGGTCGCCCGATCCGGTCGCGGTGGCGGTGACGTTGCTCGCCGGGCTGGGCGTGACGCTGGGTGTCGGGCTGGCAGGCGCGTGGCCGATCCTCAGCGTCCGGCCGGCGCGGGCGTTGCGGTCGGTGTGAGCGGGGGCTCGATCGGGCAGTGCGCTTGCGGCAGCGCGTGTTTCGACAGGCTCAGCACGAACGGGGAGGGGCGGAATCCCTCGTATCCGTCAGCCCTGAGCCTGTCGAAGGGCGGGACTGCCGCAGGTGCGCTGCTGTCGTTCGTCAGTCTACGATGACCGCATTTGCGCAGCCGCTGCGACCGCCGTTCCCGCCCTCTCATGTCCAGTACAGCACCCGCGCCTTAGGCAGCCATCGCGCAACCTCCGCGGTGAAGAAGCTGCGCAGCGCCGCCATCGTCGCCGCGTCATAGACATATTTGACCGAGCCGAACTTGGTCCGCTTCTCGACCCGCCCGGCGGCGCCCATGTCGAGCTTCGATCCGGGATACCAGCTCTCCAGCACCGCCTTCGATCCCGGCGTATAGCGGTGGGTGATCAGCTCGATCGTGCAATCCTCGACGTCCGCCAGCGCCGCCCCCGCCTCGGCGAGCAACGTGCCATAGGCCTGTTCCCAGCCCGCCGCGGCGATGATCGGCGCGATCGTCAGCCCGACCGGATAGCCCGCCCGCGCCATCGCGGCGAGCGCGGCGAGCCGCGCGGCGACCGGGCTCGTGCCGCCTTCGAACCGCGCATAGGGCGCCGGGTTGATCGAGGCGCGCATCCGCGTCCGCCCCTGATGATCGAGGTCGAGCAGCGGCGCGACCGCGTCGAACTTGGTGGTAAAGCGCAGCTGCACCGGCGCCTGCCAGCGCCCGAAGGCGGCGATCAGCGCCGACAGCGAGCCGGTGAGATGTTCGAGCGCGAGCGGATCGGTGTAGCAGCTCGCCTCATACGTCGTGCCCTCGTCGGCGCGGGCGCGCGAGCGCGAGGTGATCGTGCCCTCGCCGAGATAGCGCGGCAGCGCGGCGATGATATCGGGCAGATTGGCATAGGCACGGGTGATCGGCGGCCCCTTGAGCGACCCCGCGAGATAGCAATAGCTGCAATGCGCCGGGCAGCCTTCGGCGAGGTCGACGCGCCAGTCCGCCGAGGGCGCGATCGGCTGGAACCTGAGCTTGCCCGGCGGTGCGACCACCACCGCCAATGTCTTCTTCGCCGCGGCATAGGCGGCGGCGGGATCGTCGGGCAGGCCGAGCGCGAGCCGGTCGGCGGGCAGCCGCTCGACCGGGATGCCGAGCGCTTCGGCGCGCTCGGCGATGGCGCGGCCATGGTCGAACGCCAATGCCGAGCGGGTGACGATGACGCGGCGCGGCAGCCACGGCCGGGCGGGACGGGCGGCGCTCATGCCAGTGCCGCGAACCAGTCGGCATAGGGCGTGTTCTTCGCCATATGCCGGTTGAGATCGGGTGTCCCGTCGTGCCACCAGACCGGCCCGCGCTCGCCGAGTGCATGTTTGGCGGCATCGACCCCGGCATGCGCGGCCTGTTCCGCCTCGGCATCACCGGCGCGGCGCGCGCCGCCGACCGCGCGCCGCGCCTGCATCAACGCGTGGACGAGCGCCTCGCGCCGTTCGGGCGGCAGCGACGGGTCGGCCCGGCGCCACAGGCGGCCGCGCACGACGATATAGCGGCCATCGGGAGTCGTCGGGGGAGGGGAGCGCATTGCGGTGCAACGCATCAGATCGGGCAAGCGTCGCATCGCTTGCCTTTGCCCCGCGGCTCGGCGAAGCGATGCGGCGTGGATCGGATGACGCTCTATTTCGACGGCGGGCTGCGCCCCGGCCCCGGCGGCATGGAGACCGCGGTGGTGGTCGGCGGCGAAGTGCATCTCCGCGACGATCTCGGCCCCGGCGACAGCTGCACCGCGGAATGGCTCGCGCTGCTCGCCGCCGCCGATCTCGCCCGTGCCGCGGGGGCGGACGAAGCGCTGTTCCTCGGCGATTCGCGTACCGTCGTCGAACAGGCGCTCGGCCGCTGGCGATGCCGCAACGCAGCGATGCAGCCGCATCTCGCCGCCTTCCGCGCCGCCACCGCCGGGATCGGACGGGTCCACCTGCGCTACGTCCCCCGCGCCAAGAACCTCGCCGGGATCGCGCTCGCCCGCCGCCACCCGCGCTGATCCGCCATGTTCGCGCCTGCGGAAACACTGCGATCGTTACGCGTTGGGCATGATCATCAACGAGGAGTGAGACGATGAACCAGGATCAGATCGAAGGCACCGCAGGCGACCTGACCGGCAAGCTCAAGGAAGGCTTCGGCAAGGCGACGGGCGATCAGGAGACGCAGGCCTCGGGCGTGGCCGACCAGCTGACCGGCTCGGTGCAGAAGACCTTCGGCGATGCCAAGGAAACCGTCGCCAAGACCGCGGCGCCGCTCGCCGACAAGGCGCGCAAGTTCGCCACCGAGCGTCCGTTCGCCGCCGCCGCACTTGCCGGTGTCGTCGGTCTGGCGATCCTCAACACGCTGCGCGGCAAGACGTCGGCCTGATACGCGCCACACCGCCCCGCTTCGGCTCCGTCCGGGGTCGGGTCGGATGTCGGCGGGACCGGTCATTGGGTCCTGGCGTTAGACAAGGGGCGCCGGCTTCGGTCGGCGCCCCTTTCTGTCGTCAGGCTTTGAGGCCCTTTGCCATGTTGAGGTGCGCCGCCACCGTCGGCACCAGGCCGGTCGCGAAGGTCTTGAGCGCCGCCACGTCTCCGGTCGCCGCATAGCCCTTCAGCGTGTCGAGCGTCTGCTGGTGCGCCGCCTGCTGCGCCTGGATATAGGCCGTATCGAACGCCGCGCCCTTCAGGCCCTTAAGCGAGTCGACCGTCGCCTGCTGCGCCGCGCTGAGCGTGGGATCGGGGGTGAGCGCCGGGCTCAGCGACGCCGTCGTCGCCTTGAGCTTGTCGGTCGAGGCGGTGTGCGCCGAGATCATCTGGTTGGCGTATTTCTTGACCGCCGCGGACGCGCCATTGTCGAGCGCGAGCTTCGAGGTGGTGATCTCGAACGCGTCGCTCGCCGCCGCCATGTTGACGAACGCCTGGCTGCCGGTCACTGCCGCCGGTGTCGCCATTGCGGTGCTATTGGTGTCGGCGACGCCGGCATTGCCCGCGTCGAAGGTCGCGCTGTCATTGGCGACGGCGGTGTCGCTGGTCTTCTGACCGCAGGCCGCCAATGCCAGTGCCGACGCCGACACGATCATCAAGGCTGGTTTGAACATCGTCATCTCCCATGTTGCCCGCCGCCAACGTATCGGCCTCCCGCGGCGTTCCTTTGCGATCACGGAGCGGAAGCGGCGGCCGGCGCGTTCCCACCCCGAAATCCGTCTAGAAATCCATCTGAAGGAGACGTGCGATGAGCATTTTCGGCAACATCATGGGCAAGATCTTCCACCACAAGAGCGAGGCGCCTGCGCCGCAGACCACGCAGGCCGAACCGACGCCGGCCCCAGCCCCCGCCGCCGCTCCCGACGCGCAGCCCGCGCCCGTCCCGACGCCGTCGCCCGCCGCCCAGCCGGTCGATGTCGGCGCGGTGCTGTCGGAGATGGCGTCGATGCGCAATGGCGGCGGCAATTACCAGTCGTCGATCGTCGATCTGCTCAAGCTGCTCGACCTCGATTCGAGCCTCGCCGCGCGCAAGGAGCTGGCGCAGGAACTCGGCGTCCATGCCGGCGAGGACGGCAGCGCGGAGCAGAACATCGCCCTCCACCGCGCGGTGATGGCGAAGCTGGCAGAGAACGGCGGCATCGTCCCCGACAGCATGCGCAACTGAGGCGCGGCGGCGGATACGGGTCCCGACCCGGGTCCGCCGCTGTTCGGGACGTCATGTGTGATGGCCCGAACTGCTCCCGCACAAGCGGGAGCCCAGCGGTCTCCTCACCAAGATCGCGCCGTCACACCGGACGTGTCCCGGAGTCCACCGTGTCGCAGAATCAGCGGCTTACGCTCTCGCGGGAGCGCGGATGCCGGAGCAGGTCCGGCATGTCGGAAGAGGCTCCGCAGCGGTCATGCCTGCGAAGCCCTGCCACCGTTCAGCCCGCTACGCGCACTAGATGGCGGCGCGCCAGCACCGACGGCACGGTGTCCGACGGGCCGCTATGCCCGAACCAGAAACCCTGGCCGATGTCGCAGCCGAGCGCGAGCAGATGATGCGCCTGCGCCTCTGTCTCGATCCCTTCGGCGACGACGGTCATGCCGAGCCGGTGGCCGAGCGCGACCACCGCATCGACGATCGCCGCATCGCCGGCATCGCGATCGAGATGGTTGATGAAGCTGCGGTCGATCTTGATCGTATCGACTGGAAACGCCTTGAGATGGGTGAGCGAGGCATAGCCGGTACCGAAATCGTCGAGCGCGATATGCACTCCGGCCCGGTGGAAGGTCTCGAGCATCGTCGCGACGCATTCGGCGCCGCGCCCGACGAACACGGTCTCGGTCACCTCGAGTTCGAGCCGGTCGGCGGGCACGCCGGCGCGGGCCAGCCGGCCGAGGATGCGATCGGTCAGGTCGTCGCGGCGGAACTCGGCGGGCGACAAATTGAAGGCGATCCGGCCGAAATCGAGCCCGGCATCGAGCCAGCGCCGCATGTCACCGACGATCGCGCCGAGCATCCGTTCGCTCAGCCCCTGCGCCAGATCGTAATCCTCGAACGCGGCGGCGATCGTCGCCGGCAGCTGCGCGCCATAGGTGGGATGGTGCCAGCGTAGCAGCGCCTCGAACCCGCAGACGGTGCCGGAGGCGAAGGCGATCTTGGGCTGGTAATAGGGCAGGATGCGATCGTCGCGGATGATGTCGCGCGCGATGCTCAGCATCGACGAGCGGCGTTGCAGGTCGGCGCGCATCGGCGGTTCGAACATCAGCAACTCGCCGCGGCTGTTCGCCTTGGCGGCATAGAGCGCGATGTCCGCCGCCTTGAGCAATTCGGTCGCGGTCGCGCCATGCGCCGGGAACAGCGATCCGCCCGCGGTCGCCTGGCAATCGAGGATGCGGCCGTCATAGGACAATGGCTCGCGGACCGCGGCGAGCGCGGCGCGCACCCGTGCGACCTCCGCCGCCGCCTCGCCCGGACTCTCGATCACCGCGGCGAATTCGTCACCGCCGAGCCGCGCGACCATGCAGCCATCGCCCAGGACGCCATGTACCCGCTCGCCGAGCGCGCGGAGCACGGCGTCGCCCGCATCATGGCCGACCGTATCGTTGGTTTCCTTGAGGTGATCGACGTCGATCAACACCAGCGCGACGCCGCCGCCATGGTGCCGGCTGTTGGCGATTGCCGTTTCGAGCCGCTCGTTGAAGGTCGCGCGATTGGGCAGGCCGGTGAGCGAATCATGATGCGCGGCGAAGCGGATGCGCTCCTGTGCGGTGCGTTCCTCGGTCACGTCGCGGGTGGTGACGAGCACCCGGCTGAGCCGCCCCGACGGCGCCTCGATCCGCCAGCCGCCGGTCTTGATCCAGCGTTCGGCGCCGGTGTCGGCGCGCAGGATGCGCAGCGTCGTCTCGAACCGGTGATTGCCGTCGCCCGCCTCGACGGCGGCGATCAGGGCCTGCAGGCGGTGGCGGTCGGCGGGGACGACGCGGGCGAGCGCGAGCGCCACTGCCGCCGGCGTCTCCAGGGGCAGGCCGAGCATCGCCTTCAGCTCGTCCGACCATTCGCGCGTTCCGGTCAGAGCGTTATAGTCCCATATGCCGAGCCCGGCGGCATGGGCGGCAAGGCGGAAACGCTTCTCGCTGTCGCGCAGCGCGCGTTCGGCAAGCTTGCGATCGTGAATGTCCTCGAGCGTCCCGTACCAGCGGATCGTCGCGCCTGCGGCATCGCAGCGCGCCGCCGCGCGACTGCGGAACCAGCGGAAATCGCCCTCGGGCGAGCGGAGGCGATATTCGATGTCGACCGGCGCGCCGCTGGCGATCGCCTTGCGCCACGCCGCCTCGGTCGGCGTGCGATCCTCGGGATGGAGCGCGACCAACCAGCGCGCACCGAGCGCCTCGCTCGGCTTGCCGCCGGTCACCGTCTCCCAGCGCGAGCTGACCGATTCGATCTGGCCCCCCGGACCGGCGGTCCAGGTGATCTGCGGGTTCAGTTCGACGGTATGACGGTAATGCTCCTCGCTTTCGCGCATCCGCTCCTCGGCGGCTCGGCGGGCGGAAATGTCCTGCGCGATGGTGATCGTCGATACCGCGACGCCGGCGGCGTCGCAGACGAACGAGACGTTGATGTCGCACCACAGGCTGCTGCCGTCGGGGCGGACGAAGCGCGCCTCGACCTCGAACGGCGTCGATCGTATCTGATGTCGGGCATAGAGGGCGGTGACCATCGACAGATCGTCGGGATGCAGCAACGCCTCGACCGCCAGCCCGGAGAGCGCCGCGGCATCCCGCCCCGCCAGTTCGCAGAAGCGATCGTTGACCGCGACGACGCGCCGCTGCCGGTCGCGATGCAACAGGCCGATCCGCGCCCGGCTGAGCACTGCGGCGAGCGGCAATTCGCGATCGAGCGCCAGCGCCTGCGCCACCGCGTTGCGGATCGCCTGCGTCTCTTCCGGCGTGTCGTCGACGTCCGCCGTGTCATGGCCGAAGTCGCCGTCCTCCCAACGCTCCACCTGCGTCCCCTTTCGTCGATCATGGCGAGGTGAGGGCGCACCGCTTAACGAACGGTAATTGAACCGCTTTGGATTATTTGCCGCTACGCCAAATGTTGACGACAACAGCGCCTATATTGCGCCGGATGCAAGGGGACTTTCCCGTTCGTATACGGTCTATGTCCTCGATGCAGACCTATCTATAACCTTTGATTGGCTGCGCAGGCATTTGGGAAAAGCCGCAAGACTGCCGGCGAAGGCTGGACAGGAGCGGCTGGCGGGGGCGGCGTGGTCGATGCGAAACGACGGGAGCCCTTCAGCCCAGCGCCGGCATCGCCGCTGCCGCCGCCGCATAGCCGCGTCGCATCTGCCGCAGTGCGCCGGCGACGCGATCGGCGTCGAGCGCATCGACGATCGGGTCGTAGCCGCTCGGCACGATGCCCTGGCCGAGCAGCACCGCCACCCAGCTCGGCACGGTGAACAATTCGTCGTCGTAGCGGAAGATGCGGCCCTTTTCGCGGAACAGCGCGAGCTTGCGGATCAGCGTCTCGGGCAGCGCCATCGTGCCGACATGCCGCCAGAACGGCGTATCGTCGCGGCGCGTCGCGGCATAATGGAGGATGATGAAGTCGCGGATCGCGGCATATTGATCGCCCATGAGCCGGTTATATTCGTCCCGCTCGACCGTGCCGAAGCCCTGGTCCGGGAAAAGCGCGAACAGCTTCGAAATTCCGTCCTGGATCAGGTGGATGCTGGTCGATTCGAGCGGCTCGAGGAACCCGCCGGCCAGTCCGAGCGCAACGACGTTGCCCGCCCACAATTTTGTCCGCCGGCCGGCGCGGAACGACAGGCGGCGCGGTTCGGCGGTCGGCGCGGCGTCGAGGTTCGCCATCAGCACCCGCTCGGCGGTTTCGTCGTCGGTGAAGGCGCTGGCATAGACATGGCCGTTGCCGGTGCGGTGCTGCAAGGGGATGCGCCACTGCCAGCCGGCATCATGCGCTGTCGCCCGCGTGTAGGGGAGGAGCGGCCCCTGCCGCGCGGTCGGCAGCGCGATGGCGCGATCGCAGGGCAGCCAGTGCGACCAATCCTCGAAGGCGACGCCCATCGTCTCGCCGAGCAGCAGGCTGCGGAAGCCGGTGCAGTCGAGGAACAGCTCGCCCGCGACGCGGCGGTCGCCCTCCAGCCGCACGGCGGCGACATGGCCGCGCGCGTCGCGCTCGACGCCGGTGATCCGGCCCTCGATCCGCGTCACCCCTTGCGCCTCGGCATGACCGCGCAGCAGCGCGGCATAGAGGCCGGCGTCGAAATGATAGGCGTAATCGAGCTGCCCGGTCGGCGAACGCGGATCGCCGGCGGGAGGCGCGAAGCGTCCGGCCCGCGCCGCCACCGCGGCGATCGCATAATCGCCGTAGCTGCCGATCTCCGCCCGGTCGCGCAGGCGCAGCCACAATTGATGGAAGTTGAGCCCCTCGATCTCATGGCCGACGGTGCCGAAGGGGTGCATGTAGCGCTCGTCCAGAGCGCCCCAGCCGACGAACTCGATGCCGAGCTTCGGCGTGCCGCCGGTCGCGCGCAGGAAGCTCGCCTCGTCGAGGCCGATCCGCGCGTTGAAGCCGCGGATCGGCGGGATCGTCGCCTCGCCGACGCCGACCGTGCCGATCGCCTCCGATTCGATCAGGGTGATCGTCCGCTGCCCGTCGTTGAGGAAGCGGGCCGCCGCCGCGGCGGCCATCCAGCCGGCGGTGCCGCCGCCGACGATCACGACGCTGCGGATCGGCGGGTTCATCGGCTGCGCGCACCGCCGGCCTGCGCCAGCCAGGCGGGATAGGGGGGCAGTTGCGCGGGCAGCGCGGCGATCGCGGTCCGCAGCTGCGTCATCGCCGCGATGGCGCTGACCCGCGGCACCGACAGCGCGACCGGATCGCGCCGCTGCGGCGATACGCCCAGTCCGATCAGCGCCTGCCACCATTGCGCCGGCGCGACCATCTCCTCCTCGACCGGCGGCAGCGTGCCGCGCTGGCCGAATTGCGCGAGCGCGGTGGCGAGCTCGGCGGGCGGCTCGGCCTTGCGTGCGGCATGCCAGAAGCCGCCGCGCCTTGCCGTTCCCGCGAGGTAGAAAGCGGCGGCATAGGCGTGCAGGCGCTCGGCGCGCAATGTCGCGCGGCGGTTGTATTCCGCGATCAGCAAGGGTTCGGGCGTGCGCGCCGGCATCAGCGACAGCGCGAGTTCGAGCTGCGCGAGCGCCAGCGTATAGCCGGGCCAGCCGAGCGGCCCGAGCGCCGCGGCGGCATCGCCGATCGCCAGCACCGTGCCGGCGAACGGCGCGACCTGCCGTCGCGGATGGAGCGCGATCCGCTCCGCCGGGCCGGGCAGTTCCTTGGCGGCGCGCGCGTCGTTGGTCGTCTCGCGCGCATAGGCGAAGCCGACGAGCGTCCGCCGCGCCAGCGGCCAGCGCGCGCCCCAGCCATGGCTGCCCGCCTCATAGCGGTCGAGCGGCGAGGGCCTGGCCGCGGCGGCGGCGAGCAGCAGCCGGTCGACGGGGAGGGTCGCGCGCCAGTCGACCCAGGCCGCATCCTCGGCCGCGAGCAACGCCGCCGGTCCGCTCGCGTCGATGAACAGATCCGCGGTCAGCCGCGTGCCACCGTCGACCAGCAGGGCGACGGTCTGCCCCGCCTGCCGCTCGACCGACAGCGAGGTCGGCGCGATCAGTCGCACCCTGGCTGCGCGCATCGCGGCGAGCAGCGCCGGGGTCAGCGCCTCAGGGTCGAGCCGCAGCGTGTAATTGAGCGACGACAGCAGCGATGCGCGATCCTCCGCGGGTGGCGCGAACCGCTCCGCCTGCGCGAGCACCGCCGCCGGCACCAGCGTTTCGAACGCGCCCTCGCCATGCGCGCGCCACAGCTGGTGCGGCGGTGCCCCGGCGAGATTGGCGACGCCGTCGCCTTCGCCGACCGTGAACGCCGGCTCGCCCCAGGCGAACCGTTCGCCCAGCCGGTGCGTCGCGACGCCGCCCGCGACCAGCGCCGCCTCGTCGAGGCCGAGCGTCTCGAACATTTCGGCGACCGCGGGGGTCACCGCCGGCAACCGGTCGGCGAGCGCCGCCGGATCGGCTTTGGTCGCGACGAGGCTGACGGTCGCGCGCGGCAAGGCGCGGGCGAAGGCGATGGCGGCGGTCAGCGCGACGATCCCGCCGCCGACGACGACGATGTCGTGCAGCGCTTCGCGCCGATTCACGCCGCGGTTCCGAGATAGGCGGCATGATCGGGCATCGCCGCGACCGCACCGGCGATGCCGCCACGTAGCGCGGCTAGCGCCCGGTCGAGCGACGCGCCGTCGGGCAGGTCGGCGCGCGGGTCCCAGCCCTCGGGAACGATGTTCTGACCGAGATAGACCGCGATCCAGCTCGGTTCGAGGAACAGGCCGTGGGTGTAGCGCGCGACCTGCCCGGTCTGCCGCCACAGGGTCATGGCGGCGGTGAGGCTGTCGGGGATCGTCATCGTGCGGACATGATCCCAGAACGGCGAATCGTCGCGCGTCGTCGCGTGATAATGAAGGATCAGGAAGTCGCGCAGCCGGTCGTATTCCGCATCGACCAATGTGTTGAAGCCGTCGCGATCGGCGGCGCAGACCCGCGCCGCCGGGAAATGCTCGATCAACTGGGTGATCGCCATCTGCACCAGATAGATGCTGGTCGATTCGAGCGGTTCGAGAAAGCCCGAGGCGAGCCCGATCGACACGACGTTGCCGACCCAGCTGCGCCGCCGCCGCCCGGCGCGGAAGCGCAGGTGGCGCGGCTCGGCGAGCGGCGGGCTCTCCATCGCGGCGACCAAAGCATCGGTCGCCGCGCCTTCGCTCAGATACTCGCTCGCATAGACATAGCCGTTGCCGATGCGGTGGGTGAGGGGGATGCGCCAGCGCCATCCCGCCGCCATCGCGGTGGCGCGGGTATAGGGCTCGATCCCGCCTTCGGGCGAGGCGCAGGGCGCGGCGACCGCACGATCGCACGGCAGCCAGTGCGACCAGTCCTCCCACGCCTCGTCGAGCGTCCCGCCGATCAGCAATGCGCGAAAGCCCGAACAGTCGATGAACAGGTCGCCCGCGATCCGTGTGCCGTCGGCGAGCGTCACCGCGGCGATGTCGCCACTCTCGCCGTCGCGTTCGACCGAGACGACGCGGCCCTCGGTGCGCTTCGCGCCGCGCGCCTCGGCATGGCTGCGCAGGAAGGGGCCGAACAGCGTCGCGTCGAACTGATAGGCATAGCCATAGGCATTGGCGAGATCGTGCGGATCGGCACCCGGCCGGGTGAAGCGCAGCGCCGCCGCCGCGGCCACCGCGGTCGAATAGTCGCCGATCGGCGGCACCGTGCCGGCATGATGGCGGCGCAGCCAGTAATGGTGGAAGCCGACCCCGTCGAGCGCCCGGCCATAGCTGCCGAACGGGTGGATATAGGCATCGCCGATCGCGCCGAAGTCGCGGAATTCGATGCCGAGCTTGAACGTCGCATGGGTCGCCGCCATGAACGCCGCCTCGTCGATGCCGAGCCGGGTGACGAAGGCGCGCAGGTGCGGCAGCGTCGCCTCGCCGACACCGACGATGCCGATTTCCGCCGATTCGATCAGGTGGACCTCGGCGGCGCCGGGCGCCAGCGTCGCAAGCGCCGCGGCGGTCATCCAGCCGGCGGTGCCGCCCCCGACGATCACCACCCTGATCCGCTCCTCGCCCGCCACCTGTCCTCCCCTTGCGTTCCCGCGCCGTCGGCGGCGCGTCTGATACCGCTGCCTTATGCCCGTTCGGGTCCTGATCTCCATCGGGAAATTCGCGCTTGGTGGCAGATGGTGGACAGGGTTCGGACGAAGAACAGGCCGAGGGTGGCGGGAGGCGGCCACACGCTCACCCGCCACGGACATTGTCAACGTTGACAAGGGCGTCCCGGCACGGTCTTGGTTCCGCTGTCAAAAAGGCGTGCGCGCAGGGAGAGAATGATGGCTTTGAGGTTCGCTACGGCAGGTGCGGCGATGGCGCTGATCGCAGGCGCGATGCCGGCGCTGGCGCAGCAACAGGCCGCGCTGCCCGCCGCCGCGACCGCGCATCCCGATCAGTGGCCGGTGCTGCCGATGCAGCTGAAGCAGGACCCGGAGGTCGAGGCGCGCGTCGCCGCGATCCTCGCCAAGATGAGCATCGAGGACAAGGTCGGCCAGCTGATCCAGGTCGACATCGCCAGCATCACGCCCAGGGATCTCGAGACCTACAAGCTCGGCTCGATCCTCAACGGCGGCAATTCGGCGCCCAACGGCGATGAATTCGCCCCCGCGCCGGAATGGCTCAAGCTGTTCGACGCCTTCTATGACGCCTCGGTCAAGCGCAGCGACGGTCGTCCGGTGGTGCCGGTGATCTGGGGCACCGATGCGGTGCACGGCGCCAACAATATCGTCGGCGCGACGCTGTTCCCGCATAATATCGGCCTCGGCGCGATGCGCGACCCGGCGCTGATCAAGAAGATCGGCGCGGTCACCGCGCTCGAGACCGCCGCCACCGGCATCGACTGGAGCTTCGCGCCGACCGTCGCGGTCGTGCAGGACGACCGCTGGGGCCGCACCTACGAAAGCTATTCGGAGGATCCGGCGATCGTCGCCTCTTATGCCGGCCAGATGGTCGAGGGCATCCAGGGCACGATCGGGCAGGACTTCATGAAGCCCGGCCACGTCATCTCCTCGGTCAAGCATTTCCTCGGCGACGGCGGCACCGGTGGTCATGACCAGGGCGATACGCGCGTGTCGGAGACGGTGCTGCGCGACGTCCACGCCGCCGGCTATATGACCGCGCTGCCCGCCGGTGCGCTCACCGTCATGCCGAGCTTCTCGAGCTGGAACGGCGAGAAGATGACCGGCAACAAGAGCCTGCTCACCGGCGTGCTCAAGGATCGCTGGGGATTCCAGGGCTTTACCATCGGCGACTGGAACGCGCACGGGCAGGTGACCGGCTGCACCAACGAGGATTGCGCCCCCGCGATCAATGCCGGGCTCGACATGTTCATGTACTCCGGCCCGAAGTGGAAGGAGCTCTACGCCAATACGCTGCGCGAGGCGAAGGCGGGAACGATTCCGGCCGCGCGGCTCGACGATGCGGTGCGTCGCATCCTGCGCGTCAAGGTGATCGCCGGCACGTTCGACAATGGTCGCCCCTCGGCGCGGCCGATGTCGGGCAAGTTCGCGCTGCTCGGCGCGCCCGAACATCGCGCCATCGCGCGGCAGGCGGTGCGCGAGTCGCTGGTGCTGCTCAAGAACAACGGCAACGTGCTGCCGGTGAAGCCGGGCGCCAACATCCTCGTCGCCGGCCGCGGCGCCGACGACATCGGCCAGCAGGCCGGCGGCTGGTCGATCACCTGGCAGGGCACCGACGTCACCAACAAGAATTTCCCCAACGGCCAGTCGATCTGGTCGGGGATCGACGCCGCGGCGCGGGCGGCCGGCGGCAAGGCGACGCTCGCCGTCGACGGCGCCTTCACCGCCAAGCCCGACGTCGCGATCGTCGTCTTCGGCGAGACGCCCTATGCCGAATTCACCGGCGACCGTCCGAGCCTGGAATACAGCCCGGACGACAAGAGCGACCTCGCGCTGCTCAAGAAGCTCAAGGCGGCGGGCGTGCCGACCGTCGCGGTGTTCCTCTCGGGCCGGCCGATGTGGGTCAATCCCGAGATGAACGCCGCCGACGCCTTCGTCGCCGCCTTCCTGCCGGGCACCGAGGGCGGCGGCGTCGCCGACCTGCTGATCGCCGGCAAGAACGGCCGCCCGGTCGCCGACTTCCACGGCAAGCTGAGCTTCAGCTGGCCCAAGCGGATCGACCAGAACGTGCTCAACAAGCGCGATCCCGGCTATGATCCGCTGTTCCCGATCGGCTTCGGCATGACCTATGCCGATCACACCACGCTCGGCCGGCTCGACGAGACCAAGCCCAAGGTGTCGGCGGCGGATCAGAACGCGCTGTTCGTGCGCGGCCGTGTCGTCGGCGGTGCGCGCATCGGCCCGAGCGGCGCGGTGGTCCAGACGCGCACCGATCGGCGCGGGCAGGAGGATAGTCTGCGTCTCGCCTATAGCGGCGCCGGCAGCGTCGCGATCGAACAGGCGACGCCGATCGACCTGACCCGCGAGACCAACGGCGACCTCAGCCTGATCGTCGAATATCGCGTCACCGCCGCACCGGCGGGGACGGGGACGCTCGACGTTGCCGATACCGCCAAGACGGCGACCGTGCCGCTGACCGGGGCGATGCGCGTCGGCGACTGGACCAGCGTCGCGGTGCCGCTGCGCTGCTTCGCCAATCAGGGGCTGACGATGGGCAAGGTGACCAAGCCGTTCGCGCTGACCAGCAGTGCTGCGCTCGGTGTCGACGTGTCGACGATCCGCATCGGCAGCGCGACCAACGCCATCGCCTGCGGTGGCAAGTGAGCGGCGCCGACTGGTCGCGGCGCGGGCTGATCGGCGGCGCAACGCTGCTGACGCTCGCCGCCGCGAGCGGAGCGGGCGCGCAGACCGCGGCGGGCGAGGAGGTCGTGCCGCTGTGGCCGGGGCGTATTCCGGGCGCGCGCGGCACCGCGATCACCCGCAAGATCGAGCAACGCTCGAAGACCGCGGGCTTCGACGACCGCTGGGTGACCGGGATCGACGCGCCCGCATTGGTCGTCAAACGCCCGGCGCGCGCCACCGGCGCGGCGGTGCTGCTGGTGCCGGGCGGCGGCTATGGCTTCCTCTCCTACGACAATGAGGGCGTCGAGCAGGCACGCTGGCTCAATGCGCTGGGCGTCACCTGCTTCATCCTGCTCTATCGCCTGCCGGGCGAGGGCTGGAACGACCGCCGGCTGGTGCCGCTGCAGGACGCGCAGCGCGCGATGCGGCTAATCCGCAGCCGCGCGGCGAGCTTCGGCGTCGATCCCACGCGCGTCGCGGTGCTCGGCTTTTCGGCGGGCGGTCATCTCGCGGGTTCGCTGGCGACTCGGCATGGCGAGGCGACCTATGCCCCGATCGATGCCGCCGACCGTCTGTCGGCGCGCCCCGATCTCGCCGGGCTGATCTATCCGGTGATCAGCATGGACGCGGCGATCACCCACCGCGGCTCGCGCGACAATCTGCTCGGGCCGACGCCGGATGCGGCGACCGTCGCGGCCGCCTCGGTCGAGCGGCGCATCACGGCGGAGACGCCACCGGTCTTCCTCGTCCACGCCAGCGACGACGACACGGTGCCGATCGCCAACAGCCTCAACATGTATGCCGCGCTGCTCGCCGCGAAGCGGCCGGCCGAGTTGCACGTGTTCGACGAAGGTGGCCATGGCTTCGGCACCCGCCTCGCCAAGACGATGCCCGCCGCGGCCTGGCCGACGCTGTTCGCGGCCTATGCGCGGCGCAAGGGGGTGTTCGCGGGGTAGCGGGCAGGCCGTCGGTCGGCCGTCGGTTATCTCGTCCAGCATTCCCGCGGTCACGATGCGTCTTCGAAAATCCGTCCGGCTCAAATCAGGCCCACCCCGGCGGAGGCCGGGGTCCAGTTGGATGAAGGTCGGCAACAGTATCCGACGGTCTGCCCATCTGGATCCCGGCCTTCGCCGGGATGGTCGAAAAAGCCGCTAAGTATTCCCGCGAAGGCGGGAATCCAGTGGCCAAGCAGAGCGCCCGCTTGTGGCGGAAGACACTGGGCTCCCGCCTACGCGGGAGCTCAGATCACCTGCGAAACGCTCTTCGCCTCCGAGCGGGCAGGGCGACTTACTTCATCCGGATCGTCATCGGCTTGCCGCTATACGTCACCTGCGTCGTGCCATTCTCGGTGAAGTCGACCGGCTCGGCCTTGCCCGGCGTGTGGAAGCGTACCGACATCGCGCGGGTCGCGGGCATGCCCGGATAGTCCCCGGTGCGCGCGCCGATCGTCAGCGTGCGGCTTGCCTCGTTCCACGCCACCGGCACGCGCGCGTACTTGCCCTTGGCATAGCCCTGCGAGACACCGTCGTCCTCGTACAGCGAGAAGGCGCCGTCCTTGCCGGTGAAGACGTGGAGGACGATCGGCCCGCCCGGCTGTTCGCGCGCATATTGCACCGCCGGCCCGGTCGGCAGGATCGCGCCGGCGCGAACGAACAGCGGCATCCGTTCATAGGGTGCCGCCGCGGTGATCGCCTGACCGCCGGCATAATGCTGGCCGGTGGCGAAATCGTACCAGTCGGCCCCGGCAGGCAGATACACCGCACGCGAGCGCGCCTTGAACGCGGTCACCGGCGCGACGAGGAGATCGCGGCCGAACAGATATTCGTCGTCGACGTTCCACGCCTTGCGGTCGGCGGCATAGTCCATGACCAGCCCGCGCATGATGCTGCCGTCCTTGAAGAACGTATCCGCCGCGGTCGTGTAGATATAGGGCATCAGCCGGTAGCGGAGCTGGTCGTACCAGAGCATCGATGCCGCCATCGCCGGATCGCTCGCGCTCAGTTCGTAGATTTCGCGCTTCGGCGTCTCGCCATGGCTGCGGAACAGCGGGCTCAACGCGCCGAACTGGAACCAGCGCAGGTTGAGCTCGCGCCATTCGGGCAGTGCGGCCGGCTCGGCGTTGGTATAGCGATCCTCGACCGCGAAGCCGCCGATGTCGTGCGTCCAGTTGGGCACGCCCGACATCGACAGATTGACGCCCGCCGAGATCTGGTCGCGCAGATCGTCCCATCGTGCGGCGACATCGCCAGACCAGAGCGCCGCGCTGGCGCGCTGCAAGCCGGCGAAGCCCGAGCGGGTGAGGATGAACGGCCGCGTATCCGGATTGGTCTCGCGCAGCCCCTCGGCGAAGCCGGCGGCATGGACCAGCGGGAAGCTGTTGAAATAGGCGCCGCCCGGCCCGAGCGCATTGGGACCCATGACGTATTTGCGCTCGTCGATCGACAGGTTGGAATGGATGTCGGGCTCGGTCGCGTCCATCCACCAGGCGTCGATGCCGAGCTTGACGAGATTGTCGCGCACCTGGCGGTAGTAGATCTTGCGCGCCTCCGGGTAATAGGGATCATAGTCGGTGTTGAGATAACCCGGCCCGACCCAGTCCTTGTTCTTCAGCTTGAGGTTGCCCTGATACAGGAAGCCCTTGGCGGCGAGTTCCTTGGCATTGTCGGTATTGGGATAGAATTTCGGCCAGACCGAGATCATCAGCTGCGCGTTGAGCTTGTGCACCTCGTCGACCATCCCCTTAGGGTCGGGGAAGCGGGTCTTGTCGAACTGGTGGCTGCCCCATTGATCCTGCGGCCAGTAGAACCAATCCTCGACGATATTGTCGAGCGGGATCTGCCGCTTGCGATATTCGCGCACGACGCCGACCAATTGCTCCTGCGTCTCGTAGCGCTGGCGGCTCTGCCAGAAGCCATAGGCCCATTGCGGCATCATCGGCGCCTTGCCGGTCAGCCCGCGATAGCCGGCGACGACATCGTCCATATCCTTGCCCGCGACGACATAATAGTCGACCGCCTTGCCCGCCTCCGACGACAGCCACAGCGAATGACGATCCGCCTGGGGCAGCGGATCATTGTGGAAGAACGCCATGTAACCGGCGTTGGGCTCCCATTCGATGCGGATCGCCACCGGCTTGCCGGCGGTCATCGGCAGGTCGATATTATGGTACCAGGGGTTCCAGTTCTGCCGCCAGCGGTCGAGCACCAGTTTGCCGTCGGCATAGACCTTGAAATAGCTCGAGCCATAGACGCGGAATTTGTGCGTGCCGGTGATCGTCGGATCGACCGTGCCGGTCCACACGACGCGCTGCTTGCCGACCACCTTGCCGGCGGTATTCTGGCCGCTGTCGGCGGAGGCGACGGTCTGCGCCTTGGCCTCGGCCGGCCAGCGCGCCTGATCCTTGATATATTGATAGTTGATCGTCGCTTCCTGCCGCGTCGCCGCCAGCCGGTCGCCGAGATAATATTGCGCGGTCCAGCCCGGCTTGCCGTTGCTCGCCACCTTCAGCCCGTCGCCGACCAAGGCATAAGGCTTGGGATTACCGAAGCGGGTGATCGAATTATTGTCCCACAGCAGCCCGTAATTGCGCGTCGAGACGACGAACGGGATGGCGATGTCCATATTGTGCTGGGCGAGTTCGACGTCCTCGCCGTTGTAGTTCATCTGCCGGTTCTGATGCTGGCCGAGGCCGTAGAAGCCTTCGTCGCTGGCGCGGTTGAACTGCTGCTGCGTCGCCAGATAAGTTTTGCCCTCGACGCTGGTGCCGAACGCGGCGCGGGGCGCCTCGTCGAGCAGCACCTTGCCCGCGGCGTCGCGAACGGTGAGGTGACCGTCGGACAGGCGGATCTCGGCGCTCGCCTTGGCGAGGCGCAGCGTCACCGCGCCGGCGCTCTCGCTGATCTGCGGCGCGCCATGCGGCTTGGCGACGACCATCAGGCTGTCGGGCAGCGCGAGGTCGGTGCCGGGAACGGCGGTGACGCGGAAACTGTCATCGCCATAAGCGACGACGCGGACGCGCTTGGCCGGACCGCTGTCGGGCGTGACGACGACGCCCTGGTCGATGCGCTGCACCTCGGCGGCGAGCGCCGCTCCGGAGACGGAGACGGCAAGACCCGCGACGGCGCGGGCGAGGAAACGGAAGGTCATCGGTCTGATCCTGATCGGCAGGGAAGAGAAATCCGTCCGCCTGGAGCCTGTCGAAGGGCAGGGCCACCGGCGCGGGGTCGCCGGTGGATGGCGGGGCTTCGACAGGCTCGGCCCGGACGGAACATCGGGGAGGCTAGCGATAGGTGCCGAGCGTCACGCGCAGCAGCGTAGGCTTGGTCAGGTTGAGGCCGTAATCCGTCTGGTCGCCGTTCCAGACGCGCAAGGTCGTCCACGTCCCGGCGGCATCGAGGCTGCCTTCCTCGACGCTGAGATACTGGCTGTTCTCGCCCTTGACCGCACTCGCCCGGTCGAATTTGACGCGGACGTCGGAGCCGGCGAGCAGGAACTGGTCCGGCCCGAGCTGCGCCACCGCGACGCCGCCGACCGGCTGGTCGCGGGTCGGATTGGGATCGGACTTGAGCCATTGCGAATCGCGGTCGCCGAACTGCCACTGGCCATATTGCGCGGTGATCGTCCAGCGGCCCATCGTGCCGGTCTCGTCGCTCGCGTCGGCGGGCTTGGCGCTGCCCCAGGTCGGATGCGCCAGCGACATCTTCGCCCAGCCGCGCGCGTTCGGCGCCATCAGCGCGAACTTGTCGCCGAAGGCGGCGACCGTCGCCGCGTCGATCACCTTGCTGCCGAGCGGATAATTGACATAGCCGGTATCGTCGAAGCCGAACGGCGAGAAACCGATGCCGCCATGGCCGAGCACCGGCCACAGATAGCGCGCATAGGCGACGGCATTGCCCGTCTCCGGGATCATCAGCGCATTGTCGGGGCGGCCGTAGAGCTTGAGGAAGGCGGCATAGGTCTTGGGATCGGCATTGTAGAGATCGGGCGCGACGACATCGAGATGCGGGGCGGCGGCCTTCCACACGTCGATGATCGTCCAGTTCGGCCCGCCGCTCGCGCCGCCGTCCTCGCCGGGCGTCGCGAACGGGCTGCCGACCGCGGCATTGGCGTACATCGGCAGGTCGAGCACCGCGCGTCCCGCCGCGGCGATCTCGTCGACATAGCGCGCGACGTACCAGCCGTTGAACGCCGCCTCGGCGAGCTTGCCATAGACCGTCGTCCAGTCGCCGCGCTTGCCGGTCGTCTTGGCGAGGGCCGCCGGCACCGGCTGGCGGAACAGCGCCTGCGCCGTGGGCGACAGGTCGCGGTTCTGGCCATAGACGCCGGTCTCGTTCTCGACCTGCACCATGATGACGCGGTGGTCGGGATCGTTCGCCTTGAGATGCTGCATCAGCGCCACGAAAGCGCGCTTGTCCGCCTCCAGCGTGGTGCGCGCATGCGGGGTGAAGGTCGGGTGGGTCGAGCCGTCCGCCTTGCGCATCCGCGGGAAGCGCCTGGGATCGCTCTTGACCCAGGCGGGGGTATAGCTCGGCCCGGTGTTCTTCCAGGTGCCGAACCAGAGCAGCACCAGCCGCGTGTCATGCGTCCGCGCGCCGGCGAGCAGGGCGTCGACATAGGAGAAGTCGAACTGCCCCTCGACCGGCTCGACCTGTTCCCAGGCGACCGGGATTTCGAGCGTATTGGCGTGGATCCGCTCGACCATCGGCCAGACCTTGGGCAGCATGCCGGCGTAATTGCTGCTGTTGTTCGCCTGGATGCCGAGCATCAGGAAGGGTGCGCCGTCGACGAGCAGCGCGTGGCGGCCATCGCGCGCGATGATCTTGGGCAGCGGCGCGGCGGTCTGCGCCGCGACCGGTTGTCCAGCCAGCATCGTCGCCAGCAAAGGCGCAGCGAGCCACCGCGCAGTCCTGCCCATCATCGTCATCCTCCCGGTTCGCGTCGGCCGCCGCGGCGTCCGTCTGTTATGGTGGCGCTACCAAAGCGCGGCCGGAATGTCGATAAGTAAGACATAAGGTCATGGTCGTAGATGCGCGGGCAGGGGATCGGAAGGCGTTGATATGCCGTGTTTATGACTGCGGTCGCGGTGTTGCTGCCGTTTGTCGCGACGGCTCGCGCGAGTTGCTCGGACCAGCACAGATGTCGGACGATTGCTGCTTCGTGATTTTATGTGGCCAAGTGGCAGGAAGAACGCACCGCCGCGATCATGCCGGTGCCGCGATCGCTGCTCTGTCGCTACCGTGCCTTGCAATCCCCCAGTCCCGCGCGGCCGCCGCTGCTGCTATACCGCTGCCATGCCGCTCGCCACCGCTTCGCTCGAATCGCCCGTCGGCACGCTGACGCTGGTCGCGAGCGACGTCGGGCTGGTTGCGGTGCTGTGGCCCGATGACGATCCGCGAAGGGTCGCGCTCGAGCCGGCGACGGCGGCAGCGGATCACCCGATCCTCGTCGCCACGGCGGGGCAGTTGCGCAGCTATTTCGATGGCGGCCGCAGGACGTTCGACCTGCCGCTCGACTGGCGCGGCACGGCGTTCCAGCGCGAGGTGTGGGCGGCGCTGCTGACCATCCCTTATGGCGAGACGCGCAGTTACGGCGCGCTGGCCCGCGCGATCGGACGACCCGCGGCATCACGGGCGGTCGGCGCCGCGAACGGACGCAACCCGCTGTCGATCATCGCACCCTGCCACCGCGTCGTCGGCAGCACCGGCCAGCTTACCGGCTTCGCCGGCGGGCTGAAGGCGAAGGCGACGCTGCTCGCGCTGGAGCGCCGGGCGGGCGAGTTGCCGCTGTAACGCAGCGCTGTGCAACTTTCGGCACACATTCGCCGCGACGCTCCCCGACCATCGCGCCACCTGTCGCCGCGGTGATCACTAAGTCACTGTAATGCAATGATTTTAATCATTCGCGGTGGTCATTGCCTGCGGCGGGCGGGACACGGCATTCTCCTGCGACGCTCCACGGCCAGCAAGAGCCGGTACGCGCCGTTACAGAGGATGAAAGGCATCTCATGAGCATCACCGTCGCCGCGACGCCGTCCGGAGGTCCCGTCGCACCGCCCGCCGCCAGGCCGTGGTACAAGCAGCTGTACCTGCAGGTGCTGATCGCGATCGTCGCCGGCGTGCTGCTCGGCCATTTCGCGCCGCAGACCGGCGAGGCGATGAAGCCGATCGGCGATGCCTTCATCAAACTGGTCAAGATGGTGATCGCGCCGGTGATCTTCCTCACCATCGTCACCGGCATCGCGGGGATGCGCGATCTCGGCGCGGTCGGCCGCGTCGCAGGCAAGGCGTTCCTCTATTTCCTGTTCTTCTCGACGCTGGCGCTGATCGTCGGCCTGATCGTCGCCAATGTCGTCCGGCCCGGCGCGGGGCTCAATATCGATCCCGCCAGCCTCGACACGAGCAAGGTCGCCGAATTCGCCGAGAAGGCGCATGAATCGACGATCACCGGCTTCCTCACCGGCATCATCCCCGACACCTTCCTGTCGTCGCTGACCGAGGGCAATATCCTCCAGACGCTGTTCGTCTCGATCCTGTTCGGCATCGCGCTGGCGCTGATCGGTGATCGCGGCACCAAGGTGCTGCACGTGCTGGAGGATATCTCGCTCGCCTTCTTCAAGGTGGTCAGCATCGTCATGAAGGCGGCGCCGATCGGGGCGTTCGGCGCGATGGCCTTCACCATCGGCAAATATGGCGTCGGCACGCTCGCCAATCTCGCGCTGCTGGTCGGCACCTTCTACTTCACCTCCCTGCTGTTCGTGCTGGTGGTGCTCGGGGCGATGAGCCGGCTGTGCGGCTTTTCGATCCTGCGGCTGATCACCTACCTCAAGGCGGAGCTGCTGCTGGTGCTCGGCACCTCCTCGTCGGAAAGCGCGCTGCCGGCGTTGATCGAGAAGATGGAACGCGCCGGCTGCCCCAAGTCGATCGTCGGGCTGGTCGTGCCGACCGGCTATTCGTTCAACCTCGACGGCACCAACATCTACATGACCTTGGCGGCGCTGTTCATCGCGCAGGCCTGCAACGTCGACCTGACGCTCGGCCAGCAATTGCTGCTGCTCGGCGTCGCGATGCTGTCGTCGAAGGGCGCGGCGGGGGTGACCGGGGCGGGCTTCATCACGCTCGCCGCGACCCTGTCGATCGTGCCGAGCGTACCGGTCGCCGGCATGGCGCTGATCCTCGGCGTCGACCGCTTCATGAGCGAATGCCGCAGCCTGACCAATTTCATCGGCAATGCGGTGGCGACGGTGGTCGTCTCGCGCTGGGAGGGGCGGCTCGACCACGCCCAGCTCGACGCCGCGCTGCACGGCCGCGCGTTGCGCGTCGATCAGCTTCCCGCCGACGCCGTTCCCGCCGCCTAAGGACCGATCATGATCTACCGCAGCTGCGCCCTCGCCGGCGCCACCGCCTCGCTCGTCCTCGCGACCGGCGCGATCGCCCAGACGAACGTCCCGCCGAGCGAAGCGGGGCAGACGCGCAATCCGGCGACGCCGACCGTCACCAGCTACCCTTCGGCCGCGGCCGGCGACGGCGCCACCACCAACGGCTTCAACCTGTCGCGCTGGGCGGAGGATTGGAGCAGCTATCGCGATCCGGCCAAGCGCCATGATATCCTCGACCGGCTCAAATTCCTGCCGATCGATGCCGATGGCGACGTCTATCTGACGCTGTCGGGCGAGGCGCGGCTGCGGGTGAACCACACCACCAACCCCAATCTGCGCGATTCGCGCGCGCAGCGGCAGGACATCAACCGGCTGGTGGGAGGTGCCGATCTCCACGTCGGTCCGCATTTCCGCGCCTTTGCCGAGATCGCACATGGCGGCATCTCCGGCGTCGAACTCGGCGTGCCCGCCGCGACGTTGCGCAACGACCTCGTCGTCCAGCAGGCGTTCGTCGAGGGGGATGCCGAGGTTTCCGGCGTCGCGATCGGCGCGCGCTACGGCCGGCAGGAATTCACCGACGGCGCCAATCTGCTCGTCTCGCAGCGCGACAACAATACCATCCGCTACACGCTCAACGGCATCCGTGCCTGGGCCCGCGGCCGCCGCGTGCGCGTCGACCTGTTCGACCTCAAGCCGACGCAATATGGCGATCTCGGTGCCGAGGACGACATCAGCGATCCCGCCCGGCGCTTCTCCGGCGTGACCTTCGGCTTTGCCGCGCCGACGCACTGGTTCGGCGGCTCGAAACTCTATGTCGATCCGTTCTTCTGGCGGCGGCGCAACAGCGTCGGCGCGTGGGGCGGGCGGATCGGGCCGGCGACGCGTTATTACGCCGGGACGCGTCTTTATGGCGATGCCGGGCCGTTGACGATCGACTGGACGGTCAACCACCAGTCCGGCCGCTATATCGATCAGGATATCGACGCCTGGCAGGTCTTCCTCGCGCAGACCTATCGCCTCGGCAAGCCGGCGACCGCGCCGCGCATCGGCATCCACTTCGATTATGCGAGCGGCGGTGGCGGCTATGGCAACGGCAAGCTGCGCGACGCCTATGCGCCCTTCGGCAACAACATCTATTACAGTTACGGCCTGTTCCTCACCGCATCGAACCTGATCGCGGTCGCGCCGAACGTCACCGTCTCGCCGCTCAAACGGGTGCGCGTCACCGCCGAATATCAGCTCGCCTGGCGCGACAGCGTCACCGACGCGGTCTATCGCGCCAACGGCCAGCCGTTCGCGGGGACGCAGCGCATCGGCGATGCCAAGATCGGCGACGTCATGCGCCTGCAGGCGATCTGGGCGATCAGCCCGCGGCTGTCATTCACCGGCCGCTACGAGCATCTCGCCGCCGGCCCGTCGCTGAGCAAGGCCGGGTTCAAGAGCTCCGACTTCATGGCCGGCTGGCTCAGCTTCCGCTTCTGACCGTTCGGGATGGACGTTGCCGCGGTCACGCGCCAAGACGCGCGGCAAAAGGAGAGCCCGATGTCCGACTATGCCACCATCCTCGTCGAACGGCGCGAGCGCGTCACGCTGATCACGCTCAACCGGCCGGAGGCGCTCAATGCGCTTAACGCACGGGTACTGGACGATCTGCTCGCCGCGCTCGCCGACTTCGACGCCGACGACGGGCAGGGCTGCGCGGTGCTCACCGGCAGCGCCAAGGCCTTTGCCGCGGGGGCGGACATCAAGGAGATGCAGCCGCTCGACTTCGCCGCCGTCTATGGCCGCAACCACTTTTCGGGCTACGAACGGCTCACCGCGACGCGCAAGCCGATCATCGCCGCGGTCGCCGGCTATGCGCTCGGCGGCGGCTGCGAGCTGGCGATGATGTGCGATTTCATCCTCGCCGCGGAGACCGCCAAATTCGGCCAGCCCGAGATCAAGCTCGCGGTCAGCCCCGGCATGGGTGGGTCGCAACGGCTGGCGCGCGCAGTCGGCAAGGCCAAGGCGATGGAGATGTGCCTGACCGGCCGGATGATGGACGCCGCCGAGGCGGAGCGCGCCGGGCTGGTCAGCCGCATCGTTCCCGCCGCCGATCTGGTCGAGGAGGCGGTGAAGACCGCCGCGACGATCGCGGCGATGGCGCCGCTCGCGGTGCTCGCCAACAAGGAGATGGTCAACGCCGCGTTCGAGACGACGCTGGCGCAGGGCGTCCAGTTCGAACGGCGGCTGTTCCACGCCCTGTTCGCCACCGCCGACAAGCAGGAAGGCATGGCCGCCTTCGTCGAGAAGCGTCCGGGTGCCTGGACCGGCCGCTAGCCGGCGCGCGCGAGAAAGCGTTCGGCGGCGGCGAGCGCCTGCGCCTGGACCGCGCCGGGCGCGCCGCTCGCGTCGATCACCGCATGGCGATCGGGCGCGGCGTTCGCCTGGGTAAGGAACGCCTCGCGGATGCGCTGATGGAAGGCGAGGTCGAGGCTCTCGAACCGCCCTTCGTCGATCGCCCCGTCGCTCAGGCGCTTGCGGCTGCGCGTCAGGCCGATCGTCGGATCGACGTCGAGCACCAGCGTCAGGTCGGGCCAGAGATCGTCGGTGACCGCGGCATGAAGGTCGCGGATCAGCGCCTCCGACATGCCGCGCCCCGCGCCCTGATAGGCGAGCGTCGAGCCGACGTAGCGATCCGAGACAACGACGCGTCCGGCGCTGACCGCGGGCAGCACGACGCGCGCGACATGCTGGACGCGCGCCGCGGTCATCAGCAGCAGCTCCGCGCGCGGGTCCCAGGTCGCGTCCTCGCCGGCGAGCAGCAGGCTGCGCAGCGCCTCCCCCTGCGGCGTGCCGCCCGGTTCGCGCGTGCCGACCACGTCATGGCCGCGCGCCTGCAATCCGGCGACGAGCCGGCGGACGACGCCGGTCTTGCCGGACCCGTCGACGCCTTCGACCGCGATGAACACGCCCGCCATCAGCCGCGGCTCCCGGCGGGACCGGGGCGGGGGCAGGGGGCGCGGCCCGGCAAGGGGCGGAGAGGATTGGACAGGGCTGGCACGGGATCGTGGTGCGCTCAGCCGGCCAGTTGCTGGTGGTGGCGGATCACCTCGTCGATGATGAAGCGCAGGAACTTCTCGCTGAACTCAGGGTCGAGCTCCGCCTCTTCGGCGAGCCGGCGCAGCCGGGCGATCTGCCGCTCCTCACGGCCGGGATCGGCGGCGGGCAGGCCGCTCGTCGCCTTGTGGCGGCCGACCGCCTGCGTCACCTTGAACCGCTCGGCGAGCAGATGGACGAGCGCCGCGTCGATATTGTCGATGCTCTTGCGATACCCCTGCAACACGTCGTCGCTCACGCCTGGCTCCTCCGGTCGGCCCGTCGCCTCCATGGTATGTGTTGCGTCTGCGAGCAAGGCTTGCGTTCGCCTCGCGCACCCGGCAGAGCGCGGGGCGAGATGACCGCCACCATCCACCGCCTCGACAACCGCACGCCGTCGCTCGAGCCCCTGCTCCAGCTCGTCGCCGGGGACATGAACGCCGTCAACACGGTGATCCTCGATCGCATGCAGTCGCAAATTCCGCTGATACCGGAACTTGCCGGCCATCTGATCGCCGGCGGCGGCAAGCGGATGCGACCGATGCTGACGCTGAGCAGCGCGCGGCTGATCGGTTATACCGGCACGCGCCACCACCGGCTCGCCGCCTCGGTCGAATTCATCCACACCGCGACGTTGTTGCACGACGACGTGGTCGACGGCTCCGACCTGCGCCGTGGCAAGCGTACCGCCAACATCATCTGGGGCAATCCGGCGAGCGTGCTGGTCGGCGACTTCCTGTTCAGCCGCAGCTTCGAGCTGATGGTCGAGGACGGCAGCCTCAAGGTCCTGAAGATCCTGTCGAACGCCAGCGCGGTGATCGCCGAGGGCGAGGTCAACCAGCTCACCGCGGCGCGGCGCGTCGACCTGGGCGAGGATCGCTATCTCGACATCATCAACGCCAAGACCGCGGCCCTGTTCGCCGCGGCCTGCCGCATCGCCGCGGTGGTCGCCGAACGACCCGAAGGCGAGGAACTGGCGCTCGACGCCTACGGCCGCAATCTCGGCATCGCCTTCCAGCTCGTCGACGACGCGATCGATTACGTGTCGGACGCCGGAACGATGGGCAAGGACGCCGGCGACGACTTCCGCGAAGGCAAGATGACGCTGCCGGTGATCCTCGCTTATGCCCGCGGCGATGCCGACGACCGCAAGTTCTGGAAGGACGCGATCGAGGGCCGGCGCCAGTCGGACGAGGATTTCGCGCGGGCGATCGATCTGGTCCGCCGCACCCGCTCGGTCGACGATACGCTGGCGCGTGCCCGCCACTACGGCCAGCGCGCGATCGACGCGATCGGCAGCTTCGCCAACAGCAAGGCGAAGGACGCGATGATCGAAGCGGTCGAATTCGCGGTGGCGCGGGCCTATTGAAGGGAGGGGCGCTCTCCCTTCCGTCACGCCGGACTTGCTCCGGCATCCACGGCTCCGCAGGAGCATAAGCCGTTCGTTTTGCGGTATAGTGGCCCGGAACAGGTCCGGGGTAAGGGCGGCGCAAAGATTTTTGCAGAGGTTTCGCCGGCGCGGGGATTATGACGTCGGAGGCGACTGTCACCCCCTCAGCACGCCGCGCACTCGCCGCCCATCTCCACCTGCAACGTCGCATGCCCGATCGCGAATCGCTCCCGCAGCATCGTGCGCGCCGCGACGAGGAAGCCGTCGCCCGGATGCCCCTCCGGCATCACCAGATGCGCGGTCAGCACCGGTTCGGTGGTCGACATCGGCCAAATGTGCAGATCGTGCACCCGCGCCACGCCGGGCAGCGCCTCCAGCGCCTCGGTCACCGCGTCATAGTCGATCGCGCGCGGCACCGCGGCGAGCGACATCTCGACCGTCTCGCGCAACAGGCCCCAGGTCTGCCAGAAGATCAGCGCGGCGATGACGAGGCTGACCAGCGGATCGATCCAGCCGAACCCCGTCGCCCAGATCGCGATGCCGGCCACGACCACGCCTGCCGAGACCAGGGCATCGCTCAGCATATGCAGATAGGCGCCGCGGATATTGATATCGCCCTTGCGCCCGCGCGCGAACAGCCACGCGGTGAAGGCGTTGATCGCAATGCCGATTCCCGCGACCAGCGAGACGGTGAGCCCGGTCACCGCCGGCGGATTGCCGAGCCGCTGCACCGCCTCGGTGACGATCGCGCCGAGCGCGACGAGCAGGAACACCGCATTGGCGAGCGCGGCGAGGATCGTCGATCCCTTCAGCCCGTAGGTGAAGCGCTTGGTCGGCGCGCTCCGCGCCAGCGCCGCGCCGCCCCAGGCGACGGCGAGGCCGAGCACGTCGGACAGATTGTGCCCGGCATCGGCGAGCAGCGCGACCGATCCGGTCCACAGGCCCGCGCCGCTTTCGGCGACGACATAGGCGATGTTGAGCGCGATGCCGATCGCGAAGGCGCGGTCGAACGATGCCGGCGCGTGGCTGTGGCCGTGGCCATGCCCGTGGCTATGGCCCTTATGGTCGTGTCCGTGATGATGACCGTGCGAATGGTCGTGCGCATGTCCGCTCAATGATCGTGCCTCGCTGCCCGCGGCTGCTTACCATCGCGCGGGCAGGAGATACTAGGACGCGCGCGATCGCCATTCCGGCGTGACGCCGGGATCAGGCCTTGCCGAACAGCCCGCCGAGCATGCTGCCGAGGCCGCCCGAGCCATCGGCGCCTTCTGCCCCGCCGAGCAACGCGCCGAGGCGACCGAGCGCGCCTTCGCCGCCGAGATGCGCCAGGATCTGCTGCAGGACGTCCGGCGATAGACCGGTCGAGTCCGCCGCGCCCGCGACGGTGTCGCCGGGCTGGGTATGCGCCGCGCCGAGCGCCGCGATCGCCGCCGTCACCTGTTCGGGCGACAGGCCGATGCGTTCGGCGAGATTGGCGATTTCCGGATTGCCGGCCACCTGGCCGAGGATGCCGTCCAACAGACCCATAACCGTCTCCTTCATGCTTGCGTCCCGGCCGTAGCAGACGGCGGATGTCGCGTCGCGGGGCGATCCATGCCATGGCGGCGCGATCGTGACCGACCTGCCGATCCTCGCCGTCCTGCCCGATCTGCTTGCCGCGCTGCGGGCCGGCGCCAACGCCGTGCTGGTCGCGCCGCCCGGCGCGGGCAAGACGACGGCGGTGGCGCCCGCGCTGCTCGCCGAGCCGTGGTGCGACGGCGAGATCCTGCTGCTGTCGCCGCGCCGGCTCGCCGCGCGTGCCGCGGCGGAGCGGATGGCGGCGCTTGGCGGAGAGGCGGTCGGCGGCACCTATGGCTATGCGACGCGGATGGACAGCCGTCGCTCGACGGCGACGCGGGTGACCGTGGTGACCGAGGGCATCTTCGTCGCGCGCATCCAGGCCGATCCCGAACTCGCCGGCGTCGCCGCGGTGCTGTTCGACGAGGTGCACGAGCGCAGCCTCGACGGCGACTTCGGCCTCGCGCTCGCGCTCGATGCGCAGGCGGCGCTGCGCCCCGATCTGCGCATCGTCGCCATGTCGGCGACGCTCGACGGCGCCCGCTTCGCGGCGTTGCTCGGCGATGCGCCGGTGATCGAGAGCGAAGGGCGCAGCCATCCGCTCGCCCTCCGCCATCTCGGCCGCAGCGGCGACGCACGGATCGAGGACGTGATGGCCTCGGCGATCCGCCGCGCGCTCGCCGAGGCGGAGGGCGGGCTGCTCGCCTTCCTGCCCGGCGTCGCCGAGATCGAGCGCACCGCCGAGCGACTCGCCGACCTGCCCGACGCCATCGTCCTGCATCAGTTGCATGGCAGCCTCGATCCCGCCGCGCAGCGGGCCGCGATCCGGCCCGAACCCGACGGCCGGCGCAAGCTGGTGCTCGCCACCTCGATCGCCGAGACCAGCCTGACGCTTGACGGGATTCGCATCGTCGTCGATTCGGGGCTGGCCCGCCGGCCGCGTTACGACCGCGCGGCGGGGATGACCCGGCTCGTCACCGAGCGTGCCAGTCAGGCGGCGGTGACGCAGCGTGCCGGTCGCGCCGCGCGGCTCGGCCCCGGCGTCGCCTATCGTCTGTGGGAAGAGGCGGGGACGGGCGGCCTGCCGCGCTTCGATCCGCCGGAGATCCTGGAGGCCGATCTGTCGGGGCTGGTGCTCGCCGCGGCCTTGTGGGGCGTCAATGATCCGCGCGATCTCGCCTTCCTCGATCCGCCGCCCGCCGCTGCGGTGGCGGAGGCGCGCGAGCGGCTCACCGCGCTGGAGGCGATCGACGCCGATGGCCGCCCGACCGCACATGGCCGCCGCATCGCCACGCTGCCGATGCCGCCACGGCTCGCGCATATGCTGCTGCGCGCCGGTGACATGGGGCAGGGGCGGATTGCCGCCGAGGTCGCGGTGCTGCTCAGCGAGCGCGGACTTGGCGGCAGCGACGCCGATCTCGAATCGCGACTGCGCCGCTGGCGGGGCGAGCGCGGCACCAAGGCGCAGGCGGCGCGCCAGCTCGCCACGCGCTGGGCGAAGCTGGTCGGCGGGGGCGAGGGCAGCGACGAGGCGATCGAGGTGCCGATCGCGCTGGCCTTCCCCGACCGGATTGCCCGCGCCCGCGACGCGAGCGGCGAACATTGGGCGTCGGCCGGCGGGCGCGGCTTCCGCCTCGATCCGACCAGCGCGCTGGCGCGACACGCATGGCTGGCGGTGGCGGAGACGCAGGGCGCCGCCTCGGGCGCGCGCATCCTCGCGGCGGCGCCGATCACGCTGGCGACGATCGAGCGCTTGTTCGGCGCGCGGATCGAGACGCGGCGCACCGTCGACTTCGATCCCGCGACCGGCGGCGTGACGACGCTGCGCGAGCGACGGCTCGGCGCGCTGCGACTGTCGTCCGGAGCCGATTCGCAGGCCGATCCCGCCGCGATCGCCGATGCGCTGCTCGACGGGGTGCGGACGCATGGGCTCGACCTGCTGCCGTGGCGCGAGGGCGGCGAGGCGCTCAAGGCGCGCGCGCGTTATGCCGGCATCGACATCGACGCGTTGCTCGTCGAGCGGCTCGACGAATGGCTGCCGCCGCTGCTCGCCGGGCGCCGGCGGCTTGACGCGATCCCGGGCGGCGCGCTGACCGATGCGCTGCGCGCGCTGATCGGCTGGGACGGGATGCGGCAGGTCGACCGGCTTGCCCCCGCCGATTTCACCAGCCCGGCGGGCAGCACGCACGCCATCGACTATGCGGCCGAGGGCGGGCCGAAGGTCGAGCTGCGCGTCCAGGCGCTGTTCGGTCTGGCCGAGCATCCGAGCATCGGGTCGCAGCGCGTGCCGCTGGTGCTCAGCCTGACCTCGCCCGCCGGCCGGCCGATCCAGACGACGCGCGATCTGCCCGGCTTCTGGGCGGGCAGCTGGAACGCCGTCGCCAAGGAGATGCGCGGTCGCTACCCCAAACATCCCTGGCCCGACGATCCCGCCGCGGCGGCGGCGACGCTGCGCACCAAAAAGGCGGATGCACGCAGCCTCGGGACACGCTAAGGAACCGCCATGCCTACCGCCCGTATCTTCCAGCGCCCCAAGAATGCGATGCAGTCCGGCAAAGCCCGGACGATGACGTGGAGCCTCGAATTCGAGCCCGCCGAACCCAAGCGTCCCGATCCGCTCACCGGCTGGGCCGGCAGCGGCGACACGCGCGAGCAGGTACGGCTGAGCTTCCCGACGCAGGAGGCGGCGATCGCCTATTGCGAGGCGCAGGGCTTCGACTACGAGCTGATCCCGGCGCCGGAGCGCAAGCTGAAGCTGCAGGCCTACGCGGACAATTTCCGGTAAGGTTGGGCGCGCAAGCCGGCGGATAACGGCCGCTCCCGTACTTCTGCGCAGGCAGGAGTCCAGGGTTCCAGGAACAAAGAGCCGTTGCTCTGCCTGCCCGGTGATCCCCGCTCTTGCGGAACCTCTGCAAACCTTCGCCGTCCTGCCGGACGTGGTCCGGCATCCGCAGTCCCGCACGAGCGTAGGCCGGATATTTCGCGGCACGGTGGACCTCGGAACGCGTCCGGGATGACGACGCGTCTCCGGCCAACTCCGAGACTTCGCAAAGGTCTCGCCGGCATGGGTATCTCGGGTTGCTTGCCAGAACGACCTAGGCAGAGTTCCCGCTTTCGGCCGTATTCATGAAGACTGGCGCCATGCGCGCCATCCCCGCGCTACCGCCCGATCACCTCATCCATCAGCCCGCTGCCGAGCAGCAGCAGCATCTTCGCGTCGATCGCGACGCCCTCGCGCCGTCTCGCCGCGACGAAACCCGCCACCGATTCCGGCGCGACCCGGTGAACGGTGATATTCTCCTGCGCATCGCCGCCGCCGTCACCGGTGCGGGTCAGTCCGGTCGCCAGCACCAAGGTGAAGCTTTCCGACGTCATCCCCGGCGACGAGTAGAATTCACCGCGTTCCTCGACGACGGCGGCGTGATAGCCGGTCTCCTCCTCGAGCTCGCGCCGGGCCGCGTCGGCGACGCTTTCGCCCGCGCTCTCGTCGCCGACCAGTCCGGCGGGCAGTTCGAGGCAAGTCCGCCCGAGCGGCACGCGATGCTGTTCGACGAGCAGCACTTGTCCGTCGCCGTCGATCGCGACGATCACCGCCGCGGCGATCGCGCCGACGCGCTCGGCATATTCCCAGGTCCCGGCCTTTTTGACCGAGAGATATTTGCCCGTCCAGACGGTGGAATCGGTGGTCATAGCTCGATCAATCGATCCGGCAGTTCGTTGGTGTCGTCGGAACGCGGCGGGAATTGCTCGGCGAGGACGAGGCCGATCTGGCGCACCGCCTCGGCCATGCCGTCGCCGGGGCGGCCGTCACGGGTCGCCGCGATCAGTGCCGCCATCGCCGCGCCCCAGATGTCGGGCGCGACGCGCTTGTGAATGGAATGATCGGCGATGATCTCTGCGCGATGTTCGTCGAGCGAGAGGTAGACGAGCACGCCCGTCGCCTCGAGCGTGCGGGCCTCGGCGGCGGTGCGGAACAGCATCCGGGCACGCTCGTGCACGCGGCGGGCGGCGGTGCTGCCCGGCGTCAGCGCCAGCCGCAGCGGCATCCAGGCGAGCGCCAGCCGCACGACGAGGAAGGTGACGGCGAGCAGCACCAGCGCGACGGTGAACAGGCTCCCCGCGCTCGGCGCGCCCTCCCACGGGTCGGCAACCAGCCCGTGCAGCCACACCGCCGCGGTCGGGACCAGCGCGAGCAGCGCCAGCACGAGCAGCATGGCGAGCACC
Source organism: Sphingomonas sp. RIT328 (assembly GCF_000632225.1). GTDB lineage: Bacteria > Pseudomonadota > Alphaproteobacteria > Sphingomonadales > Sphingomonadaceae > Sphingomonas > Sphingomonas kyungheensis. Next base: position 37,102 of record NZ_JFYV01000012.1, read on the forward strand.
GCCCAGTGCAGGGCGACGTCATGATATTTGTCGCTGCGTCGCGCGACGATCGTGACGATCTCGCCGGCGGTGCTGCGCTCGGCCAGCGCTACGGCGGCGGCGACGCGCGCGCGATCATCGTCGGTCAGTTCCATCCTACCAACTCCCAGACGCGCCGCCGCCGCCGAAATCGCCGCCGCCGCCGCCGGTGAAGCCGCCGCCGCCCCAGCTGCCGTCGCCGTCGCCGCCTGATCCGCCGCCACCGCCGCTGCTCCAGCCACCGCCCTGCGACGAACGGCCGATCTCATTAGCGAGACCCCACAGCACGATCGGCAGCGCACTGCCGCCATCATGGTCATAGCGTCGGCCCCACGGGCCGGCACGTTTCCGGCCGCGCAACAGTGGCACCAGCACGAACAGCAGAATGATTCCCCAGATGATCACGCCGAACGGCACGCCGCCGCCGCTCTGGCTGGTGCGGCTACGCCGATGCGTGGCATCATATTGCTTGGCCGCGGCGTCGAGTCTCGACCGGGCCTCTTCGGGACTTGCCTGCATTTGACGCGCAAGCTCGTCGACGCCTGCGCTGATCGCTCCGGGAATGTCGCCGGCCCGAAGTTTGGGGATCATAGTCTGGTTGATGATGACACTGCTTAGAGCGTCGGTGATGATCGGCTCCATTCCTCGGCCGACTTCAACCCGCACGCCCCGTTGCCCGGCGGCGCCGTTCGGTGCCACGATCAGAATCGCACCATTGTTGACGTCGCGAAGACCAACCCCCCAATTCCGCCCCAGTCGATAGCCGTAATCCGCTATCGGATACCCCTGAAGGTCCGGGATCGTCGCGACCACCAGCTGCCGGTGCGTCTGCTTCTGCAACGCCTCCAGCTTGGCGGTCAGCGCCGCTTCCTGATCGGGCGGCAGCACGTCGGCGGCGTCGACGACGAGGCCGGTGAACTTGGGGAAGGTCTGCGCCGCCGCCGGCGTGACGATCAGCCACGCCAGCAGCATCAGCAGCGCTGCCCGCCACAGCGTCGCGGTCCGGGCGAGGGGGGCGGGCACCCTCAGCTCGCATTCCCGAAGTTGACGGTGGGCGCGTTCTGGGCATTCGGCGCGGTCGCGGCGAACGGCGTCAGCGGCTTGGCACCGTAGAAGATCTTCGCGCCGACCGCATCGGGGAAGGTGCGGATGCGCGTGTTATAGGCCTGCACCGCATTGTTGTAATCCTGCCGCGCGATGGTGATGCGGTTCTCGGTACCTTCGAGCTGGCTCATCAGCGTGGTGTAATTGCCCTGCGACTTGAGCTCGGGATAGGCTTCCTGCAGCCGCTGCAACGACATCGTCACGTTGTTCTGCGCGCGTTCGAACTGCTGCACCTTGGCGGGATCGGTCAGCTGATCGCCCGACAGTTTGACCTGATTGGCGCTGGCGCGCGCCTGGGTCACCTGGACCAGGATATCCTTCTCCTGCGCGCCGGCCGCCTTGACCGTGGCGACGAGGTTCGGGATCAGATCGGCGCGGCGCTGATATTGGTTCTGGACATCGGCCCAGCGCGCCTTGGCGTTTTCCTCCGCCGTCGGCACCGAGTTGATGCCGCAGCCGGCCAGCGACACCGAGGCGGTGGCGGCCAGGGCGAAAGCGGCAACGGGTCGAAGCGACGACATGAACATCCTCCTCAAGTATCTGTGCTAGGCATATAGGACAGCGGACGGGCTTGGCGAAGGGGAAATCGCCGCCTAGTCTCGCTCCCTCTGGGATGGCTGACGAGGGACGCGGGATCATGCTCAAGGAGTTCAAGACGTTCATCGCGCGCGGCAACGTGCTCGATCTGGCGGTGGCGGTGATCATCGGCGCGGCGTTCGGCCGGATCGTCACCTCGCTGACCGAGGACGTGATCATGCCGGTGATCGGCAAGATTTTCGGTGGACTCGACTTTTCCGGATATTTCCTTCGCATGGGGCCGGTACCGGCGAATTACGCCGGATCGCTCAGCGACTATGCCGCGCTCAAGAAGGCGGGCGTGCCGCTGCTCGGCTATGGCGCGTTCATCACCCAGGCGGCCAATTTCCTGATCGTCGCCTTCATCATCTTCCTGATCGTCCGGGCGGTGAACCGGCTGATCCCCAAGCCTGCCGCGCCGGCGCCGGCCGAGCCCGCCGATGTCACGCTGCTGCGCGAGATCCGCGACGAGCTGAAGGCACGGCCGCGCGTCTGACGCGCGGTCAGGCCGCGACGAGGTGCTCGGCGGTCGCGTCGGCGAGGCTGGTGCCGTCGAGGATGCGTGCGGTTTCGTCACGGACGCGCATCATCGCATGGCGGATCGCGCAATCCGCCTCGCTGACGCAGTCCTTGCACGGCCGATAGGCGGTGCGGCTGACGCAGGGGACGAGCGCGAGCGGCCCTTCGATGACGCGGATCACCTCGCCGAGCGAAATCAACTGCGCGGGACGGGACAGGACATAGCCGCCCATCTTGCCGCGCGTGCTGGTGAGCAGCCCGGCATCGCGCAGGTCGGCGAGGATCAGTTCGAGGAATTTACGCGGGACGTTGGCGGCGATCGCGATCCGGCCCATCGGAATCGGCGGGCTCGCCACCGGCGCCTGGGCGAGGAACAGCATCGCGCGCAACGCGTAGCGGGAACGCTGGGTCAACATGATGCGCGCCCTATGGCGTGATAATGTGGCGAGTGAAAGGCGCGGATTGCGGCGGCGGCGCGTTGCACCTATATGACGGTTGCCGGCTTCCAGCCGGCTATGGCGATAAACGGTGGCGTTGAATAGACGCAGCGGACCCGGGGGCAGTACCCGGCGGCTCCACCACCGCAGTTGAGCGATCAGCCGCGATGACGGGGCCGAACTAGGATCGACGTGTGTTGAAGGGCGCTGTCTTTCGCTCGGAATGGGACCACCGCAACGGCCCATTACACAAGTGCCAACGATAACGAAGCACTCGCGATTGCGGCGTAACTGAGGGCCTCACGGCCTAAGGTTACTCCAAAATAGCGCGGTTGGACCCCACCGGGCAACAGAAGGGGAATCCAGCGGTACGGGGAGCACCGGGCAACAGAAGCTCCCCACCCTATCTTCCCATCCTATCAGCCGTGCCGGGTGATCGCCTTTGTAGGCGATCCGCGACCTCATGGCGATTGCGCCGGCCATCCCGCGCGCGTCCGAGCCGGACGCCCTCTCGTGCAGCAGCATCACGGCCATATCCGATCGTCAGGCCGGCAAGGCGTCGCAGGTCGAGCCGAATCATCGCGGGGGAGGCCCTCGGGCTTCGGCAGGACATCGTAACGGAACCGTGCGCGGCGCGGCCGGTTCGACCCTGGTACGGCCTGAGCGCCGATCGGACACCGGGGGAATAAAGCATGGACAACCGCCAGCAACGGGCGCTCAGCCCCTGGTCCCTGCCGGCTGGGGGCTGGAAGGCGGTGCTCAAGCGCACCTGGGACGAAACCGGCCGCGACAATGTCGGATTGATCGCAGCGGGGGTCGCCTTCTACGGCTTCCTTGCGCTGGTGCCGCTGCTCGGCGTCACGGTGCTGAGCTATGGCCTGATCGCCGATACGCAGACGGTGATCGACGACGTCAACCGGCTCGCCGCGGTGATGCCGGCGGATGCCGCCCGGCTGGTCGGCGAGCAATTGCTCAGCGTCGTGCAATCCTCTGACGGCAAGAAGGGCTTCGGCCTGTTGATCGCGCTGGCGCTGGCACTGTTCGGCGCGCGCAATGGCGCGGGGGCGGTGATCACCGCGCTCAACATCGCTTATGAGGAGGAGGAGAAGCGCGGGCTGATCAAGGTCAATCTGCTCGCGCTCGGCATCACCGCCGCTTCGGTGGTGGTGGCGTTGGTCGCCGCACTGGCGATCGCCGCGCTCGCCAAGCTCGAGGCGCTGCTGCCCGGCGCGCCGGGCGTGGTGCTCGTCGGTGGCAAGCTCGCTTCCTATCTGCTGCTGCTGCTCGCCGGCTCGTCGGCGGCGGCGGCGCTCTACCGGTTCGGGCCGTCGCGGACGCAGGCGCGCTGGCGCTGGCTGACTCCCGGGTCGCTGTTCAGCGCGGCGGGCTGGCTGCTGCTCAGCCTCGGCTTCGGCCTCTACGTCGCGAATTTCGGCAACTATAATGCGACCTACGGCTCGCTCAGCGCGGTCGTCGTGATGCTGACCTGGATGTATCTGTCCGCCTACATTCTGATCGTCGGTGCCGAGCTCAACGCCGAATTCGAGCATCAGGTCGCCGCCGATACCACCACCGGCACGCCGCAGCCGCTCGGTACGCGTGGCTCCTGGGTCGCCGACCATGTCGCCGGTGACGGTGCCAAGCGGGGCGAACGCCACGAGGATGCGGCGGCGGCGGCACCCGTCAGCGCGGCGGAGGAGTTCGGCGCGAGCCGGGCGATGGCCCGCGCCGGGCAGGTCGCCGGCATCGGCAAGGCGGGGCTGGTGACCAGCGCGGCGGCGACGCTCGGCCTGCGCCTGATCCGCAAGCGCGGCCAGGCGCGCACCGGTATCGCCGTGCTCGGCGCCACCGCGTTCGCCGCTTGGCTCGGTCGCGAGCGAGCGTCGGGGAGCTAGTATCTTACCCTCCAATCTGCTATAGATTCGCAATAGCAGATTGGAGGGCGGCTGATGCATGTGAGACCGGTCGATACGGGCGCAACTGGAGTCCGGGGCTGGAGTTGCGCGAGGGGCATCGGCTCGTCACCGGCGGCGTCTACGCGCTGTGGCGGCATCCGATGTACGTCAGCATCTGGCTGGCGGCCTTCTGCCAGCCGTTGCTGGTCCACAATCTCATCGCCGGGCTGCTCGTCGTTCCGGCCTTTGCCGCCATGTGGTGGCTGCGGGTGCCGCAGGAGGAGGCGATGATGCGTCACCAGTTCGGCGAGCATTATGCGCGCTACTGCGTGCGGGTCGGTCGGCTCTGGCCGAGGCTGGGGCGATGACGATGCCGCCCGCCGTCATCGCCCGCGCCGCGCGCTGCTGGCGCCGCACGCGCGACGAGCGTGGTCCGGTCCAGCAGCGGCTGCACGCGCTGCTCGCACCGTTGGGCTATGACATGCTCGCACCGGTGATCGACAGCGTGATGACGCTGGGCGAAGCCTGTCTCGGCCGGCCGCTGTGCCGCGGCTGCCCGTTCGGCCCTGACGGCGACGAGGCCCTGCTGTGTCAGCTGATCGCCGATCCGGATCAGCTCGCACGCCTTGCGCCGTGCCGGGTAAAGGGCTGCCCGGCCGCGCGGCGGCTGTTCGCGGGAGCGCTCGCCTCGACATCGGTGATGATGGCGATGGCCTGATGGCCGCGCGGTCATCGGCCGCGCCAACGGTTCCGCAGCGTCCCTGGTGAGCCGCGCGATACACGCTGCCTGGACGGACAGGGCGATTGCCGTGTCGAACACCTGCCCGTCAGGCGTCACGGACTTGGATCGGGGCGTGGAGAGGGTGTTCGAAACCCCCTTCGGCAGCGGGGCGGGAGGTGTCTCGTGGTAGCATCCATGCCGTTCGATCGGTTCGATGGGCGCGGCGGATCGCCTATGTCGGATTCGAGGCTCGATCAGCGCCAGACGTCACGGCGCGATCGGCGATCGGACCGGGTTCGGAGCGGTGTCGATGCCTCGAAGTCGCCTGCGCGCCGGTCGATCCGGAGGATCGTCATGCCCCATGATGCAGGACGAATGGGACGCCATGGAGCCGTTCCGCCTCCATCGTCATACCGGTGCCTGCCATGTCTCGCTGACCCGGATGGATCGTGCTAGGCGTCTTATAAGCTTGGAATCAGACGGTGATCGCCTCGGGGGCTTTCGCACTGGCACGGGGGACCATGAGCGAAAACAGCAGCACCTATGATGGTGAACGACGCCGTCTGGCGACCCTGACCGATTATGATGTCCTGGCTGGAAAGACCGAACAGGGCCTCGATGACATAACCCGTATCGCGGCGCAGGTCGCCGGAACGCCGATTGCCTTCATATCGCTGGTCGATGACCAGCGGACGTGGTTCAAGGCGCCGATCGGTTTGGATCTGGCCGACATCCCCCGTGCGTGGTCGATCAGCTCCCATGCCATCGAACAGGATGGCGTGTTCGAGATTCCCGATCTGAACAACGACGACCGGTTTGCCCGTGATCCGCTCGTCACCGGAGAGGCCGGTTTCCGGTCCTATGCCGGTGCGCCGCTGGTCGCATCCGATGGCGAGAAGCTCGGCGCCCTTGCCGTCGTCGATTATGAACCACGCCAGCTCAACGCAGACCAGCGGCAGGCGTTGTTGGCGTTGTCGCGCCAGGTGATGGCCCTGTTGACCGCACGCAAGCAGCTGGCCGAGCGCCGGCAGGTCGATCAGCGACACGGCTTCATCCTCGACAGTGCGGTGGATTATGCGATCGTGTCGATGCGCCTCGACGGCACGGTGACGAGCTGGAACGAGGGCGCGGCGCGGATCATGGGCTGGACCGAGCAGGAGATGTGCGGTTTGCCGTGCCATCGCTTCTTCACCCCGGAAGACTGCGACGACGGCATCCCCGAAAAGGAAATGGGCGCCGCCCTGGCGCAGGGGCGCGGCAAGGACGAGCGCTGGCATCTGCGCAAGGGCGGCGAACGCTTCTGGGCCAATGGCGAGATGATGCCGCTGACCGATGAAGCGGATCGTCCGATCGGCTTCATCAAGATCCTGCGCGACCGCACCGAGCAGCGGCTGGAATATGAGCGGCTGAAGGCGATCGAGGAGCGGTTCAAGATCGCCCTCGAAGCGGCGGGCTTCGTCGGTTCGTGGGACTGGGACAGTCGGACCGATACGCTGCGCGCCGACAGCAAATTCTGCGCCTTCTATTCTGTCGATCCGGAGCTCGGCGAAAGCGGGGTGCCACTGGCGACCTTCGTCGCCGGCATCCATCCCGACGATCGCGAGCGGGTGGCCGAGGCGATCCGCCAGTGTATCGCGGAAACCGGGGAGTTTGCCGAAGAATATCGGGTCCTCCGCCACGATGGGGCGGTGCGCTGGGTCATGGCGCAGGGGCGCTGCGCGTATGACGGCAGCGGCAAGGCGACCCACTTTCCCGGCGTCGCGATCGATACCACCGACCGCAAGCTGGCCGAGCTGGCGCTGGCGGACAGCGAAACCCGGATGCGCCTGGCGCTGGAGGCGGGTGAGCTCGGCACATGGGAGTCGACGCTCGAGCTCGGCAACCTGCAATGGGATGCCCGCACGCGGGAGTTGCTCGGTCATACGCCCGACGAGCCGCTCGATTTCCAGCACTCCTTCATCCGTCAGGTCCATCCCGATGACAGGGAGCGGGTCAACGCGGTCGTCCGCGAGGCGGTGACGACGGACGGTATGCTCGACGTCGGGTTCCGGACGATCGACGCGGCGGGGCGTCAACGCCATGTCCATGCCATCGGGGCGGTGGTCGTCGGCATGGCCAAACGCTTTCTGGGAACGGTGCGAGACGTCACCGAGCTGCGGGCCGCCGAGGACCATCGGGCGCTGCTCAACAACGAGCTTCAGCATCGCATCAAGAACACCTTGTCGATCGTCCAGGCGATCGTCAGCCAGTCGCTGCGCAACGCATCGACGCCGGCCGAGGCGCGCGACACGATCGGCAATCGCCTCCAGGTGCTGAGCGAAGCGCACGATCTGCTCACGCGGACGAGCTGGTCCGCCGCGCCGATCGATACGATCGTCGACGGTGCGATCCGGCTCCAGGGCGGTCGCTCGCGGCGTATCCGCGTATCCGGCCCGCAGGTCCGGTTCCGTGCACGCGCCGCTCTTGCCCTGGCGATGGCGCTTCACGAACTCGGCACTAACGCGACCAAATATGGCGCCCTGTCGGTTCCGGAGGGTCATGTCGATTTGCGGTGGACCGTGATCCAGGAGCCCGAACCGGTGTTCGAGCTGGTCTGGAAGGAGCATGGCGGACCCGTCGTCACGGAGCCGACGCGGGTCGGCTTCGGGACACGATTGATGCAGAGCCTCGGCCGCGATCTCGGTGGCAAGGCGGTCATCGACTATGAACCGAGCGGTGTCCGATGGACGGTGCGCTCATCGCTGGCAGCGATCGTCGAGAGTTAGGTCGCTCCGATCCGGAACGTATCGTACGCGCGGCATGTTGGCCCATGATGGATAGTCCCCACCCATCGGCCGTCGTCCTCGTCGTCGATGATGAGACACTGATCCGCATGTATGCCGTCGATGTTCTCGAAGATGTCGGGTTCACGGTGATCGAAGCCGACGGCGGCGAAGACGCATTGTGTACGCTCGACCAGCATCCGGAGATCACCGTGCTGTTCACAGACATTCATATGCCTGGCCCATTCGACGGGTTGGTATTGGCGAGGAAGGTGCACGAGCGTCGGCCTGACATCCAGCTCATCATCGCGTCCGGCAGGGGCCGTCCGAACAGGTCAGAGCTGCCGGGTGACGGGGTATTTTTCACCAAGCCTTACGACGGTATGGCCGTTGCCCGGTTGATCGAAGCGACGGAGCGGCTGTCCTGCAAGACGTCGACGCCATAGTATGTTGCGTGCGCTACGTGGGCTGCTGATCCGGCATTGGGCGCACCGTCTCGCTCGAAGATCATCAGTCGCTTCCCGGAAGGGGCTCGCCGGAACCGGGGGATTGGCTCTTTGGTTGTTCTAGGCCGGATCGCGGGCTCGGTGCGCCGGGGCGAGCGTCTCGCCCTTATTCTCGGGAGTCGACCCATGACGGATAGTATCGCGGTCGGCGTCTTCCTGCCGCTCTACCGTTGAGCCATTGTGGGAAAGGCCCGTCCGGCAGGCGCACCGATCGCGTCAGGAATTCCGACGACGCTCGGTCCGATAACGTGCGTGACAGGGGCGGGGCCCGTGCCGATGCGGTCAGGGCGGCAGATAAGGACGAGGCCACGATGCGGCAGGAGCGACGCGACGCGATCGTCGCCGACCAGGCCGCCGCTCTTCTTTGGGCCCCTCAGACCCGGCAGACCGAATAGGCCGGGTCTTTCCGAAAGGTACTGCCGATGAAAGCCGGCCTGCTTCGTCTCGCCGACTATCTCGGCTCCAGCTATTGGTTCGTGCCGACGATCATGGCGATCGGCGCGGTGCTGCTCGCCATCGGCATGGTGACGCTCGATGCGACGCTCGGATCGTCGTGGATGGGCGGATATGCCTGGGTCTATGCCTCGCACCCCGACGGGGCGCGGCAGGTGCTGTCGTCGGTCGGCGGATCGATGATCACCGTGGCCGGCACCGTCTTTTCGGTGACGATCGCGGCGGTGGTCTATGCTTCGGGCCAATACGGCCCGCGACTGCTGACCAATTTCATGCGCGACCGCGGCAATCAGGTGACGCTCGGCACCTTCATCGCGACGTTCCTCTACTGCCTGCTGGTGCTGCGCACGATCCGCTCGGCCGAGGAATCCGGCGGCTATGGTTTCGTGCCCAATCTGGCGCTGCTCGTCGGTGTCCTGCTGGCACTCTGCTCGATCGCGGTGCTGATCTACTTCATCCATCACGTCCCGTCGAAGATCCACATCAACAGCGTCATCGAAGATGTCGGCGACCGGCTGCTGCGCGGCATCGACGATCGCTTCCCCCGTTTCATCGGCGAGGCGCCCGGCGATCATGACTCGACCGCAGAGAAGCTGCCTGCCACCTTCCGTGATACTGCCGATGCCGCGGTGGGCGCGGATCGCTTCGTCGTGACGGCGAAGGACACCGGCTATATCCAGTTTCTCGACGACGAGACGGTGATGCGGGTCGCTCGGGAGAACGGGCTGGTGCTGAGGCTGCAATATCAGCCCGGCGACTTCGTCCATATCGGCCGGGCGCTGGTGGAAGCGTGGCCGCCGGGACGATGCGACGACAAATGCGCCGACGCGCTCCGCGATGCCGTCGCGATCGGATCGCGCCGTTCCGCCTTGCAGGATCTGCGCTTTCTGGTCGACGAGCTGGTCGAGATCGCCGCGCGCGCCCTCTCGCCCGGCGTCAACGATCCCTTCACCGCCGTGACCTGCCTCGACTGGCTGAGCGCGGCGCTTTCCGATCTCGCCGGCCGGTCGCTGCCGTCGCACCTGCGTGTCGACGACGACGGTGCGCTGCGAGTGATCGCCCATCCGGTCACCTTCGCCTCGCTGATGGATCGTTCGTTCGGCGCGCTCGCGCAATATTGCGCAGCCGACATGGTCGCGGCGCTGCGCTATCTCAATGCGCTCGGCGAGGTGTCGCTCGACTGCGACGAGCCCGATCGGCTCGCGACGATCCGCGCTTATGCCGACAAGCTCGAAGAGCTGGCGAATGACGGATTGAAGGGTTTCAACCTGCGCCGGGTCCGGCACCGGGCCGACGAGCTGCGCGCGGCGCTGGCCGAGCCCGATTACAAGCGGCGTTTGCGTGACGGCACCGCCTGGCTCGCCGGTACAGCCTGACCAGCGATCGGAGGCGCCATCGGCCGGGGTTTGTCCGTCCCTTTTTCGGGCCGGACGCGATGAGGTAAATAAAGAGGGCGTCGCCGATGATCGGCCGCCCTCGTCTTCGCGGTCAGGGTAGCGCCACCAAGCCCTTGGGGCTCGTGGCGCCCCTGGACGTCAGGCCTTCGCTGCCTGCGCCTCTGCCTTGGTGACCTTCAGGTAGATGCGATTGTCCTCGATCCGGTCGACCATGTCGAACGGCAGCGTGTGATGCTGATGGTCGGACGAATCGGTCTTGGTCAGCTTGATCGTCTCGCCCTCGACCTTGTCGACGGTGCCGACGTGCTCGCCGTCCGAACCGGCGATCTCCATATGCTCCTTGATCCGCAGCTTCTCGAACATGGTACCTCCTTGTTGACGCCGTACGAACGTCGCGGACGGTGTCTGGGTTCATGCTTTTCGACAAACGGATGCATCAAAGCATTGGACGGGCAGGGCGCTGCCCGTCGATATCGTCGGGTGGCGGGGGCGATCGGTCCGCCTCACGTTGATGACGCCGTAGCGGACCAGAATGGGAGGGGATGTGTTCGACGTCATCGCATCAGCGCTCCAAGCGCATCAGCCGGTGATCGGTCTGCTATTCGTCATTGCGCTGTTCGCCGCTTTCGCGAGCGAACGCTTTCCGCCGGTCACGATCGCAATTGTCGGAGCCGGCGCGATGATTGTTGGCGGTTGGCTGACCCCCGCCCTGGTCACGGCCGCCTTCGCCAATCCGGCGCCGATCACGATCGCCGCCTTCTTCGTCCTGTCGGGTGCATTGGTCCGCACCGGCACGATCGAGGCGCTTGCCAGTGTCGTCGTCCGCCGCGCGTCAGCAGCACCGCGGCGGACCGTCGCCGAAATGCTCGCCGGGGCCGCGACCGCCCCGGCCTTCATCAACAACACGCCGGTCGTCATCGTCCTCATCCCGCTGGTGCGCCGACTGGCGAAGACCGTCGGCATTCCGGCGACCCGGCTGCTGATTCCTCTGTCCTACCTCTCGATCCTCGGCGGGACGCTGACGCTGATCGGCACCTCGACCAACCTGCTGGTGGACGGCGTCGCGCACGCGAACGGACAGGCGCCATTCGGCATCTTCGAGATCACCGGCGTCGGCCTCGTCGCTATGGCGGCCGGGATCGCCACCATGCTGGTGCTCGGACCGAAGCGGCTGCCCTCGCGGCCGGACAATGACATCGCGGACCGCCATCAGCTGCGCTACCTGACCGAGCTGACGCTGTCGGAGGAGGAAGCGGCGAAGCGCCCGACCCTTGCGGACCTGTCCTTCCTCAAGCGTGATGCCGTCCGCCTTGTCGCGATCAGGCGCGGCAGCGAATTGCTGCGCGAGCCGCCCCCCCGACCTGCGGATCACCCGCGATGATCGCCTGGTGGTGGCCAGTTCGGCCGACGAACTGGACGGGCTCGCCCGCAGCCGGGGCGTGATCGTCGGCCTCCAGAATGTCGGTCGTCCGATACGCCTCGCCGAGGATGAGCGGGCCGACGACGTGCGCCTGATCGGCCTCACGATCGCGCCGTCGCATCCCGCACTGGGGCGTGAGCTACGCGACATCCCCTTCCTGTCCAACCTGCCTGCCCGCGTGCTCGGGATCGGGCGCGCCCGGCATCTGCCCGGACCCGACCTCGGCAGCGTGCGCCTGCGCGCGGCCGACAGTCTGCTCGTCGCCGCCGATGCCGGCGCTCTTGCGGCATTGCACGAGAACACGAACCTCATCGCGGAGGATACCAGCCACGTCCGCCGCTTCCGCCGGCGTCGTGCCCCGATCGCGATCGGAACGCTCGCCGGCGTGATCGCGCTCGCGGCGCTCGGTGCGATGCCGGTCGTTCTCCTCGCCCTGATCGGCGTGGGCATCGTGCTTGTCACCGGCTGCATCGATCCCGAAGAGGCGTGGCGATCGATCGACGGCAGCGTCCTCGTCCTCATCTTTGCGATGCTCGGCATCGGCAGCGGGCTGGAGGCGATCGGCACGGTGAAGCTCGTCGTCGATACGATCGCACCCTGGATCGGTGGACTGTCCCCGCTGCTCGTGATCGTGGTCCTGTATTTCCTGACATCGCTGTTGACCGAGACGGTCACGAACAACGCCGTCGCCGTCATCATGACGCCGGTCGCGATCGGCCTCGCCCAGGCGAGCGGCAATGATCCCCGTGCGCTGATCGTCACGGTCATGTTCGCGGCATCGGCCAGTTTCGCGACGCCGATCGGCTATCAGACCAACACCATGGTCTATGCAGCGGCCGACTATCGTTTCGCCGATTTCGTCAAGATCGGCCTGCCGATGAACATCGTCGTCGGCGCGGCGACCTGTTTCGCGATCGCATGGCTTGTTCCGTGAGGCCAGCCGTATCGCTTGCGGAACAACGATTTTGACACCCCGTTCTGCAACGATGCAGTCCGTCACACCGCCGCCGGCGAGAAACCCGATCGACCTGATTACGGCGAAGCTGCACGTCGCATCGAACGACTTCTTCCTGCAATTGCCCAATATCGTCGGCGGCATCGTCTTCGTCATCATCGCCTGGTTCGCCGGCAAGCTGATCGCAAACGGCGTTCGGCGGGCTTTCCACCACAAGGGGCTGGTCGACCTCGGCGGGGTCCTCGCCTCGCTGACCTTTGGTCTGATCGTGGCCGCGGCCGTGCTGATCGCCTGTGTTATCGTGTTCCCGAGCGTGAAGCCTGCGACGATCATCTCCAGCCTCGGTATCGGCTCGGTCGCGATCGGCTTTGCGTTCAAGGACATCCTCCAGAACCTGCTGGCCGGCATCCTGCTGCTCATCAACCGCCCCTATCGGCGCGGCGACCAGATCGTGGTCAAGGATTTCGAAGGTACCGTCGAGCATATCCAGAGCCGTGCGACCCTTATCAAGACCTATGACGGTCGCCGGGTCATCATCCCCAATTCGGACGTCTACACCTCGCCCGTGATGGTCAACACGGCGTTTCCGGTGCGCCGTGACCAGTTCGACATCGGCATCGGCTATGGCGACAAGCCCGATCGCGCGATGACGGTCTTCGCCGAAGCCATCGCCAAGGTCGACGGCGTCGAGGCGGACCCGGCGCCGGAGGTACTGCCATGGGGACTGGACGCCAGCTCGGTGACGCTGCGGGCGCGCTGGTGGTCGGATTCCAAGCGGACCAACCTCGTCCACCTGCGCGCGCGCGTCATCCTGGCGATCTGGCAGGCCGCGGCGGACAATGGCATCGACCTGCCGTTCCCGACGCAGCAGATCCTCTTCCACGACCAGACCGAAGAGACAGACGGCGACCGGACGCGGCAGCGGGAAGGCTGGCCCGCCGGCGCCAATCCGCCCCGCGCACGGCCTGTCGGACGTGCGGACACCGCGGACCGGACGGCGGATGAACATGGCTGAAGGGCATGAATGACGCCGCTGCCGGCCACCTGCTCCGACGCCGCACCGGCGTTGCCGCTGACGGCGTGACGGTCGCCCGAGTCCAGGACCGCATGATCGCCCCGGTCTCGCCGGTGCCGCACGCCACCCTCGCCATCGGCCGGATAAAGGCGCCCCGTGGACGCATATGGGCGAACGGCGGGGGTGTGCGCATCGCTCCGCCGCGAGCCTGTCGGCCGGTCATCGCCGCTGCGGATACCATGGCAACGCTGGATCAGCCGGCGCATGCAGCCGGCGCCACGTCGATCCGGATTCCCGAGCGCCGGGAACGGGAGGGCAGTGGGCGTGGCCGGCCTGCCGGTCGCCGCCACCGCCGAACGACCGGGTTGTTCGCAGTGGCGTGCAGGCGCGATCGCCGTGCTGCTGTGGACGGCCGCGACCGACCGGGTGCCGCTGCGGGCGGTCGCGGGGCGTTGCATTCTGACGCCCGGCTCGGACGAGACACTACGACCGCATTGCCCGAGGGCGTCGCATGATCGTCGCCGTCGCGCTGGGCGTTGCCCTGATCGTCACGCTCGCACTGACCGTCAGCCCGTTCGCGCGCAGCGATGGCTGGCGTGCGACGGTGACGCCGCTCGCCTCGATCATCGGGTCGGGCTTTCTGATCTGCGGGCCGCTGCTCGCCCGCGAGTTCGGCAGTGCCGCCATCCTTGCCATGGGCCTTCTGTTGGCCATCGCCTATGCGGCGGGTTGGGCGATCCGGTTCAACATCGTCCATGTCGAAAACCACCTTGCCGAGGCGCGCTTCAACGATCCGATCGCCTGGGTCGCGCGTCTGACCCAAGCCGTCCTCGCGCTCGCCTATGCCGTCTCGGTCGCTTATTATCTGAAGCTGCTGGCCGAGTTCACGCTCAAGCCGGTTGCCATCGACCCGGCGTGGCAGCCGGTTGCCGCCAATAGCATCGTGACGGTCATCATCGTGCTGATGACGCTGCTGGCGCTGGGCGGGAGCCTGCGCAAGGTCGAGCATCTCGCGCATGGGACGGTGTCGATCAAGATCGGCATCATCGCCGGCATGCTGGTCGCGCTCGGCATCGCCTGGGCCAGGGGCGGCATGACCGAACCGCTGCCGCCGGCGCGCATCTCCTGGGCGAGCATCCCGATGCTGCTCGGCCTGATCATCACCGTGCAGGGGTTCGAGACGTCCCGCTATCTTGGGCATGACTATGCCGCCGCCTTGCGGATCAAGACGATGCATCACGCGCAGTGGATCGCGTCCGCCATCTACCTCGCCTTCATCACGCTGCTGACGCCGTTCCTCGCGCGCGCCGCGGCGACCGAGGGGGTGGCCGGTATCCTCGACATCATGGAATTCATCGCGCCCGCGCTCGGCATCTTCGTTCTGGCCGGCGCCGTCTCCAGCCAGCTCAGCGCCGCCGTTGCGGACTCGATCGGCTCGGGCGGGCTGGTCAATGAAGTGTCGCGGCGCAAGATCAGCGTGCCGCTCGCCTTCACCCTGGCCGGGGCGCTCGCGGTGCTGGTGGTCTGGCTGACCGACCCGTTCCAGGTCGTGGCGCTGTCTTCGCGCGCTTTTGCGCTCTTCTATGCGATGCAATGCGTGCTGGCGTTGCTGGTCTCGGCCCGGAGCAAGGCAGGATCGATGCTGCATCGCATCGGCTTCGTCGCCGTCGGCATCCTCTGTCTGGTCGCGGTATTCGTCGGTGCACCGGCGGAAGGCTAGGGCCGCCGCCGCGGCGATCAGCGCGTCGCTGCGGCAGCTCGCATCGCCTCGCCATCTGCAACGCCGGCTGGGGTCCGGCGGCAAGTGGGTCGCGCTGTCGGTCCGCGCCGTGCGCAGCGGCCTCCGGGACGATTTCGGCATCGCGGCCAGCTCGATCGCCTTCGCCGCCTTTCTCGCCCTCGTCCCGCTCGTCGGCCTGATCGCCGGAGCCTATGGCCTGTTCGTCCCCGGCGCGACGGTGGCCCGCAATCTTGCGACGCTGACGGCGATCCTGCCGCGCGACGCGCAACACATCGTGGCGGGCGGATTGCGCGATACGCTGTCCGGCCATTCCGCCGGCGTGACGGTCATCGTCTCGCTGGGCATCGCGCTGTTCAGCGCGCGGCGGGCGGGACGCTCGCTGCTCCACGGCATCAACCTCGCCTTCCGCATCGAGCGCGAGCGCCGGGGACTCCGCCGGCAGATCACGGCGATGCTGCTGGTGCTGGGATGTGCGGGGCTGGTGCTGACCGCCCTGATCTCGCTGTCGGTGCTCGCCTTCCTGCAAAGCTATGTTCCGGACGGGCTGCCCGGCGCACGGCTCGCCTCGACCATCATCCTGTTCGGATCGCTGACGCTGGGGGCCGGCCTCGGCCTGATGCTGGTCTATCGCTATGCGCCGGCGAGCGAGGCGGCCATACCGTGGCGATCGGTCCTGCCCGGAACGGTCGCGGGCGTCGCGATGTGGGTGGGGGCGACCCTCGTGTTCCGCCTCTACGTCACGCATCTCGCGCGGTTCGATGACACATATGGATCGTTGTCCGCAGCGGTCATCCTGATGCTCTGGCTGATGGTGTCCGCCTGGGCGTTGCTGCTCGGCGGCCGCCTCAACGCCGAAGCGATGGATCAGGCAGGCATCATTATCGAGGAACGCGACGCATGAGCGACGGTCAGGCCGAACATCGGTATCGCAATCGACTGATGACGCTCATCGCGGCCGTCGTGTTGATCGGGGCATTGAAGGCGGCCTTTGCGGTCGCGATGCCGATCGCTTTCGCCGCGATCATCGTCGCGGCCTTGTGGCCGCTCAAGCGCAGGCTGGCGCGGCACATGCCGTCATGGCTGGCCTATACGCTGACGCTGCTGTCGCTGATCGCGATCCTCGGCGCCTTTGCCGCAGCGGTCTATCTGTCGATCGGCCAGGTCCTCGCCGCACTCACGACGAACTGGGCGAGCCTTGAGCAGGGATATAGCCGGCTTGCCGGATGGGCTGCCGAGCATGGCGTGCCGATCGCGGGAACCATCAACCGCCAACGGATCATGGCGCTGCTCCAGCTGCTGGCGGGCGGGGTTTATGGGTTCGTCACCTATGTCGGGTTCATCGGCATCATCGTGATGCTCGGCCTGCCCGAAGTGCCACGGCTCAAGCGTCGCTTGTACGAGATGACGGAAAGCGGCGACCGCCGCGACATGCTGGCCGCCGGCGAGGACATCTCGGCGCAGGTCCGTCGCTATCTCGGCACGACGCTGGCCACCAGCATCCTCACCGGCGTCGCCTCGGCCCTGTGGTCGTGGATGACCGGGCTCGAGCTGGCGTTGGTCTGGGGCATCCTCAACTTCCTGCTCAATTTCGTCCCGGTGATCGGCAACATCGTCGGAATCGTGCCGCCGGTGCTCTTCGCCTTCGTCCAATTCGGGGGATGGCAGATGCCCGCGCTCGTCTTCGTCGGCTTCGTCATCCTGCAACTGACCATCAGCAACGTCGTCTATCCGCTGTTGCAGGGCAAGCAGCTCAGCCTGTCGCCGCTGGCGATCATCGTCGCCATGACCTTCTGGAGCTGGGTCTGGGGTATCGCGGGCGCGCTGATCGCGGTGCCGCTGACCGCCGCGATCGTCATCATCTGCGGGCAGTTCGAACGCAGCCGCTGGATCTGCAAGCTTCTGTCGGCCTGACCGAGACTGGCCGATTGTGGGCGAACGATCCTCTTTAGGTCGTTCACGAGAAGGATCGAGGCTCGCTTGCCAGGGTCGGTGAGGCGCAGGAGGGACGTCGTTCGTTGGCCTTGCATGAAGACACCGATGTTTTGCGTATGGCTCGGCGCGATCGCGCTTATCCCCGTGTTCCCGGCGATGGCACAGACCCCATCGGGGGAGCAGGCCGCACTCGTTTCACCATCGGAGTGGCAAAGCCTCTGGAGCGGGGCGAACCGTGCCGCCCTGAGACAGGCGCTGGCGGATCGTGCCCGCCACGGTCTCGATCATCTGACGTTCCTGCCGCGCGATATCGACGATCAGCCAGCAGCCGAGGCGGCCGAGGCCTATACCAAGGCTGCGATGCGGTACGCCGATGCCTTGGCGCAGGGCTTGGTGGATCCGTCATCGCTCCACGACGTCTACACGATCGCGCGGCCCATGCCCGTCCAGGCCGGAGCATTGCGCGATGCCCTCCGTCAGAACCGCCTTGCCCAATGGCTGGATGGACTGGCTCCCGCCGACCCGGAATACAGGATGTTGTCCCAGGCCTATCTCGAAGCGAACCGGCAGACCGGCGTCCCGACGCCCGGTCTCGCGCTGGCGCAGAGCATCCACGTCGGCGACGTCCATCCGCAGGTGGCGGAGATCGCCGACCAGCTGGCGGACGATGGCTATCTGACGGTTCGACCGTCTGCGGCGCCGGCGGACCTGTACACCCAAGACATCGCGGATGCGGTGAAGGCCCTGCAACGGGATTATGGCATCCGCGCGGACGGGATCGTCGGCCCCGATACGCTGGGGGTCCTGACGCTCCGGCCTGGCGACCGTGCCCGCACCCTCGCCGTCGCCTTGGAGCGGCGACGCTGGCTGTCGCGAACGCCGCCGGCCACGCGCATCGACGTCAACTCAGCGGCCGCCGAGCTGCAATATTATCGCGATGGGCAGCTGATCGATCGCCGCAAGGTCATCGTCGGAGAGCCTGACCGGGAAACCCCGCCACTCGGTTCGCCGATCTATCGCCTCGTCGCCAACCCGACGTGGACGGTGCCGAAGTCGATCCCGGTTTCCCGGGCGACGGTCCGGGCCAAGGCCATGCACCGCATCAACGGCTATTGGGTACAGCCCTCGGGGCCGGACAATGCGCTGGGTCTGGTCAAGTTCGACATGAAGAACGATCAGGCGATCTACCTGCACGACACGGCCGCCCCCGAATTGTTCGGGCGCAGCCAGCGGCATCTGAGCCATGGCTGCGTCCGGGTCTCGGATGCCCTGGGCTTTGCGGCGATGCTGGCCGATCAGGAAGGGGTCGGCGACACCTGGGCCAAGGCACAGGCCTCCGGCACGTACGAGATCGTCGATCTGCCTCGCGAGATCCCGGTGCGGCTCCTCTACCATAACGCCTTCGTCGCCGACGATGGCACGGTCGCGTTCCGCACCGATCCCTATGGCTGGAACGATGCGGTTGCCGTGCAACTCGGATTCGCCGATGCGAAGTCCCGCCAGGCCAAGGCAGAGGCGATCGACATCGGGCCGTGAGGCGCCCGACGCATTCCTCGACAGGGCTTTAACCCAAGGCCCGGCACCTTCGGTGCCCAGACTGCTGCAAAGCAATGGCCTGAGCGTGAACGGCAGGACGCAAAATACAAATGTGGGAAAGTGGTGCCCGGGGACGGATTCGAACCGCCGACACTGCGATTTTCAGTCGCATGCTCTACCAACTGAGCTACCCGGGCAGGGTGGAAGCGAGCATGCTCGCGTTCGGAAGCGCGGCCTTTAGTCAGCCGAATCGATGCTGTCCAGCCCGTTCTCATCGTCTTTGACCGGAATACGATAACCATCGCCCAGCCATTGCAGCAGATCACGGTCGCGGCAGCCGCGCGAACAGAAGGGCGCGTGCTCGGCAGAGGTCGGCGTATCGCAGAGGGGGCAGGTCGATCGGGTCATACGCTGTCCAGAATATGGGTAACGCCGGTGCGGCGGGCAAGCGCGTCGCGCCAGTCGGGGCGGCTCATCAGCCGGGCGTGGATCGCCGGGGGCAGCCGGTGCCGCAACGGACTGCCCGGCGGCTCGCGTTCGAGCCGGCGCAGCAGCGCGCGCGTCGCCGCGCCGACCGGATCGTCGCGCAGCAGCTCTGGCAGCGACGCCCGCGGGCGCGGGCGGACGATCTGGAGGAAGCCGAAGCCGTTGACCGCAGTGCGCTCGAACGGCTGGGGCAGCGCGGCGTCGATCGCCTCGGCGACCGCGGCGCGTGCCGCCTTGTTGGCGAGCGTCGGAAAGTCGATGCCGATCGATCCGCCGATGCCGTGACGGCGGATCGCCAGCGCGACCGCACGCGCCGCGGCGAGCGCGAGCGGCTCGAGCGGCGGCGGTCCGTCGACGTCGAACAGGGTCATCGCCGGTGTCGGCGACAGCCGCAGGCAGCCGAGCGGGAAGACGATCGCGCCGCTGATCGCCTCGTCGAGCAATTCGGACCAGCCGGCGGCTTCGAGCGCATCGGGTTCGTGCGCGCGCAGGATGCGGACGGGCCATCCGCTGGCGGTCAGGCGGTCGAGCAGGGTGGGGCCGGGGGCAGGGGCGTCGTCGCTGGCGACGGCGCGTGGCGGCTTGGCGCGGCCGGGTTCGGGGATCGCCTCACGGCTGATCCGCACGGTCAGGCTGGCGCCCTTGGTGACGCCGGGCGGGATGCGGGCGATCACCGCCTCGCTGCCGCCGATGTCGAGCCGGCCCATACCGCCGCCGGTCAGCTCGATCAGCCGGGCGCGGGCGACGGTGTCGAGCGGCAGCGGGTCGGGCAGGGCGATGGCGGCTTCGAGGATGCGGCCGTCGGCGACCAGCGCGGCGCGCGCCTCGCCGATCCCGTCCTCATACAGCCATTCAGGCAAGCGGCAGGCCGGCGGTACGCAGCAGCGCGCGCGTTTCCATCAGCGGCAGCCCGACGACACCGGAATGGCTGCCATGAATGAAGCGGACGAACGCCTCGGCGCGGCCCTGGATGGCATAGCCGCCCGCCTTGCCCTCGCCCTCGCCGCTGGCGACATAGGCGTCGATCTCGTCGCCACCGAGCGGCCGGAAGGCGACGATCGTGTCGGACAGGCGGTGGCGCAACGTCCCGCCCGCGTCGATCACCGCGACGGCGGAGAGGCAATGGTGGCGCCGCCCCGACAGCAGGGTCAGCATCGCGCGCAGATCGGCGGCGTCGGCGGGCTTGCCGAGGATGCGGCGACCGACGGCGATCGTGGTATCGCCGGCGAGGATCACCTCATTCGGTGCGCGCGGCACGGCCGTCGCCTTGGCGCAGGCGATGCGCAGCACATAATCGCGCGGGCGCTCGGCGGGCAGCGGCGCCTCGTCGATCTCGGGCGCGGCGATGCGATCGGCGACGAGGCCGAGCCGGCCGAGCAATTCGCGTCGGCGCGGGGAGGAGGAGGCGAGTACCAGCGACACGCAGGCCGCCGCCGCTTATTGCGGGCCGGGGCCGCCGCGACCGGGCATGAAGCGATAGGTGATCCGCCCCTTGGTCAGGTCATAAGGGGTCAGTTCGACCAGCACCTCGTCGCCGACCAGCACGCGGATGCGGTTCTTGCGCATCTTGCCGGCGGTGTGCCCGAGGATTTCGTGGTCGTTTTCGAGCTGGACACGGAACATCGCGTTGGGGAGCAACTCCACCACGCGGCCGCGCATCTCGAGCAATTCTTCCTTGGCCAAAAATCAACCTCTGTTCGCGTAACGTCGGCGCGCCCTTAGCGCAGCCTGCCGAAAAAGGGAAGCAAGCGGCACATGACGCGCGGGCGCCCGCTGTGCGCGCCGCGTCGTGGTTCGTCTGCTACCAATATGTGGGATGCGCGGTCGCCAATGGCAAGGCCGAGGCCGGCGACTCAGTGCCGCGTGTCCGCGATGACGGGAATGCGGATCTGGTCGCGCTGCTCCCCGAAGGGCCGGACGAGAAGCGCGTCGATCGTCGCCTCGGCATCGCCGTGGCTCCACCCATGGTTGCGGACGACGGCGATGGCATGGCCATCGCGGTCGAGATGGTCCATCAGGCTGCGCGCCAGCGCCAGGAAGGCGAGGATGTCGCCGGGCCGTACGGAACAGCACATCGTCCCAGCCACGAAGACGCCATTGTTGTCGAACGCCGCGATCGATGGTGCCGCCGCGCCGCCGATCAGATGGAGCAGCAGGTCGTGGTTGATCGCGAAGCGCGCGGCGACCGTCGCGGCGTCGGCCAGCGTCCGATCGTCGAAGATCGCGCCGCGTGCCGCTCCGTCGACGTGCCAGATGCGGCGCGACCAATCGTCCCAGCGACAGGCAGCCGTCGGTGCGGCGTGCAGCCAGCCGACCAGCGCCGGTCGCGCGATCGACACCTTGAGAAAACCAGCTTCGGCTCCGATCATGATGCCGTGTCCCGGAACGAGCGGATCAGTTCGCCGTCGGCGCGGTGCCGCCGATCCGGTGGCGTTGCAACGCGGGTTCGAGCCGGATCGGATAGGTCTCCGGCAGGCGGTGATCGAGCATGGCATCGACCACCGGCTGGAAGCCGGCGACGACTCCGGGCCAGGCGTCGGGCGGCAGCAGCCGACTCTTGCCCGCCGCGCCGATGTCGAGCGCGGCGGCGGTCGCGTCGCGGCCATCTCCGCCCCAGATGTAATTGTGGATGACGGCGGTGCCGCGCTCGCCCGGCGCGAGATAGTCGGCGACGCCGCGCATCAGCGTCAGGCAGGCGATGATCTCGCCGAGGTTTTCCGACCAGGTCAGCGTCCCCGCGAGGAAATGACTGTCCGTCGTGTCATAGGCCGCGATATGCAGGCCCTCGTCGCACCCGAGGTTGGCGAAGAAGCACAGGAGGGCCCGCGCATTGGTCGCAAAGCGGGCGAGATCCTTGCTGGCCTCGTCGAGGATGCCGGCGAGCGTTTCGTCACGCATCTCCGGCAGCGTCGTGCCCCCGTCGCTGCGCCAGCGCATGCCGATCGTCCGCCAGTCATCCCACTGCTGCGCCACGGGCGGCTTGGCTGCGAGCCAGCGGTCGAACCCGGCGCGGGCGATCGTGACCTTCAGATAGGCGGACGGCGGTTCGGACATGCGCGATCGTCTTTTCGAGCGCGGATGCCGCTGCATGCGGGCGACCGGACCGCGCGCCGTCGCCTGAACTCCTTATAGAGGGTGGTCACCCGCTTCGATCCAAACCCGGCGCGGACCGTAATCCTTGAGCAAGACGACCGGTGCGAGCGGAGCCGGCCATACGTCGACCCGATAGTGATCGCCGCCTTCGATGCCAAAAGCGTCGATCGTGCCCAGCCCCCCGAAACAGGCCCTGACACGATAGGGGCCGGGCGTCACGCGCCAGCGATCGATCGAGCCGCCGGTACATTCATGGCATTCAAGGATTCCGGACGGCACCGCGAGGCTCGCCTCCACGACATGGTCCCACGCGTCGAACGGCTCGGCGGAAGGCCGGTCGAGCAAGCGGATCTCGACCGGTACGGTCATGTTGCGATCCGGCTGGATGGCGATGACATGCGCGGCCACCGCGACCCGCCTCAGGCAATCCTCTTCGGTGAAGTCGATCAGCGTATTGCTGCCGTGGCGCTGATCCCAAAGGTAGAATTGATGGTAATCGGCGAAGATCCGATATTGGCCGCGCATTCCATCCTCCCCGAACGCCGCTTCTCCTTATAGCGCGAGGGACGCGGAGGCTTACCCGCCACCCGCCGCCAGCGCGGCGAGCAGCAGCAGCGCGACGATATTGGTGATCTTGATCATCGGATTGACCGCCGGGCCGGCGGTGTCCTTGTACGGATCGCCGACGGTGTCGCCGGTCACCGCGGCCTTGTGCGCCTCCGATCCCTTGCCGCCGTAATTGCCGTCCTCGATATATTTCTTGGCATTGTCCCAGGCCCCGCCGCCGCTGGTCATCGAGATGGCGACGAACAGGCCGGAGACGATCACGCCGAGCAGCATCGCGCCGAGCGCCGCGAAGCCCTGCGCCCGCCCCGCCACCGCGGTGATGACGAAATAGAGGACGATCGGGCTCGCCACCGGCAGCAGCGACGGCACGATCATCTCGCGGATCGCGGCGCGGGTGACGAGATCGACGGTGCGGCCGTAATTGGGGCGGCTGGTGCCCTGCATGATGCCGGGATTGTCGCGGAACTGGCCGCGCACCTCCTCGACCACCGCGCCCGCCGCGCGGCCGACCGCGGTCATGCCGAACGCGCCGAACAGATAGGGGAGCAAGGCGCCGAGTAGCAGGCCGACGATGACATAGGGGTTGGACAGGCTGAAATCGACGCTGACGTCGGGGAAATAGGTCTGCAGGTCGGTGGTATAGGCGCCGAACAGGACGAGCGCGGCGAGCCCCGCCGAACCGATCGCATAGCCCTTGGTCACCGCCTTCGTCGTGTTCCCGACCGCGTCGAGCGCATCGGTCCGTTGGCGCACGTCGTCGGGCAGGCCTGCCATCTCGGCGATGCCGCCGGCATTGTCGGTGACCGGGCCATAGGCATCGAGCGCCACCACCATCCCGGCGAGCGCAAGCATCGCGGTCGCGGCGAAGGCGATGCCGATGATCCCGGCGAGCTGATAGGTGGCGATCACCGCGACGACGATGACCAGGGTCGGCAGCGCGGTCGATTCGAGGCTGATCGCCAGCCCCTGGATGACGTTGGTGCCATGGCCGGTCTGGCTGGCGGCGGCGATCGACTTGACCGGGCGGTAATTGGTGCCGGTGTAATATTCGGTGATCCAGACGATCAGCCCGGTGACCGCCAGGCCGATCACCATGCACCAGAACAGGTCCATGCCGGTGAAGCCGGGGATCGCCGCGCTCGCCGCGGCCGGCCGGTCGAAGCCGGTGGTGAGATCGTCCGACACCGCATCGAGGAAGCCGGCGCTGCCGATCGTGCGATGGAGGTCGCCGAGCACGTAGCGCGTCGCCAGATAGATCGCCGGGATCGACAGCAGCGCCGAGGTCCAGAAGCCCTTGTAGAGCGCGCCCATGATGCTGCCCTTGCCGAGCCGTACCGCATAGGTGCCGATGATCGAGGTGACGATGCACACCCCGCCGACGAGCAGCGGCAGGCTCATCAGACGCATCAGTTCGGCGGCATCGGCGCGGATCAGCAGCGCGATCGAGATCATCGTCACGCCGAGCGTCACGACATAGGTTTCGAACAGGTCGGCGGCCATGCCGGCGCAGTCGCCGACATTGTCGCCGACGTTGTCGGCGATCACCGCCGGATTGCGCGGATCGTCCTCCGGGATGCCGGCCTCGACCTTGCCGACGAGGTCGGCGCCGACGTCCGCCGCCTTGGTGAAGATACCGCCGCCGAGCCGCGCGAAGATCGAGATGAGCGACGCGCCGAAGGCGAGCGCGGTCAGCGCCTCGACGATGATCCGGTCGCCCGGGGCATGGCCGGCGGGGCCGGTGAGATACCAGAAGAAGCCGGCGATCGCGAGCAGGCCGAGCCCGGCGACGAGCATGCCGGTGACCGCGCCCGAGCGGAACGCCATGGTCAGGCCGCCCTGCAACGAATGCCGCGCCGCCTCCGCGGTGCGGACGTTGGCGCGCACCGAGATGTTCATGCCGACATAGCCGGCGACGCCCGAGAGTACCGCACCGATGACGAAACCGATCGTCGAGATGATGCCGAGCGACACGAACAGCACCACGGCGACGACGATGCCGACGATGGCGATGGTGGTATATTGGCGGCCGAGATAGGCCTTGGCGCCTTCCTGGATGGCGGCGGCGATGTCCTGCATCCGGGCGTCGCCCGGCGGCGCGCGCAGCACCTGTTGGCTGGTGACGAAGCCATAGACCACGGCGAGCACGCCGCAGAGGATGGCGATGGTGACCGTGGTCATTCTCGCATCTCCTTCTCCTGTTGACGCACGGCCGATGTCCCCCGGTCTCGTGACGTGCCGGCGAGGCTATGGCGCGTGCCGGACCAGCGCAAGCGGCTTCGCCCCGCAACGAATCATTGATGCTGATTCGCAATAGCGATAACTGCCACCCCATCAACAGGGGGGTATATGCGTTCCACTCTACTTTCAGCAGGCGCGGCGCTGGCCGCGCTGATCCCGTCGTCGATCCGTGCTGAAACGGGTCAGCATCATGCCGATGCGGCCGCGCAGCAGTCGACGCCGGCGGGCGACCAAAGGGAAGCGTCCGACGATATCCTCGTCGAGGGGCGGCGCGACGACACCTATGCCGGCACCAAGACGGCGACGCCGATCCTGCAGGTGCCGCAGCCGCTCACCGTCATCACCGATGGCCTGTACCGGGCACAGGGTGCGATCAACATCGCCGACACGGTCCGCTATGCCGCCGGGGTCAGTGCGGGCAGCTATGGCCGCGACACCCGCGTCGACAGCTTCAAGATCCGCGGCGTCGATGCGCTGCAATTCCGCGACGGCATGCGCGACATCGCCGCGGTCTATGCCAGCATCACCGCCGATCCCTATAATTTTTCGCGCGTGGAGATCGTCCGCGGCCCCGCCTCGGTCCTGTTCGGACAGGGGGCGATCGGCGGCATCATCAACCTGGTGTCGAAGACCCCCAACTTCGCCGACGCCGGCGAGGTCGGCGTGACCTATGGCAGTTACGGCCGCAAGGAGGTGCTCGCCGATCTCAACGGCGTCGCCGGCAGCACCGTCGCCGGGCGGATCGTCGCGCGCGTGCGGGAGGCGGGCACCTATGTCGCGCATGTGCCCGACGACCGGGTGCTGCTCGCCCCGTCGCTGACCTGGCGGCCATCGTCCCGCACCGAGGTGACGCTGATCGGCCTGTACCAGAAAGACGATAGCGGCTCGACGAGCAACTTCCTGCCGATCGTCGGCACGCTGCGCGCCAATCGCGACAATCCGCCGCTGCCGCGCTATCTGTTCCTCGGCAAGCCCGGGTACGACCGCTACGCCGGCCGGCTGCTGCAAGGCGGGGCCGCGGTTACGCATCATGTCAGCGATGCCGTCACGCTGAGCCTCAAGGCACGCTACATCGACAGCCACCTCGACTATTTCACTCATTATACCAACAGCTACAGCAATCCCGCCGATCCCTATCTGCCGGGCAGCAACGGCCGTCGCATCGGCCTGTACGCCAGTTCGGTGGTGGCGCGGATGGCGGTCTTCTCCACCGACAACACGCTTCAGGCCCGCTTCCATACCGGCGAGGCGATCGAACATCGGTTGCTCGCCGGCGTCGATTACAGCTGGAACCGGGTCGGCAAGAGCAGCAACCTCGCACGGCAGGTGATCGATCTCTATGCGATCGATCGCGCCGCGATCATCGAACCGCCGCTCGTCGCGCCGTTCAGCCGCAGCGAGCAGACGCAGCTCGGCCTCTATCTCCAGGATCAGATCCGCCTGTGGAACCGCATCTCGGTGGTGCTCGGCACGCGCCACGACCGGGTACGCGGCGCGACGCTGCAACGGGCTTCGGGCGAGACGGAGCGGACGCGCGATACCGCCACGACCTATCGCGCCGGCATCATCGGCGAACTCGCGGCCGGGATCTCGCCCTTCCTCAGCTATACCGAAAGCTTCCAGCCGATCGCCGGCGAGACCAGCAGCGGTGCAGCGTTCAAGCCGCAGACCGGCACGCAATATGAGACGGGCGTGAAATGGCAGCCGGAGCCCGCGACGCTGGTGACGGTCACCGCCTTCCGCATCCGCGAACGCAACCGGCCGGTCGCCGACCCGGCCAATCCACTCGGCCAGATCCAGGCGGGCGCCCTGACGACGCGCGGCTTCGAGGTGGAGGCGACGCGCAGCCTGCCCGGACGTACCGAGCTGACGCTCGCTTACGGCCACAATCATCTCACCGGCGACAGCGTCGCGTCCGGCTGGGCGGCCGAGGATGTCGCCTCGGTCTGGGGCAGCAAGACGTTCGTCGGGCAGGTGGCGGACCTGCGACTGGGCGTCGGCATCCGCTATCTCGGCGAACAGGTGTCGAGCAGCCCGGTGTGGACGATCGTCACGCCGGGCCGGACGATGATCGACGCGCTCGCCGAGCTGGAGCGGGACCGCTGGCGGCTGTCGCTCAACGCCACCAATTTGCTCGACAAACGGGTCTTCGCCATCTGTCTGGCGCGTGGCGACTGTTTCAACACCGCGCCGCGTAACGTCATGCTCTCGCTCGGCTACCGCTTCTGAGCGCGTTCCGCCCGGCGGCGCGGCCGGCTAATGTTCGAAGCCGAGCCGCGCCGGCAGCGGCACCGTCCCGGCGCCGTCGGACAGCCGCAGGCCGGTGCCGCGGGCGAAGCGGCCGATGCGGGTCGCCGGCACCGGCGGGACGGTGTTGGCGGGCATCGCGAACAGCAGCTCGTAATCGTCGCCCGCGGTCGCCGCCGTCAGCCGGGCGTCGCGATCGTCGCCGGCGAAGACGCGATAGGCGGCCGACAGCGGCACCGCGGCAAGGTCGAGGTGCACGGCGAGCCCGCTTGCCTCGCCCATCCGGCTCGCGTCGATCAGCAGGCCGTCGCTGACGTCCATCATCGCATGCGCGATGCGGCTGAGCACGCGCCCCTCGGCGATGCGCGGCTGCGGCCGGCGGTAGCGCGCCGCCAGTTCGGCCGGCCCCGCCGCGCCCTGGGCGATCGCCAGCCCGGCGCCGGCATCGCCGATCGTCCCGGTCACCCACAGGGCGTCATTCTCGCCGGCGCCACCGCGCGGCGGTGCGGGCGTGTCGCAGCCGAAGGCGGTGACGGTGAGCACCCGCGGCGCCCCCGCCGGCAGCGTCACCGTATCGCCGCCGAGCAGCGACGTGCCGCAGGCGGCGAGCACCTCGCCGAGCCCGGCAAGGAAAGCGCGGTCCCAGGCATCGTCCGACAGGGGATAGTTGAGCAGGATGCCGTCGGGCTTGGCGCCCTTGCCGGCGATGTCGGACAGATTGGCGGCGACCAGCTTCCACGCGACATCCTGCGGCGTATCGTCGCTGAGGAAATGGACGCGCTCGACCAGCGTATCGGTGGTGACGACGAGCGGCGCGTGGATCAGACGCGCGCTGTCGTCGCGCAGACCGCGTGCCGAGGGATGCAGCGGCAGCAGGCGCAACGCAGCGAGGAACTCCGCCTCAGTCATCGCCGCAGCGTCCGCGCGGCGACCGGGCGCGGCAGGCACGCGCGACTCAGGACGCCCGCACGTCCTTGGCGATGCCGTCGAGCAGGCCGTTCACGAATCCCGCCTCGCGACGCTCGTAGAAGGCATGGGCGACATCGACATATTCGCTGATCGTCGCGCCGACCGGGACGTCGCGTCGCGCCATCAGCTCGTAGGTGCCGGCGCGCAGGATCGCCTTCATCGGCTTGTCGAGCCGCGCCAGCGTCCAGCCGGTGGCGAGCTTGTTCTCGATCGCCAGATCGATCTCGCCGCTGCGCGCGGTGGTGCCGGTGACCAGATCGTCGAAGAAGTCGACGTCGGCATCGGCATATTCCGCGTCCTCGATCGTCGCCCCGAGCCGGTGGTGGTGGAATTCGTGAAGCAGAGCAGGCACGGCCGTCCCCTCCATTTCACGCTGGTAGAGCGCCTGGACGGCGGCGAGGCGGGCGGCGGCGCGCGCCTGGGTGCGGTTCGAGCTTCGGGACATCGCGCGGGCATGTAGTCGCCCGCGCGGCATCCGTCACCCCTTTGCCGTTTCGGCTCAGGGCATCAGCACCGTATCGACGACATGGATCACGCCGTTCGACTGCATCACGTCCTTGATCGTGACATGGCTCATGCCGCCCTTGGCGTCGGTCAGCGTCAGGCGACCGCCCATCATCGAGGCGGTCAGCGGCTCACCCTGCACGGTGGTCAGCGTCGCTTTGCCGCCGCCCGACTTGATCGCCGCGGCGATCTGCTTCGAGGTCATCGTCCCGGCGACGACGTGATAGGTCAGGATGTTGGTCAGCGTCGCCTTGTTCTCCGGCTTGACCAGCGTGTCGACGGTGCCGGCGGGCAGCTTGGCGAAGGCGGCGTTGGTCGGCGCGAAGACGGTGAACGGGCCGGGGCCGGACAGTGTATCGACGAGGCCCGCTGCCTTGACCGCGGCGACCAGCGTGGTGTGGTCCTTCGAATTGACCGCATTCTCGACGATCGTCTTTGTCGGATACATGGCGGCACCGCCGACCATCGGGTTCTTGGCCGCGGACAGCGCGGGGCCGGCGGCGAGCAGCGCCGCCGCGGCGATGGCGGCACGGAACGGAAGCTTGGTCATCCTGACATCCTTCTCTTCGACACCCCTGTGCGGATGCCGGGCGAAGGTACGTCGCTTAACCTTGAGAAGATGCCGATCCGGCCCGGGAAAATGTCCCGACCGCGCCCCGCGGACGTCCACCGGCGGGGCGGCGGCGGATCACCGATTCAACCGCAGCCGCAGCGCCACCGACCGCGCATGCGCCGGCAGCCCCTCGGCATGCGCGAGCGCCACCGTCGCCGGGCCGAGCGTCGCCAGTGCGGCTTCGTCCAGCCCGAGGAAGCTGGTGCGCTTCATGAAGTCGAGCACCGACAGGCCGCTGGCGAAGCGCGCGCGGCGGCCGGTCGGCAGGACGTGGTTGGGGCCGGCGACGTAATCGCCGATCGCCTCGGGCGTATGGCGGCCGAGGAAGACGCTGCCGGCGTGGCGGACGCGGTCGAACAGCGCCTGCGGATCGTCGACCGCGAGCTGGAGATGTTCGGGCGCGAGCCGGTCGACGAGCGGGCAGGCGGCGTCGAGCGATTCGACGACGATGATCGCGCCGTTCGCCTCCCAGGCGGTGCGCGCCACCGCGGCGGTGGGCAGGATCGCCAGCTCGTCCTCGACCACCGCGGCGACGCGGGTCGCGTAATCGGCATCGTCGGTGAACAGGATCGATTGCGTCGTGACGTCATGCTCGGCCTGGCTGAGCAGGTCGGCGGCGGTCCATTGCGGGTCGTTGCGCGCATCCGCCACCACGACGATCTCGCTGGGGCCGGCGACCATGTCGATGCCGACGACGCCATAGACCTGCCGCTTCGCCTCGGCGACCCAGGCATTGCCGGGGCCGGTGATGACGTCGACCGGCCGGATGCGGCCCGCGCCGTAGGCGAGCGCGGCGATCGCCTGCGCGCCGCCGATCCGCCACACCTCGTCGACGCCGGCGAGATGCGCGGCGGCCAGGACGAGGTCGTTGATCTGGCCGTCCGGTGTCGGAGTCACCATCACCAGCCGCTCGACCCCGGCGACCTTGGCGGGGATCGCGTTCATCAGCAGCGACGAGGGGTAGGCGGCGCGGCCGCCCGGTACGTACAGCCCGGCGGCATCGACCGCGCGCCAGCGCGCGCCGAGGCGGACGCCGGCGGCATCGGTATAGTCGCTGTCGGCGGGCCGCTGCCGCTCGTGATAGGCGCGGATGCGCGCGGCGGCGAGGTCGAGCGCGTCGCGCAGCGCCGGGTCGAGCGCGGCATAGGCCGCCGCACAGGCGGCGGGTTCGATCTGCCAGCCGGTGTCGGACAGATCGTGGCGGTCGAGCTTGCGGGTGAAGGCGGCCACCGCCGCCTCGCCCTCGTCACGCACCGCGCGGATGATCGCGGCGACGTCGCGGGTGACGTCGGCGGAGGCTTCGCGGCGGCCGTCGACCAGCGCGGTGAAGGCATCGGCGAAGCCGGCATCGCGCGTGTCGAGGCGGATCATGCCGCCTGCTCCTGCGCGACCGCCTGGCGGAACGCCTCGACCAGCGGCACGACCTCGGCGCGGGTCTTCATCGCGGCACGGTTGACGATCAGCCGGCTGGTCACCTCCGCGATCACCTCGACCTCGACCAGGCCGTTTTCCTTCAACGTCTTGCCCGAGGAGACGAGGTCGACGATGCGCGGCGCGAGGCCGAGCGTCGGCGCCAGCTCCATCGCGCCGTTGAGCTTGACGCATTCGGCCTGGACGCCGCGCGCGGCGAAATGCGCGGCGGTGATGTGCGGATATTTGGTGGCGACGCGGACGTGGCTCCAGCCGCGCGGATCGTCATGCGCCGCCATCGCCGCGGGTTCGGCGACCGAGATGCGGCAATGGCCGATGCCGAGGTCGACCGGCGCGTAGAGCTCGGTATAGCCGAATTCGGCGATCACGTCCGACCCGACGATACCGAGCTGCGCCGCGCCATGCGCGACGAAGGTCGCGACGTCGAAGGCGCGGACGCGGATCAGCTCGATATGCGGCACATCGGTGGCGAAGCGCAGCGCGCGGCTGGCCTCGTCGCCGAACGCGGGTTCGGGCCGGATACCGGCGCGCGCCAGCAGCGGCAGCGCTTCGGCGAGGATACGGCCTTTCGGCACGGCGATGACTAATGGGGGTGTCGACACGGGTCAGGCTTTACTGACGGGCCGGGATGCGCGCAACACGCGCCGGCAGGAGGCGGGCGATGGCAGGTGAGTCGGACAATCGGCAGGCGTTCCCGGTGCAGGCCGACTATTGCGCCGCGATGGCCGCGCCGATCACCGCGCGGGTCTGCACCGCGCTCGGGCAGGTGCTCGACCGTACCAGCGCGACCGGGCGGCGGGTGCTCGACTGGCCGGGCGAGCCGATCGCCGATGCGCTGGTGCTGCGGCTGGTCGGCGGTCTGCACGCGCTGCACCGCGCCGGCGCCGACGCCGCGCTGTCCTCGGTGTTCGACGGCGCGGTTTCCGACGTGGACGCGGTGGCGGCGATCATCGCTGAGGTGGTGCGAGACCATGACGCGCGGCTGCTGCCGTGGCTCGACGGGCCGCCGCAGACCAATGAGGCGGCGCGATCGGCAGGGCTGATGACCGGGCTGCTGCATCTCGCGCAGCGCTATGGACCACGGATCGAACTGCTCGAGATCGGATCGAGCGCCGGGCTCAACCTGATGCTCGGCCGGTATGGCTTCGATCTCGGCGGGGTCACGGTCGGGCCGGAGGCGGCGGCGGTGCGGCTCGTGCCGGACTGGCGCGGGGGGGCGCCGCCCGCCGTGCCGGTCGAGGTGACCGGCGCGCGCGGTGTCGATATCGCCCCGGTCGATGTCGGCGACCCGGCGCAGGCGGCGCGGCTCGCCGCCTATGTCTGGGTCGATGCGCAGGAGCGGCTGGCGCGGCTCGATGCGGCGATCGCTCTGGTCCGCATGCAGGGCGTCGCGCTGGACGAGGGCGACGCGGCCGATTGGGTCGAGGCGCGGCTCGCCGAACCGCAGGCGGCGGGCGTGACGCGGGTGCTGATGCATTCGGTGGTGTGGCAATATCTGCCCGCCGCGGGCCGCGCGCGCATCGTCGCCGCGATGGCGGCGGCCGGCGCCCGCGCCACCGCCGACCGGCCGCTCGGCTGGGTGATGATGGAGCCCAATCGCGATCTTCATCGGCACGAGGTGCGGGTGCGCGGCTGGCCGGGCGGGACGCCGATGGAGCTGGTCGCGCTCACCCATGCGCACGGCGCCTGGGTGGAGGGGCTCGCGCCGCCGTTCGAGACGCGCGATTACGTCATGCGCCGCGGCGCCTATGAGGCGGACGGCGACTAACGGGCGGGGAGGGCGGACCCTCCCCGCAGCGGATCAGTAGAAGAAGCGGTTGTAGACCTGCACCGCGCGGCCCGAGCGGGTGTCGACCAGCACGACGTCATTGCCGTAGCGCACCCAGCGCTGATAGCCGTAGCCCGGGCGCGGCAGGCGATAGGTGCCGTAATCGTTGATCCAATACCGCTGGCCGTAATATTCCGGCGCGAAGCGATAACCGGCGGTCACCGGGCGATAGCGATAGCCGCGTGGGCCGTTATAGGCGCCGCGGCGATAGACGTTGGCATGGCTGCGGCGATAGTCGCGCCAATCCTCGCGCAGCTCGCGGCGATCCTCGCGCACTTCGCGGCGCGCGTCGCGGATGTCGCCACGGTCGCCATAGGCGCGCGCGCGGGCGAGATCGCGCTCGCTCTGGCGGACTTCGCGTTCGCTCTGCCGGACCTCACGCGCACTCTGCGCGCTCGCCGCGGCGGCGGGCAGGATGGTCGCTGCGGCAACGGCGGCGATGATGAACTTACGCATCGGTGAACACTCCTCTGTGGCGCGCCCTCATCCGCCGGAACGGTGAGGGGCATGGCGGCCTTTTCCGCCCAAGCGCCTGAACGCATGAGGAATGTTTTGGTCAGCTTAGCGAAAGCCAAATATCGATCTCGATCCGGTACGTATCGGACCGCGTCCGGTCAGATCCGCCAGTCCCGCATCGCCGCGACGACCGCTTCCGGCGCCTCCCACGGCACGAAATGCCCCGCGTCGATCCTGGCGACGGTCAGCCGCGGCACATAGGGGCCGAGATCGTCGACCAGGGCAGGCAGCAGCGCCCGATCGCGTATCCCCCAGATCACCAAAGTGTCCTGCGTCACCGGCGGGAAGGGGCGGTCGAGGAAGGCCGGGCGCGGCGGGGCCTCGTCGGGGGCGGGGACGATGACGCCGGAGGCGCGATACCAGTTGAGCATCGCGGTCATCGCGCCGGGCTGCGCCCATTCGTCGAGATAGGCGGCCTTGTCCGGCCCGGCGATCGCCTGCGTGACATGCTGCGCGAACGTCGAGCCGAAGAAGCGCTCGAGGCCGGCGCCGGTCAGCCCCTGATCGATCGTCGTATCGCGGAAGCGGCGGATATATTGGCTCGCCGCGCGCTGCGCAGGATCGTCGAACAGCGCACGCTGGAAAAGGAAGGGGTGCGGCGCATTGACGATGACCAGCCGCGCGACCCGGTCGGGCCGGGCGAGCGCCGCCATCCAGGCGATCGCGCCGCCCCAATCGTGGCCGACGAGCGTGAAGCGATCGATCGCCAGCCTATCGGCGAGCGCGATCAGATCGGCGAGGATCGCGTCTGCCGCATAGGCCTCGACCCCGTCGGGTTTGGACGAGCGCGCGAAGCCGCGCTGGTCGGGCGCGACGACGTAATGGTCGCGCGCCAGATCGGGGAGGATGCCGCGCCACGTCCGGTGCGATTCGGGAAAGCCGTGCAGCAGGATCACCGGCGGCTGCGTCGGGTCGCCGGCGATCGCGACGTCGAGCTCGACGCCGGTGGACAAAGCGATGCGGCGCAGCGCGGGCAGGGTCACGGCCGGCGGCTCACGGATAGCTGACCGTGTTGGGGACCGCGGGGATCGGGATCCACTCCTTGTCGTCCCCCGGCACGACCGGAAACTCGCCCGCCTTCCACGCGCGCTTCGCCTCGTTGATCCGCTCGCGGCTCGACGAGACGAAATTCCACCAGACGTGGCGCGGCGTGCGGAAGGCGTCGCCGCCGGCGAGCATCACCCGGCCGCCCTGCGACGAGCGCAGCGTCGCGGCGATGCCCGGCCGCAGCACGTAGAGCTTCATCGGTTCGAGCGGCACGCCCTCCAGGCTCGCCTCGCCGATCGCAAGATAGACCGCGCGTTCCTCCGCCGCCGCGTCGACCGGCACGCTCGCGCCGGGATCGAGCACGATGTCGGCGTAGATCGTGCCGGCATAGGTGGTGGTCGGCGCGCGCTGGCCCCATAATTCGCCCATGATGATGCGCGCCCGCACGCCATGCGCGGCGAGCGTCGGCAGCGCCGCCTTGGCGACGTGCTCGAAGGCCGGATCGGTTTCCTCCTGCGCCTCGGGCAGCGCCAGCCAGGTCTGGATCCCCGACAGCGCCGGCCCCGCGTCACGCTCGTCGCCGGGCGAGCGTTCGGAATGGACGATGCCATGGCCCGCGGTCATCAGATTGACCGCGCCCGGCTCGATCCGCTGGCGCGTGCCGAGCGAATCGCGATGATCGATCGCGCCGTCGAACAGATAGGTCACCGTCGCGAGGTTGATGTGCGGATGCGGCCGCACGTCGATGCCGTTGCCGACCTCCAGATGCGCCGGCCCCATCTGGTCGAAGAACAGGAACGGCCCCACCATGGTGCGTTCCTTGTTGGGCAGGGTGCGGTGCACCTTGAAGCCGCCCAGGTCGTGCGTCACCGGGGTGATCGTCTGCAGCACGAAGTCATCCAGCATGGCGTGGGTCCGTTTCGCTGAGAAGCTGTTCAAGATCAGCAGGATAGATAATCTCTGGCCAGTCGGCCAGTTCGTCGCGCGCAAACCAGCGCGATCCCGCCAGCACGCGCTGTTCGAGCGGGGTCAGCGCTCCGGCGCGCACCGCGTGCGAGTCGACGTCGACACGGAAATAGCGTTCGTCGGCGGTCACCTCGACGCCTTCGAAGGTCAGGAACTCGCAGGTGCGCTGCGCGACCTCCGGACCGCAGTCGCGGGTCAGGCCGACCTCTTCCCACAATTCGCGCCGCGCCGCCTCGGCATAGCTTTCGCCCGGGTCGACCGCGCCGCCCGGCGTGCACCACAGGGGTGGCCGGTCGTCGGGGGTGAAGCGCATCAGCAGCACGCGGTTCGCGCCGTCGACGAGCAGGATGCGGGCGGCGGGGCGGGGGATGCGGGCCATGGCCGGCGTTCTACGCGCTTGCGGTGGCGGCGCGAAGGCGGGTTTTGCGAAACGCAGCCGTTCCCGGCGCGGGGGTCAGGCGGCGTCGAGTTCGGGATAGTGGCGGAAGATGCCGTCGGTGTTGAACGGCAGCCGCCGCTCGCTCGCGCAATAGGCGCGGATTCCCGGCAGATCGGCGACCGCATCATGCAGCCGCACCAGCGCCGGATAGCGCGGCTCGAGCGTCGCCATCCGCTGCGGAAACATGTAGCGCAGCCCCTCGACGATCTGGAACAGCGAGGTGTCGCCATAGCTCCAGCGATGATCGAACAGCCAGTCGCCCGATCCCTGGCGTGCCGCCGCTTCGAAATGATCGAGGAACTTGGGCAACCGCTCCTCGCGGAACTGCGCCGCGGCGCGGGCGGCCTCCGGCTTTTGGTGGTCATAATAGTCCATCATCGCCACCGGGTGGTGGACGTTGTGCACCTCGGCGACGAGGTCGGCGATGGTCAGCTGCACTTGGTTGAGCCAGGAGCGGTCGGCGAGTCCGGACGGCGCGAGATCGTGCTGCTGGCCGAGGAACTGGAGGATGTTGGCGACCTGCGCGATCGCATGGCCGTCGAGCGCCAGATAGGGCGGTGCATAGGGGCCGCGACCGGTGGCGGCGCGCGTCTCGAGATCGGCGAGCATCGCTTCCGCGCCCTCGATCCGCGCGCAATCGTCATAGGCGATGCCGGCGGCTTCGAAGGCGAGCCGGACGAACTCGCCCCGGCCCTGGATCGTCGGCCAGTACCACAGGCGATAGCGCATGACTCATTCTCCCGGTGCGCTCGCCTTGATGGCGAGGGCATGGATTCGCGTCGACAACAGATCGGCGAGGGCTTGGTTCACCGCCCGCTGGCGCGCGACCCGGCTCTGTCCGGCGAAGGCGGGGCTCTCGACGATCACCGAGAAGTGCGATTCGCCGGTGCCGTCGTCGCCGCTGTGGCCGGCGTGCAGGTGGCTGTCGTTGCGCACTTCGAGCTGGCTCGGGGCGAGGGCGGCGGTGAGCCGGGCGGCGATGATTTCGGCGAGCGGAGCGGCGGTGGCGGTGTCGGTCATCGCGCCTATATATCGGCATTGCGCCAATTAGGGAGCGTTCGTGACGCGCGCGAGTGACAAGAAGGACCGGCCGCAGACGCGGTTCCATGGCCGGATGGAAGCACAGGGGCGGATCTGCGCCGAGCCGGGTTGCCCCGAACCGGGCGAGTTCCGCGCGCCGCCGATCGAAGGCGCGGCGAGCGGCAACGGGCCGGGCGCCTTCCGCTGGATGTGCCTCGACCACGTCCGCGCCTTCAACCGCGGCTATAATTATTTCGACGGCATGACCGCGGACGAGATCCATCAGGCGCAGCGCCCGATGGCCGGCTGGGAAAGCGAGACGCGCGCCTTTTCGCGCGCGGGGACCGGCGATCCCGGGCCGCGCTGGGCCGATTTCAGCGATCCGCTCGACGCGATCGGTGCGCGCTACCGCCGCGAGGTCGCGCCCGAGCGGAGCGACGGCAAGCCGCTGTCCGGGCAGGATCGCGCCAGCCTCAAGGTGCTGGGGCTGGCGGCGGACGCGGACCGGCAGGCCCTGCGCAAACGCTATTCGGAGCTCGTCCGCCGCTACCACCCCGACCGCAACGGCGGCGACCGCAGCCACGAAGCGCGCCTGCAGTCGGTGATCGCCGCGTACCAGCAGTTGCGACAGGCGCCGGCCTTCGCGTGAGCGCGGCGGCGTCACGCCGAGCGCGCAGCGCCCGCGGCGACTTGACGACGGGACAATCCCTTTCCACTGCTTTCCCGTTGCGCCATTCGCTCGCTTCGCGCGTTGGGGAGGGCCGCCTGTGATCTGCCATCTTCGATACGGTGCCCCGACCCGATGACCGATATTTCCAATACCCAGCCTGACAGCCGCGAGACGACGATCCTCGACGCGCCCGACAAGATGGTCGGCGTGCGCGACCTGTTCGGCATCGACAGCGACATGCAGGTGCCCGCGTTCAGCGAGGCGGACGAACGCGTCCCCGATCTCGATCCCGCCTATGTCTTCGATCCCGACACGACGATGGCGGTGCTGGCGGGCTTCGCGCACAACCGCCGCGTGATGGTGCAGGGCTATCACGGCACCGGCAAGTCGAGCCATATCGAGCAGGTCGCGGCACGGCTCAACTGGCCGTGCATCCGCATCAACCTCGACGCGCATATCAGCCGTATCGACCTCGTCGGGCGCGACGCGATCGTGCTGCGCGACGGCCAGCAGGTCACCGAATTCCGCGAGGGCCTGCTGCCCTGGGCTTTGCAGACGCCGACCGCCTTGGTCTTCGACGAATATGACGCCGGCCGCCCCGATGTGATGTTCGTCATCCAGCGCGTGCTGGAGACGGAGGGCAAGCTGACGCTGCTCGACCAGAACCGCGTCATCCGCCCGAGCCCGTGGTTCCGCCTGTTCGCCACCGCCAATACGGTCGGCCTCGGCGACACCAGCGGCCTCTATCACGGCACGCAGCAGATCAACCAGGGTCAGATGGATCGCTGGAACATCGTCGTCACGCTCAACTATCTGCCCGCCGTGGTCGAATCGCAGATCGTGCTCGCCAAGTCCGGCGAATATGACAAGCCCGAGGGCAAGAAGACCGTCGACCAGATGGTCCGCGTCGCCGACATGACGCGCAAGGGCTTCATTAACGGCGACATCTCGACGGTGATGAGTCCGCGCACGGTGATCACCTGGGCGCAGAACACGCTGATCTTCGGCGATGTCGGCTTCGCCTTCCGGTTGAGCTTCCTCAACAAGTGCGACGAGAACGAACGTTCCCTCGTGGCGGAATATTATCAGCGCGTGTTCGGCAAGGACCTGCCGGAAAGCGTGGTGGGGAAGGCATAAGGAGGCGGGCATGACGAGGGCCGAGGCGCTGCGGCGGTTGCGGTCGTGCGAGGGTGAGTTGCGGCAACTCGGCATCACCCGGCTGTCGATGTTCGGCTCGACCGCGCGTGACGAGGCGCGCGACGATTCGGACGTCGATCTGGTCGCGAGCGTCGATTACGATGCGATCCGCGCGCTCGGCCCGTTCGGCTATTTCGGGATCGAGGGGAAGATCGAGGCGATGCTCGGGGCAAAGGTCGATTTCATGACGGAAGCCTCGTTGGAGCCGCCGTTGCAGGCACAGGTCGATCAGGATCGCGTGCATGTCTTTTGATCGGATACGCAGCCGGCTCGAGCATATCGTCCTCTATGCCGACCGGATCGCCGGATATCTCGATGGCTATGACTTCGACCGGTACCGCGCCGACGTGCGGACGGTCGATGCCGTCGAGCGATGTATCGAGCGCATCGCGGAGGCGGTGGTGCAGATCGGCGCGGAGCCTGCCGCGGCACTCGGCCTGCCGGTACCGTTCAACGACGTGCGCAGTCTCGGCAATCGGCTGCGGCACGATTATAGCCGGATCGACCCCCACGTGATCTACGACACGGCGCGACGCGACATTCCCGCGCTGCGAGACGCCGCGCAACGCGCATTGGACAGCTGAATGGCCACCGACACTCCTCTCGACCGGTTCAAGGCGGTCCTCACCGGCACGGCGCGCGCGATCGCCGAGGAGCCCGAGCTCGATCTCGGCTTCACCGCCGACACGCCCGCGCAATCGGGCAAGCATATCAAGGTGCCGATGCCGGCCCGCACGCTGCCGGCGGATCAGGTGGCGGAGGCGCGCGGCTTTTCCGACGGCTTCGCGCTGCGGCTCAAGCATCACGACAGCGCACTCCATCAGCGCCATGCGCCGGCCGAGGCAGTGGCGCGCTCGGTGTTCGACGCGGTCGAGGGCGCGCGGGTCGAGGCGCTCGGCAGCCGTGGCTATGCCGGGATAACCGACAATCTCGCCCAGGCGCTCGACGTCAGGATGCGCAGCGATCCGATCACGCGCGCGCGCAGCCGTGAGGAGGTGCCGCTCGCCACGGCTCTGTCGCTGCTCGTCCGCGAACGGCTGACCGGGCTGGAAGCACCTGCCGCGGCGGCGCCGGGGCTCGCGCTGGTACGCGACTGGATCGATCAACGCACCGACCTGTCGAGCCTCGCGCTGGCGCTCGACGACCAGCGCGCCTTCCAGAGTCTCGCGATGAAGATGCTCGAGGAGCTCGAGCTGGTCGAGGGCGAGGTGCTGCCCGAGAATGCCGACGAGGGCGGCTCGGAGGACGAGGGCACCGACGAGCAGCAGCAGGACGAGGGCGAGGAGGACGAGCAGCAAGACGGCGGCGAGGGCGAGGCGGAGGTCGATGCCCGCGGCGAATCGCAACCGGCGGACAGCGACGAGGGCGAGGGCGAGGAGTCCGGCGAGGAGTCGATGAGCGACCTCGACGGCGAGCCCGGCGACGACGGCGACGACGGCATGCAGCCGGTCCGCCCCAATCGCCCGAACAGCGACTTCATGCCGCAGTTCGAATACAAGCCGTGGACGACGCAATTCGACGAGGTCGTCGCCGCCACCGACCTGTGCGACGCCGAGGAGCTGGCGCGGTTGCGCGGCTATCTCGACCAGCAGCTCGCGCATCTGCAATCGGCGGTGTCGAAGCTCGCCAACCGGCTGCAGCGGCGGCTGATGGCGCAGCAGTCGCGCGCCTGGGACTTCGATCAGGACGAAGGCATGCTCGACGCGGCGCGGCTCGCCCGCGTCGTCGTCACGCCCGGCCAGTCGCTGAGCTACAAGATCGAGCGCGAGACCGATTTCCGCGACACGGTGGTGACCCTGCTGATCGACAATTCGGGATCGATGCGCGGGCGGCCGATCGGCATCGCCGCGATCAGCGCGGATATCCTCGCGCGGACGCTGGAACGGTGCGGTGTGAAGACCGAGATCCTCGGCTTCACCACCCGCGCGTGGAAGGGCGGGCAGGCGCGTGAGACGTGGCTGGCCGCGGGACGGCCGCCGCAGCCGGGGCGGCTCAACGACATCCGCCATATCGTCTACAAGAAAGCGGACGAACCGTGGCGGCGCGCACGCACCAATCTCGGCCTGATGATGCGCGAAGGGCTGCTCAAGGAGAATATCGACGGCGAGGCGCTGCTCTGGGCGCACAGCCGCCTGCTCGCGCGGCCCGAGGAGCGGCGTATCCTGATGGTGATCAGCGACGGCGCGCCGGTCGACGATTCGACGCTGTCGGTCAATTCGGGCAGCTATCTGGAGCGTCATCTGCGCCAGGTGATCGGCTGGATCGAGGCCAAGTCGCCGGTCGAGCTGGTCGCGATCGGCATCGGCCACGACGTGACGCGCTATTATGCGCGGGCGGTGACGATCATGGATGCCGAGCAGCTCGGCGGCACGATCATCGAACAGCTCGCCGCCCTGTTCGACACGCCGTGACGCCATCCGTCGCGCGTCCCTTCCCACGATCATCGGAG
Organism: Sphingomonas sp. RIT328; assembly: GCF_000632225.1. Lineage (GTDB taxonomy): Bacteria > Pseudomonadota > Alphaproteobacteria > Sphingomonadales > Sphingomonadaceae > Sphingomonas > Sphingomonas kyungheensis. The sequence continues at coordinate 78,309 of NZ_JFYV01000012.1, forward strand.
AGTTCATGACCAAGACGGCATTCATCACCGGCGCCACCGCCGGGATCGGCGCGGCGGCGGCGGAGGCGTTCGTCGCGGCGGGATGGCGGGTGATCGCGACCGGGCGCCGCACCGAGCGGCTCGACACCCTGCGCGCGAAGCTGGGTGACGCGGTCCACACGCTCGCCTTCGACGTCGCCGACGAGGCGGCCGCCGGCGCGGCGATCGACGGGCTGCCGGAGGATTGGCGCGACATCGACCTGCTGATCAACAACGCCGGCCTTGCGCTCGGCACCAAGCCGGCGCAGGAGGCGAAGCTCGACGACTGGCGGACGATGATCGCGACCAACGTCACCGCGCTCGTCGCGCTCACCCACCGGTTGCTCCCCGCGCTGATCGCGCGGCGCGGCGCGATCATCAACCTGTCGTCGGTCGCCGCGACCTATCCCTATACCGGCGGCAACGTCTATGGCGGCACCAAGGCGTTCGTCGAGCAATTCTCGCTGGGGCTGCGATCGGACCTGCACGGCAAGGGCGTCCGCGTCACCTCGATCGAACCGGGCATGGTCGAGACCGAATTCACCACGATCCGCACCGGCGGCGACCAGGCGGCGTCGGACGCACTTTACAAGGGCGCCGACCCGATGACCGCCGCGGATATCGCCGCAACGATGCTGTGGGTGGCGACGCTGCCGCCGCATCTCAACATCAACCGGCTCGAACTGATGCCGGTCAGCCAGTCGTTCGCCGGCTTTCAGGTCGCCCGCGCCGGCTAATCGACTTCGGCGCATGGGTCGCGCAGCCGGCTGGAGAGGAAGCCGATCAACGCCTCGACCCGCGCCGGGCGCAGCGCGCTCGGCGGGGTGAGCAGGTGGAGGCCGATCGCCGCCGCCGACCAGTCGGGCAAAATCGTCACCACCGCACCGCTCGCGATATGCGGGCCGACGATGAAGCCGGGCAGTCGCGCGATGCCGAGTCCGGCGATCAGCGTCGGCAGCAGCGCCTCGCCGCTGTTGGCGATCAGCGGCCCCTGCGGCCGGATCGCAACGTCGCGGCCGTCGGCATGCTGGAAGCGCCACGGCGCGGAGGCGTTCGAATAGCCGAGCACGCGATGGCGGGTCAGGTCGCCGGGCTGCTCCGGCGTGCCGTGCGCGGCGAGATAGGCGGGCGCGGCGACGAGATGCATCCGCACCTCGCAGAGCCGACGGCCGCGCAGGCTGCTGTCGGGCAGGTCGCCGATGCGCAAGGCGACATCGAACCCTTCGGCGACGATGTCGACGCGTGCGTCGGACAGGTGCAGGTCGATCTCCACCCCAGGATGTTCGGCGAGGAATTCGGCGAGCAGCGGCGCGACGCTGCGCACCCCGAAGCTCATCGGCGCGGCGAGCCGGATGCGGCCGGTCGGCGCGCTCAGCGCATCGCGTGCGGCTTCCTCGGCGGCCTGCGCCTCGGCGAGGATGCGCCCGGCGTGCGCGGCGAGCGGTTTGCCCGCCTCGGTCAGCGCCAGCCGCCGCGAGGTGCGGTGGAACAGCGACTGGCCGATCTGCTCCTCGAGCCGGGTGATCGCCTTCGACACCGTCGCCTTGCTGAGGCCGATCGTCTCGGCGGCGGCGCTGAACGATTTATGTTCGGCGACCGCGGCGAAGATCGCCCAGGCTTCGAGATCGGGTAGGCGCATCACGGCTCCTTCGCTGGCGAGTGGCCGACCGCTATCAGCGCCGGCGGTGCCGTTCCATCGATTTGCGCGCTAGAATAGGATCATCCAGTAGAGGAAGACGCCATGCGTGCCGAAGACATCCTGCCGGACGAGGCCAGTTTCGTCGAACGCGACGGCATGATGCTGCGCAAGGGTACGGTGGCGGCGTTCCTCGCCAATGCGCGGACGTGGCTCGATGCGCAGGCGACGCCGGAGCAGGTCGCCGCGGCGGCAGCGGCGATGCTGGCGGCGCGGCCGGCTTTGGTGGCGCTCGGGCTGTTCGACATCCTCGTGCCGCGCGACCCGTGGCTGGCCGCGCTGCTGACCGGGTGAGCCGGGGAACCGGGTGCGGAAACGGACGGTTTCCAGCGCGCCGGTTTACCCATCGGGCCAGCGCGGCCATGTAGGGTCGGATACGAAACGCGGAGATGTCTGGATGACCAAGGTTCTGGTGCTTTATTATTCGTCCTACGGCCATATCGAGCAGATGGCCGATGCCGTCGCCGAAGGCGCCCGCGCCGGCGGTGCCGAGGTCGACATCCGCCGCGTCGCCGAAACCGCGCCCGACGAGGTGGTCAAGGCCGCGCATTTCAAGACCGATACCGCGCATCCGCTGATCGAAGGACCCGACGCGCTCGCCGACTATGACGCGATCATCGTCGGCGCGCCGACCCGCTACGGCCGCATGCCGGCGCAGATGGCCGCCTTCTGGGATACCACCGGTGGGCTGTGGATGCGCGGCGGCCTGATCGGCAAGGTCGGCGGCGCCTTCACCTCGACCGCCAGCCAGCATGGCGGCCAGGAGACGACGCTTTTCTCGATCATCACCAACCTGCTGCATCATGGCATGACCATCGTCGGCCTCGACTACGGCTATCAGGCGCAGGGCGGGGTCAAGGAAGTCCATGGCGGCACGCCTTATGGCGCCTCGACGATCGCCGATGGCGACGGCAGCCGCCAGCCGAGCCAGATCGACCTCGACGGCGCGCGCTATCAGGGCAAGCGCATCGCCGAGACGGCCGCCAAGCTCAAGTGAGATGAGGGCGCGGCGCGCGGAAACGCGGGCCGCCCTTCAACCCTCGTTGCCCCGGAGGTGATCCGGGGCGATTGGGGCCGGGAACGGCGTGTCGCCGTCGGCTCGTCCCGCGGCCGGACGGCGGCGCTGAGATTTGACCTAAGACGCGGCGCCGCCTCGAACGCCTCGTCACCCCGGATTTGTTCCGGAGTCCATGGTGCTGCGAACTCGACGGCGCCTGATCGCGGAACGGTGGATGCCGGAACAAGCCCGGCATGACGGTGGGGCGTAACGCGAGGCTCGAGCGGGCCATGGTAGCGACCGAAGCCAGCGCGTCTCGCCGGATATGGCCCCGGTCGCCACGATTGGCGCACCGCCGTAAACCCGCCTACACTCCTCCCATGTCGACCCAGCCGCCCCGCCTGCCGCCGCCCGCGCCCGAGGATGCCGCGGCGCGCAACATGCGGCTGCTCGTGCTGCTGCGCTGGATGGCGGTCGGCGGCCAGCTCGCGGCGATCCTCATCGTCCGGTACGGGCTCGGCATCGATCTGCCGGTGGTGGCGATGGGGGTGGTGCTCGCCGCGCTGGTCATGCTCAACGTCATGACCTGGCTCGGCCATCCGCATTGGCCGGTGACCAATTTCCAGCTGTTCGGTTCGCTCGCCTGCGATGTCGCCGCGCTGTCGGCGCAATTGTATCTCAGCGGCGGGCCGGCCAATCCCTTCATCTCGCTCTACTTCCTTCAGGTGGTGATGGGCGCGGTGCTGCTTCATGCCTGGTCGAGCTGGGTGCTGGTCGGGCTCGCCTCGGTCGCGCTCGGGCTGGTCGCGTGGCTCAGCCCGCCGCTGGCGCTGCCGCCGTGGTTCGCGTCGCATCTGTCGCCGGTCTATATCGTCGGGCTGTGGGCGAATTTCGTGCTCGCCGCGGTGCTGCTGGTGCTGTTCGTGACGCGCATCGCCGCCAATCTGCGCAGCCGCGACGCGCATCTCGCGACGATGCGGCAGCGCGCGGCGGAGCAGGACCAGATCGTCCGCATGGGTTTGCTCGCCAGCGGTGCGGCGCACGAGCTCGGCACGCCGCTCGCCTCGATCCTCGTGCTGCTCGGCGACTGGCGCAGCGAGCCGGCGATCCGCGGCGACGCGCGGCTCGCCGCCGAGGTCGACGAGATGCAGGCGGAGGTGCTGCGCTGCAAGACGATCGTCTCCGGCATCCTCTTCGCCGCCGGCGAGGTCACCGGCGAGGCGCCCGAGCGGACCACCCTGCGCCGTTTCCTCTCGGGCCTCGTCGCGGTGTGGCCGGGGCGGGTGACCTATGACGATCGGCTCGGCGAGGATCGCGCGATCGTCGCCGACAAGGCGCTCGGCCAGGCGCTGACCAATGTGTTCGACAATGCCGCGGAGGCGGGCGCGGGCGAGATCACGCTGACCGCGGCGATCGACGCGGCGACGATCGTGCTGACCGTGCGCGACGACGGCGGCGGCTTCTCGCCCGCCGTGCTCGCCGGGATCGGTCGCCCCTATAACACCAGCAAGGACCGGCGCGGGGCGGGGCTGGGGCTGTTCCTCGCCACCAATGTCCTGCGCACGCTCGGCGGCACGCTCACCGCACGGAACGTTGCCGGCGGTGCGGAGCTGGTGCTGCGGCTGCCGGTCGCGGCGCTGGCGCTGGAGGAGGAGGCACGATGAGCGGACGGCTGTTGATCGTCGAGGACGATGCCAATTTCGCGCGTACGCTCGGCCGGTCGTTCGAGCGGCGCGGCTATGCGGTGACGATGCTGCCCAGTCCGGAGGGGATCGAGGCGACGGTCGCAGCCTTCGCGCCGGACCATGCGGTGGTCGACCTGCGGCTCGGCGGGGCGTCGGGGCTGAGCTGTGTCGCGACCTTGCACGCGCTCGATCCCGCGATGCGGATCGTCGTGCTGACCGGCTTCGCCAGCATCGCCACCGCGGTCGAGGCGATCAAGCTCGGCGCGACCAATTACCTGACCAAGCCCGCCAATACCGACGATATCGAGGCGGCGTTCGCGCGCGTCGACGGCGATGCCGGCGCGACGATCGCCGCAGCGCCGCCGACATCGATCAAAACGCTGGAATGGGAGCATATCCACCAGACGCTCGCCGATGTGGACTTCAACATCTCCGAAGCGGCGCGGCGGCTCGGCATGCACCGGCGGACGTTGGCGCGGAAGCTCGACAAGAAGCATATGGGGTGAAGGCCTATTCCTCCCCGGCACGGGGAAGAGCCTATTTCAGCAGCTTGGGTCCCTCCGCCTGGATCACGTCGCGGATCTTGCCCGCGAACAGGCCGAGAAAGCCGGGCAGGTCGACCACCGCATGGACGTTGCTGTCCGACACGGTCGCGCGGCAGCCGATCGCCTGACCCATGGCGGTCACGGTGAAATGCATCGTATCCCCCTCCCAGCGATGCTCGACGCCGGCGCCGCCGGGGATCAGCCGGCCGATCTTGCCGATGCCGCCGTCAAGCCGGTCGCGGACCGCGGCCTTGCCGAGGCTGTGGGGGATATTGACTTCGATGGGCGCGCTCATGCCGGGTCCTTGCTCGTTGCGAACAGCATCGCATCATCGCCGAACGCCTTGAACTCGAGCGCGTTGCCCGACGGATCGGCAAAGAACATGGTCGCCTGCTCGCCCGCCTGGCCGGGAAAGCGGATGTGCGGCGCGATGCCGAAGGTCACGCCCGCGGCGGCGACGCGCTCGCTGAGGCTGCGCCAGTCGGCCATGGTCAGGACGACGCCGAAATGCGGCACCGGGACGTGGTGGCCGTCGACTTCGTTGGCATGGGCCACCGCGCGCGCGGCGGGATCGAGATGCGCGACGATCTGATGACCGTAGAGATCGAAGTCGATCCATTGGTCGCTCGATCGCCCCTCCGGACAGCCGAGCACGCCGCCGTAGAAGGCGCGGGCCGCAGCCAGATCGTGGACCGGAAAGGCGAGGTGGAAGGGGCGCAGCGTCATGGCGCCACGATTAGGCGAGCGGGCCGGGGGAGGCCACCGCTAATCCTTGCCGCGGCCCGGCCGGCCGTGACAGAGGCGCGGGGATGACTGTTCCCTTGCCTGCGCTCGGCCTCGACTTCGGCACCACCAACACCGTCGCGGCGATTGCGGCCGGCACCGCCGCCGACCTCGTCCCGCTCGACGCGCCCGATGGCGAGGAGCCGGTGTTCCGCTCGGCGCTGTGCTTCTGGGAGGACGCGGAGGTGCGCGGCGGCCTCGCGTCGGAGGCGGGGCCGTGGGCGATCCGCGAATATCTCGACTTTCCGGAAGGCAGCCGCTTCCTGCAATCGTTCAAGTCGGTCGCCGCCAGCGCGAGCTTCGATCATGCCAATGTCTTCGAGCGGCGGCTGCGCTTCGAGGATCTCGGCGCGCTGTTCCTCGCCAAATTGCGGGCACGGGCACGCGGGCGGCTCAATGGGCCGATCGCCCGCGTCGTCGTCGGCCGGCCGGTCGCTTATGCCGGCAGCCGCCCCGACGAGGCGCTCGCACGCCAGCGCTACGATCAGGTGTTCGGCGCACTCGGTGCAGAGGTGCATTACGTCTACGAACCGCTCGGCGCGGCGTTCAGCTATGCGGCGCGGCTGAGCGAGCAGGCGACCATCCTCGTCGCCGATTTCGGCGGCGGCACCAGCGACTTCTCGGTGGTGCGCGTCGACGTGCCGGGTGCGGCGCGGCGCTGCGTGCCGCTGGGTCACGCCGGGGTCGGCATCGCCGGCGACCGGTTCGATCAGCGCATCCTCGAACGGCTGGTGCTGCCGTTGCTCGGCAAGGGCGGCAGCTACCGGTCGTTCGACAAGATTCTCGAAATCCCCGCCGGCTATTTCGCCGACTTCGCCGACTGGTCGCGCCTCGCCTTGATGCGCAACCGGCGGACGCTCGCCGAGCTCGACAAATTGCGCCGCGCCGCGCTCGATCCCGACGCGATCGGCCGGATGATCGCGGTGATCGAACAGGAACTGGGCTACCACCTCTACGACGCGATCGGTGCGGTGAAGCGGGCGTTGTCGAGCGCCGAACAGGCGCGCTTAACCTTCGAAGGCGCCGGGCTCCGAATCGCCGCGGAGGTGACGCGCGACGCGTTCGAGACGTGGATCGCGCCGGATATCGCGCGTATCGACGCCGCGGTCGACGAGGCCTTGTCGCGTGCCGGAGTAGCGGCGGCGGCGATCGACCGCGTCTTCCTGACCGGCGGCACCTCGCTGACGCCGCGCATCCGCCGCCTGTTCGCCGAACGGTTCGGCGCGGCGCGGATCGCCACCGGCGGCGAGCTGACGTCGATCGCGCACGGCCTCGCGCTGATCGGCCTGCAGGACGATATCGCCGCCTGGACCAGCTGAGACGCGGGCGGGGAGGACTTTGCCGCCGCTGCGCGCTACAGGCGCGATCATGCGCTTCCTGACCCGCCGTCCTGCCCTTGCCGCCCTGTCGCTCGGTGCGATCGCCGCGACGGGTTTCGCGCCGTTGCAGCTCTGGCCGCTGACGTTGCTGGGGCTCGCCGGGCTGGCCGCGCTGGTGCACCGCGCGGAGACGGGGCGGCGCGCCCTGTGGCTCGGCTGGTGCTGGGGCCTCGGCCATTTCACGATCAACAACAACTGGTTCCAGCACGCCTTCGACTTTCAGGACAAGATGCCGCCGGTGCTCGGCTATTTCGCCGCGGTGGCGCTGGCGCTGTATCTGGCGGTCTTTCCGATGGCGGCGGCCTGGGTCAGCTGGCGGGTGGGCCGGCGCGGCGCGCCCGACGCCGGCTATGCGCTGGTCTTCGCCGCCGCGTGGATCGCCGCCGAATATCTGCGCTCGGTGCTGATGAGCGGCTATGCCTGGGATCCGATCGCGGTGATCTGGCTGCCGGTGATCGGCGTCGCGCGGCTGTCGGCGTGGATCGGCACCTATGCCCTGTCGGGGGTGACGGTGCTGGCGGCGGTGTCGCTGCTGCTGCTCGCCCGGCGGCGCTGGCATCTGCCCGCCGCGCTCGCCGCGATGCTGACGCTGGCCGCCGTCTCGGCGCTCTGGACCAACGCGCCGCCGGCCCCGCGCTCCGCGCCATTGTTGCGCGTCGTCCAGCCTAATATCGGGCAGGACGCACGCGGCGAGGGCGACCAGGAGGTGATGCTCGCCGCGCTGATCCGCCAGTCGGGGCGGCCGGGGCCGCGGCCGCGGCTGGTGCTGTGGCCCGAAGGCGTGATGCGCGACTATCTGGAGAGCGGCTATCCGCGCTGGATCTATTTCGGTCAGAGTCCGCTGTTCAACCGCTGGCGGCTGGCGCGGCTGCTCGGCCCGCGTGACGTGCTGATGACCGGCCACACGCCGCTGCGCTTCGACGCCAAGGGCGATGTCGCCGGCGCGTCCAATTCGGTGTTCGCCATCGACGCGCGCGCGCGCATCGTCGGCCGCTACGACAAGGCGCATCTGGTGCCGTTCGGCGAATATCTGCCGGTACCGTGGCTGCTCAGGCCGCTCGGCCTCGCGCGGCTGGTACCGGGCGATTTCGACTTTGACGACGGCCCAGGGCCGCGCACGCTCGTCATCCCCGGCTTCGGCGCGATCGGCTTCCAGATCTGTTACGAGATCATCTTCTCGGGCCGCACGGTGGACGAGGCGCATCGACCGGCGATCATCTTCAATCCGTCGACCGACGCCTGGTTCGGCCGCTGGGGGCCGCCGCAGCATCTCGCCCAGGCGCGGATGCGCGCGATCGAGGAGGGGCTGCCGATCGTGCGCTCGACTCCGACCGGGATTTCGGCGGTGATCGCCGCCGATGGGCGGCTGCTCGCCACGGTTCCGCATGAGACGGCGGGGGCGATCGAGCTGCCGATGCCGGCGCCCTTGCCGCCCACGCTGTTCAGCCGATTGGGCAATTGGGCGGCACTGATCGTCGCGCTCGGCTTCGCGGTGGCGGCGATTGCCATCCGACGGTCCGCGCGTTAGGAGCGGTCATATAAAGGCATCTTTATATCGTTATGAGGCAGTGATGCGCAGCAGCTATATCTTCACGTCCGAGTCCGTTTCCGAAGGCCATCCCGACAAGGTCGCCGACCAGATCAGCGACACGATCGTCGATCTGTTCCTGTCCAAGGACCCGGAGGCGCGCATCGCCTGCGAGACGCTGACCACCACCAACCTCGTCGTGCTGGCGGGCGAGATCCGCTGCAAGGGCGTGTACGAGAACGGCGCCTGGGCCGACGGCGCGCTCGCCGAGATCGAGGCCGCGGTGCGCGCGACGGTGAAGCGGATCGGCTACGAACAGTCGGGCTTCCACTGGGAGACCTTCGACTTCCAGAACAATCTCCACGGCCAGTCGGCGGAGATCGCGATGGGCGTCGACGAGGGGTCGAACAAGGACGAGGGCGCGGGCGACCAGGGCATCATGTTCGGTTACGCCACCGACGAGACGCCCGGCCTGATGCCGGCGACGCTCTATTACAGCCACAAGATCCTCGAGACGATGGCGGCCGACCGTCATTCGGGCAAGGCGCCGTTCCTTGAGCCCGACGCCAAGAGTCAGGTGACGCTGCAATATGAGAATGGCGTGCCGGTGCGCGCGGTCGCGCTCGTCGTCTCGACGCAGCACAAGGCGGGCTATTGCCTGCAGGGCGACAATGCCGATGCCGCCAAGTACGACGTGCTGAAGGAGTATGTCACCGGCGTGCTCAAGAGCACCCTGCCGGAGGGCTTCGTCACCGACGAGACCAAGGTCTATATCAACCCGACCGGCGCGTTCGAGATCGGCGGTCCCGATGGCGACGCGGGCGTCACCGGCCGCAAGATCATCGTCGACACCTATGGCGGCGCCGCGCCGCACGGCGGCGGCGCGTTCAGCGGCAAGGATCCGACCAAGGTCGATCGCTCGGCCGCCTATGTCGCGCGCTACCTCGCCAAGAACGTCGTCGCGGCGGGCCTTGCCAAGCGCTGCACGATCCAGCTCAGCTATGCGATCGGCATCGCCGAGCCGCTGTCGGTCTATGTCGACACGCACGGCACCGGCACGGTCGACGAGGCGAAGCTGGAGCAGGTGCTGCCGCAGCTCGTCCGGCTGACGCCCAAGGGCATTCGCCAGCACCTCAAGCTCAACGCGCCAATCTATGTGAAGTCGGCCGCCTACGGCCACTTCGGTCGCGAGCCCGAAGGCGACCTGTTCACCTGGGAAAAGACCGATCTGGTCGACCGGCTCAAGGCCGCCGTCGCCTAATTGGCATCACGCCGCCTCCCGCGCCCGGCGCGGGAGGTGGTCTGCTCAGCGGCGATAGGCGTCGTTGATCGAGGCGATCCACCCGGCCTTGGCCGGGGCTGTCGTACCGCGCGGCTGACGCGCTTCGTCGAGATCGACCGGTTCCTCGAAGCGAATGCCGGCGAGCCGCTCCTTCGCCCAGACGACTTCGCCGACCAGATCGGTGATCCGCCCCATCACCAGACCGATCCGCATCCCGGCGGTCAGTTCGCCGTCATGATCGACGCAGGCGCCCGACCGTGACAGGTTGCGGACGCGCCGTTCGCTGCTGGCGCCGCCGGGCGGGGTGATGAGCGCGCGGACGATGACGCTGTTGCGCTTTTCGCGGGGAGGTTCGGTCGGGATGGTCATAACGGTTCCGTATTGAGGCGTTAGCATGAGGGACAGCTAAAACCCAATGGGTCCTGTGCTAACGTCCTAGCCGCTCGTCCGTGCCGTGCGGGGCGAGCCGTCTGAACGCCGCGTCGACCAACGCCTCCGACAGCCAGCCGATCGCACCGCCGACGAGCACATCGGTGAGATAATGATTGCCCGCCACCGGCTGGATCGCCGCCACCGCGATCGCGCCGATCGCCGCCGGCGCGGCGGCACCGTCGATCTCGCGCGCCGCCGCCCGCGCCACCGCCACGGCGCCCGCGGTATGGCCCGAGGGGAAGGAGTTGAGCTGGTGATCGTTGCTGTCGCCGGGTTCGAACCGATCGTCGCCCTCGTCGATCGCCTTTCTGGGGCGCGCCCGGTCGATCGAATGTTTGATCGCGCTCTTCGCCGCAGTGGCGACGAGGTGCGCGGCGAGCATCCTGGCACCGCCGCGCATCAGGTCGCGCCGCCCGCCGACCACCCCTGCCGCGATCGTCGCGATCGAGGCGGTGATCAGTTGCGGCTGATCGGCGATCTCGCCGACCCAGCTGGCCCATTGCACCGGCGCGCTGTCCTTGCCGGCCGCCGCGTCATGAGTCAGCCGGCGGTCGACCTGCTCGACCCGCTTCGCTGCCGTCTGCGCCGTGTTCACGTCTCATCCTCCTGCGGCATTTCGCCGCGGACTTGGCCGTGCGCGAGCACCGCGAAGATGCCGGCGCCGCCGACGAGATTGCCGAGGACCGCCGGCGCGATCAGCGCGAACAGCGTCTGCGCCACGCCGATCCGGCCGGCGAACATCAGCAGGAACGCCTCGCTCGATCCGACGATCGAATGGCTGAAGCCGGCGATGACCAGCAGATAGGTGAAGGCGACGATTACCAGCACGCTCTGGCTGCGCGCATTGGGCAGCGCCCAGGCGAGGATCGCGATCATGAAGCCGGCCGGGATCGCATTGACGAAGGTCCGCCCCGCCGACAATTCGGTGATGCTCGACGAGATGGTCAGCGCCGCGGCGCGGATCTCCTCGTTCCCGATCACGCCCTGGGCGATGGCGAGTCCGGCGATCGCGGTGCCGCAGAGATTGGCGAAAAGGACGATCCCCCACAGCCGCACCGTCCGCCACAGCGCCCAGCGCGACGGCCGCGTCACCAGCGGCAGCATCGCGGTGATCGTGCTTTCGGTAAACAATTGCATCCGCCCGAGGATCACCGCGAGGAAGCCGATCGGATAGCCGAAGCCGGTGACCAGTTCGCGCCACGGTGTATCGGGCAGCGCGGCATGCAGCGCCGCCTCGGTCAGCAGCGAGACGCTGATCGCGATGCCGGCGGCGAGCGCCGACCAGAACAATTGCATCGCCGGGCGACGCAGCTCGTCCTCTCCCGATTCGCGCACCGTCTTGTGCAGCGTCTTGGCGTCTGCCGCCTTCAGCGTATCGTCATCGGGTGTATCGTCGGCCATCAGCGGTGCAACACTCCGTCCGGCGGCTTTGCTCCACCGCGTGCGCGATTGTGGCGTTTCCCTGCAAGGCGTTGTGTTCTACGGCGCGCGGCCATGAACGATCCCGCCACCATCCGCCGCCTGTACGGCCGTCGTCAGGGCCACAAGTTACGCCTCGGCCAGGCGGCGCTCGTCGAGGAGACGCTCGCGCCGCTCAGCGTGCCCGAGGCGGGGCCGCTCGACGCGACGACGCTGTTCGGGGACGACCGGCCGCTGGAACTCGAGATCGGCTTCGGCGCGGGCGAGCATCTCGCCGGGCAGGCGGCGATGCGTCCGGACATCGGCTTCATCGGCTGCGAGCCGTTCCTCAACGGCGTCGTCGGGGCGCTCGGTCATATCCGCGATGGCGGGCTGACCAACGTCCGCCTGCACATGGGCGACGCGCTCGACGTCGTCGAACGGCTGCCCGACGCGAGCCTGTCGCGCGTCTATCTGCTACACCCCGATCCCTGGCCCAAGGCGCGGCATGCCAAGCGCCGCATGGTCAACCACGGCCCCCTCGACGCGATCGCCGCCAAGCTCAAGCCGGGCGCCGAATTCCGGCTCGGCACCGACGACCCGACCTATTGCCGCTGGGCGATGATGATCATGAACCAGCGCCGCGACTTCGTCTGGACCGCCACGACGCCGCACGATTTCCTCACCCGCCCCGACGACTGGCCCGAGACGCGCTACGAGCGCAAGGCACGCCGGCAGGGGCATGAGGTGTGGTATTTCCGGTACGTCCGCCAGTAGCTCCGCCTAGCGCCACAGGGCGACGATCGCCTGCACCAGCGTGGCGCCGCCAAGCGGGGCGAAGACCAGCATGACGAGGTTGACGCCGACGACGATCTCCATCGTCTTGCGCTGGCGCGGGGTAAAGCGGCGGCGGGCAGGTTCGGGCTCCCAGCGCGGCGGGGGCGGGACTTCGCGGAAATCGACGAACATCAATCCCTCCGTGCCGCCCATCGGCGGCGTTTACCCAAGAGCCGCTCAGCGGCGGCGCTTGCCCTTGCGCGGCGTCGGCGCGGGCCAGGGCGGCACCGACACCGCGACCAACGGCAACAGCCGTGCGATCGTCCGCACGCCGTCGACTGCCGGATCGGCCGGGAATTGCGCACGCGCCTTGGCGAAGATGAAGCGCGCGCGGGCCGCACCGGGCGCGGTCGCGCTGGTGCCAACCCACCGCCAGTGCCACGGTTCCCATTTGACGTGCTGCCGGTTGCCGCCGGGAAAGGACATTTCGAAGCCGAAGCGCGGCGCATTGGCGACCAGCCAGCGCGCGGCCGGCGTCGCCGCCATACAGCCTTCGGCGTCGGGACAGCCGTTGGCGGGCCGCACCGCAAAGTCGAGCGCATAGCCGGTGGCATGTTCGCTATGCCCCGGCGGCGCGACCGAGATCGCGCGCGTCGCATCGCCGAGGCCGCCCGCCTCGGGATGATCGCGGCAGAAGACGCTCGCCTGGCGCAGGATCGACCGGTGGCAGGAGAGCGCGCGCAACTGGCCCATCACCGCCGGATCGCCGCGCGCCGCGGCGAGCAGCCGTTCGAGATCGGGGATCATGTCGCGGCGCAACTGGCAGTCGTGCAGCGCGAAGCCCGGCGGCGCGGCGACGAGGTCGTCGGGCGGCGCGTCGCCATAGGGCAGATGGCCGTAGACCCGCCCGTCGCTCGCCATGCTCGCCGAGGCGCCCGCGCAGACCTGCGCCGTCGCCGGCGTGGCGAGCGACATCGTGGCGAGCAGAAGAGCGGCGCGGCGCATCGCGCGCCTCTGGCGCGGACGGGCAGGGAGTGGCAAGGCGTTTCTCATGCATGGCGACCGCGTATTGTTCATCGACGGCGAGGCTCTGGTCATCGACAAGCCTGCCGGCTTGCCGGTCGACAAGCCGCGCGACGGCTCCCTCAGCCTGGAGAATCATCTCGATTCGCTGAAATTCGGCTTTCAGCGCTGGCCGACGCCGGTGCACCGGCTCGATCGCGACACCAGCGGCTGCCTGCTGCTGTCGCGCAACCCCAAGGCGCAGGCGCGCTTCCAGCAGGCGTTCGAGCGCGGCGCGGTGGAGAAACGCTATCTCGCCATCCTCGCCGGTGTGCCGGCGGCGGGCGAGGGGGTGATCGACCTGGCGCTCGGCAAGGTGAGCACGCGCGAGACCGGCTGGCGGATCGTCGCCGATCCCGATGGCAAGGCGGCACGGACCGCGTGGCGGCTGATCGCCGAACGCGACGGCCGCGCGCTCGTCGAGTTCCGCCCGGCGACCGGCCGCACGCACCAGATCCGCGTCCATGCCGCGACCGGCCTCGGCCTGCCGGTGATCGGTGATCCGGTTTACGGTGCGGGCGAGCCGGGCGGGATGATGCTCCACGCCGCCGCACTCACCGTGCCGCGCGAGGGCAAGGAGCCGATCGCCGCCGAAGCGCCGCTGCCCGAGCGGTTCGGCGTCTGGCCGGAGCTCGCAGCGGCGCCGCCCGCCGCCTGAGCCCGACGCCGATGCCGCTGATCCAGGTGACGCGATCGATCGCGATCGACGAGCGCGAGGTGGAGGAAAGCTTCACCCGCGCCTCCGGGCCCGGCGGCCAGCACGTCAACACCACCGACAGCGCGGTGCTGCTCCGCTTCGACGTCTGGGGCTCGCCCAATCTGCCCGATCTGGTCAAGCAGCGGCTGACCGTGCTCGCCGGTTCGCGGCTCAGCAAGGAGGGCGTGCTGACGCTGCGCGGCGAGAGCAACCGCTCGCAGGAGCTCAACCGCCGCGAGGTGCGCGAACGGCTGGTCGCGCTGATCCAGGAAGCGACGATCATCCCCAAGAAACGCCGCCCGACCAAGCCGAGCAAGACCGCCAAGGCCCGCCGCGTCGACGAGAAGAAGGGCCGCAGCTCGATCAAGGCGGGGCGGGGGCGGGTGCGGCTCGATTAGCCGGATGACCGCGCGACGTGCGCAGCGGAGGTGACGCGCCGCATCGGCGCGCCTACATCGGCGGCATGTACCAGTTCGACATCACCGCCGGCGCCAAGGCCGATCTCTACCGTGACCTCCGCGCGGCGCTCGACGCGCTGACCGCCGACGAGCCTGACGCGATCGCCAACATGGCCAATGCCGCAGCGCTGCTGTGGCAATATCTGCCCGATCTCAACTGGGCGGGCTTCTACCGCTTCGTCGCGGATGAGCTCGTGCTGGGGCCGTTCCAGGGCAAGGCGGCGTGCATCCGCATCCCGCTCGGCAAGGGGGTGTGCGGCACCGCGGCGGCGACGCATACGACGCAGCTGGTCGAGGACGTCCACGCCTTTCCCGGCCATATCGCCTGCGATGCGGCGAGCCGGTCGGAGCTGGTCGTGCCGATCGTCCGCGACGGCATGCTGATCGGCGTGATCGATCTCGACAGTCCCGTGCCGGCGCGCTTCGATGCCGAGGATGCGGCGGGGTGCGAATCGCTGGCGGCGTTGCTGGCCGAGCGGCTGCGCTGATCCGAAACGGGACGGCGGCTATGCTGGTGAGTCCGGAGGCGAAATGATAGGCGGTGCGTTAAGATTTTGGTAAGCTTCGGGGCGAGGGGCGGCGCACCGGCGACAGGGAGATGACGATGCGGACGTGGTGGATTGCGACGGCCGGCCTGATGCTGGGCTCAGTTCACGGTGCCGAAGCGCAACGCGTGGTGACGCCGGGGCCGGGGCCGATGGTGCAGCCGGGCACGAGCTACCCTGCGCCGACGGGCGTCGCGCCCGCGACGCGGCTGCAATCGTGGCAGGCACAGCGCGGCCCGCGCCCGGCCCCGGTGGCGCGCCCCGCGACGATGCGCTGGGGCAGCAAGGTCGACGGCCATTGGTGGGGCGGTGCCAACGCCCCCGGCGGCTGGCGTGCCTATCGCCGGCCGTATCGCGGCTATGCCTTGCCGAGCTATTGGATCGCGCCGCGGTTCTACGTCACCGACTGGCAGGCTTATGGTCTCAGCCGACCGATGCCCGGCTATAACTGGGTGCGCTATTACGACGATGCGGTGCTGATCGATGCGCGCGGCTCGGTCTTCGATACGCGCGACGGCGTCGATTGGGATGGGACCGGCGTCGGTTATGGCCAGGACGATCGCGTCTATGCCGACGGCGGCTACGACCATCGCGGTTACGACGATCGCGGTTACGACGATCGGGGCTATGACGATCGGGGTTATGACGACCGCGGCTATGACGACCGGGCGCGCTATGACGATCGCGCACCCCGGCGCAGCAACGGCGTCGGCGGCGCGGTCGCCGGTGCGGCGGTCGGCGGGGTCGCCGGCAACGTCATCGCCGGGCGCGGCAACCGGCTCGGCGGCACGGTGATCGGCGCCGGCGTCGGTGCGGCGGCGGGCTATGCGATCGATCGCGCCGGGAATCGCCGCGCGCCGCCGCCGCCGCCGCCGCCGCCGCCGCCGCCCGCACCCTATCGCCACGACTATGAGGTGCCGGTGGCGCCCGAAGGCCCGCCGCCGGTCGCCTATGCGCCGGGCGGATCGTCGTGGCGCTCGTCCGACGGCACGACGACGGTGACGACGTCGAGCGGCGGCAGCGGCTATTATCGCGACGGCTATTATTATCCGGCATCATCCTCGACGACGGTGGTGATCCAGAGCGCGCCGGTGGTGACGACGACGACCACCGAGACGTTCGAGGACCATGTCACCTACACGCGCCGGCCGGCGGTGCGCAGCAAGACGCGTCGCGTCTGGCGGCCCGCGCCGCGCTGCAACTGCCGCTGAGGGCGGCGGCGTCCTAGCGGATGCCGAGGTCGGCGGGGCCGAAGGCGTCCGGCAGCAGCTCGGAGAGGCGATAGCGCGCGATCGCATCGCCCTCCGCGGCCCCGCAATAGACGGCGAGGTCACGGCCGCCGAGCTGCGCCGCCTCGTTGAGCACCTGCCGGCAGCGCCCGCAGGGGGAGACGGGGGTGGTGCCGGTCGCCTGTCCCGCGGCGTCCATCGCGCCGCCGATCACGCCGACCGCGACCACCTCGCGCAGCCGTCCGGCGGCGCTGGCGGTGGCGACCGCCACCGTCTCGGCGCAGAGCGACAGGCCGTAGCTCGCATTCTCGACATTGGCGCCGGTGATCAGGCTGCCGTCGCGCATCAGCAGCGCCGCGCCGACCGCGAATCGCGAATAGGGCGCATGCGCGTGGCGGGCGGCGGCACGGGCGGCGTCGATCAGGCGGACGGCGTCATCGCGGTCGACGATATCGGTGCCGGAAACTTCAGTCATGGTGCGACGACATCCCAATTGACGGGGCCTTCGATGCCGTCGATCCGGCGGATGTCGCTCGCGCGCCACATCCGCCATGGCCGCGCGGCATAGGCAGGGGGGAAGAGATTGGCGACCGCCCAGACCGGCCGGTCGATCGCCGCGGAGATCTGATAGGCCGATTCGACCGGCTTGCTCAGCCGCAGCAGCACCGGCTTGCGCGTGTGCGTTTCGACCATCCGGACGAATTCGCCGAGCTCGTCGATTAGCGCGGCGCGTTCGGGCCGGGCGGTGCAATCGTCGTGGAAGCTGATGTCGACCGCGACCGGCAGCGCATCGGCGGTGCGCGGCACGAAGGCGTTGAAGGCATTGGCCTGATCGCGGCCGTGCTGGCACAAAGAATAGACGTGCACCGCGCCGCGCCGCAGCCCCGCGTCCGGGATCGAGGCCCAGTTCGACTCGAACCCGGGATCGCGCCGGTCCGCGCCCGACGTGGCGACGAGATAGGCGAAGTCGGCCCCGCGGGCGCGCACCGTGCCCCATTCGATCGCGCCGGGATTCTCGGGCAGGTCGAGCCCCTGCAACGGATATTGGCTGGCGGCGGGATGCCAGCTGGTCGCGAAGCTCCACCCGGCGATGCCGATCGCGCCCGCGGCGGCGAGCACGCCGCCGGCCTTGAGGAAGAAGGCGATCATCAGCCGCGCAGATGCAGCACGCAGATCAGCGTGAACAGCCGGCGCGCGGTGTCGAAATCGACCTCGATCTTGCCGGCGAGCCGCTCGCGCAGCATCTCGGCGGCTTCATTGTGGATGGCGCGACGGGCCATATCGACGGTCTCGATCTGTTGCGGGGTAGAGGCGCGTATCGCCTGATAGTAGCTATCGCAAATCGCGAAATAGTCCTTGATCGCGCGGCGGAAGCGGCCAAGCGCGAGGACCAATGTTTCCAGATGGCTATCGTCCTCGCGGTGGATGTGGATGCCGAGCCGCCCTTCCGCCGACTCGAGCGTGATCCGGTAGGGGCCGGCATATTGGTCGGCATGGACGCGCTGCGGCGCGAATCGGTTGCCCTCGAGCAGGTCGAAGATCGCGATCCGCCGCTCCTGCTCGATATCGGCCGAACGCCAGCCGATGCTGCGTTCGTCGAGCGTGACGGCGATGATCCGCGGGTCGGCCATCGTCGTCCGATAGTGGCCGATGCCGGTCACGACAATTACGAGTTTGTCCGCCAGGCGCGGCCATGGGTATGATCGGCGCATGGCCACACTCGCATTTCCGATTCCGGCGGCTCCCGCCGAGCCGCTGCAATTGCCCCGTAACGTCGAAGCCGAAGCGGCGATGCTCGGCGCGATGATGATCGACAACCGGCTTGCCGACGATCTGATCGACCGGCTCGAACCGACGCATTTCTACGAACCCGTCCACGGTCGCATCTTCGCCGCGATCAAGACCCTGCGCGTCAACGACATGCTCGCGACGCCGGTGACGTTGCGGCCGATGTTCGAAGCGGACGAGGGGATGCGCGAGCTGGGCGGCCCCGCCTATCTCGCCAGCCTGACCGGATCGGGCGCCGGGCTGATCGGCGCGCGCCAGTTCGCGACGCAGATCTACGATCTCGCCATGCTGCGTGCGCTGGTCAACGTCGGCCGGACGCTGGTCGAGCGCGCGATGGACACGTCGGAAGAGGTCAATCCACGCGCGCAGATCGAGCTCGCCGAAGAGGAACTCTACAAGGTCGCCGGCGACGGCGGTGCCGAGAATGCCACCAAGACCTTCGCGCAGGCGACCACCGCCGCGGTCAAGATGGCCGAACGCGCGCTCAATTCGGGCGGGCATCTGTCGGGCGTCACCACCGGGCTCGACACGGTCAATGCCAAGATCGGCGGCATGCATCATTCCGACCTGATGATCCTCGCCGGCCGACCGGGCATGGGCAAGACCTCGCTCGCCACCAACATCGCCTTCAACGCGGCGCGGCGCTGGATGCGCGACATGGCCGACGGCATCCCGCCGAGCGAATCGGTCGGCGCCAAGGTCGTCTTCTTCAGCCTCGAAATGAGCGCCGACCAGCTCGCCACGCGTATCCTTGCCGAGCAATCGGGGATCAGTTCCGAATCGCTGCGTATGGGCAAGATCAGCAAGGCCGAGTTCGGCCAGCTCGCTGCCGCCGCCGCGGAGCTCGAGACGCTGCCGCTGTTCATCGACGATACCGGCGGCCTCAGCATCAGCGCGCTCCACACCCGCGTGCGCCGCCTGCAACGCCGCCACAACAACGAGATCGGACTGGTCGTGGTCGATTACCTCCAGCTGCTGACCAGCGGCGGCAAGGGCGGCAAGGAGAATCGCGTCCAGGAGATTTCGGAGATCTCACGCGGGCTGAAGACTTTGGCGAAGGACATGAACGTGCCGGTGCTGGCGCTGTCGCAGCTCAGCCGTGCGGTCGAGCAGCGCGAGGATAAACGGCCGATGCTGTCCGATCTGCGCGAATCGGGATCGATCGAGCAGGACGCCGACATGGTCTGGTTCGTGTTCCGCGAGGATTATTACACCGCGCAACGCGAGCCGAAGCGGCCGATGGAAGGCGACGACGCCAAGGTGTTCGAGGATCACGCCAAATGGGCGAGCGACATGGAACGCGTCTACGGCCTCGCGGAGCTGATCGTCGCCAAGCAGCGCCACGGTTCGACCGGCAAGGTGGTGATGAAGTTCGATCCGACGATCACCAAGTTCAGCGACTACGCAGGGTATTGAGGCGCGGTCCCGGGGGCGATCGACTGGCGTGGCAGGTCTGTTCCGGCACTGTCGGAAAAGCAGAGCCCGGTGATCTTCTTGGCGCCGATCGGTATTGGCTTTGCGGAACCTCTCGACAAATGCCGACCACCCCAGCGGAGGCCGGGGTCCAGTGGGGAAGCAGTAGCGAAGACCAGCAAGGCTCCGCCAGCGCGGACCCCGGCCACCGCCTCGGTGAAATTGGGGAGGGGACCCGCGAGGTCGCGATGATCTGCGACGGCAGGCAGCGTGGTCGAGCGACGAGCGGCGACGGGATCGCCATCGCGTCATGCCGCCCACCGCTCGGTGACAGTTAAGCGCTGGATAACCATATGGTAAATAATCCGACGCTTGTCGGTGGCCAGCGACCGTCCGTTCAGCCTAGAGCGAGGTGCACGGTGCGACGGACGCCACTCAGGGCGTCCGCCCGGGGGATGATGATGAGACGAACGACAGCAACGGTGATGATGGCGACCTGGCTGGCGTCGGTGGCGCCGGCCGCAGCGCAGCTCGCGCCGCCGGTCGCCGTGCCGGTGCCGGCGCAGACGGCGCCCGCGACGGTGCCGATGGCACCCGCGGTGCCGCTGCCGACGCTGACCGAGGCGCAGGCGACGCAGCTTGCCGCGCTGCTCGGCAAGGACACGATGGCGCAGGGTCTGGCGCTGACCCCGCCGCCCGCCGCCACCGCGGAGGCGCGGGACGCGCTGGTCCGCGAGGCGCTCGACCATGCCCGCGCGGTCCATGCCGGCCGGCTCGACGAATCGGATTTCCAGCGCGACTGGGGGCTGCGCCCGCCGGTCTACGATCCGCTCCCCGGCTTTGCCGATGCCGTCAAGCGTGACCGGATCGCCGCCTGGTTCGCGGCGCTGCCGCCGCCTTATGCGGGCTATGACGGGCTGAAGCAGGGGCTCGATCGCTATCGCGGCATCGCCGCCTCGGCTGGCTGGCCGATGCTGGCGGCCGGACCGGATCTCGGTTTCGGTGCGACCGGCGCGCGCGTCGTCGCGTTGCGCGAGCGGCTCGCGGTCGAGGACAAGGACGTCGCCACCACCGGCACGACCTTCGACGCGCCGCTGGTCGAGGCGGTCCGCCGGGCGCAGCGCCGCTATGGCCTCAACCCGACCGGCACCGTCTCGACCCAGACGCTCGCCGCGCTCAACGTGCCGACCGCGGCGCGGGTGCGGCAGATCATGGCCAATATGGAGCGCTGGCGCTGGCTGCCGCAGGACCTGCCCAAGGACCGTATCCAGGTGAACATCGCCGCCGCGGTGCTCACCGTGTTCGACGGCGACGCGCCGGTGATGTCGATGCGCGCGGTGACCGGCCGCCCCGGTGACGAGACGCCGATGCTGTCGTCGACGATCCACAGCATCGTCATCAATCCGCCGTGGAACGTGCCGACCTCGATCGCCACCAAGGAATTGTGGCCGAAGCAGAAGCGCGATCCCGGCTATTTCAAGCGCAACGGCTTCCGCGTCATCGACGGCACCCGCCTGCAACAGGTGGCGGGCGATCAGAGCGCGCTCGGCCGCTTCAAGTTCGACTTTGACAACGCCTTCTCGGTCTATCTCCACGACACGCCGTCGCGCGCCAAGTTCGCGAGCTTCAGCCGCCTCGCCAGCCACGGCTGCGTGCGGCTGGAGAAGCCCGCCGATCTTGCGCAATTGCTGCTCAAGGGCGATCCGACCTGGACGCCCGAGGCGATCGATGCCGCGGTGGCGAAGGGCGATACCGTCCGGGCGCGGCTGACCAAACCGGTCTCGGTCTATCTGCTCTACTGGACCGCCTTCGCCAGCGGCAGCGGCCAGATGAACTTCCGCGACGATCCCTATGGCTGGGACGGCACGCTGGCGGCGAAGATCGAGGCGCGCTCGGCGCGGCAGGCACTGGCATCACGATAACGAGGATATGATGAGCGTTCGCACCAAGACGATGAGGATGGCGATGACGGGGACGGCGCTGGCCGCCGGACTGCTCGCGCTCGCCGCCTGTTCCAAGCCCGATCCCGAAGGGCCGATGGACGACAATACGCTCGGTCTCGATCAGCCGATGACCAACGCCTCGACCGAGGTCGGGCCGATCGAGACGCCGACCGTCGCGCCCGAGCCCTTGCCCGACGCCAATGCCGCCGCGGTGATCGCGCCGCCGCCCGAAGCGCCGATCAAGCCCGACGCGCAGGTGCTCGACGATGCCGATGCGACCGGCATGACCGCGCGGGTCAGCCGCGACGCGCCGCCGGCGCGCGACGATACGGCGACGTCCAACGATCAGGAGCCGCAGTAAGGCGTATGGCATGACGATGGTGACGCGCCGCACGCTTCATGTCTGGTGCGGCGCGCTGATGCTGTGCGGCGGGATCGCGGCGGCGGTGCCGGCGGCGGCGGTGACCCGGCCGGTCTCGGCGATCCTGGTCGATGCGCGCGACGGCAGCGTGCTCTTCGCCGAAAATGCCGGCATCGTCCGGCGGCCGGCGTCGCTGACCAAGATGATGACGCTGTTCCTTACCTTCGACGCGCTCGATGCCGGCACGCTCCACCCCGGCGATCCGGTGCGCTTCTCGCGCTATGCCGCGGCGATGCAGCCGTCCAAGGTGGGCATGCGGCCGGGCGCGACGATGACCGTCGAACAGGCGATCCGCGCGGTGGCGGTGATCTCCGCCAATGACGTCGCGGTCGCGCTCGCCGAGCGGATCGGCGGGACCGAGGATCGCTTCGCGCGGATGATGACCCAGAAGGCGCGCGCGCTCGGCCTGCAGGACACGTCGTTCACCAACGCCACCGGATTGCCCGGCGCCAACCTCACCACCGCGCAGGACATCGCACGCCTCTCAATGGCGCTGCTGCGCGACCACCCGATGCGCTATGCGGCGTTTGCGACCCGCTCGTTCAGCTGGGCGGGGCGACGGGTGCAGAATCACAACCATCTGCTCGGCAGCTATCCCGGCGCCGACGGCATCAAGACCGGCTATACCGCCGAAGCCGGCTTCGCGCTTGCCGCCTCCGCCAAGCGCGGCAACCGGCGGCTGATCGCGGTGGTGATCGGCGAACGCTCGGTCGCGCTGCGCGACCGGCGCGTGGCGAAGATGCTGACCGAGGGATTCGCAACACCGTCGCGCGCATCGGCACGGGCGGAGCCGCCGGAGACGCTCGAGGAATGGCTCGGGCGGGGGAAGTAGGAGCGGGGGCAGGGGCGGAGGCCACCGCCTTTCGTCCGTCCATGGTCTGCCGATGACGCCATGTCGTGCGGCGGTGCGCCCCACGTCGGCTCCCTAACCATGGCTCCCGGATTCTGCCGGGATGACGAGGAGAGTGGGAAGGGCCGCCCCCCAAATTCGTCATCCCGGCGAAGGCCGGGATCCATGGACGCGGTGTCGCCGATGGGGGAGTGCTTCGGCATCGATGCCACAAGTCTGCGTCCCGACAGCAACGGGCCACAGCATCGACGCCCGCCCGCCTCCTACCGCCGCGAGGCGCGGCCGCCGAAGGTCGGCAGGCTCTCGCTGCCGTCCGCCGCCAAGGCCGAGACCGCGAAGAAGGTGTCGTCGACCGGCGTCTGCACCATCGTCGCGCTGGTGCCGCTGACGTCGCGGGCGTGCGCCCAGGCGGCGGTGTCGTTGGCGCGCCAGCGGATGCGATAGCCCGACGCGCCCGGCACCGGCGTCCAGCTCACCTTCGTGTCGCGCGAGAGATCGCCGACCAGGGTGACATTGGCCGGTGCGGCCGGCGCGGCGGCGAGTCGCGCGACGGTGGCGGCGTTGATTGCGGTGACCTTGGCGAGATAGGCGAAGTCCATCCGGTCGATCGTGTCGCCATAGACGACGCCCTTGTCGGTGCGCAGATCCTGATGCTGCGCATCCCAGTTTTCCGCACCGACCGAGAAGCGCACCGCCGGATAGCCGCGCTTGAGGAAGGGTTCGTGGTCGCCGCCGCGGCCGAACCGGTCGGGACGGCGATCGATCACCACGTCGAAGCCGCCGGGAATGCCGTCGGCGATCGTATCGATCGTCTTGGCGAGCGCGCGGCTCGGGCCGTCGTCCTCGCCGCCTTCGCCGCGCCGGCGCATCGCCTGCGGCAGGTCCTCGGATGCGCGGATGCCCTCGGAGAAGACGCGCACGCGGCCGGCGTCGCGCACGCCGCCCTGGCCGATGCTGTTGCCGACGATGTCGTTGTTGAGCATCGCGGTCACCTGCCAGCCGCGCGTCGCCGCGGTGTCGGCGAGCAGCTCGGCGCCCCACAATCCCTGTTCCTCGGCGGAGAAGGCGACATAGATGATCGTCGCGTCGAATTGCCGCTTGGACAGGAGCCGCGCGGTCTCCAGCACCAGCGCGACGCCGGAGGCATCGTCATTGGCGCCGGGCGCGTCGCTGGTCGCGTCCATCACGTCGGTGACGCGGCTGTCGATATGGCCGCCGATGATGATGACGCGATTGGGGTCGCGCCCGCGCTGGATGCCGAGCACGTCCTCGACGATCACGCCGTTCGGCGCGCGCGGGCCGTCGAAGCGGCGGTTGATTCGCTCGACGGTGATGCAGCCGCCGCAGTCGCGGCCGATCGCCGCGAATTGCTGGGCGGCCCAGGTGCGCGCCGCGCCGATGCCGCGCTTGGGATCGGTCGCCGACGACAAAGTGTGGCGGGTGCCGAAGCCGACCAACGCGCTGACGCTCGCCTTCAGGCGTGTCGGGCTGGGCGCAGGGACGGGGGCGGGGCCGGCAACGGCGGCGGCGAGCAAAGCGGCAAGGATCATGGCCTAGTGTGACGCGACAACGGCACGCGCTCAAGCGCTTAGCGCAGGATCAGCTCAACCGGTCGATCGCCTCGCGGCTGAGCGAGCCGGGAATGATCATCACCGGCACCGGCAGCGCGCCGGCATCGGAGCCGGCGAAATGGCTGACCAGCTTGCCCGGTGCCCCCGCCGGCGCGGCGCCGAGCACCAGCGCGGCGATATTGGCATTGGCGGCGATCATCTCGCGGATGATCTTGGGGCCGTCGCCCTGCCGCACGGTGATCGCCGGGCGCAGCCCCGATTCCTCGATCAGCGTCCCCGCCGCGGCGGCGACCAGCCCCTCGGCATGCTGCATCGCTTCCTCCTCGATCGTCGCCTGCACGCCGCCGAAGGCGATGAATTCCTGCGGCGGCAGCAGCGTCAGGATCTCGACGCCGCCGCCCGTCTTCACCGCGCGCCGGGCGGCGAAGCGCAGCGCGATCTCCGCTTCCGGGCTCTCATCGACCACGACCAGGTAGATACGCATCATTTTGCCCCTTTTCCGCTACGTGCCGTGGGAGCGATCCACGCGCAAGACTTGACCCCCCGCGCTCAGGGCGCGAAGGGAGCGGCCTGCTCCCCAGGCAAGAGGACCTGCATGTCGATCGAGATCAAGATGCCCGCGCTGTCGCCGACGATGGAAGAGGGCACGCTCGCCAAGTGGCTCGTCAAGGAAGGCGATAGCGTCAAGTCCGGCGACATCATGGCCGAAATCGAAACCGACAAGGCGACGATGGAGTTCGAGGCGGTCGACGAGGGCACGATCGCCAAGATCCTGATCGCCGAGGGCACCGACAATGTGAAGGTCGGCGCGGTGATCGCGATCCTCGCCGAAGAGGGTGAGGATGCCGCATCGGTGCAGGCACCGACCAAGGCGGAGACGCCCGAACCGACCGATCCCGAATTCAAGGGTCGCCCCGATCCCACCGATCCGAACAAGACGGGCAGCGAGGCCAAGCCGTTCGATCGCACGATCACCCAGGCCGAGGATCACGGCAAGCCCGCCGACGTCGGTGCCGCTCCGGCTGCTGCCGCCCCCGCAGCCGCGCCGCAGGGGAATGGCGGCCGCGTCAAGGCGAGCCCGCTCGCCCGCCGCATCGCCGCCGACAAGGGCATCGCATTGAGCGGCGTCACCGGCTCCGGCCCCAACGGCCGCATCGTCAAGGCGGACGTCGAGGGTCACAAGCCCGCCGCTGCCGCTGCGCCCGCTCCGGCCGCCACGTCGGCCGCGCCCGCGGCTGCCGCGCCGGCCAAGCCCGCCGCCGTGCCGGACATCCCGCACGAGGCGACCAAGCTCAGCAACATGCGCAAGACGATCGCGCGCCGCCTGACCGAATCGAAGCAGACCGTGCCGCACATCTACCTGACGGTGGACATCCGGCTCGACGCGCTGCTCAAGCTGCGCGGCGAGCTCAACACCGCGCTGGAGAGCCGCGGCGTCAAGCTGTCGGTCAACGACATGCTGGTCAAGGCGCTGGCGCAGGCGCTGATCGCGGTGCCCAAGTGCAACGTCATGTTCACCCCCGACCAGCTGATCAGCTTCAAGCGCGCCGATATCTCGGTCGCGGTGTCGACCCCGTCGGGGCTGATCACGCCGATCGTCGTCGGCGCCGATACGAAGAGCCTGTCGACCATCTCGGCCGAGGTGAAAGACCTTGCCGGCCGCGCGCGCGACAACAAGCTGAAGCCCGAGGAATTCCAGGGCGGCACCGCGTCGATCAGCAACATGGGCATGTTCGGCATCAAGCAGTTCGAGGCGGTGATCAATCCGCCGCAGGGCATGATCATGGCGATCGGCGCGGGCGAGCAGCGTCCCTATGTCGTCGACGGCCAGCTCGCGGTGGCGACGGTAATGTCGGCGACCGGCAGCTTCGATCATCGCGCGATCGACGGTGCCGACGGCGCCGAACTGATGAAGGTGTTCAAGGAGCTGGTCGAGCGGCCGCTCGGCATGCTCGCCTGAGGCGGCCGTGGCGCGGACGACGGTCGAGCTGCTCTACCTCGTCGGCGGCCTCGTCGCCGCCGCGGCGCTGACCTGGGTCGCCGCCTGGGCCTATCCGCTCGGCTATAAGACGATCTGGTGGTGCGGCGCGGGGGCGATGGTGGCGAGCGTGCTGATGAGCATCGGCCCGCTGCGTCGTGCCCGGGCGATCGACAGGAGGCAGAATTGACCGGACTTCCGCAAGGGTCGCCGACGATCCGCGTCACCGCGATGCCGTCCGACGCCAATCCCTATGGCGATATCTTCGGCGGCTGGCTGATGGGGCAGATGGATCTGGCCGCCGGCTCGGTCGCATCGCGCCATGCCGGTGGCCGCGCGGTGACGATCGCCTGCGATGCGATGAAGTTCCACGCGCCGGTGCTCGTCGGCGACGAGGTGTCGGTCTATGCGCGGCTCGTCGCGGTCGGCAATACGTCGATGACGATCGAGGTCGAGGCATGGCGCCGCGCCCGCCATCTCGAAGACACCACCAAGGTGACGCAGGCGCGCTTCGTCTTCGTCGCCACCGATGAAAACCGGGCGCCGCGCCGTGTCGCGCCGCTGCCCGCGACCAACTGATGACCCTCCCCGGTAAGGACGATATACGTGGCTGATACCTTCGACCTTCTCATCCTCGGTTCGGGTCCCGGCGGCTATGTCGCGGCGATCCGGGCGAGCCAGCTCGGCCTCAAGGTCGGCATCGTCGAGCGCGAGCGGCTCGGCGGCATCTGCCTCAACTGGGGCTGTATCCCGACCAAGGCGCTGCTGCGCACCTCGGAAGTCTATCATTACATGACCCACGCCGAGACCTACGGGCTCAAGGCGGACAATGTCGGCTTCGACCTGGCCAAGATCGTCGATCGCAGCCGCAAGGTCGCCGGCCAGCTCAACGCCGGCGTCAAGGGCCTGATGAAGAAGAACAAGGTCCAGGTGTTCGAGGGCGTCGGCGCGCTCACCGGCAAGGGCAAGCTCAGCGTCAAGCAGGGCGACCAGACGATCGAGCTGACCGCCAAGCACATCATGGTCGCGACCGGCGCGCGCGCCCGCGACCTGCCCTTCGCCAAGGCCGACGGCAAGCGAATCTGGACCTATCGCCATGCGATGGTGCCCGAGGTGATGCCGACCAAGCTGCTGGTTATCGGATCGGGCGCGATCGGTGTCGAATTCGCGAGCTTCTACAACGACATGGGCGCGGACGTCACGATCGTCGAAATGCTCGACCGGATCCTGCCGGTCGAGGATGCCGAGGTCAGCGAGTTCATGACCAAGGCGCTGACCAAGCAGGGGATCAAGATCCTCACCAAATCGGGCCTCGAAAAGCTCGAAGGCGGCGCCAACGGCGTCACCGCGGCGATCAAGGGCGCCGACGGCAAGGTCACCAGCACCGAATTCAGCCATGCGATCGTCGCGATCGGCATCGTCCCCAATACCGAGAATATCGGGCTGGAGGCGCTGGGCGTCGAGACCGAGCGCGGCCATATCAAGGTCGACGGCTTCGGCCGCACCAACGTCGAGGGGATCTATGCGATCGGCGACGTCACCGGCGCACCGTGGCTCGCGCACAAGGCGAGCCACGAGGGCATCGTCTGCGTCGAGAAGATCGCCGGCCAGGACCCGCATCCGTTCGAGACGTGGAATATCCCCGGCTGCACCTACAGCCGTCCGCAGGTCGCCAGCGTCGGCCTGACCGAGGCCAAGGCCAAGGAGGCGGGGCATGCGGTGAAGGTCGGCAAATTCCCGTTCATCGGTAACGGCAAGGCGATCGCGCTCGGCGAGGCGGAGGGCTTCGTCAAGACGGTGTTCGACGCCAAGACCGGCGAGTTGCTCGGCGCGCACATGATCGGCGCGGAAGTCACCGAGCTGATCCAGGGCTATGTCATCGCACGTCAGCTCGAAACCACCGAGCATGAGCTGATGGAGACGGTGTTCGCGCACCCGACGCTCAGCGAGATGATGCATGAAAGCGTGCTCGGCGCTTATGGTCGCGCGCTCCACTTCTAGGATCGGCATGATCGACAGCCGCGCCGCCCGTCGCTTCGGTGGCGCGGCGGCGCTTCTGTGTCTGCTGTCGCTCGCGCTCTTCTGGCCGGGCTATCTCGCCTATGACAGCCTCGCGCAATATGCGCAGGCGACGGGCGGGCGGTACGACGACTGGCATCCGCCGGTGATGGCGCGGCTCTGGTCGCTGTTCGGTGCGCGCGGACCGGCGCCGATGCTGATCGTGCAGCTCGGCGGCTATTGGCTCGGGCTCGGCCTGCTGGCGGCGGCTCTCGCCGCCCATGGGCGGCGGGCGGCAGCGGTGGCGATGCTCGGCATCGGCCTGTGGCCGCCGTTGCTCGGCTGGCAGAGCGCGGTGCTTAAGGACCTGCAGATGGCCGCGGCGCTGATCGCCGCGGTCGGCGTGACCGGCTGGTGGCGGCTGCACGGTCGGGCGATGCCGGGCTGGGCGATCGGGGCGGTGGCGCTGCTGTGCGGGTATGCGATGCTCGTCCGCGCCAATGCGCCCTTCGCGGTGGTGCCGCTGGCCGTGATGCTGCTGCCGCGGCCGACCGGGCTGCGCCGGGTGGCGCTCGCGCTGTTCGGCGTCGTGCTGGCGATCGCGCTCGCCGCGCCGATCAACCACCAGCTGCTTCATGGCGAGCGCAGCGGCGTCGAGCGGACGCAGGCGCTCTACGATCTGTCCGGGATCGGCGTCGCGAGCGGTGACGCGGCGGTCGGTCTGCCGCCTGCGACCTTCGCCGCGATGCGCGCCAAGGGGTGTGTCCGCCCCTATTTCTGGGACCCGCTCGGCGAGCCGCGCCGTTGCGAGGCTCTGGTGGCGCCGCTGCACGCGACGCCGCCGGCGACGCTGTACGTGCGGCTCGCGACGATGATCCTGCGCCATCCGATCGCTTATGCCGGTCATCGCCTTGCGCATCTCAATTCGACCGAGCGGCTGTGGGTACCCTATCGCTGGCCGGGCGCCGCCCCGCCCGTCGCCAGCGAACCCAACCAGCTCGGCTTCGCCAATCCGGGCAAAGCGGCGGCGGGATGGCAGCGCTTCGCCGCGCTGCTGCTGGAGACGCCGCTCGGCTGGCCGATCGTCTGGATGGTCGCGGCGCTCGCCGGGCTGCGCTGCGCCTGGCGGCGCCGGGACGATGCGCTGGCGCGCGCGCTGTTCACCTCGGCGCTGGCGATCGAGGCGAGCTTCGCGGTGATCAGCATCGCCTCCGACCTGCGCTACCATCTGTGGACGCTGGCGGCGACGCTGATCGGCTGGGTGCTGCTCGGGCCGAGGCGCTGGCCGCGGGCCCTTGTGCTGCTGCTCGTCGCGGTGATCGTGATCGGCGGCGTCGCGCGGCTGCTCCTGCCGCTCTCGCCGCAGACCTATACCGGGATGCTCGGCTGACGCGGACGCGCAACCGTCGCGGGCCTCGCGACGTTGGGCCGGGCGAAGGAGAGCGATACATGGCCGACGATCACGCCGAGATCGAGAAGACGTTCAACGAAGCGGTCAACATGGCGCCCGCCGAGCTGGAGAAGTTCCTCGACACCGACGACAGCAAACGCGTCGGCTGGAAGGGCGAGGATGGGGACGGCAAGGGCGAGAGCGTCGGTCACGCCTCGGGCCGGCGCATCGTCGAGATCAAGCGCACCAAGAAGGCCGATCGCAGCGACGACGACTACAAGCATATGAAGAAGGTGGTGAGCTACGTGCACCGCCACCTCGCCCAGGGCGGGCCGGCCAAGGACGTCGAGCATAGCGACTGGCGCTATTCGCTGATGAACTGGGGCCACGACCCGCTGAAGTGACCCCCTAGGCGGCGACCGTCTCGTCCCAGCGGCGGCTCGCCACGGCGCGGGCTTCCTCGACCGGCAGCGGACGGCCGAAATAATAGCCCTGTACCTTCGTACAGCCGAGGTCCTGGACCATATGGTGTTCGGCCTCGGTCTCCACGCCTTCCGCGGTGGTCGCCATGCCGAGGCTTTGCGCCAGCGCGACGACGGCGCGGATGATCGCGATCGCCTCCTTGACGCCCTTTGACGCGCCCTGGACGAAGCTGCGGTCGATCTTGATCGAGGAAAAGCGCGTCCGCGACAGATAGCCGAGGCTCGAATAGCCGGTGCCGAAATCGTCAAGGCTGAGGCGCACGCCGAGATCGAGGATACGTTCGAGCGTCTTGGTCGCGCCGAGCCCCTCGTGCATGAACACGCTCTCGGTCACCTCGAGCTCGAGCCGCTCGACCGACAATCCCGATTCGGCAAGCGCCGAGGTGACGACGGCGACGAAGCCGGGGTTCTGCAACTGGTCGGCGGAGACGTTGACCGCGACCCGTGTCGGCGCCGGCCAGCGTGCCGCTTCGGCGCAGGCGGTGCGCAGCACCCATTCGCCGATCGGCTGGATCAGCCGCGCCTCCTCGGCGAGCGGAATGAACTTGGCGGGCGAGACGTCGCCGAATTGCGGACTGTGCCAGCGCAGCAGCGCCTCGAAACCGGTCAGGCTGCCGGTCGCGGCATCGACCACCGGCTGATAGTGGAGGTGCATCTCGCCCTTGTCGAGCGCCTGACGCAGCGCCATTTCGAGCACGCGCCGCTCCTCCGCCTGGACGTGCAGCTCGGGCTCATAGGCGTGGTAGACGCCGCGGCCGGCGTCCTTGGCGCGATAGAGCGCGAGATCGGCGGAGCGGATCAGCATCTCGGCGGTGCGGCCGTCGCGCGGCCCGATCGCGAGCCCGACCGAGGCGCCGATATAGAGGGTATGCGCGTCGACCTCATAGGGGCGCGACAGCGTCTCGATGATCCGCTGGGCGAGGCTCTCGACCGCGCGCGTGTCGGTCGCGTCGCGCATCACCACCGCGAATTCGTCGCCGCCGAGCCGGCCGCAATTGGTGTTGTCGTTCATCAACTGGCCGAGCCGCTCGGCGACGCGGCTGAGCAACCGGTCGCCGACCGGGTGGCCGAGCGTGTCGTTGACCGCCTTGAACCGGTCGAGATCGATCATCATGAAGGCGCAGCGGCCGCCCCATTTGTCCGCCTCGCTCATCGCGCGGGCGAGCGTTTCGTTGACCATCAGCCGGTTGGGAAGCCCGGTCAGCGTGTCGAACCGCGCCATGCGGTTGATCTTGTCGTCGGAGGCGCGCTGTTCGGTGACGTCGGAGCCGACGCCGCGGAAGCCGCAGAAGGATCCATTCTCGTCGAAGCGCGGGCTGGCGGCGAGCTCCCACCAGCGTTCCTGCCCTTCGACGTTGAGCGACAGCCGCAGGTCGCGGAAGCTCTCGCGCGTCTTCAGCTTGTCGGCAAGATGGCGCAGCCCTGGCGCGAAATCGCCCGTCTCCCAGCTCGGCCCGGCGAGCACCTGGAGGAAGGGCATGCCCTCGATCGTCACGGGATCGAGCCCGCAGGCATAGGCGAACCGTGGCGAGGCGCGGACGACGCGGCGGGCGGCATCGGTCTCCCACAGCCAGTCGGCATTGGTCTCCTCGAATTCCCGCAGCAGCAGGCTCACCGTCTCGTCGCGTTCGGCTAAGGCCATCTGGCCGACCCGAATCACCACCAGCGAGCGCGCGCGATTGAGGCAGATCGCGATCAGCATCACCGTGAACACGGTCGTCGCGCCGGCCGCGGCGAAGCTGCCGTTCATGACCAGCTTGATCGTCACCGACAGGCCGAGTCCGCCGAGGAAGGCGATCGTCGCCAGCGCCAGCGGCGCCATCGCCACCGCGCCCGCGGTCATCAGCACCGACAGGATCATCCACAGCACATAGGCGCTGTTCGACCCCGGCTGGGTGAACACCAGGCACGGCATCGCCCAGGCAATGGCAAGCGCGACGCCTTCGCCGGCGGTGGCGCGCAGATCGGATTGCGACGCATAGCCGCCGTCGCGATGACGCGTGCCGAGCCGCCGGATCGCCACCGCGACCGCCACCGTGCCGACGAGCAGCGCCCAGCCGCCGAGCCACAAGCCCGGCACCTGGCGCGCGAACAGCGACACCGTCGCCGCCGCGCCGAGCAGATTCGCGCCCAGCATCAGCAGCGCCAATTGCCGCCCCGCATCGAGCTGCGCCGAGCGGATCCGCGCCCAATGCGCGGCATCGTCGCCGTCACGCAGCCCCAGCAAATGGGCGAAACGGATCACGCTCGGATCCGCGGCGGGTATCATCTCTCGGGTCACGCCGTGGTGATAGGCGCGCGAGGGTTGACGGAGTGTTAGAACCGTATCGGCTTCTGACCTATCCGTTTCGGAGAATTCTGGTTGTAACGCGGGCATTGCAGCGGGGAGGGATCGCGCTGCGTCCGGTCGAAGCCTCATAGGCAACGCGCCTTGGGGAATGCGTCGGCATCGAAGCCCGGATTTGTGATCGGTCGCCGCGCGGGCTGGAGCCCGACGATCCGCACCGGCTCCGCCCCGGCCCTAAGCGGGCTGCTCGGCCGCGCTCCATAGATTCGCCGGCCAGCAGAGGGTCGGCAGGGCGCGACTCCGGCGCGGCACACGGACGGACGGCCTCTGCCCGCGCCTGAGCGCGGCCGCGCTCAGGCGGCGATTGCGTACGGCTTGATGTCGCCGCTCAGATACAGGTTGCGCGCCTTGGCGCGGCTGAGCTTGCCAGAGCTGGTGCGCGGCAGCGTGCGCGGCGGAATGAGTTCGATGACGCAGTTCATCCCCGTCACCGAGCGGACCCGTTCGCGGATTTCCTCGCGCAGCCGCTGGCGCTCGGCCTCGTCGCTGCTGCGACACTGGACGAGTACCGCCGGCGTCTCCTCGCCGCCCGGTGTGGTGATCGCGAAGGCGGCGATGTCACCCGCCTTGAAGCCGGGCAATTGCTCGACCGCCCATTCGATGTCCTGCGGCCAATGGTTCTTGCCGTTGACGATGATCATGTCCTTGGCGCGACCGACGATGTAGATGTAGCCGTCCGACATATAGGCCATGTCGCCGGTATCGAGCCAGCCGTCGCTCATGCACGCCGCGGTCGCCTCGGGATCGCGGAAATAGCCGACCATCACGCTCGGCCCCTTGCACCACAATTTGCCGATCGCCCCATCGGGCAGCGGAGTGCCGTCCTCCTCGCGGATCTCGACGGTCATGTCGCGCACCGGCTTGCCGCAATTGACGATGGCGCGGAACCGCTGCGGGCGCGGGCCATCGTTGGCGGCGAGCGATTCGCCGCCGCCGGACAATTGCGTCTCCTCGACCAGCTCGACGCGGATGCCCTCGCCCGGCGGCATCAGCGAAACCGCCAGCGTCGCCTCGGCGAGGCCGTAGCTCGGCAGGAAGGCGCTCGCCTTGAAGCCGGCGTCGGCGAAGGCGTCGACGAACGCCTGCATCACGTCGGGACGGATCATGTCGGCGCCGTTGCCCGCGACGCGCCAGCGCGACAGGTCGAACCGGTCGGATGCCTTGGTCTGGCTCGACATGCGACGCGCGCAGATGTCGTAGCCGAAGGTCGGCGAATAGGAGAGGGCGGTGCCGTCGTGCCGGCTGATCAGGTCGAGCCACGCCAGCGGACGCCGGGCGAAATCCTCGGTCTTGAGATAGTCGGTCGACACCTGGTTGGCGATCGGCGACAGGAAGCAGCCGACCAGCCCCATGTCGTGATACCAGGGCAGCCAGCTGATGCAGCGATCGGTGCCCTCCGCTGCGATCTCCATGCCGTGGCTGTGCGCGGCGAGATTGTTGAGCAATTGATGATGCGTGATCGCGACGCCGTGCGGGAAGCGCGTCGAGCCGCTCGAATATTGCAGATAGGCGATCGCGCTGCCCTCCGCCTGCGGCAGCGTCACGGCCGGCGCGTCGGCGCGCGCGAAGTCGGACCAGTCGATCCCCTGCGTGCCCGCGAGCTGCGCCGCCTCGGCCGCCATCGCGGCGAGTTCGGGCGGGAAGATCAGCATCTTGGGCTCGCAGCTCGCGAGCTGGACGCGGAGCTGCTCGATGTAGGAATCGCGCCCGCCGAACGAGGTCGGCAGCGGCAGCGGCACCGGCCAGGCGCCGGCGTAGATCGTGCCGAAGAACAAGGCGGCGAATTCCGGACCGGTTTCGGCGACCAGCGCGATGCGGTCCTCCGGCCGTACGCCCGCGGCGATCAGCCGATAGGCCATGGCGATCGCGTCGTGGCGCAGCTCGGCGAAGGGATAGGGGCGGGTCAACATGCCGCGCGCATCGTGGAAGTTGAGGCCGCGCACGCCACGCGCGGCGTAATCGAGCGCCTCGCCCAGCGTATCGAAGTCGGCATACCGGCGCGGCAGGGCGTCCAGCGTCGGCGTGGCCGTCGGCTGGGGCGTCGGCGAAGGCGCGGACTGCTCGGTCATCACGTATTCCTGTTCAGTCGCCAAACCGGCGAAACCATCGTCACTATGCGCTTTAACGCACGATCATCGTTCTAAATCCGGTGCCAGTGTGGCAACAACATGGCCATGAGGCACGAACGTCGTCCGCTTCCGCCGCTCGACACCGCCGCGCTGGAGCGAATGGCGTTGCGCTATGTCGAGCGGTTCGCGACGACGCGCGGGCGGCTAGCCGATTATCTCCAGCGCAAGATCCGCGAGCGCGGCTGGCAGGGCGAGGCCGCCGATCCGGCCGCGCTGGCACAGCGGATGGCCGACCTGGGCTATGTCAACGATCATCTCTATGCCGAGAGCAAGGCGGCGGCACTCACCCGGCGCGGCCTCGGCGCGCGGCGGGTGACGATGGCGCTGCGCCAGGCGGGGATCGGCGAGGCGGAGAGCGCCGGCCTCGCGCCGGCGGACGGGGAGGCGGCGATGGCGACCGCTTTGGCCTTTGCGCGGCGGAAGCGGATCGGCCCGTTCGGGCCACCGCCTGCCGACCGGGGGGCGCGCGACAAGCAGCTCGCGGCCCTGCTGCGCGCCGGCCATGCGATGGAAATCGCGCGCAAGATTGTCGCATGTCGGGACGAAGCCGAGTTGCGAGAATCCGGGTAAACCCTCCTTTCGCAATTGCAGCAGCGATGAACCGTGCTAGCGTAGCGCCAACAGGGGTGCAGTGATGCGTAGCGAGCCGCAATGGGAGGGCGACGAGCGCGACGACGGGGTGATGCCCGGCGATCGTGCGGTTCTGTCCGCCGCCACCGATCCGGGCGAGGCGGCGACGGTCGTGTCGGGCGTCATCAAATGGTTCGACGTGACGCGCGGTTTCGGTTTCGCAGTGGCGGACGATCGCGCGTTCGGCGACGTGCTGATCCATTTCTCGGTGCTTCAGTCGCATGGCCGGCGCAGCCTGCCCGAAGGCACGCGCGTCACCACGCTCGCCGTGCAGCGCGGGCGCGGCTATCAGGCGCGCGAGGTGCTCACCGTCGATACGTCGAACGCCGTCGAGGAGCGGCCCCGTGCGCCGCGTCCCGCCGATCGCGTCGATCCGGTGCCGCTGATCGACGACGCCGGCCCGTTCGAGGCGGTCGAGGTCAAATGGTTCAACCGGCTCAAGGGCTATGGCTTCCTCGTCCGCTATAGCGACGGCAGCGACGTCTTCGTGCATATGGAGACGCTGCGTCGCGCCGGCATCCTCGCGATCGAGCCCGACCAGCGGCTGCGCGCGCGGATCGTCGCCGGGCGCAAGGGGCCGCTCGCGGTCGAGGTCGACGCCGCCTCATGATCGGCGGCAAGGCGGCGCTGGTGCTGGTGGCGGTGCTCGGCGTCGGCGCGGCCGGCGTCGCGGTTCAGCAGGGCGTCTTCTCCGGACCGCCGGCAGCGATTGCGGCGAAGCGGACGCTGGCCGTCACGATCACCGGTGCACAGGGCGCGCACGTCTTCGACGTCGAGCGGGCGACGACCAGCGCCGAGCAGGCGCGCGGATTGATGTACCGCACCGATCTCAAGCCCGACGGCGGCATGCTGTTCTGGCCCTATCCGCCCGAAGGCGGCGCGCCGAGGGTCGCCAATTTCTGGATGAAGAACACGCCGACGCCGCTCGACATCCTGTTCATCCGCGCCGACGGCACGATCGCGACGATCGCCGAAAATACCGTGCCCTTCTCGGAAGCGCCGGTGTCGTCGCGCGAGCCGATCGCCGCGGTGCTCGAACTCGTCGGCGGCCGCACCGCAGATCTCGGCATCGCCGAGGGCGATCGGGTCGCCTGGGCCAAATGACGCCGCCCGCCGCCGCGATGCGATCCGCGGTTGAAGGGCAGGGCGGCAACGGGTAAGCGCAGGCGCATCATGGGCATCAACCTCAATCCCTTTACCTGGTGGAATGGCGCGTCCTGGGGCACGATGCTCTACGGTCTGCGCGGCATGACGCAGGTCGGCACCGACTCGCTCGGCAACGTCTATTACCAGGGCGGCAAGGACGGCAGCGGCCGCGTGCGCCGCTGGGTGATCTACGACGGCGCCAATGACGCGAGCCGCGTGCCGCCGGAATGGTTCAGCTGGCTGCATCACCAGATCGACGACATCCCCGATCGCGCGATGCCCCCGGCGCGTCCGTGGCAGAAGCCGGCGATGCCCAATATGACGGGCACGCCGCTGGCCTATCGCCCGTCGGGTGCGCTGGAGAAGGGCGGCAAGCGCGCCGCCGCGACCGGCGATTATGAAGCGTGGACGCCCGAAGGGTGATGCGACGCTGGCTCGCCGCCGGCGTGCTGCTGGTGGTGCTGGGGCTGGCGGCGGTGTTCGGCTATCGCGCGCTGCGGCCGTCGGAGGATTCCGATCGCCCCGTCGCGGTGCAGGATTTCGCACCGTCTGACGGCAACCGCGGCGAGGCGATCGAGACCGTCGCGACCAGCGACGTCACCTTGCCGACCGGCGGCACGCCGATGGCGGAACGGATCGCGGTGATCGGCCTGCTCAACAAGCGGAACGGCGTCAGCCGCGAGGTGACGCTCAAGCCGGGGCAGGCGACCCGCGTCGGCGATGCGATCGTCCGGCTGCGCGCCTGCGAACAGACTGCCTCCTGGGAACAGGATCAGCTCACCGGCGCCTTCGTCCAGCTCGATGTGCGCGGCAGCGACCGGCATTGGCGTCGTGCATTCTCCGGCTGGCTGTACAAGGAGCGGCCGTCGCTCAACGTCGTCCAGCACCCGGTCTATGACGTCTGGACCAAGAGCTGCACGATGTCGTGGCCGGCGACCGGCCCCGACACCGTATCGCTCGATGGCGGCGCGCCGGCGGCCAAACGGTCGAGCGCGAAGAAGTCGCCCGATGGCGTCGCGGCCAGTGGCGACACGATCCCCGACGCGCCGATCGTGCCGTCCAGCGCCGCGGCAAGCAACGCGCAATAATCCCTGCGGTCGATCTCCACCGCGCCGAGCGAGGCGAGGTGCGCGGTCTGGAACTGGCAGTCGAGCAGGGTGAAACCGCCGGCCTTGAGCCGCGCGACGAGCCAGGCGAGCGCGACCTTCGAGGCATCGGTGCGCCGGCTGACCATCGATTCGCCGAAGAAGGCGCGGCCGAGCGCGAGGCCGTAGAGGCCGCCGACCAGCTCGTCGCCCTCCCAGCATTCGATCGCATGCGCGAAGCCGAGCTGGTGGAGCGCCACGAAGGCCCGCTCGATGCCCGAATTGATCCACGTCTCCGGCCGGTCCGCCGCGCTCGCCGCGCACAGGCGGATCATCCGTTCGAACGCCGTATCGGCAGTGACGCGGAAGCGGTCGCGCGCGATCGTCTTGCGCAACGATCGCGACAGATGCAGCCCGTCGATCGGCAGGATCGCGCGCTTGCGCGGCTCGACCCAATAGACGCTCGCCGCATCGCGATGATCCGCCATCGGGAACACGCCGACCGCATAGGCGCCGAGCACGGTCTTCGGATCGAGCATCTCCATCCGTGCTGAGGTGGCGCAGCCGCCGCGGCGGTGCAAGGGGAGGGGCTCAGCCGAACGGCAGCGCCTGAAACACCGGCGTGGCCTCCGCGCGCGCGGACAGCGCCGCAAGCGCGGGATACCGGTCCGGCGCGAGGAGATCGGCGAGCATGCCGTTGGTGAAGCGCCACGCGACCGCGGCGGTGATGTCCGCCTGCGTCATCCGGTCGGGCAGCAGCCAGTCGTCTACGGGCCGATAGGCCTGTTCGAGCAGATCATAGGCGGCCTGCGCCTGCCCGCGCACCCGATCGAGCCACGGCGCATGCTGTTTGTCGGCCGGGCGCAATTGGGTCTCGTAGACGATCTGCACGGTCTTCTCGCAGGCGGCGAGCGCCAGGCCGACCGCATGCTGGACGGTCAGCAGCGCGTCCGCCGCCTCCGGCTGCAAACGTCGGTCCGCGGGGACGAGGCTGTCGAGATACATGAGGATCAGCGTCGAATCGATCAGCGCCGTGCCGTCGTCAGTCACCAGCGTCGGCGCCTTGATCACCGGGTTGATCGCCGCGAAGGCCTCGACGTCGCGGAACACTGATAGCGGTTCGTGATTGAAATCGAGGCCCATCATCCGCATCGATATCGCGACGCGCCGCACATAGGGGGAATCGAGCCGGCCGATCAGACGCATCGCACTTCCTTCGAAAAACCTCGTCGTCCGTCTCTCCTAGACGGTGCGCAGCCGACATTCGATCGCCGTCCACAATTTGGCGAACGCCTTGGCCGCGGCGGTGCGCGGCGCGAAGGTCGCCACCGGGGCACGATGCTCCGCCATCGCCTCGACCGCGCTCGCCATCGGGATCACCGGCCAGTCGGGATGCGCGGCGAGCGCCTCGGCATGGAGGCGGCGCCGGCGGTCCGCCATCATATGCACCGGCAGCACCGGCACCTTGCCGCCGAGATGCCGCACCACTTCGAGATGCGCCCGCTGCGCGAGCGGCGAGGGGATCACCGGCAGCACGATCAGGTCGGCGGCGCGGATCACCTGTTCGCTCGTCTCGGTCACGCCGGGCGGGCAATCGAGCAGGACATGGTCGTAATCGCCGACGCCCTCGATCAGCCGGTCGAGCCGGCGGCGCTTGCCAATATCGTGGAGGACGACGTCGAGCGTGCGCAGTGATTCATCCGCGGCGATCAGGTCGAGCAGCGGATAATCGGTCGGCCGGGCATGCGCCTGCGGCTTGGCGTCCTTGGTGAACAGCGCGCGCGCGGCATCGCCGACCGGCGTGCGGCCGAGCACCCAGCTGCTCGCCGCCTGCGGATCGAGATCCCACAGGATGGTACGGCGCTTCGAGATCGCCGCGCTGCAATAGGAGAGGTTCACCGACAAGGTCGTCTTGCCGACGCCGCCCTTGGAACTGTAGATCGCAATGGTCGCCATCAGCCGCCGATACCATAATGGACATAAATCGGCAACATCCGCGTCATGCGGAGGACCGGAGCCGGCGGCTCAGCCACCGGCTTCGGAAAGAGTTAGGCGAAGATCAGGACTTGCAGCTCTGCGACGGCTTGCCGGGCTGGGTGACGGTGATCGTCTTGGCATCGCCGGTCAGCTTCCAGCCGCCCTCGGCGGTGAGCGGCTCGCCGGTGGTCGCGGCGGTCAGGCGGGTGGCCGTGCCGTCCTTCTTGGTCTTGATCAGCGCCAGCTTGTCGCCCTCGAACAGGGTGACATACAGCAGGCTGTTGTCCTTGCAGCGGAAGGTCTTGTCCGCCTTGATCGCGGGCGGCAGCTCGACCGGGCCGCGGTTGGCGAGCGCATTCGCCATCGGGTCCGGATTCGAGTCGAGCACTTCGGCCGAATTGGGCTTGGAGTTGCAGGCGGCCAGCGCGAGCAGCGCGGCGGTGGCGGAGAGGAGGAGGGGGCTCTTCATAGCGGCGCGACGCTTCGCGCATGCAGCAACAAGCGTCAAGCAAGATGACCCACGTTCATGCAAAGGCAGGGTAAATTGCGACGGGCCGGGCTGCCGCACCTGCGTGCCGATCTTGCTCGCGGCCAAGCTCAGCTGCGCTTGCCGCTGACGCCGTCCCACGCCATCTAGCGACGATGCACACCACGCCCGATACGCTCGCCCTGATCGGCAACACCCCGCTCGTCCGTCTGCGCGGGCCCAGCGAGGCGACCGGCTGCGACATCTTCGCCAAATGCGAATTCGCCAACCCCGGGGCGAGCGTCAAGGATCGCGCCGCGCTCGGCATCGTCGAGGATGCGGAGGCGCGCGGCCTGCTCCACCCCGGCGGCACGATCGTCGAGGGCACGGCGGGCAATACCGGCATCGGGCTGGCGCTCGTCGCCAATGCCAAGGGCTATCGCACGATCATCGTCATGCCCGAGACGCAGAGCCGCGAGAAGATGGATACGCTGCGCGCGCTCGGCGCCGAGCTGGTGCTGGTCCCCGCCGCGCCCTATGCCAGCCCCTATCATTTCGTCCACACCAGCCGCCGGATCGCCGAGGAGCGCGATAACGCCTTGTGGGCGAACCAGTTCGACAATGTCGCCAATCGCCGCGCGCATATCGTCGGCACCGCCGAGGAGATCTGGCAGCAGATGGACGGGCGGATCGACGGCTTCACCTGCGCCGCCGGTACCGGCGGCACGATCGCCGGGGTCGGGCTCGGCCTCAAGGCGAAGGACGAGCGCATCTGTATCGCGCTGACCGATCCGCACGGCGCGGCGCTCTATGACTATTATGCGCATGGCGAGCTGCGCGCCGAGGGATCGTCGGTGGCAGAGGGGATCGGCCAGGGGCGGATCACCGCCAATCTCGACGGTGCGCCGATCGACACGCAATTCCGCATCTCCGATGCGGAGGGCTATCGCTGGGTGCGGCGGCTGCTCGACGAGGAGGGGCTGTGCCTCGGCCTGTCCTCGGGGATCAACGTCGCCGGTGCGGTGCGGCTCGCCGAGCATCTCGGCCCGGGCCGGCGCATCGCCACGATCCTGTGCGACACCGGCTTTCGCTACCTGTCGACGCTCTACGATCCCGCGTGGCGCGCCGCCAAAGGTCTTTCCTGAATTGATCCGAACCGCTTGTTCGACAAAGCGGTGACGAAGCGTTACAGCGGCGCGGTAGGATGAGAGCCGCGCGAGACACTCAGCAGACGATGCAACGGATCAAGGTCGGCGTGATCGGCCTTGTCGCCGTCGTGCTGTTGATCGTCGTCGCCAGCGCGATCCTCGGCTCCGCGACTCGCGAGCGGCCGATCGCCGCCGCCGGATCGGCGCAGGCCGATGTCGTCGCCAATATCGCGATGACCAACGCCGGTGCCGCCGCCGCGGCGGCCGCCGGCGCTTCGGGCGAGCCGCTCGCCGAACTGGGCGTCGCGCCTTCGACCAGCAACGCGCAAGCGCCGCACTGATGCCCCGCCGCCGGGGAATTTCGGGGATTTCGGCGAAGCTAATGACACTCAATGTTATTTCGTCGATGTTCGATCGATGCGTCTACGTGCGCGCGGGTGCGCCCCCGCCCGCGTAGCGACGAACCGGGGCTCGTTCCCCGGTTTTCCCCAAAAATCCCGTTGCGTCCCCAAGGGGCTGTTGATACCAACAGCGTCAACGGGGCAGGCATCACCGGTTGCGATTCATCGCAGCGGGCTGGCGGACGATTTTGGTCGTTTGCCGGAACGGTGAGCTGTGCACGTCAGGGTGCGAGACAGGCGTGTCGGAAAGGGGCGATTATCAGGGAAGCGGACTTGCCCTTGTCGACGACAAGGGTCGCGTCGCCATCCCCAATGCGCTTCGATCGACGCTTGCCGACAATGCACCGCGCGCCGACGGCAAGGACGGCGGCACGGTGATCATTGCCGCGCATGAGGATCAGCCCTGTCTGATCGCTTATGATCCCGCCTATCTTGCCGAGCTCAAGCGCGAGCTCAACGAGCGGGTCGCGCTGTCGCGCGGTCCCGACGGCAAGATCGACCACAACATCAAGCGTGGCGGCGCCAATGGCGAAGCCGTGCCGTTCGACGGATCGGGACGTTTCATCATGCCGGGCTTTCCGCGCTTCTATGCCGGCATCGGGGCGCACGCCTTCTTCTGGGGGACGCTCGACTATATCGAGATCTGGGACCCGAAGACGCTGCTGTCGACGCCCAACATCGCCCCGCAGATGGTCGCCGCCTGCCGGTATTATTGCCAGGAAAAGGGGATCGCCCTGTGAGCGACATGGCGAGCGATGCCCCGCACATCCCGGTGCTGCTCGACGAGGTGGTCGCCGCGCTGGCGCCGCAGCCGGGCGAGCGGATCGTCGACGCGACCTTTGGCGCCGGCGGCTACACCCGCGCGATCCTCGCGACGGGCGCTGAGGTCGTCGCCTTCGATCGCGACCCCGATGCGATCCGCGCCGGCCGTGCCGCGGCGCTCCCCGGGCTGACGCTGGTGCACAGCGATTTCTCTATGCTCGAAGCGGCGCTCGACGCGCCGGTCGATGCGCTGACCATGGATATCGGCGTGTCGTCGATGCAGCTCGACCAGGCCGAACGGGGCTTCTCGTTCCAGGCCGACGGCCCGCTCGACATGCGGATGAGCCAGGACGGCCCGAGCGCCGCCGACTTCCTCAACACCGCCGACGAGGCGGCGATCGCCGACGTCCTCTACCAATATGGCGACGAGCCCAAGTCGCGCCGCGTCGCCCGCGCGATCGTCGCGGCGCGGCCGCTGACCCGCACCGGCGAACTTGCGCAGGTGGTGCGCAAG
Source organism: Sphingomonas sp. RIT328 (assembly GCF_000632225.1). Classification (GTDB taxonomy): domain Bacteria; phylum Pseudomonadota; class Alphaproteobacteria; order Sphingomonadales; family Sphingomonadaceae; genus Sphingomonas; species Sphingomonas kyungheensis. The sequence continues at coordinate 121,259 of NZ_JFYV01000012.1, forward strand.
GCGCTCGGCCACCGGCCGCACGACAAGAAGGATCCGGCGACGCGCAGCTTTCAGGCGATCCGCATCCATGTGAATCGGGAGCTCGACGAACTGGCCCAGGGTCTTGCCGCGGCGGAGCGCGTGCTCAAGCCGGGCGGGCGGCTGGCGATCGTCACCTTCCACAGTCTCGAGGACCGGCTGGTGAAGCGCTTCCTGCGCGACCGGTCGGGCAAGGCGCCGGGCGGGTCGCGGCATCTGCCGCTCGCCGACAGCGGCGTCGCGCCCAGTTTCGAATCGGTCGGTCGCGGCATCCGCGCCGGCGAGGCGGAGGTCGCGCGCAACCCGCGGGCGCGGTCGGCGACGCTGCGCACCGCACGGCGGACGGCGGCGCCGGCATGGACCCACGGCAATCAGGCGGAGGTGACGGCATGACGGCGGCGTATCGGCTGAAGGGGATCGGGTGGTTCGGTGGCTGCGTCGCCATCGTCCTCGGCTTCTATCTGGTCTCGCTGCAGGTCGCGGCGGAGCGCAAGAAGCTCGACATCATGGATCGCCGGATCGAGACCGCGCAGCGCGACATCCGCGCGCTTGAGACCGAGTTCGAGACGCGGGCCAATCTCGCGCAGCTCGAAAAGTGGAACGGGGAAACGCTGGCGCTCGCCGCGCCGGTCGCCGGCCAGTTCGTCACTGACGAGAGCGCGCTCGCCAGCCTCGACGTGACGCGCATCGGCACGCCCGCGCCGGGCACCAAGATGGCGGCGCTGGTCGTGCCGTCGCTCGCCACGGTCAACGTCGCCGCTCCCGCTGCGACGCCGGCGCCCGCGGTCATCCAGGTCGCCGCCGCGCTCCCCGCCGCCAAGCGCGCGGTCATCAAGGTCGCCCCCGTCGAGAAAAGTGCGCCGATGCTTGCCAAGCTGACCGAGGCGGCGCGCGCCAAGGCGGCGGTCGCCAAGGTGCGGCCGCAGGCGGTGGCGATGCTCGACCGCAAGCTGCTTTCCGACACGACGCTCGGCGACATCCTCAGCAGCGCCCGCGCGGAGGCACGCAAGCGTTGACCGTCATCGTCGCTCGGCCCGCACAGCAGCGGCGTAACGCCACCCAGCGTCATGCGCTGGTGGCGACGTCGCATATGCGACTGATGATGCTGCTGATGCTGTTCGCCGCGGCGGTGACCCTGGTGATCGGCCGGCTGGTCATGCTCGGGCTGATGTCGGGCGGCGAGGCGGAGGCGCGCGTCGCCGCGCTCGCCGCGCGCGGCGATATCGTCGATCGCAACGGCGCGCCGCTCGCCCGGACGATCGACGCCTGGACGATCGCGGTCCACCCCAAGCAGATCATCGGCGACAAGATGGAGATCGCCGCCCGCCTCGCCGCGCTGATGCCCGATCGCGGCGATCAGACGTGGTTCTACGGCCAGCTCACCCGCCCGGTCAGTTTCGTCTATCTCCAGCGCCGCGCCAGCCCGGCGCTGGTCGAGCAGGTCAATGCGATCGGCGAGCCGGCGCTGGTCTTCGCGCGCGAGACGCAGCGGCTCTACCCGCAATCGACGATGGCGAGCCATGCGCTCGGCTTCCTCTCCACCGACGGCCACGGCATGAGCGGGATGGAGCGCGTGCTCGACGAACGGCTGCTCGATCCGACCAAGGCGGGTCAGCCGGTCGCGCTGTCGCTCGACGTGCGCGTCCAGGCGGCGATGGAGAGCGAGCTCAGCCGCGCGATGAACACCTTCTCCGCGCGCGGCGCCGGCGGCATCGTCCTCGACGTCGCCACCGGCGAGGTAATCGCGATGGTGTCGTTGCCGACCTTCAACCCCAATCGCGTCGGCATGGCGGGCTCGGAAGAGCTGCGCAACATCACCACGCAGAGCGTGTTCGAGCTGGGATCGACCTTCAAGCCGATCACCGTCGCCACCGCGATCGATACCGGCACGATCGGGCTCAACCGCAAGTTCGACGCGACGCATCCGCTGAAAGTCGGCGGCTTCACCATCCACGACGAGCGCGGCGATCCCAAGCGCTGGCTGTCGATGCCCGAGACGCTGATCTATTCGAGCAACATCGCCACCGCGCGTATCGCCGACGAGATCGGCCCGCAGAAGATGCAGACGATGTTCCGCAAACTGGGCTTCGACACCAAGCCCGACATCGAGCTGCGCGAGAAGGGGCGTCCGCTGATGCCAACCTATTGGGCGCGGACGACGACGATGACCACCGCTTACGGCCACGGCATCGCGGTGACGCCGCTGCACCTCGCCAGCGCCTATGCCGCCCTGGTCAACGGCGGCATCTGGCGGCCGGCGACGCTGCTCAAGGTCGCGCCGGGGCAGGCGCCGGTCGGCCGCCGCGTCATCAGCGAGGCGACCAGCGCGCGGATGCGCCAGATGCTGCGGCTGATCGTGCTGCGCGGCACCGGCCGCAAGGGGGAGGCGCCGGGCTATCGCGTCGGCGGCAAGACCGGCACCGCCGAGGCGGCGGTGGCGGGCGGATACGATCATTCGCGCAACGTCGCGACGTTCGCCGCGGCTTTCCCGATGGACGCTCCGCGCTATGTCGTGCTGGCGATGCTCGATTCGCCGCTTGGCACGAAGGAGACCGGAGGGTGGAAGACTGCCGCATGGAACGCCGCACCCGTGGTCGGCCGGACCATCTCGCGCGTCGGTGCGATGCTCGGCGTGGTGCCGGACGAGCGGGCGGACATCGACGTGTCGGACCTCATGCCCTTGATCTGGCAGGACCCGACGCGCAAGCCCGTCACGGGTAATTAAGGAGGGCTGCGTGAGACTGGGCGCACTGACCGGCGGCGGCGAGGCGGCGATCGTCACCGGCTTCGCGATCGATCATCGCAAGGTCGCGCCCGGCACCGTCTTCGGCGCATTCCAGGGCGCGCGCGTCAATGGCGAGAATTATATCGCCGAGGCGGTGCGCGCCGGCGCGGTCGCGGTGGTGACCCGCCCCGGCGTGCCGGTCGAGGGCGCGGTGGCGATCGTCGACGACAATCCCCGCGAGCGGTTCGCCCGCGCCGCCGCCGCCTTCTTCGCACCCTTCCCGGAGGTGGCGGTCGCGGTGACCGGCACCAACGGCAAGACCTCCACCGTCGAGATGACCCGGCAATTGTGGCGGATGGCCGGCGCGTCGGCGGCATCGATCGGCACGCTCGGCGTCACCACCGCCGACGAGCGCGTCACCACCGGCCTCACCACGCCCGATGTCGTCACCTTCCTGTCCAACGTCGCCGGCCTCGCGCGGGAGGGGATCACGCATCTCGCCTTCGAGGCGTCGAGCCACGGCCTGACCCAATATCGCACCGAGGGGCTGACCGTCGCCGCCGCGGCCTTCACCAACCTCAGCCGCGACCATCTCGATTACCATGGCGACATGGGCGCCTATCTCACCGCCAAGCTGCGCCTGTTCTCCGAAGTGCTCGATTCGGCCGGAACGGCGGTGGTCTGGGCCGACGATGTCGAGGCGGGGCGGGTGATCGATCTGGCACAGGCGCGCGGCAACACGCTCATCACCGTCGGCGAACGCGGCGCGACGCTGCGGCTGGTCGGCCGCGACCCCACCCTGCTCGGCCAGGGGCTGGTGATCGAGGCGGAGGGGCGGACGCATCGGGTGACCTTGCCGCTGATCGGCGGCTATCAGGCGGCGAATGCGCTCGTCGCGGCGGGGCTGGTGATCGCCACCGGCGGCGACGTCGCGCGCACCATCGCCGATCTCGCGCGGTTGCAGCCGGTGCGCGGCCGGCTCGAACGCGCCGCGATCGCGCGCAGCGGCGCGCCGGTCTATGTCGACTATGCCCATACGCCCGATGCGCTGGAGGCGGCGATCGCCGCGCTCAAGCCGCATGCCGGCGGGCGGCTGATCGTCGTCTTCGGCGCCGGTGGCGACCGCGATCCCGGCAAGCGCGAGACGATGGGGCAGGTGGCGCAGATGCAGGCGGATATCGCCATCGTCACCGACGACAACCCGCGCACCGAGGACCCCGCCGCGATCCGCGCCGCGATCCTGAAAGGCGCGCCCAAGGCGTGGGAGATCGGCGATCGCCGCGCCGCGATCGCCGCCGCCGTTCGCGAGGCCGGAGCGCAGGATATCGTGCTGATCGCCGGCAAGGGCCACGAACAGGGCCAGATCGTCGGCGACATGGAATTGCCGTTCGACGACGTCGCGGTGGCGCGGGAGTATGCGGCGTGAGCGGGGTGACAATCCTCCGCGTGCCGGGGAGGATCGGATGACCCTCTGGACCGCCGCCGAGATCGCCGCCGCGACCGTCGGTACCGCCTCGGCCGACTTCGCCGTCACCGGCGTCGCCTTCGACAGCCGGGAGGTCGGGTCCGGCGATCTGTTCGTCGCGCTGACCGGCGAGAGCACCGACGGCCATCGCTTCCTGCCGCAGGCGTTCGCGCAAGGGGCGGCGGGGGCGATCGTCTCCGCGGCGAGCGAGCACCCCCATGTCCAAGTCGCCGATACCTTCGCCGCACTCAACGATCTCGGCCGCGCGGCGCGGGCGCGGATGGCGGGGACGGTGATCGGCGTCACCGGATCGGTCGGCAAGACCAGCGCCAAGGAAGCCCTGTTCGCCGCGCTCGACCGCTCGCTGCCCGGCGCGGTGCATCGCTCCGTGAAGAGCTACAACAACCATACCGGCGTGCCGCTCAGCCTCGCGCGCATGCCGCGCGACACGCGCGTCGGCGTGTTCGAGATGGGGATGAACCATGCGGGTGAGCTCGATACGCTGACCCGGCTGGTCCGGCCGCATATCGCAATCGTCACCGCGATCGCGCCCGCGCACACCGAATTCTTCCCCGACGAAAGCGCGATCGCCGACGCCAAGGGCGAGATCTTCCGCGGCCTCGAACCCGGCGGCACCGCGATCGTGCCCTATGACAGCCCCCATCGCGACCGGCTGATCGCCGCCGCCGCACCCTATGCGGCGCGCACCGTCACCTTCGGTCTCACCAAGGGCGCCGACGTCCGCGCGATCGAGGCGATGCGGCTGCCGACCGGCGGCTCGTTCGTCACCGCGCGGATCGGCGAACGCGAATTGTCGTTCACGCTGTCGCAGTCGGGGATGCACTGGGTGTCGAACGCGCTCGCGGTGCTGGCCGCGGTCGATGCGGCGGGTGCCGATCTCGCCCGCGCCGGTCTCGCGCTCGCCGAACTGGGCGGGCTCGCCGGGCGCGGTGCGCGCTTCCTCGCACCGCATGACGGCGGCGACCTGCTCGTCATCGACGAGAGCTACAATGCCAATCCCGCCTCGATGCGCGCGACGCTGGCGGTCCTCGCCGAGGAGCCGGGACGGCATATCGCGGTGCTCGGCGAGATGCGCGAACTCGGCGATGCGTCCGCCGGTTACCATGCCGCGCTCGCCGAACCGGTGCTCGCCGCGCAGGTCGAAGCGGCCGTCCTGGTCGGTGAAGCGATGGCGCCGCTGGCCAAGGCCCTTGAGGGACGGACACAAGTCGTCCATGTGGCCGACGCCGCTGCCGCGCTTGGCCGGTTGCACGCCCTGGCCCGCGCCGGGGATGCGGTGCTCGTCAAAGGATCGAACGGGGTCGGCTTGTCGCGGGTGATCGCGGGTCTTGCCGCCGCGGGCGATGAACGATCGCGGGGGATCGGAACGTAATGCTGTATTGGATCGCCGAGCATCTGGGGTTCACCGGTTTGCTGAACCTGATCCGCTACCAGTCCTTCCGGACCGGCGCGGCGGTCGCCACGGCGCTCTTCCTCGGCCTGATCATCGGCCCGCGCTTCATCGGCTGGCTGCGCGTCCGCCAGGGCAAGGGCCAGCCGATCCGCGCCGACGGGCCGCAGACGCATCTCGCCAAGCGCGGCACGCCGACGATGGGCGGGCTGATGATCCTCACCGCGATGAGCCTCGCCATCCTGATCTGGATGGACCTCAGCAACCCCTATGTCTGGTCGTGCCTGTTCGTGACCCTGGGGTTCGGCGCGATCGGCTTCATGGACGATTACGACAAGGTGCGTAAAGCCAGCACCGCCGGCGTCTCCGGTCGTACCCGGCTGCTGCTCGAATTCGCCATCGCCGGCATCGCCTCGTGGATCATCATGGGGCAGAACGGGCCGCACCTCTATCTGCCGTTCACCGACCGGCTGTACCTCGATCTCGGCTATGCCTTCCCGCTGTTCGCGGCCTTCACCATCGTCGCCTTCGGCAATGCGGTGAACCTTACCGACGGGCTCGACGGCCTGGCGACGATGCCGGTGATCATCGCCAGCGTCGCCTTCATGCTGATCGTCTACCTCGCGGGCAACGTGAAGTTCGCCACCTATCTCGGCATCCCGCACGTGCCGGGGGCAGGCGAGCTGGCGATCTTCTGCGGCGCGGTGATCGGCGCGGGGCTCGCCTTCCTGTGGTTCAATGCGCCGCCCGCGGCGGTGTTCATGGGCGATACCGGCAGCCTCGCGCTCGGCGGCGCGCTCGGCACGATCGCGGTGGTCGCGCATCACGAGATCGTGCTCGGCATCGTCGGCGGCCTGTTCGTCGTCGAGGCGCTGTCGGTGATCATCCAGGTGTTCTTCTACAAGCGCACCGGCAAGCGCGTCTTCCGCATGGCGCCGATCCACCATCATTTCGAGCAACTCGGCTGGAGCGAGCCGACGGTGGTGATCCGCTTCTGGATCATCAGCCTCGTGCTGGCGCTCGCCGGCCTGTCGACGTTGAAGCTGCGGTGATCACCAGCCCCGCCTTCGCCGGCCGCCGCTATGCGGTGCTCGGTCTCGCCCGCTCGGGCCTCGCGACCGCGCGCGCGCTGGCGGCGAGCGGTGCCTTCGTCGTCGGCTGGGACAGCGATCCGGCCGCACGCGCGCGCGCCGACGAGATCGACGGCGTCATCGTCCACGACATCGCCCTGCTCGACCTGACCGGGGCGGCGGGGCTGGTCGTCTCGCCCGGCGTGCCGCTCAACACGCATCCGCTCGTCGCCCAAGCCCGCGCGGCGGGGGTGCCGGTGATCGGCGATATCGAGCTGTTCGCGCAAGCGCGCGGCGACCTGCCGCCGCACCGCGTCGTCGGCATCACCGGCACCAACGGCAAGTCGACCACCACCGCGCTCGTCCACCATATCCTTGCCGGCGCGGGCGTGCCGACGCTGATGGGCGGCAACATCGGCCTGCCGGTCCTCGCGCAACAGCCGCTCGCCGAGGGCGGCGTCTACGTGCTCGAACTGTCGAGCTATCAGCTCGACCTGACCGAGCGGCTCGATTGCGAGGTGGCGGTGCTGCTCAACATCACCCCCGACCATCTCGACCGCTATGACGGCTTCGACGCTTATGCCGCCTCCAAGGCGCGGCTGTTCGCGATGCAGTCGCCGCGACATGACGCGATCATCGGCATCGGCGACGCCGCCTCCGCCGGCATCGCCCGAAGCCTGTCGGCGCGCGGCGAGCATCTCACCAAGATCGCGCCGGGCGTGTGCATGGACCAGTCGCGCTGGCCGGCGCTGCAAGGCCCGCACAATGCGCAGAACGCGCTCGCCGCGATCGCCGCGGTCAAGGCGCTCGGCGTGGCGGAGGTGGCGATCGACGCCGGCCTCGCCAGCTTCACCGGCCTGCCGCACCGGATGGAGACGGTGGCGATCCGCGACGGCGTGCGCTTCGTCGACGACAGCAAGGCGACCAATCCGGAAAGCGCCGCCCCGGCGCTCGGCGCGTTCGATCGCGTCCACTGGATCGTCGGCGGCAAGCGCAAGGGCGACGACCTCGACGCCTGCGCTCCCTATTTCGACCGGATCGTCGCCGCTTATACGATCGGCGAGGCGGCGGCGCTGTTCGCGTCGCTGCTCGACGGGCGGGTTCCGGCGGTGACGCAGAGCGGCGATCTCGCCACCGCGGTCGCGCAGGCGGCGGCGGCGGCGCGGGCGGGAGATGTCGTGCTCTTGTCGCCGGCCTGTGCTAGTTTCGACCAGTTCCGCGATTACGAGGAGCGCGGCGCCGCGTTCCGTGCTGCGGTGGAGGCTCTCGCATGACCAGTGCCGGCACGACCGAGGCTCCACGCGACAGCCTGATCGCCAAGGTCAAGCGGCGCGGCGGCCGCGGCGATCGGTCGCCGCTCGGCACCTGGTTCTGGGACATCGACCGGATGCTGCTGCTGCTCACCCTGTTCCTGATCGCGATCGGGCTGGTCGCGGTCGCCGCGGCGAGCCCCGCCACCGCGGTGCGCTATTCGGGCGAGCATCACCAGTTCACCCCGCTTTATTATTTCTGGCGGCAGCTGATCTGGGTCGGCGTGTCGCTGCCGGTGCTGTTCGGCGTGTCGATGCTGCCGGTGCCGCTCGCGCGGCGGCTGGCGATCAGCGGGGCGATCGTGCTGATCGCCTGCCTCGCGCTGACACCCTTCGTCGGCAACAGCATCAACGGCGCGCGGCGCTGGGTCGGTTACGGCTTCGCACAGTTCCAGCCGTCCGAATTCCTCAAGCCGCTGTTCATCGTCACCGTCGCCTGGCTGCTGTCGCTGAAGGCCAAGGACCCGGAGCTGCCGACGGTGGCGATCACCGGCGCGCTGACCGGGCTGATCGCGGTGCTGCTGATGATGCAGCCCGATTTCGGCCAGACCGTGATCTTCTGCACCGTATGGATGGCGCTGTTGATGATCGCCGGCACGTCGATGCGCGTGCTCGGCGGGATCATCGCGCTGGTCCCGATCGGGCTGGGGGCGGCCTACATGTTCTACGGCACCGCGCGCAATCGCATCGACGCCTTCCTGTTCCCGAGCGTCGAGGGCGAGGGGGCGAGCGACCATTTCCAGACCAACGCCGCGCATGCGACGATCACCAGCGGCGGCTGGACCGGCACCGGACCCGGCGGCGGCACGGTCAAGTTCGGCCTGCCCGAAGCGCATACGGATTATATCTATTCGGTGATCGGCGAGGAATTCGGGCTGATCGCCTGCGCGATCATCGCCATCGTCTTCCTCGCCATCGTCGTGCGCGTGTTCGTCAAGCTGCTCGACGAGCAGGACGAGTTCAAACTGCTTGCCGCCTCGGGGCTGGCGGTGCAATTCGGCGCGCAGGCGTTGGTGTCGATGGCGGTGAATACCGGGCTGGCGCCGTCCAAGGGCATGACGCTGCCGTTCATCAGCTATGGCGGATCGTCGATGATCGCGCTGTCGATCGGCATGGGGCTGCTGCTCGCATTCACGCGGCGCAATCCGTTCCTGACGCGCAGCCCGTATGTGGTGAGATGGGGATCCAATTGAGCAAGCATTACGTCCTCGCCGCAGGTGGCACGGGGGGGCATATGGTCCCCGCCGCGGCGCTGGCCGAGGAACTGACGCGTCGCGGCCATCGCGTCGCCTTGATCAGCGACCAGCGCGGCGTGCGCTTCCCCGGCCTGTTCGACGGCATCCAGACGCACGTGCTGCCGGCCGGGCGCTTCCAGGCGAAGCGGCCGCAGGGCTGGCCGTCGGCGGTGCGCGAGATGCTGCGCGGCCGGGCGATGGCGCGTGAACTGTACCGGACGTTCAAGCCCGCGGCGGTGATCGGCTTCGGCGGCTATCCGGCGATGCCGGCGCTGCTCGCCGCCTTCGCCGACAAGATCCCGACCGCGGTACACGAACAGAATGCGGTGCTCGGCCGCGTCAATCGCCTCGTCGCCGGCAAGGTGGATGCGATCGCCACCTCATATGCGACGACCGAGCGGCTCGCCGCCAAGCACGAGGGCAAGGTCCATCTCGTCGGCAATCCGGTGCGCGACGCGGTGCTCGCGCTGCGCGACCGGCCCTATCCGCTGCTGGAGGAGGACGGCATCTTCCGCGTCCTCGTCACCGGCGGCAGCCAGGGGGCGAGCATCCTCAGCCAGGTCGTGCCCGACGGTCTGGCGATGCTGCCGATCACCTTCCGCCGCCGCCTGCAGGTGACGCATCAGGCGCGGATCGAGGATATCGACGCGGTGCGCGCGCAATATGCCGAGCATCAGATCCCGGCCGAGCTCGCCACCTATCTGCCCGACATGCCCGAACAGCTCGCCTGGGCGCATCTCGTCATCGCCCGCGCCGGAGCGTCGACGATCGCCGAACTGACCGCGGCGGGTCGGCCGGCGATCCTGGTGCCGCTGCCCGGCGCGACCGACGATCACCAGACAGCCAATGCGCGTGAGATCACCCGCGCCGGTGGCGCGCGCACGATCCCGCAGCCGGAGTTCACCGCGGTGGAACTCGCCAAGCAGATGCAGAAGCTCGGGCTAGACCCGCTCGCGCTCGAAAATGCCGCATCGCGGGCGAAGAGTGTCGGTCGCCCGCATGCGGTGCGCGACCTCGCCGATCTGGTCGAGAGCCTCGATTCGCCGCGCGCGCGCCTGCCGGTCGGCAAGGCCGCCCCGCGGCAGGAGGCATTCGCATGATCCGCGGCGTCGCCACCGACATCGGTCCGATCCACTTCGTCGGGATCGGCGGGATCGGCATGTCGGGCATCGCCGAGGTGATGAAGAACCTCGGCTATACCGTGCAGGGCTCCGACGTCGCCGAAAGCTATGTCGTGCAGGGCCTGCGCGACAAGGGCATCGCCGTGTCGATCGGCCATGCCGCCGGCAACGTCGCCGACGCGGCGGTGGTGGTGGTCTCGACCGCGATCACCCGCTCGAACCCGGAGGTCGAGGCGGCGATGGAGAAGCGCATCCCCGTCGTCCGCCGCGCCGAGATGCTCGCCGAGCTGATGCGCCTCAAATCGACCGTCGCGGTGGCGGGGACGCACGGCAAGACGACGACCACCTCGATGGTCGCGGCGCTGCTCGACGCGGGCGGAGTCGATCCGACCGTCATCAACGGCGGCATCATCAACAGCTATGGCTCGAACGCCCGGCTCGGCGCGTCGGACTGGATGGTGGTCGAGGCGGACGAGAGCGACGGCAGCTTCCTGCGCCTCGACGGCACGATCGCGGTGGTCACCAATATCGATCCCGAACATCTCGATCATTATGGCAGCTTCGACGCGGTCAAGGACGCCTTCGTCGAATTCGTCGAGAACGTGCCCTTCTACGGCGCGGCCCTGCTCTGCCTCGATCACCCCGAGGTGCAGAACGTGCTGCCGCGGGTGCGCGACCGCCGCGTCGTCACCTATGGCTTCTCGGCGCAGGCGGATATCCGCGGCGTCGACGTGACGCCGGTGCCGGGCGGCAACCGCTTCGCCTGCGTGGTGCGCGAGCGCGACGGCAGCGTGCGCACGATCGAGGGGATCGAACTGCCGATGCCCGGTCGCCACAACGTCCAGAACGCGCTGGCCGCGATCGGCGTCGCGCTCGAGCTCGGCATCCCCGATGCGACGATCCAGCAGGGCTTTTCCGCCTTCGGCGGGGTCAAGCGCCGCTTCACCAAGGTCGGCGAGGTCGCGGTCGACGGCGGCTTCGTCACGATCATCGACGATTACGGCCATCATCCGGTCGAGATCCGCGCGGTGCTCGCCGCGGCGCGCGAGGGCGCGAAGGGGCGGGTGATCGCGGTCGTCCAGCCGCATCGCTTCTCGCGGCTCGGCAATCTGATGGAAGACTTCCAGACCGCGTTCAACGATGCCGACCGCGTCCTCGTCACGCCGGTCTATGCCGCAGGCGAGGCGCCGGTCGCGGGAGTCGACGCGCAGGCGCTGGTCGACGGCCTCAAGCGCCGCGGCCACCGCTCTGCGGCGACGGTCGCCGATGCCGCCGCGCTGGCGGAGGAGCTCGCCGCGACCGTGCAGGCGGACGATATGATCGTCTGCCTCGGCGCGGGGGACATCACCAAATGGGCGGCGGGGCTGGCCAAGGCGATCGGAGAGCGGCGATGAAGGACTGGTTCGACGCGGGAATCACCCTGCAGAAGCAGATGCTCGACGCGCAGCGCAAGACGCTCGAGGCGAGCGGCCAGGCGGTCGGCGCGGGCGAGGCGCTCGTCCAGGCGCAGGAGGCGACGCGCAAGGCCGCCGAGGCCAATCTCGCCGCCTTCCAGGCGTGGACGCGACTATGGGGCGTCGGCCCGTGGTGATCGACCTGCCGGCCGTGCGCGGGCGCCTGACCGAGCGCGCGCCGCTGGCGCCGCTCGTCTGGTTCAAGGCGGGCGGCGCGGCGCAATGGCTGTTCGAGCCGCAGGATGCCGACGATCTCGCCGCCTTCCTGCGCGACTGCGACCCGGCGGTGCCGGTGATGCCGCTCGGGCTGGGTTCGAACCTGATCGTCCGCGACGGTGGCGTGCCGGGCGTGGTGGTGCGGCTCGGCAAGGCGTTCGCGCAGGTGCAGCGGATCGACGCGACGACGTTGCGCTGCGGCGGCGGCGCCAGCGGTATCCTCGTCTCGTCGACGGCGCGCGATGCCGGGATCGGCGGGATCGAATTTCTGCGCTCGATCCCCGGCACGGTCGGCGGCTTCGTGCGGATGAACGGCGGCGCCTATGGCCGCGAGGTCAAGGACGTGCTGGTCGAGGCAGAGGTGGTGCTGCGCTCGGGCGAACGCCGGACGCTGTCGCTTGGCCAGCTCGGCTATACCTATCGGCACAGCGAACTGCCGCCCGGCGCGGTGGTGGTCGCCGCGACCTTCCGCGGCCACGCCGCCGAACCCGCCGCGATCGCCGCGGAGATGGACCGGATCGCCGCCGAGCGCGAGGCGTCGCAGCCGCTGCGCTCGAAGACCGGCGGATCGACCTTCAAGAACCCGCCCGGCCACAAGGCCTGGGCGCTGATCGACGCCGCCGGCTGTCGCGGGCTCACCCGCGGCGATGCGCAGGTGTCGGAGAAACATTGCAATTTCCTGCTCAACCTCGGCACCGCCAGCGCGGCGGCAATCGAGGCCTTGGGCGAAGAGGTGCGGGACAAGGTGAAGGCGCATTCGGGGGTGACGCTGGAATGGGAAATTCAGCGGGTCGGGGTGGCGAAGTGATGCACATCGCGGTCTTGATGGGCGGCTGGTCCGCCGAACGGCCGGTGTCGCTGCAATCGGGCAACGGCTGTGCCGACGCGCTCGAATCGCTCGGCCATCGCGTCACCCGGATCGACATGCAGGCCGATGTCGCGCTGCGCCTCGCCGAGGCGAAGCCCGATCTCGTCTTCAACGCGCTGCACGGTTCGCCGGGCGAGGACGGCAGCGTGCAGGGCATGCTCGACCTGATGGGCATCCCCTATACCCATTCGGGCCTCGCCACGTCGGTGATCGCGATCGACAAGGTGCTGACCAAGCAGGTGCTCGTCCCCGCCGGCGTGCCGATGCCCGGCGGCCGCATCGTCCGCTCCGCCGAGATCTTCGAGCGTGATCCGTTGCAGCGGCCCTATGTGCTCAAGCCCGTCAACGAAGGCTCGTCGGTCGGCGTCGCGATCGTCACCGACGACGGCAATTACGGCAATCCGATCGGGCGCGACGTCGCCGGTCCGTGGCAGGAATTCAGCGAATTGCTCGCCGAACCCTATGTCCGCGGCCGCGAGCTGACCACGGCGGTGCTTGGCGAGCGGGCACTCGGCGTCACCGAGTTGAAGCCCAAGACCGGCTGGTACGATTTCGACGCCAAATATACCGACGGCCTGACCGAACACGTCTGCCCCGCCGACATTCCCGATGTGATCGCCGACGCCTGCAAGAGCCTCGCGCTCGAAGCGCATCGCCTGCTCGGCTGCAAGGGCGCGTCGCGTTCTGATTTCCGCTGGGACGACGAACGCGGCGTCGACGGCCTGTTCCTGCTCGAGGTCAATACCCAGCCGGGGATGACGCCGCTCAGCCTCGTCCCCGAACAGGCGCGGCATATCGGCATGAGCTATGCCGAGCTCGTCCAGGCGATCGTCGACGAGGCGCTGCGCGACGGCGCGCTCAAGGTCCGTGCGGGATGAGCCGGACGATCAAACGCGGGCCGCCGCCCAAGCGGCCGACCGGCCGGCGCAAGCAGCCGGTGCGCAAGGCGTCGCTGTTCGAGCGCGCCGTCGCCGCCGTGCCGGTCAGCGAGGAGACGATCCGCAAGGCGGCGACCTGGACGATCACCGGCGGCGGCATCGCGCTCGCGCTCGCCGCGGTGACGTGGATCGGCATCCCCGGCATGATCGGCTCCGCCATCGCCGAAGGGGCGGGGCAGGCGGGCTTCCGCGTCGAGCAGATCGAGGTGACCGGCCTCAAGCGGATGGACCGGATGAGCGTCTATGCGGTCGCGCTCGATCAGCAGAGCCGCGCGATGCCGCTCGTCGATCTGGAGGCGGTGCGCCAGAAGCTGCTGCGCTACGGCTGGATCGCCGACGCGCACGTCTCGCGCCGGCTGCCCGATACGCTGCTGGTCGACATCGTCGAGCGCAGCCCGGCGGCGGTGTGGCAGGACAATGGCCAATTGACGCTGATCGACAAGGACGGCGTGCTGCTCGAACCGGTGCGGCCCGACGCCATTCCCGACCTGCCGCTGGTGATCGGCCCCGGCGCGGACCGGCAGGAGGCGGGCTATCAGGCGCTGCTTGCCGCCGCGCCCGCGCTCAAGCCGCGCGTCAAAGCGGCGACCTGGATCGGCAACCGCCGTTGGGACCTGACCTTCGACAGCGGCGAGACGCTCGCGCTGCCCGAGGATGGCGCGCCCGCGGCACTGCTCAAATTCGCCGAGCTGGACGGCGCACGGCCGCTGCTCGGGCGCGGCTGGATCCGGTTCGACATGCGCGATCCGAGCAAATTGGTCGCACGCAAGCCGGGGGCGAGCATGGCGCATAACGTGCCGGACCCGAGCGAGGTGGCGACACCATCGACCGACACGACCAACACGCGAGCGGGGGCTGAGGGGTAATGGCGAAGGTTGCACCGGAAGGTTTGATCACGGCGCTCGACATCGGGTCGTCCAAGGTCTCGGCGATGATCGCGCAGAAGGGCGACGGCGGCGAGCTGATCGTGCTCGGCACCGGCCAGCGCGAGAGCCGCGGCGTCAAGCGCGGCTATATCGCCGACATGGGCGCGACCGAGGCGGCGGTGCGCGAGGCGGTCGAGCAGGCGGAGCGGATCGCCGGCATCAACATCGAGAACGTCTGGGTCGGCTTCTCCGCCGGCGGGCTGGTCAGCGACGTCGCCGAGGTCGAGTTCGAACTGGGCGGCCATCGCGTCGAACAGCAGGACATCGACGCGCTGCTCACGGCCGGACGCAATTCGATCGACCCGCAGGGGCGGATGGTGCTGCACGCGCAGCCGGCGCTCTACACGCTCGACGGGCTGACCGGCGTCAAGAAGCCGCTCGGCCTCCATGCCGACCGGCTCGGCGTCCACATCCACGTCGTCGCGGCGGACGGATCGCCGGTGCGCAACCTCGATCTGTGCGTCCGCTCGGCGCATCTCGAGGTCAAGTCGATCATCGCCTCGCCGGTCGCGACCGGGCTCGCCTGCCTGTCCGACGAGGAGCGCGAACTCGGCGTCGCCCTGGTCGAGCTGGGGGCGGGGATCACCAACGTCTCGCTGTTCGCGGGCGGCATGCTCGTCGGCCTTTGCTCGATCCCGATGGGTGGGCAGGACATCACCGACGACATCGCCTCCGCCTTCGGCACCCGCCGCGCGCAGGCCGAGCGGATGAAGTGCTTCCACGGCTCCGCCAATGCGAGCCCGCGCGACAATCACGAGATGATCCCGGTAATGCCGATCGCCGCCGAGGACGACGTGCACGGCGGCATGCAGATCACCAAGGCGCAGCTGATCGGCATCGTCCGCCAGCGGCTCGAGCATCAGATGGACGAGATTCGCAAATCGCTCGCCCAGTTGAAGTTCGAAGGGCCGGTCGGGCGGCAGGTGGTGCTGACCGGTGGCGGCGCCGAGTTGAAGGGCATCGCCGATTATGCGCAGCAGGCGCTCGGCCGCTCGGTGCGGATCGGCCGCCCGCGCGGGCTGACCGCCTTGCCCGAGGCGCATGGCGGCCCGGCCTTCGCGACGCTGGCCGGGCTCGCCTTCTACGCGGCGGCGGATCCGATCGATCTGCGCGGGGTCGCGCCCCAGCAAACTACGGTTCATCGCCAGCGTGGCATGGGCATGATGCGCAAGCTCATCCAGGCGGCGCGGGCAAATTATTGAACGCCGATGACGGCTTAGGCGCGTTTTCAGTGGCACCGCATGAGTCGTTGAGGCAAAAGGTTAAATCAGTGTCCCGGCGCGTTTTCCCGGATGGGGCGGAGAAAGTTAGGCCATGAGCATCGAATTCATCACTCCCGAGGTCGACGAACTGACCCCCCGTATTGCCGTGATCGGCGTCGGTGGCGCCGGCGGCAACGCCATCGCCAACATGATGCGGGCGGACGTGCAGGGCGTCGACTTCCTCGTCGCCAATACCGATGCGCAGGCGCTCAAGTCGTCGATCGCGCCGCACCGCATCCAGCTCGGCGCGAAGATCACCCAGGGCCTCGGCGCCGGTTCGCGGCCCGAGATCGGCCGCGCCGCGGCGGAAGAGACGATCGACGACCTCGCCAAGCGGCTCGAGGGCGCGCACATGTGCTTCATCGCCGCCGGCATGGGCGGCGGCACCGGTACGGGGGCGGCGCCGGTGATCGCCAAGGCGGCGCGCGACATGGGCATCCTTACCGTCGGTGTCGTGACCAAGCCGTTCAGCTTCGAAGGCAACCGCCGCGCCAAGAGTGCCGACGGCGGCATCGAGGAGCTGCAGAAGTACGTCGATACGCTGATCGTCATCCCCAACCAGAACCTCTTCCTGATCGCCAATGCGAACACGACCTTCAAGGAAGCGTTCGAGATGGCGGACGAGGTGCTGCAGCAGGGCGTGCGCGGCATCACCGACCTGATGGTCATGCCCGGACTCATCAACCTCGACTTCGCCGACGTCCGCTCGGTGATGCAGGAGATGGGCAAGGCGATGATGGGCACCGGCGAGGCAAGCGGCGACAATCGCGCGCTCGAGGCGGCGCAGAAGGCGATCGCCAACCCGCTGCTCGACGGCGTGTCGATGCAGGGCGCCAAGGGCGTCATCATCTCGATCACCGGCGGCGACGACATGCGCCTGCTCGAAGTCGACGAAGCCGCGAATCACATCCGCGATCTGGTCGATCCCGATGCCAACATCATCTGGGGCTCGGCGTTCAATCCCGAGCTGGAAGGCCGCATCCGCGTGTCGGTGGTCGCCACCGGCATCGATTCGGAGGTCAAGCCGGGCGCTGCCGCGCCGGCACCGGAAGCGACCAAGTCGTTCAGCTTCGGCATGGGCCGCAAGACCGACGACAGCACCTCGTTCCGCCCGACCGGCACGAGCGCGCCCGAAGCCCCGGCGGCGCCCGCGCCCGTCGCTGCGCCCGCACCGGCGCCCGCGCCGCTCGACCTCCAGCAGACCGATGCGGTCAAGCCGGAGCCGGCGGCGAGCGACGACGAGCTGGTGCTCGGCGCCGAGACGATCGTGCCCCCGGCGCCGCAGCCCAAGCCGTACGGCGAGCCCTATGCGCGCGCCGCCGCGCCCGAGCCGGCACGCCGCTATATCGCCCCCGGCAGCGAGGCGGCAACGCCCGACGTCACGCCGCAGCCGCGCGTCAAGCTCGGCGGCACGCTGTTCGAGCGGATGTCCAATGCCGCGCGCGGACCGGCGCGCGACGACAGCGGCGAAGAGGCCAAGGACCCGATCGACATCCCGCGCTTCCTGCATCGCCAGAACAACCAGTAACGCTGTTCCCCGACTCCGCGCCGCCGATCCGTTCGGGATCGGGCGGGGCGGCGTCGGGCTGGTCCCATCCCCCCGCAGCGCCCACAGGCGAGGGTTCGTCGCCGCGCAGCCACCGTTCGCCGCGGCGGCGCGGCCCGGACATTGCCGGTTCAGCACCGCTCGGCTCTAGTCGCCCAGACCCCATGCGCCCTTCGATCCTCGCCCTTCTCGCGTCCGTCGCCTGCGTGCTGGCGACAGCGCCTGCCGCTCTGTCCGCCCAGGAAGTGGTGCAGGCGCTGCCCGGCACCACCGATGCCGACCGGCTCGCCGAGCAGATGCGCGCGCTGGCCGCCAATCCACGCGACCTCAACGCACTGATCGCCGCGGCCGATCTGTCGCTGTCGCTCGGCGATCTCAGCGGCGCCGCCTCGCTCTATGCGCGCGCCGAGAAGATCGCGGCGAGCGATCCGCGGATCAAGGTGGGCGAGGGCGCGATCCTGGTCCGCTCCGAACGGCCCGGCGAGGCGCTGCGCTATTTCGCGCAGGCCGAGGCGGCGGGGGCGGACCCGCGCGGCTTCGCAGGCGATCGCGGCCTCGCCTACGATCTGATCGGCCAGCAGGAGCGCGCGCAACGCGACTATCGGCTCGCGCTCAAGACGCGCCCGGACGACGAGATCGTCAAGCGCTACGCCCTGTCGCTCGGCATTTCGGGCAAGCGCGACGCCGCGCTCGAACAGCTCGATCCGCTGCTTCGCAAGACCGATCGCAGCGCCTGGCGCATCCGCGCCTTCATCCTCGCGATGGGCGGCGATCAGGCCGGCGCCGAGAAGATCGCGACGACGATGCTGCCGGCGGGCATGGCGCAGGGTCTGCTGCCCTTCTTCCAGCGGCTGCCGACGCTGCCCGCCGCCGACCGCGCCTTTGCGGTCCATTTCGGCGAGGTGCACAGCACGCCCGAGCGGATCGCCGATGCGCGGCTCGCGCCGGCGCTGCCCTATCTCGCGCCCGAAGTCCTACCGGTCGCGGTGGCCGCGGCGCAGCCCGCGCCTGCGGTGCAGACCGGCAAGCGCCGCCGCAGCAATGGTCGTGACGAGCGGGTGGCGCTTGCCGCCAACAGCCGGACGGCGCGCAGTGCAACACCCGCGCCCACACCCACGCCGGCGCCTGTGGCGGCTGCTGCGGTCGCGCCGCCGCCGAGCTACCAGCAGGCGGCCGCCGCGCTGACCCGCATCCAGCCGCTGCCGACGACGACGCGCGCGCCGGTGACCTATGCCGGCAACGCGCCGGCCGTTCCGGTGCGCAGCGCTACCCCGACGCCGACGCCGACCCCCGCGACGACCACCGCACCGGTGCAACTCGCGGCGGTGCAGCCGCGCACGACGCTGCCCGCCGCGGTGCCGTCGCCAACGCGCGCGCCCGCCACCAGTTATACGCCGGCCGCCGCAGGAGCCGCGGCGCCGGCCACCGCCACCGCGGTGACGAACGCCCCCGCGCCTGGCTTCACGAGCACGCCGGCCGCGACCGTCACGCCGTCGCCAGCACCGGCTGCGTCAATCAAGCCGACGCCCGCACCCGGCTTCGTCAGCGCGCCTGCGACGGCGACGACGCAAACCGCCTCGACACCGGCGACGACCCCGGCAGCCGCGCCGAACTTCACCGCGCCGCCCTCGCGCGCCGAGGCGGACAGCGTGCTCGCGCGGATCGTCGCCGGCCTGTCGATCCCGGCGTCGGAACTGGGCGTGGTCGAGCCGGCCCGCGCCGCGCCAGCGACGGTGCCGCCCGCCGACACCGCCGCGCGCGTCCTCGCCGAAGCCAAGGCCAAGGAGGAGCGCGACGCCGCCGCCGAGCGCGCGCTCGCGGCGCAGGCCGTGGCCGACAAGCGCGCCGCCGACCGCAAGGCCGCGGCGGACAAGAAGGCGCTCGCCGCCAAGAAACTCGCCGACGAGAAGAAGGCCGTCGACGCCAAGGCCGCGGCGGAGGAGCGCAAGGCCGCTGCCGAGGAGAAGCGGCTCGCCCGCGCCAATCCGGCACGGATCTGGGTCCAGGTCGCCGGCGGCGCGAACGAGAATGATCTCGCCAAGGCCTATAGCGCGGTCAAGGCCAAGGCGCCGGCGGTGTTCGGCAGCCGCAGCGCCTGGACGACGCCGCTGCGCGCGACCAATCGCGTCCTCGTCGGCCCGTTCAAGACCGATGCGGAGGCGCGCAGCTTCGTCAACCAGCTCAAGAAGGAAGGCGTGTCGACCTTCACCTTCACCAGCGACGCCGGGCAGGTGGTGAGCCGGCTCGGCAGCGGCGGATCATCGGGCAAGTGAGCGTGCGCGCGCCCTGGGCTTCCAACCCGGCGCGCAGCAGAGGTCGCCTTCACGAGGAACAGAACGGGATCGCGCCGCAGCCGGTGCGCGGCCCACGCGACGATTTCCAGCGCGACCGCGACCGCATCATCCATTCGATCAGCTTCCGCCGGCTGCGCCACAAGACGCAGGTGTTCATGGCACCGGACGGCGATCACTTCCGCGTCCGCCTGACCCATAGTCTCGAGGTCGCGCAGATCGGCCGCACCATCGCGCGCGTGCTCGGGCTCAACGAGGATCTGACCGAGGCGCTGTGTCTGGCGCACGATATCGGCCATCCGCCGTTCGGCCATGCCGGCGAGGATGCGTTGCGCGCGGCGCTCGCCGAGGCCGGGGGCTTCGATCACAACGGCCATACGCTGCGCACCTTGACGCGGATCGAACGGCCCTATCCGCGCTGGGACGGGCTCAACCTGACGTGGGAGACGCTCGAAGGACTGGCCAAGCATAACGGGCCGGTGCGGCATCCCGGCTGGGCGCTGCGCGCCGCGGACGCCGACTTCCCGCTCGATCTCACCAGCCACGCCAGTCTCGAGGCGCAGGTCGCGGCGCTGGCGGACGACATCGCCTATGACAATCACGATATCGACGACGGTCTGCGTGCCGGGCTGCTGACGCTCGACCAGCTGCTCGAGGTACCGGTGGTGGCGCGCGGCTGGCGGGCGGCGTGCGCACGCTTCCCCGACGTCGCGCCCAAGCGGCTGGCGAGCGAATTGATCCGCAGCCAGATCGGCACGATGGTCAACGACCTGATCGAGGAGACGCGCGCCCGTATCGCCGCCTCGGGCGTGACCAGCGCCGACGACGTGCGTCAGGCGGGCGTCGCGCTCTGCGGCTTTTCCGCGACGATGCGCGAGGAGGAGCGGGACCTCAAACGTTTCATGTACGCCAATCTCTACCATCATCCGCGCCAGCTCGCCGCGGCGGAGGCGGCGCATGGCATCGTCGCCGGCCTGTTCGCCGTCTATCGCGATGACCCGAGCGCGATGAGCCCCGAATGGGCGGAGGAGGTGCCTAATGCCGAACCCGACCGAAGCCGCCACATCGCCGACTTCATCGCCGGCATGACCGACCGCTATGCGATTTCCCGCTATCGCGCGCTGATCGGCGACATCGCACTGCCGGAAGGCTTCTAGGACCGCTGTCATGGGTCAGCCCGGTGCCGGGCGAAGAGCCGCGCCGACGCACGCGATAACGCCCGCATTTGAACCATCCCCGCGACTAAGCTAGAGCGATCCCCTTCCACCGAACGGACGCTGATGACGCTTTACACCCGCTTTGCCGCGCATGTCGCCGCGGCCCTCGACACGCTGACCGCCACCGGCCTGCTGCCGGAGGGGATCGATCGCCGCAACGTCACGGTCGAGCCGCCGCGCGACGCGTCGCATGGCGATCTCGCGACCAATGCGGCGATGGTGCTCGCCAAGCCCGCCGGGCTCAACCCGCGCGCGCTGGGCGAGGCGCTCGCCGGCGAACTCGGCAAGCTGCCCGAGGTCGCCGAGGCGAGCGTCGCCGGCCCCGGCTTCATCAACCTGCGCCTGACCGACGCCGCCTGGCGCGACGAACTCGCGGCCATCCGGACGGCGGGCGACGATTACGGCCGCTCGACGCAGGGGCAGGGGGTCACGGTCAACATTGAATATGTCTCGGCCAATCCGACCGGGCCGATGCACATGGGCCATTGCCGCGGTGCGGTGGTGGGTGATGCGCTCGCCGCCCTGCTCGAATTCGCCGGGCATACGGTGATCCGCGAATATTACGTCAACGACGCCGGCGGGCAGGTCGACGTGCTCGCGCGCTCGGTGCACCTGCGCTACCGCGAGGCGCTCGGCGCGACGATCACCATTCCCGAAGGCCTGTATCCCGGCGACTATCTCGTCCCCGTCGGTCAGGCGCTGGCCGCCGAATATGGCGATCGCTACGTCGACGCGCCGGAGAGCGAATGGCTCGCGCTGTTCCGCACCCGCGCGGTCGCGGCGATGCTGGTGATGATCAAGGACGATCTCGCGCTGCTCGGCATCCACCACGATCTGTTCGCGTCCGAGGCGGACTTGCAGGCGGCGGGCAAGCCCGAGGCGGCGGAGGCGGAGCTGCGCGCGCGCGGCCTCGTCTACGACGGCGTGCTCGAAGCGCCCAAGGGCGAGACGCCCGAGGATTGGGAGCCGGTCGAGCTGCCGCTGTTCCGCTCGACCGCCTTCGGCGACGATCAGGACCGGCCGATCAAGAAGTCGAACGGCCAGTGGACCTATTTCGGTGCCGATCTCGCCTATCATTTCCAGAAGGCGCAGGGCGCCGACCAGCTGATCGACATCTGGGGCGCGGACCATGCCGGCACCGTCAAGCGGATCGTCGCGGCGGTCGCGGCGCTGACCGGCGGCAAGACGCGCTTCGACGTCAAGCTCGTCCAGATGGTGCGGCTGCTGCGCGGTGGCGAGCCGGTCAAGATGTCGAAGCGCGCCGGCAATTTCGTCACGCTCGCCGACGTGGTGCGCGAGGTCGGCAAGGATGTCGTCCGCTTCACCATGCTGACCCGCCGGTCGGACGCGCAGATGGACTTCGACTTCGCCAAGGTGGTCGAGGCGTCGAAGGACAATCCGGTCTTCTACGTCCAATATGCCCATGCCCGCGTCGCCTCGCTGCACCGCCGCGCCGAAGAGGCGGGGATCGTTGCGGAGGCGGCCGACCTGTCCCGGCTTGATACGGAAGAGCTGGCGCTGGTGAAGCTCGCCGCGCAATTCCCACGTATCGTCGAAACCGCCGCGGCAGCACGCGAACCGCATAGAATTGCCTTCTATCTGTATGACTTAGCTGCAGCCTTCCACGCTGCCTGGAATGTCGGCAACGACCGGCCCGAGCGCCGCTTCCTGGTCGCCGACGACGCCGCCGTCACCGCTGCGCGTCTCGCCTTGGCGACGGCGATTGCACAGATTATTCGTAACGGTCTCAGCATCATGGGTGTTGTCGCGGTTTCGGAGATGAAGTGATGGGGGACGGGTTGGAGTTACGCGACGAGGATCGGCTGCCGTGGCTCGAAACGGTCGAGCCGGATGAGGAGCGTCGCGCCCCCATCGGCAAGACGATCGCGCTCGTCGTCGTCGGCCTGGCGGCGCTCGCCGCGATCATCTTCGGCATCTACAAGGTGCAGATGCGCGCCTCCGCCGACGGTCAGCTGATCGCCGCGCAGCCGGGCGACTATAAGGTGCGTCCGGAGGAACCGGGCGGCCTCAAGGTCAAGGGCGAGGGCGATGCCGCGATCGCGACCAGCGCCGGCAAGGCGGGCAATGGCTCGATCGACCTGTCGGCGGTGCCCGAGAAGCCGATCGACGGCCACCGCGTCACCCCGAGCGCCAAGCCGGCGGGGCCGGGCGGCAGCAACGCCGTCGCGCAGGTGCCGGCGTCGAGCGGCAAGCTCGTCGCCGCGCCGCCGGTCAGCGTCCAGGCGCGGCCGGTCGCCAGCGGCGGCGGCGGCTCGCTCGTCCAGCTCGGCGCCTATCCCAGCGAAGCGCTCGCGAACAGTGCGTGGGACGGCTTCTTCAAGCGGTTCAGCTACCTCGCGCCGCTCGGCAAGTCGGTCCAGTCGGTCGCCACCGGTGGCCGCACGCTTTATCGCCTGCGCGTCAACGCCGGCAGCGCCAATCAGGCGGCCGACATCTGCGGCCGTCTGCGCGTCGCCGGGGAAAGCTGCTTCGTCGCGAGTTGACGGGGCGGCGTGGCAATCATGCGGGAGGATGATGTCTCCTCGCCAGCGTGGCGATGGCGCTAGTCTTCTCGATTTCGTTACCGCCCCGGCGGAGGCCGGGGCCCAGCTGGATGACCGTCGCCGGGCTTCCTCGGCGTTCACCCAATTAGATTCCGGCCTCCGCCGGGGTGGTGTGGTGGTCGGGACGGCCCTCCTCCGATCCCGCCGGCCGGCTCGCTGCCGTCGCGATTTACGGTCGAGTGGGGCAGGGGCGTCGCGCCGCTCCCCCGAACCCCCACTCGCTTCTTCCGCCTGCGCGCGCTAACCAGCGACGATGAAGCCCGTCATCTTCGGTCTCGCCGGTCCGGTTCTCACCCCCGACGAGCGCGCCTTCTTCGCCGCGGCGGCGCCCGCCGGCTATATCCTGTTCAAGCGCAACATCGAGGATCGCGCCCAGTTGCGCGCGCTGACCGATTCGCTGCGGGCGCTCGCCGGGCGGGACGATCTGCCGATCCTGATCGATCAGGAGGGCGGACGGGTCGCGCGGATGGGGCCGCCGCACTGGCCCGCCTTCCCCGCCGGACCCGCCTTCGCCGCGCTCTATGAGGTCGCGCCGATGTCGGCGATCCAGGCGATGCGCACCAATGGCGAGGCGCTCGGGCTGATGCTGGCCGAGGTCGGCATCACCGTCGATTGCGCGCCGTTGCTCGACGTCGCGCAGTCCGACACGACTGAGGCGATCGCCTGCCGCGCCTATGGCAGCGCCCCGATGCCGGTCGCCGCGCTCGGCCGCGCGATGCTTGAGGGGCTGGCCGCGGCCGGAATCGTCGGCGTCGTCAAACATATGCCCGGTCATGGTCGCGCGCGGGTCGACAGCCATCATCTGCTGCCCACCGTCACCGCCAGCGCCGACGAGTTGGAGATCGACCTCGAACCGTTTCGCACCCTCGCCGACGCGCCGATGGGAATGACCTCGCACATCGTGTTCGAGGCGTGGGACCGCGAGCGTCCCGCGACGCTGTCGCCGGTGGTGATCGAGCAGGTGATCCGCGGCGCGATCGGCTTCGACGGGCTGCTGATGACCGACGATATCGACATGAAGGCGCTGTCGGGCAGCGCCGGCGACAAGGCGGCGGCGTCGATCGCCGCGGGCTGCGACCTCGTGCTCGACTGCTGGGCGCGGATGGACGAGATGGTCGCGATCGCCGACCGTCTGCCCGAGATCACCGACGCCGCGCGTCGCCGCCTCGACCGCGCGATGGCGAGCGTGACGCCGGGCCAGGGTGATTTCGCCGAGCTGATCGCGCGCCGCGACGCCTTCCTCGCCCTGGTCTGATCCGGCGGCGATGGCGGAGCCCGAGCAACTCACGCTCGATCTGGAGGGATGGGAAGGGCCGCTCGACCTGCTGCTGTCGCTCGCCCGCGCGCAAAAGGTCGATCTGCGCAAGCTGTCGATTCTCGCGCTGGTCGAGCAATATCTCGCCTTCATCCGGCAGCGGCAGACGCTGCAACTCGAGGTCGCCGCCGATTATCTGGTGATGGCGGCGTGGCTCGCCTACCTCAAGTCGGCGCTGTTGCTGCCGCGCGTCGCCGACGACGAGGAGCCCGATCCCGAGGAACTCGCGCTGCGCCTGCAACTGCGTCTCGAACGCTTGGCCGCGATGCGCGAGGCGGGGGCGCGGCTGATGGCGCGCGATCGGCTCGGCCGCGACGTCTTCCCGCGCGCCGCGCCGGAGGGGCTGCGCACGATCCGCCATGCGCAATGGCGGGCGGAGATCTATGACCTCATCGCCGCTTATGGCCGGGTGAGCGCGCGGACCCGGCCGGTGATGCACGTCGTCGCCGATCGTGAGGTGATGACGCTCGAAGCGGCGCTGGCGCGGGTCGCGCGGCTGGTCGGGATGACGCTCGACTGGGCGACGCTGGAGAGCTTTTTGCCCGACGGGTCGGGGCGGCTGCGCAAGTCGGCGCTCGCCTCGTCCTTCCTCGCCGCGCTCGAACTCGCCAAACAGGGACGGGTCGAATTGCGCCAGCAGGCGCCGTTCGCGCCGCTCCTGCTCCGCGCGGTGCGATGACCCCGCCCGACGATGCGGTGCGCGCGGTCGAGGCGCTGCTGTTCGCCGCGGCCGAGCCGCTGTCGGTCGATTCGATCCGCGCCTATGTCGGCGGCGTCGACGTCCGTGCCGCATTGGCACAGCTCGAACGCGATTATGCCGGGCGCGGCATCGCCCTGGTGCGGCGGGGCGAGCGCTGGCATTTCGAGACGGCGGCGGACCTCGCCCATCTCCTCCGCCGCGACCGCGACGAGGTGCGACGGCTGAGCCGGGCCGGCATCGAGGTGCTGGCGATCATCGCTTATCACGAGCCCGTCACCCGCGCCGAGATAGAGGCGATCCGCGGCGTCGCCACCGCCAAAGGGACGCTCGACGTGCTGATGGAGACCGGCTGGGTACGCCCGGCGGGGCGGCGCGAACTGCCCGGCCGGCCGCTGCTCTATGCGACGACGCCCGACTTCCTCACCCATTTCGGCCTCTCCAGCCGCCGCGATCTGCCCGGGATCGACGATCTGCGCGCCGCCGGCTTGCTCGATCCCGTCGACCTCGCGCTCGAGGAAGCATTGGAGGTGGCAAAGGCGGCGGATAGCGATTAGATAAGGGGACATTCTAGGAGATACGCCATGGGCAGCTTCAGCCCGATCCATCTGCTCGTCCTCGCCGTCGTCGCGATCCTGCTGCTCGGCGGTGGCCGCTTCTCCAACCTGATGGGCGATGTCGCCAAGGGCGTGAAGAACTTCAAGAAGGGCATGGCTGAGGAAGACGGCGACGGTCCTGCCAAGCCGGCGCCGCGGATCGAGGCGCAGAAGGCCGCCGAGCCGGCGTTCGATCGTGACGGCGAGCGCGTCCGCGACGACCGCTAAATCCCGCGATCCCCTGACCGCATCCGATGTTCAACATCGATTCGAGCGAGTTCCTGCTGGTCGCCATCGTGGCGCTGGTGGTGATCGGCCCCAAGGACCTGCCCAAGGCGATGCGCGTCGTCGGCTATTGGGTCGGCAAGGCGCGCGGTGTGTCGCGCAGCTTTCGCCAGGGTTTCGACAATATGGTGCGCGAGGCCGAGCTGGAAGAGATGGAGAAGCGCTGGGCGGCGGAGAATGCGCGGATCATGGCCGAGCATCCCGCCACCTCCGACGCGGAATCCGCGGCCGCCGCGGAGCCGGCGACGCCGCTGCCGGATCACGCCGCGCCCGACCATCAGGAGCATGATGCGCCGGTGATGGTCGAAAAGCCCGTCGTTGTGCCTGCCGCCGAGCCGCGGCCGGCGCCGCATCTCTCGACGCCGCCGACCGACGTGACGCCGTCATGAGCGATCCGATCGTCGAAGACGAGATCGACGCCAGCCGCGCGCCGCTGCTCGACCATCTCATCGAACTGCGCCGGCGGCTGCTCTATTGCATCGCCGCGATCGTCGTCGCCTTCGGGGTGAGCTATTGGTTCGCCGAGGACATCTTCGGCTTCCTCGTCCAGCCGCTGCTCCACGCCGGGCAGAAGACGGTGATCTACACGCAGCTGTTCGAGGCGTTCCTCGTCAAGCTCAAGGTCGCCTTTTTCGCCGCGGTGATGATCTCCTTCCCGGTGATCGCCAACCAGCTCTGGCAGTTCGTCGCGCCGGGTCTCTACCGCAAGGAGCGGCGGGCGCTGCTACCGTTCCTGCTGGCGACCCCGGTGCTGTTCATCTGCGGCGCGGCGCTCGCTTATTATATGGCGATCCCGATGGCGTTGCATTTCCTGCTCGGCTTCCAGGGCGATGTCGGCGGCGTGCATCAGCAGGCGCTGCCGGCGATCGGCAATTACTTGTCGATCGTCATGCAGTTCCTCTTCGCCTTCGGCATCGCCTTCCTGCTGCCGGTGCTGCTGATGCTGCTCGAACGTGCCGGCATCGTCACCCGCAAGCAGCTGATTGGCGCGCGCCGCTACGCGATCGTCGGCGCGACCGCGGTCGCCGCGGTGCTCACCCCGCCGGATCTGATGAGCCAGGTGCTGCTCGCCGTGCCGCTGATCCTGCTCTACGAGATCGCGATCATCGGCATCTGGTTCACCGAGCGCAAACGCGCGCGCGAGGCGGGCACCGACATCGTCGAGGTCTGACGGCGGGCGCGTCGCGCGCCGCCGATCGCAGCCACGAAAAAGCCCCCGCCGGATGACCGACGGGGGCTCGTTCACCCAAACGGGTTTTGCTTACTTGGCGTCGTCGGCAGTCTTCGCGACGGTGCTGCCGGCCGACTTGACGTCCTTGCCGACGCCTTCGACCGTGTTGCAGGCGCTGACCATCAGCGCACCCGCGACCACCACCATTCCGAGAACCTTACGCATAAAACCTCCTGGGCATGAATACCGCTAGCTCGAATGATCGGACGCGCCATTCGTTCCGGACGCGGAACCGATGGCGGCAACAAACAGCGGCGTTGGGTAGAAAAGGATAAGGCCCGAAAGCGATCACCGGGGGGGGGGGGAGGGGGAGCGCTTTCGGGCCTATGTCGTGGATCGCGAAAGCGGGGGGGCATAAAGTCGCGATCCGTACTGCTCAACCCTGACCCGCGGGCTTGGTTCCGCAATAAATCGCACGGTCGGACGATTATTTTCGTCCGCTCTCAGTCGCGTCCCAGGACGGCGATCGCGATCTCATAGGCGCCGGTCATCGGATCGTGATGCAGCGGCGCGCGCAGCTGCCGCGACAGCCCTTCGATCACGCGGCCGTAGCGGGTCGAGAGCAGCGTTTCGAGCGCCTCGCTGGCGACGAAGGCGCGGCTGACCACCCGGAGCTTGGCCTTTTGCGTATCGTCGCCCGGCTTGACGGCAACGCGGATCTGCGCCGCCCGGTCACAATTCATCGCCAGTTCGATCGTCTCGGTGACGAGGAAGGCGACCGCGACCGCGACGTCCTGATTGACCAGATAGGGGTCGACGTCGAGCGCGATCGACAGGCTCGACGCACCCTCCGGCGCGGTGGCGCGGATGTTGGAGGCGAGTTCGCCGATCACCGCGCGCAGGTTGAGCCCGCGATTGTCTTCCATCTCGGCGAAATGATTGCGGTGCACCACCGCCAGCGCATCGACGCGGCGCTGGATCGAGGCATAGGCCGCGGTCGCATCCGCGCTGGGCGCGCCGCGCGCGTGGAAGTTGATCAGGCTGGAGATGACCTGCAGGTTGTTCTTGACGCGATGATGCACCTCACGCGTCAGCTTGGTCTGCCGCACCACCGCTTCGGCGAGCCCCGCCTCGTGCAGCGCGACGGTGCGGCTGATCGCGCGGAAGGTGTCGCCGAGCTCGCGGATCTCCTGCGCGGGGAGCGGCCCGAGCTTGCCGGGATCGATCACCTCGCCGGGCGTATAGGCGGCGACGCTCGCGCGCAGCAGCCGCAGCGGACGGATCAGCAGCCGGTCGACGATGAACCACGACAGGCCCGCGGCTGCCGCCCACATCAACAGCGGCAGCATCAGCGCGACGAGGAAGGACGAGGTGATCGGCGCGCTGCGGGTGCTGGTCCGCAACGTCAGTCCGCCGAGGCCGAGATCGGTCTCGACCGTATCGAGCCGGTCGAGCGGGCCGAGGTCCGGAATGGCGGCGAGTTCGAGCGTCGTGTCGTCGTGAACCAGCGCGCTGGCGAGCGGCACCGCCCGGCTGGTCGGGGTGGCGAGGCGCGTGAGGAAGGCACGCGGGAAGAAGACGCGCGCGCTCGGCCCGCGACGCGGCCCGGCGACCGACAGGATCAGGCCCTGATCGGGGACGATCGCCGCGCCGACCGCGGTGCTGGTGTCGATCGGCACGTCGGAATGGAAAGCCTCGCCGCACAACAGCCGGCCGCGCCGGTCAATGATCGAAAAGCGCGTGCCGGTCGTCGCCTGTTGCGCGAACACGCCCTGCGCACGGGCGCAGCTCGGCGCATCCCCCGCATCGGCTTCCAAGGCATTCACCGCGACGCGCAACGCGGTCATGTCGCCGATCAGCTCGATCGCAATGCTGCGAGCGCTTTCATTTGCGGCGATGCGCAGTCGTGCGCGCGCCTCCGCGTCCGCGGTCCGCCCGGTCTGCAAGGTGGCGCCGATTGCGATGAGCGCGAGCAGCAGCAGCGCGACGCTGAGCATGACGAACAGCTTGGCGCCGGTCGGGAAGCGCGACAGCGCCGACACCGGGGCCATCGCCGCGCGTCGTGTGGTGGAGGCGGCGGCGTGCGAGGTGGCCATGCCCGCTGTTAGGCGAGCTTGTTCAGCAGGTCGAGCATCTCGTCCGGAACGCTTTCGTCAATCGTCCGCTGATAGGCGGAGCGAAGCGCCGCGCCCATATCACGATCCTTGCTCTGGACCTTCGCAGGAGACTTTTTGGACGACGTTTTCTTGTCCTTGTCGCTGGGCAATTCCAACCTGTCCCCCTGGTGGCCCGCTGAAGCCGGGCAATCGACGCATTACGGATGAACACGGCCCTCGCGGCTGCGACGGACCCATTCGAACGGCGATGAAACCAAATTCGCCTTCGTTAGTTCCATCATAGCGCGAATTTTCCAGGCGGCCACCGTAGCCGCCGGGCTCTTCGACAAACAGCGTTGCAAAGCGGTCGCCGCCCGCACAGATCAGGCGTCCGCTCGATTCTCAGCCCCCTCGGGCAAATCTTCAGGGAGTGATCACCACCCATGTCGCTTGGACAGCAACTCGCACCGCACCTTCCCTTCCTGCGGCGCTATGGCCGGGCCCTGACCGGCAGCCAGCAGCAGGGCGACAAATATGTCCGCGCCACGCTCGAAGCGATCGTCGCGGCGCCGGACCAGTTTCCCCGCGACGTCGATCCGCGGCTCGGCCTGTACCGCATGTTCCAGGGCATCTGGGCCTCGGCCAATTCCGATGGTGAGGAGCAGACCTCGCAGAGCGATGCCGAGGGCACCGAAGCGGTCGCCCGCGCGCGCCTCGCGCGGATGACTCCGCTGTCGCGTCAGGCGCTGCTGCTCACCGCGATGGAAGGTTTCACGCCCGAGGATGCCGCCTATCTGATCGAGGTCGATACCAGCGAAGTCGAATCGCTCGTGTCGGAAGCGCTCGCCGAGATCGAGAAGCAGACGCGCGCGCGCGTGCTCATCATCGAGGATGAGCCGATCATCGCGATGGACATCGAGACGATCGTCCGCGATCTCGGTCACGAAGTCACCGGCGTCGCCGTCACCCGCGACGAGGCGGTGGCGCTGGCGATGGAGGATCGCCCGGGTCTGGTGCTCGCCGACATCCAGCTCGCCGACGACAGTTCGGGGATCGACGCGGTCAAGGACATCCTCGCCGAATTCGAAGTGCCGGTGATCTTCATCACCGCGTTCCCGGAGCGTCTGCTCACCGGCGAACGGCCCGAGCCGACCTTCCTGATCACCAAGCCGTTCCAGCGTTCGACGGTGAAGGCGGCGATCAGCCAGGCGCTGTTCTTCGACGAAGCGACGGTGCCGCAGGCGGCCGTCTGACAATTGGAGGTGCGCGTGGTCGGGGCTTTGCTCCGTCCACGTGTGCTTCTTCGCAGACGAGATCTCTGCAAAGGGTGCCGCCCTCAGGACCCGTATTCGCGCGCAGGCGGAAATACGGTGGTCAAGCCGAACGACGGCAGGCGGTGGGCGGAGGGCCTGGCTTCCGCCTCGGCGATACCTCTACGCAACGCCCTCCGTCATGCCGAGCCCGTTCCGGCATCCACGGTTCCGCAGGAGCATAAGCCTTTGGTTGTGCGACGCGGTGGACCTCGGACCAGATCCGGAGTGACGGCTCGTCTGGGGTGACGTCGAGCTTTTCGCAGGCGTCCAGATTTGGCGGGAGCGCCGGCAGGCCGTCGCCGCAGAAAGTTTCGGACCCAAAACGGATGTCATGTGTTTGACGTTCATGGCTGATCCCGATGAACCCATCCACGTCTCCAAAACCGAAGCGCGGGCGGGGTCGACGCCGGGGGTTACCCGCTACGTCCTGGCGATCTCGCTCGTCCTGATCATCGTGATCTTCGCCTTTCTTATCTTGCGGTAAAACGGCTCACCCCGTCTCACTGGCATTTGCCGGCGCGGACCCTTATCTTGCCCCTCGAGGCGGCGATGATGTCCCCGGCTTTGAACGGAATTGCATGACCCAGCCCGCTACGCGTACCGATGATTACGAAGACGACGACGCACCCGTGGCGCCGGTGGAACATGTCGCGCTGTCTGATCCGGAGTTCAAGAAACAGCTCGCCCAGGTGATTCCGCACCTGCGCGCGTTCGGCCGTTCGCTGTCGGGCAGCCGTGATCTCGCCGACGATCTGGTGCAGGAAACATTGCTCAAGGCCTGGGCGGCGCGGCAGCGGTTCCAGGCCGGCACCAATATGCGTGCCTGGACCTTCATCATCCTGCGCAATCTCTACCTGTCGCAGATGCGGCGTGCGCGTTTCAAGGGCGAGTGGGACGATCTCGTCGCCGACCGCATCCTCGCCGCGCCGGCCAGCCAGGACCGCCATGTCGAACTGGGCGATATGCAGCGCGCGCTGCTCCATCTGCCGCAGCCGCAGCGCGAGGCGCTGATCCTCGTCGGCGCCGGCGGCTTCGCCTATGAGGAAGCGGCGGAAATCTGTCAGGTCGCGGTCGGCACGATCAAGAGCCGAGTCGCGCGCGGTCGCGTCGCGCTGGAGGCGATCCTCAGCGAAGGCTCGCTGCCGTCGCGTCGCGAGCATGAGACCGACGTCAACAAGACCGCGCTCGATACGATCATGGGTGAGGTCGACGAACTCAGCCGCGGTCATTGACGATGCGCGCGTCGGGCGGGTGTTGACCCGGCCCGGTCGCCACCGGTAAGACGAAATCGGGCGGTCCGTGCAAGGGCCGCCCTTTCTCGTTTCGAGAGACAGGAGACGTCCCGTGACCATGACCCCGCTGATGCCCGTCTACCCACGGTGCGGGGTGCGTCCGGTCCGCGGCGAAGGCTGCTATCTGATCAGCGAGGACGGCAGCCGCTATCTCGACATGGCGGCAGGCATCGCGGTCAATGCGCTCGGCCACGGCCATCCGCATCTCGTCAAGGCGATCGCCGAACAGGCGGCGACACTGATGCACGTCAGCAATCTCTACGGCTCGCCGCAGGGCGAGGCGCTCGCCGAGCGGATCGTCGCGAACAGCTTCGCCGACACGGTGTTCTTCACCAATTCGGGCACCGAGGCGGTGGAATGCGCGATCAAGACCGCGCGCCGCTATCATTATGCCGCAGGCAATCCGCAGCGTACGACGATCATCACCTTCAACAACGCCTTCCACGGCCGGACGATGGGCGCGATCTCGGCGACCAACCAGCCGAAGATGCGCGACGGCTTCGAACCGCTGCTGCCCGGCTTCGCTTATGCGCCGTTCAACGATCTCGACGCCGCGCTGGCGCTGATCGACGACACCACCGCCGGCTTCATGGTCGAGACGATCCAGGGCGAGGGCGGTGTCTCGGTCGGCACACCCGAGTTCATCACCGGGCTGCGCAAGGCGTGCGACGAGCATGGTCTGCTGCTGATCCTCGACGAGGTGCAATGCGGCTACGGGCGCACCGGCAAGATGTGGGCCTATGAGCATTACGGCATCGAGCCGGACATCATGTCGGTCGCCAAGGGCATCGGCGGCGGCTTCCCGCTCGGCGCCTGCCTCGCCACCGAAAAGGCGGCGAGCGGCATGGTGATCGGTACGCACGGCTCGACCTATGGCGGCAACCCGCTCGCGATGGCGGCGGGGCAGGCGGTGCTCGACGTCATGCTCGCCGACGGTTTCCTCGCCCGGGTCGAGACGATGGGCGAGCGGCTGCGCGGCGCGCTCGAGCAGATGATCCCCAATCACGACGAGATCTTCGACAGCGTGCGCGGCAAGGGGCTGATGCTCGGCCTCAAGCTCAAGGCCGGGGTCGAGCCGCGCGAGTTCGTCGCGCATGCCCGCGACAATCACGGGCTGTTGCTGGTCGCGGCTGGCGAGAATGTCGTCCGCATGCTGCCGCCGCTGGTGATCGAGGATGCGCACGTCAGCGAATGTATCGACAAGTTGAGCGCCGCCGCGCGGGTGTTCGTCCCCGCCAGCGACGATTGAGACGATCCCCTCTCCGCCGCCGGAGAGGGACGGAAGGACCGATATGCGCCATTTCCTCAACCTCACCGCCGCCGGGGCCGATGGCGTCGCCGCGATGCTCGCCGAGGCGATCGACCGCAAGGCGGCACGCGCCGGCTTTCCCAAGGGACGGGCCGATGCCGACGCGCCGCTCGCCGGCCATGTGCTGGCGATGATCTTCGAGAAGAATTCGACCCGGACCCGCGTCAGCTTCGACATGGCGATCCGCCAGCTTGGCGGCAGCTCGATCGTCATGGATGCGGGATCGATGCAGCTCGGCCGCGGCGAGAGCATCGCCGATACGGCACGCGTCTTGTCGGGCTATGTCGACGCGATCATGATCCGCACCGACGATCATGCCAAGATCGAGGACATGGCGCGGCATGCGACCGTGCCGGTGATCAACGGCCTCACCGATCAATCGCATCCGTGCCAGATCATGGCCGATCTCCAGACCATCCTGGAAGACGGCAAAGCGCTGCCCGGGCTCAAGATGGCGTGGCTCGGCGACGGCAATAACGTGCTCGCCTCGCTGATCGAGGCGGCGGGGCTGATGCAGTTCGACGTCGTCGCCGCCTGTCCGCAGGGCTTCATGCCGAGCGAGGCGGATGTCGCCTTGGGACAGGGCCGCGCGCGCGTCGTCGCCTCGCCGCAGGAGGCGGTGGAGGGCGCGGACGTGATCGTCACCGACACCTGGATTTCGATGGGCCAGGCGCATGCCGAAACCAAACTCGCGGCGATGATGCCCTATCAGGTCGACGAAGCGCTGATGGCGCGCGCCAAGCCCGATGCGCGCTTCCTCCACTGCCTCCCCGCGCATCGCGGCGAGGAGGTGGTCGACGCGGTGATCGACGGTCCGCAGTCGCTGATCTGGCAGGAAGCGGGCAATCGCCTCCATGCCCAGAAGGCGGTGCTGCGCTGGGTGTTCGGCCAGATCGGCTGACGCGGCGGGGGCGGGGCAGGCCAGTGCCCGCGGTTGACCGATCCGCATCGACCCCCC
This sequence comes from Sphingomonas sp. RIT328, assembly GCF_000632225.1. GTDB lineage: Bacteria > Pseudomonadota > Alphaproteobacteria > Sphingomonadales > Sphingomonadaceae > Sphingomonas > Sphingomonas kyungheensis. The sequence goes on from NZ_JFYV01000012.1 coordinate 155,928, forward strand.
ATTTTCCGCTTATGCAACAACCCCATGATATCGATCGCGCGCTCGGTTTCGCGATTCCCTCCCGCTCGGCGCGCGGACGGATCGTGCGGCTCGGGCCGGCGCTCGACGCGGTGCTTGCCGCGCACACCTATCCGCCGGCGATCGAGGCCTTGCTCGCCGAGGCGCTGACCTTGGTCGCGCTGATCGGCTCGACGCTCAAGGACCCGACCGCGCAGCTGACGATGCAGACGCGCACCGAACAGGGCGTCGTGCAGTTGATGGTCTGCGACTATCGCGGCGGCGAGGTGCGCGGCTATATCGATTACGACGCCGATCGGCTCGCGGCCGCGCCGGAACAGCCGACCTTGTTCGCCCTGTTCGGTCAGGGCTATCTGGCGATCACCTTCGATCTCGCCGCCACCGGCGAACGCTATCAGGGCATCGTCCCGCTCGACGGCGAGACGCTGGCCGAGGCGGCGCAGAGCTATTTCGTCCAGTCGGAGCAGATCCCCAGCCTCGTCCGCGTCGGCATCGGTCGCGACGGGGAAGGGCGCACGGTCGCCGGCGGTCTGTTCCTCCAGCATCTGCCCGAGGGCGAGGTCGGCCGCGAGCGGTTGCACACGCGGCTCGATCATCCCGAATGGGAGCATGTCGAGGCGCTCGGGCAGACGATGGGCGCCGACGAACTTGCCGATCCGTCGCTGTCGCTCGAAACGCTGATCTGGCGATTGTTCAACGAGGAACCCGACGTGCGCGTTCTCGCCGCGACCCCGCTGTCGCGCGGCTGCCGCTGCAACGGGGACTATATCGCCAGCGTCATCGCCAAATTCTCGCCGGAGGAGCGGCGCGAGATGGCCGATGAGAATGGCCTGATCCACGTCGATTGCGCCTTCTGCGCGGTCAAATTCCCGGTGCCCGCCGAGGCGGACCCGGTCGCCTGACGCCGCGGCGTTAATCTCTTTTTAGGGCGGGCGGCCTAATGACGGGGTGTACCAGTTTCTACCGGTACGCTTTTCTCCTTGGGGATGCTGGTCGCGTCCCTCTCCTTCAAAAGGGCCGCCTGATCCGCGGCCCTTTTCTTTTGCTCCGCTTTGGCCTAGCGCCGCGGAGATCATGACCATGTCCAACGAGGCCCCTCTGGCCGTCGTGCTCGTCTCGGGCGGGCTCGATTCGATGATCTCCGCCGCCAGCGCGCGCGAGGCGGGCTATCGCCTGCTCGCGCTGTCGGTTGATTATAACCAGCGTCACCGGGTCGAACTCGCCGCCGCGCGCCGTGTCGCCGCGACGCTTGGCGCGGAACGGCATATCGTGCTGCCGCTCGATCTGTCGGCCTTCGGCGGCTCGGCGCTGACCGACGATATCGCCGTGCCGAAGGACGGCGTCGGCGAGGGCATCCCCGTCACCTACGTGCCGGCGCGCAACACGATCTTCCTCAGCCTCGCGCTCGGCTGGGCCGAGGCGGCGGGATCGCGCGACCTGTTCATCGGCGTCAACGCGCTCGATTATTCCGGCTATCCCGATTGCCGCCCCGAATTCATCGCCGCCTTCGAAGGCCTGGCGGAGATCGCCACCAAGGCGGGGGTCGAGGGCGAGCCGTTCAAGATCCACGCGCCGCTCCAGCATATGACCAAGGCGGATATCGTCCGCGAGGGCACCCGACTGGGCGTCGACATGGGGTTGAGCTGGTCGTGCTACGATCCCGCACCGGGCGGCGTGCATTGCGGCGATTGCGACAGCTGCCGGCTGCGCGCCAAGGGCTTCGAGGAGGCCGGTATCGCCGACCCGACGGTCTACGCCGTCCGGCCCTGATCCGATGTCCTATGCGGTCAAGGAAATGTTCCTCACCCTGCAGGGCGAGGGCGTCAACGCCGGGCGGCGTGCGGTGTTCGTGCGCTTTGCCGGCTGCAACCTGTGGAGCGGACGCGAGCAGGACCGGGCGAGCGCGGTCTGCCGCTTCTGCGATACCGATTTCGTCGGCGTCGACGGGCTCGGCGGCGGCAAGTTCGCCGATGCCGATGCGCTCGTCGCGGCGGTGATCGGCTTTTGGGGCGCGGGGCAGGGCGACCGTTTCGTCGTGCTGACCGGCGGCGAGCCGATGTTGCAGGTCGACGATGCGCTGGTCGAGGCGCTCCATGCCGCGGGCTTCCGCATCGCGATTGAGACCAACGGCACGCTGGCCGTGCATCCCGGGATCGACTGGGTCTGCGTCAGCCCCAAGGCGGGCAGTCACGTCGTGCAGCGCTCGGGCGACGAGCTCAAGCTGGTCTGGCCGCAGCCCGGCAGCGACATCGACGCGGTCGAGGCCTGGGACTTCACCCACCGCCTGTTGCAGCCGATGGACGATGCGCGCGGGGCGGCGAATATCGAAGCGGCGATCGCCGTGGTGATGGCGCGGCCGCAGTGGCGGCTGTCGCTCCAGACGCACAAGCTTCTGGGGCTGCGCTAGGCCGAGCGGGGCTGGTGCCCACTTAGGGGCGAGGCCTCTGCAAAACACCCTCCATGCCGGGCCCGTTCCGGCATCGACGGTTCCGCAGGGGTTTCAGCCGATCATTTCGTGGCACGGTGGGCCCCGGACCCAGTTTGGGGTGATGGCGCGTGATGGGCGAGGGCGGGACGTTCGCAGGGGTGTCGCATGGGCGGCAATCCAGTGGCCCGGCTAAACCGCTGTCACACGTAATATTCGATCGCCGGCTGCGCTCGATCCCGGTCTAGGTTCGGTGACCGCCCCGAAGCCCGCGCCGGAGCGGTGCACGACAGTCAACCGGCGCCGCGAAGAAACCCCCGCGGCGCCCGTCGATCACCGCTGCGCGGTCTGCGTCGCCGATACATCGGCAGCGGCGGTCGCGGTCGCCGGCGCGGCGGGCGGCCAGTTGAACGCGCCGCACTTCTTGGTGACCCACTCGCCCTTCTTGTTCCAGCAGATCGCATCCAGCCGCGGCTGCGAGGCATAATCGCGGCCCAGGTAGCGCGTGAACTGCTGCTCGCCATAGGGGGTCAGGCTGTTGCGCAGTTCGCGGACGTGATCCATCGCGAAGTCGCCGAAGCTGCCGCGCGGCACGAAGGTCGCGTCGCGGCCGATCGCGCTCGCCGTCTGGCAGAAGCCGTATTGCGCGGCGACCGTGGCATAGCCCGAATAGGTGCGCGTGCCGAACTGGTCGAGCGCGGCCTGGCCGGCCTTGGGCGTCTTGTTGATCCGCGTGAAATATTTGGTGAGCGTGTCGAACGAGGTCTTGAGCTCGGCCTCGTGGTCCTTGAGCACCGCATTGTAGTTGGGCACGGTGAGCAGCGTCGGCTCGAACTGGCATTGCAGGGCGGCGACGTTGAGCCCGGCGCGGACGTTCCAAGCCATGGCGGCGCGCAGTTCGGCCTCGTTCGCGCCGGGCAGCACCTGGCCGAGCCCGTCCTCATGACCCTTGACGGTTTCGCCGCGGAAATCGTGTGAGCGCAAGAAGAATTGGGCCGAGGCGGGCGCGGCCGCCACCAAACCGACCGCGGCGCCGCCAAGCGCCAGCGCGATACGCAACACAGTCATCTCTCGTCATCCTCACCGAGGGGGTAATGTGTCGCGATTCTAGACGCTTTTGGGCGAAGACCCAATCCCCGATCGAAGGCGGACAGCATAAAATCCGATGAACTGCGCTCCGGCGCCGAAGCCAAAGAAAAAGCCGCCCGGTTGCCCGGACGGCCGTTTCACGTACGTAATATCCCGAAGGGGAGATTACATCGCGTTCGTGGTCATGGTGTCGTTCGACATCATGGTGTCGTTCGACATCATCGTGTCGTTGGCCATCATGCCACCGTTCGACGCACCGTCAACGGCGGTCATGTTGTCGCTCATGGTGCCCATGTCGTCGGTGGTGTTCATGTCGGTGACCATCGTGTTGTCGGTGGTCGTCTCGGTCTTCGGGCCACACGCCGAAACCGCGAGAGCGGCGCCGGCGATCAGCGAGCCGGTCAGGACCTTGGAGATGAGTGCACGCATTGGAAGCTCCCTAGAATAGGATTTGGACGGCTTGCTGGCCCTTTAATACCCAAATCGCAGTGGACATTAATCGCATAATGCCCGGCCCTCAAGCCTCGTTTTCTTTCCCGCTCGTTTCTGTCGGACAAGAGAGGGACTTGAGGAACGCCGGAGCGCTCAACGCAAGGGCTGCGTCGAAGGTTTCCAGCCCCGCATCGCGGCCGAGCGCGGCGAGGCTGGTCACCGGATATTCGGGCAGGCCGCACGGGACGATCCCGCCGAAGTGGCTGAGATCGGGCGATACGTTGACCGCCAGGCCATGCATCGTGATCCACCGGCGGACGCGCACGCCGATCGCGCCGATCTTCGCCTCGCTGCCGCCGTCCCGCGTCCAGATGCCGACGCGTCCCTCTGCGCGGAACGCGGCGACGCCGAGCTGTCCCAATGCCGCGATCACCCAGCCCTCGACCGCATGGACGAAACAGCGCACGTCGCGCCCGCGCCGGTTGAGGTCGAGCACCAGATAGACGATCCGCTGGCCGGGACCGTGATAGGTATATTTGCCGCCGCGCCCGGTCGCCACCACCGGGAAGCGCGGGTCGATCAGATCGCTGGCGACCGCGCTGGTGCCGGCGGTGTAGATCGGCGGATGTTCGAGCAGCCAGATCAGCTCGCGCGCCTCGCCCGCCTGCACCGCCTCGCTGCGGGCCTGCATCGCGGCGAGGGCTTCGTCATAGGGCGTGAGCCCCGGCGCCACGCGCCATTCGATGCCGTCGAGATCGTCCATCGCCGGCGCTGTGAACCGGTCGCCCGGCGCTGGCAAGTTCCACGCGTTGGCGAGTGGCCAAGTCGGCGCGGCTGCGGTAACCGGTCGCAAACGCCGTCATAAGGGGGTGCCGATGGTCAAGATGGGCAATGTGTGGGACCGCAGCGTCGCGGTGCTCGACGGGCGCGGCGGCATGCTCGCCGGCGTCGCGGCGCTGACGCTGTTCGTGCCGCAGGTGATCGCCGCCGCCTACACGGCCTATGCCGCGCCAAGCACCGCCAAGGTCGTGATCGCCGTGGTGATACAGATCCTGGTGACCGTCGCGGCGTTGTGGGGACAATTGGTCATCACCGCCGCCGCCTCCGATCCCGCCCTCGACCGGCCCGCCGCGGGGCGGCTGGCGCGCGTGCGGTTCGGCCCGGCGCTGCTCGTCGCGCTCGTACTGGCGCTCGCTTTCTCGTTGCTGTTCCTGCCGGCGGCCCTCCTGTTCTCCTATGCCGGGATCGACGTGACCCATCTGGGGGATCGGGCGACGCCGGTGGTGTCGTCGCCGGGCGCGGCGGGGGCGGGCGGGCTGTACACCGTGGTCATGCTGATCGTGGTGCTGTTCGTCGCGGTGCGGTTCCTGCCGCTCTATGCGGTCGTCCTGCACGAACGGCTCGGGTTGGGCGCGATCGCGCGCAGCTGGCGGCTGACGCGGCGGCATACGTGGCGACTGATCGGCGCGGTGCTGCTGTTCCTGATCGTGCTGCTCGTCGCGACGATGGCGGCGCAGTCGGTCAGCGGGCTTGTCCTGCGGCTGGCGCTCGGCGCCGATTCGGCGGCGACGGTCGGCTTCCTGTCGGCGAGCATCGCGCAGGGGGTGTCCACCGCCCTGACCTTGATGGCGATCGTCTTTTCGGCGCAGCTTTACGTCGCGCTGGTCGCCCGTGAACAGCTGTTGCGCGACAAGGCCGCACGGACCTGGACCGACGTATGAGACTGACCCTTGCCGCCCTGCTGAGCGATGCCTGGGCGATCTTCCGGCGCGACGCCGATCTGTTGCTGCGCATCGCCGGCCTGTTCTTCTTCGTGCCGACCTATGCGCTGCTGCTGCTCACCGCTCCGCTGCCCACCCCGGACGAGACGATCGTCGACACGCAGGCGCGTGCGCAGGCGTGGATGACCGCGCTCGACGGCTGGGTCGGCGATTACGGGCTCGGCTCGGTCGGCGCCTATGCCATCACCTATCTCGGGCTGGCGGTGATCTTCTGCCTGCTGCTCGATGCGGAGCGGCCGACTCTCGCCACGGCGCTGCAACGCGCGGCGCGGCGGTTCCCGCGCTTCATTCTCGCGATGGTGGTGGTGTCGATTCCGGCGGGGGCGGGGATGTACGTGCTGCTGCTGCCCGGCCTGTGGCTGATGAGCCGCTTCATGCTCGCCGGGCCGATGCTGTTCGCCGAGCCGCAGCTCGGCGCGATGCAGGCGGTCGGCGGGTCGTGGCGGCGTACCCGCCGCGGCCAGCTGGGCCTGCTCGGCGCGGTGGTCACCGTCTATCTCGCCGCGATCCTTGCCGGCCAGCCGTTCATGCTGCTGTCGCACTATCTGCGCGGCGACGGCGGCGGTAATCCCCTCGGCGTCGCGCTCGCCGAAGCCTGTGCCGCGGGAGTGGCGACCTGCACCCAGCTCGCCGGCGGTCTGCTCGCGGTGGCGGCCTATCGGCGCATCGTCCGCGCCCAAACTCCGTCCTAGGCGCGGCGACTAGGCCAGATACGGTACGTGCGCGCCGGCCTCGACCGGCAGCAGGCCGATCGCCCGCGGATCGGCGAAGGTCTCGATCGTCCGCTTGACCGCGGTGAACCCCTGCGCGCGATAGAAATTGAGCGCCGACGGGTGATCGAGCGTGCAGGTATGCACCCACAGGCGTGTCACGCCGGGCAGCCAGGCGCGCGCGATCGCCTCCGCCATCAGCCAGCGGCCATGGCCCTGGCCGGCAAGCTCGGGCACCAGCCCGAAATAGGAGAGCTCACAGGCGCCGGCGTGGCGGAAGTCGAGCTCGAGCAGGCCGATCTCGATCCCGGCGCGGTCGACGACCGCATGGACCTGCACCTGCGGATCATGGATGATCGCGGTAAGCGTCGCATCGTCCATCGCCAGCCGCGAATACCATAGCCACGGGCCCCCGACACGGCGGAACAGCGTGCGATAGCGGTCTGGCTGCGGCTCGGCCCAGCGCACCAGCCGCAGCGGAGAGGCGGGCAGCGGGCGCAACGGCGGCCGCCGCGTCATCTCCAGCGTGGTGACGATCGTCGCCAGCTGGTCGGGGGCGACCGCGATCAATCCCATGTCGCGACCGGCGGCAGGCTCATCAGGATCGCATCGATATTGCCGCCGGTCTTGAGCCCGAACAACGTGCCGCGATCGTAGACGAGGTTGAATTCCGCATAGCGCCCGCGCCACGCCCGCTGCGTCGCCAGATCGGCGGCGTCGAACGGATCGTTCATCCGCCGCCGGACGATGCGCGGATAGGTGTCGAGGAACGCCTCGCCGACCGCGCGGGTGAAGGCGAAGTTCGGCGCGAAGTCGCCTTCGAGATGATCGTAGAAGATGCCGCCGACGCCGCGATGCACCTTGCGATGCGGGATGTAGAAATAATCGTCCGCCCACGCCTTGAAGCGGGGGTGATACGCCGGGTCGAAGGCATCGCAGGCCGCCTTGAGCGTCGCGTGGAAATCGGCGGTGTCCTCGACGACCGGCAGCGGCGGGTTGAGATCGGCGCCGCCGCCGAACCAGCGTTTGGTTGTGACGAGGAAGCGGGTGTTCATATGCACGGCGGGCACGCGCGGATTGGCCATATGCGCGACGAGGCTGATCCCGGTGGCGAAGAAGCGCGGATCGTCGCCGGCACCGTGGATCGACTTGCCGAACTCGCCGTCGAGCAGCCCGCCGACGGTGGAGACGTTGACGCCGACCTTCTCGAACACCTTGCCCTTCATAAGCCCGCGCACCCCGCCGCCGCCCGGCGCACCCGAGGGGTCGGTGCGGTCCCAGGGGAGGTAGTCGAATCGCGCGTCGGACCCGGCCTCGCGCTCGATCGCCTCGAATTCGGTGCAGATGCGCGTGCGCAGTGATTCGAACCAGGTGCGGGCGGCGGTCTGTTCGGCGTCGAGGGTCAGCATGGCGGGCTTGTGGCAAGAGCCTCGTCGGAAGTCGAGCGCTGGTCATCCGCGCGCCGGGCTGGCAAGCGGCGGTGATGAGTCGCGTCACCCGCCAATCGCTGCTGCGCGGGCTGCGCGTCACCGCGGTCAGTTCCGCCTTCGTCTGCGCGTTCGTCTGGGCGGCGGGCTATTTCGACGTCGACCCGGTCCATGTCTATGCCGCACGACCGCCCGCGGCGGCGCGGGTGGCGGTGGTCAACGTTTCGGGCGATATGGGGCTGCGCTTCCTGCTCGGCGCCTCGACCTCGCACGGGCTGACCGCGGCGCATATCCCGGTGGTCGGCATCGCGACGCCGGTGCTGTTCCGCCGGCACCGCAGCGCCGCCGATGTCGACCGCATCGTCGCCGGAACGATCCGCACCGCGCTCGCGCGCACCGGCGCGTCGCGCGTCGTGGTGATGGGACAGTCCTATGGCGCCGATATCGTCCAGACCGGGCTGGCGCACCTTCCCGCCGACCTGCGCGCGAAGGTCGCGGCGATCATCCTCGTCCTGCCCGGCGATTCGGTCTATTTCCGCGCCGACCCGACGGGCTGGTCCTATGGCGACCATCCCGACAGCCGCGCCGTCGCCACCGCCGACACGCTGACCTGGGCGCCGCTCACCTGCATCTATGGCGTCGAGGAAGACGACAGCCTCTGCCCGCTGCTGCGCGTGCCCGGCGCGCATGTCATCGGCATGCCCGGCGGCCATAACATCCACCATGACGAAGCCGCGTTGCTCGCCCATGTGCTCGCGGCGGTGCGAGCGGTCGGCGGATGATGCTCACCCAAAGGCGTGCACGCGCGAACATCGTCCAGGCCGGCGCAGCCCTTCGGATCCCGCAGGGCAAGAGCGGGCCGCGTCTGCCGTACGGGCCCGCAATGCCCGCATCCTCTTGGCGTCTTCGCGTTTTATCGCGCTCTACACATTTTGGGGGAACCCGCCCAATTGCCGCAACGCCTCCGCCGCGACGATCCCGGCGGAGACCGACAGGTTGAGCGAGCGCAGCGGCGGCGCCATCGGGATGACGACGCGCGCGTCGGCGCGGGCGTGCACCTCATCGGGGACGCCGGCGCTTTCGCGGCCGAACAGCAGCACGTCGCCTGGCGCGAAGGCAAAGGCGGGCAGGGCAGTCGCGCCCCGCGTCGTCGACAGCACCAGCCGCCCGCGCAAGGCGGCGAGGAACGCGCTCCAGTCGGCATGGCGGGTGATCGCGACGTGATCGATATAGTCCATCGCCGCGCGCGCGACGCGCTTGTCATCCCATTGGAAGCCCATCGGTTCGATCAAATCGAGGCCGATGCCGAAACAGGCGCAGGTGCGCATCACCGCGCCGACGTTGCCGGCGATGTCGGGCTGATAGAGGGCGATGCGGAGCGGCGGGGTCATGGCCGGCTTCCTTAGCGGCGCGCCCACCGAGGTCAAAATGCTGTTGGCAAAGCGCCGGCCCGCCGTCTATCAGTCCTGTGGCTCGCCGTGGGGACGGCGGGGTTCGGTGGCGCGGCATGACCGGTTCCTCCGCAATAACGAGAGAGACGAGGGCAGAGACGAATGGCGACTGACAGCATGGTACCACCCGGTGAATCACCGGAACCGTTCCACGAGGAAGTCCACGATCCCCGCCGTCGCGATTTCATCAATATCGCCGCCGTGTCCTTCGCCGGAGTCGGTGCGCTGGCGATCGTGCTGCCACTGATCAACCAGATGAACCCCTCGGCCGACGTGCTCGCCCAGTCGACCACCGAGGTCGATCTGTCGAAGATCGCGCCGGGACAGGCGATCAAGTCGCAATTCCGCAAACAGCCGCTGTTCGTCCGCAATCTCACCCCCGCCGAGATCGCCGAGGCGAACAAGGTCGACGTCGCCAGCCTGCGCGATCCGCAGACGCTCGCCGAACGGACCAAGCCCGGCAAGGAAAACTGGCTGATCACGCTCGGCGTGTGCACCCATCTCGGCTGCGTGCCGCTCGGTGCGGGCGAGGGCGAGAACAAGGGGCCGTTCGGCGGCTATTTCTGCCCGTGTCACGGCTCTGCCTATGACACCGCGGCGCGCATCCGCCAGGGACCGGCGCCGAAGAACCTCTTCGTCCCCGACTATACGTTCAATTCCGACACCGCCGTCACGGTCGGCTGAGGGAGATCCGGATCATGAGCTTTCCCTGGGCCAAACATTACGAACCGAAGCAGCCGCTGATGCGCTGGCTGGACGAGAAGCTGCCGCTGCCGCGCCTCGTCTACAATGCCGTCGGCGCGGGCTATCCGGTGCCGCGCAACCTCAATTACTTCTGGAATTTCGGCGTGCTCGCCGGCGCCGCGCTGGCGATCCAGATCATCACCGGCGTCGTGCTGGCGATGCATTATGCCGCCAATGCCGGGGTCGCCTTCGGTTCGGTCGAGAGCATCATGCGCGACGTCAACGCCGGCTGGTTCCTGCGCTATGCGCACGCCAACGGCGCGTCGATGTTCCTGCTCGTCGTCTACATCCATATCGGTCGCGGCCTTTATTACGGCTCGTACAAGGCGCCGCGCGAGATGGTGTGGCTGCTCGGCGTCGTCATCTTCCTGCTGATGATGGCAACCGCCTTCATGGGCTATGTGCTGCCCTGGGGTCAGATGAGCTTCTGGGGGGCGCAGGTCATCACCGGCTTCTTCTCGGCGATACCGCTCGTCGGCGATACCATCCGCATCTGGCTGCTCGGCGGCTTCGCGCCGGATAACGCCGCGCTCAACCGCTTCTTCTCGCTCCATTACCTGCTGCCGTTCGTCACCGCGGGCGTCATCATCCTGCACATCTGGGCGCTGCACATCCCGGGCTCGAACAACCCGACCGGGGTCGAGGTCAAGGGCGAGCAGGATACCGTGCCCTTCCACCCCTATTACACCGCCAAGGATGCGGTTGGCCTCGGCGTGTTCCTGCTGGTGTTCGCGGCGCTGATCTTCTTCAGCCCGAACCTGCTCGGCCACCCGGACAATTACATCGAGGCGAACCCGCTCTCGACGCCGGCGCATATCGTCCCCGAATGGTATTTCCTGCCGTTCTACGCGATCCTCAAGAGCTTCACCGCCGACTTCATCCTGCCGGCGAAGCTGTGGGGCGTGCTCGCGATGTTCGGTTCGATCCTGCTGCTGTTCTTCCTGCCGTGGCTCGACAGCTCGCCGGTGCGCTCGGCCAACTTCCGGCCGAAATACCGCATGTTCCTCGGCATCCTGCTGTTCGACGTGCTCGTGCTCGGCTATGTCGGCGGGGCGGAGGCGAATGCGCGCAACGTCATCCTCGGCCAGCTCGCCTCGGCCTATTATTTCGCGCACTTCCTGATCATCCTGCCGTGGGTCGCCCGTTCGGAACGGCCGCGCCCGCTGCCCAATTCGATCACCGAAGCCGTGCTTGCGAAACATGGCGGCACCAGCCCGGCGAAGTCAGCGGTCGCAACCGCGGCGCACGCCTGAACCGACCTGGGGGACAACAGAACATCATGCCTCGCATCATTGCCTCGCTGATCGGTGCCGCCTTCGTCTTCGTGCTGGCGATCGCGCTGTTCGGCACCGCCAAGACCGCGATCCAGGATCCGGCCGCGGAGTCCGCCGAACACGTCTTCCACCTCCGTCCGGAGAATATCCACCTGCCGTCGAACGGCTTTTTCGGGAAGTTCGACAATCGCCAGCTGCAGCGCGGTTTTCAGGTCTACAAGGAGGTCTGCTCGGCCTGCCACAGCCTGAAGTACGTCGCCTTCCGCGACCTGACCAAGATCGGCTATACCGATCCCGAGGTGAAGGCGATCGCCAACCAGTGGGTGATCGAACAGCCGTCGATCAATCCGGAGACGGGCGAGGCGGCGACGCGCAAGAACGTGCCGTCTGATCATTTCCCGTCGCCCTTCGCCAATGAGGTCGCCGCCCGCGCCGCCAACAACAATGCGCTGCCGCCCGACCTGTCGCTGATGACCAAGGCGCGCGAGGACGGCCCCAATTACATCCACGCACTGATCACCGGCTATCGCCCGCAGCCGGCGGCGCTTCTCAAGGAATTCCCCGGCGCCAAGACGCCGCAGGGCCTCCATTACAATCCCTATTTCGCCAACCTCAACATCGCCATGCCGCCGCCGCTGACCTCGGACGGGCAGGTGACCTATTCGGACGGTACCAAGGCGACCAAGGACCAGATGGCGCGCGACGTTGCCGCCTTCCTGACCTGGACCGCCGAGCCGAACCTCAACGCGCGTCACGCCGCCGGGCTCGCCGCCGGCATCTTCCTGCTGATCTTCTGCTTCCTCGCCTGGGGCGCGTATCAGAACGTCTGGCGCGACGTGAAACATTGATCGGGCGGGACCGGTGCGCAGGGGGCGACCGGTCCCGTCGACAAGCGCATTGACCCCGCCGGGTGGGAGCGGCAATCGCTCGGCGATGAACGACGATCTCAAGGCGCTGATCCGCACCATCCCGGACTTTCCCAAGCCCGGCATCCAGTTCCGCGACATCACCACGCTGCTGCTCGATGCCGGCGGCTTCGCGCAGACGATCGCGCGGATGGCGGCGGCGACGCTCGGGCCGGTCGACCTGATCGCCGGGATCGAGGCGCGCGGCTTCATCTTCGCCGCGGCGCTGGCGGCACCGCTCAACGCCGGCGTGCTGCTGCTCCGCAAGGACGGCAAGCTGCCCGGCGCGACGATCGCCGAGGATTACGCGCTCGAATATGGCGAGGACCGGATCGTGATGCATGAGGATGCGCTGGTGCCCGGACAGCGCGTGCTGCTCGTCGACGATCTGATCGCCACCGGCGGCACCGCGCGCGCCGCGGTGCGGCTGCTGCGCAAGGCGGGCGCCGAACTGCGTCAGGCGCAGTTCGTCATCGACCTGCCCGAGCTGGGCGGCGCCGATGCCCTGCGTGCCGAAAAGATACAGGTAGATTCGCTACTTAGCTTCGCCGGTCATTAACGGTTCAGCCGGAACCTGCGATAACACGCCCTCGTTGAGCGACGAGTTGGCGCGTATCGGCCTGAAGCTCGCGCCCGTCTTTTGGGAGAGCATCATGTTGCTCAAGCGTCTTGCCCTGGTGGGCCTGTTGTTCGGCGCCGGGCTCGCCACCTCCGCCTGTACCGATGGTTACGGTTATAGCGGCGTCGCGGTCGGCTATGGCGGCGGCGGTTACTATGACGGCGGTTATGGCGGCTACTGTTATGCGCCGGGCTATGGCTACGGCTATGGCGGCTATCCGAGCTATTTCGGCTGGTACGGCGATTATTATTATCCCGGCACCGGCATCTACGTCTACGATCAGTATCGCCGGCCGTATCGCTGGAACGACAGCCAGCGCCGCTATTGGGAGCAGCGCCGCAACGGCTGGCGAGGCGATCGCAATTTCCGCAACGACTGGAACGGCTTCGACCGCAGTCGTCCGAATGGGTTCGGCGGCGATCGCGGTCCTGGCTTCCGTGGCGATCGCGGCCCGGGTGTCCGCGGCGACCGTGGTCCCGGGGTGCGCGGGGACGGGGTGCGCGGCGATCGTGGCGGCTGGCGTGGTCGCCAGAATTTCTCCGGTACGCCGGGGGCTGTGCCACAGGCGACGCCGCAGGCGGTCGCGCCCGCCGGAACCGGGCAGCCACGCACCTGGGGCGGCTATCGCGGCGGAGGCGGCGCCCGCATGGGCGGGCCGCGTGGCGGCGGGTTCCACGGCGGCGGGCGCGGACGGCGCTGAGCCGCGCTGCGCGGCGCGGTGGCGTTGCCGGCGCAGCGCCACCATAAGCCTATGGGTGACGGGTCGCGATCAGTCCGTTGGACACGAAGGTCATCACCGCGACATCGTCCTGATTGAACACCGTCATCCGGCTCTTGACGATCCCCATCTCGGGCCGGCTCGTCGAGCGTCGCGCCTCGATCACTTCGGTCTCGCAGCGCAACCGGTCGCCGGGATAGACCGGCACCAGCCAGCGTAAGGCATCGATCCCCGGCGAACCGAGCCCTGCCTGCTCGTCCGCCTTGAGATGGCCGACCAGCATCGCCATCGTCATCGCGCAGGTGTGCCAGCCGCTCGCCGCTAGCCGGCCGAAATGCGTCTGTGCCGCCGCCTCGTCGGACAAATGGAAGGGCTGCGGATCGAAGCGCTCGGCAAAGGCGATCACCTCGTCGCGCTCGACCGGATAATCGCCGAAGCGCGCGGTCTCGCCGACTGCGATGTCCTCGAAATAGCGCATCCGGTCAGCGCCGCAGCACGGCGCGGAAGGGCGCGTCGTCGCCATCGAGGCCGCTGCCTGCCGGAAGTCCGAGCAGATCGCGCAGCAGCGGATTGACGTCGGTATTGTCGAAACTCGCCAACCGCTTGCCGCCGACGAAAGCGGGACCGTTGGCGATGAACAGCGCCGCCATGTCGGGGGCGCGATTGTCATAGCCGTGCGCCCCGCCATGGAAGGGGGCGGTCGGGGCGGACTTGACGATCAGCCAGCCGGGCTCGGCCAGGCAGATATAGGGCGGGATGCGCAGGTTGGTGCCGTAGCGGAAGCGCGCCGGCACCTCAGCCTTGCGCCAGCATTGCATATGCGGCCGCGGTGTGAGCAGACGCGCCTCGAGCGCCGCCTCATGCCCGGCGACGGGGTAGATCGTCGCATAGGGGCCGCTTTCCGACAGCAGGCGGTAATCCGCGGGATCGGCGATCGTATCGAGCGCGATCGTCCGGCTGCTGTCCGTCGCCGCCATGCCGTGATCGGCGACGATCACCAGATTGGCGGGCTGTTGCAAGGCGCGCAGCCCCTCGACCAGCCGGCCGATCTGGACGTCGACCGCGGCGACCGCCTGCGTCGTCGCCGCCGCCTGCGGGCCATTGGCATGGCCGGCGCTGTCGACCGTATCGAAATAGAGCGTGACGAAGCGCGGGCGCATCGTCGCGGGTCGGCGCATCCAGTCGATCACCGCATCGACGCGCTGCGCGCCGCTCACCGCCTGGTTGAACTGTTGCCAGTCCTCGGGCCGCGTCGCGTTGGCGACGGTGCCGTGGCTGTTGGGCAGCAGCGTCCCGCCCCAGCCGACGTTGGCGCCGGGCCAGAACATCGTCGCGGTGCGGATGCCGGCCTTTTCGGCGGTCACCCAGATCGGCTCGGCGGCGTTCCACCAGAAGGGATCGTCGCTCGCCATCGTGAAGGTCTCGCCGGGGCGGGTGGGGTCCTCCATCCGGTTGCCGACGATGCCGTGATGATCGGGCACCTTGCCCGTCACCAGCGTCCAGTGGTTGGGGAAGGTGACCGAGGGGAAGGAGGGCCGCATCGCCGCGCTCACCCCGTTCGCCGCCAGCGCCGACAGATTGGGCGTGACGCCGCGGGTTAGATAGTCGGGGCGGAAGCCGTCGATCGAGACGAGGATGGTGACCGGCGCGGTCTGCATCCGCGGCAGCGGCGCCGGCGGCAGGCTGGCCGTCGCGCCGGCCGGTTCCGGCCGCGTCACCGGCGACAGCGCCGGCGGCGTATAGGGAAGGGCGCAGCCGGCGAGCGCCGACAGGGCGAAGGCAAGCGCGGTGGGAATCAGTCTCACAGGCGGATCATCCCGAACGTGGAGGGCGCCGCTCCTCTACGCGGGGCAGGGGTGCTGCCACAAGTCGGCGCGCACCCCGTTCCAAGCCTCAGACGTTGAAGCGGAACAGCATCACGTCGCCGTCGTGGACGACATAGTCCTTGCCTTCCTGGCGCAGCTTGCCGGTATCTCGCGCACCCGCCTCGCCCTTGCAGGCGATGTAATCGGCGAAGGCGATCGTCTCGGCGCGGATGAAGCCGCGTTCGAAATCGGTATGGATCTCCCCCGCCGCCTGCGGCGCCTTGGCGCCGGCATGCACCGTCCACGCCCGCGCTTCCTTCGGGCCGACGGTAAAGAAGGTGAGTAGGTCGAGCAGCTTGTAACCGGCGGTGATGACGCGGGCGAGGCCGGTCTCCTGCAGACCCAGCTCGGCAAGGAATTCGGCGCGATCCTCGACCGGCATGGTCGCGATCTCCGCCTCGATCGCGGCGGAGACCACGACCGCCTCCGCCCCTTCCGCCTTGGCCTTGTCGAACACCTTGGCGGACAGGGCATTGCCGTTGGCGGCATCGGCCTCGTCGACGTTGCAGACATAGAGCACCGGCTTGGCGGTGATCAGCTGCGCCTGGGCGAAGACGCGCGCTTCCTCGGCGTCCTTGGGCTGGGTGAGCCGCGCCGGCTTGCCGTCGCGCAGCAGCTCGAGCGCCTGACCGAGCACCGCCGCGCCGATCTTGGCCTCCTTGTCGCCCTGCTGCCCCTTCTTGACGAGGTTGGGGACGCGCTTCTCGAGGCTTTCGAGGTCGGAGAGCATCAGCTCGGTCTCGACCGTCTCGGCATCGGCGATCGGGTCGACCTTGCCCTCGACGTGGGTGACGTCGCCGTCGGTGAAGCAGCGCAGCACGTGGACGATCGCATCGACTTCGCGAATGTTGCCGAGGAACTGGTTGCCGAGCCCTTCGCCCTTGGACGCGCCGCGCACCAGCCCGGCGATGTCGACGAAGGCGAGCTGCGTCTCGATGATCTTGGCCGATCCGGCGATCGCGGCCAGCTGGTCGAGGCGCGGATCGGGCACCGCGACGTTGCCGACGTTGGGTTCGATCGTGCAGAACGGATAATTGGCTGCCTGCGCCGCCGCCGTCTCGGTCAAAGCATTGAAGAGGGTGGACTTGCCGACGTTGGGCAGGCCGACGATGCCGCAGCGGAAACCCATGATGCGCTCTATTCTGATGGTGGGGAAAGCGCGCGCCTTACCGTCCGGGATCGGATTTGACCAGACGCCGCCGCGGCAGCGTGTCGCCGCTCCCGGCAAGGGACCGAATTGAACCTGTACCTGGTGTGAATAACTGATAGCATGTGGCGAAAGGACAGACCGCCCGTGCGGCGGGAGGGGGAGCGAAGGTGCGGATCATGGGGGTGATCGCGGCAGTGGCGCTGGGGGCGATGCTCCCCGCGGCGGCGCAGGGCATCGGGCAGCAGACATCCGCGCAAACCGCGCCACTGCACCCGCTTGCGCTCGGCAGCGGCGTGGAACGCGATACGCGGCTCAGCAGCCGGTTACGGCTGCGCGTCACCACCGTCACCACCGCCGCCGGCCCACGCGAGAAGATGCGCGAGCGCGTCGGCGGATCGATGATTGACCTCTATCCTTCGGATACGAGCGGTTTCCATATGTCGGCGGGGACGCGCATCTATGACACGAGACTGGCCGAGCAGGGCAATCGCGGGCCGGTCGGCGCGCCGCGGCAGAGCAATATCCCCAGCGGCCGAGTCGCGCTGCGCCGTACGCCGGCGCTGACGATGGGCTATAGCGACGAGGTCAGCGACCATCTGCACGTCGGCGTCGAGGCCGGGGCGATGCTCGGCCGCGCCTATAATACCGCCACCGATTCGACGCGGCGGCTGCGCGGTGAGCGCGACGGCGGTGACCCGGTCAATCCGGTCGTCCAGCTCGTCATCGGTCGCCGCTTCTGAGCGCGGCGCTTTCGGCGGCGACCGTCCTATATTAGGCGGACACCATGCTGCCCTTGCCCAATCCTGACCTTTTGCTGCCCGCCTTCGCGCCATGGTTCGACGTAGCGGGGCTGGCGGTGTTCGCCGTCTCCGGCGCGCTCGCCGCCGCCAAGCGCGGGCAGACCGCGGTGACGCTCGCCTTTTTCGCGTTGATCACCGGGGTCGGCGGCGGCACCGTGCGCGACCTGCTGATCGACGCGCCGGTGTTCTGGGTGCACGATCCGCGCGCCGCGACCGTCTGCCTGCTGATGGCAGCGGTGGTGTGGGTGACGCCGGAACACTGGTGGCGGGACGGCGCGCTCGCCTGGTTCGATGCGGTCGGGCTGGCCGCTTATGCGGTCTATGGCGCGGCCAAGGCGGTCGGCTATGGCGTGCCGCCGGTGCCCGCGGCGCTGATGGGGGTGATGACCGCCTGCGTCGGCGGCATCATCCGCGACGTGCTGGCCGGCGAGCCGTCGATCCTGATGCGGCCCGAACTCTACGTCACCGCCGCTGCCCTTGCCGCATCGCTGTACGTCGCGCTCGGGCTGATCGGGGTGGCGCCGGCGCCCGCGGCGGTGATCGCGGCGGCGGCGGGCTTCACGCTGCGCGCGGTGGCGATTCGCTTCCGGCTTGCGCTGCCCGCCTATCCCGGCCGCGACACCGCCGGTTGAGCGCGGCGCCTCAGCTGCGGCGGACGCCGATGTCGGTGAAGCGGCGCGGTTCGAGCGGGGGTGAGGCGGGCTCGGCGAGCATGCACTGCCAATAGCCGACGTCGATCCACTGGCCGTGCTTGTGCCCGATCGCGCGGAACACGCCGGCGCGGCGGAAACCGACCTGCTCGTGCAAGGTGATCGAGGCATTGTTGGGCAGGGCGATGCGCGCGATCGCCTGGGTGAAGCCCTGCGCGCGCAGCGTGTGGATCAGCCCTTGGTAGAGCAGCCGGCCGACGCCCTGCCGCTGCGCGACATCGGCGACGTAGATGGTCGTTTCGACCGCCCAGCGATAGGCATCGCGTTCCGAGAAGCGCGTGGCATAGGCATAGCCGAGCACGCCGCCCTGATCCGCGCCTGTGGTCGCGACGATCCACGGATAGAGCCCGTCGGCGCGCGCCATCCGCGCCTGCATCGTTTGCGGATCGGGCGCCTCGACCTCGAACGACACGGTGCCGGCGAGGACGTGCGGGGCATAGATCGCCGCGATCGCCGCGGCATCGTCGCCCGTCGCCGGTCGCAGCGCGATCATCTACAGTCCGACGCGGGCGAGGATCAGGTCGAGCAGCCGCGCATCTGCCGCGCCGCTGTCGCTCGGCCCGAGCCCGCCGCATTCGAGGCAGCGCGCCTGGACCGATCCGGCGCTCGCCAGCCGGCGCACGTCGCCGATCGCCTGGGCGAGCAGCCCGCGCCGCTCGGCCGCGATCCGCGCGAAGACGTCGCCGCCGGCCTGCTCGGTCGCGTCGTCGTCGTCGCGATCGGCGAAGCTCGCGGCGAGCTGTGCCGCGACGCTCGGCTCCTTCTCGAGATATTCGGCATGGACCTTGGCCGGATCGAGCTTGGCACGTTTCGCCGCCTCGCCGACCGCGTCCTGCAGGGTGCCGAACCGGTCGACGAGGTGGAGCTGGCGCGCCGTGCCGCCGTCCCACACCCGGCCCTGCGCGATCGCATCGACGCGCTGCGGCGTCATGCCGCGCGACTGGGCGACGCGCGCGAGGAACTGGCGATAGCCGTTCTCGATCCCCGCCTGCAGGATGGTGTCGAGCTGCGGCGTCGTGCCGGCATAGACGTCGGGCTGGCCCGACAGCGGCGTCGATTTCACCCCGTCGGCGGTGATGCCGATCTTGGCGAGCGTCTTCTCGAAGGTCGGGATGATGCCGAAGATTCCGATCGAGCCGGTGATCGTCCCCGGCTCGGCGAAGATCACGTCGCCCGGCGTCGACACCCAATAGCCGCCCGATGCGGCGAGCCCGCCCATCGAAACGACGACCGGCAGCCCCTTCTTCTTCGCCTCCAGGATGGCGAGGCGGATACGCTCGGAGGCGAGCACCGATCCGCCCGGCGAATCGACGCGCACGACCAGCGCCTTGAGGTTCTTCTTGGCGAGCCCGTCGAGGATCAGCTTGGCGATCGTGTCGCCGTGCGCACTGCCGGGGCCGCCTTCGCCGTCGACGATGTCGCCGGCGATCGTCACCACGCCGATATTGTCACCGGTCTTGGCGAGCGGATTGGCGCCGACCCAGGCATCATATTTGATCGTGTTGAAAGTGCCGACGGGCTTGTTCGTGTCGCTGCCGACCAAAGTGGCGACGCGGCGGCCGAAGGCGATGCGGTCGCCGAGCATGTCGACGATGCCGGCGGACAGATTGGCCTTGGCGATATCGCCGTTGGCGGCGACGATCATCCGGTCGGGGCTGGCGAGGAATTGCGCGACCTGCGCCTTGGGCCGCGCCTTGGCGATCGCCTCGCGCCACTGGCCGAACAAGGCGCCGAGCAGCTGCTGGCTCGCCTCGCGTGCCTCCGGGCTCTGGTCGGCGCGGGTATAGGGTTCGACGAAGCTCTTGAACTTGCCGACGCGATAGACGTGCGTGGTGACGCCGAGCTTGTCGATCAGCCCCTTATAGTAGAGCTGGTTGCCGCCCGGCCCGGTGAAGATCGTGCCGCCGAGCGGATTGACCCAGATTTCGCTGGCATTGGCGGCGAGGCGATAGCCCGCGTCGGTATAAGCGGTGGCATAAGCGAGCACCGGCTTCTTGGTGTCGCGGAAGCGGCGGATCGCCTCGGCCACCTCGTTGAGCGTCGCGGGATAGCCGCCGGCGAAGCTGTCGAGGTCGAGCACCAGCGCCTTGACGCGGTCATCGGTGCGCGCCGTGTCGATCGCGCGCAGCACGTCGCGCGCGCGATATTCGCGCGGCATCGCCCGGCCGGAGAAGGCGGCGAACGGCGTCTGCTCCTCCGGCTGTTCGACGATCGTCCCCTTGAGGTCGAGCACCAGCGCGCCCGGCACGATCGCCTTCGATCCCGGCCGCGCGTTGAGCGCCGCGAACAGCAGGCCGAAGAACAACAGCATCGCGATCAGGACCAATCCGTCCTTGATCGCCACCAGCAGCTTCCATGCGCCCCGAACCAGCTTCACCCGATGCTCCTTGTGTTGCCGACCAGCGCTAGAACAGCCGGAGGCGGCACGCAACGGTCCGTATTAGCGTGGCAATACAGGAGTGGCGGCGGGTGCCGCTATCATGCGGAAGGAGTGGCGGGGGAGGATCTCCCTGTTCCGCGTCGCGGCGGTGCCGGCGCGTCACGCCTCTTGGTGATCCGTGAGAGGCGATCGAGCGAAGCTTGCCGTCCGAGGCACTCTCCTGATGCCTGCCATGCCATCGACGCCGCCCGGCAGCCAATTGTGCAGGGCGCGACGTGCAACGGCACTCTCGTTCCTATGATACGGAGACCCGTTCGAAGGATCCGGCCACGTCCATGACCCATATCTTCCCCAACAGCATGGCGAAGCTGCGCGACGATCGCAGCGATGACAGCGTCGACATCGTCATGCGCACCAAGAACCGTCCGGCGCTGCTCGGCCGCGCGCTGAGCAGCGTCGTCAATCAACAGCATCGCCAGTGGAACCTGTACCTGATCAACGACGGCGGCGATCCCGCGCCGGTCGACCAGCTCGTCGC
This sequence comes from Sphingomonas sp. RIT328, assembly GCF_000632225.1. Taxonomy (GTDB): domain Bacteria; phylum Pseudomonadota; class Alphaproteobacteria; order Sphingomonadales; family Sphingomonadaceae; genus Sphingomonas; species Sphingomonas kyungheensis. The sequence continues at coordinate 176,964 of NZ_JFYV01000012.1, forward strand.
CACCTTCGCCGACGAGCTCGCCGGCCGCGTCACCGTCGTGCATCATCCGGACAGCCTCGGCATGGCCGCCGCGGCCAATCGCGGCATGACGCTCGGTACCGCCGCCTTCGTTGCGGCGCATGACGACGACGACAGCTGGGACGAAACCTATCTGGCCCGCTGCACCGGCCATCTGCTCGCGCCGGAGAACCGCCGTTTCGGCGGCGTGCTGACCAAATGGAACAAGATCGGCGAGGTGTTCGACGGCAGCCATGTCGAACTGCGCGAGGCGTTGGTCGACGGCTATGACGGCTCCGTGCTCGACTTCCTCGAAGTCATCCGGACGCCGCGCATTCCGCCGATCGCGCTGCTGTGGCGGCGCAGCGTCGTCAATCATATCGGTTTCCTCAATCCGCATTTGCCGATCTACGACGACTGGGATCTGATCATGCGCGGCCTGCAGATCGCCGACATCGCGCTGCTGCCCGACGCGCTGGCCAATTATCACCTGCGCATCACGGCGGATGCCGGCGATTACGCCAACACCATCACCGAATGGCAGCCGATCTATCACACTTATGACATCCTCTATCGCAACGGCCTGTTGCGCGCGCTGTTCGATCGCGATCCGACCCAGCTCGGGCTCGTCGTCAATCTGCTGAAGAACGCGGAGCATGTCCGTGGCCAGGTCCAGTCGATCCAGATCGCCTCGCACCGCGAATTGTCCGGCAACGACCATCATCTCGACGGTCGCCTGACCACGCTGGAGACCGAGGTGCGCGAATCGCGGCGGCTGCTCGAACAGCTGTGCGCCGCGGTCGGCCAGCCCGCCTGAGGCGGGGGCTTGCCGGTGGCGGGCGGTCGCGCGACAAGGCGCTATGCCGCCGATCCAGCCGCCGCCGTCCGGGTTCGACGGGCCCGTCAAACGATCGATGACGATCGCCGGCCACCCGACCTCGATCAGTCTCGAGCCCGTCTTCTGGACGGCGCTCGAGACGGCGGCGCAGGCGCGCGCGCTGCCGCTGTCGGCGCTGGTCGCCGAGATCGACGTGCTGCGCATCGCCGCCAACGATCCGCCCAATCTGGCCAGCGCGTTGCGGACCTGGCTGTTCGCCTTCGCCGGCAGCGCCAATGTTGAGAATGCCACGCATTAACGTTGACAGTGCGAACGACTCTCAATAGCGAGTTCCCAAAATAAGGGGGCTTCATGTCGAAATCGTCGGTCTCGTTTCTGGCTCTGTCATGTGTCGGAGCGTTCCATACCTTGCCCGCCTATGCGGACGATCTGCCCAGGATGCCGGTCGCCGGCGATCCCGACCAGCGCCGCGACGACGACATCCTCGTCACCGGCGAGCGCCTCCGGCGCAGCGACGATCCCAAGGCGGTCGCGCCGGTGCTCGATACGCCGCGCTCGATTGTGCTCATTCCCAAGGAGGTGATCCAGCAGACCGGATCGGTCAGCCTGCAGGATGCCCTGCGCACCGTGCCGGGCATCACCTTCGGCGCGGCGGAGGGCGGCAATCCGCTCGGCGACCGGCCGTTCATCCGCGGCTTCGATACGCAGGGCAGCATCTATGTCGACGGCGTCCGCGACCTCGGCGCGCAAAGCCGCGAAGTCTTCGCCACCGAGACGATCCAGATCGTCCGCGGCTCCGATTCGACGCTCGGCGGTCGCGGTTCGGCGGGCGGCACGATCAACATCATCTCCAAGCTGCCGCAACTCGACGACTTCGGCAGCATCTCCGGCAGCTATGGCAATGCCGACTTCAAGCGCGTCACCGCCGACGTCAATCTGCGGCTCGGCGCGATGGCGGCGTTCCGGATCGAAGGGCTGTGGCATGATCAGGATATCGCCGGTCGCGATGCGCTCTATGCGCGCCGCTGGGGTGTCGCGCCGTCGCTGTCGCTCGGGCTCGGCACGCCAACGCGGCTGACGGTGAGCTATTATTATCTGGAAAGCCACGAGCTGCCCGATGCGGGCATCCCCTATCTCTACACGATCGGCAATGCGCCTGGGACGGGGACGATCGCCTCGCGCCCGGCGCTTGGCACGATCACCACCGCGGGCGGCACCACGGGCTATGTCGACCGGTCGGTCTTCTACGGGCTGACCGGCCGCGACTTCCGCGACAGCTACACGCATCAGGCGACGGTGCGCGCCGAACATGATTTCGGCGGGATCACGCTGCGCAACACCGCGCGCTTCACCCGCAGCGAGCAGAATTACATCATGTCGATGCCCGACGACAGCCAGGGCAACGTCTATGGCACCGCGGCGTCCGATCCGACGACCGGCGCGGCCGGGCTGCGCGGCGATCGCACCAGCGGCGGCTACGTCTGGCGCCGCACCAACACGCGCTACGGCTATACCCAGAGCATCGTCAATCAGACCGACCTCTACGGCCAGTTCCACACCGGCAGCATCGTGCATAGCGTCGCTGCGGGCGCGGAGCTGAGCTGGGAGCAGGCGCGACGCGGCACCTATGTGACGCCGGGTCTGTTCAACGCGGCCGGGACGGCGATCCTCGCCTCGGGCAGCACGATCACGCCGCGCTGCAACACCGCCACGCTCGCGCGGAGCTATTGCACGACGCTGTTCTCGCCCGATCCCAACGACCCCTGGGTCGCTTATGCCAGCGACACCGCGACCAACGTTCTGCCGGTCGCGCGCATCGGCCTTGCCGGCGAGACGCAGAACGATGCCAATACGCGGGCGCTCTATGCGTTCGATTCGATCACGCTCGTGCCGCAGCTGATCCTCAACCTCGGCGCGCGCTACGATCGGTTCGCCTCGACGACGCGGCTGCCCGGCACCGCGGGGGTGCGGTTCCGGCGGACCGACAGCCTGTTCAACTGGCAGGCGGGCCTGGTCTTCAAGCCGACGCCCGACACCAGCCTCTACGCCAGCTACGCCACCGCGGCGACGCCGCCCAACAGCCTGCTCGGCGAGGGGCGCGAGGACAATGCGCTGCCGACCACGGCGCAGACCGCGGCGATCCTCGACCTGCTCAAGCCGCAGAAGACCAAATCCTACGAGGTCGGCGCCAAGGCGACGCTGCTCGGCGAGAAGCTGCTGCTCACCGCCGCCGCCTTCCAGACGCAGATCGACAATGCCCGCGTTACCGGTCCCAACAACACCGTCGAATTCATCGGCGAATCGCGCATCCGCGGCATCGAACTCGGCGCGACCGGCACGATCCTTCCGGGCTGGACGATCTTCGGCGGCTATACGCATCTCGACCCGAAGGTGATCGACGGCGGGTCGACGGTATTCGGCACCGTCGCCGTCCCTTCGGTCAACACCGGCCGGCAGATGCCGCAGACGACGCGCAACAGCTTCACCGCGACCAGCAACGTCAGCCTGTGGCACCGGCTCGAGCTCGGCGGCACCGCCATCTATATGGGCAGGCAGATCGCCGGCTATTCCGACGACCGCAGCGCGACGCGGCTGGTCGCGACCAAGCTCGTCGTGCGCGAGGCGCCGGCCTATTGGCGCTTCGACGCCCGCGCCAGTGTCAAGCTGACCGATCGGGTCGACATCAGCGTCAACGCGCAGAACCTGACCGACAAGGTCTATTACACGCAGCTCTACACCACGCATTTCGCGCAGGTCGCGGCGGGGCGGACGGTGTTCGGCACGCTCGGGCTGCGGTTCTGATGCTTCGCGGCGTGCGGCTGTGACCGCGATCACCGCAGCGGATGCCGCCTTGATCCGCCGCGCGGCGGAGGCGGGGCTGGCCGAGGCACAGGCGATGCTCGGCCAGCTGCTGCTCGACGGCAATGGCGTCGATAGGGACGAGGGCGCGGCGCTCGCCTGGTTCACCCGCGCGGCGGCGCAGCAGCATCTGATGGCGCTCAACATGGTCGGGCGCTGCTACGATCTCGGCTGGGGCACGGCGGTCGACAAGGCGCGCGCCGCGGCCTGCTATCGTGTCGCCGCCGAACGCGGGCTCGACTGGGCGATGTACAATTACGCAACCCTGCTCGCGCTCGGCGAGGGTGTCGACCCGGATCGGCCGGCGGCGCTCGGCTGGCTCGAACGCGCGGCAGTCCTGGGCAATGCCAAGGCGATCAACTTCGTCGGCAGCTTCGCCGAGGACGGCTGGGTCCATCCGCAGGACATGGCCAAGGCCGCGGACTGCTACCGTCGCGCCGCCGCCGGCGGTGATTTCCGAGGCTGTTTCAACCACGCACGGATGCTGGCACAAGCAGGCCGGATGGATGAGGCCCTTCTCTGGATCGAACGCGCGACGGCGACGGGCCATGCACGCTTCGTCGCGCAGATGCGCGGCTGGCTGGCGGACTGCCCCTATCCGGCGCTGCGCAGCCGTGGCCCCGCGGCGGTGGCACGGGAATGGCCATGCTGATCGCCATCCCCGATCTGCTCGACGCCGCCGCGGTCGCCCGTCTGCGCGCGCGGATCGACGCGGCCGAGTGGATCGACGGCAATGCGACCTCGGGCCATCAGTCGGCGCTCGCCAAGCGCAACGAGCAATTGCCCGAAGACAGTCCGGCGGCGCGCGAGAGCGGCGCGCTGATCCTCGATGCGCTTGCCGCCGCGCCGCTGTTCGTCGCCGCGGCGCTGCCGCTCAAGGTCTTTCCGCCGCTGTTCAACCGCTATGCCGAGGGCGCGACCTTCGCGACGCATGTCGATGCCGCGATCCGCATCCGCCGCGGCAGCGATTTCCGCATCCGCGCCGATCTGTCCGCGACCCTCTTCCTCAGCGACCCCGCCGATTACGACGGCGGCGAGCTGGTGATCGAGGATCGCTTCGGTCCGCAGCGCATCAAGCTGCCCGCCGGGCATTGCGTCGTCTATCCCGCCTCCAGCCTGCACCATGTCACGCCGGTGACGCGCGGCTGCCGTGTCGCTTCCTTCTTCTGGATCGAATCGATGGTGCGCGACGATGGCGCGCGGCGGCTGTTGTTCGATCTCGACGCGGGCGTGCAGGCGGCGGCGGCGTCGCTCGGGGCAGGGGACCCGGCGGTGGTGCAACTGACCGGCGTCTATCACAATCTCCTGCGCCGCTGGGCGCAGGTCTGAGCCGGTTGACCGTGCGCGGGGCGCCATGCCACGCCGCGCCCGACCCCTGGTGGAGCAAGCGATGACGAAACTGGCCTGGCGCAGGACGTGGTTCCAGATCCACAAATGGATCGGGCTGATCCTCGCGATCCTGATCATCCCGCTGTCGCTCTCCGGCGCGGCCCTGGTCTGGCACGACGCGCTCGACCGGATCGTCAATCCGGCGCGCTACCAGATCAGCGGGACGACGCAGCGCACCCCCGACGTCTATGCCGACGCAGCGCGCGCGGCGCTCAGGCCGGGCGAGCGGATCGCGCAGCTCAGCCTGCCGGAGGGGCATGGCCCGATCACGGTCGCCGCCGCGCCGGCGAGCGCCGATCCCGGCCGCCGCGGCCCGCTGCCGCGGACGATGATCTACCTCGATCCGCCGACCGCGCGCGTACTTGACGTCGCGGGCAGCCAGGCGGGGCTGGTGCGCTTTCTCCACATCCTCCACGGCAGCTTGCAGATACCCGGCCTCGGCCGCACCATCGTCGGCTGGATCGGCGTCGCGATGCTGCTGTCGAGCATGACCGGCCTGTGGCTGTGGTGGCCGACGGTCGGATCATGGTCGCGCGGCCTGCGCTGGCGGCGGCATCGCAATACCGACAGCAATCTCCACCATATGATCGGCTTCTGGATCGCCCTGCCGCTGTTCGTCCTGTCGTTGACCGGCGTGTGGATCAGCTTCCCCGGCGTGTTCGGCGGCGGTCGCGGCGGGCCGGATCGCGGCGGCCAGCGCGCGGTGCCCCTCGCCGAACCGGGCCAGCCGCTCGACCTCGTCGTGGCGCGGGCGGCCAGCGTCCGGCGCGGCGCGTTGCGCAGCATCGCCTGGCCGACCAGCGCCAGCGCCGACTGGACGGTGACCTACGCGAACGGACAGGTGGTCAAGATCGCCGACGACAATGGCGTCGCGGTCGCGGCGCCGGCGCGGCGGCCGGGCGGGCTGGCGCGGACGATGCGTCGCCTCCACGACGGCGGCGGGATGGGGATCGTCTGGCAGATCGTGATCTTCCTCGGCGGCATCGCACCGGCGGTGCTGGCGGTGACCGGGATCATCATGTGGTGGCGCGCCCGCGAATGGCGCAGCAAGGCCGCCTCGGCTCGCGGCGGTCGCACCGCGACGCGGTGACAAAGGGGACTTCCGCGATCGAAACCGGTCGCGGAAGCCCCCTTGGATCAGCGTCAGCGGCCGAGCAGCACCCGCGCCTGACCCGCGATCTGCGCGAGCATCGCCGCATTGGGCTGTGCCGCATGGCGGGCGCGATCGATCACCGCCTTGAACTGGCCGACACGCGCCGCATTGGCGGTGAGCCAGGCGGTGACCGCGCCGCGCGGATCGCCGCCGCCGTTGCGGGCGAGGAACTCCAGCCGTTGCTGCTGGAAATCGCGGGCGAGGCCGGCGAGCAGCAGCCGCTCCCACGGATCGCTCGACACGATCCGCGCCGCGGTCGCCTGCGCCCAGTCGAGCCCGAGCGCCTGACCGAGATGCGTGAACGCCCGCGTCAGTTCGATCTCGTCGAAACCGAGCTGTTCGCCCAATGCCGCCAGACCGACCGCGCCGTCGAGGTCGAACAGGCGCACCACCCGCTGCGCGAGATCGGTCGGGGCACCCGCCGCTTCCAGCTGCGCGGCGATGCGCGCGCTCTGCGCACTGGCTTCCTCGAGCAGCAGCGAGGCAGTCTGCCGTTCGAGCTGCGCGACGCCGCTGCCGAGCCGGTCGAGCACCGCCCCCGGCAAGGTTCCCGGCGCCGACGCGCGCAGCAGATCGGCGATATGCGAACGCGTCGCCACCGCCACCTCGTTGAACAGCGCGATGCGCGCGCCCTCGCTGATCGCGGCGCGTTCGATCTCCGCCCACAAGGCGTCGAGCCCGAAGATGCGTTCGGCGACGACGAACATCGCTGCGATATCGGCGATCGCCGCGCCCTCTTCTTCGGCGAGTTCGAACGGCGACAGGATGCCGAGCCGGTTGACGATGCGATTGGCGAGCTTGGTCGCGACGATCTGCCCGCGCAGCCGGTGCGTGTCGATCGCCTGCGCGAAGTCGCGCTGCATCGCCGGCGGGAAGGCGCCGTGCAGATAGGGCGCGAGTTCGGGCGCCATCGCCAGCGACGCATGTTCGATCCCGTCCTGCAACGCCAGCTTGGCGGTGGCGAGCAGCACCGCGAGCTCCGGACGCGTCAGGCCCTGGCCCTCCTGGCCACGGCGCAGCAGATCCTCGTTGGCGGCGAGCCCTTCGACGGCGCGGTCGAGCCGGCCGCTGGCTTCGAAGATCTCGATGACGCGGACGTAGCTCGGGATCGCCGCCGCACCGTCCGCCTCGGCGATCGACAGCGCCAGCGTCTGCAGGCGATTGTCCTCGAGTACGAGGTGCGCGACATCGTCGGTCATGCTGGCGAGCAGCGTGTTGCGCTCCTCGAAGCCGAGCCGGCCTTCGTTCATCTCGCGGTTGAGCGCGATCTTGATGTTGACCTCATTGTCCGAACAATCGACGCCGGCCGAATTGTCGATGAAGTCGGTGTTGATCCGCCCGCCGCGGGTCGAGAAGGCGATGCGTGCCGCCTGCGTCACGCCCAGATTGGCGCCCTCGCCGATCGCGGTGACGCGCAATTCCTCGGCATTGACGCGCAACCGGTCGTTGGCCGGATCGCCGACCGCGACGTTGTTCTCCGCCGCCGCCTTCACATAGGTGCCGATGCCGCCGAACCAGAGCAGGTCGGCAGGGGCCTTGAGGATCGCCGAAATGAGCGCGGCCGGATCCAGCTGCGTCGCGGTGACGCCGAGCGCCGCCTGGACCTGCGGCGACAGCTTGATCACCTTTTCGCTGCGCGCCCAGACGCCGCCGCCTTCGCTGATCAGCGCCGCGTCATAATCCGCCCAGCTCGACCGCGGCAGCGCGAACATGCGCGCACGCTCCTCCCAGCTCGCCGCCGGGTCGGGATCGGGATCGAGGAAGATATGGCGATGGTCGAACGCCGCGACGATCTTCAACGCCTTGGACAGCAGCATGCCGTTGCCGAACACGTCGCCCGACATGTCTCCGCAGCCGACGACGGTGATCGGCTGGCTCTGCACGTCGACGCCACGCTCGGCGAAATGCCGCTGGACCGAAACCCAGGCACCCTTGGCGGTGATGCCCATCGCCTTATGATCGTAGCCGACGCTGCCGCCGCTGGCGAAGGCGTCGCCGAGCCAGAAGTCGCGCTCCAGCGCCAGCGCATTGGCGACGTCGCTGAACGTCGCGGTGCCCTTGTCGGCGGCGACGACGAAATAGGGGTCCTCGCCGTCGAGCACGCGGACGCCGGCCGGATGGACGACGCGGCCTTCGACGATATTGTCGGTGATCGACAGCAAAGAGCGGATGAAGATCCGATAGCTCTCCGTCCCCTCGGCCAGCCACGCGTCGCGGTCGAGCGCGGGGGAGGGGAGCTGCTTGGGATAGAAACCGCCCTTGGCGCCGGTCGGCACGATGACGGCGTTCTTGACGCGCTGCGCCTTCATCAGCCCGAGAATCTCGGTGCGGAAATCGTCGCGCCGGTCGGACCAGCGCAGGCCGCCGCGCGCGACCGGGCCGGCGCGCAGATGGATGCCCTCGACGCGCGGCGAATAGACCCAGACCTCGCGCCACGGCACTGGCGCGGGCAGGCCGGGGATGAGGTGGCTGTCGAGCTTGAACGCCAGCGCTTCTGCCGCGGCGGGAGCGAAGGCATTGGTACGCAGGCAGGCGGCGATCAGGTTGCGATAGGCGCGCAGGATGCGATCGTCGTCGATCGCCGACACCGCATCGAGTCCGCGCTCGATCACCTCGTCCGCCGCGGCGACGTCGCCGGCAACGGCCGGGTCATGCGCCGCGGCGAAGCGGGCGATCAGCGCCTTGGTCAGCTTGGGCGCCCGCCGCAACGCATCGACCACCGTGGTCAGGCCATAGGGCAGCCCCGCCTGCCGCAGATAGCGGAACCAGGCGCGCAGCAGCACCACCGATTGCGGCGCCAGCCCGACATCGACGATCAGCCGGTTGAACGCGTCGTTTTCCGCCGCGCCTTCCAGCGCCGCGGCGATCGCGCCCTCCAGCACCGCGGCGTCCTGCGCCTCGGCGGTCGCGTCGATCTCGACGACGAATTCGTGGACGAAGGTATTGGCGTCCTCGCGCAGCCGCGTCGGCAGTTCGCCGATCACGCGGAAGCCGAAATTCTCCAGCACCGGCACCGCGTCGGACAGCGCGAGCGCGCCGCCGAGCTTGTAGATCTTGAGCCGCCGGTCCTCACCGGGCACTGCCGGGAAGATGCGCACCGAGCGCGCCGCGGGATCGTCGAGCGTCGCGATGCGCAGGATGTCGGCGGCGGCCTCGCTCGCGGTGCTGACGTTGCGGTAATTGGCGGGGAAGGCATTGGCCCAGCGCAGCGCCAGCCGCGCCGCACGCGCCGCGGGCAATTGCTCGGCCAGCGCCGCCTCGACGTCCGACACCCAGCCGCGCACCATCCGGCGCAGGCGCTCGGCGAGCGGCTCGGTCTCCGGCATGCGGCCGTCGCCGCGCAGGTCGATCGTATAGCGCAGCAGGGCGACGACGCCGTCGTCGAGGCTGATCGACCAGTTGAGCACGACGCCGTTCGACGCCTCGCTCAGCATCTGCGCGATCTGCACGCGACGCGCGGTGGTCAGGTCGTCGCGCGGCAGCCAGGCGAAGGCGAACATGTGCCGCCCCAGCGCCGATCGCACCAGCACCAGCGCCGGCCGCGGCCGGTCGGCGAGGCTCATCGCGGTCAGCACCACCTCTTCCAGCGCCGGCGCCGGGAAAGCGACGACGAGGTCGTGCGGCAGCGCGGTCAGCGCATGGGTCAGCGCCTTGCCGGTATGCCCCTTGGGATCGAAGCCGAATTTCGCCTCGAGCGCGGCGAGTCGGGCGCGCAGCACCGGCACGTCGCGCGGCCGCACGCTGAGCGCGGCGCTGGTCCACAGTCCGGCATGGATCGACAGGCCTTCGACCGTGCCGTCGCTGCCGATCGGCACGATCACCAGATCGAGCGGCACGGCGCGATGCACCGTCGAGATCAGGCTCGACTTGAGCAGCAGCGGCGCGTCATTGCCTGCCTCGAACCATTCGATCGCCAGCGCGCGGCTCGCCTCGGCGAGCATCGGCGTCTGGTGCGGATGGCGGGCGATGCCGAGCGCGTCACCGGCGCTGCCGTCGCGCCGCCACAGTTGATGGCCGAGCAGCGTGAACTGGCCGTCGAGGAACCATTGCAGCAGCGCCGCGCCTTCGCCCTGCGGCAACGCCGCCTCGTCGCGCGCCATCGCGCGCTGGAGCAGCGGCCAGTCGGTCACCGCCGCCCGCACGTCGGCGAGCACCGCGGTCAGCTCCTCGACCAGCCCGCGCCGGTCGCGCGCGTCGGCGCGTTCCAGCTCGATATAGATCATCGATTCGGGTGCGCCGGCACCGCCGATATCGGTCATCACGCCATCGGCGTCGCGCGTCACCCGCACCACCGGGTGGATGACGCGATCGATGTCGAGGTCCTGCTCGCCGATCGACGCTGCGATCGAATCGACCAGGAAGGGCATGTCGTCGTTGACGATCGCGAGTCGCATCCGGCGGCGGACGTCGTCCGACGGCAGCGGTTCGAGCGCGATCGCCGGTGTGCCCGGCAGGCGCTGCGCGGCGGTCTGCGCGACGAACGCGGCGGCGGCGGCGCGTTCGGCATCGCCGAAGCCCGTCAGCTCTCCCGGTAGCGCGCCCTTGGTCAGCCGGGCGGCAAGCGCCTCGGCCATGGTCTGATTATGGTCGGCCATGAATCGCCTATGCTCCCGCGGGTCGCGGACCTCAAGGCTTGCCGCAGTGCAAAAATTACGCGGTCAAGCAATATTCATGCGGGCAGGGCGATCAGTCGGCGGTCGCGTCCGCGATCGCCTCGACCGCCGCCGCATCATCGAAGCGGCGAATCACATCGAGCGTCCCGTCGGCGCGCGTCCGTGCGAGCAGCACGACGAATTCGGCATCGCTCGCGGGCAGTGCGACCGAGGCGAGCGCCGGCAGCGTCCGCCACGCGGCGCGGGCGCGGTGGCCGCGTCCCCCGGCGTCGCGCGGGCTGTCGAAACCGCCGCTCGGGCCATCCGCCCAGGCCGGCGTCGCGATCGGCGGGCGCGGCGCGGCGCGCACCGCGGCATCGAGCTCCGCGTCGAGCGTCGCCTGCGTCGCGTCGTCGACCATCTCCTTCCAGTTGATCACGCCGTAGATGAAGTCGATCACGTCGCCGTCGGACGAAAAGGGCATGAGGATGCCGCGATACAGGGTCGTCCGGCCGCGCGTGCCGACGAACTCCGCTTCGAACCCGATCGGCGCGCGATTCGCGATGATCTGCAAATAGTGATCGGTCAGCCGCGACAGCAGCGAGCGCCCGGGCACGTCGGCGACGCGGACGATGGCGGTGTCGAGCCCGCATTCCTCGCGCAGCGCCTGCCCGAGGAAGGCGATGGTCGCATCGTCGCTGCCGCCGGTGAAGTCGATCAGCACGCTGTGCGGCCCGAAATCGTCGATGCTTTCGGGGTGGAGATCGGCGATGCCGGGATAGGGGCGGCCTTTCAGCAGCGACACCCAGTGATTGTAAGCGCGCACGTGCATCCGCCGCTCGTCGCCGCCGAGATCGAACAGCGCATCGCCGACGCCGCCTTCATCGACGCCGCCCTCATCGCCACCCTGGCCGACGGCCGAATCGATCGTGCCGTCACCATCGACCCGCTCGTCCTCATAGCCGCGCGCGATACCCATGAGCATACCTTCCTTCGCCGGGCCAGCCCCCGTCGCGACGCTTGTGCACGCTCCGTGGTAAACGGGTCGTAAAGCCGCCGATCAGCAATTTCGCTTCGCGACGATGCTTGTCAGCCGCGATGCGACCTGTTAGGCGCACCCCCGAACGGCGCTTCGCGTCGCTTCACCCCGTGCCGCTTTAGCTCAGCTGGTAGAGCATCGCATTCGTAATGCGGGGGTCACAGGTTCGAGTCCTGTAAGCGGCACCATCAAACATCACCGGCTAACGATATGTCTCCCTCCCATCGTGCGACGAGGGAGCGTGCATCGGCATGTTTCCAAAGCGTATCGGCGAATTCGTCGCGCTCGCGGTCGAGGCCAACGGCGAGCGGCACGTCTTCCGGTTCCGCGTCGAACAGGTCTGACCGACGGGGCGGCGGGGGCGACCGCCAGTCCCGGGTTTCCGCCTTCGATCGAACGCTGTAGCGTGGCCCGCACCACCCTTGCAGGATCCGCCATGAAAATCAGCGCACGCAATCAGATCGCCGGTACCGTCACGGCGATCACGCCGGGAGCGGTCAACGGCGCGATCAAGGTCGACATCGGCAACGGCACGATCGTCACCGCCAATATCACCGAAGAGGCGATCGCCGACCTCGGTCTTGCGATCGGCGATACGGTCACCGTCATCGTCAAGGCGAGCGACGTGATGATCGGCAAGTGAGATGAAGCTCGGCCCGCTCTGGGTAAAGCTGCAGCTGGCCTGTGGCGATGCCCTCGCGCTCGGCCCGGGCAAGGCGGAGCTGCTCGCCGCGATCGGGACGCATGGCTCGATCTCCGCGGCGGCGCGCGCGATGGGGATGAGCTATAGGCGCGCCTGGATGCTGGTCGACGAAATGAACCGCTGCTTCGATCCGCCGGTGGTCGAGACGCTGCGCGGCGGCGGGCAGGAGCGTGGTGCGCGCATCACCGAAACCGGCGCGGCGGTGATCGCGGCCTATCTCGCGCTCGAGGCGCAGGCGGCGACGCTCGCCGACCATTCCGCTTATCATCAGCTACGCGATCTGTTGCGCACCGAGCCGCTGCCGCCGCCCGAATAAACCTCTATATACGCACGAATACATCGTCGATATACGGCCCGATATAGAGAGCGCGGAGTGTCCGCGCCAAAGGGGTGCGTGACGATGTCGAGAAGGTTGGCCGGCTTGCTGGCGACGATCGTTGTACCGGCGCTGGCCACGCCGCTCGCCGCGCAGACCACCACCGCTGGCGATCCGACGCGGGTCGAGACGGCCGATGACGGCATCGCCCCGGTCATCGTCACCGCCCGGCGTCGTGCGGAGGAGGAGCAGCGCGTTCCCGCGGCGCTGTCTGTGGTCGGCGGTGCGCTGCTCGACCGGAGCTATACGGTCAACACGCAGGGGCTGACGACGCTGATCCCCAGCCTCAATTACAGCTCGGCCAATCCGCGCAACACCGCCTTCACCATCCGCGGCCTCGGTTCGAGCGTGGTGGCGGTGAGTCAGGCCAATGACGGGCTCGAATCCGGCGTCGGCTTCTACGTCGACCAGGTCTATCATGCGCGTCCCGCCACCGCCGCCTTCGACTTCGCCGACATTGCGCAGGTCGAGGAGTTGCGCGGCCCGCAAGGCACGCTGTTCGGCAAGAACACCACCGCCGGCGCGATCAACATCACGACGCGCGCGCCGAGCTTCACCCGCGAAGGCTTCGCCGAACTATCCTATGGCAGTCACGACCTCGTCCAGGCCAAGGGCTGGGTCTCCGGGCCGATCAGCGACAGCGTCGCCTATCGCCTGTCCGTGGTATCGACCCGCCGCGACGGCGTGATCGCCAATATCCGCACCGGGCGCGACACCAACACGCTCGGGACGCAGGCGGTCCGCGGCCAGTTGCTGTTCAAGCCCGATGACGCGATCCAGATGCGCGTCATCGCGGATTTCACCAACTTCCAGGCCTATTGCTGCGGTCAGGTCTATCTGCGCACCGGCACCTCGCTGCGTGCGGCCAACCGGCAGTTCGGCGGCGCCGCCGGACTTGCCGCGCAGTTCGGCTATACGCCGGCGAGCACCAACCCCTATGACCGCGTCACCGATATCGACGGTCCGCTCGGCACCGACACCAACGAGGGCGGGGTGAGCGCGATCACCGACTGGAACCTCGGCTTCGCGACGCTCACCTCGGTCAGCGCCTGGCGCTTCTGGAACTGGGATGCGGAGAACGATCGCGACTATACCGGCCTGCCGGTGCAGCTTTCGCAGCATATCCCGTCGCGGCAGGATCAATACAGCCAGGAGTTGCGCCTCGCCTCGAATGGCGCCGGACCATTGTCCTATGTCGTCGGCCTCTACGCTTTTCGTCAGCGGATCACCGGCCGGCCGATCAGCATCTATGGTCCCGCCGCGGCGCGCTATCTGATCGGCATTACGACGGGCGCGAACAACACCGCCGTCCCGGCCAATCTGCTCGACGGCTATGGTCAGGACGGCCGCACCGATTTTCGCAGCCGCAGCTATGCGACGTTCGGCGAAGTCAATTACCGCATCGTCCCGCGGCTGACCGCGACGCTCGGCCTGCGCTACACGCAGGAGGACAAGGACGGCTCCTATGCCACCACCGTCTCCGGCGGGCCCGTCGTCACCAATGCGGCATTGATCAGCGCGCGGCTCGGCGTGCTGCGGCCGCAAAGCTATCGGGCGCATGACAGCGACGGCAGCCTGTCGGGGCGCGGCAATCTCGCCTGGCAGGTCAGCGACGCGACGCTGGCCTATGCGAGCTATGCGCGCGGTTTCAAATCGGGCGGGATCAACATGTCGGGCCTGCCGCTCGACAACAGCAACCAGCCGGTGCTCGCCACCGCCGTGGTGCGGCCCGAGCGTAACGAAACCTATGAGGTCGGACTTAAGAACGATCTGTTCGACCGGCGGCTGATCCTCAACCTCGATGCCTTCTACACCAAGGTGCACGACTTCCAGGCAACGGTAGTCGAGAATTCGCTGACCCAGACGGTGCAGCTGCGCGGCTACCTCTCCAACATACCCGAGGTGACAGTGAAGGGCGTCGAGGCCGATGTTACGGCGCTGCTGCTGCCGGGCCTCAGCGCGCGGGCCAATGTCGCTTATGCCGACGGGCGCTACACCGATTATCCTGCCGGACCATGCCCGCTCGAGGTGCAGACCGCCGCGACGACGCGGTGCAGTCTGACCGGGCGCCGGCTTGCCTCGCTGCCGCGCTTCGCGATCACCGCCGGGCTGGATTATACGCATCCGATCGGCCGCGGTGCGGTCGTGGTGCATGTCGATACCGCCTCGCGCAGCGGCTATAACGGCGATCCCAGCCTGTCGCGCTACACGACGATCGACGCGTACAATCTCACCAACGCCAATATCGGCTATCGCTTCGCCGACGGTACCGAGCTGATCGTCTGGGCGCGCAACCTGCTCGATGCGGATTATATCCAGAATCTGACCGTGCAGGCCGGCAATTCCGGACTGATCCTCGGTTCGCCGAGCGATCCGCGCACGATCGGCGGGACGGTGCGGTTCCGGATGTGATTCGCGCGTCCCCGAATGTGACAGGATTGATGTTCAATTAACCACTGAACCGACGCAAAACAGACGTAGAATGCCACCGCAGCGCCAGGCTGTACGTGCAGAAGGACGTCGTCATGCCCCTCGAATCCCCCCCCGTCGCGATAACCCAGGGCGTCAAGGCAGCCGATTGCGCCACGTCCGCCCAGATCGTCCCGCAGGGATCGGCGCGGCGGGCACCGTTCGAGCTGACCGACCTCGCCACCGCCTTCGATCCGGCGACCGGGACGCTCTGGACCTATATGGACCAGCGCACGCGGCCGAGCTTCAACCCCGAACTCCTCGCCGCCTTCGCGCATTGGCAGGACGATATCATCACCGCGCATGACGCGGGGACGATGCCGATCCGGTACCTGGTGCTCGGCTCGCGCTTTCCCGGCGTCTTCTCGCTCGGCGGCGACCTCGACCTGTTCGCCGGTCATATCCGCCGCGGCGATCGCGACGCGCTCGTCCGCTACGGCCGGGCCTGCGTCCATATCCTCCACCGCAACATGCGCAGCCTCGACCGGCCGATCATCACCATCGGCCTGGTCGAGGGCGACGCGCTCGGCGGCGGGTTCGAGGCGTTGCTGTCGTTCAACGTCGTCATCGCCGAACGCGGCACCTATTTCGGCCTGCCCGAGACCAACTTCGGGCTGTTTCCCGGCATGGGCGCGCATTGCTTCCTGTCGCGGCGGCTCGGCTCAGCGCGGGCCGAGCAGATGATCCTCAGCGGCCGGTCGTACAGCGCCGAGGAATTGTACGACCTCGGCATCGTCCACGGCCTCGCCGCGCCGGGACAGGGCAGGGCGGAGGTCGAGACCTATATCCGCCAGAACCGGCGGCGGCACAGCGGCCATTGCGCGATCTACGAGGCATCGCGTTCGGTCAACCCGCTCGACCTCGCCGAGCTGGAGGCGGTGGTCGATCTGTGGGCGGACGCGGCGTTGCGGCTCACCGACACCGACCTCAAGCTGATGCGCCGGCTCGTCGGTGCGCAGTCCCGGCTGCGCGACAAGGCCGCGGTCTAGGCGCGGGCGCGGGTCAGGGCCGCGCCTGCGCCCTGACCCCTTCGTCGCGACCCCCCGCCGCCTCGGCGAACAGCGCCGTGACCTGCTCGGCGGGGATCGGACGTGCGAGGAGGAAGCCCTGCACCGCATCGCACCGCGTCCGCCGCAGCTGATCGAGCTGCGCCTGCGTCTCCACCCCCTCGGCGACGGTGCGCATGCCGAGCTTGGCGGCGAGGTCGATCACCGTCTGGACGATCGCCACCGACGCCGGATTCTGTTCGAGGTCGGCGATGAACGACCGGTCGATCTTGAGCGTCTGGAACGGGAAGCGGGTGAGATAGCTCAGCGACGAATAGCCGGTGCCGAAATCGTCGAGCGTGGTGCGGACGTGCAGCCGGTTGATCGCGTCGAGCGCGGCAAGCGAGGCCTCGACATCTTCGAGCAGCACCGATTCGGTGACTTCGAGTTCGAGCCGGTCGGCGGCGAACCCGCTTGCGGCGAGCGCGCCGACGATGACGCTCGGCAGATTGTGCGCGCGCAACTGGATCGGCGACAGGTTGACCGCGATCTTGACCTCGGCCGGCCAGCGGCTCGCCAGCCGGCACGCTTCGCGGATCACCCAGCTGCCGATCGCGACGATCAGGCCGTTGTCCTCGGCGATGGGGATGAACTCCGCGGGCGAGATCGGCCCGTAATTGCGGCTCGTCCAGCGCAGCAGCGCCTCGCAGGACAGGATGCGCTGCCCCGACAGGTCGTAGATCGGCTGGAAGACGAGGTGGAATTCCCCGCGTTCGAGCGCGTCCTGCATCTCGGCGGCGAGCGTGCGGCTGCGTTCGATCTTCTCGTCCATCAACGGTTCGTAGAGGCACATCTGTCCCCGCCCTCCATCCTTGGCGCGATACAGCGCGAGATCGGCGTTCTTGAGCAACGTATCCGCGTCGCTGCCGTCGGCGGGGGCGATGGCGATGCCGAGCGAGGCGGCGACATGGAGCATCCGCCCGCCGTGCTCGACCGGACGCGACACCAGGTCGAGGATCTGCCGCCCGAGCGCGAGCGCCTCGTCATCCTGCGCGACCGCACAGACCACCGCGAATTCGTCGCCGCCGAGCCGCGCGACGATACCTTCTTCCGCAAAGGCCGTGTCCAGCCGCCGCGCGACCCCGGCGAGCAGCGCATTGCCGGCGAGATGGCCGAACGAATCGTTGATCTCCTTGAATCGGTCGAGGTCCATCCAGAGGATCGCCAGGCGCCGGTCGCCCTGGGCCAGCCGCTGCAACCGAGTCTCGAACTGTTCGCGAAAGGCGGTGCGATTGGCGACGCCGGTCAGGTCGTCGCGTCGTGCCATCGCGGCA
This sequence comes from Sphingomonas sp. RIT328, assembly GCF_000632225.1. Lineage (GTDB taxonomy): Bacteria > Pseudomonadota > Alphaproteobacteria > Sphingomonadales > Sphingomonadaceae > Sphingomonas > Sphingomonas kyungheensis. Next base: position 194,699 of record NZ_JFYV01000012.1, read on the forward strand.
TGATGTTCGGCGAGCGCCGCTTTCTCGCGCGACGCCACCGTCGCCTTGAGGATGACGCCATAGGTCTGAAGCGTGATGTCCATCATCGCGACGATGAACAACAGGATCACCACCGCCAGCGCGATCTTGAGCGGATCGAACGAGGCAATCAGCCCGATCGCGATCGGCAACGACGCGAAGCATAATTGCGCGAGCGCGATCCACGGCCGCCCGGCGTTGCGCCCGGCGATGCCGGCGGCATAGCCGATCGACATCGTCACCGCGAGCAGGTGGAGCACGCCATTGTCGCTCTGGACGAGGGTCAGCATCGCAAAGCCGCCGAGCAGCGCCGAATAGCCGAGCGCGCCGAGGCGGTAGATCAGCTCCTGCCGCCGCGCCCACACGCCGCTCGGCAGCGACAGCGTCGCGGTGCGGCGATACAGCCGCACCGCATCGGCGATGCGGATCGCAGCGAGCATCGTCACCGCGACGGCGCAGGCGATCAGCACTGGCGCACGGCTCACCGCCGCGACGATGCCGACGATCGCGCTGCTGGTTAGCGCACCGATCACCAGCGACTGTGGCGAGGCATAGAGCGATTCGACCAGGGTTTCGCGCACCGCGGCGGCGATCGCCTGATCCGAATGGCGCAGCCGTCGCAAGCGGAAGATTAGGCCGGTCATGCAGCGACCATGCGCCCAAGATGGTATAGAAGTAGCGAACAAATCGGCGCCGACCGCGGCTAATCGCACCGCCGGCAATCTTTCATGTCCGTAACTGACATACTTTCGCCCGCGGAGTTTGCTTGCCGAGCGGAAAAGACCCGTATCAAGTTTAATATATTTTTTTGGTGGACGACGGTACGTCACGATCATGACCATGCCTTCCCCCCGCGGTGCTGCTACCGAATCGGTGCGGAACGAGCTGCGTCACGCTCTGTTTGCCACCGCCTTGCCCAATGCGGCGATGGGCGCGATCCTCGCCGCGCTCGGCGGACGGATCGCCTGGGAGCTTTCCGATCGCCTCGCCACGGCGGCGCTTAGTGTCGCCGTCGCCTGCCTGCTCGCCAAGCTGGCGTTGATCGCGGCGCACCACGTCTGGGCCGGAGAGGCGGCAGAGGCGCATTCCGGCTGGGCGCAGGCCTTCGCCGTCCTCAGCCTCGGCACCGCGCTCGCCCTCGGCCTGCTCGGCGCCCGCGCCTTCACGTTCGATGCGGTGCTGTTGCAGATGCTCGCGATGGGATTGCTGTTCGGCTATTGCTCGGGTCTGGTCGCGCATACCTCGATCCGGCCGTGGCTCGCCGCCGCCTGCCTCGTGGGCAGCGCCTTGCCGATCGCCGCCGCCGCGGCGCAGCATGACAATAGCGCGTACCGGCTGCTCGCCGTCGCGCTGCTTTGCTTCATGCTCGCCGCGATGCAGAGCATCCGCCACCTCTACCGGGCGACCCGGCAGCAGATCATCACCCGTCAGGCGATGGCGGCGCTGGCGCGCGTCGATCCGCTGACCCTTCTTCCCAACCGGCTCGGGCTGCGCGAGGCGTTCGTCAGCCGCCCGCGCGCCGCCCGCGACATCGCGATCCATTGCATCGACCTCGATGCGTTCAAGCCGGTCAACGATCACTACGGCCACCCGACCGGAGACGCGCTGCTCGCCGCGGTCGGCGACCGCGTCCGGTCGGTGCTGCATCCGCACGACACGGCGGCGCGCGTCGGCGGCGACGAATTCGTCATCCTCCAGTCCGACGTGCGCACCGCCAGCGAGGCGGACCAGTTCGCCCGCACGCTCGTCCGCCGGATCATGGCGCCCTATCAGATCAACGCGCATCAGATCGAGATCGGCGTCAGCCTCGGCTTCGTCACCGCCGATGGCGGCGCGAGCGACCTCGACGAACTCGTCGCGCGCGCCGATGCCGCGCTCTATCAGGCCAAGCAGAATGGCGGCGGCATCGGGCGGGCGGACACCCCGAGCCGCTAGCGCGAGCCCCGACACGTCAGGTCGCCGACGATCCGCACCCGCCGCGCGTCAATTCTGGTATCGGGCCTCCAGCAGGTCGAGCTCGCGCATCAGCTTCTGCGCGGTCGCGCTGCCGATCGCGCGTTCGCGCACCTGGGCGACCACCGTGGCGCGCTCCGCCTTGATCCCGGCGAGGCGGAAGTCGCGTTCGAGCTGGTCCTGCCGTCGCGCCGCCGCCGCGACGCGCGCGCCCTTGCTGCGGCTCTCGATCCGCTCGCGATACACGTCCATGACCCGCGTTCCCGCCGCGGCATAGACATCGGCATGGCCGTCGCGTTCGGCGAGCGCGTGCTGCGCGCGTTCGATCGCCATGATCGCCGCCTCCGCCGCAGCGACGCGGGCCGCATCCTCCTCCGCCTGGCGCGAGGGTTCGGCCGGCATGGTCAGGCCGTTGAGCAGGATCGGCAGGGCGATGCTGGCCAGCACCAACGAGACGATGATGACCCCCGCGGCGAGGAAGATGGCGAGATCGCGGGCCGGAAAGGGACTGCCGTCGGTCAGCATCAGCGGGATGGTCAGCACGCCCGCCAGCGTGATCGCGCCGCGTACGCCGGCAAGCGACATTGCCGCGACCAGCCGCCAGCTCGGGCTGTGCAGCGTCGCCTCGCTCGTCCGCTGCCGGCGCAGCAGCGTCAGCCGCAGCGATACCCACACCCAGCCGAACCGCAGCAGCGCCAGCCCGGCGACGATCGCCAGCACGTAGAGGCCGAGCCAGCCCGCATCGTGATGCCCGGTCAGCAGCACGGTCGCGCGCGCGCCGGCCAGGATGCCGGGCAATTGCTCGCCGAGCAGCACGAAGATGATGCCGTTGAGCGCAAACTGGATCGTGTCCCACACCGAATGACGGCGCATCCGCGTCGTCGCCAGTGCCTGCCGCGAAATCTCCGCGAAGGTCATGGTGATGCCCGCCGCCACCGCGGCGAGGATGCCCGAGGCTTCCAGATGCTCCGCGAGCAGATAGCAGCCGAAGGGGATCAGCAGGCTGACGAGGATCTGCGACCCCGGCTCCTCGCCGAAGCGTCGCGACACCCACGCCTTGATCCGCGTCACCACCAGGGTGACGCCGACGCCGATCGCCAGCCCGCCGCCCGCAACCCACAGGAAGCTCGTCGCCGCCGCGGTCGGCGAGAAGGTGCCGGTCAGCGCCGCGGCGATCGCGAAACGCAGGCAGACCAGGCCGGAGGCATCGTTGAGCAGCGATTCACCCTCCAGGATGTGCATCATCCGCTTGGGGATCGGCACGCGCGCGGCGATCGCCGACACCGCGATCGGATCGGTCGGCGACACCACCGCGGCGAGCGCGAAGGCGACCGCGAGCGGCATCGCCGGGATCATCCAGTGGATGAACACGCCCATGCCGAGCACCGTCAGCAGCACCAGGCCGAGCGCCAGCTCGACGACGGTCGACAGGTCCTTGAGCAATTCGTCCTTGGGGATGCGCCAGCCGTCGAGGAACAGCAACGGCGGCAGGAACAGCAGCAGGAACAGCTCGGGATCGAGCGCGACCCGGTAGGAGGTCGACAGGCCGATCACCGCACCGAGCAGGATCTGCACCAAAGGCGTCGGCACCGCCACCGGCAGCATCCGCGACAAGGCGCCGCTCATCACCACGGCGAGCAACAGGAACAGGACGATCGATACGGCTTCCAACACGGGTCCTTCTGGGGAGGGGAGGGCTCAGTATCGGGCCTGCGCGCGGTCAGACAACCCGTCGGTTCGCTCGAATGGCCGTTGCCGGGGAAAAGGTGCGCTTTGCGCGGCGCGCGGAATGCGGACCTTGTTCCAACAGGCTATGGGAGTCTCGAGCATGGGAAACGTCTGCAAACCCCCTCCGCCATGCCGGACAGGTTCCGGCCTTGGCGGTTCGGCGCGGGCGTAAGCCGTCGATTGAGCGATACGGTGGACCCCGGCACACAGCGGGACCTTTGCGAAAGCCGTGACGGTTCGTCTGAGGCGGTATCTTACGAGTGGAACAAAGCGCGCCGGCAGCAGCATTTTGGCGCGGGTATGCCAGGGCGCAGGAGGAGCTCTGATCTGCCTGCGGGCCTGCGGGCCTGCGGGCCGGCGGGGCTCAGGCGCGTGCGACGGCGCGGTTGAGGTTCCAGGCGATCAGGGTAAGCAAGGTGGCGCAGCGGTTTCGCGCAAGACCGAGAAAGCGCATGCGCCGCAGGCCGTAGGATCGTTTGAGCGTGCCGAACACGCCCTCGATCCGGCCCCGCACCCGCCCGATCAGGGCGTTGCGATGCTTCTGGCGGGGGGTAAGCGGATGGCCGCGCTGCGCGCGCTGCTGGGTCCGGTCGCGGATGCCGTCCCGGGCCAGACGCGCGCGCAGCCGCGGGCCGACATAGCCTTTGTCCGCCCACACCGCCGCCTCGTCGCCCGACACCAGGTCATGACCATGCTCGACCTCGGCGATGTTGGCCGGAGTGAGAAGCGCCCGGCGCACGATCAGGCTGTGCCGGTCGACCCCGACGTGCAGCTTGTAGCCGAACCACGCCTTGCCGCTGGCGTGCTTCTGCCAGGCCGCATCCGGATCCACCACCGAGCGGCCCCCACCGCGCTGGCGCGGCGGCTCGGCCGCCGCCGAGGCGATCAGCGTGGCATCCACCATCGTACCCGCCTTGACCACCAATCCATGCGCGTCGAGCTGGCGCACCACCTCATCGAACAGCTGCTCGATCAGCCCGTCTCGCGACAGCAGGCTGCGAAAGCGACTGATCGTGCTGTGGTCCGGCACGGCTTCATCAAGCGGCAGGCCGCAGAACCTGCGGAACGACAGGCGGTCGCCCAACGCCTCCTCCATCGCCGGGTCCGACAGGCCGTGCCATCCCTCCAGCAACAGCACCTTGAACAGCGACAAAGGCCGAAAGGCAGGCCGTGTCGTCCGGTGCGCATGGATCGGCGCCAGCAACGCCTCCACCCGCGACCAGTCCATCAGCACCCCGATCCGTTCCAGCCGCGCATTGCCGCCCCCCACGACCAGCGCCTCGGCAAAACCGCCCGTGCCCTCAGCCCGATGCATCGCCACATCTCCCAAACCTCACGTCAGGACACTGAATCACGCCAAGCGACTTTTGCAAAGGTCCCGCACACAGCCGGGGGTGACGACGCGTATCGAACAACGCCAAGACTTCTGCAGTGTCCCGTTACGTCTTCAAGAGGTTGAGGGGTAGCGGAGCGGCCCGAACGCCAGCACCGGCCCCGTCGCATACGATCACCATGACGACACCGCCTGCAACGTGCGCGCCGGGGGCGCCACGGTGCGACGGACGATGGCCGGCACGTCGCTCCGGCGCGTGGCGGTGTCGGAGGGCAGGCGGAAATAGCCGATGGCCCGCTGCAACTGCTCCGCCTGCGTGGCGAGCGTTTCGGCGGTTGCCGCGATATCCCCCGAGGCGGCGGCATTCTGCTGCGTCACTGTGTCGAGCTGCTGGATCGCCTGGCTGACCTGCGTCGCGCCGACATCCTGTTCGCGGCAGGCGGCGCTGATCGTCGCGATCAGCTCGGCGGTGCGGCGGATGTCGGGGACGAGGCGCGTCAGCATCTCTTCCGCCTGCGACGCGGCGGCGACGGTGTCGGTCGCCATGCCGTCGATCTCGCCGGCCGCCTGCTGGCTGCGCTCGGCGAGCTTGCGGACCTCGGCGGCGACCACCGCAAAGCCCCTGCCGTGATCGCCGGCGCGCGCCGCCTCGACTGCGGCGTTGAGCGCGAGCAGATCGGTCTGCCGCGCCAGTTCCTGGACGATGCGGATCTTCTGCGCGATCGCATGGGTCGCCGCGACCGCTCGCTGGACCGCGGCGCCGGTCGTCTCGGCGTTGCGCGCCGAATGGCGGGCGATGTCTTCGGTCTGGCCGGCATTGTCGGTATTCTGGCGGATATTGGCGGCGATCTGCTCCATCGATGCGGAGGCCTGTTCGGCGGCGGCGGCCTGTTCGGTCGCGCCCTGGCTGAGCTGATCGGACGAGGCGGACAGCGTCTGGCTTCCCGCCGCGACCTGATCCGCGGCGCGATGCGTCCGGCCGACCACCTCCCGCAGCGTCGCGATCATCGTCACCAGCGCCTTGCCGAGCCGGTCCCGCTCCGACAGCGGCCGATGCTCGACGGTGAGATCGCCGCTGGCGATCCGGTCGGCGAGGTCGGCGGACTGGCGCAGCGCGGTCGTCATGTTCGCGACGCCGTCGGCCAGATCGCGGATCTCGTCGTTGCCGCCCAGATGCACCTGACGGTCGAGGTCGCCGACCGCCACGGCGTCGATCAGCCCGCGCACCCGGCGCAACCCGGTGATGATATAGGAGGACACCCACAAGGCGCCGCCGATCGCGACGAGCAGCGCGAGCACCGCTGCGACGAGCAACGTCAGGCGCGAGCTGCTGCGCAGCCGATGCATCCTGCTGCTCGCATTGGTGAGCCGCTTCTGGTTGATCCGGACCAGCTCCTTGGAGATCGCGATCATCTCGCCGCCGAGCCGGCTGCCCTTGTCGGCCGCCAGTGTCGCCGCCTCGGCATTGCGATGCGCCAGCACCAGATGGGCGACCGCGTCATTGACGACGACATAACGCGCCCAGCGATCGGCGATCCCGGTCCATCGCGACCGGTTGAGCGGCGTTGCCTGCGCGAGCGCGGTATCGAGCAGGCGCTGCGCCACGACGCGCTGTTGCTTCATCGTCTCATACCGGTGCTGGCTGCCGAGATCGTCGGTGGATCGCGTCATGTCGCGCGCATCCAGCATCACGTCATGCAGGGCTTCGTCAAAGCTCAAGGCGCGAATGGCGCGTGTCGTCGGCCCGGCGATGACGTCGCTGATCGCCCGATCCATGATCTCGAACCGCGAGATGCCGATGCCGACGATCGCCAGCAACAGCAGGATGAGGACGGAAAAGACGCAGACGAGCTTCGCCCGGATGGTGACGCGCATAAGTCAGCCTTGTGCAATGCAGGAATGCCCCCTCCGCTGCCGGAGCAGGCATCGTCATGGCACCGGTGGGTGGCGCCATTTGAAGTTCGACGGTCGGCGAGATGCGGCGCACCTCGTCGATCACGGATTCATTATAGAGGATTAGAAAGCGTCAACCACGTTGCCGTCGATTACGGCGCGCCACCGACCAGGCGCCGCATCGCTCCCGCCGCTGGCGGCTAGATATGATCGGGCGAGGGCGGTCCGAAATAGCTGGGCTTGGTCGGCCCTTGCGACACCGCGATCGTCTGGATCACCATCGTCGGGTCGATCATCGCGACGACCAGCCGGTGGCGTCCCGCGCGGTGCGCGGTGACGGTGAAGCGCATCGTCCGCGCGTTGTTCGCGGTCGTCACCGGGTGTTGGTCGCCGAGGAAATCCTGCGCCACGCCCTCCGGCCCGCCGAACACCGATTTGACGGCGAACGGCCCGTCGTCGAGCGCCACCGCTACGCCGAGCGTGCGACCGGGGATCGTCTCCAGCGTCGCGCCGGTGACGAGATCGACGTGATACGCCCCGGCCGCGGCGAGGTAGACGTCATATTCCAGGCGCGGCGCGCGGGCCGGGTCGCTGACCGGAGCCGCATCGACCGGGAAGACCGACATCGCCGCCGCCACGCGGCCGTAATCGGGGATCGCCTCCCAGCGCACGCCGTCGACGACCGTCCGCCTCGCGGAGGCGGTCACCGGCACCGCGAAGGTGCCGGCAAGCCCGCCGTAAGCGCCGCGCGCGTCGCGCTCCTGCTGCGCGGTGGCGCGGATCGCGGTCAGCTTGGCGGTGATCGTGACGCCCGCGTCGCTGACCGTCACCGCCGCCTCAGACCGGCCGACCGGCGCGTGTGCCCAGTCTATGTCGATCCAATAGCGCCGTTCGCGCGGCGAGACGCCGAACGCCGGTCCCTCGCGCAGCGTCACCCACGGCTGGTCCGCGCGCACGACCGGCGCGATCGGCGCTGCCCCGCGCGGATAGACTTCGAGATAGGTCGGCCGCCGCGTCAGGCTGTCGAGCGTCGGCAGCACCGGCGGCAGGTAGAAGCCGGGCCACGACCGATCGTCACCGTCGACCGCGACGCCGAACCCCGCGACCCCGGTGAGGTCGAGATCGGCGACCGGCGGCATGATGTCGTTCTCGGGCGGATACCAGTCAAAATAGCCGATGTGCGTCTGGTCCATCAGGTGGTTCCATTTGCCGCCGGCCAGGACGTGATTGTAGGTGTCGCGCAGCTGATGATCGTAGAGGAAGCGCCGCCGGACCTCCTCCGCCTCGGCGCGCGTGCTGGCGCGCGCCTGCCGCGCGTTGCGGGCGTTGCGCGCCGCGGCGATGTACATCAGCGTGAGATTGGCGCAGGCGCGCACCGGATAGAGCACCAGCTGGTAATAAGCGTCGCGCTGATCGGGGCGGAGCAACGGCTCGAGCCGGTCGGCGCGGCGGAGCAGCGTGGTCCAGGCGTCGGCCACGCGCTCGGCCTCGCGATACTGGTCGAGGCTGAAGGTGTCGGGGCGGAGCTGCTCGGGTTTCCGCAGCGCGTTATATTTGGCGTAGCGGGTGACGAGGTCGGCGATCTCGGCGGCATGATCGGGGCCGAACTGCCGTTCCGCCCAGTCGCGCGTCCATTGCGCGATCCTGTCCTTGTCGACCTTCGCCGGCTTCCACGCCATCGCCAGGAAGAAGTCGATCGGCAGTTCGAGCGGCTTCAGGTCGCCGACATTGGCGATCCAGATCTCGTTCGCGCCATAGCGGTTGGCGAGGTTCATCTGCTCCCAGATCTTGGGCAGCGGATTGGAGTTGATCCATTGATAGGCGAACGGACCGCCGTGCATGTCCATGTGGAAATAGATGCCGAAGCCGCCACGCCGGCCGCGCTCGGCGGGAAGGGGCAGGCGGCGCAGATTGCCGACATTGTCGTCGGCGAACATCAGCGTGACGTCGTCGGGCAGCTTGAGCCCGGCGTCGTAATATTTGTAGACTTCGGTGAACAGTACCCACACCTGCGGCGTCTGGTCGGCGGGCTTGCCGGTGCGCTGCGCGATGATGGCGCGCTGGTCGGCGATCACCGTTTCGAGCAGATGGATGTCGGACTGGAGGTTGCCGGTGCTCTCCAGCGCGACGTCGCCGTCGCCGCGCATGCCGATCGTGACGATCGATTCCTTGGCGCCGTTGCGGACGATGCCTTCGTCGAAGAAGCGGCGGACGCCGTCGCGGTTGGTCGCGTAATTCCACTCGCCGTTGCCATAGTTGGCGCGGTGGTCGGTCCATTCCTTGTGCGCGCGCATCATCGGTTCGTGATGCGAGGTGCCCATGACGATGCCATATTCGTCGGCGAGCGGCGCGTTGCGCGGATCGTCGACGGCGAAGGCGTTGTTCCACATCGCCGGCCACAGGTAATTGGCGCGCAGCCGCAGCAGCAGTTCGAACAACCGGCCGTAGAAGTCGGCGTTCATCCCGCCGAACTTTTCCGTCGTCCAGCCCGACAGGCACGGCGCCTCGTCATTGAGGAAGATGCCGCGATATTTGACCGCGGGTGACCCCTCGACATAGCGGCCGCGGGCGACACTGACATGCGCACGGCGCGTCACCGGCACGTCCGCCCACCAATACCAGGGTGAGACGCCGATGATCCGCGACAGATCATAGGCACCGTAGATCGCGCCACGCTTGTCGCTGCCGACGATGACCAACGCCTCGGCGACGCCGGGAAAGGGATGGGCGACGGTCTGGACGGCGAACGCCTCCCAGCGCCCGCGCACGTCGGCGACGTCGATCGTCCCGGCGGCGGCGAGCCGGTCGATCAATGGCGACTGGCCGAGCGCGCCGACGAGGATGATCCGCGGCGCCAACCTTGCAGGATCGGTCAGCAGTGGCGCCGCGGTGCCGGTCACCCGGCCGATATCGGCGGCGAGATCGGCAGCGGCGCGCCGCACGCCGGCCCAGTCTTCCGCATCGACGAAGACGGGCGTGACGCCGCCGCCCGCCAGGGTGATGTCGAACCCCGCCGTGCGCCGGTCGAACCGCACCGCTGCGGCGAGCGGGCCGTCGAGCAGCCCGGCGGCGATCACCCCGCCGATCCAATCGCGTCTGGTGATCGCCATGCCGGTACCTCTCTGTCGCGACCTAGAAGGTGCCGCGCAGGCCGACGAGGAACTGACGGCCGGGCTTGTACTGGGTGAAGGTCGCATTCTCGAACTGGAAGTACGACCGCAGCGTCGCATTGGTGAAGTTGGCGACGTTGATGGTAAGCTGCGGCGCGCCGGCGAACCCGAAGATCTTGTCGAGGTCGAACGACGACGAGAAGTCGTAGGTCGTATAGTCGGTGCCGTACAGCGCCGCCGCCGGAATGCCGTTCTGCGCCAGGCCACTGCTCTGCGATCCTTCGCGCGAGGTGGTCGAGACGCGCAGCATCACGCCATTCTTCTCGTAATAGCCGGTGATGTTATACGTGAACGGTGCCACGCCGAACGCCGTCGCCGGGCCGTCGCTGCGCTGATCGACCACCGTCGCATTGGCGTTGAAGCCGAAGCCGGTGATGCCGATGTGGCGGGTCAGGAAGTCGAGCGGCTGCACCCACTGGAATTCGAGGCCGTTGATCGTCAGCTTGTTGGGCACGTTGACCTGCGAGGTCACCTGCACCTGCGCCGCCGTCGGGCCGCCACGCGAGTTGAGCGCGATCTGCTGCGTCGGGTTCAGCGTATCGTAGGTGATGCCATATTGCGCGAGGTTCGCGAACGGCACCGTGTTGATCGCGGTGGTGGTGAACCCTTCGATCGACTTGCGGAAGGCGTTGAAGCTGATCACACCCTCACGGCCGGTGTAATATTCGAAGCCGAGGTCGAGGTTGGTCGACAGATAGGGGGCGAGGGCCGGGTTGCCGATCGACGCCTGGTCGGCCGACGGTGCGCTGAAGTTGACGCCCGGCAGCTGCGCCGAGGGATCGGGGCGGGTCATCGTGCGCGATCCGGCGACGCGGACCACCGCATGTTCGCTGACGTCATAGGCGAAGGTCGCTGCGGGCAGCCACTCCGAATAGACGTTGCGGGTCTCGGCGATGTTGACGATGTTCGGATAGCGGCTGCCGTCGGGCAGCGTGCCGCCGGTCGCGGTGGTGTTGCGCGGATCGGGAACCGAGACGCGGCCCGAGATCGTCTGGATCGTGTTGACGTAGCGCAAGCCGACGTTGAAGCGCAGCGTGTTGCCGCCGAGCTCCTGCGCGCCGTTGATCGTGGCGAACAGGCCCTTGTTGACCTCGCGGATCGTGCCGCCGCTCGCACCCGTCGTCGACGAGCCGCTCTCGGGCGCATTGTCGTGGTAGAAGTTGTAGTTGGTCGCTGCGGCAAAGGCCGGGAAGTCGACCGTCACGAAACCGGCGGGGCCGGGCTTCAGATAGGTCGGCGCGGCGCTGTTCGGCACGAGCGAGCCGCCATAGGTGACCGGACCGGTCAGGCCGCTGCTGTAGCCGGTGCCGAGGCCCGGATAGGTCGGATAGCCGGCCGGTGCCGCACCCGGCGCATACAGGCCTTCGCAGGGCGGCTGGGTGTTCGGCGAGGGCACGTAGACGCTCGGATTGTTGCCGCAGACCGCGTTCTGCCACTGCTGCGACGCATCGAAGCTGCTGATCCGGCGCGAAATGTCGTCGAACGAGCCGCCGACCTTGAGGTTGAGCGACTTGTCGCCCCAGACGAGGTCGCCACGGAAGCCCTTGTTGACGTTGAGCCGGCGCTCGTCGTTCACGCTGACGCGGCTGCCGGTGTACCAGCCGAAGTTGTTGGGATCGTTGAGGTCCAGCGAGCTGGTGATCGTCGGGATGCCGCCGGTGTTCGAATAGGTGACGGTGTTGCCGACGCCGAGCGGCGTCGTCATGCCGACGGTGGGGTTCTCGCGGTGGAAGGTCGAACGCGCGTAATTGCCCTGCAGCGTCAGCTTGAGCTTGTCGTTGATCTCCCATTCACCGCCCGGATTGACGCTGAACAGCTTGGTGGTTTCGATATAGGGGCGGAATTCGTCGAAGAACTGCGCATTGGCGAAGGTGCCGCCGGTGACGGTGCAGCCCGCGCTGCAATCGCTCTTGTCGAAGGTCAGGTTGGTCGGGATGGTCGCGCCGTTGCGGCCGATCCACGCCATGTCCTCGCGGATCAGGTCGTTCTTCTTATAGCCGTACAGACCATCGATATAGAAATGCAGCGTGTCGGTCGGCTGCCATTCGGCGCTGAGGATCGCGTTGAGGCGATCGCGCGGGCCGCGGATGTTGGCGGTGCGGCCGAGGCGCGGGATCAGACCGTTGTCGATCTGCTGGATCGTCGCGCCGGGATTGTTGGCGAGCAGGAAGGCGCGGTCGATCGTCGTGCCGGCGACCAGACCTGCGCCGGCGCCGACCGGCACCGTCGCCGGGATCGTCCAGTTGCCGCCGCCGGTGGTGTTGCAGCCCGAGGTCGCGCCGCACTGTGCCGCGGTCAGCGCCGGGTTGGTGTAGCCGATCGTCTCGAACCCGCGCGTTTCGGTGAACAGCCGCTGTGCCGATACGCCGGCGAGGATGCCGAACGTATCGTTGCGCCAGCTGCCGATCAGCGAGCCGCGCGCGCCGATCCGGTCTTCCGGCGTCTGCTTGGTGCCCTGGATATTATATGCGAGGAACGAGCTGTTGCGGTCGAACGGCCGCGCCGAGCGCAGGTCGATATTGCCCGCCGCGCCGCCTTCGAGCAGGTCGGCGGTATAGCTCTTGTTGACGGTCAGCTTGGTGAACAGGTCGGTCGGGAAGAAGCTGAGGTCGACCGAACGGTCGGTGCCCTGCGCATCGGTCGCGCCCGACGAGGCGACGGCGATCGTCGCGCCGTTCAGCGTCACGTTGGTGAAGTTCGATCCGAGGCCGCGGATCGCGACGTTGGTGCCTTCGCCGGTGACGTCGCGGGTGATCGTCACGCCGGGGATGCGGTTGAACGATTCGGCGATGTTGGTGTCGGGGAACTTGCCGATATCCTCGGCGAAGATCGAATCGGTGAAGCCGGTCGAGGCGCGCTTCGAGTCGGTCGCCTTGGCAAGGCTGGAGCGATAGCCGGTGACGACGATGTCCTCACCCGGCGTGCCCTGCGTCTCGTCGGTCTGCGGCGCCGGTGCGACCGCGGGGCCGTTGTCCTGACCGTCGGCGGGGGTCTGTTCGGAGGGCGGCGGGACCGCCTGCGCCGCGGCCATCTGGGCGCTCAGCGTGCCGAGCGTGGTAGCGCACAACAGGGCGATGCGACGCAGGCGAAGGGTGCGGGTGGTCACGGCTGGAATATCCTCTCTGGTGGAGCGCTGCCGTTCGTTGCGGCGATGCGCGTCATGATCGTCGCCGGCGGCACGCACCGCCGGCAGGGCAGGAGCGGCGGGCTCAGCCCGCGGCGATAGGTCGCCGGGCGTGAGCCGCTCGGGGGCAGGGGGCCGTCAGCAATGTCAGCGATGCCATCATCATCCCCGTCCTCGTCATGCCCGTCTCAGCGGTCTTGATAGCGCTATCTTCGTCGAATTGGTCAGCAAGTCAATGCCAATCCGGTTAGGCCAAATGAATTCATGTCATTGTGTTTCGGGGTGTGTCTTTCCGGATGCAGTGCCAGCTGGCCTGACCGATTTGTCGGGACGACAGGCGTGTCACGGGCGGCGGGGTGCCGCCGGGCACCCCGCTTCGGCGGCGTTCAGGAGGTGTGCCCCGGCGCATAGGGAAAGCTCTGCGCCTTGTACCAGGCGAGGTCGTGTTCGGGCGGCGCGACGCCGGCAGGCAGCGCGCGCTGGTTGACCGACATCCAATAGGCGAGGCTGGCGTCGCGCCACCAGCGTGCCTCGCGATGCTGGATCGACAGATAGGTCGCGGTCTTCTGCCAGCGTTCGGCGTCGATCTTGCCGCGCAGGCTCTGCCACTGGCTCTGCATCGTCGCGACATAGGCGACACCGGCGTCGTAATGCGCGACCAGATCCTCCCACAAGGTCCGCCCGTCCGCCATCCGCCGGTCCCAGGCGACATGGTGGAACCAGAGCAATTCGCGCTCCGGCGTCGTCTCCGGCTTGGCCAGTTGTCGCGCGACCGACGGGGCATATTGGGCGATCGCATCGCTTCCGCTCGCGCCGCGCTCGAAGCCGATGCCACCGCGGTCGGCGCGATGGTAATAGGTCGGATTCCATTCGGGGCGGGCGAGATCGGCGACCCACGGCCCCGGCCCGTAATGATGCCCCGTCGCCATCAGATGCGCGAGCCCGAACGCGCCGGTATAGTCGACCACCGCCTCCCGCGATCCCGCCATCATCGCGGTCGTGGTGGCGATCACCTGCGGATCGTTGCCGAAGGTCAGCCCCGCCCATTCGCGGGCGATCGCCGCAGGATCGAGATCGGGGTCCCACGCCAGCCTGCCGAAGGCATACCAATTGGCCTGGTTGAAGGTCGACCCCGACCAGTCGCGGTCGCGGCCGATGTTGGCGACCCCCGCCATGCCGGTCAGCCGGTGCCCCTCCGCCGATCCGTCGACCACGTCGGCCACCGTCTCGCCGGGCTTGCGTCCGGTGCGGGCGTGCAGCGTCTCGGCGAACAGCGGGCCGAGATAGGCGAGGTGGGTGGCGAAGCCGAGATATTCCTTGGTGATCTGGAATTCGATCATCAGCGGCGTCTTGGGCATTGCGCCGAACAAAGGGTGGAAGGGCTCGCGCGGCTGGAAGTCGATCGCGCCGTTCTTGACCTGCACCAGCACGTTGTCGGCGAACTTGCCGTCGAGCGGCTTGAACTCGCTATACGCCTGCTTCGCGCGATCCTCGGGGTCGGTTTCGGCATAGACGAACGCCCGCCACATGACGATGCCGCCATGCGGGCGCACCGCGGCGGCGAGCATGTTGGCGCCGTCCGCATGGCTCGCGCCGTAATCGCGCGGGCCGGGCTGACCCTCGCTGTTCGCCTTGACCAGGAAGCCGCCGAAATCGGGGATGGCGCGGTAGATCTCGTCCGCCTTCGCCTTCCACCAGGCGGCGACCGCAGGGTCGCGCGGATCGGCGGTCTTCAGCCCGCCGAGCTCGATCGGCGCCGAGAAGCGCGCCGACAGATAGACCTTGATCCCCCACGGCCGGAACACCGCGGCGAGCTTCGCCGCCTTGGCGATATAGGGCGCGGTCAGGCTGTCCGCCTTGGCGTTGACGTTGTTGAGCACGGTGCCGTTGATGCCGATCGAGGCATTGGCGCGCGCATAATCGGTGTAGCGTGGATCGTCGAAGTCGGGGAGCGACCACCAATCCCACAGCGACTGGCCGGCAAAGCCGCGCTCGACCGTGCCATCGAGATTGTCCCAATGGTCCAGCACGCGCAGCTTGACCTTGGGTGCCGAGCGCAACGTCACCGCCGCGGCGTCCGCGCCGTCACCCACCGCGCGCAACAGCGCGAAGGCGCCGTAGAGCGCGCCGCGATCGCTGTTGCCCGCGACGAGCAGCACCTGCCGCCCGCCGAGGCTGACCCGCCGCACCAGATAGCCTTCGTCGCCGAGCCCGGCGAAGGGCAGGCGCAGCGCTGCGACCTGCGGATCGCCCGCCGTGGCGACGGTCACCGCCGGCGTCCCCGCGGGCAGCGCGCGGCGCAGCGCGTCGGCGGCCAGCCGGATCGTCGCACTGTCGCCGATCGCCGTCACCGCCGCCGGTCCGGCGACGGCCTTGGGCGTGCGCAGCCACAGGTCATAGCAGTCATCGGCACAGGCCGGACCAGCGATCGCCAGCCAGCTGACACCTAATGTTACAATCAGCGCGCGATAGTGTTTCATGGCTCTCTCCCGTCGCGACCGATTGACAAGTCCGCGCTTCGCCGGTCTTGTTATCGCTATCAACATAACAGGCAAGCCGCATCGTACTGGTCTGCCAATTCTGGAGAGACTGTCTTGACCGCGCGTGTCCTATCGTCCCGTCGTGACCTGCTGCGCTGGAGCGCCGGGGCCTCGATGCTCGCCTTCCTGCCCGCGGCGGCGCGGCCTGCGCAGCCGCTGTACAAGGATGTGCGCGCGCCGGTCGACCTGCGCGTCCGCGATCTGCTCGGGCGGATGACGCTGGACGAGAAGGTCGCGCAGTTGATCACGCTGTCGACCACCAAGCGTGACGTAATGGATGACGCGCGCGCGTTCGATCCGGCGCGCGCCAGCACCGCTTATCCCGACGGCATCGGCCAGATCGCCCGGCCGTCGGATCGTGGCGGCGCGGCGACCGCCACCAACACCGGCACCGACGTCACCGGCCGCTGGCGCAAGCCCGCCGATACGATCGCCTTCGTCAACGCCGCGCAGGAGTGGGCGCGGACCCGGACGCGGCTCGGCATCCCCGTGCTGTTCCACGAGGAATCGCTGCACGGCTATATGGCACCCGAGGCGACGAGCTTTCCGCAGGCGATCGCGCTCGCCGGCAGCTTCGATCCCGCATTGATGACGCGCGTCCAGTCGGTGATCGGCCGCGAGGTGCGCGCGCACGGCACCGTGCTGGCGCTGTCGCCGGTGGTCGACATCGCCCGCGATCCGCGCTGGGGCCGGATCGAGGAGACGTTCGGCGAAGATCCCTATCTGTGCGGCGAGATGGGTGTCGCCGCGGTCCACGGCCTGCAGGGCGAGGGCAAGGAGCTGGCGCCCGGCAAGGTGTTCGCGACGCTCAAGCATATGACCGGCCACGGCCAGCCGCAGGCAGGCAACAATGTCGCCCCCGCGCAGATCGGCGAGCGCGAGCTGCGCGAGAGTTACTTCCCGCCGTTCCGCGCGGTGGTCGAGCGGACCGGCATCGGCGCGGTGATGCCGTCCTATAACGAGATCGACGGCGTGCCGAGCCATGCCAACCAATGGCTGCTCGGCGACGTGCTGCGCGGCGAATGGGGCTTCGACGGGGCGATCGTCAGCGACTATGCGGCGATCCCCGAGCTCGAGTATTTCCATCACATCGCGGCCGACACCGGCGATGCGGCGCGGATCGCGCTCGCCGCCGGGGTGGACAGCGATCTGCCGGACGGCGTCGCCTATCGGACGCTCGCCGATCAGGTGCGCGCCGGCCGCGTGCCCCTCGCGCATGTCGATGCCGCCTGCACGCGGATGCTGACGCTCAAGATGCGCGCCGGCCTGTTCGAGGCGCCGCGCATCGATCCGCGCGCCGCCGCGCGCCTGACCGCCAATGCCGAGGCGCTGGCGCTGGCCCGCGAGGCGGCGGCGCGATCGATCGCGTTGCTCAAGAACGACGGCACCTTGCCGCTGTCGCCCGATCGCCATCGCCGCGTCGCGGTGATCGGCCCCAATGCCGCGGTGGCGCGGCTCGGCGGCTATTCGTCGCTGCCGACCGATCCCGTCTCGCTCCTCGACGGCATCCGCGCCAAGATGAAGGGCAAGGCGGAGGTCGTCCACGCGCAGGGCGTATTCATCACCCAGAGCGAGGATCGCTCGGCGAACGAGGTGCTGCTCGCCGATCCGGCGCGCAACCGCGCGCTGATCGCCGAGGCGGCGACGCTCGCCGCCACCGCCGACGTCATCCTGCTCGCGATCGGCGACACCGAACAGACCAGCCGCGAAGGCTATGCCAAGACGCATCTCGGCGACCGCACCTCGCTCGATCTGCTCGGCGAACAGAATGCGCTGTTCGAGGCGATGAAGGCGACCGGCAAGCCGGTAGTGGTGGTGGCGATCAACGGCCGCCCGCCGAGCTGGCCGGCCGTCGTCGCCGGCGCCAATGCGATGCTGGAATGCTGGTACATGGGCCAGCAGGGCGGGCATGCGATGGCCGACGCTTTGTGGGGCGACGTCAATCCCGGCGCCAAGCTGCCGGTGACGGTGGTCCGCGACGTCGGGCAGGTGCCCTTCTATTACGATCACCAGCCCTCGGCCCGGCGCGGCTATCTGTTCGACGACGACGCGCCGCTGTTCCCGTTCGGCTTCGGTCTCAGCTACACCCGATTCCGTCTGTCGCCGCCGCGGCTGTCGGCGGCGCGGATCGGCACCGGCGGCAGCGTCACCGTCGAGGTCGATGTCGCCAATATCGGCGAGCGGACCGGCGACGAGGTCGTCCAGCTCTACGTGCGGGATGAGGTGTCATCGGTCGCCCGCCCGGTCAAATCGCTGCGCGGCTTCGCGCGGGTGACGCTCAAGCCGGGCGAGACCCGCACCGTGCGCATGGACCTCGGCCCGGAGGCGTTCCGACTGTGGAATCGCGACATGCGCGAAGTGGTCGAACCCGGCCGCTTCTCTATCATGACTGGAAGCAACAGCCGCGACGTCCAGTCCGTCGCCCTCGATATCGCCTGAAGGACGCCCGATGCCGATCATCACCGCCGCCCGCGTCATCGTCACGTCGCCGGGACGCAATTTCGTCACACTCCAGATCGTCTGTGACGACGGCACCACCGGCCTCGGCGACGCGACGCTCAACGGCCGCGAACTCGCCGTCGCCAGCTATCTCGAGGAGCATGTCGTACCCTGTCTGATCGGCCGCGACGCGCATCGCATCGAGGATATCTGGCAATATCTCTACAAGGGCGCCTATTGGCGGCGCGGCCCGGTGACGATGACCGCGATCGCCGCGGTCGACATGGCCTTGTGGGACATCAAGGGCAAGGTCGCCGGCCTGCCGGTCTATCAGTTGCTCGGCGGCGCGGCGCGTGATTCCTGCCTCGTCTATTGCCATGCCAATGGCACGACGATCGCCGACACGATCGAGACCGCGATCCGCCATCGCGACGAAGGCTATCGCGCGATCCGCCTGCAATGCGGCGTCCCCGGCCTCGCCGCGACCTATGGCGTCGCCAAGCCGGGCCAGCGCTACGAGCCCGCCGACGGCGACCTGCCGAGCGAGAGCGTCTGGTCGACCGAGAAATATCTGCGCGTCGTCCCCGAACTCTTCGCCGCCGCGCGCGAGGCGCTTGGCTGGGACGTGCACCTGCTCCACGACGTCCACCATCGCCTAACCCCGATCGAGGCGGGGCGGCTCGGCAAGGATCTCGAACCCTATCGCCCGTTCTGGATCGAGGATGCGACCCCGGCCGAAAACCAGGACGCCTTCCGCCTGATCCGCCAGCACACCGTGACGCCGCTCGCGGTCGGCGAGGTGTTCAACTCGATCTGGGACGCCAAGCATCTGATCGAGAACCAGCTCATCGACTATATCCGCGCCACCGTCGTCCATGCCGGCGGCATCACCCATCTGCGCCGCATCGCCGCGCTCGCCGACCTCTATCAGGTGCGGACCGGCTGCCATGGCGCGACCGATCTGTCGCCGGTGGCGATGGCGGCGGCGCTGCATTTCGGCCTGTCGGTGCCGAACTTCGGCATCCAGGAGCATATGCCGCACAATGCGGAGACCGACGCGGTCTTCCCGCACGGCTATCGCTTCACCGACGGGACGATGCACCCCGGCGACGCGCCCGGCCTCGGCGTCTCGATCGACGAGGACCGTGCCGCCGCCCATGCCTATAAACGCGCCTATCTGCCGGTGAACCGGCTCGAGGACGGCACGCTGTGGAGCTGGTGAGATGAGCGCGATCGGCGACGCGGCGGCCACCGCCCCCGAAACCGCCGTCCACGCGGTGCCGTCGCCGCGCGGGCGGATCCGCTGGCTGATCTGCGGCCTGCTCTTCGCCGCGGTGGTGCTGAGCTATATCGACCGGCTGGTGCTCGGTGTGCTCAAGCCGCAGCTGACCTCGCTCTACGACTGGAGCAATGCCGGCTATGGCGACATCACTGGCTACTTCCAGGTCGCCTATGGCTTCGGCTTCCTGCTGTTCGGCTGGCTGATCGACCGGATCGGCGCGCGCAACGGCTATCTGCTCGCCATGGGCAGCTGGACGATCGGTCATTTCGCGCAGACTTTGGTCACCTCGACCACCGGCTTCGCGATCGCGCGCATCCCGCTCGCGTTCGGGGAGGCGGGCACCTATCCGTCCGCGCTCGCCGCCGCCTCGCAATGGTTTCCGCGCAAGGAGCGCGCCTTCGCCATCGGCATCTTCAACGCCGGCGCCAATGTCGGCGCGGTGGTGACGCCGCTGCTGATCAGCTTCATCGTCGTGCGGATGGTGCTCGACTGGCGCTGGGCATTCATCATCACCGGCCTGTTCAACCTCGTCTGGCTCGCCGCCTGGTGGCGGCTGTACCATCCGCCGCATGCGCATCCCCGCGTCACCGCCGAGGAGCGCGCCTGGATCGAGGCGGAGCCGGCCGATGACGTCGGTCGCGCGGGCTTCCTCGCGGTGCTGCGCCATCGCGAGGCCTGGGCCTATATGACCGGGCGTTTCCTGATCGACCCGGTCTGGTGGACCTTCCTGTTCTGGCTGCCCGATTTCTTCCACAGCCGTTATGGCTACGACCTCAAGAATTTCGGGCCGCCGCTGGTCGCCATCTATATCCTCGCCGATCTGGGCGCGATCGCCGGCGGCTGGTATTCGTCGCGCCTGCTCAAGCGCGGCGTCGCGACGGGACGTGCCCGCAAGCGCGCGATGTTCGTCTGCGCGCTGTTCGCGCTGCCGGTGATGTTCGCCGCGCAGGCGAGCAGCATCTGGATCGCGGTCGGCATGATCGGGCTTGCCTGTGCGGCGCATCAGGGCTTCTCGACCAATTTGTTCGCGCTGCCCGGCGACCAGTTTCCCCGCTATGCGCAGGGGACGCTGATCGGCCTCGGCGGTTTCGCCGGTGCGGCGGGGGGCTTCATTGCCTCCAAGACGCTGGGATTGCTGCTCGATACGGTCGGCAGCTACGGCCCGTTCTTTGTCGCCTGTGGGCTCGCCTATCTCGTCGCGTTGTTCGCCTTCCATCTGCTCAATCCGCGCTATCGCGACGTGGTGATCGCGCGCTGAGCGTCTCGAAACGGGCCTTCCCGCGGGCGTAACGTTCGGGAATGAAGGAGCTTCGACAAGGCTCAGCGTGAACGGCAGCGGGGTGGGGAACGGCAGGATAGGTCACCCTCCGCCCCGTCGCGCGCACCGTCTGCCGCCGATCGCTGTCATTTTGCGGCATCGACGGTCTTGACGATCCCGTGGTCGCGGCACATATCCGCGGCGTTGGCACTCCTCATCCGGGAGTGCCAGAAATCTGTAACACTGACCTGAAGAGGGACTTCGCAATGAACTTTCGTCCGTTGCACGACCGCGTCCTCGTTCGCCGCGTTGAGGCGGAAGAGAAGACGGCTGGCGGGATCATCATCCCCGACACCGCCAAGGAAAAGCCGCAAGAGGGTGAGGTCGTTGCTGCCGGCACCGGCGCGCGCGCCGAGAACGGCACGATCACCCCGCTCGACGTCAAGGCCGGCGACAAGATCCTGTTCGGCAAGTGGTCGGGCACCGAGGTCAAGGTCGACGGCGAAGACCTGCTCATCATGAAGGAAAGCGACATCCTCGGCATCGTTGGCTGAGACGTCCGCTTACCGTCGCTAGTTTCCACATTCGTCATTTGAAAGGGTAGCCACCATGGCAGCCAAGGACGTAAAATTCGGCCGCGACGCGCGTGAGCGCATCCTCCGCGGCGTCGACATCCTCGCCGATGCGGTGAAGGTGACCTTGGGCCCCAAGGGCCGCAATGTCGTGATCGACAAGAGCTTCGGCGCACCGCGCATCACCAAGGACGGCGTCACCGTCGCCAAGGAGATCGAGCTCAAGGACAAGTTCGAGAACATGGGCGCACAGATGGTGCGCGAGGTGGCCTCGAAGACCAACGACATCGCCGGCGACGGCACGACCACCGCGACCGTCCTGGCGCAGGCGATCGTCCGCGAGGGCATGAAGTCGGTGGCCGCCGGCATGAACCCGATGGATCTCAAGCGCGGCATCGACATCGCCGTCTTGAAGGTCGTCGAGGACATCAAGGCGCGCTCGAAGCCCGTCTCGGGCTCGTCGGAAGTCGCGCAGGTCGGCATCATCTCGGCCAACGGCGACCGTGAAGTCGGCGAGAAGATCGCGGAAGCGATGGAGAAGGTCGGCAAGGAAGGCGTGATCACCGTCGAGGAAGCGAAGGGCCTCGATTTCGAGCTCGACGTCGTCGAGGGCATGCAGTTCGACCGCGGCTATCTGTCGCCTTACTTCATCACCAACCCGGAGAAGATGACGGTCGAGCTCAACGATCCGTACATCCTGATCCACGAGAAGAAGCTCAGCAACCTGCAGGCGATGCTGCCGATCCTGGAAGCCGTCGTCCAGTCGGGTCGCCCGCTGCTGATCATCGCCGAGGACATCGAGGGCGAGGCGCTCGCCACGCTCGTCGTCAACAAGCTGCGCGGCGGCCTCAAGGTCGCAGCGGTCAAGGCTCCGGGCTTCGGCGATCGCCGCAAGGCGATGCTCGAGGACATCGCGATCCTGACCAAGGGCGAGATGATCTCGGAAGACCTCGGCATCAAGCTCGAGAACGTCACCGTCGGCATGCTCGGCACCGCCAAGCGCGTTACGATCGACAAGGACAACACCACCATCATCGACGGTGCGGGTGAAGCCGATGCGATCAAGGGCCGCACCGAGGCGATCCGTGCGCAGATCGAGAACACCACCAGCGACTACGACCGTGAGAAGCTCCAGGAGCGTCTCGCCAAGCTCGCCGGCGGCGTGGCCGTGATCAAGGTCGGTGGTTCGACCGAGGTCGAGGTCAAGGAGCGCAAGGACCGCGTCGACGATGCGCTGCACGCGACCCGCGCGGCCGTCGAAGAAGGCATCGTCCCCGGTGGCGGCACCGCGCTGCTCTACGCGACCAAGGCGCTCGAAGGCGTCAACGGCGTCAACGAGGACCAGACCCGCGGTATCGACATCGTCCGCAAGTCGCTGACCGCACTGGTGCGTCAGATCGCGCAGAACGCCGGCCACGACGGCGCCGTCGTCTCGGGCAAGCTGCTCGACCAGACCGACACGTCGTTCGGCTTCAATGCGTCGACCGACACCTACGAGAACCTGGTCCAGGCCGGCGTGATCGACCCGACCAAGGTCGTCCGCACCGCGCTGCAGAACGCCGCCTCGGTGGCCGGTCTGCTGATCACCACGGAAGCGACCGTGTCGGAACTGCCCGAGGACAAGGCTCCGGCCATGCCCGGCGGTGGCGGCATGGGCGGCATGGGCGGCATGGACTTCTGATCCGGCATCGGGGCGGGCGCTGCCTGCCCCGACACCGGCATCGGAGCGTCCGGCGGGTCGGCCCGGCCGAACCCGTCCGCACCAGCCACGACCTACGCGAAGGGACCGTGCGGGCGACCGCCGGTCCCTTTTTGCATCGTGGCGTCATTAACCAAAAATATCCCGTCGTGCGGGCAGACTGCGGCCATGCGCCGCTCCGTCACCCCCGTCTTGCTGCTGCTGCTTCCGATGCTGGCGTTTCTCGCCTTCTTCCATGTCGAGACCCTCGATATCGGCAACGTTGGCTGGCTGCTCAACGGCAGCGACGCGGGCGAGAATGCGCTGGGACTGCACGCCTATCGCTACGATCCCGCCGCCGGCCTGTCGCTGCGCACATATCTGCTCAATGCGCCGCAGGGGGTGCCGGTGCTGTTCACCGACAGCAACCCGCTCGTTACGCTCGCCGCCAAGCTGGCATCGCCGCTGCTTCCCGGCGATGCGCAGCTGATCGGTCCGTTCATCCTGCTCTGCCTGATCGCGCAGACGCTGTTCGCCTGGGCGCTGCTCCGCCGTCATGCGCCGGGGCCGGTGGCGCTGTGGATCGGCGTCGCGCTGCTCGCCTTCCCGCCGACATTGTTCAACCGCTTCGTCCACGCCAATCTGATGGCGCATTGGCTGATCCTCGCCGCGCTCTGGCTGTTCCTCGATCCCGTGCGCAGCCGTACCCTGCGCTGGTGGGGGCCGCTGATCGTGCTCGCCGCGCTGATCCACAGCTATCTGCTGGTCATGGTCGGTGCGATCTGGGCGTCGGCGCTGCTGGTGCGCTTTACGCAAGGACCGCGCCCGGAGCGGATCGCGGTGCTGGGGCAGGGCACGGCGGTGCTGGTGCTCGTCGCGCTGCTGGCGCACTGGCTGGGCGTCGGCGGTCAGCTGCCGGCAGGCAATTTCGGTTTCTACTCGATGCCGCTCGACGCTCTGTGGAACCCGGCGATCCCGTCCTTCACCAATCTGCTGCCGGCGCATGAGACCAGCCCGGGGCGCGGGTTCGAAGGCTTCCATTATCTCGGCGCGGGCGGTCTGCTGCTCGTCGCCGCCGCGATCCTCGCCGCGCTACGATTGCCCGCCGATGCGCGTCAGCGGGAGACGCTCGATCGGCTGCGTGGCCTCGCGCCGGCATTGATCGTGCTCGCCATCATCGCGGTGGTACGATTGCCGCTGCCCGAATCGGTGCGGCTGGTGCTTGATCCCGTGCGTGCGTCGGGGCGGCTGTTCTGGCCGGTCGGCTATGTCCTCATCCTCGTCGCTTTGCTCGCCGTCTACCGCCTTTCGGCCGAGCGGGCCGCGTTGCTGCTGGTGGCGGTGCTGACCATCCAGATCGTCGATCTCGACGCCATGGCCTATGCGATCCGCGCGCAGAGTGATGCTGCGGCGCGCGCGCCGGCGTCGCGGCTGCGCGATCCGCGCTGGATCGGGACGATCGCCTCGGCGCGCAGCATCGCCTTCATGCCCGGCGACGTGACCCGCGACCTCGGCCTGTTCCAGGAGATCGCATGGCAGGCGGCCAAGCTGCACCGCCCGGTCACCAACGTCTATGCCGCGCGCGCCGATCGCGCCGCGGTCACCCGCCTGCGCGCCGAGGCCGACGCCTTTCGCCGCGGCACGCGCGTACCGGGCCGGCTCTACGTCGTCACCGACGATCGTACCTTGCCCGCGGCGATGGCGCTGCGGGCGCGGCGGCTCGACGGGGTGCGGCTGGTGCTGCCCTGACGCAACCCGCCGCGGCGTGGCTCGTTGGCGGCGTCATGAACGATGATGCCGATCGCCCCGACGTCCCCGCCGACGGCCTGTTGCTCGGCTATGGCCCGATGCTGCCGCTGGTCGCGGCCGGCGCGGGGGCGTGGCTGTTGCCGATGCCGTGGCCGGTCTGGGCGGTGCGGCTCGGTATCATCTGGGCGGCGCTGGTGCTCGCCTTCATCGCCGGCGTCCGCCGCGGTTTCGGCTTCGGCAATCGCCACGCCTCGAAGCCGGTCGAGATCGCGGCGAGCATCGGCTATTTCACGCTCGCCGGCCTCGGGCTGGTGATCGTCGTGCCGTGGCTCGCCCTGATCCCGCTGACGCTCGGCTATGTCCTCGCCGCCTTCGTCGATCGTCGTGCCGCGCTGGCGGGCAATGCGCCCGCCTATTTCGCGCGGCTGCGTCCCCGCCAGCTGCTGATCGGCGCGGCGGGGCTCGCCGGGCTGCTGGCGTGGACGCTGTCGGTCCGCTGAGTCAGCGGTCCTTCATTGCTTCGATCAGCTTCTTGACCTCCTGGCTGCGGCCGCGCGGCAGGATCAGCACGTCGTTGCCGCTCGCCACCACGATCAGGTCGCTGACGCCGACCACGGCGATCCGCACCCCGTCCGACCGGATCAGGCAATCGTGCGTGTCGATCGCCAGCACCTCGCCGCGATGCGCATTGCCCTGCGCGTCACGCGCGCTGATCGTGTGCAGCGCATCCCAGCTGCCGACGTCGCTCCAGCCCATCGCGACCGGCACGACGGCGACGCGCTCGGCGCGCTCCATCACCGCATAGTCGATCGAGTCGGACGGCGAGGCGCCGAATGCGGTCTCGTCCGGGTAGATGCGCACGCCGTCGCGGTGCGCCTTGGTCATCGCGTCCTGCGTCGCGGTCAGCATGCCGGGCGCGTGCGCGGCGAGCGCGCCGAGGAAGATGTCGGCGCGGAACAGGAAGATGCCGCCGTTCCAGGCATGATCGCCCGAGGCGAGCATCTCTTCGGCACGTTCGCGGATCGGCTTTTCGACGAAGCGCGCGACGCGATGGACGCCGTCGGCGAGCGCCTCGCCGACCTTGATCCAGCCATAGCCGGTCTCGGGCGCGTCGGGCGCGATGCCGAAGGTGACGAGCCAGCCGTCGTTGACCAGCGGCAGCGCCGCCTCGATCGCGGCATGGAAGGCGGGCACGTCGGCGATGACGTGATCCGACGGCATCACCAGCAGCGCGTCTTCGCCCTTGGCGGCGAGCGCGGCGAGCGCGATCGCCGGCGCGGTGTTGCGGGCGACCGGCTCCAGGATCACCGCCTGCGGCGTCGCGCCGACCGCATTGAGCTGCTCGTCGATGTGATCGGCGTGGCGCGCATTGGCGACGACGATCGGCGCGGCGAAGGCCTCGCCGTGCGTGCGCTTCGCGGTCAGCTGGAGCATCGTCTCCTCGGCGGTCAGGGCGAGCAGCTGCTTGGGCATTTCGGGCCGCGACATCGGCCACAGGCGGGTGCCGGACCCTCCGGAAAGGATCACAGGTACGATCGTCATGATGGTCGCTTAACTCCTTGGGGACAGGTCTTCCTATCCGAATTGAGGCAAGGGCGAAACGACCGTCGCGGGCGCGTCGTTCAACTTTTCTTTCCCTTTTTGTGTCACCTGCCTACCCGTCTGTCGGAAAAGCTTACAGGCCGACAGGGGGAGGCGCTCGGATGATCCGCTTGTTCAAGCACTATGTCCCCTATGCCGTGCTGCTGCTCGGGGTGGTCGATGCGATGCTGCTGCTGGTGTCGGCGGAGCTCGGCTGGGTGATTCGGGCGCGGCAGATCGGCATGGACGTGCTGCCGGTGACGACGCGGCTGCCGCAGCTGTTCGCCTTCGCCGCCGCGTTGCAGATCGCGCTGATCGCGGTCGGCGCCTATGGCGTCGGCTCGTTCCTGTCGCTGCGCTTCGCCGCGGCGCGGCTGGTCGTCGCGCTGCTGATCGGCGTCGCCTTCCTGTCGATCCTGTTCTTCCTGATCCCGCCGGTCGCGCTGTGGCGGTCGAACCTCGCTTATGCGACGCTGATCGCGGCGCTGCTGCTCGTCGTGGTGCGCGCGCTGCTCGGGCGGACGCTCGGCGGTGATACGTTCAAGCGGCGGATCATCGTGCTCGGGGCCGGCAATCGGGCGGCGCGGATCGGCGCGCTCGCCGACCAGCCCGGCGCCAACGTCATCGTCGCCGGCTATGTGGCGATGGGCGAAGGCCCGCCGGTCGTCGCCGGCGCGGTGCCGCGTGACGCCATTCCCAATCTCGCCGCGCATGTCGTCGATCATGGCGCGGGCGAGGTGGTGCTCGCGCTCGAGGAACGACGCAATGCGCTGCCGCTCAAGGACCTGCTCCGCGTCCGCACCACGGGCGTCGCGGTCAGCGAGATCTCGACCTTCCTCGAACGCGAGACCGGGCGGATCGATCTCAATTCGGTCAATCCGTCGTGGCTGATCTTCTCCGACGGCTTCGCCTCCGGGCGGATGCTGTCGAGCGTGTTTAAGCGTGCGTTCGACGTCGTCGTCAGCCTGCTGCTGCTGGTGCTGACCCTGCCGCTGATCCTGCTCACCGCCGCGGCGATCAAGCTCGAATCGAAGGGGCCGGCCTTCTACCGTCAGCGCCGCGTCGGCCTGTACAACCAGTGTTTCGACATCGTGAAGCTGCGTTCGATGCGGCAGGATGCCGAGGTCGCGGGCAAGGCGGTCTGGGCGGAGAAGGACGATCCGCGCATCACCCGCATCGGCCGGATCATCCGCATGGTGCGGATCGACGAGCTGCCGCAGACCTGGGCGGTGCTGAAGGGCGAGATGAGCTTCGTCGGCCCGCGTCCGGAACGCCCGCAATTCGTCGAGCAGCTCGAAGGCCAGCTGCCGTTCTATGCCGAGCGCCACATGGTCAAGCCCGGCATCACTGGCTGGGCACAGATCAACTATCCTTATGGCGCCTCGATCGAGGATGCGCGCCACAAGCTCGAATACGACCTCTATTACGCCAAGAACTATTCGCCCTTCCTCGACCTGCTGATCCTGTTGCAGACGTTGCGCGTCGTGCTGTGGCCGACGGGCGCGCGCTGAGCCGATGGCGGCGCTGATCCTCTGGGGCCATGCGCTTGCCGCGCTGGCTTTCGGGCTGCTTGCGCTCGGCGCGCTGCGGGCGGCGCCGGCGCAGAAGGATCGCGGCGTCACGCTCGCCGCGTTGCTGACTGCCTTGTGGGCGCTCGCCGTCGCCGGGATCGGCGCGGGCGACGTCGCCGCGCGGGTGACCGAATGCCTGCGCGATCTCGCCTGGCTCGCGGTGCTGCTCGCCGCGGTGCGCGGGCGGCGGAGCGGCGGGCTGTCGCTCTACGCCGTCTATGCGGTGGCGGCGACGCTGACCGCCGCGGCGGGGCTGCTCGCGATGCTCGGCGTGCTGCCGCTGCCGCATGCCGCACGCGAGGCGATCGGCGAGCTGCGGCTGATCGCGGTGATGCTTGCCGCGGTCGCCGGCCTGATGCTCGCGCATCACGTCGCGAGCAGCGAAAGCGCGACGCCGCATCCGGCGCTGCCGCTCGCGGTCGCGCTCGGCGGGTTGTGGGGGATCGACCTGATCGTCGCGATGCTCGCCTACGGCCTCGGCGCGGCGCCGCCGCAGGCAATCGCGATGCGCGGTTTTGCCGTCACCGGCGTCGCGCTCGTCCTCGCCGTGCGTCGCCGGGTGCATGGGCTCGCCGTATCGCATGGCGTGGTGCTGCGCGGGATCTCGCTGCTTGCGATCCTCTCCTATGCGGGCGCGACGGTGCTCCTCACCCAGTTCGCCGGCCGTTATGCCGGTGACGCCGTCCGCCTCGTCCAGACCGCGATCATCCTCGGCGCGACCACCGCGCTCATTACCCTGCTGTCGACGCCGTGGCTGCGCGCCTGGCTCAAGGTGAAGGTCGCCAAACATTTCTTCCGCCACCGCTATGATTATCGGGCCGAATGGCAGCGGTTCACCGCGACGCTCGGCGCGCCCGGCGCCGACCCGCTCGACCGCCGCATCGTCCGGGCAATCGCCGACCTCACCGGCTCGCCCGCTGGCCTGCTGCTCGTTCCGGACGGCAACGGCCTCGGCGTCGGCGCGGCGTGGCAATGGCAGGAGGCCGGCGGCGGCGAGGCGGCGTTGCGCGACCATCTCGCGACCAGCGCGCGCATCGTCGAGCTCGATCAGGTCCGCCGCGGCGACGCGCCCGCCGACGAAGCGGCGGTGATCCCCGACTGGATGCGCGAGTCGGCCGACGCCTGGGCGCTGGTGCCGCTGATCCACGGCGCCAGCCTGATCGGCGCGATCCTGCTCGCCCGCCCGCCGATCGACCGTGCGCTCGACTGGGAGGATTTCGACCTGCTCCGCGTCGCCGGGCGACAGGCGGCGAGCTATCTCGCCGAGGATCGCGCCCATGCGGCGCTCGCCGACGCCGCGCGCTTCGACGAATTCAACCGCCGCTTCGCCTTCATCATGCACGACATCAAGAATCTGGTCAGCGGGCTCAGTCTCGTCGCGCGCAATGCCGAGCGCCACGCCGACAATCCCGACTTCCGCGCCGACATGGTCGCCACCCTGCGCGACTCCGCCGACCGGATGAACGGCCTGCTCGCCCGCCTGTCGCAGCATCACCGCGCCAGCGCCGAGCCGGTCCAGCCGGTCGACCTCGCCGCACTCGCGCTGCGCCTCGCCGCGGCGCGGCGCGCGCAGCATCCGGTGCAGGTCTCGGGCTCGGGAGTCGCCATGGCGCAGCCGGGCCGGCTCGAACAATTGCTCGGCCATCTGCTCCAGAATGCGATCGAGGCGAGTCCGGCGGGGGCGGCGATCGCTTTGATTGCCGGCGGCGACGCGCAGGCCGCCTTCGTCGAGGTCATCGATCACGGCTGCGGGATGAGCGCCGCCTTCATCCGCGACCAGCTGTTCCGCCCATTCGCCTCGTCCAAGCCCGGCGGTTTCGGCATCGGCGCCTATGAGGCGCGCCAGCTCGCCGACGATATGGGCGGTACGCTCACCGTCGTCAGCCGCGAGGGCGAGGGCACCTGCTTCCGCCTCACTCTGCCTGCCGCCCGCCTGCTGGAGCATGCTGCATGACCGACACGCCCGTCCTGCTGATCGTCGAGGACGATGCCGCGCTGCAACGCCAGTTGCGCTGGGCGTTCGAGGGCTATCGGATCGTCACCGCGGCGACCCGCGCCGAGGCGATCGAGGCGCTGCGTTTGCACGAGCCGGCGGTGGTGACGCTCGACCTCGGCCTGCCGCCCGATCCCGACGGCACCAGCGAAGGCTTTGCGACGCTGGCCGAGATGCTCGCGCTCAAGCCGGACACCAAGATCATCGTCGCCTCGGGGCATGGCGCGCGGGAGAGCGCGTTGCAGGCGATCGCGCTCGGCGCGTGGGATTTCTATGCCAAGCCGATCGACATCGACGCGCTCGCGCTGATCGTCGCGCGCGCCTTTCACGTCCATACGCTCGAAGCCGAAAACCGCCGCCTCGCGGCGCGCGCCGCGCCCGCTGCCGGGTTCGGCGGGCTGCTCTACGCATCGGACGAGATGGCGGCGGTGGTGCGCACCGTCGAGCGCGTCGCCCCCGCCGACGTATCGGTGATGCTGCTCGGCGCGAGCGGCACCGGCAAGGAGTTGCTCGCGCGCGGGCTGCACGATCATTCGCCGCGCGGCCGCGGCGCGTTCGTCGCGATCAACTGCGCCGCCATTCCCGAAACCTTGCTCGAAAGCGAGCTGTTCGGGCATGAGAAGGGCGCCTTCACCGGGGCGGTCAAGACGACGCCGGGCAAGATCGAACAGGCGGTCGGCGGCACCCTGTTCCTCGACGAGATCGGGGACGTGCCGCTGCCGTTGCAGGTCAAGCTGCTGCGCTTTCTGCAGGAGCGGGTGATCGAGCGGATCGGCGGGCGCAAGCCGATCCCGGTCGATACGCGCATCGTCTGCGCGACGCATCAGGACCTCGCCGCGATGGTCGTCGATGGTCGGTTCCGCGAGGATCTCTATTACCGCCTCGCCGAGATCGTCGTGCGCATCCCGAGCCTTGCCGAGCGGCCCGGCGATGCCAGCCTGCTCGCGCGTGCGCTGCTGCGTCGCCACGCCGAGGCGATGAACCTCGCCGTCACCGGCCTCGCCCCCGACGCACTCGCCGCGATCGAGGCGTGGCGCTGGCCGGGCAACGTCCGCGAGCTGGAGAATCGCATCAAGCGCGCGGTGATCATGGCCGACGGCAAGCTCGTCACCGCCGCCGACCTCGATCTCGCCGATCCCGACGTCGCGTTGCCGCTCAACCTGCGCAGCGCGCGTGAAAGCGTCGACCGGCGGACGATCCGGCAGGCGCTGGCGCAGTCGGACGGCAATATCTCGGGCGCGTCGCGGCTGCTCGGCGTCAGCCGGCCGACGCTCTACGATCTGCTCAAAAGCTACGATCTGCATGGCTGAGCGGCGCTATCCGCTGCTGCCGGGGCGGCGTCGCCGGCTGCGGCTGCCCCGCCCGCCGCGATTGCGACGGGGGCAGGCGGTCGCGCTGGCGGTGCTGCTGCTCGCCACACTGCTGGCGGCATGGCTGGCGCTGCGCCCGCCGCCCCGCGCCGATCCGGTCGTTGCCCTGCGCGATGCGCGGACCGCTTACGGGCTTGGCAACTATAGCGCGGCGCGCAATCACGCGCTGGCCGCGCTGGCGAGCCGACCGCAGTCGCAGCCGGCGTTGCTGCTTCTCGCGCGCAGCTATCTGCAACTTGGCGACGGCCTGGCCGCGGAGGGTGCGCTGAGCCGGGCGGCCGCCCTGCATGAGCCGGCGGCGCGACTGGCGGGCCTGCGGGCGCGGGCGCGCTTCCTCCAGTCCGACTGGCCGGGCGCGTTCGATGCCGCTGCGACCGCACCCGGCGATGGCGAGGCGATCCGCGCCGCTGCCCGCGCGCGCGCGATGCAGGGCGGCAGCGCCACCGCCGCGCAGGATTTGCTCGCATGGCTCGCCCGCGCGCCGCGCGACGCCGGGGCCTGGACCGACCTCGGCCGCATCCGGCTCGATGCGGGCGAGATCGCCGCCGCCGCCGACGCCGCGACCCGCGCACAGCGGCTCGCGCCGGGCGATCCGGTCGCGCTCGCGTTGCAGGCGGAAGTGGTCCGCACGCGCTATGGCCCGATCGCGGCGCTGCCCTGGTTCGAGGCGGCGCTGGCCCGCGACGCGTATTACCATCCGGCGCTGATCGAATATGCCGCGACGCTCGGCGAGGTGGGGCGCAACGTCGACATGCTCGCCGCGACCCGCCGCGCGCTCGCCGCCCGGCCGGGCAGCCCGCAGGCCTTCTATCTTCAGGCGGTGCTCGCCGCGCGTGCCGGACGCGGCGCGCTGGCCCGCGATCTGCTGCAACGGGCGGGGGATGCGGTGGCCGATCTGCCGGGCGCGGCGCTGCTCGCCGGCGGCCTCGATTACGCACGCGGCCAGACCGAGCGGGCGATCGGCGATTGGCGTCCGCTCGCGGAGGATCAGCCGCTGAACGTCAGCCTCCGCCGCCTGCTCGGCGCCGCGCTGCTGCGCTCGGGCGATATCCAGGGCGGACTCGATCAGCTTCGTCCGATCGCGCTGCGCGACGATGCCGACGCCTATACGCTGACCTTGGTCGCGCGTGGATTTGAGGCGCGCGGCGACCGGGTCGCGGCAGCGCGCTTCCTTGACCGTGCCGCGATCGGCGCGCATGGCGGCGCGATCGCCTTCACCAGCGACGACGATGCCGCGACCCTGCTCGCCGCCGCCCGCCAGGCGCCGGGCGATCCCAATTACCTGCTGGGCGTGATCCGCGCGCAGCTCGCCGCCGGCGATACCGCGGGGGCGATAGCGCGCGCCCGGACGCTCGTCGCCGCCAGTCCCGGCGCTCCCGCCGCGCAGATCGCGCTCGGCGATGCGCTCGCCGTGTCCGGGCGCTATGCCGATGCCGCGCAGAGCTACGCCCGCGCCGCGAGCCTGAGCTTCGACGAACCGACGATGCTGCGGCTGGTCGATGCCTGGGGACGCGCCGATCGCCCGCGCGATGCCGCGGCGGCGCTGTCGCTCTACCTCGGCCAGAATCCGCAGAGCCTCGTCGGACGACGCCTGCTCGGTCGGCTGCAGGTGCAAGGCGGCGACGAGGACGCCGCGATCGAGACGCTGGAGGCGGTGCGCCGGATCGCCGGCAACCGCGATGCCGCATTGCTCGCCGATCTCGCGCTCGCCTATGCGGGCAGCGACGCCGATGGCGACGGCGCGGTCGCCAGCCGCTACGGTCGCGCGGCCTATCGCCTCGCGCCAATGAATGCCGCCGTCTGTGATGCCTATGCGGTTGCGCTCGCCGCCGCCGGCAATCTGGACGGCGCCCGCCAGCTCGCCGCCAAGGCGGTGCGCCTTGCCCCCGCCGACCCGGTCATCGCCGCGCACGCCCGCCGTATCGCCGCCTGACGCCTTGCGCCGGCGGCGGGGCGGGGTCATGAGCGCGGCATGACCGATCCTCTTGAGCGTATCGCCGCCGCGCTCGAACGCCTCGCCCCGCCGCCGCCCGTCGGGGACGATCCCCGCGCGCATCCCGCCTATGTCTGGCGTGACGGCGCGCTGATCGCCGCGCGCGCCTTTGCGCCGCTGCCGCTCGAGCTGTTGATCGGCGTCGAGCGGCAGCGCGACGCATTGCTCGTCAATCTCCGCCGGCTCGCCGCCGGTGCGGCGGCGCAGGACGTGCTGCTGTGGGGCGCGCGCGGCACCGGCAAGTCGGCGCTGGTCAAGGCGACGATCGGCGCGGTGCAGGCGGAGGGCGGCGACATCGCACTGGTCGAGGTCGCTGCGATCGATACGCTGCCGCAGCTGTTTGCCCGACTGGCCGGCGTGCCGCGGGCGTTCGCCTTGTTCCTCGACGATCTCGGCTTCGACGGCGCGGCGGAGGCGCGGACGCTGCGCTCGTTGCTCGAGGGCGGTGCGGAGGCGCGGCCCGACAATGTCCGTCTGCTCGTCACCGCCAACCGCCGCCACCTCGTCGCGCGCGACATGGTCGAGCAGGGCGCCGCGGCGAGCGCCGGCAGCGAGGCACAGGCGATCAACCCCCGCGACAGTATCGACGACCAGCTCGCGCTCGCCGACCGGTTCGGGCTGAGCCTTGGCTTTCACGTCCTCGATCAGGACGCCTATTGCGCGATCGTCGCGGCCTATGCCGGACATTATGATCTTCCCTTCGACGCTGTGCAGGCGATCAATTGGGCGACGCGCCGCGGCAGCAGATCGGGCCGTGTGGCGTGGCAATATATCGTCGAACTCGCCGGCCGTGCGGGGCGCGACTTGCGGCAGATCAGGTAAACACTTTGTCATCTAGGTTCTATTGTACTTGACAGCATTGGTCCGTCGCGGCTCAATTCGCGCGTGCAACGGTTCCGCCAACTCGACCTGACGACGCGTTTCGCGCCGCGGATACCGCGCATCGTCACGCAATGTGCGGTCGGTCTGGTCAGCGCCGTGCTCGCGATCCTGCTGTACAGCGCGCTCGATCGGATCACGGTGGGGAAGGGGGCGCCCTTCGCCTTGTGCTTCCCGATGATGCTGCTGGCGACATTGCTCGCGCGCTGGCCGGCGGGGGCGATCTCGGCGCTGCTCGGCATCGGTTATGCCTGGACGGTCACCGTACCGGGGATGCTCGGCGTCCGCGATGATGCCACCGCCTGGGTGACGTTGATCTTCATCCTGCTCGCGGTAGTGCTGACGATCGCCACAGCCGAACTTTTCTGCCGCGCGGTCGAGCGGGCGACGCGCGAGCGCGAGCAGCAGATCGCCGACCGCGACCTGCTGTTGCAGGAGATCGACCATCGCATGAAGAACAATTTCGCGATCGTCGCGTCGATCCTCGACATCCAGCGTCGCCGCGCGGACGGCGAGGCGGCGGATGCCCTCGGCACCGCGCTCGCCCGCGTCGAGAGCATCGCGCGCGCGCATCGCCACCTCTATCGCGGCGTCGGTCAGAGCGATGCGGTGCAGATGCGCGGCTATCTCGGCGATCTGTGCGCGGCGCTGGCGGATGCGTTGCTGCTGCGCGGCGGCATCACGCTTGCCTGTTCAAGCGACGAGGTCGAGGTGCCGCGCGACCGGGCGGTGTCGATCGGGCTCGTCGTCAACGAACTCGTCACCAACGCCGCCAAACACGCCTTCGGTGGCCGCGCCGGCGGCCGGATCACCGTCGGTTTCCGCCAGCGACCCGGCGGCTGGACGCTGCTGGTCAGCGACGACGGCGTCGGCATGCCGGCCGCCGCGGCGCCGGCCGGTCTCGACCATGGCCTGGGATCGCGGCTGATCCCGGCCTTTGCGCGTCAGGCGGGCGGCACGCTGACCACCGAGAGCGGTCGCGAGGGTACGACGGTGACGATGGACCTGCCGGCCTAACCCAGCCCCTCGACCTGCTCGGCGAGTTCGAGCCAGCGCATCTCCGCCGCCTCCTTCTCGCTGCGCGCCGCCTCGATTGCCTTGGTCAGCGCGTCGAAGCGCTTGGGATCGCGCACGTACAGCGCCGGATCGGCCAAAAGCGCCTCGTCCCGCGCAATACCCACGTCGATCGTTTCGATCCGCGCCGGCAATTGGTCATAGTCGCGCTGATCCTTGTAGCTCAGCTTGGTCTTCGCCTGGGCGGGCGGCGGCGGGGCGGCCTTGGCGGTGGCGGCCTTCTTGGCCTCGACCGGCTTGCGCCGCTGCCGCTCCCAATCCTCATAGCCGCCGGCGACGACGTCGATGTTGCCCGATCCGTCGAGCCCCAGCGTCACCGTCACCGTGCGATCGAGGAAGTCGCGATCGTGGCTGACGATCAGCACCGTGCCCGCGTAATCGGCGATCACCTCCTGCAACAGGTCGAGCGTTTCGAGGTCGAGGTCGTTGGTCGGCTCGTCGAGCACCAGCAGGTTCGACTCCCGCGCGAATTCCCGCGCGAGCAGCAGGCGCGACCGCTCGCCGCCCGACAGCGTGCCGACCTTGGCCTCGGCGAGCGACGGGTCGAACAGGAACTCCTTGAGATAGCCGTGGATGTGCTTGCGCACCCCGAGCACGTCGATCCAGTCGCCGCCGTCCGCCAGCACCTCGCGCACCGTCTTGGTCGGCGCCATCAGGCTGCGCTGCTGATCGATGATGACGCCGTCGAGCGTCTTGGCGAGCTTGACCTCGCCCTCGTCGGGCGCCAGCTCGCCGGTGAGCAGCTTGAGCAAGGTCGTCTTGCCCGCGCCGTTGCGGCCGACGATGCCGATCCGGTCGCCCCGCGTCACGCGCAGCGTCAGGTCGCGGATGATCGTGCGGTCGCCGAAACTCTTCGAGGCATGTTTGACGTCGATGACCACCTTGGTCTTGCTGTCGTCCGCCGCGGTGACGAGGTTGGCCGCGCCCTGCGGGCCGATCATCGCCGCGCGTTCGGCGCGCATGTCCTTGAGCTTGGCGAGCCGGCCCTGGTTGCGCCGCCGCCGCCCGGTGACGCCGCGTTGCAGCCAGTGTTCCTCGATCTTGAGCTTGGCGTCGAGCCGCTGTGCGTTGCGCTCCTCCTCGGCATAGACCTGTTCGGTCCACGCCTCGAACCCGCCGAAGCCGATCTCCGCGCGGCGGATCGCGCCGCGATCCATCCACAAGGTCTGTTTGGTCAACCGGGTGAGGAAAGTGCGATCATGGCTGATGACGACGAACGCGCCACGGAAGCGGCCGAGCCAGTCCTCCAGCCAGTCGATCGCGCCGATGTCGAGATGGTTGGTCGGCTCGTCGAGCAGCAGCACGTCCGGGTCCTGCGCCAGCGCGCGGACGATCGCGGCGCGGCGGCGCTCACCGCCCGAGGCGGACGCCGATTCGCGCGACAGGTCGATGCCGAGCTGGTCGGCGATCGCATCGGCCTCGTGCCGCTCGGGCGCGCCTTCGCCGCCTAGCACATAATCGGCGAGCGTCGCACATCCGGCGAGGCTCGGTTCCTGTTCGAGCAGCACGACGCGGGTGCCCGGCACGATCACGCGGCGGCCTTCGTCGCTGTCGATCAGCCCGCCGATCAGCTTGAGCAAGGTGGTCTTGCCCGCGCCGTTGCGGCCGATCAGCGCGAGGCGGTCGCGCGCGCCGATATGGATGTCGAGGTGGCGGAACAGCCAGCCGTGGCCCTGGATCACGCCAAGGTCTTCGTATGCAAGGATTGGGGCAGCCATGGCCGCCGCAGGTAGGCGGCGCGCACGCCCGCGGCAAGCGCAGCCGGGAACCCATTGTCGCGCGGACGCTTTCCACCCGCTCCATTCACAGGCTGTTCAATGCCTTCCGCCTATGCCAGTCGTCATGAAGATGGTCGTTCCGATGTTGCTAGCGATGGCCGCCGCGCTCTCTCCGGTGCTTGCCCAGGCGCCCGACCAACGGCGCAGCGATCAGGCGCGCGCCTATGATGCGCGCCGCAAGGGGGAAGTGCTGTCGCCGCGCGCCATCGAGGCGCGCGTCATCCCGACGATGAAGGGCTATGAATATCTCGGCTTCGATCTCGATTTCAGCACTGCGGTTTACACGCTCAAGTTCATGCGCGATGGCGTCATCGTCTGGGTCGACGTCGATGGCCGTTCCGGCCAGATCATCGGCCGTACCGGTAATTAAGAGGGGATCTGCATGCGCGTTCTGATCGTCGAGGACGAGCCGAACCTCGGCCAGCAACTCAAGAACACGCTGGAGGGCGCCGGCTATGCGATCGACCTCGCGACCGACGGCGAGGAGGGGCATTTCCTCGGCTCGACCGAGAATTACGATGCGATCGTGCTCGACCTCGGCCTGCCCGAGATCGACGGGCTGACCGTGCTCGACCGCTGGCGCAAGGAGGGCAAGACGATGCCCGTGCTCGTCCTTACCGCGCGCGACAGCTGGTCGGACAAGGTCGCCGGGCTCGACGCGGGCGCCGACGATTACGTCGCCAAGCCGTTCCAGACCGAGGAATTGATCGCCCGCCTGCGGGCGCTGATCCGCCGCGCCTCGGGCAATGCCTCGTCCGAGCTGACCGCCGGCGACGTGCGGCTCGATACCCGCTCGGGCAAGGTGACCAAGGCAGGCGAGCCGGTCAAGCTGACCGCGCAGGAATATAAGCTGCTCAGCTATCTGCTCCATCACAAGGGCAAGGTGGTCAGCCGCACCGAGCTGATCGAACATATCTACGATCAGGATTTCGACCGCGACTCCAACACGATCGAGGTGTTCGTCACGCGCATCCGCAAGAAGCTCGGCCAGGACGTCATCACCACCATCCGCGGGCTCGGCTACAGCCTCGAAGATCCGGACGCCTGATCGGCGGGAGTCGCGCGCATGGACACGCCGCCCCTCGCCGAAGTCGTGCCACGTGAGCGGGCCAGAACGACGGGATCGCTGTCGCGACGGATGATCCTGATCGCGGCGGCGTGGATCGGACTGCTGCTGTTCGGTGGCGGCTTCGCGCTTGACCGCGTGCTGACCAATGCGGTGACCGACAATTTCGACGCGCAGATGCAGAACGTCATCCGATCGCTGCTCGTGTCGGCGGAGATCGGGCCGGAGGGCGAAGTGATTCTCAGTCGCGATGCGACGGGCGACCCGCTGTTCCTCGAGCCCAATTCGGGTCTCTATTGGCAGATTTCGGCACCCGGTCGGCCGGTTACCGAGGCCTTTCCGTCGCGGTCGCTCTGGGATCGTCGCCTTGATTTCGGCGACAGGCACAATGATCGCAACATCCATTTCTACGATAGCGATCAGTTTCCGGACGAGCGGCTGCGGATCGCCGAGCGCGACGCGCAAATCCCGGGATCGAAAATCCACTGGCGCTTTCAGGTGGCGCAGACGCGACGGGACCTCGACGCGCAGATCACCATCCTCCGTCGCACCCTCATCCGCAGCTTTGCCCTTCTCGGCCTCGGTCTGGTCGTGCTGGTCTGGTTGCAGACCTTCTACGGCCTGTGGCCGCTCCGCCGCGTCCGGGACGAGATTGCACGGATGCGGGCCGGGCAATCGAACCGCATCACGGTGCCGATGCCCGACGAGGTCGCGCCGATGGTCGAGGAGCTCAACGCGCTGATCGAACATAACGAACGGCAGGCGGAGGAGGCGCGGCGCCATGCCGGCAATCTCGCCCATGCGCTCAAGACGCCGCTCACCGTCATCATGAACGCCGCCACCGCGCAGGCCGACGATCTCGCCGACACGGTGATCCGCGAGGCGCGGACGATGCGGCGGCAGGTCGATCACCATCTCGCCCGCGCCCGCGCGGTCGGCCGCCGCGGCTCGGCGCACAGTCGCGCCGAGGTCTGGCCCAGCCTCGAATCGGTCGAACGGGCGGTCGCGCGGCTATACCGCCACATCCGTATCGACGTGACCGGGCCGCGCGACCTGCAGGTCCATGTCGAGCGGCAGGACCTCGACGAGATGCTCGGCAACCTCATTGAGAATGCGGCCAAATACGGCGGCGGCAGCGTCTTCGTCACGGTCGGTGCCGATGCGGGCTTCGTCGAGCTGCTGATCGAGGATGACGGACTCGGCATCCCGGAGGAGGACCGCGTCCGCATCTTCGACCGCGGCGTGCGTCTCGATACCGGCAAGCCGGGCACCGGTCTCGGCCTCGCGATCGTGCGCGACGTTGCGGAAATCTACGGCGGCACCGTCAGTCTTGAGGAAAGCGAGGATCTCGGCGGTCTGCTGGTGCGACTACGGCTGCCCGCGGCGAATTGAGTCGCGGCTGATAATGTCGCGCGGGTAGAGGCTTGTCACTCGGGCCTTGCCGGGGGGCGGGCGCACCCGCTAGCGCCGGCGGCGATGCAGATCTTTCGCCCCATTCTCGCCGGTGCGGCGCTCGGTGACCGGCTGGTCGCCGGCGTCGCCGCGATCATCGGCGTGGCGCTGACCGGCCTCATCGCAGCATTGCTCGGTCATAGCGCCGCGCCGTTGCTCGTCGCGCCGATCGGCGCGAGCACCGTGCTCGTCTTCGCGGTGCCGGCGAGCCCGCTCGCACAGCCCTGGCCGGTGATCGGCGGCAATATGCTGTCGGCGATCTGCGGACTGATCGTCGTGCGGCTGATCGGCGATCCGGTCGCGGCGGCGGCGGTCGCGGTCGGACTCGCGATCATCGTCATGTCGCTGGCGCGCTGCCTCCACCCACCGGGCGGCGCGGTCGCGCTCGGCGTCGCGCTCGCCGCGGCGCATACCCCGCTCGGCTGGCTCTATCCCTTCCTGCCGGTCGCGCTCGATTCGGCACTGCTGGTCGGCAGCGGCATCCTCTTTCATCGGCTGGCGGGGCACGCCTATCCGCATCGCCCCGTGCCGGCGCCGCCTTCGGTCTTCGCGCCCGAAGACGTCGACGCGGCACTTGCCGATATGCACGACAGCTTCGACATCGCCCGCGCCGACCTCGACGCGCTGCTCGCCGCCGCCGCGCGTCACGCCGCGATCAGGCGGGAACGGTCAGTCCGCTCATCACCTCGGCGGTGATCGCCAGGCTGCGCTTGCGAGCGTCGTGATCGTAGATCGCGCTCGCGATCATCACCTCGTCCACCCCGGTCCGCTCGATGAAGGCGGCGGTCTGGCGGGCGACGGTGGCGGGTGAGCCGACCGCCGAACATTGCAGCACATGGTCGAGGATCGACGCGCCCTGCACCCCCAGGCCGGCACGATAGCCCTCGACCGGCGGCGGCAGCTGGCGGGGATTGCCCGTGCGCAGCGCGACGAACGACTGCTGCTGCGAGCTTGCCAGCAGTTCCGCCTCCGCATCCGTCTCGGCGGCGAAGACGTTGAACCCTGCCATCGCATAAGGCCTGTCGAGCTGCGCCGACGGCCGGAAGTCGCGGCGATAGATCGCCAGCGCGGCGTCGAGCGCGTCCGGCGCGAAATGCGACGCAAAGGCATAGGGCAGGCCGAGCGCCGCGGCGAGCTGCGCGCCGAAGGTGCTCGACCCCAAGATCCACAGCGGCACATTGGCGCCCGCACCCGGCGTCGCGGCGATGCCGGTGCGGCCGTCGTCGGCGAAATAGCTTTGCAGCTCCATCACGTCCTGCGGGAAGGCGTTGGGGTCGGTCTCCAGCGTCCGTCGCATCGCGCGGGCGACGCGCTGATCCGATCCCGGCGCGCGGCCGAGGCCGAGATCGATCCGCCCCGGAAACAGCGCGTCGAGCGTGCCGAACTGCTCGGCGATCACCAGCGGCGCATGGTTGGGGAGCATGATGCCACCGGCGCCGACGCGGATGCGGCTGGTCGCAGCGGCGATATGCGCGATCACCACGGCGGTCGCGGCGCTGGCGATGCCGCGCATGCCGTGATGCTCGGCGACCCAGTAACGCTGGAAGCCGAGCGTCTCGGCATGGCGGGCGAGGTCGGCGGCATTGGCCAGCGATTGCGCCACGGTGCCGCCTTCGACGACGGGCACCAGATCGAGCAGGGAGAAGCGTGTCATGCGAGGCAAGATGGGAACGCCCCGCCGCGCCTGCAATCAGAAGCCGACCGTATAGCGGACCGCTCCGCCGACGTCCGCGGGCAAGGCCGCGTAATTGCCGGGATCGCGTCGCCAGAAAACATTGGTCTGCAGATCGCCGTCGCCGAGCAGGATGCGATAGCGCGCCTCGACATCGATCTCGCGGCCTTGGGGCGCTAGGTTGAGCCGTTGCGTCGTCCAGTCGGTGACGGTGAGCGTCGTATAGTCCCAGTTGGTCGGCAACCGGTAATCGAGCCCGCCGCGCGCGACGCGCAGCGGCTGCGCGAGGCGCAGGCCGAGGCTGTCGCGGCCGAACAGGCCGTCCTTGCCGACATCCGCGGCGAACGCTTCGGTGAGCAGCCGGCCGCTGCCCGCCATGCCGCCGCTGAGCTGGGCGGCGCTCCAGCCGCGGCGCCACGACCCGCCGAGGGTCCAGCCCGCGCCGATGCTCCAGCGCGCATCGGCATCGACGAACAGGGTGCGCGCCCGCGCCGCGCCGAGCCCGCCATCGAAGCGCGCGCCGAGCAGCGACGCGGTCTCGTTGAGGGAGCTGACCGCCAGCGTCGTCGCCAGCCCGCCCCAGCGATGATCGGCGGTCAGCGTCACCCGGTCGTAAGGCGCACGCCGATAGGTGTTGAGGCCGGCGAGCATCGCATCGCGCCGCGCCAGAATGTCGCCGCTCTCGATCGTCGCGGTGACGCCGATGCCGCCGAGCTCCTGACGCAACGCGCCCGCCGAGCGCGCGACGCTGTCGAAGCCGAGGCCACTCTGGCCGGCGACGAGAAA
Source organism: Sphingomonas sp. RIT328 (assembly GCF_000632225.1). GTDB lineage: Bacteria > Pseudomonadota > Alphaproteobacteria > Sphingomonadales > Sphingomonadaceae > Sphingomonas > Sphingomonas kyungheensis. Next base: position 236,651 of record NZ_JFYV01000012.1, read on the forward strand.
GGCGGGCTGCGCCTGTCCGGTCATCTGCGCGGTCAGGCTGCCGCTGCCTTGCGAGAAGGCGAAGCCAAAGCTGGTGCCGGCGCCGAGCCGCTGCGTCACCGCGCCGGCGATCGCCTGCGCGGTCATCGCCTGACCGGCGCTGAGCCGGCTGCGCTCGAGCGCGACGTCGCCGTTGGCGCGCGGCGCGAGCGTCAGCGAGACAACCGTGTCGCCCGCCGCCAGCGCGATGTTGCGCTGGCGGTTCTGCAACGCGCCGACCAGCACCGGCGTCGGTCCGGCGCGGTTGATCGTGCCGGCGAGGTCGATCGCGAAGGCGCGCGCATAGCTGTCGAGCACCACCGCGCCCAATTGCCCGACCGCGGCGTCCCCCATCGGCGCGGACAGCGTCGCGTTGCTGCTCAGCGACACCGCGATATGTGATCCGGCGACGCTGGCGGTGCCCACCGGCTGAAAGGCGCGGGTGAGGTCGAGCACGCCGTTGCCGTAGATCGCGTCGACGCCGCTCGCGCCGACGTCGCGCGCGGTGCGGAACAGCAGGTCGACGATCTGCGCGCCGGTGAGATTGGGAAAGGCCTGCGCCAGCAGGGCGATCGCGCCCGAAATCTGCGGCGCGGCGAAGGAGGTGCCCGACCAGAGATAGGCGGTGCCGCTCTGGTTGGGCGCGCGCACCCGCTCGCCGACCGCGGCGAGGTAATGGGCGGCGCCGGTCCCCGCCTTGTCGCTGAAGGTCGAGATGGCGTCGGTGGCGCCGACTGAACCGGCGACGATCACCAGGTTTCGTGCCGCCGCGTCGCCGGCGACCGAGGTAAAGGCATCGGGATTGTCGGCGCCGTCATTGCCGGCGGCGATGACGACGATGATGCCGCGTGCGGTGGCGCGGCCGATCGCGTCGATCAGTCCCTGCGGCATCGTCGCGCCGCCGAGCGACAGGTTGATCCCCCGCGCCCCCGCCAGTCGCGCCGCATCGACGCCTTTGGTGATCGCATCCGTGCCGAATTTGCACGTATCGGTGCTGGCATCGGTCGAGGCAGCGCACGATCCCGGCCGGTCGGCGCGCAGGACGGTCAGTGTCGCATCGAAGGCGACGCCCTGCGATCCGGCGGCGTTGCGGCGTCCGGCGGCGGTGAAGGCGACCGCGGTGCCGTGACCGCCCTCGTCGGCGATCGAGCTGTTGCCGGCGACGTCCTGCGACGCGGTGCTGACCCGGCCGCCGAATTCCTGGCTGGTCAGATCGATGCCGCTGTCGATGATCGCGATGTTGACGCCCGCGCCGGTCGCGCCCTTGTTGTAGGCGGCGAGCGCATTCATCGACACCGCGCCGACCGTCGCCCGATATTCGCTGGTGTCGTAATCGGTCGCGGTCGGGGTCGGCGTCGGGGCCGGGGTCGGCGTGGGCGCCGGGGCGGGCGCGGGCGTGACGACGGGCGTCGGCACCTGCGCGGCGGGCGGCGTCGGCGGCGCATTGATCCCGCCGCCCCCCCCCCCGCCGCCGCCTGCCGAGAACAGCGGCCCGACCAATGCTGCCCCGACCCGTGTTCCGATCCTGATACGCACACCCACCCCCTGGCGGCGCCCCCCTAAGTCGCTCGCCCTTCGAAATCCTTACCGAAGACGCGCGGCGGTGCAAACCGCCGCTTGCTTGTACATGCGGCGATCGCCGCCTAGACGCGCCGGCATGCACCCGCGGCTCGCCTCCATCGACACCTGGATCTTCGATCTCGACAACACGCTGTACCCGGCACGCGCCAATCTGTTCGCGCAGATCGATCATCGCATGACCGATTACATCGCGCGGCTGCTCGACCTGCCGTGGGACGAGGCGCGCGTGTTGCAGAAGGACTATTTCCACCGGCACGGCACGACGCTGACCGGCCTGATGGCGGAGCATCGGGTCGATCCGCATGCCTTCCTTGCCGAAGTGCACGATATCGAGATGGACGTGCTCGAAGTGGACGCGCCGCTCGCCGCGGCGATCGCGGCGCTGCCGGGGCGCAAGCTGGTCTTCACCAACGGCGACAAGCCCTATGCGCTGCGCGTGCTCGACCGCCTTGGCCTCGGCACGCATTTCGAGGCGATCCACGACATCCATGCGATGGACCTCGTGCCCAAGCCGCACCCGACCGCCTATGCCAATCTGTGCGCGCGCCTCTCGATCGAGCCGGCCCGCGCCGTCTTCGTCGAGGACATGGCGCGCAACCTCGCGCCGGCCAAGGCGATCGGCATGACCACCGTGTGGATCGACAACGGCTCCGAGCAGGGGCCGGACGCCGCACGCGATTTCATCGACTTCACCGTCCACGATCTCGCATCGTGGCTGACCCATATCATGGAGGCATCATGAGCCAGGATCTCAGCACCGTCATCGATCAGGCGTGGGAGGATCGCGCCGCGCTCGGCTTCACCACCACCGGCGAGGTGCGGCTCGCGGTCGATCGCGCGCTGGCGCTGCTCGACGCGGGTGAGGCGCGCGTCGCCGAGCCCGACGGCGCCGGCGGCTGGCGCGTCAACCAGTGGCTCAAGAAGGCGGTGCTGCTCAGCTTCCGCCTCAACGACAATGCGCTGATCGACAATGGTCCGGGTGCCGGCCACTGGTTCGACAAGGTGCCGTTCAAGTTCAGCGGCTGGAGCGAGGCCGAATTCCGCGCCGCCGGCTTCCGCGCGGTGCCGGGCAGCGTCGTCCGTCGCGGCGCCTATGTCGCACCGGGCGCAATCCTGATGCCGAGCTTCGTCAATATCGGCGCCCATGTCGGCGAGGGGACGATGGTCGACACCTGGGCGACGGTCGGCAGTTGTGCGCAGATCGGCCGCAACGTCCATCTGTCCGGCGGCGCCGGCATCGGCGGGGTGCTCGAACCCCTGCAGGCGGATCCGGTCATCATCGGCGACGGCGCCTTCATCGGCGCCCGCTCCGAGGTCGCCGAGGGGGTGCGCGTCGGCGAGGGCGCGGTGCTGTCGATGGGCGTCTATCTCGGCGCGTCGACCAAGATCATCGACCGCGCCACCGGCGAGACCTTCAAGGGCGAAGTGCCCCCCTATGCGGTGGTCGTCCCCGGCACGACCGGCGGCAGCGACGGCAAGCCGGGCCTGTATTGCGCGGTCATCGTCAAGCGTGTCGACGCCCAGACGCGCAGCAAGACCAGCATCAACGATCTGCTCCGCGACTGAGCGATAAACCATGTAGATCAGTGATTTTCATGGCGGCCGTGCGGCAAGGCGGACGCTGCGGTGCAACCAAAACGGTGCTTGCGCCGTTATGAACGGGCTTGGGGGTGATTTCGAACGCGAACGCTCTCTCAAAGGGGACGGGAACGCGTGCGAGGTTTGACCGGACGACATTATTGGCTGGCGGTGGCGTTGCTTGCGACCAGCCCCGCAGCCGCCCAGCTCGACCAGCAGCAGGGCCGCGCCCCGGCGCGCGGTCCCGACGCCCCCAAAACGGACCCGGCCGTGCAGCAGGGCGACGCGCCGATCGTCCCGGACAGCGAATTCAACGTCAGCCTGCCGCCGATCAGCGGCGACATCAACGCACCGCTCGAACCGATCAGCGCCCAGCCGAACGCCCCCGCGACCGTCAATACGGCACCGGTTCAGCCCGACGGCACGCTGCCGCCTGCCGCAGCCGAAAGCCCCGAACTGGCGCAGCCGCTGGTTCCGCTCAGCAGCTTCGACACCACGCCGCTCCAGACCGCCGCCGACGTCAAGGACAAGGACGCGCCGGAGATCCGGTACGAGACCGCGCTCAAGGGCCTGGAGTCGCTCAATCTCGCCGGCCAGTTCAACAGCCTGTCCGCGCTGAAGCAGGGCAAGGGCAAGGCCGCCAACGCCACCCAGGTCGCGGCGCGGGCGCGCGAGGATGAGGCGCTGGCGGTGCGGCTGATGAAGTCGCTCGGCTATTATGACGCGACCGCCGTCTCGGTGATCGAGTCGCAGCCGGGTGCCGACGCCAAGACGCCCGGCAAGCTGATCGCCACCGTTACCGGCACGCCCGGCCGCCTGTATCATCTGTCGTCGATCAAGGTCGATGCGCAGCCGGTCGTGCCGCCTGATCTCGTTACGCACAATCTGCCGCTGCGCGTCGGCGACCCGATCGAGGCGGCGCGAATCCAGGGGGCGGAGGCGAATGTCAGTCTCGTCCTGCCGCAGCAGGGCTATCCCTTCGTCAAGGTCGGCGAACGCGACATCCTGCTCGACGACGTGTCCGGACAGGCGACCGGCGCCTATACGCTGCCGGTCGATACGGGGCCGCGCGCCCGCTTCGGCCAGCTCGTCACCACCGGCGATCCGGTGTTCGGCGTCGAACATCTCAACGTCTTCCCGCGCTTCAAGAGCGGCGACATCTACGACAGCCGCAAGACCGACGATCTGCGCGACGCGCTGGTCGCGACCGGCCTGTTCCGCAGCGTCGCAGTCGAACCGCAGCGCACCGGCCGCGTCGATGCCGATGGCACCGAGGCGGTCGACCTGCTCGTCCGCCAGACCGAAGGCCCGCCGCGCAGCCTCGCCGGCAGTGCCGGCTATTCGACCGGGCAGGGGTTCAAGGCCGAAGGCAGCTGGACGCATCGCAACCTGTTCCCGCCCGAAGGCGCGCTGATCGGCACCGTCGTCGCCGGCACGCAGGAGCAGGGGCTGTCGGGGACGTTCCGCCGCTCCAACGCCGGGCAGCGCGACAAGACCTTCACCGCGATCGCCAGTGCGGTCCACCAGAGCTACGACGCCTTCGATGCCTTCACCGGCACGCTGTCGGCGCGCTGGAGCCGGGTGTCGACGCCGATCTGGCAGAAGCGCTTCACCTATTATTACGGCGGTGAGCTCGTCGGCACCAACGAGAGCGTCTACGACTTCGCCCGCGGCGATACCGTGCGCCGCACCTACGGCATCGTCGCGCTTCCCGGCCAGGTCGAATGGGACACGTCGGACAGCCTGCTTAATCCGACCCGCGGCTATCGGCTGCGGCTCAATGTCAGCCCGGAGACGTCGGTCAACGGCGGCATCAGCCCCTATGTGCGGACGATGGTCGAGGGCACCTTCTATTATCCCGTCTCGGCCAAGCTGGTGATCGCCGGGCGCGCCAAGGCGGGGTCGATCCAGGGCATCGAACGCGACGACCTCGCGCCGTCGCGTCGCTATTATGGCGGCGGCGGTGGCTCGGTGCGCGGCTATGGCTATCAGCGGCTCGGGCCGCTCGATCCGCAGGGCAATCCGGTCGGCGGGCGCAGCCTCAACGAGTTCGCGCTCGAGGCGCGCTACCGGTTCGGCAATTTCGGCATCGTGCCGTTCCTCGACGCCGGCAACAGCTATGAATCGAGCCTGCCGAGCGCGTCCGACCTGCGGTTCGGCGCCGGCATCGGCGGCCGGTTCTACACCAATTTCGGGCCGATGCGGATCGACGTGGCGACGCCGCTCAATCCTCGGCCGGGTGACGGCAAGGTCGCTCTCTACATCTCGATCGGGCAGGCATTCTGATGGCGCAGCCCGAACATGACGTCGAAACTGCCGCGGTCGTGACGCGGCGCCCGCTCTGGCAGCGTATCCTCAAATGGGTGCTGTTCGCGATCCTCGCGATCGTCGTGCTGGTGGGCGTCGTCGTCCTCGGCATCAACACCGATCCCGGTCGCCGTTTCGTCGCCAACCGGATCGGCGGCTATACGACGGCGTCGGGCCTCAACATCAAGGTCGGGCGAATCGACGGTTCGCTCTACGGCCAGATGATCCTGTCCGACGTCCGCGTCGCCGATCCCAAGGGCGTGTTCCTGACCAGTCCGCGCCTGAACGTCGACTGGCGGCCGTTCGCCTTCGCCAGCAACCATGTCGATGTGCGCAGCCTGTCGACCGATCTGGTGACGCTGGCGCGCAAGCCCGAATTGAAGCAGACGCCGAGCGATCCGAACGCGCCGCTGCTCCCCGATCTCGATATCGACGTCAACCGCCTGCACGTCGGCCGGCTGGTGATCGCCAAGCCGGTCACCGGGCAGACGCATATCGTCCGCATCGACGGCGCCGTCCATATCGCCGACCGCCGCGCGCAGCTCGTCACCGACGCGGCAGCGCTGCGCGGGGCAGGGGTGGCCGGCGGCGATCGCCTCCGCCTGCGGCTCGACGCGGTGCCGGCGCAGAACAAGCTCGACGTCAATCTGAAGCTCGACGCGCCGGTCGGCGGGGTGGTCGCGTCGATGGCCTCGCTCAAGGCGCCGCTGACCGCCTCGGTCGACGGTCGCGGCAGCTGGCAGGCGTGGCAGGGCCGCGCCCTCGCGACGCTCGGCGGTGGCCAGCTCGCCAATATCGCGATCGATGCCCGCAGCGGCCATATCGCGCTGCGCGGCTTCGCGACGCCCGGCCTGTATCTCGAAGGGCCGGTCGAGCGCCTGACCGCACCGCGGCTCGATCTCGCGATCGACACGACGCTCAACGATCGCAAGGCGGATACGCGGATCAAGCTCAAGTCGGACGCGCTTGCGGTCGACGCGGGCGGGCTGCTCGATCTTGCCGCGAGCAAGTTCGGCAATTTCGCGGTCGATGCGCGACTGCTCACCCCCGGTGCGATCGCCCCCAACGTGCGCGGTCGCGACGTGATGGCGCGCGTCGTGCTCGACGGCGCCTTCGCGACCCCGACGGTCGACTATAAGATCAGCGCTGCGGCGCTCGGCTTCGGCACGACGATGGTCGAGAACGTCTATGCCGAAGGGCTGGCGCGGGTGAACAGCGACCGGATCCTCGTGCCGGTCAAGGCCCGTGCGCGGCGCATCACCGGTCTCAACGCCGCGGTCGGCGGCCTCGCCAACAACGTCCGCATCCAGGGTGATTTCGCGATCGCGATGCCGACCATCCTGTCGGACAATCTGCGCATCCGCTCGGACAACATCGATGCGACCGCGATCGTCGTCGCCAATACCGCGACCGGCCGCTACACCGGTGCGCTCAAGGGGCGGGTCAACAATTACCGGCTCGAGAGCATCGGCATCATCGACCTGTCGACCGACGCCAAGCTCGTCCCCGGCGCCCGCGGCGGCTTCGGCATCACCGGACGCGTCGTCGCGCAGACCAAGCAATTGTTCAACAGCGGCGTCCGCGACTTCCTCGGCGGCAATGCGGTGGTGCGCAGCGACATCGGCTACAGCCCCGAGGGCATCGTCACCTTCCGCAACCTGCGGATGAACGCGCCGCAATTCCGCATCACCCGCGGCGAGGGACGGTTCGATCCTGCCAGCGGCGCGGTCGCGGTGTCGGCGGATGCCTATTCGACGCAATATGGGCCGGTGACCGCGCGGGTCACCGGCAGCGCCGATGCGCCCGTCGTCGTGCTGCGCGCGGCGAAACCCGGCGTCGGCGTCGGTCTCGTCAATCTCGACGCGCGTATCGTCGGACGCGGTGGCGCCTATGCCGTCACGGCGAGCGGCGGCACCAATTACGGCCCGTTCACCGCCGACGTGCTGGTCCGGCCGAGCCCGCGCCTGACCGTCGACGTCAACCGCCTCGTCTTCGCCGGCATCACCGGACGTGGCCGGATCGCCGCCACGCCAGCCGGGCCGTTCGCCGGCGCGCTGCAATTCGGCGGCCGCGGCATCACCGGCAACGTCCGCCTCGCGGATCAGGGCGGCTATCAGCGCGCCGATGTCGCCGCGCGTGCCTCCAACGCGACGATCCCGGGTTATGCGGACTTCACCATCGGCCGCGCCATCGTCAACGCGAGCGTGGTGATGACGCCCAAGGCGCCGCAGGTGGTCGCCGACGTCCAGATCGGCGACACCCGCTACAATGCCTTTGTCATCGAGGCGATGCGGGCCAAGGTGAACTATGTCGGCGGTCGCGGCACCGCGCAGGCGCTGCTGACCGGATCGAGCGGCGTGCCGCTGCGCGTCGCGGTCAACGCGCGACTGGCGCCGGACGATTATCTGATCGCCGCCCAGGGGCAGGCGAACAACATCCCGTTCCGCACCGTCAATCCGGCGCATATCACCAAGGCCGGGGGCAGCTACCGTCTCGCCGCGACGCGGATCGACTTCGGTCAGGGACCGACCGCCGGCTCGACGCGGGTCGCCGGATCGTTCGGCGGCGGCGTCACCGCGGCACAGGCGCGACTCGACCGGCTCAACCTGTCGATGCTGTCGGCGTTCATGCCCAACCTCGGCCTGTCAGGCGCTGTGACCGGCAGCCTCGACTATCGCCAGCAGGGCAATGCCATTCCCCAGGCCGATGCCCGGATCACCATCGCCAATTTCCAGCGCACCGGGCTCGCCGCGGTGTCGGAGCCCGTTGACGTCCAGTTCGTCGGGCGGCTCGTCCCGGATGGCGGCGAGGCGCGGGCGCTGATCAAACGGGGTGCGACCCCGGTCGGCCGCCTGCTCGCGACGCTGCGGCCGCTGCCGCCGGGATCGGGATCGTGGATGACGCGGCTGATGCAGGCGCCGCTGTCGGGCGGTATCCGCTACAACGGTCCGTCCGGCGTGCTGTTCAGCCTCGCTGCCTTGCCCAACCAGCAGCTCAGCGGACCGATTGCGGTAGCCGCCGATTTCTCGGGCCGGGTTTCCGCACCGCAGCTCAACGGGCTGATCCGCGCCGACAATCTGACCTATGACAATGAGACGTACGGCACGCGCCTGTCGCAGATGAAAATTGCGGCGCGCTTCACCAACGACCGACTCGATCTCACCAGCCTCAGTGCGCGTGCCGGTGACGGCACGGTGCAGGCGCAGGGCAGCGTCGGCCTCGCCGCGGACAGCGGCTTCCCGATCGACCTGCGCGCCCGGCTCGCCAACGCGCAGCTCGCCAAGAGCGATGCCCTTGCCGCCACCACCACCGGCGACCTGCATTTCACTTATGGTCGGGACGGCGGGCTGCTGCAGGGCAATCTGATCGTGCCCGAGGCGCGCTACGAGATCATCCGTCAGGGTTCGGCGGAGGTCCCGGAACTCACCGGCATCCGCCGCAAAAGCCAGATCGTCACGCCGCGCCCGACCGATCGGCCCAAGCCGGCCCCGGTCAGCACGATCCGTCTCGACCTGACGGTACGCGCCAACAACCAGCTGTTCGTCTCTGGCATGGGCCTCGAGTCGGAATGGGAGATGAACCTCAAGATCGGCGGAACCTCGGTCGCGCCGCAGATCACCGGCGGCCTCGATCTGGTGCGCGGCACCTATTCGTTCGCCGGCAAGCGGTTCGACGTAACGCGCGGCACGATCCGCTTCCGTGGTGGTCAGCTGACCGACCCGGACATCAACATCCAGGCGTCGACCACGGTCAATGGCATCACCGCCGTGATCGCGATCACCGGCACCGGCCAGCGTCCGCAGATCGCCTTCACCTCGACGCCGGCGCTGCCGCAGGACGAGGTGCTCAGCCGCCTGCTGTTCGGCACCAACCCCGAGAATCTGTCGGCGACCGAGGCGATCCAGCTGGCGAGCGCGCTCAACTCGCTGCGTGGCTCGGGCGGCGGGCTCAATCCGCTCGGCAAACTGCGCTCGGCGACCGGTTTCGATCGCCTGCGCGTGCTGGGCGCCGACGAGGCGAGCGGGCGCGGCACCAGCCTCGCCGCGGGCAAGTACCTGACCGACAACATCTATGTCGAGATCGTCACCGACGCACGCGGCTATACCGCGACCCAGCTCGAGATCGCGCTGACCAAGGCGCTGAGCCTGCTGACCTCGACCGGGTCGGCGGGTGGCTCGGACGCCCGCCTCAAATATTCCAAGGACTATTGAACACGGCCGCGCTGCCCCGATGGGCGGCGCGGTTCCGGTCAGGTCAAAGGTGAAATCGATGGAAGCGCCGGATCGGCAGCACGGCGATGCCCTCGGCATCGGCGCGGATCATGACGGCGCTGGAGCAGTCCGTTCGCCCGGTCACTTGCGACGGGCGGGGAGGACGCGATCCCCGCAATACGATCCGGCCCGGACCGGCACCAGCGTGAGGCTGTAGGTGCCGATACGGACCGAACCGCGGACCTGATTACCAGGGCTTGATGTAAACCGAGATGGTCGCGAGGACGAGTGCGAAAACTACCGACATGCTAATCTCCCTTATCGTGGCATCTCCAGGATGCAGGTCGATCTTAACGGATTGTTAAGAATTAAACAATCGGGCTCGCAACGGGTTGAATGGCTCATGCGCGATTAATCTTATCTTCAATCCTGGCCCGTACCCCAGGCTGCATGACCGTCGCGCACCGCTCGGAAACCGTGGAAACGCTGGCCTCTCGGGCGATCAAAGAGGCACGCCGCGCCGCCAAGCCCGCCTATCGGTTTCAGCTCATCGCCGAGATCGCTAATTTTGCCGAGCTGCGCCGTCGCCTCGGCTGCGCGCGTGCCGAACTGCTTGCCGGTCTGGTCGCCGACCGAGTCGCGCGGGTGATTCCTGGTGCCAGCGTCGCCATCCTCAGCCGCACGCAGATCGCCAGCGGCTTCCGCGACGCGGACCGCAGCGCCATCGATCGCTACGTCGGCGCGATCGAGCACGCGTTCGAACGTCCCGTCACGATCGACGATCAGCATGTCGAGGTCCGCCTGACGTTCGGTGCCGCCGCGGCACCGGCGACCGCACTCGACGAAGTTGCGCTGGTCGAGGAAGCGGAAAATGCGCTAGCCGAGGCGCGAATGGCGACCCGCACCGTGACGCACGCGGTGGCGCCCCGCGCGACCCGCGATGTGCTGCGCGTCGCGCGCGATCTCGACCTTGCGATCGATCGCGGCGAGCTCGTCCTCCACTATCAGCCCAAGATCCACGTCCGGCATCAGGAAATCCGCAGCGCCGAGGCTTTGGTGCGCTGGAACCACCCCGAGCGCGGGCTGGTCATGCCGAACGACTTCATCTCGGTCGCCGAAGAATGTATGCTGATCGACCGGATGACGCTGTGGACGATCCGCCGTGCGATCGAGGATCAGCGCGATCTCGCCGCCCGCGGTCACGACCTTCGCCTGTTCATCAATATCGCCGGGCAGTTGCTCGCCGACAGCGCCTTCGTCCGGGCGGCCTGCGATCTGGTCGGCGGCAGCGATGCCAAGCTCGGGTTCGAGATCACCGAAACGTCGGTGATCCGTGATCCCGCCAGCGCGATCGCCAATCTGCAGATCTTTGCTGATTTCGGCATTACGATAGCGATCGACGATTATGGTGCCGGCCTGTCGTCCCTAGCCTATCTGAAGCAATTGCCGGCGCGCGAACTCAAGATCGACAAATTGTTCGTTACGCAGCTGACCAGCTCGAACCGCGATCCGTTGATCGTGCGGTCGACGATCGATCTCGCTCATGCGCTCGAGATGGAAGTGGTCGCGGAGGGAGTGGAGACGCATGCGGCGCTTGCGCTGCTGACGGTGATGGGGTGCGACATGGTGCAGGGCTTCCTGATCAGCCGACCGGTCGTGCTCGAGTCCCTGATCCAATATCTCGACGAGGGGCGGCATCGTGCGCCCGCGCCCGATCCGCTCGCCGGCTTCGGGGGGTTCGCTGCGACGCGTCGCGTCGTCTGACCATGCGCCTGTCTGTCCGCTGGTCGTGGCTCGCAGCTGGGCTGCTTGCCCTCACGCCGACCGCGGCATCGGCGGATGCTTTCGACTCACTCGTTGCCGATGCCAAGGCAGCGATGCTCAGCGACCCGAACGTTACCGCCGACCGAGCTTTAGCGGCGGCACGGCTTGCGAAGCAGGAGCCACCTTCACGTCAGCGCATCGTTCGCGAGGCCACCGCCGATTGGCTTCGGGGCGAGGCATTGCTGCGACTGAACGATGTCGCTGCGGCAGAACCGTTGATCAAGCACGCCGCCGCGGTAGCTTCTCGATATGCCCCGGGGTCAAACCTCGAAGGCGACGCCTTGCTCGCGAGTGGCTGGATTGCCACCGTACATGCCGACGTTTCCCATGCGCTTGGCGCCTACCAACATGCCCACCGCATCTTCCAACGGCTCGGCAACACGCGCAGTCAGGCGAAGGCACTTCAATCGATCGGCTCCCTCTATGGCGAGGCGAACGATCATCTCAGCGCGCTGCGCTATTATGACCAAGCCCTCTCACTGTATCGCGCCGACCCCATGCTGGCGGTGGCGCTGTACAACAATCGAGGCATCGCCTTGAAATCGCTTGGACGGTTTAAGGAGGCCGTCCAGCAGTTCCGCAACGGCCTTGCCCTCACCGAGCGGATGAACAGCCCGCTGCTGCGCGTCCTTATCCTCGGCAATATCGCCGAGGCGCGGCTGATGGGCAAAGACGTCGCAGGCGCGCAGCGGGCGATCGATCAGGGGCTGACGCTGTCGACGCGCGGCGAGGCGGCAGGCTTTCGCAAGACGTTGATCGGACTCGCCGCGCAGGCCGCTTATCAGCGCGGCGATCTGTCCCGCGCTGTCGCGCTTATTACCGAACGGTTCGACGACGAGCCGCTCGACCGTACCACATTGGTCGATCGCGAGGCGCATCGCACCGCTTATACCGTGTATCGTGCGGCCGGGCAGCCCGATCGCGCCCTCCAACATCTCGTCGCGCTGAAGCGGCTCGACGACGAATCGACGGCGCTCGCACGCTCGACCAGTGCGGCGCTGATGGCGGCGCGGTTCGATTTCGCCAATCAGGAGCTGAAGATCGCCAGCCTGCAACGGGACGAGGCACGCCGCAACGTCGCCTTCGAGCAGGCGCGCGCGCGGACCCAGCGCAATGTCTTCATCGGCGTGGTGGCGTCGACGCTGATCGCCATCCTGTTGCTTGGCCTCGGCATTCTCGCGCTGCGCCGGAGTCGCAACGAGGTGCGCGCCGCCAACAACGACCTCGCCGTCACCAATGCCGCGCTCGGCAAGGCGCTCGCCGCCAAGACCGAGTTCCTCGCCACGACGAGCCACGAAATCCGTACGCCGCTCAACGGCATCCTCGGCATGACGCAGGTGATGCTGGCCGATACGAAGGTCGTCGGCAGCACGCGCGACCGGCTCGGCGTCGTTCACAGCGCCGGCGTGACCATGCGCGCGCTGGTCGACGATATCCTCGACGTCGCCAAGATGGAGACGGGCCACCTCACCGTCGAGGAGGCGCCGTTCGACCTGCGCGCGATGCTCGCGGAGTCGACGTGCATGTGGCAGGATCAGGCGGCGGCCAAGGGGATCGCCTTCCATCGCGAGATCGACGACTGCCCCGGCATGATCGTCGGCGATGCGGCGCGGCTGCGGCAGATCGTGTTCAATTTGATGTCGAACGCTCTCAAATTCACCTCGACCGGCAGCGTCACCCTGCGCGCCGCCGCGAGCGACGACGCGCGCCTGTGCATCACCGTCGCCGACACCGGCATCGGGATCAGCGCCGATACCTGCGAGACGATCTTCGAATCCTTCCGTCAGGCCGATACCAGCACGACACGGCGCTTCGGCGGCACCGGGCTCGGGCTTTCGATCTGCCGCAATTTGGCACGGGCGATGGGCGGCGACGTCACCGTCACCAGCACGATCGGCGAAGGCTCGCGCTTCATCGTCGACCTGCCGCTGACCCTCGGCGTCGCGCCCGCGATAAGCGAGGATGCTGCGACCGCCGCGGGTTTGCTGATCCTCGATCGCAACCCGATCACACGAAGCATGCTGCGCACCTTGATGGCTGCGCATGCCACGGACATCACGTCGGTCGCGACCCTGGACGAAGCGCTGGCGAGCCTGACGACGACGCGTTTCGATCATCTGCTGATCGACGTGGCGGCGCTCGGAGAGGGCGATGCGCTGAGCGAGGCATTGGGGCGGATCGCCGGGGTAGCCGATGCATCGGACATGGTTCTGCTATGGCCCGCGCATAGTGAAACAAATCATGTCGTTTGCGAAACGAACCGCGATTTCCGCAGCATCGTCAAGCCGATAACGGGTGCGGCATTAGTCGATTTCGTCTATGCGCCGACCAATGAGCCGCTTGTGTCACGGGCGGCTTGAGGCGTAGACACAAAGACATGTTCTTGCAAAATCCATCGACCCTGCGGCCGCCGCGATGAACGTTCTGTTCATCGAGGATGACCGTATGAACCGCCGCGTGGTTCGGGACATGCTCGATGTCGCCGGCGTGACGATGATGGAGGCCGAGAATGCCGAGGTCGGCCTCGCGGCGATCGAGTCCCAGTCGTTTGATATGCTGCTGATCGATCTGCGGATGCCGGGCATGGATGGCATCACCGCAATCCATCATATCCGCGCCCGACAGGATGCCAAGGCGAGCGTGCCGATCATCGTCATCACCGCCGATACGGCGCTCGATCTGCGCGAACGCTGCCTGGCTGCGGGTGCCGACGACGTATTGTTCAAGCCGGTGGCGATGGACGCCCTGTTCGAGGCGATGGGCCGGATCATGGCGCGCGACGCCGACGGCGCGGTTCTGAATTGAGCGCACTTCCAATCGCCGTATTTGTCGGTGTAGAAGGATTCCTCTACCCTACTGATTGGTAAGTCCGATGTCCAAGACGATGATCCGCCGGCCGGCAAAGGACGAACCCTTAGCGGACGCCGCCAGCGACCGCCTCTATCAGCGGCTGGCCCGCAAGCTCTTCGATCAGATCGCATCGGGTGCCTATCTGGTCGGCGATCGCCTTCCTGCCGAGCGCGAGCTCGCGATCACCTATGGCGCGAGCCGGCCCGCAGTCCGTGAGGCATTGATCGCGCTGGAGGTACAGGGGTTCATCGAGGTCCGGGTCGGGTCGGGTGCCTATGTCTGCCGCTTGCCGGGGCAGGGCGAGGAGCCGGGCTTCGCGATCACCGCCTTCGAATTGACCGAAGCGCGTCTCCTGTTCGAGGGTGAGGCCGCGGCGCTCGCTGCTTTGCACATCACCGATGAGCAGATCGACCGGCTCGATGCGCTCGTCGCCGCGATGAAGACGGAGAATCTGCTTCCCGAGGTGACCGAGGAGGCCGACCGCGATTTCCACCTCACCATCGCCGGCGCGACACGCAATGCCGGCGTGTTGCGGACGATCGAGGATCTCTGGCATCTGCGATCGACCTCGCCGGAATGCGCCCTGCTCCATGCGAAGGCGCGGAACGCCAAGGTGCGGCCGGTCGTCGAGGAGCATATCACGATCATCGACGCCCTGCGCGCGCGCGATGCCAATGCGGCGCGGGCGGCGATGCGGGCCCATCTGTCGGCCGTCATGGATCACCTGCTGTTCCGCACCGAGGAACTGGCGGTCGAAGAGGTCCGGCGCTCGTTGGCGACGACGCGTCAGCGCTTCGGCGTCGCGCCGGCGGCGTAAGACGCGTGGCTTACCACCTTTAAAAGGTTGTCAGACCAATCATTGCGCTGCTACGCCCGGTCCGATAACAGATGGGGCGAGGCACAGATGACAATGACCCAGACCATGCGGTGGTTTGGCCCGAACGATCCGGTGCCGCTCGCCGCGATCCGTCAGGCGGGCGCGACCGGCGTGGTCACCGCCCTGCATGACATCCCCAATGGCGAGGCCTGGCCGGAGGCGGCGATCGCCACGCGCAAGGCGATGATCGAAGATGCCGGGCTCGACTGGACAGTGGTCGAAAGCCTTCCGGTGGCCGAGGGCATCAAGACACGGTCGGCGGACTGGGACCAGCTGATCGAAGCCTATATCGTCAGCCTGCGCCGGCTCGCCGCGCAGGGGATTCACGTCGTCACTTATAACTTCATGCCGCTGCTGGACTGGACGCGGACCGACCTCGGCTGGGAATTGCCCGACGGCGCCCGTGCGCTGCGCTTCGAGCCGGTCGCGCTCGCCGCCTATGACATTCACATCCTGCGCCGGCCCGGCGCGGCGCAGGACTATGCCGCCGACGTGGTCGACGCGGCGGCGCGCCGTTTCGACAGCCTCGACGAAGCCGGGCGGGCCCGCCTCGAACGAACGATCATCGCCGGGCTGCCGGGCAGCGAGGAAAGCTTCACCTCCGCCGACTTCCTGCGCCACATCGGCAGCTATGCCTCGATCGACGCCGACCGGCTGCGCGCGCATCACCACGCCTTCCTCGCCGCCGTCTGCCCGGTCGCCGAAGCGGAAGGGGTCCATCTCGTCGTCCATCCCGACGATCCGCCGTTCCCGATCTTCGGGCTGCCGCGCGTCGTCAGCACCGAAGCGGATCTCGCGGCACTGTTCGCGGCGGTGCCGTCACCGGCCAACGGCCTGTGCTTCTGCAGCGGTTCGCTCGGCGTGCGCGCGGACAATGATCTGCCCGGCATCGTCGATCGGTTGGGCGAGCGGATCGGTTTCCTGCATCTGCGCTCGGTGCAGCGCGAGCCGGACGGCGCGTTCCACGAGGCGGAGCATCTGCAGGGCGACGCCGACATGCCGGCGATCATGGCGGCGGTGCTCGATCTTCAGCAGCGGAGCGGACGATCGCTGCCGATGCGGCCCGACCACGGCCATCAGATGGCCGACGACCTCTATCGTCAGACCAATCCGGGCTATTCGCTGATCGGGCGGCTGCGCGGGCTCGCCGAGTTGCGCGGCCTCGAAGCCGGGCTGCTCGCCGCCCGGGGAGCGGTGGGCGCCGTCTAGGCGTCGGGCGGGCTGGTCGGGACCCGCAGCGCTGCGGCGAGCGACGAGGTGCCGCTGCCGCGTCGCGCCGGCTTGGGCTGCGACGGATCGGGGGCCCAGCCGGTGACGAAGACGATCGCGAACCGTTCGGTTGTCCGTCCGTCCGGGCCCGCCGCGGCGGCGAAGGCGGCGGCGGCGCGCGCGAGCGTCTCGCGCGACATGGCGGAGCGTGCGGCGAGGATGTTGCTCGCCGCCATGCCGCGCAGGTCGTCGAGCAGCCGCCCGAAGCTTGCATAGCGGACATCGAACGTCTCGATATCGGCGACGGGCAAGGTCAGCCCGGCCCGCATCAGCAGATCGCCCGCCGATCGCACGTCGATCTGCGGATGCAGCCGCGCTGCCGGCCGTTCGCCCTCGGCGATGCGCAAGGCTGCCCGCAGCGCCGGCAGGCTGCCGCCGCCGAGGAAGGCGCCGAGGAACAGGCCGTCGGGGCGCAGCACCCGGCGGATCAGCGTCAGCGCGCCGGGAAGATCATTGACCTGGTCGAGCACCCCGGCGCTCAGCACCGCATCGAAACTGGCGTCGGCGAAGGGCAGATGATCCTCTTCGCCTTGGATGCCGCCGGCAGCCTGCGCGAAGCGGAAGCCGGGATCGATCCGCGCGATGCGGGCGCCGGGGATCGTCAGGCTGCAATCAGGGGCGCCGATGTCGAGCACGTCGCGGAAGTCGCGCTTCACCGCGTCGAGCCGTTCGAGCAACCCTTCGACCATCACGTCGCGCAGGAAGGCATGATCGGGATAATGCGCGGCGGCGCGGTCGCGGCGCAGGCGGCGGGCGGAGCGATCGAAGATGTCGGCGGTCACCCGCAGGCTTGTGCCCGTTAGCGGCGTGCGCGACAAGCAGGCATGCGGTCGATCGGGGGGCGACGGGCGGGCAGGGCGCTGGCATGGCGGATGATCAGCGCCGGCATCGCGACGGTCGTGGCGGCGTTGCTGCCGCCGCGATGCCCCGGCTGCGGCACGCCGGTCGCGGCGGATCATCTCTTCTGTGGAGGCTGCTGGGGCGAGCTGCGCTGGCTGACCCCGCCCTGGTGTGCGACGTGCAACCGGCCGCTGCCGGAGGAGCGGGGAGCGGAGGTCTGCAAGCGATGCCGCATCGATCCGCCGCGCCACGCCGGCATCCGCGCCGCGGTGGCTTATGGCGCGATCGCGCGGCGGCTGGCGCTCAAGCTTAAATATGGCGGGCGGGGCGGCATCGCCGCGCCGGTGGCGGGGCGGGTGGCGGCGGTCGTCCCCCCGGGCGTCGATCTGTTCGTGCCGGTGCCGCTGCACCGCTGGCGGCTGTGGCAGCGCGGCTATAATCAGGCGGCGCTGATCGCCGCGGCGATCCACCGCCGCACCGCCATTCCGCATGATCCCTTCGCGCTGCGCCGCCGCCGCGCCACCGTGCCGCTCCGGTCGCTCGGCCGCAGCCAGCGCCGCGCGGCGGTGGCGGGCGCGTTCGCGGTCCCCGACCCGACGCGGATCGCCGGCCGCAGCATCGCGTTGGTCGACGACGTCTATACCAGCGGCGCTACCGCTGCGGCCTGTACGCAGGTGCTGCTGGCGGCGGGGGCGAGCGCGGTGACGATCGTCTGCTGGGCGCGGGTGGTGGGATCGGGCGGCGATTGACAAGCCGCGCATCAGCCCGCACCTCCTTGGCATGGCACATATCGAAATCTACACCAAAGCCTTCTGCCCCTATTGCACGCGCGCCAAGGCGCTGCTGGCGAGCAAGGGCGTGGCGCCGCAGGAACACGATATCTCGATGGGCGGGCCGCAGCGGCAGGAGATGATCCAGCGCGCGCATGGCCGTACCACGGTGCCGCAGATCTTCATCGACGGCAAGCATATCGGCGGCTCGGACGATCTCGCCGCGCTCAACGCGCGCGGAGGACTGGATCCGCTGCTCGCGGCATGAAGATCGCGCTGCTGCAGATGACGAGCGGGATCGACCCCGCCGTCAATGCCGCGGATATCCGCCACGGGATCGCTGCCGCGGCGGCGAATGGCGCCGGCATGCTCTTCCTGCCCGAAATGGCCGGGCTGATCGATCGCGACCGGGCGCGCGCCGCCGCGTCGATCCGCGGCGAGGCCGATGATCCGGTGCTTGCGACGGCGCGACAGGCGGCGGCGGGCGCCGGTATCTGGGTGCATATCGGCTCGCTCGCGGTACGCCGTGACGACGGCAAGCTGGCCAACCGCAGCTTCGTCATCGACGGAAGCGGAGCGATCCGGGCACGCTACGACAAGCTGCATCTGTTCGATGTCGACCTGCCGAACGGCGAGTCGTGGCGGGAATCGGCGGCCTACGCGCCCGGCGATCATGCGGTGGTCGTGGATACGCCGATCGGGCCGTTAGGCCTGTCGATTTGTTACGACCTGCGCTTTCCCGCGCTGTTCGCGACGCTGGCGCAGGCCGGCGCGCAGATGATCGCGATCCCGGCGGCGTTCACCCGCCCGACCGGAGCCGCGCATTGGCATGCCCTGATGCGCGCCCGGGCGATCGAAACCGGCTGCTACGTCATCGCCGCGGCGCAGGCCGGCGCGCATGAGGATGGCCGCACCACTTATGGCCATTCGCTGGTCATCGATCCGTGGGGCGACGTGCTGCTCGACATGGGCGAGGCGCGGGGGCTTGGCCTCGCCGAGATCGATCCGGCCCGTGTCGCCGACGTCCGCGCGCGCATCCCGGTGCTCGACCATGCGCGGACGATCCCGCCTGTGACGCGGTCATGATCGTCTTCGATCTGCGGTGCAGCGGCGACCATGTCTTCGAGGCCTGGTTCGCCTCGACCAGCGCCTATGACGATCAGCGCGCGGCCGGGCAGCTCGTCTGTCCGATGTGCGGCGATACCACGATCGGCAAGGCGCTGATGGCGCCGAGCATCGCCGCCAAGGGCAACCGGCGCCGCGATGTCGCTCCGGAGGCGATCAAGGCCGCGCTTCAGTCGATCGCTGCGGAACAGGCCAAGGCGCTTGCGGGGTCGTCCTGGGTCGGCACCGATTTCGCGAGCCGCGCCCGCGCGATGCACGATGGCGCCGAGACGGTGCGGCCGATTCACGGTCAGGCCAGCCTCGCCGAGGCGAAGGCGCTCGTCGACGACGGCGTCCCGGTCGCGCCCTTGCTGTGCCCGGTCGTGCCACCCGAAAAGACCAACTGACCCGCTGGACCCGCCCCGCGCCGCCCGGTATCAAGGCGCGCAGTGGCCCCGTAGCTCAGCCGGATAGAGCGCCAGATTCCTAATCTGTAGGTCGCGCGTTCGAATCGCGCCGGGGTCACCATCCTGCTGTCCTGAAGCGGTCCGGCTTGCCTGACTACACCGGGCAAGGCATAGCGCCGTGCCTGATGATCGTGCCCCCGGCAGCGGGCGGCGCAGGCTGCCGACCTTGTAAAACAGCAGCAACATAGCCACGCTATGTTATCGAGCGGATCATATTTCGGGACCAACGTGGTGAGTCAGACGATTTCTGTGACGACGCCGGTGGCCGTCGACCCGGCGCAAGCCGCGCCGGTTGCCGGCTCGCGCGGCAAGCCGCTCGCCTTCTGGCTCTACGTCCTCGTCGGTGTGGTGATGATCATCGCCTCCGCGATCGCCTTGCCGTTCGTCGCGATCGACAGGCGTTAGGCTAGACGGTTCGCGGTTCCCGTCAGTGCGGGAGCATCGCCGGCCCTGTGGCGCGATGCCCCCGCTTGACGAACCGTAAAGCTCAGGCCTTGACGTGCTGCGAGATGTACTTGTTCATCTCGAACATCGTGCACTTGTCGCGGCCGAAGACCTTCTGCAACTTGTCGTCAGCGAGAATCTCGCGCTTGTTCTCAGGGTTCTGCAGGTTGTTCGACTTGATATAGTCCCACACCTTGCTGATCACCTGACTGCGCGGCAGCTTCTCGTTGCCGACGATCGCGCTCAGCTCCGGGGAGGGCTGTACGGGCGCGTGGATGCCGCCGGTCTTGGTAGTCGTAGCCATCGCATTCCTTCCTGCTCGCGCCCGGTCCAGCCCGGGCGCGGTGAACGTTACGCTTTTTTCAGCGCGGCCGCCTTGTGCGCTGCCTTTCCGCCGTTGTCACTCTCTACAATATATTGGGGGTCGTCCTTCGATGCGCGGACGGTGTGGCCCTTGATCTCGGTATCGCTGGTCTGCTTCTTCTCGACCTTGCCATGCGCGGTGCCGCCATGGCTCTTCCAGGTCACTTCGTCGCCCTTCTTCAGTTCGGTCATCGTCTCTCTCCATCGCTGGTGACGGCAACAGCGCGTAGCCGCGTCAAACGGTTGCATCGGCGGAGAAACCGCGATTGGACGGGGTGTCGAATCGTATTTAAGGATGGCGCGAGCGCGGTGACGGCGAGGCAAAGGAACGCAGATGATCGATGAGCACGACGCCCCCGACGAGGGCGATCTTCCCGCCGGTGAGGCGGCGGTCGTCCCCGAGGAGGTCGCGGCCGCGGTCCGCACGCTGATCCGCTGGGCCGGGGACGATCCGACGCGCGAGGGGCTGGTCGATACGCCGCGGCGCGTCGCCAAGGCGTGGAAGGAATATTGCGCCGGCTATGCCGACGATCCCGCGCGCCACCTGTCGCGGGTATTCGAGGAGGTCGGCGGCTATGACGAGATCGTGCTGCTCAAGGACATTCCGTTCCAGTCGCATTGCGAACACCATATGGCACCGATCATCGGCAAGGCGCATATCGCCTATCTGCCCAAGGATCACGTCGTCGGGATCAGCAAGCTCGCCCGCGTACTGCACGGCTTCGCCCGTCGGTTGCAGGTGCAGGAGCGGCTGACCGCCGAGGTTGCCGATTGCATCTGGGACAATCTCAAGCCGCAGGGCGTCGCCGTGGTGATCGAGGCGAGCCACGCCTGCATGACCGCCCGCGGCGTCCGCACGCCGGGGGTGAGCATGGTGACGAGCCGGATGATGGGCGTGTTCCGGGACGATGACCGCAGCCGCAAGGAAGTGCTGGCGCTGATGGGATGTTGAGCCGCACCGTGCTTGTCACCGGCGGTGCGAAACGGCTCGGCGCGGCGATCGCGCGGGCCTGCGCGGCCGCCGGATGGCGGGTGGTGGTGCATTGCCATGGCTCGACCGAAGCGGGGCAGGCGCTGGCCGGCGAACTGGGCGGCACGATGGTGCAGGGCGACCTTGCCGATGCCGCCGTGGTCGATACGCTGATCGCGCAGGCGCGCGAGGCGGCAGGCGGCGCGATCACCGCCTTGGTCAACAGCGCGTCGCTCTTCGCCTTCGACCGGCCTGAGGCGATCGATCCGGCGCTCGCCACCCGGCTCCACAGCATCAACGCGGTGGCACCGGCGCGGCTCGCCGCGGCGCTCGCGGCGCAGCCGGACGTCGAGGATGCGGCAGTGGTCAATCTGCTCGACCAGAAGCTCGCCAACCCCAATCCGGATTTCTTCAGCTATACGATGAGCAAATATGCGCTGTCCGGTGCGACCGAGATGCTCGCCCAGGCGCTCGCCCCCAAGGTGAGGGTCAATGCGGTGGCGCCGGGGATCACCCTGCCGAGCGGCGACCAGAGCGAGGCCGAGTTCGCCGCGGTCGCCTCCGACAATCTGCTGCGGCACCCGGTGGGGGCGGACGCGGTCGCCGCGGCGGTGGTCTATCTGCTCGATGCGCGCAGCGTGACCGGGCAGACGCTCTACGTCGACTGCGGGCAGCGGTTCATCCGCCGCGACGGCGACGTGATGTTCGCAGGCCGGCATGGCTGAATATACGACGATCCTCGAGGGGCTCGAGGTGGCGATGCGGCTCGGCATCCATCCCCATGAGGCCGAGCCGCAGCGCGTGCGCCTGTCGGTCTGGATGACGGTGGCCTATCCCGCGGTGCCGGACGGCGATACGATCGACGCGGTGCTCGATTACGATTTCCTGCGCGACGGCATCCGCGCGATGGCGGCCGGCCCCGGCTTCGCCCTGCAGGAGACTTTGGTCGAGGCGGTGGCGAGCCTGTGCCTCGCCGATCCGCGCGTGCGATCGGTGCGCGTCCGCTCGCTCAAGCCCGACGTCTATCCCGATGCGGCGGTCGGCTGTGAGATCGTCCGCTCGCGCTAGCAGCCGGTGCCGTCATGAAGGCCGGCGGTGATCTGGACGTACCGACCGACCGTCATGCTGAGGCGGGGGAGGGGAGCAACGCCGCACCCGCGGCTGGCAGGCAATGCCGACCGTCGAGCACACCGGCTTGCCGAGCCGCGTCGTGCACGCGCGACATATTCTGGTCTGCTCGGTGCAGACCTGCGGTGTCGCGAGCGCGAGGGCGATCAGTGCCAGCACGTCAGGCGCGGTTGGCGGCGCTGAGCACTGCGCGGACGCTCGCGGTGGCGATGTCGCTGTCGATCCCGACGCCGAAGACGGTGCGGCCGTCCGCGGTGCGGCATTCGACGTAAGCGGCGGCCTGCGCGTCGGCACCATGGCCGATCGCATGTTCGCTATAGTCGACCACGTCGAGCTGCGGCCCGGTGTCGCCGAGCGCGGCGATCACGCCCGAGATCAAGCCGTTGCCGCGTCCACTGAGCGAGCGTTCCTCGCCGTCGATGGCGACGCGGCCGACGAACAGGCGCTCGCCCGCACCGCCGCTTTCCTCATAGTCGCGCAGCACGAAGCGGTCGCCGTCGCGCGGCAGATAGGTCGCCTCGAACCGCGCCCAGATATCGGCGGCGCCGAGCTCGCGGCTGGTCTCGTCGGCGAGCGCCTGGACGTGGCGGCTGAAGTCGGCCTGCAGCCGCTTGGGCAGCTTCAATCCCTTGTCCTGCTCGATCACCCAGGCGACGCCGCCCTTGCCCGACTGCGAATTGACCCGGATCACCGCTTCGTAGCTGCGGCCGAGATCGGCCGGGTCGATCGGCAGATAGGGGACTTCCCAGAGTTCGTCGTTGCGCGCGGCCTGTGCGGCGAAGCCCTTCTTGATGGCATCCTGATGGCTGCCCGAGAAGGCGGTGAAGACCAGATCGCCGGCATAGGGGGTGCGCGGATGCACCGGAATATTCGTGCAATAATTGATCGTGTTGACGATCCCGTCGATGTCGGACAGGTCGAGTTCGGGCGAGACGCCCTGCGTGTACATGTTGAGCGCGACGGTGACGAGATCGCAATTGCCGGTGCGCTCGCCATTGCCGAGCAGACAGCCTTCGACGCGGTCGGCGCCCGCCATCAGCCCCAGTTCCGCCGCCGCGACGCCGGTGCCGCGATCGTTATGCGTATGCAGCGAGATCACCACCGCGTCGCGATTGGGGATATTGCGCGCGAACCATTCGATCTGGTCGGCATAAACGTTGGGCGTCGCGCATTCGACCGTCGCCGGCAGGTTGAAGATGATCGGCCGCTCAGGGGTGGGCTGCAACACGTCCATCACCGCGACGCAGACGTCGAGCGAGAAATCGAGTTCGGCGGTCGAGAAGGTTTCCGGGCTGTACTGGAAGCGCCAGTCGGTGTCGGGGCGTTTCGCCGCCTCGTCGCGCAGCACCTTGACGCCCTCGACGGCGATCCGCTTGACCTCGTCGCGCGTCATGCCGAACACGATCTTGCGCCACGCCGGTGACACCGCGTTGTAGAGATGGACGATCGCCTGTTTCGCACCGTCGAGACTGGCGAAGCTCGTCTCGATCAGGTCGCGGCGCGACTGGGTGAGCACCTGGACGAAGACGTCGTCGGGGATATGGCCGGTCTTGACCAGCCCGCTGATGAAGTCGAATTCGGTCGCGCCGGCGCTGGGAAAACCGACCTCGATCTCCTTGAGGCCGACCTTGACGAGCAGGTCGAACAGCCGCGTCTTCTTCTCCGCGTCCATCGGATCGATCAGCGCCTGGTTGCCGTCGCGCAGGTCGGTGGACAGCCAGCGCGGCGCGCGGGTGATGACGCGGGAGGGCCATTGCCGATCGGGCAGGTCGATCGTCGGGAAGGGGCGGTATTTGGTCGCGGGATCGCGCAGCATGTCTCGGTTCCGTCTGGTCGCGCGGCGCATCGTCGGGACGAGGCGCGGCTGATGGGGCGCTGAAGCTCTATCCGGCCCTTAGGGAAGCGTGCACGAGCAACGGCCGCCCTAAGGGCGGATAAGTCGCAGGAGAAGGGTCGTGCGGTCCATGATGGACGCAGTCTTGGCGGAGGCGGATGCGCTTGTCCAGCCGTGATGGCACCGGGAAACGCCGTTGACGGGTCGTTAAGGCTGCTCAGGCTAGCCGGACATGCTCCGTGATCTGTGGGAACGCGGTGGTTTCGAAAGGCTTATGGTGCAGCAACTCGTCTATATCAGCAGCATTCGGCGCCAGGCGACAGTCGATCCTGCCGCGATCCTCGCCCAATCGCGCCGCAACAATGCGCGGGCGCGTATCACCGGCCTGCTGTTCTTCGACGGCAAACGCTTTCTGCAAGTCCTGGAAGGCGATCCGGCGACGGTGGACGCCACCTTCGCGCGCATCCAGGCGGACGACCGCCATCATGCGCTGGTCATCCTGTCCAACCGTCAGATCGAGCAACGCGAATTCGGCGAATGGGCGATGGCCTATCCGCAGGCGAACGACGGCGAGGCGGCGATGGCGCGAATCGAGCAACTGACCGCGCAGGCCGATCCGATGGTCCAGGCGACCTTCGCCGGCTTCGCCAAGGTCCGGCGCGCCGCCTGAGCGGCGACGCGCCCGTCGCTTATTGCGCCGTGAACGCGGCGTTGATGTCGAGCTTGACGTCGTCGGCAACGATCGGCGTCGCATAGCCGAGGCCGAAATCGCTGCGCTTGATCGTTGCCGTGCCGCGGAAGCCGAAGTTTAGCTTCTTGTTCATCGGATTGGTGCCGGCGCCGACGAAGGTCGCGTCGATCGTCACCGGCTTGGTGACGTTCTTGATCGTCAGATTGCCGGTGATCCTGGCGCTGGTGCTGTTGGCGACCACGCCGGTCGAGACGAAACGGGCGGTGGGGTAGGTCGCGACGTCGAAGAAGTCCTTCGATTTCAGGTGATGGGAGAAGGGCTCGGCGGTAACCGACAGCTGGTCGATCGCGAAGGTGACGTCGAGCTTGGTCGCCGCCGGCTTGGCGGGATCGATCGTCAGTGTGCCGCCCTGCGCGCCGAACTGGCCGCTCAGCATGCTGAAGCCCATGTGGTTGAGCGTCCACGTCACCTGCGTATGCGCCGGATCGACCGCATAGGTGCCGGCGGTGACGAGAGCCTTGTTCGGCGCACCGGGCAGTCCGGCGGGGGCTTGCGCAATGGCCGGCACGGCGGCGGTGGCGATCAGGGCGGCGAGAAGAAGACGCATGGGAAGCTCCGAATTGTTTCGGAGGTTAAACCATGACGCCGATCGGAGCGGAAGAGGCAAAGCCGAAACGGATCGTTCGCGAAGCGAGTCCGGGTCGGCTGCGGCGGAAAAGGGCCGCCCGGACAGGCGGCCCCTCGCGTCAGGTCAGTTCTTTGCCTTGTCGACCAGCTTGTTGGCACCGATCCACGGCATCATCGCGCGCAGGTCGCTGCCGACCTTCTCGATCGGATGCGCCGCCGCCTGCTTGCGCGCCGCCTTCAACTCGGGCTGGCCGGCGCGGTTGTCGAGGACGAAGTTCTTGACGAAGCGACCCGACTGGATGTCGGCGAGCACGCGCTTCATCTCCTTCTTGGTCTCGTCGGTGATGATCCGCGGGCCGGTGGTGATGTCGCCATATTCGGCGGTGTTGCTGATCGAATAGCGCATGTTGGCGATGCCGCCCTCATACAGCAGATCGACGATCAGCTTGGTCTCGTGCAGGCATTCGAAATAGGCCATCTCCGGCGCGTAGCCGGCCTCGGTCAGCGTCTCGAACCCGGCCTGGATCAGGTGGGTGATGCCGCCGCACAGCACCGCCTGCTCGCCGAACAGGTCCGTCTCGCATTCCTCACGGAAGTTGGTTTCGATGATCCCGGAGCGGCCGCCGCCGACGCCGCTCGCATAGGCGAGCGCGACGTCATGCGCATTGCCGCTGGCATCCTGATGGATCGCGATCAGGCAGGGGACGCCGCCGCCGCGGACATATTCGCTGCGCACCGTATGGCCGGGGCCCTTGGGCGCGATCATGATGACGTCGATGTCGGCGGGCGGCTCGATCAGGCCGAAATGCACGTTGAGGCCGTGCGCGAAGGCCAGCGCTGCGCCGGGCTTCATGTTGCCCTTCAGGTCGGCGTCCCAGATCGCCGCCTGGTGCTCGTCGGGGGCGAGGATCATGACGATGTCCGCCCATTGTGCCGCTTCCTTGTTCGACAGCACCTTGAAGCCGGCGTCGATCGCCTTCTTCGCCGTCGCCGAACCCTCGCGCAGCGCGATCGCGATATCCTTGACGCCGCTGTCGCGCAGGTTCTGCGCATGCGCGTGACCCTGGCTGCCATAGCCGACGATGGCGATCTTCTTGTCGGTGATCAGGTTCAGATCGGCGTCGCGATCATAATAGACTTTCATGGTATTCGGTCCCTTTGTCATTCTCGCGGAGGCGGGAATCCATACCCGCTGCGGTCAGTGATGATGGTTCCCCGCCGGCGCGGGGATGACGAAGACGATCGCGGTGCCTTACGCCGCCTCGCGGCCGCGGGCGATGGCGACGATGCCGGTGCGGGCGACCTCGATCAGCCCGACCTCCGCCATCAGCTCGACGAACTTGTCGATCTTCTCGATCGAGCCCGTCACCTCGAAGACGAAGCTGGTGGTGGTCGCATCCACCACCCGCGCGCGGTAGACGTCGGCGAGGCGCAGCGCCTCGATCCGGTGATCGCCGCTGCCCGCGACCTTGATCAGGGCTAACTCACGCTCGACGTGCGCGCCCTGAGCCGTCAGGTCGGTGACCTTGTGCACCGGCACCAATCGGTCGAGCTGGGCGATGATCTGCTCCATCGTCGCCGGCGACGCGCTGGTGACGATGGTGATGCGGCTGACCGACTTGTCGGCAGTGATCTCCGACACCGTGAGGCTCTCGATATTGTAGCCGCGCGCGGTGAACAGGCCGGCGATCCGGGCGAGGATGCCCGGCTCGTTGTCGACGATCACCGCCAGCGTGTGGCGTTCGGCAGCTTCGGTCTTGATATGCAATGTCATTCCTCCCGGGAACGGGGAGGGGGACCGATCGCGCAGCGAGTGGTGGAGGGGGACCTCCACCCGCGTCGCCGCCTGCCGCATTCCCCCTCCACCATGTTCCGCATGGTCCTACTCCCCGTGCCGGGGAGAATCGGGTCAAACCAGTGCCTTGGCCTCGTCGTCCATCGTGCCCGACACTTCGTTCGCCTGCAGGATCATCTCGGTATGCGCGGCGCCCGACGGGATCATCGGGAAGCAATTGGCGAGCTTGGCGACGCGGCAGTCGACGATCACCGGCCCGTCATGGTCGAGCATCGCCTGGATGCTGTCGTCGAGATCGGCGCGGGCGTCGATGCGGATGCCCTTCCAGCCATAGGCCTCGCCCAGCCGGACGAAGTCCGGCAGCGAATCCGAATAGCTTTCGGCATAGCGGCTCTCATAGGTGAGCTCCTGCCACTGGCGCACCATCCCCATATATTCGTTGTTGAGGATGAAGATCTTGACCGGCAGCCGGTATTGTGAGGCGGTGGCGAGCTCCTGAATGTTCATCTGGATCGACGCTTCGCCGGCGATGTCGATCACGAGCGCGCGCGGATTGCCGAGCTGCGCGCCGATCGCGGCGGGCAGGCCATAGCCCATCGTGCCCAGCCCACCGCTGGTCAACCATTTGTTGGGCTTCTCGAAGCCGAAATGCTGCGCCGCCCACATCTGATGCTGGCCGACCTCGGTGGTGATGATCGGATCGCGGTGATGCGTCGCCTCCCACAAGGCGCGCACCGCGCGCTGCGGCATGATCGCCTCGCCCGTCTCCGGGAAACTGAGGCTCTGCTTCGCCCGCCAGCCGTTGATACGGTCCCACCATGCGCGCGTATCGGGGCGCGGATGCTGGCGCGACTTCCAGATGCGCACCATGTCCTCGAGGGCATGGCCGGCATCGGCGATGATCGCGAGGTCGACGCGGACGTTCTTGTTCACGCTCGACCGGTCGATATCGATATGGACCTTGCGGCTGTTCGGGCTGAACGCGTCGAGCCGGCCGGTGACGCGGTCGTCGAAGCGGCTGCCGATCGCGACGATCAGATCGGCCTGGTTCATCGCCATATTAGCCTCGTAGGTCCCGTGCATGCCGAGCATGCCGAGGAACTGGTCGGACGAGGCGGGGAAGCAGCCGAGACCCATCAGCGTCGACGTCACCGGCGCACCGGTGATCCGCGCCAGTTCGCGCAACAGTTGCGACGCGGCCGGACCCGAATTGATGATCCCGCCGCCCGTATAGAGGATCGGCCGCTCGGCGGCGGCGAGCATGTCGACGACCTGCTCGATCTGCGTCTGCGGCGCCTTGAGCTGCGGGCGATAGGTCTTGTGCTGGATCGGACCGGGCTTGCTGTAGCGCGCGGTCGCGACCTGGACGTCCTTGGGGATGTCGACCACGACCGGCCCGGGCCTGCCCGAGGTGGCGATATGGAACGCCTCGTGGATCGTCGCCCCGAGCAGCGCCGGGTCCTTGACCAGATAATTGTGCTTCGAACAGTGCCGCGTGATGCCGACCGTATCCGCCTCCTGGAAGGCGTCGGTGCCGATCAGCGCGGTCGGCACCTGACCGGTGATGACGACCATCGGGATCGAATCGAGCAGTGCGTCGGTGATTCCGGTGACCGCATTCGTCGCCCCCGGCCCGGAGGTGACGAGCACGACGCCGGGCCTGCCGGTCGAGCGGGCATAGCCTTCGGCGGCATGCGTCGCGGCCTGTTCGTGACGGACGAGGATGTGCTTGATCCGCCCCGAGCGGAACATCGCGTCATAGATCGGCAAGACCGCCCCACCGGGGTAGCCGAACACGACCTCCACGCCGAGATCGCACAGCGCCTCGACCAGGATGTCTGCTCCGCTCTTTTCGCCCACGGTATGTCTCCAACCTCGAAAAATGGTGCGGTGCGGTTAGCGCCCGGCTCCAGTAGGGTCAACCCTAATCAAGCAATAAAGTTGCTATTGATGATGTTAAAGCGAATGAATCTGTCTCTCGCACCCATTGGCTGGGAGGTTGATTACGGAACCAGGTATATTGCCGCTTGGCATAGCGGCGCGTGTCGAGCTGGAGTCGGGCGAGCGTTTCGGTCCGGTCGATCGTCCCGGAGAGCAGGGCGGCGATCGGCGGCACACCGATGGCCCGGCGGATCGGCGCATCGTCGGCGATATCGTCGCGGCGGAGCAACGCCGCCACCTCATCGACCGCGCCCTCGGCGATCATCGCGATGCAGCGCGTGTCGATACGGTCGAACAACGCGTCACGGTCGGGCAGCAGGACCGCGGCGGCGAGCGTGATCGCGTCGCCGATGCCGCCGGCACGATCCTGTTGCCACGCCGCCAGTGGTCGCCCGGTCGAACGCACCACTTCCAGCGCACGCGCGACCCGGGTCGTATCGGCGGGGGCGAGCCGGGCCGCCGCGGCGGCGTCTTCCTCGGCGAGCATGCGGTACGCGACCACCACCGGCAGCGCGCGCACCTCGGCACGCACCGCCGGGTCGATCGGCGGCACCGGCGCGATACCGTCGATCAGGGTGCGCAGATACAGGCCGGTGCCGCCGACGAGGATCGGCACGCGGCCCTCGGCATGCGCTGCGGCGATCGCAGTCCGCGCCTCGGCGGCCCAGCGTGCGGCGGAATAGCCTGCGTCGGCGGCATCGACATGGCCGAACAGGCGGTGGGGTACGCCCGCCATGTCGGCGTCATCGGGGCGGGCGGTGAGGATGCGCAGATCGGCATAGACCTGGCTTGCGTCGGCATTGATGACGATGCCGTCGTGCGTTTGGGCCAGGCGGATCGCCGCGGCGGACTTGCCGCTCGCGGTCGGCCCTGCGATGAGCGCGACCTTCGGCTTGGGGTTGGAGACTGCGATGTTCACCGCGACGCTTATAGGCGAAACGATCGGCGCAGGCGATCTGTCGGCGGCGAGCGATCGGCTCGCGGCGGCGGGGTGCGCACCGGCCGGCACGACATGGCTCGAGCCCGAGGTCGCCGCCGACCTCGCCTTCGCCGCCGATCCCGACGCGGCGCGGGCGGCGCTGGAGGGGGCATTCGCACGCACCGACGTGATCGTTCAGCCGACCGCTAGGCGGCGCAAGGCGCTGCTCGTCGCCGATATGGATTCGACGATGATCACGGTCGAATGTATCGATGAGCTAGCCGATTATGCCGGCATCAAGGCGCAGGTCGCAGCGGTGACCGAGGCGGCGATGCGCGGCGAACTCGACTTCGAGGGCGCGCTCGATGCGCGGGTGGCGCTGCTCGCGGGGCTGGACGAACGGGTGATCGCGCAATGTCTCGCCGAACGGGTGCGGATCATGCCGGGGGCCAAGTCGCTCGTCCGCACGATGCGGGCGCATGGCGCCGCGGCCGTGCTGGTCTCCGGCGGCTTCACCCGGTTCGCCGAGCCGGTGGCTGCGGAGATCGGCTTCGATCGCGCGATCGCCAACGTGCTGGAGGTCGCCGACGGTCGCCTCACCGGCACGGTGACCAAGCCGATCGTCGGTTCGGCGACCAAGGAGCAGACGCTGGGGGACTGGCTGGTCGAGCGCGGCATCGAACGCGCGCTCTCGCTCGCGGTGGGCGACGGCGCGAACGACCTGGCGATGATCGGACGCGCCGGGCTGGGCGTCGCCTATCATGCCAAGCCGATCGTCGCCGCGGCGGCAGCCGCGCGGATCGATCATGGCGACCTGTCCGCGCTGCTCTACGCGCAGGGCTATCGCCGCACCGAATGGGTCGAGTGAGTTACGGCGCGACGACGACGCAGGAGACGCCGGACGCCGCGCATGCCTTCTGCGCCGCCGCGCGGGAGCCGAACCCGCTGGCTTGCAGGCGAATGACGTTCCCCGCCTTGGCATAGATGGGCTGCGCGCCGGACAGCTTGCCGCGGACGCGCGACCATTGCGTCTGCGCATTGGCCTGCGTGCTGAAGGCACCGAGCTGGATCTTCCACGCGCCGCCGGTCGCCGCCGGCGCGACGGCGGGGAGGGGCGGCGTCTTGGCGAGCGGCGTGATGCGGTCGGCGACCGGACGATCGGGCGACAGTTCGGCCGGCGCACGCTTGCGCGTTGCCGTCGGAGCGGGCGAGGGGGCCGATTTGGCGGCGGGCGGGCGCGGTTCGCTGGCGGCGACGTCGCGCGCGGCGGCGGCGGGCGCAGCATCCAGGTCCGCAGAATAGCGCCGCGCCAGCGCGATGCCGCGTTCGCGGTCCGCCGGTGTGATATATTGATCCATCTGCGCGAGCGTCTCAGACGCCGATTTGAGCCGCGCCTGCGACGCCAGCGTCATCAGCGCATAGGCGCGCGGATAGTCGCGCGGCACGCCGTCGCCGTTGAACAGCATCGTGCCGAGCACGAGCTGCCCCCGCGGTTCGCCGCGCTTCACCGACTTCTCCAGCCAGGGCAGCGCCTCCGCCTTGCGGCCGGCCTGGAACAGCGCGAAGGCGTAATTGTCCTCTGCCTGGGGGTGGCCTTGCAGCGCCGCCTTGCGGAACCAGCTTTCCGCCAGCGCCGGATCGAGCGGCACGCCGCGGCCGAGCTTATAGGCCTGCCCCAGATTGAACTGCGCGTCGGCGTCGCCCGACATCGCCGGACCGCGCCACTGCGCCACCGCCGCGGGGAAGTCGCCGCGGCCCCAGGCGTCGACCCCCGCCTTGACGTCCTGCGCCACGGCCGGCGCAGCCACGAGACAGGCGAGCAGCGCGCCTGCGATCCAACCGGTGTTCCGCATGCTTGTCACCCTTTTCACCATCCACCGCACCATGCCCCGGACGCTTGCCGCCGCAAAGAGGGATCGGCGCGAAGGGGTCCCTTAACTGCTTGTTAGCGCTGTCGTGGCAGTCATGCTGACGGGTGGCGACAGCAATTCAAGGGGCCCTATGCGCGTTCTCGCGATGGCATCGCAAAAAGGAGGTTCGGGCAAGACGACCTTGGCCGGGCATTTGGCGGTGCAGGCCGAGCGCGCCGGCCATGGCCCGGTCGTGCTGCTCGATCTCGACCCGCAGGCCAATCTGTCCGACTGGTGGGACGATCGCAGCGGCGACCGCCCCGCCTTCGCCCAGACCAGCGCGACGCGTCTGTCCGCCGATCTCGACGTGCTGCGGCAGCAGGGGTTCAAGCTGGCGATGATCGACACGCCGCCCGGCAATGCGGTGGTGACGCAGGGCGTCGTCCATGTCGCCGAGCTCGTCGTCGTGCCGGTGCGGCCCTCGC
The DNA here is from genome assembly GCF_000632225.1 of Sphingomonas sp. RIT328. Classification (GTDB taxonomy): domain Bacteria; phylum Pseudomonadota; class Alphaproteobacteria; order Sphingomonadales; family Sphingomonadaceae; genus Sphingomonas; species Sphingomonas kyungheensis. The sequence goes on from NZ_JFYV01000012.1 coordinate 269,394, forward strand.
CGCATGACGTCCGCGCCGCCGCCGCCACCGTCGATCTCTGCCAGCGTGCGGGCAAGCCGCTGGTCTTCGTGCTCAACGGCGCGACTCCCGATGCGCCGCTCAACGCCGAGACGACCGTCGCGCTGTCGCATCACGGCAGCGTCGCGCCGGTCACCGTCCACCAGCGTGCCGACTATGCCGCAGCGATGATCGACGGCGGCACCGTCATGGAGAGCGACCCCGACGGCGATCCCGCCGGGGAGATCGCGCATCTGTGGACGCATATCTGCGGCCGGCTCGAAAAGAATTTCCGCCGCACCGTGTTCAGCGTGCCGACCGTCAACGGCGGCGGCTTCGGTGCGCGTCCTGCGACCGGCGGCTTCGGCCGGCGGGTGACCGCCGGATGACGCATGCCCTTACCGCCCGACCACCTCATGGAGCTTCCGCGATGCGTGCCCGTCTGATCCTGTCGTTCGGCCTGTCGGCCCTGATGCTGGGCGGCTCGGTCGTCGGTTGCGCGGGCGGCGGTGACCGGATCGCCGCGGCGAGCGATCGCAGCGCCAAGGTGCAGGCGAAGACCGCCGCGCGCGATGCCGCCGCAGCGGGCAAGGCGCTCGCCCGCCGCGATGCCACCCAGGCGATCGAGCTCGCCGAAAGCGCCGTGGCGCTGGCGCCGCGCGATGCCGGCTATCGCCTGTTGCTGGGGCAAGCCTATCAGCAGGCGGGGCGGTTCGCCTCGGCGCGCGATACCTTTGCCGAGGTGGTGCAGCTCGCCCCCGGCAACGGCAAGGCCGCGCTCAACCTCGCGCTCGCGCAGATCGCGACCGGCGACTGGGCGGCGGCGCAGGCGACGCTGGCGCAGTATCAGGCGGTGATCCCGATCGGCGATCTCGGCCTCGCCACGGCGCTGGCGGGCAATCCGGCGGCGGCGATCGCGACGCTCAACGCTGCGGCGCGGGCGCCGGGTGCCGATGCCAAGGTGCGGCAGAATCTCGCGCTGAGCTATGCGCTCGCCGGCCAGTGGAACATGGCGCGGGTGGCGGCGGCGGCGGACATGTCCGTGGCCGACGTCGACGCGCGGCTCGAACAATGGGCTGCCTTCGCGCAGCCCAAATCGGCGTCGGACCAGGTCGCGAGCCTGCTCGGCGTGACGCCTGCGCCCGATGCCGGCCGGCCGGTCGCGCTGGCGCTCAACGCGCCGGCGCCGGTGATGCCGGCCGCGGAGGCGCCGGTGCAGCTCGCAGAGGCCGCGCCGATGGTCGCGCCGGCACCGGATGCGAGCCGCGCCGCCTTCGCCAAGATCGTCTTCGCGCCGGCACGCGAGGTGGTGCAGCCGCTGCCGACGATGATGGCGCGGGTCGACAGCCGCACGGTGCGCCGCGCGACGGTCACCCCGATAGCCGAGCGGGGCGAGGGCGACTGGTACGTCCAGATCGGCGCGTACAGCAGCGCCGCGGCGGCGCATGCCGGCTGGGACAGAGCGGAGCGACGGTTCTCCGCGCTGACCGGGCATCGCCCGACCGGGACGACCGTCGCCGCCGCGCAAGGATCGCTCTACCGCCTGTCGATCGGCGGGTTCGACCGCGACCAGGCCGACCGGATGTGCGACCGCTTCCGCGCCGAGGGCGGCACCTGTTTCGTCCGGCGCGAGGCGGGGGACCGCATCGCGCAATGGCTGCGGACGCCGGTGCAGATGGCGTCGCGCTGACCGGCTAGATCTCGCGGCCGGCCTTCCAGAGGCGCAGCACGCGGCCCTGGACGGGCAGGCCGTCGAACGGCGTATTGCCCGCCGAGGCGAAGGCCATGCCGTCGACCTGCCACGGCGTGTCGGCATCGAACAGCATCAGATCGGCGGGCTTGCCGACCTCCAGCGTCCCCGTGTCGAGACCGAGCACCCGCGCCGGATTCGCCGCCAGCATCGCCAGCAGCCGGTCGAGCGGCAGCACGCCGTCGCGGACCAGCAGCAGCCCCAAGGGCAGCAACGTTTCCGCCCCCGCCATCCCCGCCGCCGAATCGACGAAGGGCAGCCGCTTCGCCTCCGGCCCGTGCGGGTCGTGGCCCGAGCACAGCACGTCGATCGTGCCGTCCGCCACCGCCGCCCGCGCCGCCTGCCGGTCGCCCTCGCTGCGCAGCGGCGGCGAGAGGTGGGCGTAGGTGCGGAAGTCGCTCATCGCGATGTCCGACAGGTGGAGATGCGCGGGCGTGATGCCGCAGGTGACGCGCACCCCGCGGCGCTTGGCGGCGCGGATCAGGTCGAACGCCGCGGCGGTGGTCGCCTGGCGGATGTGGAGGCGCGCGCCGGTCTCCTCGGCGAGCATCAGGTCGCGCGCCACCGCCAGCGCCTCGGCGATCGCCGGCGCGGAGGGGAGGCCGTGGCGCGTCGCCGTCTCGCCGTCGGTCGCCACCGCGCCCGCGGTGAGCGTGCCGTCCTCGCCATGCGCGATCACCGCGATGTCGAGGTCGCGGGCATAAGCGAGGACGCGCAGCATCACGCCGGTGTCGGCGATCCAGCCGCGCCCGGTGCCGACCGCCTTCGCCCCCGCCGACAGACAGATCGCCATCTCCGCCATGTCGGTGCCGGCGAGCCCCTGCGTCGCGGCGGCGATCGGGTGGATCCACAGGTCGGGCTTGCCGATCAGCGCCGCGCGCTGGACGACGCCGGGATCGTCGAGCACCGGATTGCCGTCCGGCATCAGCGCGACGCGGACGATGCCGCCGGCGCGGAAGGCGGCGCGATCGACCTTGAACACGCCGAGATCGACGATCCCCGGCGCCAGCGTCGCGCCGTCGCAGGCGACCGTCACCGCATCGCCCGGCAGATCGAACGTGCCGCGCGCGACGATCACGCCGTCGCGGACGAGCAGCCCGCCGCGCGTCACCCCGCCGACCGGGCAGGCGAGCGTCGCATCGAGAAAGGCGATCGTGCTCATGCCCAGCCCTCCACGCCGCGCGCGCGCCGCGTCAGCACGTCGAGACACGCCATCCGGACCGCCACGCCCATCTCCACCTGTTCGGTGATCGCCGACTGCGGCCCGTCCGCCACCACCGAATCGATCTCCACGCCGCGGTTCATCGGCCCCGGATGCATCACCAGCGCGTCCGGCAGCCGCGCCAGCCGCTCCGGCGTCAGCCCGTAGCGGAGGCGATATTCGCGGCTCGACGGGATATAGCCGCCCGCCATCCGCTCGTTCTGGACGCGCAGCATCATCACCACGTCGGCGCCGACCAGCGCCGCGTCGAAATCGGTGAACGGCGCCACCCCCATCCGCTCGATCCCGGCGGGCATCAGCGTCGAGGGCGCGCACACCCGCACCTCGGCGGCGAGCGCGGTCAGCGCGAGAATGTTCGAGCGCGCGACGCGGCTGTGCAGCACGTCGCCGCAGATCACCACGCGCTGGCCGGCGATGCTGCCCTTGCGCCGGCGGATGGTGAGCGCGTCGAGCAGCGCCTGCGTCGGATGTTCGTGGCGGCCGTCGCCGGCGTTGAGCACCGGGCAATCGACCTTGTCGGCGATCAGCCGCACCGCGCCGCTCGCCATATGGCGGATAACGATGACGTCGGCGCGCATCGCGTTGAGCGTCTGCGCGGTATCGATCAGCGTCTCGCCCTTCTTCACGCTCGACTGCGCCGCATGCATGTTGACGACGTCGGCGCCGAGCCGCTTGCCGGCGATCTCGAAGCTCAGCAGCGTGCGCGTGCTGTTTTCGAAGAAGGCGTTGATCTGGGTGAGGCCGGCGAGCCGCTTGTCGGGCGCGGCATGGCTGCGGTTCGCCGCGACCCAGCTTTCCGCCTCGTCGAGCAGGAAGGCGATCTCATGCGGCTGGAGCCCGTCGATGCCGGTGAGGTGCCGGTGCGGGAAGACGGCGCCGCCCTCGATCAGGGCGGCGGGGCGGTGGTCCGAACGGTTCATCAAGCGCGCCGGTTAGCGCGCAGGGCGGGCGGGAGCAAGCGGGGCCGCTGCCGCCGACGGATTGTGGCAGCAATGCGGCAACATGGACAAGTTGGACACCTTGACGGAAACGATCCGGGGGGATCGTTTCGGATTTTGTGGTGGTGGGACTCGCGATGTGAAAGAGCCGGGTGGAGTGTAGCAGAGGGGAGGGACGTAGGACAGGGGTACTCGGCCAGCAGTCGAACTACCGTAGTTCATTGCCATGCGAGGCTATTAAACCCCGAGAGCTTCGTGCCTGCCTCTTAGCTCGTTTGCGAGCACTCATAAAAAGGGCGTGTACAGCTAGACCATTGTGCTTCTTCCACAATTTATTAATGTCGCGGCGGCATGAGGACCTTTTTGGGAGAGGATGTTCGTGGCATTTAAAAGCGAAGTCCGCGATAGCACGATCAATGCTTTGCTCGAAAAGGCAGCGGAAAAAAGTTATAAGCAGTATCTGGCAAAACTAACCCTAAAAAAGATTCGTGGCTTTGTAGATGAGCCAATATCTTTTGATTTTCCGGTCACTGCTATCATTGGCCCAAACGGCGGCGGCAAAACTACCGTGCTTGGTGCGGCAGGAATCATATACCGCGATATTCCGCCACGAGCTTTTTTCTCCAAAAGTGGTAAGTACGACAGCGGGATGCAGGACTGGTCAATCGAATATGATATCGTTGACCGAGAAATTGTGACGCGCAATTCTCTTCAAAGAACTGCAAGTTTCAAAAGTCTCAAATGGAACAGAGATGCTTTAAATCGTCAAGCGCTTTTATTTGGGGTTTCAAGGACGGTCCCCGCGAGCGAAAGAAAGGAGCTGCTTAGCTGTACCTCACGAAAGTTTTCGGTTCCAGATGCGCGGGTTGCACCGTTTTCAGCGGATATCAATGATGCGGTTTCAAGGATACTTGGTAAGGATGTTTCCGGGTTTAAAGAGATCAAGGTGCATCCCAGCGGAACTGTCACGCTTTTGACGGGACAAACGTCGACGGGGGTTGGCTATTCCGAGTTTCATTTTGGCGCCGGGGAGTCTAGCATCATTAGGATGGTTGCCTCCATTGAGGCAGCAAAAGATAATGCTTTGGTTCTTATCGAAGAAATTGAGAACGGACTTCATCCGGTTGCTACAATTCGGCTGGTAGAATACTTAATTTGGGCGGCTGAGAGGAAAAAAATTCAAGTAATATTTACGACGCACTCTAATGAAGCATTGCATCCTCTTCCGAGCAAGGCGGTGTGGTCCGCAACGAAGGACAAGCTCTTCCAAGGGAAGCTCGACGTTGCCTCGCTGCGAGCTATCACGGGGCAAATCGAGACTGCCTCGGTTGTCTTTGTCGAAGATGAGTTTGCAAAGATATGGGTGGAAGCAATACTGCGACAGAGTGCTCGCTCCATTATTGACCATTTCCAAGTGCACGCAATGTCAGGTGATGGTACTGCTGTCGCTATGAACAAATATCATAACAGCAATCCGGCAATCACTGTTCCATCTGTTTGCGTAATTGATGGAGATTCACGTCAGGAGGACAGTGACGAGAAGCGTGTTTACCGCCTGCCGGGCGAGGCCCCTGAAGCCTACGTTTTTGACGATTGTATTGATAGGTGGGACGAAATTGGAGGTAAGCTATCAGTGGCTCTACTTCAAAAATTTGAAGACAGCTCGAGTGTGTTAGATGTATGCAGGTCAGTGAGAAGAACTAATAAAGACACCCATTTACTATTCTCACAAGTCGGTGAGAAGCTCGGACTTATCCCGGGATATACAGTTGCATCCGCATTCACGACTTTGTGGGCCCAATTCAATCCGGACGTTGTTAGGACACTAATCGGAAAGGTGGCGCAAGGGGCCGGAGCTTTGGTGCCAGCCTAAAGGTTCGGCTTGCGCTTCAAGGGGTATTATCACAGGGTCCATGAGATCCAAGCGACTGCAACACTTATGTGATGGGACCCTGTGAAGTGGCTGGCTAAAACTAAGAAGGCAGAGTTGCTTATAGGATTTTTTTCTACACCATCACCAGCGCATCGATCGCCGCCTGCAGGATATGCGCCGCCGCAAGGTTATCCACCCGCTCGGCGCGCTTGGCGCGGCTCATGTCCTGTTCGATCATCACGCGTTCCACCGCGACCGTCGACCAGCGTTCGTCCCACAGCAGGATCGGCAGGCCGAGGTCGGTGCAATTGCGCGCGAAGGCGCGGGTCGACTGGCTGCGCGGGCTCTCGCTGCCGTCGAGGTTGAGCGGCAGGCCGAGCACCAGCCCCTTGACCTGCTGCGCCGCGATCAGCGCGACCAGCGCCGCCTTGTCCTGCGTGAACTTGGCGCGGCGGATCAGCGTCGCGGGGCTGGCGAAGCTCCAGCCGGCGTCGCAAAGCGCGGTGCCGATCGTCTTGCTGCCGAGGTCGAGCCCGAGCAGCCGCCCGCCGTCCGGCAGCGCCTCGCGGAAGACGGCGCGGTCGGGGGTGATCATCGCGACGCCCCGAAGGCGGCGAGGCGGCGCTGCGCATCGGCGCGGACGTTGGCCCAGAACAGGCTATAGTCGTAGACGTGGTAATTGTTGCCGGGCAGCACGTAGCTGCCGAGATCGGGCGGCGTGCCGATCAGCAGGAAGCCGCGCGGGCCGCAGCGCGCGGGCACCGTGCCGCTGGCGATCGTCGCGCTGCTGAGGTCGGCGCTGGGGTAGAGCGTGCCCTGGTTGGCGCTCGCCGGCGCGGCGGCATCGGCGGTGCCGGTCAGCGGATTGGTGCAGACCATGTCGCTGCCCTTGCGGGGCGCGCCGTCGAAGCCGGTCGTCGCATCGTAGATGTCGGTGATCTGGCGCGGATCGGCGGGCTCGGCGAAACTCTCCCACGACAGCAGGCAGCGCACCTGATCGGGGCGGGTGCATTGCGGCAGGCCGAGCGCGGCGAGATCGTGCGCCTCGGACACCGGCCAGCCGACGACATAGGCGGCGACGATGCGCCGCGCGATCGGCTTGCCGGCGATCTGCTCGCGCAGCAGGCGGGTGAGGTGGAGCGCGCCCTGGCTGTGCCCGGCGAGGATGATCGGCCGCTTGGGATCGACCTGCGCCACGAAGGCGGCGAAGGCGGCGGCGACGTCGCCATAGGCGAGGTCGAGCGCGCGATTGGCATCGGCGACGCTGGTCAGGAAGGCGCCGAACGTCGCCTGGCGATAGCGCGGCGCCCAGATCTCGCCGGCGGCGTTGAACGCGCTCGCCTGGCCGCGCAGGAAGATCGCGGCGCGTGCGTTGGTCTCGGCATCGTCGAGCGCGGCGTTCCAATGGTCGCGGCCGATGTAGGAGGTCGGGTGGATGAAGAACACCGCCGCCCTGGGCGCGGTCGCGGGCGTGTAGCCGGCGGGCGTCCACAGCGCCGGATTGCCGGCGATGTCGGGCCGGGCGATCCACATCGCGCGCGCTTCATAGCGTTGGGCGTCGACGCGCGGCTGCGCCCTGAACGCCTCCGACGGGACCAGCGCCATGCGCAGGATCTCGACGCCGTACAGGCGATAGGCGAGCGCCCCGGCGATGACGAGCGCGATCAGCGCGGCGAAGACATAGAGGAATTTGCGGGCCAAGCGTGTCGGTGTCCGGGCAGGGCAGGGAGCGCTTCTGATGGACGAGCCCCGCCGAACTGGCAACACGAGGTTGCATCGGCGAAGCTGCCTCTGCTAGCCGCAACCTCATGTCCGTAGACACCGCCACCGTGAAGAAGGTCGCCGCGCTCGCGCGCATCGCGATCACCGACGAGGACGCGAGCCGCCTCGCCCCCGAACTCAGCAACATCCTCGGCTGGATCGAGCAACTGGAGGGGGTCGACACCGCCGGCGTCGCGCCGATGACCGCGGTCATCCCCAACCAGCTGCGGCTGCGCGACGATGTCGTCGATGCCGATCCGCTGACCGGCGGCGGCATCCGCGACAGCCTGATGGCCAATGCGCCGCAGGCCGAACATGGCTTCTTTACCGTTCCCAAGGTGATCGAATAATGGCCGACCTGACCGACCTCGGCGTCGCCGCGATCCGCGACGGCGTGCGCAGTGGCGCCTTCTCCGCGGTGGAGGTCGCCGACGCCTTCATCGTCAAGGTCGCCAAGGCCAAGCCGCTCAACGCCTTCCTCGTCGAGACGCCCGACGCGGCGCTCGCCGCCGCACGCGCCGCCGATACCGCGCGCGCGGCCGGCGAGACGCTCAAGCCGCTCGCCGGCGTGCCGATCGGGATGAAGGACCTGTTCTGCACCAAGGGCGTCGCGACCACCGCGGCGAGCCATATCCTCGAAGGCTTCGTGCCGACCTACGAATCGACCGTGTCGCAGAATCTGTGGGACGCGGGCGCGGGGATGCTCGGCAAGCTCAACATGGACCAGTTCGCGATGGGCTCGTCGAACGAGACGAGCGCGTTCGGCAACGTCATCTCGCCGTGGCGGCGGCCGGGCAGCGATGCGCCGCTCGCGCCGGGCGGATCGTCGGGCGGCAGCTCGTCGGCGGTGGCGGCGGGGCTGTGCCCCGGCGCGACCGGCACCGACACCGGCGGCTCGATCCGCCAGCCGGCGGCGTTCACCGGCATCAGCGGCATCAAGCCGACCTATGGCCGCTGCTCGCGCTGGGGGACGATCGCCTTCGCCTCGTCGCTGGATCAGGCCGGGCCGATGGCGCGCGACGTGCGCGACTGCGCGATCCTGCTCGAGGCGATGGCCGGGTTCGACGCCAAGGACGCGACCTCGCTGCGCCAGGACGTGCCGCGCTGGGAGGCGGGCCTGTCGGGCAGTCTCGCCGGCAAGCGCGTCGGTGTTCCCAAGGAATATCGCGTCGACGGGATGCCCGAGGAGATCGAGGCGCTGTGGCAGGCGGGGATCGACTGGCTGCGCGATGCGGGCGCGGAGATCGTCGACGTGTCGCTGCCGCATACGAAGTACGCGCTGCCGGCCTATTACATCATCGCGCCGGCGGAGGCCTCGTCCAACCTCGCGCGCTATGACGGCGTGCGTTACGGCCTGCGTGAGCTGCCCGAGGGGGCGGGGTTGCAGGACATGTACGCCGCGACCCGCGCCGCCGGCTTCGGACCGGAGGTGAAGCGCCGCATCATGATCGGCACCTATGTGCTGTCGGCGGGCTTCTACGACGCGTATTACACGCAGGCGCAGAAGGTGCGGACGCTGATCGCGCGCGATTTCGAGCGGGCGTGGGAGAGCTGCGACGTGCTGCTGACCCCGACCGCGCCGTCGGCGGCGTTCGCGCTCGGCGAGAAGTCGGCCGATCCGATCGCCATGTATCTCAACGACGTGTTCACCGTGCCGTCGAGCCTCGCGGGCCTGCCGGCGATGAGCGTGCCGGGCGGGCTCGACAAGCAAGGGCTGCCGCTGGGGTTGCAGATCATCGGCAAGCCGCTCGACGAGCAGGGCGTGCTGAACGCCGGACTGGCGATCGAGCAGCGCGCCGGCTTCACCGCGCGGCCGCAGACGTGGTGGTAGGTGATGCATGTTGCAGAGATCGTCGCAGGCATTTGCGAGGTTCTCGGCATTTTTGAGGGTCGCGCCGGCAAGCTTCGCCGTCGGAATGATGATCGGCCAGCCAGGCGACGTGGAGGCGCTTGCCCGGCAGAGCCGAGTAATCGCCCTAGGACAAAATCATGGGGCAGGAACGTCGGTATGATGGCCGGACGGGTGCCAGCCCTGATACGAATTGATCGGCAGGAATCGAAATGACGGAATCCAGCTACCGCATCCAGGGCGCCACCGGCGAGTGGGAGGTCGTCATCGGCCTCGAGGTCCATGCGCAGGTCACCTCCAACGCCAAATTGTTCTCGGGCGCGGCGACCGCCTTCGGCGCGGAGCCGAACACGCAGGTCAGCCTGGTCGATGCGGCGATGCCGGGGATGCTGCCGGTGCCGAACATGGAGTGCATCCGCCAGGCGGTGCGCACCGGCATGGCGATCGACGCGGAGATCAACCGCTGGTCGCGGTTCGACCGCAAGAATTATTTCTACGCCGATCTGCCGCAGGGCTATCAGATCAGCCAGCTCTACCATCCGCTGGTCGGCGAGGGCGCGATCGAGATCAGCCCCGACGACAAGAACCCCGACGCGACCAAGACGATCGGCGTCGAGCGCATCCACGTCGAGCAGGATGCCGGCAAGCTGATGCACGACCAGCATCCGACGCGCTCCTATGTCGACCTCAACCGCTCGGGCGTCGCGCTGATGGAGATCGTCAGCCGGCCCGACATGCGCTCGCCGGCGGAGGCGGGGGCCTATCTGCGCAAGCTGCGCGCGATCCTGCGCTATGTCGGCTCGTGCGACGGCAATATGGAGGAGGGGTCGATGCGCGCCGACGTCAACGTCAGCGTGCGCAAGCCCGGCGACGACCTCGGCACGCGCACCGAGACCAAGAACGTCAATTCGGTGCGCTTCGTCATGGCGGCGATCGAATATGAGGCGAAGCGGCAGGTCGAGCTGATCGAGGACGGCGGCCGCGTCGTGCAGGAGACGCGGCTGTTCAACGTCGAAAGCGGCACGACGCGGTCGATGCGGTCGAAGGAAGACGCGCACGATTACCGCTATTTCCCCGATCCCGACCTGCTGCCGCTTGAACTCGACGAGGCATTCCTCGCCGCATGCCGCGCGAGCCTGCCCGAACTGCCCGACGCCAAGCGCAAGCGCTACGAGGCGCTCGGCATCTCCGCCTATCAGGCCGACGTGCTGACCGCCGAGGTCGAGGCGGCGCGCTGGTTCGACGCGCTGCTCGAGGCGGGGGCCAAGCCGGTGGCGGCGGCGAACTGGACGACGTCGGAACTGTTCGGCGCGCTCAACCGCGGCGGGCACGACATCGCCCAGTCGCCGGTGTCGCCCGCGCAGGCCGCCGAGCTGCTCGCGCTGGTCGCCGACGGCACGCTGTCGGGCAGCCTCGCCAAGCAGGTGTTCGAGGTGATGCTGGAGACGGGCGACGCCCCGGCCAAGATCGTCGAGGACCGCGGTCTCAAGCAGACCAGCGACACCGGCGCGATCGAGGCGGTGATCGCCGAGGTGATCGCCAAGAACCCCAACCAGCTCGCGCAATATCGCGGCGGCAAGGAGACGCTGTTCGGCTTCTTCGTCGGCCAGACGATGAAGGCGATGGGCGGCAAGGCCAATCCGGCGGTGGTCAACGACTTGCTGAAGAAGGCGCTGAGCTGAGGCGAGGGGGCTTTGGGCTTTTTTGTGGGGGTGCGAGAGCGGAGGCTGTCGTCGTCTGAGCGGCGTCGTCACCGGATAGTGGTCGGGGCAGGGCAGTAAGTTTCACCAGTGCTCCCGCGAAGGCGGGGGCCTAGTGTTCCTTTGGCCGCTAACCGTTGCTCTGCTTGGCCACTGGATTCCCGCCTGCGCGGGAATACTGGGGATTTGGCAGGCGGTTCGGCTGAGTTCAGCAAGCGCGGAGGGATTTCGGAGCGGTTTCGGGAGCCTCAGGCCCGCACGGCCCCTATGCGGCCACCATCGCACCCCACGCACCACCCCGGCGAAGGCCGGGGTCCAGATGGGGGAAGCTTCGTCGTGACTTACGACGGTCTCCCAACTGGGCCCCCGCCTTCGCCGGGGCGGTCAGGAGGGTGGTGGGGCGGATTTCGCCTCGCGGAGCGGAGGATGCCGGGACACGCCCGCGCGGCGAGGGATGCGCCGGGGCGCCTTGCCTTCGAGCGAGCAGCCTATTCCGCAGCCCCGGCCCATCACCGGGGCGACGGGTCGACGCAGGTCGGGTAAGGCCATGTGCCGAAGGAGAGTGGCGATGAAGCGGATGGTCGGTCTGATGATGATGGTGTCGCTCGCGATGCCAGCCATGGCGCAGCAGGCAGTCGGGACGGCGCCACCGGTGCCGGCGCCCGCGCCCGCGCCGTCGACGCCCGCATCCGCGCTGCCGCGCGTCGCGCTCGACACCAGCGCCGGGCGGATCGTGATCGAGGCGGATACGCAGCATGCGCCGATCACCGCCGGCAATTTCCTCAAATATGTCGCGGGCAAGCGGCTCGACGGCACCGTCTTCTACCGCACGGTCAAGGTCGCCGACCGGTTCGGCTTCGTCCAGTTCGGCACCAATGGTGACGCCAAGCGGACGTTGCCGCCGATCAGGCACGAGCCGACGACGCAGACCGGGCTGCATCATACCGACGGTGCGATTTCGGTCGCGCGGTTCGCGCCGGGCAGCGCACGCGGCGACTTCACGATCAGCGTCGGCGATCAGAGCGCGTCGCTCGACGCCGATCCCGCCAAGCCGGGCGACAATCTCGGCTATGCCGCCTTCGGTCACGTCGTCGAGGGGATGGACGTGATCGTCCATATCCTCGACGCGCCGGTGTCGCCGACCGAGACGATCGGCGGTTCGTTCAAGGGCGAGGTGCCGGCGAGCAAGGTGACGATCCGCACGGCGCGGATCGTCCCATAAGGGGCGGCCCCGCGGGGCCGCCGGTCATTGCTGGGTCAGATCCTGATTCTTGACCTCGCCGCCGGTGCCGCTGTTGCCGTCGAACGCGCCGGTATCGGTGAAGCGCGACGGCTCCTCGCCGCCTTCACCGCGAGCGACGGCGTCGGCGCGCGCCTCGACCGCCTGTTCGATGTCGCTGCGATCGTCGTCACGCTGATCGTCGGGGTTGCTGTCCGGCGCGCCGGCCGGGATGGAATCGGCCATGGGTCAGATCTCCGCCGGTTGCGAGGTGCCAGGATCGGTCGCCGGTGTCGCGGGCGACGGCACGTCGATATCGGGTGCCGGCGTCTGGATCTCCGGCGGCGGGGCACTCGGCTGCACCGGCTGCAAATCGGGAACGGGGCTTTCGGGTGGCGGCTGGGTTGCCATGTCGGTCTCTCCTTCATATGACCCAACGTTCCGGGTGCGCGCCGGTTGCCTCTTGGCTTGCCCCCGGGCGTCAGGCTGGTATAGACGCGCGCCCAACGGCGGGTCCTTCGTGCGGGCGTGGCGGAATTGGTAGACGCAGCAGGTTTAGGTCCTGCCATCGCAAGATGTGGGGGTTCGAGTCCCTTCGCCCGCACCAGTCCCGCGCTCCTGTGGGCGGGACGACAGCCTTAGAAGATTTTCCGTCAGATTTCTCAAGATTGAAGGCCGAACATGCAGACTGTCGAGACGTTGAACGAGGGCCTGAAGCGTGCCTACACGCTGACCATCACCGCCGCTGACATCGACGCGAAGGTCGATGCCGAGGTGAAGCGGGTCGCGCCGCAGGTGAAGATGCCCGGCTTCCGCCCCGGCAAGGTTCCGGTCAACCTCGTCCGCAAGATGCACGGCGAGGCGCTCGCCGCCGACGCGCTCAACAGCGCGATCCAGCAGGGCGTGCAGCAGCTGATCGCCGACAAGGCGCTGCGTCCGGCGATGCAGCCCTCGGTCGCGCTCAACGAGGATTATGCGCCGGGCAAGGATGCCGCGGTGACGGTCGAGCTGGAAGTGCTGCCGACCGTGCCGGCGCCGGCGATCGATTCGCTCAAGCTGGAGCGGCTGACCGTGCCGGTCGCCGACGATCTCGTCGACGAGCAGCTGCAGAAGTTCGCCGACCAGTCGAAGAAGTGGGACGATGCGCCCGAGGACAAGGCCGCCGCGACCGGCGACCTCGTCACCGTCGACTTCGTCGGCAAGACCGCCGACGGCGTCGCCTTCGATGGCGGCACCGGCACCGACATGGGCGTCGAGATCGGCTCGGGCCGGCTCATCCCCGGCTTCGAGGAGCAGCTCGTCGGCACCAAGGTCGGCGAGGAGAAGGTGCTCAACGTGACCTTCCCCGAGGATTACGGCGCCAAGAATCTCGCCGGGCAGCCCGCGACCTTCGAGATCACCGTCAAGAAGATCCAGGTCGCCGGCGAGAGCAAGATCGACGAGGATCTCGCCAAGAACCTCGGCCTCGAGAGCCTCGAGCAGCTGCGCGGCCTGATCAAGGGTCAAATCGAGCAGGAGCATAACGGCCTCACCCGCACGCACATGAAGCGCAAGCTGCTCGACCAGCTCGCCGAGGGCCATGATTTCGAAGTGCCGCCGTCGATGGTCGAGGCGGAGTTCGCGCAGATCTGGCAGCAGCTGGAGCATGAGGCGACGCACGAGGAAGATCCCGCCGCGGCGCTCGCCGAGATGGAGTCGGAGCGCGACGATTACCGCAAGATCGCCGAGCGCCGCGTCCGCCTCGGCCTGCTGCTCTCCGAGATCGGCCAGGCGAACGGCGTCGAGGTGTCGCAGCAGGAGATGAACCGGCTGATCGGCCAGGCCGCGCAGCAATATCGCGGCGAGGACCAGCAGCGCTTCATCCAGTATATCCAGCAGGAGCCGATGGCGGCTGCCCAGCTGCGCGCGCCGCTCTACGAGGACAAGGTCGTCGACTTCCTGTTCGATAAGGCCGAAGTGACCGATCGCGAAGCGACCCGCGAGGAGCTGGAAGCGGCGATCGAGAGCGAGGACGGTTTCGCCACCGGCACGCACTCGCACGACCATGACAACCACAAGCCGCGCGCCAAGAAGGCCGCCGGCGAGGGCGCGGCCAAGCCGAAGAAGGCCGCCGCCAAGAAGCCCGTCGCTGAGGGCGACAATGCCGCGACCGAGACGCCGGCCGCCGAGGCTGCGACCGACGAGGCCGCCACGGAGGCGCCTGCCAAGAAGCCGCGCGCCAAGAAGGCCGCGCCGGTCGAGGCCGAGACGGCGGTGACCGAATCGTCGCCGGTCGCGGCCGAGGCGGCGGAGGGCACCGAGGCGGCCGACGCACCGGCGAAGAAGCCGCGCGCCAAGAAGGCCGCAGCGCCGACCGAGGGTTGATCGACGGGGAGGGGGGCATCGGCTCCCCTCCTTTGCTTCGTCATACCGGCGCGAGCCGGGATCCATGGACGCGCGCGGGCTCGCGATGACGTTTGCGTCAGACGTTCCGTGACCGTGGGTCCCGGCTTTCGCCGGGATGACGAATGAACAAACGCTCAGGCTTGCATAACTTGGGACGCAGACCAACGTGACGCCACCGACGATCGCCGTCCTGCTACCCTGCTACAACGAGGCCGCGGCGATCGCGCAGACCGTCGCCGGCTTTCGCGCCGCGCTGCCGGACGCGACGATCTACGTCTACGACAACAATTCGAGCGACGACACGATCGCGGTCGCCCGCGCCGCGGGCGCGGTGGTGCGCAGCGAGCGCATCCAGGGCAAGGGCAATGTCGTCCGCCGGATGTTCGCCGATATCGATGCCGACGTCTATGTGATGGCGGATGGCGATGCGACCTATGACGCCGCCTCCGCGCCGGCGCTGGTCGCGCGGCTGCTCGACGAACCGTGCGACATGGTGGTCGGCAGCCGGGTGAGCCAGGTGCAGGAAAGCTATCGCCGGGGCCATCGCTTCGGCAATGCGCTGCTCACCGGCATGCTGGCGCGGCTGTTCGGGCGCAGCTTCACCGATATCCTGTCCGGCTATCGCGTCTTCTCGCGCCGCTTCGTCAAGAGCTTCCCGTCGCTGTCGGCGGGGTTCGAGATCGAAACCGAGATCAGCGTCCACGCGCTCGAACTCAAGATGCCCTGCGCCGAGGTCGAGACGCCGTATTTCGCGCGGCCCGAGGGATCGCAGTCGAAGCTCAGCACCTATGGCGACGGTTTCCGCATCCTCAGGACCATCCTGACGCTGTACCGGATCGAGCGGCCGTTGCTGTTCTTCGGTGCGATCGGCGCGCTGCTCGCCGCGCTGGCGGTGGGGCTGAGCGTGCCGCTGGCGATCACCTATATGCACACGCATCTGGTGCCGCGCTTCCCGACCGCGATCCTGATCACCGGGCTGATGATCATCGCCGCGCTGTGCGGCTTTGCCGGGCTGATCCTCGATACCGTGGTGCGCGGGCGGCGCGAGGTGCGCCGGCTCGCCTATCTGACCCACCCCGCCCCGTCCGGCGGGGCTTGAACTCCCCCGCCGGAGCGCCGATGTTGGCGATCTTCGGGGCCTATAGAGAGATTTCCATGCACAATCCGTTCGAGACCGGCGACTTCATGAGCCCGATCGCCCACGCCGGCCTTGGTTTGCAGCAGACCCAAGCCGGCCTCGTGCCGATCGTCATCGAACAGTCGAACCGCGGCGAGCGTTCGTTCGACATCTTCAGCCGCCTGCTGCGCGAGCGGATCATCTTCGTCACCGGCGGTGTCGAGGACGGCATGGCCAGCCTGATCACCGCGCAGCTGCTCTTCCTCGAGTCCGAGAACCCGAAGAAGGACATCTTCATGTACATCAATTCGCCGGGCGGTGTCGTCACGGCGGGCATGGCGATCCACGACACGATGCAATATATCCGTCCGCGCGTCGGCACGGTGTGCATCGGCCAGGCGGCGTCGATGGGCAGCTTCCTGCTCGCCAGCGGCGAGCCGGGGATGCGCGTGGCGCTGACCAATGCGCGGATCATGATCCATCAGCCGTCGGGCGGTGCGCAGGGCATGGCCAGCGACATCGAGATCCAGGCCAAGGAGATCCTGCGGATTCGGGCGCGGATGAACCAGCTGTACGCGCAGTACACCGGCCAGCCGCTCGAGGAGATCGAGCGCCGGATGGATCGCGATACCTTCCTCGAAGCGAATGAGGCGAAGGATTTCGGCCTCGTCGACGAGGTGTTCGACAAGCGCCCGACGCCGGCGGACGAGACCGCGCCGTCGGCATAAAGGCGCGGTAACGCGCCCGGCCGATCCGTTAAGATCGTTTGGGCGTTGTGGTTTGCGTAATGGCCGGTCTACCATGGTCGGCCTCACCAGCGGGGCCTCACCCGCGACAAGGAAGTGTGAATGACGAAATTGAGCGGTGGCGACTCGAAGAGCACCCTCTACTGCTCGTTCTGCGGCAAGTCGCAGCACGAGGTCCGCAAGCTGATTGCCGGACCCACCGTGTTCATCTGCGACGAGTGCGTCGAGCTGTGCAACGACATCATCCGTGAGGAGACCAAGTCGGCGCTCGTCTCGAAGAAGGACGGCGGCGTCCCCACGCCGCAGGAGATCTGCGACGTGCTCGACGATTACGTCATCGGCCAGAAGCGCGCCAAGCGCGTGCTGTCGGTGGCGGTGCACAACCATTACAAGCGGCTCAACCACGGCGCCAAGGGTGCCGACGTCGAGCTGAGCAAGTCGAACATCCTGCTCGTCGGGCCGACCGGCTGCGGCAAGACGTTGCTCGCGCAGACGCTGGCGCGCATCCTCGACGTGCCGTTCACCATGGCGGACGCGACGACGCTGACCGAGGCGGGCTATGTCGGCGAGGATGTCGAGAACATCATCCTCAAGCTGCTCCAGGCCTCGGACTATAACGTCGAGCGGGCGCAGCGCGGCATCGTCTACATCGACGAGATCGACAAGATCAGCCGCAAGGCGGAGAACCCGTCGATCACCCGCGACGTGTCGGGCGAGGGCGTCCAGCAGGCGCTGCTCAAGCTGATGGAAGGCACCACCGCGAGCGTGCCGCCGCAGGGCGGGCGCAAGCATCCGCAGCAGGAATTTCTCCAGGTCGACACGACCAACATCCTGTTCATCTGCGGCGGGGCGTTCTCGGGTCTCGAGAAGATCATCGGCGACCGGTTGCAGGGCAAGTCGATCGGCTTCGGCGCCTATGTCGCCGCGCCCGAGGAGAAGCGCACCGGCGAGCTGCTGCGCCAGACCGAGCCCGAGGATCTGCTCAAGTTCGGCCTGATCCCCGAATTCGTCGGCCGTCTGCCGGTGATCGCGACGCTGGAGGACCTCGACATCCCGGCGCTGGTCAAGATCCTGTCCGAGCCGAAGAACGCGCTGGTCAAACAATATCAGAAGCTGTTCGAGATGGAGCAGGTCGAGCTCGACTTCACCGACGATGCGCTGGTCACGGTCGCCAAGAAGGCGATCGAGCGCAAGACCGGCGCGCGCGGGCTGCGCTCGATCCTCGAAGCGATCCTGCTCGACACGATGTTCGATCTGCCCGGCATGGACGGCGTCGACGAGGTGATGATCGACAAGGACGTGATCGAGGGCCGCAAGGAGCCGATCCGCGTCTATGCCGAGAAGAAGAAGGACGGCGCCGGCGCCGCCGCCTGATCGGTTGGGTCTGGGTTGAGGAAGGGGCGTCGCGGAAGCGGCGCCCTTTTTTCGTGCGGGCGGTCGGAGGCGGCGGGTTTACGCGGTTTGTGGTCTTTTCGTGCCGCCAATGCGCTTTCCGCGACGGGGCGGGGCGTTTGCCGTACCGCCAGTGCTGCCGCGGAGGCGGGAGCTCCGTTTCTGCTTTCGCGCCGCCGTTGTTCTGCTGGGCCACTGGGTTCCCGCCTGCGCGGGAACACTGGGGCTCTGGCTAGCGGAACGACTTCGCACCCGTTTCGACGGGACGAAGGCGATGCTATCCTGCGCTGGCTGAGCGACCTTCGAACAACCCCCACGCGAGCGCCAAGCCGCGGCCACGTCGCGCCGCATCCCCGCCTCGCGCCGTAACGCCGCTCCTCGCGCATCGCGTTTCCCTCATCGCGCGTTAACCCGGCGCGCCGCACAGCGGGGCGGCAAGCGACGGAGCGATGATGGCGACACGAATAGACCCTGCGGTGGAGCGCAGTCCGGCGTGGCAGGCGGGGCGGGGGCCACTGGCGGTGCTGCCGGCGCTGCTGTTCCGCGACCGGCGGGCGTGGCTGGCGATCCTCGTCGGCTGGCTGCTGACGATCGGCGGCAGCCTCATCCTCAGCTGGATCATCGAGCATCTCGCACCGGGCCATCCCGGGCCGGACCTCGGCGATACCTCGGGGCCGATGAAGCTGTTCCTCGTCGCCGGCTTCAGTCCGGTGGTCGAGACGCTGATCATGGCGGCGGTGCTGACGCTGCTGCTCTACGTCCTCAAGGGCTGGCAGGCGGTGCTGGCGAGCAGCCTGCTGTGGGGCATCGCGCACAGCCTCGCCACGCCCCTGTGGGGGGCGGTGATCTGGTGGCCGTTCCTGATCTTCTCGACGCTCTACGTCACCTGGCGGCCGCGCGGCTTCTGGGTGGCGGTCGGCGTCGTCATCGCGGTGCACGTCCTTCAGAATCTGTTTCCGGCGCTGCTGATGGTGTTCGGCCAGTGAGGCGGTGGCGCGATCGGTCGTGGCGATGACCGAGGAATCGGTCTAGGTCGCTGGAGATGCAGAGCTTTCTCCAGCCGTGACCGCGACCGACACCTATCGCGCCGAGGGCCATGTCGCGCTGCCGCAGCTGTTCGCGCCGGAAGTGCTGCTCGCTTTCTACCGGATGATGCAGGCCGATCTCCAGGCGGCGGGGCGGCCGTTGCAGAGCTTCGCGGCGCGCGGACCGTTGCTGCGCCAGCCGGCGATCGAGGTCTATGCGTTTCAATATGCGCCGATGCTCACCTTCCTCTGGGGGCTGACGCCGCGTGTCGCCGAGGTGGTGGGGGCGACGTTGCTGCCGACCTATGCCTATTTCCGCGCCTATCGGCAGGGCGATGTCTGCCGCATCCATTCCGACCGGCAGGCGTGCGAGCACAGCCTGTCGCTGACCATCGCTTATGGCGAGGACAAGCCGTGGGCGCTGTCGGTGGGACGCGACCGTATCGCGGTGCCGCAGCCCGAGGTCAGCGATGATTTCGGTGGCCAGCCCTATGGATCGGTGGCGATGGCGGCGGGGGATGGCGTGCTCTATCAGGGGACGCATCACCGGCATGGCCGGCTCGACCCCAATCCCAACAGCTGGTCGGCGCATCTCTTCCTGCATTGGGTGGAGAAGGACGGGCGCTACAAGGACCAGGCGTTCGACCGGCCGGCGCAGGCCCGGGCGGCGCAGGGGCGGTGAGGCGGCGGGGAGCGGCGTAGCGGTGGGCGGCCGGAGCGTGGGTTCGGTGCCGTCCGCGAGAGTCGAGTAGCGCTCGGCGAACGCGTCCGGCGACGGGGCGGCGGTGTGCAGGCCGTCGACCTATCAGAGGCGCCTGTGTTCCCGCGCAGGCGGGAACCCAGTGACCAGGCAGCGGAACGGCTGGTGGCAAGAAGATACTGGGCTCCCGCCTTCGCGGGAGCACTTGTGACGTCCTTGCAAGCGTATCGCGGAGGCAGGACTCAGCTCAGGCGGGCGTCGCTGTCCATCAAGATGCTTCCACCCCACTGGACTCTGGCCTTCGCCGGGGTGGTGTTTTCTTGGGGAGGGGCGGGCGGCCTTCACCAACGTTGCGCGGTTACGCGGTTACGCGGTTGGCGGTTGCGCGGATGACGACGGATGATGCGTCCTTCGCCACCGGCCGCTCCGGGGAAACGGAGCGGCCGGTGGCCGGTGGTCAGGCCTTGCCGATCTGGTCGGTCTGCGCGCCGCTGTCGGGGCGGGCGGGGCCGAGGATCGGTTCCTCGCCGAGCGGTTCGTTGCGGAAGACGGTATATTCGCCCTTGCCGTCGACCGACGGGCCCTGCGTCCAGCGTCCCTCCGGATAGCTGCCGTCAAGCGAGGTGACGTAGAAATTATAGTTGTTCTGATTGTCTTCCTCGCTTTGCGGGAAGCTGTTGGGGATGGGCGCCTGTGCCGTCATGCCGCCGAGTTCCTCGACCACCGCGAGCCACTGATTCTGGTGCATCGTGTCGCGGGCGATCATGTAATGCAGCATCTTCTTCATGCCCTCGTCATGCGCGGCGTTGAAGATGCGGACGGCGAGGACGCGGCCGGTGCTCTCCGCGGCGACGTTGGCGTACATGTCGGCGGCGATGTTGCCGCTCGCATAGATGTGGCTCATGTTGAACGGCACGCCGTCCGAATCGATCGGCATCGCCGACAGGCCGCCGGACAGCAGGTTCTTGTGGATCATGCCTTCGATGACGTGGCGCGGCCGTTCGCCGCCCATCACCGCACCGACGATGCCGTCCG
Organism: Sphingomonas sp. RIT328; assembly: GCF_000632225.1. Lineage (GTDB taxonomy): Bacteria > Pseudomonadota > Alphaproteobacteria > Sphingomonadales > Sphingomonadaceae > Sphingomonas > Sphingomonas kyungheensis. Next base: position 290,103 of record NZ_JFYV01000012.1, read on the forward strand.
CCGCGCCTTCTTCCTGCAGCGAGGCCGGCGCCTTGTCGAGGTTGAGCGCCACTGCGGTGGCGAGCATCTCGATATGGCCGATCTCTTCGGTCGCGGTGTGGAGCAGCATGTCGCGATAGCGCGTGTCGGGCGCGCGATTGCCCCAGGCCTGGAAGAAATATTGCATGCAGACGCGGATCTCGCCTTCGACGCCGCCGATCGCCTGTTGCAGGATGCGCGCGAACTGCGGATCGGGCTTGCTGACGGTGACGGGGAATTGCAGGCGTTTGTCGTGGTAATACATGGCGGCGTCTCCTGGTTTTCGGGGTCGAGGCCGGCGTCGCACCGACCTGTCCCAAACCGACGATGTCGCATCAGAGTTTATTGCGCGGCCAAAACAAAGGCCAGCAATCGTAGTAACTTACATCATTAACCTGACTGTTTGCCGGCATGTCCGCAGATCATGCGCCTGTGTCAAAATGTGAACGGCGGCAGTGGAATGTGCACGGACCGGACCTTTCGCGGCGACGGCGCATTGGCGTGCCGTAACGATCGGACGGGGACTGGAATGACGGAGACGAAAGGCTGGGTCGGCCTGCCGCGCTGGGCGATCCTCTTTCCGGCGGTGGGCGTGCCGGCGGTGCTGGGATCGGTCTATGCGATGGGGCTGGTCGGCACGATCGTCGCGGCGGTGGTGCTGATCGGCGCGGTGATCGCGGCGGTGCATCATGCCGAGGTGGTGGCGCATCGCGTCGGCGAGCCGTTCGGCACCCTGGTGCTGGCGATCGCGGTGACGGTGATCGAGGTGTCGCTGATCGTGTCGCTGATGCTGTCGGGATCGGGCGACGTCGCGGCGCTGGCGCGCGATACCGTGTTCGCGGCGATCATGATCATCCTCAACTTCATCATCGGCCTGTGCCTGCTCACCGGCGGGATCGCGCATGGCGAGCAGCGCTTCACGCTGCGCGGGATCAGCGCGGCGCTGGCGACGCTCGCGGCGCTCGCCGTGCTGTCGCTGATCCTGCCCAATTACACGACGACCGCGCCGGGGCCGACCTATGCGCCGTCGCAGCTCGTCTTCGTCGCGATCGTCAGCCTCGTCCTCTACGGCACCTTCGTGCTGGTGCAGACCGTGCGCCATCGCGACTATTTCCTCCCCGCCGGCGACGTCGAGCCCGACGATCATGCCGCGCCGCCGAGCGACCGCACCGCCTGGACCGCGTTCGGCGTGCTGCTCGTCGCACTGGTCGTCGTCGTGCTGCTCGCCAAGGGGCTGTCGGCGCAGGTCGAGGCGGCGATCCTTGCCGCCGGGCTGCCGCTGGCGATCGTCGGCGTGGTGATCGCCGCGCTGGTGCTCGCGCCGGAGAGCCTCGCCGCCTATAATGCCGCGCGGCGCGACCGGCTGCAGACCAGCCTCAACCTCGCGCTCGGATCGGCGCTGGCGACGATCGGGCTGACCATCCCGGCGGTGGCGATCGTCAGCCTGATGCTCGGCCTGCCGCTCACGCTCGGCATCGGCGCGAAGAGCATGACCTTGCTCGCGCTGTCGCTGTTCGTGACGACGATCTCGCTCGGCACCGGACGCACCACCGTGTTGCAGGGGGTGGTGCATCTGGTGATCTTCGCGGCCTATCTGTTCACGACGATCGTGCCCTGACCGGCGCGTGGCCGCTGGCGGCTCGCCAGCCACAGGCCGCCGGCGATCTGCGCCAGCGCATAGAGCCGCCGACGGCCGGGGCGGCCGACGAACGGGCGCACCGTCGCCTCGGCACCGAGCGCCTCGTCCTTCCACAGGTCGACGTGGCGCGTGGGCTGGAGCAGGCCGACGAGGCCGTCGCCGACCATGAAGATCGCCGCCATCTCGGCGGCACGGGCGGTCCAGGGCTGGTCGGTCATCGGGCGTCCTCCGCTCATTTCGGCTTGGGCTGGGCGGCGCGCCACGCCTGATAGGCGTCGATCGCGTCATCCTGTTTGAGCACGCGCGCCATCGGATCGACGATCACATGCGCTGCGGCCGGCACGGTGATCGTCGCCAGCCCGCCGCTCATCGGCACCGTCTGGACGCTCCCGTCGACCGATACCTCGACCGGCAGCGGGAAGGGCTTGTTGGTCGGCGTCGTCCATTTGAGCGACAGCTGCGTCGCGTTGCGCGTCACGGTCAGCTTGGGCAGCGCCGCCTGATAGAGATAGACGTCGAAGAACCATTGCCAGTCCTGCCCGGTCACCTGCTTCACATAGCCGATGAATTCAGGCGTCGAGCGGAACAGCGGCTGGAAATTGCCCGGCGCGGGATCGGCGCGGCCGTAGACGGTCCAGCGCAGCACCTCGTCGAACGCCTTGTCGCCGATCGCATTGCGCAAGGTGTGCAGCACCCAGGCGCCCTTGTAATAGATGTCGCCGCCGCGGCCGGGCGCGGTCTTGTAGACCTCCTCGGCGGTCTGCGGCTTGCCGGCGACCAGCGCCGACTGGTTGAGGATCTTCGGCCGCATCTCGAGCATCATCGCCGCATAGCGGGCCTCGCCCTCGCGCCAGCGACCGTAGAGCGGCTGCATATATTCGGTGAAACCCTCGTGCATCCAGAAGTCGTCCCAATTGGGCGCGGTCATCTGGTTGGCGAACCATTCGTGGCCGAACTCATGCTGGAACAGCCAGTCGAACCCCTCGGGCGCCTTGGCATAGTCGTTGCCGTAGGCGTTGATCGTCTGATGCTCCATGCCCTTGTGCGGCGTCTCGACCACACCGACCTTCTCGTCCGCCCAGGGGTAGGGGCCGACGACGCTCTCGTAGAAGTCGAGCGTCGGGGCGAATTCGGCGAACAGTTTCTCCGCCTTGTCCTTCTCGCCGGGCAGATACCAGTAGAACATCGGAATTTCGTTGCCGAACCGGCTCTTGTAGGTGCCGGACAGCTCCTCATAGGGGCCGACGTTGAGCGCAATCGTATAGGGGTTGGGGTGCGCCACCTCCCAGTTCCAGGTGGTGCGGCCGTCGTCGAGATGATCGACGCCGAGCAACTTGCCGTTCGACGGCGCCTTCAGCCCCTTGGGCACGGTGATGTGCAGCGTCACCTTCTGCGGCTCGTAGGTCGGATAGTCGATGCACGGCCAGAACAGGTCGCAGCCCTCGCCCTGCACCGCGGTGGCGATCCACGGCGCGCCGGCGGGGGTCTTGGCCCAGACGAAGCCGCCGTCCCACGGCGCGCGGACGGCGGTATGCGGACGGCCGCCATAGGTGATCTTGACGGTGAGCTTGGCGTCCTTGGCGACCTTCTTGGCGAGCTTGATCGTCATGCGGCCTTCGGGATTGGCGAAGCTCGCCGGATCGACGCCGTCGACCGTCACCGCGGTGACGGTGAAATTCTTGTCTAGGTCGATCGCCAGCCGGTCGGTACGCTCCTTGGCGGTGAACACCAAAGTCGCGGTGCCGTTGATCACCTCGCGCACCGGATCGACCTCGATCTGCAGATCGGCGGTGTCGAACGTCACCTTCTTCTGCGCCGGATCGAGCGGCCCGCCCGAGGCCGCGGTCTGTGCGCTGAGCGGCGGCTTGCCCGGCTCGGCGGCATAAGCGGCGGTCGACAGCAGCAGCAGGGCGGCAAACGGCAGGCGAGGCGACATTCGATACTCCCGGGTGGAAGCGGCGGGTTTCCACGCTCGGCGGAGCGAAGACAAGTCCCGCCGTGCCGTGCGCGCAACGATTGATGGATAGGCCTCCGACCCCATATAGAGGGTCACAGCCGCCCCGTTCGAGGCGGCGCCGGAGTATCCATGACCAGTTTTCCCGTACTGCCGTTGCGCGACATCGTCGTCTTTCCGCATATGATCGTGCCGCTGTTCGTCGGCCGCGACAAATCGGTCGCCGCGCTGGAAGCGGCGATGGGAGCCGACAAGGAGATCTTCCTCGTCGCGCAGCTCGACCCGGCGGAGGACGATCCCGCGCGCGAGGACCTGTATGAGGTCGGCGTCACCGCGACGGTGCTGCAATTGCTCAAGCTGCCCGACGGCACGGTGCGCGTGCTGGTCGAAGGCAAGGCGCGCGGCCGGCTCGGCGAGCTGACCGAGGCGGACGGCTATCTGCAATCGACCGTCGAGATGCTCGAGGAGCGCGAGGCGGAGGGTGTCGAGGTCGCGGCGCTGATGCGCTCGGCGGTGGAGCAGTTCGAAACCTATGCCAAGCTCAACAAGAAGCTGCCGAGCGAGACCGCGCAGCAGTTGAGCGAGATCGTCAAGGCGTCCAAGCTCGCCGATGCGATCATGGCCAACGTCCAGGTCAAGGTCGCCGACAAGCAGGCGCTGCTCGTCGAGCCCGATCCGGTCAAGCGACTGGAGATGGCCTATGCGCTGATGGAGGGCGAACTCGGCGTCCTCCACGTCGAGAAGAAGATCAAGAGCCGCGTCAAGCGCCAGATGGAGAAGACGCAGCGCGAATATTATCTCAACGAGCAGCTCAAGGCGATCCAGCGCGAGCTGGGCAATAGCGACGACGAGAGCGACGGCGACGAGATCGCCGAGCTGACGCAGAAGATCGCCGGCCTCAAGCTGAGCAAGGAAGCGCGCAGCAAGGCGACGTCGGAGCTGAAGAAGCTCAAGACGATGGCGCCGATGAGCGCCGAGGCGACGGTGGTGCGCAATTACCTCGACGTGCTGCTCGGCCTGCCGTGGGGCAAGAAGTCGAAGATCAAGAAGGACATCGCCGCCGCGCAGGCGGTGCTGGACGAGGATCATTACGCGCTGGAGAAGGTCAAGGACCGGATCGTCGAATATCTCGGCGTGCAGGCGCGCACCAACAAGCTGAAGGGGCCGATCCTGTGCCTCGTCGGCCCGCCGGGCGTCGGCAAGACCAGCCTCGGCAAGTCGATCGCCAAGGCGACGGGACGCGAGTTCATCCGTCAGAGCCTCGGCGGCGTGCGCGACGAGGCCGAGATCCGCGGCCACCGCCGCACCTATATCGGCTCGCTGCCGGGCAAGATCGTCACCAACCTCAAGAAGGCGGGGACGGGCAATCCGCTGTTCCTGCTCGACGAGATCGACAAGCTCGGCCAGGATTTCCGCGGCGATCCCGCCTCGGCGCTGCTCGAGGTGCTTGACCCCGAGCAGAACGGCAAGTTCAACGACCATTATCTCGAGATCGACATCGATCTGTCCGACGTGATGTTCGTCTGCACCGCCAACACGCTCAACCTGCCGCAGCCGCTGCTCGACCGGATGGAGATCATCCGGCTGGAGGGCTATACCGAGGACGAGAAGGTCGAGATCGCCAAGGGCCATCTGATCGAGAAGCAGATCGAGGCGCATGGCCTGAAGGCCGGCGAGTTCACGCTGACCGAGGAGGGCCTGCGCGCGCTGATTCAGAAATACACCCGCGAGGCTGGGGTGCGGACGCTCGAGCGCGAGATCGCCAAGCTGGCGCGCAAGGCGCTGCGCCAGATCCTCGAAGGCAAGGCGACCAGCGTGACGATCACGCCCGACAATCTCCACGAGTTCGCCGGCGTGCAGAAGTTCCGCCACGGCCTCGGCGAGACCGAGCATCAGATCGGCGCGGTCACCGGTCTCGCCTGGACCGAGGTCGGCGGCGAATTGCTGACGATCGAGAGCGTCACCGTGCCCGGCAAGGGCGCGGTCAAGACGACGGGCAAGCTCGGCGACGTGATGAAGGAATCGGTGCAGGCCGCCTTCAGCTTCGTCCAGGCGCGCAGCCCGAGCTATGGCATCAAGCCGTCGCTGTTCCACCGCAAGGACATCCACATCCACCTGCCCGAAGGCGCGGTGCCCAAGGATGGTCCGTCGGCGGGCATCGGCCTCGTCACCTCGATCGTCTCGACGCTGACCGGCGTCGCGGTGAAGAAGGATGTGGCGATGACCGGCGAGGTGACGCTGCGTGGTCGCGTGCTGCCGATCGGCGGGCTCAAGGAAAAGCTGCTCGCGGCGCTGCGCGGCGGCATCACCACGGTGCTCATCCCGCAGGAGAATGAGAAGGATCTCGCCGACATTCCGCAGAACATCAAGGACGGGCTGACGATCGTGCCGGTCAGCCATGTCGACGAGGTGCTGACGCTCGCGCTGACCGAACCGCTCGCCGCGATCGAATGGACCGACGCCGACGAACTCGCCGCGCTGCCGCCCGCGGGGGTTGCACCGGCCGGCGGCGAGTTGCATCACTGACCAGCTGCTGCCGAGCACGGCGGTTAAGGTTTTGAAACCACATTGCCTTCATAGGCGGCATATCGATTGACTCGGCCGGGCCGGAGCGCGTTACTGATCGTTCTGGCTCGGCAATGATTCTCCAGGAATACCGAAGGGGGCTGCATTTCATGAACAAGCAAGAGCTGATCGCGACCGTCGCCGATACGTCCGGGCTCGCCAAGGGCGATGCCATCAAGGCGGTCGAGGCGGTCTTCGAAGCGATCACCGACAGCTTGAAGAAGGGCGACGAAGTGCGCCTGGTGGGGTTCGGCACCTTTTCGGTGACGAAGCGCAAGGCCTCGCAGGGCCGCAATCCGCGCACCTTGGCGCCGATGACGATCAAGGCGTCCAACCAGCCCAAGTTCAAGGCGGGCAAGGGCCTCAAAGATTCGGTCAACTGAGGCTGGACAGCGGCGGCGGCGTTCCGTAAAGGCGCGCCTCCGAACAGTTTCGGGCGCGTAGCTCAGCGGTAGAGCACACCCTTCACACGGGTGGGGTCACAGGTTCAATCCCTGTCGCGCCCACCATATCAGCCCGTCCGATCCACCGATCGGCGGGCTTTTTGGTCTCCGGCGCCGTCCCGCCGCGGGCCATCGCCGATCGCCCGGTCGTTGCGGGCAGGGAACAATATGTTGCTGACCGGATTACCTTCCTCAGTTCAAAGGGAGAGTGATCATGGTTGAATACACCACCGACCGGAATGGCGATCGTGTCATCGTCGAGCGTCGCGGCGGCGCGGGCCGCGTGCTGGCGATCATCGCCGTGATCGCGATCATCATCGTCGCCTTGCTGTTCCTGACCGGCTTCTGGAGCGCGGACGTGACCAAGAAGGGCTCGCTGCCGTCGGTCGACGTCAGCGCCAAGGGCGGTTCGCTGCCGAAGGTCGACCTCGATTCGAAGAAGGTCGTCGTCGGCACCAAGGAGACCACGGTCGAGGTTCCCAAGGTCGAAACCAAGAAGGAAACGATCTCGGTGCCTGCGGTCGGCGTCAAGGACGGCGACAAGTAAGCTTCGCCAGATCGGCGTTTCGACGGGCGTCCCTCGCGAGAGGGGCGCCCGTTTTGCGTTGGGGGCGACGATCCTTCCCCCCCTCCGGACCACCCCGGCGCAGGCCGGGGTCCAGTTCGGTGACGCTGTGCGAGCAATAGCGGCCTAAACCCAACTGGGCCCCGGCCTCCGCCGGGTGGCCGGCGGCATGATTCCTTCGATGCAGCGCGGATTGAAGCGGCGGGCAGGGCCTGGATGCCGCCCTCCGCCGCCGTCGTAACAAAAGCATCACATCACCGTCATCATTCTGTCTCCCGAATCTCATTCAGGAGTCATTTACCGCTCGTACCGCGGCTCTCAGGGACCGGCCGCAGGGGGAGCCTCGGCCGGCCGACACGATATACGACCGGGAGCTTTCGATCATGGCGAGCCACATGCGCATCGGTACCATCCTCATGGCGTCGAGCGCCTGCCTCGCGCTGGCCGGCTGCGGCGGCGCGGACAGCGTCGCCTCGCCGGGCGCGGGCAGCGTGACGATCGTCTCGCCGACGCCGACCCCGGCGGCGACCCCGACCCCGTCGGCGACGCCGAGCGCGATCACCGCCGCGCAATTCGCTGCGGTCACCACGGTCAACGGCATCTCGGTCACCGCCGACGAGCAGCTCGCGATCGTCAACGCCGGGTCGAACAACAACGTCAACGGCGTCGGCTCGGTGCTGAACGGCGTCTATCCGACCTCGGCGACGTCGCTGACAACCGCGATCGATCCGTCGACGATCAACAGCTTCTTCACCAGCACCAATTATGTCGGCGCGCTGAGCGGGCCGACCGATACCAGCTTCCAGGGCTGGACCTGCAATTCGACCGCCGCCGAATTCGGCGGCAGCGGCGCGCGCTGCACCGCGGTGCCGGCGATCGGCACGCTGGCGAGCGGCGCCGCCTGCCCGAGCGGCACCACCGCCGCGACCGGCGGCAGCGGCAGCGCGACCGCGGCGACGATCGGCGGCTTCAAGATCTGCGACCTCCCGCAGGCGATCACTTCCAGCCTGACGCTGCCGCGCATCGCCGGCATCGCCTATCGCTTCACCGGCCAGACCGAGGTCGGCACCGATCTCGGCGCGACCGGCGGCAGCGGCGTGACGCTGACGATCGAGCCCGGCGTCACCGTCTTCGCCAATGCCAATGAGTCGACCAACGACCTGCTGCTGGTCAACCGCGGCTCGAAGCTCAATGCGATCGGCACGCGCGATGCGCCGATCATCTTCACCTCGCAGCAGAACGTCAGCTCGGCGACCGGCGAATCGGAAACCAGCCAGGGCCATTGGGGCGGCATCATCCTGCTCGGCCGTGCGCCGACCGCGGTGTGCGCGACCGGCAGCGGCGGCAGCAACCCGACGCCGTGCCAGCTCGCGATCGAGGGCGTCACCGGCCGCTTCTACGGCGGCACTAACACCGCCGACTCGAGCGGCCAGATGTCCTATGTCCAGATCCGCTATTCGGGCATCGCGATCAGCGACGGCAACGAATTGCAGGGCCTGACGCTCGGCGCGACCGGTTCGGGCACCGTACTCGACCATATCCAGAGCCACAATTCGGCAGACGACGGCATCGAGATATTCGGCGGCACCAGCAACCTGAAGTATATCGCGATCACCGGCGCGGATGACGACGGCTTCGACATCGACAACGGCTATCGCGGCTTCATCCAGTTCATGATCGCCGCGCAGCGGACCAGCGGCGCGACCGTCGACAGCTTCTCGACCGAGATCGACTCGAACAACGCCGAGGACCTGCTGCCGCGGACCTTCGCGACCTATGCCAACTTCACCTTCGTCCAGACCGCGCTGGCCCCCGCCGCGATCCGTCAGCGCGGCGGCAGCGACATGCGCTTCGTCAACGGCGTGGTGAAGACGGTGAGCAACGTCGCCTGCGTCAACATCATCGCCGGCGAGCAGACCAGCGGCGGCCGGACCACGGTGCGCCCGGCGGATACGACGCTGCAGGACTTCGGCCCGCCGTCGTTCAACTCGGTCTATTTCGCCTGCCAGGGCCGCTGAGGCGATGGGGCGCCTGACGGTGCCCCGACCCAGCATCGGTGCCGCAGGTGGCGATCCCGCCACCTGCGGACACCTGTATCCAGACTTCTGATCCGGGATTGACGGTCATGCCGCAGCGGCTCGCTTTCGCCACCCTTCTTTCACTTTCCTCGATGCTGGTCGCGCCCGCCGTGCTTGCGCAGACCGCGGGCGGCACCGCGGCACCGACGCCGCCGCCGGCGCAGACCTCGACCCCCGCCACCTCGCAGCCCGGCGGCGCGAGCGATCCGCAAAGTGCCGAGCCGACCGCCAACGACCAGCAGGAGGCGCCGGTCGAGGTGTCCGCGCCCGGCATGAACGGCGATGCCGGCGATATCGTCGTCGTCGGCCGCAACATCCCCAACGTCGTCCGCGCGACGCCGCAGATCGTCTCCGTCCTGTCGAGCGCCGATATCGCGCGCACGGGCGAGGGCGACATCGCCGGGGCGCTGACCCGCGTCACCGGCCTGTCGGTGGTCGGCGGCGGCTTCGTCTACGTCCGCGGCCTCGGCGACCGCTATTCGTCGTCGCTGCTCAACGGATCGCCGCTGCCGAGCCCCGAGCCGCTGCGCCGGTCGGTGCCGCTCGACATCTTCCCGACGACGATCGTCGGTTCGGCGCTGGTGCAGAAGACCTATTCGGTCAATTATCCCGGCGAATTCGGCGGCGGCGTCATCAACCTGACCACCAAGGCCATCCCGGACAAGAACTTCCTCTCGTTCGGCGCGACGATCGCCGCCGACGATGCGACGACCAGCGAGCTCGGCTATACCTATGCCGGCGGCGACGCCGACTGGATCGGCTATGACGACGGCACGCGCAAGGTGCCCGCCTTCATCCGCAACGCCCCCGACGGCAGCGGCATCATCCCCGCCGAACAGGTGGCGCAGCTCTCCAATGCCTCGACGACGCTGCTCCAGCGCAACAACCAGCTGCCGGCCAATTGGTCGGGCGAGATCAGCGGCGGCTCGGTCTATGACATCGGCGGCTCGCGGCTCGGCGTGATCGCCTCGCTGAGCGCGAGCAACACCTTCCGCACCCGCTTCGCCAACCAGCAGGACAGCGTGTCGGCGGACGGCACGCTGCGCAACGACTTCACCACGCTGATCACCGACAATCGCATCGTCGCCAATGCGCTGGTCGGCGTCGGGCTGGAATTCGGCGAGAACACGATCCGCTGGACCAACGTCTATATCCACGACACGCTCAAACAGGGCCGCGGCTCGGCGGCGACGCTGTACAACAACGCCAGCGGGCTGCGTTTCCAGCAGAACACCAATTGGTTCGAGCGCCAGCTGATCGAGACGCAATTGGTCGGCGAGTTCAAGCTCAGCGACGCGCTGAAGATCGACGCACGCGGCGCCTATGCCAATTCGAAGCGCAACGCGCCCTATGAGCGCCAGTTCGACTATCTCTGCTCGGCGACGACCACCACCGGCCTGCCGATCACCAGCGACGGCGAGCAGCAGGCGAGCGGCTATCAATGCGCCGGCGCATATCAGGTGACGCAGCGCTTCACGCCGTTCGCCTCGATCATCTTCAGCGAGCTGAACGAGAATCTGTGGACCGGCCAGGCGGACGCCTCGTACAAGATCGATGGCGACCGGCCGATCACATTGTCGACCGGCTATTTCTACCAGGGTACCGACCGCACCTCGTCGCGGTTGCAGTTCAACTATCAGACCTCGAACGGCGGCGGCACCGCGCCGGGCTATCCGTACAATCTGCTGCGGCCCGACTATCTGCTCAGCCCGGACGTGCTCAACAACGCCTGTCCGCTGACCGCCAATACCGCGCCCTGCACGATCCAGTTGCAGTTCAACACCGCGGCGGGCGCCTATCGCTATGACGCGAGCCTCGACGTCCATGCCGGCTATGTGCAGGCGGAGGGCGAGGCGTTCGACGGGCTGCGCGCGGTGGTCGGTGTGCGCTACGAGCGCGGCGACGAGCGCGTGACGCCATTCGGGGTGACCACCGGGCTGGCCCGGCTCAAGAACGATTATTTCCTGCCGGCGTCGACGCTGACCTGGAATTTCGCCGCCGACATGCAGCTGCGCGCCAGCGCCGCCAAGACGATCTCGCGCCCGCAGTTCCGCGAGCTCGCGCCGCAGCAGTTCCGCGACCCCGATTCGGACCGGCTGTTCTTCGGCAACCCGCTGCTCCGCGATTCGAAGCTCTACAATCTCGAAGCGCGCTACGAATGGTTCTTCAAGCGCGACCAGCGCTTCACGCTCGCGGGCTTCTACAAGCGGATCGACAATCCGATCGAGCAGGTCGGCTTCTACACCGGCGCCGACGACCGGCTGCAGACCGGCTTCACCTATCTGCCGAAGGCGACGCTATACGGCGGCGAGGTCGAGGTGCAGAAATATTTCCCGCTCGCCAATGTCTTCGGCGGCGACTTCTTTGCGACGCGGCGGGCGCTGCTGATCGCCAATTACACCTATACCAAGTCGCGGATCACCGCGAACGGCGAATGCGCCCCCTCGGTCGCCTCGTCGACGCAGGCGGTCGGCGGCTGCCCGGTCGGCTTCGCGCCGGCCTCGTCGCTGTTCCGCGATGGCGCGCCGCTGACCGGCCAGTCGGATCATCTCGTCAACCTGCAACTCGGCATCGAGGACAGCGCGGCGCTGTCGCAGATCACGCTGTTGTTCAACTATGCGAGCAAGCGCGTCACCAATCGCGGGCCGTCGCTGCTCAGCGGTACCGGCTTCCAGCCCGACATCGTCGAATATCCCGGCATCCGGCTCGACCTCGTCGCGCGCCAGGGATTCGAGCTGATCGGTGGCAAGTTCGAGATCAAGGCGGAGGCGCGCAACCTGACGCGAACCCGCTATCGCGAGAGCCAGACGTTCAGCAACGGCAACGAGGTCTATATCAACCGCTATAACCTCGGGCGGGTGTTCAGCCTCGGGGTGAGCACGACGTTCTGATGGGGGCAGGGCGGGGGCGGCGTCTGGCCGGCACCCGCCCGGCGTCCGGAGCTATCCCCGGTCGGACAGCTTGTCCTACGATCGATAGCCGGACCGGTGGGACATCATATTATAGGCCGCCACCCAGCCAATCGGCCCAATGGCGATGAGGACCAGGCACAGGAACAGGAAAGCGGCGCCACCGATCGTCCACACCAGATACTGCCAGATGCGGGCAAGGATCGCCTGCGTGCCGGGCTGGCGTCGGTCGTACCAGGCGGCAGGCGACAGGCTCAGCAGCCACCGGCCGGCGCGGCGATACCAGCGGGCGTCGCGGCGGGTGAGATAGGCGTCCCACGCCGTCACGGCGGCCGGTGACACATCGTGGAGCGCGGTCGGGTGATGGCGCCGGATGACCCCCAGCAGCGCCGCGACCATCGCGGCCGGGCCGCTCCGAGGCGGCAGGCTCGGATCCCGCAGCAGCGCGAGCGCATAGACTTCGTCAAAGCGTTCGTCCGCACGGCCGTCGCGCTCGAGCGACTGGACCCAGCCGATGTCCCAATAGCGTTTCATCACCTCGCGGATGCGCGGCGGGCAATCCCAGCGCTCGGCCGTGGCGACCCAGTCGAAATGGTCGGCGGCGAGGATCAGCAGGGCGTCCGATCGCGGCATGCCGTCGATCGCGATGTCTATCGCCCAGCGTTCGATCTCGGCGGCATGAGCGATCGAGAGCATCGCGGGGTCGTGCAGGATCTGCGTCGTTCGTGCGATCAGTTCGTCGCGTATGTCTGCCGCGGGCGTATCGCTCCAGATGAGCCGTTCGATGGCATCGACGTCCGCCATCCAGGTCGGCGCTGCGGCGACGAGCGGCGCCGGGGCCCAGGCAGGCTCCGGAATGCGATCCGGCACCTCCGTGGCGATGGCGGGCCCGTCGGGTGCGATCTCGGCGTCGGTGTCCGACGCATCGAACGGCGCCGCCTCATCATCGTCCGGCCATGCTCTGGCGAAGGCGCGCGCCTGTTCGAAGGCGTGGCGGAGGGCGATGAAGCGCGCCGGCTCCGCCTCGGGATCGATCCGCTTCAGCTGCACGGCATAGGCGCGACGGATGCTCGCCTCGTCGCGCGTGGCGGCGATCTGCAGGCGATCCCAGATCGCGTCGTTCATAGGAAGCGCTCGCCTTCCATGGCGTCGAGCATCGCCTCAAGCTCCCGGCGCAGATCGGCGATCGCATGTGGCTCCTGCCGGTCGAGCACGGCCTGGAAGGCCATGACCATCTGTCCGATCCGCTCGCGCTGGTCGCCGAGGAACGATTCGTAGCAGCGTTCGGCGCGGGCCATGGCCGCCGCATTGGGCGCCGCCTCGCGGGGATGGATCTTGAGCGCCGCCAGTGCGCTCCGCCGCGCATCGAGCGTGTCGGCGTCGCCATCCCCTTCGCTCACCACCCGTTGGAACGTCTGCTGGGTGATCGGGATCGTGACATCGACCTCAAGCAGGCCGCTTGCATCATAGGAGAAGCGGACGTCCGCCCGCACCTCGCCGGCGGGCCGGGGTGGGACGACGACCTCCACGGTATCGAGCAGGACGTTGTCCGATGCCCGTCGCGCCTCACCCTGATAGATCTGGAACTGGATCTTCGTTTGCCGGTCGACGATCGTCTGGAACCCGTGCGACCGGCTGAGCGGCACGACGCTGTTGCGCTCGATGATCGGCACGAAGACGTCATGGTGGAGGTTGCCGAAGGTATCGTGGTCGGCGGCGGCGACACCCAGCGTGAAGGGGCAAACGTCGGTCAGCCGCACCTCCTCCAAGGCGGCATCGCGTGCTTTCAGCCCGGCCTGTACCGCCGCCCCCAGCGCGACGGCATGATCGGGGTGGAGCGACGCATTGGGAAAGCGGCCGAACAGGCGCGTCACCGCGCGGCGGACGATCGGCATGCGGGTCGCGCCGCCGACCAGGACGATGTCCGACAGGCTGTCGCTGCGCAGGCCGCCGTCGCGGAGCGAGCGCAGCACCGGATCGCGCAGGCGGTGCAGCAGCGGCTCGGCCGCCGCCTCGAAGGCGTGCGCGGTGAGGGTGGCGACATGCTCCTTCCCGTCCCAGACGATCCGGAAGAGCGCCTCCTCGGCTTCGCTGAGCGTGCGGCGACACCGTTCGGCTGCCGCGCGCCACACCGCCTCGAACCGATCGGCGCGCGCGCCGCCCGCCAAGCCGTCGGCAGGATCGATCGTCTCGCGCGCGAGCCGCATGACGACATCGTTGAAGTCCTCGCCACCCAGCCGGTTGTCGCCGGCGGAGGCGCGCACCTCGACCACCCCGTCGAACACCTCGACCACCGACACGTCGAAGGTGCCACCGCCCAGGTCGAAGACGAGGAACGGCTCGCGATCCTGCCGGTCGTGAATGCCATAGGCGAGGGCCGCGGCAGTGGGTTCGTTGATCAGCCGGTCGACCGTGAACCCCGCGATCTCGCCCGCGCGGCGTGTCGCCTTGCGCTGGCGATCGTTGAAATAGGCCGGAACGGTAATCACCGCATGCGTGACCGCTGCGCCGAGATACGCCTCGGCATCGCGTTTGAGACTGGCGAGCACCAGCGCCGAAAGATCCTCGGGCAGATAGGTGTGGCGGCCGAGCTGCGTCGTCCTGCCGGTGCCCATCAGGCGTTTGAAGACGGTCGCGGTCTGCGCGGGGTGCGTCGACTGGCGATCCCGCGCCGGCCGCCCGACCAGCAGCTGCCCATCGTCGGCAAGGCTGACGGCGGAGGGCGTCAACAGCTCGCCGAGCGCGTTCGGAATGAGCTCGGGCGCTCCGTTCCGGAAGCAGGCGACGGCACTGTTGGTCGTGCCGAGGTCGATGCCGACAATCATGAAAGGACCGCGCAGATGAGGATGAGACCATCTGTCTTTTAGGATGCGATCAGGCGATCCGCGTCGCGGCCCTTCGGTTTGGGGCGTGCCGGTCGGAAGTACCTGCGGTCACGCCGCCCGCGTCACGCCCACTCCCGCTCGCGATACCATTTGGTGATGACGTATTTGACGCCGGTGCGCACCTTCATCCCCTGGTGGAGGGTTGCGGGGTTGAGCGAGCCGTCGGGACGGCGGTTGTTCCAGGCGACGAGCTTGCCGGTTTCCGGCTGGATGATCTTGTCGACCGCCTTGAAGCGGGTGGCGCCGCCCGCCTCGGGCTGGTTGAGATAGACCATTACCGTCCAGGTGCGGTTGCCCGCCACCGAGCAATATTGCGCGAAGTCGGCGCCCTGCGGGTCGAAATAGTCGGTGTGGCCCTTGAATTCCTGGCCGACCGCGTAGCGCTGGCCCTGCAACGGCTCGCCATAAGCGGGGTCGAGACCGGTGAAGGCGGCGAGGCGCGCCTCGACCGCCTGCACCACCGGATCGGTGGCGGAGAGGTCGCCCGTCTCGCTGGTGCGGAAGCTGGCGTCGCCGTTCGCATCGGCGATCGTCGACGGACGACGCACCGCGTCGATCCGCTCGATCAGCGCCTCGCACAGCAGGGCGCCGATGAAGTCGCGCGCGATGAACAGGTCGAGCTTGGGGCTCGGCACCTTCTGCAGGCCGGGCTGGGCGAGCAGCCGCGCGACGATCGGCTCTGCGGCGAGGCCGTTGCCGAGGGAGGGGAGGGTCGTCATGCCCGCCCTTCTACCCGCGCCGGGGAGGTGGCGGAAAGAGGGCGTTTGCACCCTGTTGCCCGATCGCCGCGCGCGGCCTAAGGCGCGGGCGATGGAGCGGCTGGACGGTGGCTCGGCGGTGCCGTCGCATCTGGCGGGCGGGATCGTCGCGCTCGGCAATTTCGATGGCTTTCACCTCGGGCACCAGGCGGTGGTCGGTCGGGCGGTCGCGCGTGCGCGCGCCGAGGGGCGGCCGGCGCTGGTCGCGACCTTCGATCCGCACCCGGTGCGCCACTTCCGGCCCGACGCGCCGCCGTTCCGGCTGACCACGCTCGACCAGCGCCAGCGGCTGTTCGCCGCGGCCGGCGTCGATGCGATGGTCGTCTTCCACTTCGACGCGGCGCTCGCCGCCCTGTCGGCGGAAGACTTCATCGCGACCGGGCTGCACCGCAACCTCGCCGCGGCGGGGGTGGTGACCGGCGAGGATTTCACCTTCGGCCATCGCAAGAGCGGCAATGTCGCCCTGCTCGCCGCGCGTGGCAGCGCGCACGGCTTCACTGCGGAGACGGTGGCGGCGGTGACGCTCGACGGCGAGCCGGTCTCGTCGACGCGCATCCGCACGTTGCTGCGCGCGGGCAAGCCGCGCGAGGCGGCGCGGCTGCTGACCCGGCCCTTCGCGGTCGAGGGAATCGTCCAGCACGGCGACAAGGTCGGCAGGACGATCGGCTATCCGACCGCCAATCTCGACATGGGCAAATATCTCCGCCCGGCGTACGGCATCTATGCGGTGACGGCGACGCTCGCCGACGGGCGGCGGCTGAACGGGGCCGCGAATCTCGGCATCCGGCCGACCTTCGATCCGCCGAAAGAGCTGCTCGAGCCGTATTTCTTTGATTTCTCAGGTGATCTTTATGGCCAGCCGATCGAGGTCGCACTGATCGACTATCTGCGCGCGGAGGCGAAATTCGACAGCCTCGACGCGCTCACCCGGCAAATGGCGCGCGATTGCGCCGCGGCACGGGCGTTGCTGGGCGGTTAACCGTTCGCGTTTATGCGCTTTGTGCTGACCGACACTCACGATAAGACGCGCCCCGTATGACCGACGCCCCAACAACCGCGCCAGACTGGCGCGACACCGTCTTCCTGCCGAAGACCGACTTCCCGATGAAGGCGGGCCTCGCCGCCAAGGAGCCGGCGATCCTCGAACGCTGGGCGCGGATCGGCGTCTACGACCGGCTGCGCGAGCAGCGCGCCGGGCGCGAGCGGTTCATCCTCCACGACGGCCCGCCCTATGCCAATGGCGACATCCATATGGGCCATGCGATGAACAAGGTGCTGAAGGACATCATCGTCCGCAGCCAGTCGCTGATGGGCAAGGATGCGCCCTACGTCCCCGGCTGGGACTGCCACGGCCTGCCGATCGAATGGAAGGTCGAGGAGGCGTATCGCGCCAAGAAGCAGAACAAGGACGAGGTGCCGGTCGCGCAGTTCCGCGCCGAATGCCGCGCCTATGCCGACCGGTGGGTCGGCGTGCAGCGCGACCAGTTCGCCCGGCTCGGCGTGATGGGCGACTGGGCCGATCCCTATCTGACGATGAATTATGACGCCGAGGCGGCGATCGTCGGCGAATTGCTCAAATTCGCCGAGAGCGGCCAGCTCTATCGCGGCGCCAAGCCGGTGATGTGGTCGCCGGTCGAGAAGACCGCGCTCGCCGAGGCGGAGGTCGAATATGAGGACGTCGTCTCGACGCAGATCGACGTCGGCTTCGAGATCGCCTCCGCGCCGGAGGCCGAGCTGCTGGTCGGCGCGACCGCGGTGATCTGGACGACGACGCCGTGGACGATCCCGGTCAACCAGGCGCTCGCCTATAATCCGGCGCTCGATTACGTGCTGTTCGAGAGCGGCGGGCGGCGCTTCCTCGTCGAGGAAAACCTGCTGCCGGCGTTCGGCAAGCGCACCGGCCTTACGGTCGACAGCGTCGTCGCGCTGGTCAAGGGCAGCGCGCTGGAGGGCGCGACCGCACGGCATCCGATGCACGCGCGCGGCGGCTTCTTCGCGCGGCCGCGGCCGTTCCTCAGCGGCGACTTCGTCACCAGCGACGCGGGCACCGGCCTCGTCCATATGGCGCCCGACCATGGCGAGGACGATTTCCTGCTGTGCAAGGCGAACGGGCTCGAACCCGTGTTCGCGGTCGACGGCGCCGGCATGTACCGCGCCGACTGGCCGTGGCTGGGCGGGCAGGGCAGCGTCATCAACAAGAAGTTCGTCGGCAGCGACGGGCCGATCTGTTCGGACCTGCGCGAGGTCGGCGCGCTGCTCGCGGCGTCGGACGATTTCGCGCACAGCTATCCGCATTCGTGGCGGTCGAAGGCGAAGGTGATCTTCCGCGCGACGCCGCAATGGTTCATCCCGATGGACCGGCCGGTCCTCAACGGCGGCGAGGGGGCAAGCAACGGCGCGACGCTGCGCGAGACCGCGCTCGACGCGATCGAACATACGCGCTGGGTGCCGGCGCGCTCGCAGAACCGCATCCGCTCGATGGTCGAGGGGCGGCCCGACTGGGTGATCAGCCGCCAGCGCGCCTGGGGCGTGCCGATCGCGCTCTACGTCGATCGCGCCACCGGCGACTATCTCAACGATCCCGCGGTCAACGCGCGCATCATCGCCGCCTTCCGCGACGGCGGGGCGGATGCGTGGTTCACCGCCGATCACCAGACGTTGCTCGGCGCGGATCATGACCTCGCCGATTACGAGCCGCAGAACGACATTCTCGACGTCTGGTTCGACAGCGGCTCGACGCACGTCTTTACCGTCGAGGCGCGCTATGGCGCGGACGTCCGCGCCAATCTGTACCTCGAAGGCAGCGACCAGCATCGCGGCTGGTTCCAGTCGTCGCTGCTCGAAAGCTGCGGCACGCGCGGCCGCGCGCCCTATGATGCGGTGCTGACCCACGGCTTCGCGCTCGACGGGCAGGGGCGCAAGATGTCGAAGAGCCTCGGCAATGTCGTCGATCCGCTCAAGGTGATCGGCGAGAGCGGCGCCGACATCCTGCGCATGTGGGTCGCATCGACCGACTATTTCGACGACGTGCGGATCGGCAAGGAGGTCCTCGGCACCGCGTCCGACGCCTATCGCAAGCTGCGCAACACCTTCCGCTATCTGCTCGGCGCACTCGACGGATTCACCGAGGCGGAGCGGGTGCCGGTCGCGGCGATGCCGGAGCTGGAACGCTATGTGTTGACCCTGCTCGGCCAGCTCGACATGGACCTGCGCGAGGCGGCGGACGGTTATGAGTTCAACCGCTATCTGCGCCGGCTGACCGATTTCGCCAACGAAGATCTGTCGGCCTTCTTCTTCGATATCCGCAAGGATTCGCTCTATTGCGACGCCGCGGACGATCCCAAGCGGCGGGCGTATCGGACGGTGCTCGACACGCTGTTCCACGCGCTCGTCCGCTATGCCGCGCCGATCCTCTGCTTCACCGCGGAAGAGGTGTGGCAGGCGCGCTTCCCGAGCGAGGACGGATCGGTCCATTTCCTCGAATGGCCCGAGCTGCCGGCGCTGCCCGGCGATCAGCCGCTCGCCACCGACTGGGCCGACGTCCGCCGGCTGCGCGCGACCGTGACCGAGGCGATCGAGCCGCTGCGCCGTGCGAAGACGGTGCGCTCCAGCCTGGAGGCGGAGGTGACGGTGCCGGCGCTGCCGCTGTCCGCCGCCGCGCTCGCCGAGACGTTCATCGTCGCCGATGTCGCGCAGGGCGAGGACGTCACCGTGACGCGGACCGATTACCACAAATGCGGGCGCTGCTGGCGGCACCTGCCCGAGGTGACGGTGGACGGCGCCTTGTGCGACCGCTGCGCCGAGGTCGTCCAGCATGCGTAAGCTGCCGATCGCAGGCCTTGCCACCGCCGCCGTGTTGTTCGTCGTCGACCAGCTGACCAAGGTGACGATCACCGACGTGTTGCAGCTCAACGAGCTGACCGCGGAGCGGACGGTGACGTCGTTCTTCAACCTGCGCTTCGTCGCCAATCACGGCATTTCGCTGGGGCTGCTCCATGCCGACAGCAACACGATGCGCTGGGGGCTGGTCGCGATGACCGGGGCGATCGCGCTGGCGGTGGCGATCTGGATGACGCGCGAGCCGCAGCGCGGCGATCAGATGGCGCTGGGCGCGGTGCTCGGCGGCGCGCTCGGCAATATCGTCGACCGGGTGCGGTTCGGCTATGTCGTCGACTTTGCCGACCTGCATTTCGGTGACTGGCGGCCGTTCCTCGTCTTCAACGTCGCCGATGCGGCGATCACCCTCGGCGTGCTGGTGCTGCTTGTCCGCGCGCTCCTGATGCGCGACAAGCGCGACATTCCCTCGGAGAATCCCCATGCGTAAGTCAGTTCCGATTCTCGCCGGCCTCGCCTGCGTCGTCCTCCTCTCGGGCTGCGGCAAGCGTGGCTATGACCGGGCGCGTCCCGACGAATTCGCCGTCGCCCGTCAGGCGCCGCTGGTGATCCCGCCCGATTATGCGCTGGTCCCGCCGCAGCCGGGCGCCGCCCGCCCGCAGGACAATGCCAACAGCGCCCAGACTCTCGACGCGCTGTTCGGCGGCAACACGCAGCGCAGCGCCGCCGAGAATGGCGTCGTCAACCAGGCCGGCGGCGACGTCGCCGATACCGGCATCCGCTCGTCGGTCGGCGATCCGGCGACCAACGTCGTCGACAAGGGCACGACGACGCGCGACATCGTCGCGGCGCCCGAGGGCGACGGTCAGGACGCCCGCGCGTCTGCGCAGTAACGCCGCGGGCGGGATAACCGACTGAGCTTGGTGGTAGGTTGGCGTGCATTTCGGCGGGCACGAAGCCGCTGCCGATTTCTTATCCCCACCCCGGCGGAGGCCGGGGTCTAGGTGGGAAAGCAGTCGCGAGCTGTCACGGAGCTTGATCCAACCGAACCCCGGCCTTCACCGGGGTGGGGCTCAGGATAGCACAAAGGATTGTCGTGTCCGACGATCTGCGAAGATAGGGCCACATCGCAGCAGAGCGAAGCCGGACGCTCCGCGACCCTGGGCTCCTGCGTCCGCAGGAACCCCCGCCGGGTCTGACGAAGGCCCCCTCTACAAGGCTGCGCGGAACGCCGCCAGGCCGCGGTCGAGGTCGGCGATGAGGTCGTCCGCATCCTCCAGGCCGATCTGCAGGCGGACCAGCGGGCCGGCATAGTCGCGCGGTGCGGCGGTGCGGATGCGCGCCGGGTCGGCGGGGATGGCGAGGCTTTCGAACCCGCCCCAGCTGTAGCCGATGCCGAACAGCTCCAACGCGTCGATCAGCGCCGCGCGTGGCGCCTCGCCGCCGCCGTCGAGCACGAAGGAGAAGAGGCCGCTCGATCCCTTGAAGTCGCGCACCCATGTCGCGTGACCGGGGCAGGCGGGCAGCGCCGGATGGAGCACCTGCGCGACCTCGGGCCGCGTTTCCAGCCAGCGCGCGACGGCCAGCGCGCTGCGCTGATGCTGGGCGAGCCGCACCGCCATCGTCCGCAGGCCGCGGCTGCCGAGCCAGCTGTCGTCGGGCGAGGCGACCTGGCCGAGCTGGAAGCTCATGTCGCGCAGCCGCGCGAAATGGCCGGGCGCGGCGGTGACCGAGCCGAGCATCGCATCGCTGTGGCCGACGACATATTTGGTCGCGGCGAGGATGGTGAGGTCGACGCCCTGTTCGATCGCGGGGAAGAACAGCGGCGTCGCCCAGGTGTTGTCGAGCAGGGTGACCAGCCCGTGGCGCTTGGCGACGGCGACGATCGCCGGCACGTCCTGCACCTCGAAGGTCAGGCTGCCCGGGCTTTCCATGAAGATCGCCCGGGTCGCCGGGCCGATCAGCGATTCGATCCCCGCGCCGATCAGCGGATCGTAGAAGCGCGTGGTGATGCCGAAGCGCTTGAGCAATTGCATCGCCTGCCCGCGGGTCGGGTCATAGGCGCTGTCGACCAGCAGCAGCTCGTCGCCGGGCGACAGCACCGACAGCAATGCCGCGGCGATCGCCGCCACGCCCGACGGATAGAGGAAGGTCGCCTCCGCACCGGGTTCGAGGCTGGTCAGCGCATCGGCGAGGCTCCACTGCGTCGGCGTGCCGCGGCGGCCGTAGTACAGGCGGTGATGCGTGTCGCGCCCGGCATTGGCGCGCAGATCGGCGATGCTGTCGTAGAGGATCGTCGAGGCGCGCCACACCGGTGGATTGACGATGCCCTGCGTCCATTCGGCGCGTCGCCCGGCCTGGACGACGCGGGTCGCGTCGGCCAGGTCACGGTCCTTGCTCGCTTTATCCGTCAACTGTCTCTCTGGCTCCCATGGCCTTGGGGGTCGAGCGATCGGCGCCCCATTCCGACCAGCTGCCGTCATAGATCGGCATCGCCTTGCCGACCAGATGCGCGCCGAAGGCGAGCACCGCCGCGGTGATGCCCGAGCCGCAGGTCGCGACCATCGGCCGGTCGAGATCGACCCCCGCCGCGGCGAACGCCTCGCGCAGGGCGTCGCCCTGTTTCCACGTGCCGTCGGCATTGAACAGCTTGCCCTGCGGCAGGTTGCGCGAACCGGGGATATGGCCGGCGTGAGTCGCGGGGCGCGGATCGGGCTCCTCGCCGGTGAAGCGCGCGGCCGAGCGGGCGTCGACCACCTGTTCGGCGCCGCTGTCGATATTGGCCTTCATCTGGTCGAGCGTGCGGACGTTGCCGCGATCCGACCAGACGGTGAAATGGCGGTGGCGCAGCGTCTCCCGGCCGCTCGCCGTCGGCCGGCCCTCCGCCTGCCATTTGGCGAGGCCGCCGTCGAGGATCGCGACGTCGTGCGCGCCGAAGGTGCGCAGCATCCACCAGGCGCGCGCCGCCGTGTGATGCGGCGAATTGTCGTAGAGGACGATGCGGCTGCCGTCGCCGAGGCCGAGGCTCTGCATGCGGCTGGCGAATTTCTCGGCGCTGGGCAGCATCATCGGCAGGTCGCTGTCGGTATCGCGCAACTCGCCGAGGTTGAGGAACACCGCGCCGGGGATATGCGCCGCCTCATATTCGGCGGCGGCGTCGCGCGGCGCTTCGCCGGGGAAGTTGGCGAAATAGGTGGCATCGACGATCCGCAGATCGCTTGCGCCCATCTCCGTCGCCAGCCATTCGGTGGTCACCAACGCGTCCATAGCATTCCTCCTGCACATAGCTTGACCGGGCGAACGACTGGGGAGGAATGCCCGCCGCCGGTCAATAGCCGGCCGGACCCGATGCGTCCAGTGCTTGCAAGAATGTTTCGGCCTGACCTAGCGTTTCGTTACGAGATTGCGCAGATTGCTTGTCCCACGTGCTGTAGGGCATCCGCAGCCGCATGTTGTCGCCGAGCTTGTCGCGGTGGCGGTGCAGGAAATCCCAGTAGAGCGCGTTATAGGGGCAGGCGTTCTCGCCGACCCGCTTGCGCACGTCGTAGCGGCAATGGCCGCAATAGTCGCTCATCCGGTCGATATAGGCGCCCGACGAGATATAGGGCTTCGACCCGAGCAGGCCGCCGTCGCCGAACTGGCTCATGCCGAGCGTATTGGGCAGCTCGACCCATTCATAGGCGTCGATATAGACTTCGAGATACCAGCGATGCACTTCGGCGGGGTCGGCACCGATCAGCAGCGCGAAATTGCCGGTGACCATCAGCCGCTGGATATGATGGGCATGCGCGGTGGCGATCGTTTGGCCGATCGCCTCTTTCAGGCAATGCATGTCGGTGTCGCCGGTCCAATACCAGCCGGGCAGCTGCCGATGATGGTCGAGGAAATTGCGGCTGACATAGTCCGGCCCCTCGCGCCAATAGATGCCGCGCATATATTCGCGCCAGCCGATGATCTGGCGGACATAGCCCTCGACCGAATTGAGCGGCGCGCGGCCCGCCTCATATTCGGCGACGGCACGGCGGCAGAGGTCGAGCGGATCGAGCAGGCCGGCGTTGATATAAGGCGACAGGATCGAGTGCCACAGATAGCGCTCGCCGGTCAGCATCGCATCCTCATAGTCGCCGAACCTGGGCAGCGCCTGGTCCAGGAAATAGGCGGCCTGTTTTTCCGCCTGCGCGGCGGTGACGGCATAGCCGAAGCCGTCGAGCGTGCCGGGATGATCTGCAAAATGCTCGGCGACCAGCGCGAGCACCTCGCGGGTGGTCACGTCGGGCTTGACGACATGCGGGTGCGGCATGAACAGGTCGGCCTTGGCGGGCTTGCGATTCTCCTTGTCGAAGTTCCAGCGGCCGCCGACCGGGTCCTTGCCGTCCATCAACAGCCCGGTCTTGCGCCGCATGACGCGATAGAAGAATTCCATCGTCAGCTGCTTGCGGTCCTTGGCCCAGGCCTCGAACTCGGCATGGTCGCAGACGAAGCGGTCGTCGCCGCGGATCTCGACCGGGATGCCGAACAGCGTCTGCCAGCCGTCGATCATCGCGACGACGCGCCATTCGCCCGCCTCGGTGACGACGATCCGGTCGGGGGCGTGGCGCTGCACCGCGCGGGCGATCTCGCCGGTGAAGGAGCCGCTGTTGGCGGGATCGTCGAGGCGAACGTAATCGACCGTCCAGCCGGCGTTTTGCAGTGCCGCGGCGTGATGCCGCATCGCCGAAAGGATGAAGGCGATCTTCTGCTTGTGATGGCGGACATAGGTCGTCTCGTCGCCGACTTCCATCATCAGCACGACCGTCTCCGCCGGATCGGCGTCGCGCAGCGACGACAGCGTCATGGTGAGCTGATCGCCGAGTACGGGAACGAGCGTTTTCATATCGGGGTCGACGTCCTACATGGCGGGGCATGACCCCCAAGCATCTCGGCCAGACCAGCCAGCTGCCCGCTTCTCCCGAAGAGGCGGTGCTCGATTATGTTCCCAATCCGCGCGTCGGCACGACCTATCTCGTCCGTTTCGCGGTGCCGGAGTTCACCTCGCTCTGTCCGGTGACCGGTCAGCCCGACTTCGCGCATCTCGTCATCGACTATGCGCCCGGCGAGACGATCGTCGAATCGAAGTCGCTCAAGCTGTTCCTCGGCGCGTTCCGCAACCATGCCGGCTTCCACGAGGATTGCACCGTCGGCATCGGCCAGCGGCTGTTCAGCGAGATGAAGCCGCTGTGGCTGCGCATCGGCGGCTATTGGTATCCGCGCGGCGGCATCCCGATCGACGTCTTCTGGCAATCGGGCGCGCCGCCCGCTGACCTCTGGCTGCCCGATCAGGGGGTTGCGCCGTACCGCGGGCGAGGTTGATCCAAATCAGCCCGATCCTTTGGTTGCACTGCAACAACCATGCAACCTTTGGGCCGGGCGCGTGTTCATCCTGTTGCAAGGTCATGGGTGCGCCCTGATCGGCATCAATGAAGGGACGGGCATGGTCACGACGGCGGGGAATGGCGACGCAATCCAGCATCTGGCGATGATCGGCAACTTCCTGCCGCGCCAGTGCGGTCTCGCGACCTTCACCACGGACGTGTATCAGGCGATGCGCGATCGCTTCCCCGGCGTGCAGGTCGACGTCTATGCGATGGACGATCATCCCGGGCGCTACGACTATCCGCCGGCGGTGACCGGTACGATCCCGCAGAACGAGCTGTCCGCCTATCTGTCGACCGCCCGGACGATCGAGGCGAGCGGCGCGCAGGCGATCTGGGTGCAGCACGAATATGGCATCTACGGCGGCCCGGCGGGCGAGCATCTGCTCGCCTTGCTCGACCGCACGACGCTGCCGGTGATCGTGACGCTGCACACCGTGCTCGAAAAGCCCAATGCCGACGAACGCCGCGTGCTTGAAGGCCTGCTGCGCCGCGCCGCCAAGGTCGTGGTGATGGCCGAGCGTGGCCGCGATATCCTCCGCCGCGTCTATGGCGCCGCGCCGCGCCAGATCGCGATGATCCCGCATGGTGTGCCCGACCGTCTGTTCGTCGATCCCGAGACGCTCAAGCCGCGCTTCGGCTGGGAGGGGCGCGACGTCGTGCTGACCTTCGGCCTGCTCGCCCCGAACAAGGGGATCGAGACGATCATCGACGCGCTGCCCGCGGTCGCCGAACGGCACCCCAATCTGCTCTACGTCGTGCTCGGCGCGACGCACCCCAATCTCGTCGCGCATGAGGGCGAGGCGTATCGCGACCGGCTCAAGGCGCTTGCCGCCGAGCGCGGCGTCGCCGATAATGTCGCCTTCATCGACGCCTTCGTCGAGCATAACGAGCTGATCGATTATCTGCAGGCGGCGGATATCTACGCGACGCCCTATCTCAACCCGGCGCAGATCACCTCGGGCACGCTGTCCTATGCGGTCGGCGTCGGCAAGGCGGTGATTTCCACCCCCTATGTTCACGCCACCGAGATCCTTGCCGACGGGCACGGCGTGCTCGTCGACTTCCGCGACGTCGCCGCCTTCGCGCGCGAGATCGACCGGCTGCTGACCAGCGCGCGCGATCGCAACCGGCTGGCGCAGCGGGCCTATGACCGCGGCCGCACGATGATCTGGCCGCGCCTCGCCGAAGCGACGCTGCACGAGACCGAGGTCGCCGTCGCCGCCCGCCCTAGGCGGCTGGCGCAGGCGCAGCCGCAGGGGGTGCGGGCGCTCAAGCCCAATTTCGCCGCGGTCGAGCGGATGAGCGATGCCACCGGCATGCTCCAGCATTCGATCTATTCGGTGCCGGATCGACGCCACGGCTATTGTATCGACGACAACGCCCGCGCGCTGATGCTGATGAGCGCGATGGATGATCTCGACCCGGTCGAGCGCGACAAATGGACGACGATCTATGCGTCCTTCGTGCAATATGCGTGGAACCCGGACGAGCGCCGCTTCCGCAACTTCATGAACTTCGATCGCACCTGGTGCGAGGACGTCGGTTCGGAGGATTCGAACGGCCGCGCGATCTGGGCGCTCGGTGTCACCGCACGTGACGGCAAGGATGCCAAGCATCGCGACTGGGCGCGCAACATGTTCGACGCGACGGCGAGCCTCGCGCTCGACCTCGGCTCGCTGCGCGCGCAGTCGTTCGCGATGCTCGGCGCGGCGGCGATGCTCGAAGCCTCGCCCGGCCACGATCTCGCGCGGTCGATCCTCGAGCGGTTTCCCGACGACCAGCTCGCGCTGCTCGCCGAGGCGCGCCGGCCGGAGTGGAAGTGGTTCGAGATCGTCCTCGCCTATGACAATGCGCGCCTGCCGCAGGCGCTGATCGTCGCCGGCAAGGCGCTGGGCCGCAAGGACCTGATCGACTGCGGGCTGGAGACGCTCGACTGGATCGTCGCCAAGCAGACCTCGCCCGAGGGGCGGTTCCGCGCGGTGGGGACCGAGAGCTTCGGTCGGCCCTATGCCGATCCGCTGCAGTTCGACCAGCAGCCGCTCGAGGCGCAGGCGACGGTCGATGCCTGCCTGTCCGCGTGGCAGGCGACGGGCGATGCGCGCTGGGTCGCCGAGGCGGAGCGTGCCTATGCCTGGTATCTCGGTCAGAACGACCTCGATCTGCCGCTCGCCAGCCCGGCGGACGGCGGCTGTTTCGACGGTCTGATGCCGACCGGGCTCAACCGCAATCAGGGCGCCGAGTCGATTTTGGCGCTGCAACTCGCCAGCTGCGCGATTTCGGGGCTTTCAAAGTCGGTCCAAGGCGTGGCAGGGACGACCCGCGTCGCCTGATCGGTTCGGGCGACCGCTCAGTCAACGACCCGACCGGCGAGGCTTAACAATCGCGATGGATCTGTTCACCCACCGCTTGCGGCTTCATGCCGATCCGTCCCGCGTCGTCGTCCGGCCGTTCCACATTGCGTGGGGCGGCAAGGGCGGCCCGCCCAACCGTACCGAGCGACTGGTCGGCGAGGTGCTCGCCATGTCGACGAGCGAAGCGCGCGAGCAGCTGTCCGAGGTGCTCAAGGACTTCGAGGCGCGCCACTGGCAGACGCGGCGCGTGTTCATGACCCGCTATGACGAGATCGAGGATCTGCTCGGCCTCGACGGGGCGGAGATCAGCGACGAGAAGCGCCAGCTGATCGGCGCCTATTTCTGCCACGAATACAGCTATGCCGCCGCGGCGCTGATGAATCCCAGCGCGGTGCCGCATTTCGACCAGACCGGCATGCCGGAAGGATCGATGCGCATCCTGATGAGCCTGCGGTCGGTGGGTGAGGGGCATATCTCCTCGGTCGCCTTCCGCGAGGGGATCATCACCAGCGACCATGAACTGAAACTCGCGCCCGAGCCGCCCTTCGCCACCGCGACCGACGTCGTCGGCGCCGGCGAGGACGAGATGCCGGAAGGGCCGGTGACGGTCTGGCGACATCGCGATTCGACCTTGTCGGGCACGGTGATCTTCCCGATCACCCAGGCGCAGTCGAAGGGGCTGGAGGATCTGCGCATCGTCCATTTCCAGCATGACGACGGCACCATCGAGTGGATCGGCACCTACACCGCCTATAACGGCTCGGTGATCCAGTCCGAGCTGCTGCGCACGCGCGATTTCCGCGCATTCGATCTCGTGCCGATGTCGGGCCCGGCGGCGCGCAACAAGGGCATGGCGCTGTTCCCGCGCAAGGTCGCCGGCCAGTATATGATGATCGGCCGGCAGGACGGCGAAAACCTGTTCCTGCTCAAGTCGGACAGCCTCGAACATTGGGACGAGGGCGAGAAGATCCTGACGCCGGTCTTCCCCTGGGAGCTGGTGCAGATCGGCAATTGCGGACCGCCGATCGAGCTCGACGAGGGCTGGCTGCTGCTGACCCATGGCGTCGGCGCGATGCGCAAATATTCGATCGGCGCGGCACTGCTCGACAAGAACGATCCCTCCAAGGTGCTCGGGCGGACGCGCGAGCCGATCCTCGCCGCGAAGGACCAGGATCGCGAGGGCTATGTGCCCAACGTCGTCTACAGCTGCGGCGCGATCCGCCATGGCGACACGCTGTTCCTGCCCTATGGCATCGCCGACAGTTCGGTGGGCTTTGCCTTCGTCAAGATCACGGATCTGCTGGCCGCGATGGTGTGAGGAGGCGGGCGTCCGGCGGGCGCCCAGTCCTGCGGCTCGGCATCGGCCGCTTTGGTATAACCTATTAATGTCATCCCCGCGCAGGCGGGGATGACAGTCGCACGAGTGACGACCCCGACTGCGCCGCGGCGGGTCTAGCCCTTGCCTTCGTCCGTCTTGCCCTTGCCCTTCCGCTTCGCCGGTATCCGCGACAATTTCGTCAACAGCAGCGGGATGTCGTCGGTGATGAAGGTATCGGTCGGCACCGCGACGCTCGACTGTAACGCCTCGCCGACGCGCGACAGGCGGTCACGCTGCTCTTTTGCTGACGATGTCACGACTGACCCTACAAGACGCAAACGGCAAACCCGGCAATCGCCGGCCGAGGGGGGGGATGGCGGGGCGATCACCGGGTTCAGTCGGTCAAACGGACGATGTCCGACCGCGTTCCCACCGCGACCAACGGTTGGCCGCATTTCACGCCGCGACGGAGCGCCGGGTGTAGCGATACAGGCCTGCGATCAGCGCGAGGAAGGCGATCGTGCCGCCGATCAGCGCGGCGGGCGCGAAGCCGGCCGGCGCGATCGCCAGCGGCGCGTCCGAATTGGTGAGGTAGACGATCACCGCGAAGCCGACGCCCCACAGGCTTTCGCCGACGATCATGCCCGTCGCGGTCAGCACGCCCATCCGCTTGGCGAGTTCGACATCCGCCGTCCGCTCCGCCCAGCGATCGTAGATCGCGCCGATCACCGCGCCGATCACCACCGGCAGCGTCACCGCCATCGGCAGATAGACGCCGAGGCCGATGCCGAGCGGCGGCAGCCGCAGCTTGCCCGCCCGACCGAGCGCCTCGTCGAGCGCGATCACCGCGACGCCGACGAGCGCGCCATAGCCGATCATCGCCCAGTTGAGATCACCGCCGAGCACGCCCTTGGCGAGCGCCGAGATCAGCGCCGCCTGCGGCGCGGCGAGCGCATTGGGGCCGGCGCCCGGCGCGCCCTGGAAGCCGAGCGTCGTCGCGAGCAGTTCGAGCACCGGCGGCACCACCAGGCTGCCGAAGATGACGCCGAAGATCAGCGCCACCTGCTGCTTCCACGGCGTCGCGCCGACCAGCTGGCCGGTCTTGAGGTCCTGCAGATTGTCGTTGGAGATGGTCGCGACGCCGAAGACGATGCCGGTGACGATCAGCGCATAGGCGACCAGCGCCTGCGTCGTGTCCGCGCCCGCGCCGCGGCCGAACAGGCCGACCAGCATCAGGCTGGCGGCGAGCACCGACAGGATGCCGATCCCCGACACCGGGCTGTTCGACGCGCCGATCAGGCCCGCCATATAGCCGCAGACCGCGGCGATGATCAGGCCGAGCACCAGCACGAAGACCAAAGCACCGGCGATCAGCACCAGTGCCGAGCCGGCCAGCGGCCCGCCCGCGATCACCGACCAGAGCAGCCCGGCGATCGGCACCAGCGTCGCCAGCGTCACCGCGACGACGAGGCCGATCGACAGGTCGCGCTCGCCGAGTTCGAGCACCGCGCCGCCACGCTTCGCCTTGCTCGCCGCGATCGACGAGCGGATGCCGCCGAGCACCGGGCCGATGATCTTGAGCAAGGTCCAGATCGCCGCGACGCCGATCACGCCCGCGCCAAGGAAGCGGACGTCGGTGCGGAACACGCCGCCGACCCAGTCCTCGAGGCCCACACCCGCGGCGGCGGGCGACAGGCCGGTGAGGATCGGCAGCGCAATCCACCAGCCGATGATCACACCGGCGAACATCGCCAGCCCGACCGACAGGCCGACGAGATGGCCGGCGCCGATCAGCGCGAAGGAGAGCCCGCCCGAAATCGCGGTGGCACCGCCGCCGACGCGGAAGAAATGCGCCGCCTCGGCGACCACCAGCTTGGTCTGGGTGAGGATCGCGAAGCCGGCTGAAACCAGGGCGTTGACGACGATCAGCCGCAATCCGCGGCTGCTTTCCGCCTCACCGGCGCGGCTGCCCGCGCCGACCATCAGCACCTCGGCGGCGGCACGGCCTTCGGGATAGGGCAGATCGGTATCGACGACGAGCGCGCGGCGCAGCGGCACCGAGAACATCACGCCGAGGATGCCGCCGGTCATCGTGATCCCGGCGGTGAGCAGATAGGGGAAGCCCTGCCACCAGCCGATCATCACCAGCCCCGGCAGCACGAAGATGATCGCCGCGAGCGTGCCCGCCGCCGACGCCACCGTCTGGACGATATTGTTTTCGAGGATCGTCGCGCCGGGCAGATAGCGCAGGATCGCCATCGAGATCACCGCGGCGGGGATCGAGGTGGCGAAGGTCAGCCCGACCTTGAGTCCGAGATAGACGTTGGCGGCGGTGAACAGCAAGGTGATGAGCCCGCCGAGCAGGATGCCGCGAACGGTGAGTTCGGCGACGGGCCGCGCGGCGGGGCTGGGGGCGGTGGCCATGGGGGTAATGCGCTCGCTGGCAAAGGGAACAGGCGGCGGGTTGTGGCACGAGGCGAACCGGTCGGGCAATGCTTGCGGCGTGAACGACATAAAGCTGCGCCGGCTCGACAGATGACGCGGCTTTCCGCTAGGCGGCAGCCATGAAGACCAACACTCCCTTGCGCGTCGCCCTCGCCGGGCTCGGTACGGTCGGCGGCGGCGTCGTCCGTCTGCTCGACGGCAACCGCGATCTGATCACCCGCCGCGCCGGCCGTCCGATTGGAATCGTTGCGATTTCCGCGCGCGATCGCAGCAAGGATCGGGGCTTCGACGCGACGCGCTTCGCCTGGGTCGACGATATGCGCGATCTCGCCGGCCATGCCGCCGCCGATATCGTCGTCGAGCTGATCGGCGGTTCGGACGGCCCGGCGCTGACGCTGGCGCGGCAGACGATCGCCGCGGGCAAGGGGCTGGTCACCGCCAACAAGGCGATGATCGCGCATCACGGCCTGGAGCTCGCGACCGCGGCGGAAGCGGCGGGCGTGCCGCTCAAGTTCGAGGCGGCGGTGGCGGGCGGCGTGCCGGTGATCAAGGGGCTGCGCGAGGGCGCCGCCGCCAACCGCATCGGCCGCGTCTACGGCATTCTCAACGGCACCTGCAATTTCATCCTGTCCAAGATGGAGGCCGAAGGCCGCGATTTCGCGGAGGTGCTCGCCGAGGCGCAGGCGCTCGGCTATGCCGAATCCGATCCGAGCTTCGACATCGACGGCGTCGATGCGGCGCACAAATTGTCGATCCTCGCCAGCCTCGCCTTCGGCACGCGGCCCGCGTTCGGCGACGTGTCGGCGACCGGCATCCGCCACGTCATCGCCGCAGATATCGCGGAGGCGGCGGCGCTCGGCTATCGGGTGCGGCTGGTCGGTGTCGCCGAGGCGGATGCGCATGGCCTGTTCCAGCGCGTCCACCCGCATCTGGTGCCGATCGACCATCCGCTCGCGCATGTCACCGGTTCGCTCAACGCGGTGGTCGCGGAGGGCAATTATGTCGGCCGCCTGTTCTTCCAGGGCGCCGGCGCGGGCGAGGGGCCGACCGCGAGCGCGGTGGTCGCCGACCTGATCGATATCGCGCGCGGCGAATATGGCGCGCCTTATGCGATGCCCGCCGCGGCGCTCACCGCCGAGCCCGCCGCCGACACTGGCGAACGCCGCTCGCGCGCCTATCTGCGCTTCACCGTGCAGGATCGCGTCGGCGTGCTCGCCGAGATCGCCGCGGCGATGCGCGACGCCGGCGTCTCGATCGAGAGCCTGATCCAGCGCGGCGTCACCGCCGAGGGCGGCGCGATCGTCGCGATCGTCACCCACGAGGGGCCGGAGCGGTCGGTCGCGCAGGCGCTGGAGAAACTACGCGGTTCGCAGAGCCTGTCGGGACAGCCGTTGTGGATGCCGATCCTGGGGTGAGGGGCGTGTCGGGTGGCCCGTCGACGATTGTCGCTGAGATTGTCGGCCGCCGGGTCAGTCGCCAGAATTGGTTCCGTGCTCCCGTGCAGGCGGGGGGCATGGTCCGACGCCCTGCGCGCCTGCCGAGCGTGGCCGAGACACCTCCCTGTGCAATTACGTGTGACAGATATCTCCCTTACCACCCCGGCGGAGGCCGGGGTCCAGTTGGGAGATCGTCGCGTCTTATCGCTGCATCTTACCCAACTGGACCCCGGCCTGCGCCGGGGTGGTGCGCAGTTGGTCGGGCGACCGTTGGCGTTCCTTCCAGCCGGTCACCGCGCCGGCTCGCCGAGATCGATCGGCACCCGGCCGCGCGTATCGGGCTTCTTGGCAAAGGTGGCTCGCGTGACCTTCACCAACGCGGTCACGATCGGCACGATCGGTGGCGCGACGCCGACGGTGCAGCCCTCAAGGCGGGCGGCGCAGGGTGGCGCCTGGAGCGCGAAGACCTTGGTGGTGGACCGGTCGGGATTGGCGCCGCGGCCCGCCGGCGGATCGACCTCGTCGGGAAGCGGCAGCCGCTGCGCGCTCCTGCCGTTGCCGCAGACGACGATGTCGCTCCTGTCGTCGCGGGTCGGGCAGGGTTGCGGGGCGAGGATCGACCAGCGTTCGGACCCCGGTGCCGGAGTCGCCGCGGCCGTCGCGGCCTGGATCAGCAGCGCCAGCCCGATCATGGCGCGAGCGGCCGGTCGCGGATCCCGCCGACGCCGGTGCGGCTGCTGATCGTCGCGCCGGCCATGCCGCCGCCGACGAGGAACGGCGTCAGCTCCTCGACGGGGTTGGTGCGGTGGAGCAACCGATCGCGTTCGACCGCCACCGCCTCATGTTTGGGATCGCCGGGCTCGTAGCCGACGAACGGCACGCGGAAGCGGTCGGCGCGGCGACGGCCGCAGACGGTGATGTCGGTATGGTCGCGGTCCGCGGCGCAGCGCTCGCCGGCGATCATCGACTGGGAGCGGGCGAGCATCGTCGCGGCATCGTCGTCGGCGGCGGTCAGGAGCAACAGCAGCGCAAGCATCGGCATCGGCTCCCACGACGGGTGATGCCGCCAGTGTCGTCCAGCCGCCGGCGCGAATCAAGCCGCGATCGGTGCGACCCCCAGCCGCGGGATCTCGATCGCTGGACAGCGGTCCATCACCACCTGCAAGCCTGCCGCCTCGGCCCGCGCCGCCGCGGCCGTGTTGACGACGCCGAGCTGCAGCCACACCGCCTTGGCGCCGATCGCAATCGCCTCGTCGACCGCCTCGCCGGCGGCCTCCGGACGGCGGAAGATGTCGACGATGTCGATCGGGTCGCCGAGCTGGTGCAGGTCGCGGAAGACGAATTCGCCATGGACGTGCTCGCCGGTGATCTGCGGATTGACCGGGATGACGCGATAGCCGTGCCGTTGCAGCATCGCCATCACGCCATAGGATGGGCGGTCCGGACGATCGGAGGCGCCGACCATCGCGATCGTACGCGCGCCTTCGAGCAGCGCCTTGATCGCGGCGTCGTCGGTCAGCGGCATGCCCGTCTCCTCAATGCTGATGCAGCCAGTCGTCGACCGCTGCGGCTATCGTGTGGAACGCCACGCCGTCCGCGCCGTTCCCCGCCGCCGGCGGTGCGCCCGCGTCGGAGGCGGTGCGGATGCCGATCGCCAGCGGTACCCGGCCAAGGAAGGGCAGGCCGAGCCGCGCCGCCGTCTCCTGC
Organism: Sphingomonas sp. RIT328; assembly: GCF_000632225.1. Classification (GTDB taxonomy): domain Bacteria; phylum Pseudomonadota; class Alphaproteobacteria; order Sphingomonadales; family Sphingomonadaceae; genus Sphingomonas; species Sphingomonas kyungheensis. The sequence continues at coordinate 324,422 of NZ_JFYV01000012.1, forward strand.
GCGCCGCCGTTGCCGAACGGATCGGAGGCTTCGCCGCAATGCGGGCAGATATAGCCCGCCATATTCTCGACCAGTCCGATGATCGGGATGCCGGCCTTGTCGAACAGGTCGATCGCGCGGGTCGCGTCGATCAGCGCGAGATCCTGCGGCGTCGAGACGATCACCGCGCCCGCCGGCTTGTGCTTCTGCACCATGGTCAGCTGGACGTCGCCGGTGCCCGGCGGCAGGTCGAGCACCAGCGTGTCGGTCGCGCCCCAGTCGGCGTCGACCAGCTGGGTCAGCGCGCCCGCCGCCATCGGGCCGCGCCAGGCGATCGCCTTGCCGGGCGCGATCAGCTGGCCCATCGACAGCATCGGCACGCCGAACGGGGTGGCGACCGGATCGAGCACCTTGTCCTTGGCGGTCGGCCGTTCGTCCTCCGCCGCCATCAGCCGCGGCTGCGACGGGCCGTAGATATCGGCGTCGACCAATCCGACGCGGCGACCACGCGCCTTGAGCGCGATGGCGAGATTGGCGGCGAGCGTCGACTTGCCGACACCGCCCTTGCCGCTCGCCACCGCGATGATGCGGCGGTTGATCCGCTCGGCGGTGACGACCAGCCGCACCTCGCCCGACCAGGCCGCTTCCGCCGCCGCGCGCACCTTCGCCTCGAGCGCGTCGCGTTCCGCGCCGCCGAGCCCGGTCGCGTCGAGGACGATGCCGGCGCGCGTTCCGTCGAAGCGGAGCGTCGCGCGGTCGCCCGCGGCGGCGCGCACCGCGGCTTTCGTTACGTCTTGTGTCATCGCGCACCAGATAGGCCCGCGGCGGCGGCTTGCCACTGTTTTTCCGCGTTCGCCTTCTTATAAGGAACGGATGACAATTCTGCCGGGTCGCCGATCGCGCCCTCCCATTCTCGCCACCGAAACGCCCAAGGGGCCCTGGGGACAGGGTGATGACGCCAACGGCGGCGGCCCGCGCAATCCCTGGTCGCTGCCCCCCGGCGCACGCAAGCCCGGCGTGAAACCGACCGCGCTCGACGAGTTCCTCAAGAAGGCGCGCGGCGGCGGCGGCGGGGACAATGGCGGCGGGCTCGGCGGCCTGCCCGGATCGTCCAACCCGCGCGCGCTGTGGCTGATCGGGGCGGGGATCATCCTGCTGGTATGGATCCTCTACACCTCGATCCACCCGATCGCGCCGCAGGAACGCGGCGTCGTCACCTATCTCGGCCGCTATTCGGGGACGCTCGATCCCGGCATCGCGATGACGATGCCCGCGCCGATCGCCCGCGTCGTCAAGGTCGACGTCCAGAATATCCGCATCGAGAACTTCCCCGAGAGCGGCACCGAGAATCTGATGCTGACCCGCGACCAGAACATCATCGATCTGGCCTATGCGGTGCGCTGGAAGATCTCGAACCCGCAGAATTACGTCTTCCAGATCGATCGCCCGCGCGACACGGTGCGCGCCACCGCGGAGAGCGCGATGCGCGAGGTGGTGGCGAACGTCAGCCTCGATTCGGCGCTCGGGCCGGGCCGCGCGCTGATCGAGAATCAGGTGCAGGAGCGGATGCAGAAGGTGCTCGACGATTATAAGTCGGGGATCGTCGTCGTCGGCGTCGGCATCAAACAGGCCGATCCGCCCGCGCGCGTCAACGATGCGTTCAAGGACGTCACCGCCGCGCAACAGGATGCGCAGGGCCTGCGCAACCAGGCGCAATCCTATGCCAAGCAGGTCGTCGCCCGCGCCGAAGGCGAAGCGTCGCAGTTCGACAAGGTGTACGAACAATATCGCCTCGCCCCCGAGGTGACCCGCCGCCGCATGTATTACGAGACCATGGAGGCCGTGCTGGCCAAGTCCGACAAGACGATCGTCGAGCCGAACGGCGTCGTACCCTATCTGCCGATGGGCAATGCGCGTCGCCTGCCCGACGCGACGCAGCCGCCGCAGGTGCAGGCCACCGAGCCGACCGTCTCGGCAGCGGGAGGCGGCCAGTGACCGGCCTCTGGCGGCATCCGATCGCGCTCGGCCTCGGCGCGCTGATCCTCGTCATCCTGCTGTCGGCGACGATCACCATCGTGCCGGAGACGCAGCAGGCGGTGATCCTGCGCTTCGAACAGCCGGTGCGCACCGTCAACGCGTGGCGGCCCAACGAGCAGTTCGGCCGCACCGGCGCCGGGCCGATCCTGCGCATCCCGTTCATCGACCGACTGGTCTGGCTCAACAAGCGCGTGCTCGACGTCGATTACGACAATCAGCAGGTGCTGTCCTCCGACCAGCTGCGGCTGGAGGTGGACGCCTATGCGCGCTTCCGCATCATCGATCCGCTGAAGGCGGTGAACGCCACCGGCAGCACCTCGCAGACGGAAAGCGCGATCACCGAGGCGCTGCGCCCGCTGCTCGGCAGCTCGATCCGCAACGAGCTCGGCAACCAGCCGTTCGCGACGCTGCTCAGCCCCGAGCGCGATCAGGTGATGGACAATATCCAGACGCGGATGCAGCGGCTCGCCAGCCAATATGGCGTGCAGATCGTCGACGTGCGGATCAAACATGCCGACCTGCCCGACGGCAGCCCGCTCGACCGCGCGCTCGCCCGGATGGCGACCGCGCGCCAGCAGCAGGCGACGACCATCCGCGCGCAGGGGCAGAAGGAAGCGCAGATCATCCGTGGCGAGGCGGATGCCGCGGCGGCGCGCATCTATGCGCAAAGCTTCACCAAGGACGCCGACTTCTACGATTTCTACCGGGCGATGCAGTCCTACCGCCACACCTTCGGCGCGGATGGCGGCACCCCGCCGAGCGGGTCGACGTCGATCATCCTGTCGCCCGGAAACAGTTACTTGCGTGAGTTCGAAGGGCGGGGGCGTTGATCCGCGGGAAATGAGCCCCCAACTTTCGGCAGTATGAACATTCAAGCGGCGTTCAGGCGTTTGGTCGCAGTAAGGCACCACGTCCGAATGCCCCTTATCAAGAGGATCTTCTCCTAGTGCGCTACGCTTACGCCATCACCAGTGCGCTTCTCCTCGGCGGCGCGACCGCCACCCTGGCGCTCCAGCCGAGCACCGCGCAGCAGGCGCAGAACGAGCCCGGCGCGATCCAGGCGGCGGTGCCGCGCGCCGGCGCGCCGATGAGCTTCGCCGACATGGTCGCCAAGTTGCAGCCGGCGGTGGTCAACATCTCGACCAAGCAGACGATCGTCCAGCGCCAGCCGGCCAACCCCTTCTCGGGCACGCCGTTCGGCGATCTGTTCGGCGGCATGGGCGGCGGGCAGGGCGGTGCGCCGGTCAAGCGCGAGGGCGCGTCGCTGGGGTCGGGCTTCCTGATCTCGCCCGATGGCTATGTCGTCACCAACAACCACGTCATCGCGCCGGGTGCGGAGGGGGCGACGGTCAATTCGATCACCGTCACCCTGAGCAACAACAAGGAATATACCGCGCGGGTGATCGGCAAGGACCAGGATTCCGATCTAGCGCTGCTCAAGATCGACGCCGCCGGCCTGCCCTTCGTCAAATGGGGCGATTCGAGCCGTGCGCGCGTCGGCGACTGGGTGCTGGCGATCGGCGAGCCGTTCGGTCTCGGCGGCACCGTCACGGCGGGCATCATCTCGGCGATCAACCGCGTCACCGGCCAGGGCGGCGCCTATGATCAGTTCATCCAGACCGACGCCTCAATCAACCAGGGCAATTCGGGCGGCCCGATGTTCGACCTCAACGGCAATGTGATCGGCGTCAATTCGCAGATCTTCAGCCAGTCGGGCGGCAATATCGGTATCGGTTTCGCCATCCCGGCGGCGACCGCCAAGCCGATCATCGAGACGTTCATGAAGGGCGGCAAGATCACCCGCGGCTATATCGGCGTGACGATCGGCGGCGCGGTCAACGACGATGCCGCCGCGGCACTGGGCATCCCCAAGAACCAGGGCGAGCTGATCGCCCGCGTCGAGCCGGCCGGTCCGGCGGCGAAGGGCGGCCTGCGCGCCGGCGACGTCGTCACCAAGATCAACGGCCAGCAGGTGACCCCCGACCAGACGCTGACGCGCCTCGTCTCGAACCTCCAGCCGGGCACCACCGCCCGGTTCGAGGTGCTGCGTGCCGGTCAGCCGGTGTCGGTCAACATCTCGGTCGCGACCCGCCCGTCGAACGATCAGATCCGCGCGCTGGCGAACGGCGGCGAGGATTCGGGCGGCTTCGGGCCGAACGATCCGCAGACGGACGGCGACGACGACAGCGACGGCACGACGCAGGGCAGCACCGCCCCGCTCGGGCTCAACGTCCAGCCGCTGACGCCGGGGATCGCGCGCGCGATCGGCGTCGATTCGAGCGTGCAGGGGCTGGTGATCGCCACCGTCGATTCGAACAGCGACGCGGCCGGCAAGCTGAAGCGCGGTGACGTGATCCAGGCGATCAACGGTACGCCGGTCCGCACCACTGCGGACATGGCGCGACTGGTCGCGCAGGCCAAGGCGGCGGGTCGCCCGCAGGTGCTGCTGCTGGTGCAGCGCGGCCGCGGCGTGCCGCAGTTCCTGGCGCTGAAGGTCAAGTAAGCCGCCATCCGGACGCCGTCAGGGCCGTCGCTCCCATCGGAGCGGCGGCCCTTTCCTTTTCCCGGTCAGCCGCGGTAGGTCTGCTCGGGACAAGGGACAGGAACGGACATGAGCGACGGCATCTTCATCGGACTGGGCGGTGGCAAGCCGCAGACCCTCGATCTGAGGCGCGCCAACCGCCACGGGCTGATCGCCGGCGCGACCGGCACCGGCAAGACGGTGACGGTGCAGGGGATCATCGAAAGCTTTTCGAGGGCCGGCGTGCCGAGTTTCGTCGCCGACGTGAAGGGCGATCTGTCCGGCCTCGCCATGGCCGGATCGCCGCAGGCGAAGACGCACGCGGCCTTCGCCGCCCGCGCCGCCGAGATCGGCGAGAGCGACTGGGCCTATGCCGACACGCCGGTGCAATTCTGGGACCTGTACGGCGAGCAGGGCCATCCGATCCGCACCACGGTGAGCGAGATGGGGCCGCTGCTGCTGTCGCGGCTGATGGACCTCAATACGGTGCAGGAGGGCGTGATGACGATCGCCTTCCATGTCGCCGACACGGAGGGGCTGCTGCTCCTCGACCTCGACGACCTGCAGGCGATGCTGGCGCATTGCGCGACCCGCGCCGACGAGCTCACCACCAGCTACGGCAATGTCTCCAAACAGTCGATCGGTGCGATCCAGCGCGCGCTGCTGCAATTGCGCACGCAGGGCGGCGATCATTTCTTCGGCGAGCCGGCGCTCGACATCGCCGATCTGATCGCCACCGACGACAAGGGCAGGGGGATCGTCAACATCCTCGCCGCCGACAAATTGATGGCGGCGCCCAAGCTCTACAGCACCTTCCTGCTCTGGCTGATGAGCGAATTGTTCGAGCATCTGCCCGAGGTCGGCGATCCCGACAAACCCAAGCTCGTCTTCTTCTTCGACGAGGCGCATTTGCTGTTCGACGACGCGCCCAAGGCGCTGCTCGACAAGATCGAACAGGTGGTGCGGCTGATCCGGTCGAAGGGGGTCGGCATCTATTTCATCACGCAGAACCCGATCGACGTGCCCGATACGATCGCCGGGCAGCTCGGCAACCGGGTGCAGCATGCCCTGCGCGCCTTCACCCCGCGCGATCAGGCGGCGGTGCGGTCGGCGGCGGAGACGTTCCGCGCCAATCCCGGCGTCGACGTCGCCACCGCGATCACCGAGCTCAAGGTCGGCGAGGCGCTGGTGTCGCTGTTGCAGGCGGACGGCGCGCCGTCGCCGGTCGAACGCACGCTGATCAAGCCGCCGGCGAGCCGCGTCGGGCCGGTGACGCCGCAGGAGCGCGGCGTGATGATCCAGACCGATGCGATCGGCGACCGCTACGACACCGCGGTCGACCGCGAATCGGCGGAAGAGATCCTCGCCGCCAAGACGCAGGAGGCCGCCGCGGCGGCGGCCGCGACGCGCGCGCAGGACGATGCCGCCAAGGCTGCCGCGGTCCAGGCCAAGGCCGACGCGCAGGCGGCCAAGGAGGCCGCGCGCGCCCAGGCGGCGCAGGCGCGCGAGGCCGCCAACTCGCCCTGGGCCAAGGCGATGACCTCCGCCACCCGCGCCGCGAGCGCCTCGATCGGTCGGCAGGTCGCCAATGAGATCGGCAAACAGGTGTTCGGCAGCGGCTCGCGCCGCGGGTCGGCCGGCGGCGGTCTGATGGGGACGGTGCTGCGCAGCGTGCTGGGCAATCTGATGCGGTGATGGGAGTGCCGCGCAGCGTGCTGGGCAGCCCGATGCGATGAGGGGCGGACGGCTCGACGGGACCTCGCTGCGATCGTGCAGGCGCGTCCACCGCCTCGTTGAGTGATCTTTCCCTCACCCCCATTCGTCATCCCGGCGCAAGCCCGGATCCATGGACACGGTGGACCGGCGTCGGCGCGCTGGCATTCGCGTCCCGCCTCCATGGATCCCGGCTTGCGCCGGGATGACGAGAGTGGGGGACTGGGTGGCAAAGAGCGACAGGACGGGAGGCGGGCTGACGTAGGCGAAGGCCCGCGTCTCTCAACGGCTGCAAGCGGCTTTCCGCCCGCCGCGCCGCCGCCGCTCGTCTTCGCCTTCTGGCTCCTGCCTCCCGTTCGTCGCACTGCGCCTCCTCCTGCTAACTGCTAACTGCCAGCGGCCAGCGGCCAGCCACCAATCACC
>NZ_JFYV01000013.1 GCF_000632225.1 Sphingomonas sp. RIT328
GGGGAGGGGGATGCCGCGGCGAGCAGCGCCAGCGCGAGCCACCGTCGCATCACAGCGTCACCTTGACGCCGAACTTGCCGGTCCAGCCATATTGTTCGTGCTGCGCGAGCCGGTCGCCCCCCGCCGCGGTGCCGGTGTACACGCGGTCGAACGGTTCGTTGCCGATGTTGATGAAATCGGCGGTGAGCTGGACGCCGCGCCGGACGCGCAGCTTGGCCCCGATGTCGAACAATAGCCGGTGATCGACATAGACATCGCCGTCGCCGTCCGCGGCGATCTCGTCGAGATAGCGGCCGCGATAGGTGCCGCTCGCGCGCAGCTGCAACGGCCCCTTTTCATAGCCGATGCTCGCATTCCAGATATGCTTGGACGAGCCGGGCAGGGTCAGGTCGCGCACCGTCCCCGGCTGGGTGGCGAGCGAGGCACGGGTATCGACATAGGTGTAATTGCCGCCGACCAGCAGCCCGTCGAACGGCGCGGGCAGGAAGCTCAGCGACGCCTGCAGGTTGAGTTCGACCCCGGTCACCCTGGCGGTGTCACCGTTGAGCGGCAGCGTCGCCTCGTCGATCACCACGCCGTTGTAATTGTAATCGTCGATCCGCGACGAGAAGATGAAGTCGGAAATCGCCTTGTGGAACACCGTCACCTCGGCGAGCGCGTTCGAGGCGAAATAATATTCCGCCGCGGCATCGAAATTCCACGATCGGTAGGGGCGGAGCTGCGGATTGCCGAACGTGCCCTCGCCGTCATTGGCATTGTAGGAGAAGCGCGGCGCGAGTTCGGAGATATTGGGCCGCGACAGGCTGCGCGTCACCGCGCCGCGCACCACCAGCTTGCGCCAGGGGCTGTAGCGCAGATTGAGGCTCGGCAGCCAGTTGGTATAGGCGCGCGCGACGCGGACCGGCGTCGCGACGAGGCTGTCGGTATCGAGCGCATTGCCGCGCATCCGGTTGCGGGTGTGTTCGACGCGCACCCCGGTCACCGCGCGCAGAACGCCGTTGTCGAAGCGGAGCTGGCCATAGCCTGCGTAAATGTCCTCGGCGACGCGATAGGTCGCCGACAGGCTGTCGAGATCGCTGTCCGCGGCGTTGCGTACCAGAGTGTCGCGGTTGGCGTTGAACCAGGCGCGCACCAGCAGCGGATCGACCGCCGGGTTCATGTCGACCAGCCCCGTCTCGCCGATCGACCGCGACAGGCCGGCGAGCGTCGGGAAGCTGCCGCCGGTCAGCGCGTCATAGCTGGTGAAGTCGAGCGTATAGCGTTTGTCGCGGAACCGGCCCTTGCCGCCGACCTTGATCTCGAGGCTGCCCGCGGCGAGCGGGATGTCGCGCGCGATGTCGATCCGGCCGGCATATTCGCGGTCGGTGCTGAGACCGTCGGTGGTCTCGATCTTGCTCAGTGGATCGCTGCCGTTGGTGAAGGCGGCGTCGTTGCTCGTGCTGTATTCGGGGGTCTGCGTGTCGAGGCCGCTCAGCGTCAGCCCGAGCTGGCTCGCGCCGGTCTGGAAGCGCCGGTCGAAGATCGTATCCTGCCGGTTTGGCTCGCGCTCCTCCGATTTCGACCAGCTGCCCGAATAGGTCAGCGTCCACCGATCGGCCTGCGTCTCGCCGCCTGCGGTGACGCTGTAGACGGTCTGGATCTCGGTGCGGTCCTTCATCTCGCGGCGGACGCGGATGCGGTTGGCGCTGCCCGCGCCCGAGGCGAAGGTGGCGCTGCCCGCATCGCCGCTGACCGGTTCGGGCGACAGGGTGAAGCGCAGCCGGCTGCGCAATTCGTCGTCGCGGAAGCTGTTGGCGATGCCGCGGACGTAGAGCGTCGTCGTGTCGCTCGGCCGCCAGTCGAGCGACAGCGCGCCGGCGATGCGGGTGCGCACCACGTCATAGGCGCGGTAATCGACCTCCTCGGGATAGGCGATGCCCGCGGCGCTGCGCGTCCAGTCGCTCGCCTCGACGCCGTCGGTGCCGAAGCGCCGGCGGTAATAGGAAAAGCCGCCCGAGATGCCGAAATCGGGGGTGACGAGCTTGGAAAAGTCGACCGAGCCCTTGGGGCTCCAGCGGTCGCGCAGGTCGTTGCGCGATCCTTCCAGCGACAGGCTGAACAGATCCTTCTTGCGATCGAAGGCGCTGGTCGTCCTGATCTCGATCGAGCCGCCGATCGTGTCGCCGTCCATATCGGGGGTCAGCGTCTTCTTGACCTCGATCGACTGGACGAGCTCGGACGGCACGGTGTCGAGCGCGAGCGCGCGATTGTCCGCCTCGGGCGAGGGGATGCGCGCGCCGTTGATCGACACCGCGTTGAGCGCGGGGGCAAGGCCGCGCAGCACGACGAAGCGGCCCTCGCCCTGATCGTCCTGGATCGACACGCCGGGGACGCGGCGCAGCGCCTCGGCGACATTCTGGTCGGGGTTCTGGCCGATCGCGTCGCGCGACAGCACGCTCTCGACGCCGTCGGCGGAGCGTTTCTGCGACAGCGCGCTCGCCTGGTTGGCGGCAAGCCCGACGACGAGGATGTCGTCGCCGCGCGTCGTGCCGTCGGAGGCGGCGAGCGCGAAGCGCGCCTCGACCGTGCCGCTTGCCGGGACGGTGACCGTCCGCGTCTCGGCCGCGGCGCCGACGTAGCGGACGGTGACGGTATAGGTGCCGGGCGGCACGTCGGTGAAGCGGAAGCTGCCGTCGCGCCCCGCCTCGGCGACGCGGCCGAGCTCGACGATCCGCACCTCGGCACCCGCCAGCGTGCGCGTATCGGTGCTGTCGGTGACATGGCCGGTCAGGCTCTGCGCGAGCGCGGGCGCCCCACAGGCGCAGGAGCAGAGCAGGGCCAGGCGCAGCGCGCCGCCGACCGACGTGGCGATCATGGAGTGTCCTTCGGGTTAGGGCAGCGTCGCTGACGCGAGCGCCGGACCCGGCGGTTAGGGGCGGGTCATGAAAGGTACATGACGTGAGGGTTTCGGTTTGATGACAGAAAGTTCATGATCGCAATCAGGCGGTTGCGGGCCACCGCATCGCGGCTACGTTCGGACCATGCGGCCGATCCGACGCCATCACCGCCGACCGCTTGCCCTGCTACCAGCGCGATTTATCCAGCGAATTCCGCAAGAAAGCTGACAGAGGCTGAAACGCGCGGCGCGTCGCGCGTTGAGCGCTGCGACAAGGAGCCATCATGCCGTTCGATCCACCCTATACCGCCGCGCCCGACCGTTACGAGAGCGGCATGCCCTATCGCCGCACCGGCCGCAGCGGGCTGCGCCTGCCCGCGATCAGCCTCGGCCTGTGGCAGAATTTCGGGGGCGCCGACGTGTTCGAGACCGGGCGCGCGATCCTGCGCCGCGCCTTCGATCGCGGCGTGACGCATTTCGACCTCGCCAACAATTACGGCCCGCCCTACGGCTCGGCGGAGGAGAATTTCGGCCGCGTGCTCGCCGCGGACTTCCGCGCGCATCGCGACGAGATGATCCTGTCGACCAAGGCGGGCTGGGACATGTGGCCCGGCCCCTATGGCGACGTCGGGTCGTCGAAGAAATATCTGATTGCGAGCTGCGACCAGAGCCTCAGGCGGATGGGCGTCGACTATGTCGACATCTTCTATTCGCACCGCGTCGATCCGGCGACGCCGCTCGAGGAGACGATGGGCGCGCTCGTCCAGCTCCACCGCCAGGGCAAGGCGCTCTACGTCGGCATCTCTTCCTACGAGCCCGGCCTGACCGCCCGCGCCGCGGCGATCCTCGCCGAGGAGAAGGTGCCGCTGTTCATCCACCAGCCGAGCTATTCGATCCTCAACCGCTGGATCGAGCGCGAATTGCTCGCCACGCTCGAGACGCTGGGCACCGGCTGCATCGCCTTCTCGCCGCTCGCGCAGGGGATGCTGACCGACAAATATCTCAGCGGCGTGCCGCAGGATGCGCGCGCCAGCCGCGGCGGATCGCTGGCGCAGACCTTGCTCAGCGAGCAGAATCTGGGAACGATCCGCGCGCTCAACGCCATCGCCGAAGCGCGGGGCCAGACGCTCGCGCAGATGGCGATCGCCTGGGTGCTGCGCGATCCGCGCGTCACCTCGGCGCTGATCGGCGCGCGAACGGTGGCGCAGCTCGACGATTCGCTCGACGCGGTGCAGCGGCTCGACTTTTCCGACGACGAGCTCGCCGCGATTGATCGCGCGGCCGCGGATGGCGGCATCAACATCTGGGCGGAATCGTCGGACATCGCCGACCTGCCCGCGGCGCAGGGGGTGCCGGGCTGAGGATCGGCCGGCGCGGCGCCGCCGCCGCCCGATACGGCACCGGCACCGCGTCGGAACGTCATGTCCATTTCGGTCAGAGCTTTCCCCTGTCATAGAGAGCGGCTAGGGGGCCGGCCATGATTCGGCCTCTCCCGCTTTCTTCACTCGCCACGCTCGCCCTCCTCCTTGCCGCGCCGGCCGCGGCGCAGACTATACCGACGCGCGCGCCCGCCGACGCCGGGTCCGACGCGCGCTTCGCGGTCCATGGCCAGGCGACGCTCGTCGTCCAGGCGACGCCCGGCTTCGCCTCGCCGTACACGGGCGCCAACAGCCTGACCCCGCGGCAGGCGAAGGAGACCGCCGACGTGACGCTCTATGCCGGCGTGCGGCTGTGGCGCGGCGCGGAGCTCTGGACCAATCCCGAAATCGACCAGGGTTTCGGCCTGTCGAACACGCTCGGCGTCGCCGGTTTTCCGAGCGCCGAGGCCTATAAGGTCGGCCAGCGCGCGCCCTATGTCCGCCTCCAGCGTACCTTCCTGCGCCAGACGATCGATCTCGGCGGTGCGCGCGAGCGGGTCGCCGGCGTCGCCAACCAGGTCGCCGGCTGGCGCACCGCGGACCGGCTGGTGCTCACCATCGGCAAGTTCGGCGTCGGCGACGTGTTCGACACCAACAGCTATGCGCACGATCCGCGCGTCGACTTCCTCAACTGGTCGGCGGTCGACGCGGGCAGCTTCGATTATGCCGCCGACGCCTGGGGCTATAGCACCGGCGTCGCCGCGGAGGCCTATCGCGGCGCGTGGACGCTGCGGCTCGGCGCGTTCAACCTGTCGAAAGTGCCCAATGGCGAGACGCTGGAGCCCGGTTTCGGGCAATATCAGCTCGATGCCGAGCTGGAGCATCGCCACCGGATCGGCGGGCGGCCCGGCGCGCTGCGCGTGACGCTGTTCCGCAACCGCGGGCGTTTCGGCCGTTTCGACGACGCGCTGGAGCTGGCGGCGCGGAGCGGCGAACCGGTCGATACCGCCGCGGTGCGCGCGCGGCGGACGCGCGCCGGGATCAGCGTCAACGCCGAACAGACGCTGACCGACACGCTGGGCATGTTCGCGCGCGCCGGCCTCGCCGACGGGCAGATCGAGCCCTATGACTTCACCGACATCGATCGCACCGCGCAGGCCGGCCTGGCGCTGCGCGGCGCGGGCTGGCGGCGCGGCGACGATACGCTGGGCGCGGTGGTGATCGTCAACGGCATCAGCCGCGCGCACCAGCGCTATCTCGACGCGGGCGGGCTCGGCGTGCTGGTCGGCGACGGCCGGCTGCCGCATCCGGGCGCGGAATATATCGGCGAAACCTATTATCGCCTCGCCGCGACGCGCGGGTTCGACCTGTCGCTCGATTACCAGCACGTCGCCCACCCCGGCTACAACCGCGACCGCGGCCCTGCCGAAATCTTTGCCGTGCGCCTGCACGAGGCGTTTTGAGGCGGCGACCGGTCGCGGCTGAGGGCGGGGGCTGTCCGCTCGCTATGGGCCATGTCGCCGACGACGGCATCACCAATTGAGCCGAACTCAGACGGGTGGCGGGGATCGCTGCGCACGCCCATGCGGCGGCAGCGGGGAGGGCGACGCCGTTCCCCCCGCTGCCGTGGCGGGCGATCCGCTGCTGGCGCGGTTCATCATCACGTAGGCACCGGATTACGTCACGCCGACGCGCACCCTCGTCGAGTGGCGCCAGCAGGTGCCGAACGCTTCGTCGCGTGAGCTGGCGCAGCTCCTCGCGCGGCAATACGAGCCCTCACCGACGCGCGCACCCGAGACGCGCGTGCTGCGCTACCAACTGGCAGCGATCACGCGCGCACGCAATGGCTCGCCGGAAGCGAGGGCCGCACGATCGAAGGAACTGGCCGACCTGTGGCGAGCCGGCGCCAGCCTGGCGCTCTACGGGGAGCCCGAACTGGCCGCCGTGATCGACGGGTTCGCGGTGGCCGATCGCCAGGCCGCCATCCTCCACGGCGATCAGATCCCTACCGAGCTGATGGGCCTGCACCGTAGCATCGCCGCCCGCATCGAGGCGGGGGAGCGCTCGTTCGAGGTCAGCACGATGCCTCTCGCCGCGGTGCACCGATCAAGCGACATCGAGCTATAGATGTCGGTTCCAGATGACCTGTTTCGCCATGTCAACCGAGTGGCTTGTCCCGTCGGACTCGCAGACTCGATCCCTGCCTCGTCTCACCAGAAAAGGTGACGTCGTTCGCGCGCCCAAGCTTCTATCGTGTTGGGATGGAAGTCCGGCAGCAGGGCTGGTTTCTGAAACGCTCCAAGAATTCGATCGGCGTCCTCGGGATGCTCGCGCAAGTAGCGGAACTTGGAAACGATGCGTTGGCCTGGGCCTGACCCCATCGCTGCACCTAAGTCCCGCTCGAAAATCTCCAGCGGCTCGGCATGATAGAATATGGGCTTTCCAAATCCGACCGAGAGGCGCGCCGCCAGTTCGTCGCCCGTGACGCTTTCCGGTCCGCAGATGAGGTGATCGCCGCCATAGCAATCCTGTTCCAACAGCCTAACGGCCCCCAGCGCGCAGTCATCGACGCTGGTCCAGGCGATCCGCTGGTCACGCGCGATAGGCGGCGAAAAGACGCCACGCTCGATGATGTCGGCGCGGGCGGATGGCTTCAACATATTGTCGAGGTACATGGTCGGCCGCACGATGGCGAAGGGAATGCCGGCGCGCCGGACTAGCGCCTCGATGGCGGCGTTGGCGACGAAGCTTGGCTCCTCGCACGGGGCACTGCGGCTCGCACTCGCCAGCTTCAAAACGATCGAGCGCACGCCGGCATGGCATAGCGCACCCAATGCCGATTCGGTCCGACGGACCATGACCGCCTCCGCGGTCGTCGGCACCTGTAGTACGGCATGTGCGCAGCCTCTCGCTGCCGCATTGAGGCTTGCCGGATCGTCGAGATCAGCGTCCACGGCATCGGCGGGGCTGTCGTTTGATCGCGTGCGGATCAACGGCCGCACGACGTGCCCGCGTTGTCGGGCCGCCCGCATGACGGCGCTTCCCTGCGTTCCGTTGGCGAGAAAGACGAGGATGGGACCGGATACGGGCATGGCTCACTCCGTTGGCGGTCCGCCAGGGCGCATCGCCGAGACGGCGACCCGGACAGACCCAATGATGCCTCGCGGCACCGGGACTGTCGGGGGTTCACGGCGCAAGCCGGAACAGAGCCTCCGCTAAGGAGGAGCTTGGGCCTACCCAGACCAAGCCCGCCATTTTCGACGCCCGTCACATAGCATCCACATGCCGCGTGCGGTAGCCACCGTTCGAGGGTCGCCGATCAAGCTCAGGTGCAGGCCGCTTTAGGATGCTGCCGAGGTCAAAACTGACGTATAAATGTTATGAAGACAGGCAGGTAGGCCTTAATCAACGTCTGCTTTCGGACTGCGTCTACACTGCATGAGCGGCCGTTTCTGGGTCACCGCTGACGCTCCGAACCCGTTCTGACGTAAGCCGTCATGCCGTCGACCAGGGCGTCGAAGACCAGCCGCATGCGCCTTGTCGAGCGCAGGTCCTCATGCATGGCGATCCAGACGGGCAGATGGGCGTGGAAGGTTTCCGGCAGGATCGGGATCAGCGCCGGGTCACGGTGAGCTATTGCGCCCTGCATCACACCGATCCCGCAGCCGGCGCGGATCAGCGCGATCTGGGCCAATTGGTTGTCGGTGCGCAGCGCAAAGGCGGGCAGGTCGGGCCAGGCCGCCTCGAGCGACCGGATCGACGCCGCGTCCCGGTCGAAGCCGATGGTCGCATGCCGCGCCAGGTCAGCGGCGCTGTCGATCGACGCGGCGCGGGCAAGATACTCGCGGTGCGCGTAGAAGCCGAGGCGGATGCGGCCCACCGACTTGACGAGCAGCGCCTGCTGCCTCGGCTCGGTCATCCGGATCGCGAGATCGGCGTCGCGCCGCAGCAGGTCGGACGAGGCGTTGGTGAGCAGCAGCTCGATCATCAGGCCGGGATGCTGCGTGCGCAGGGCGGCGAGGATCGGCGGCAGCACCTCCGCGCCGATCACTTCACTCACACTGATCCGGACGATGCCGCAGATCGCGTCGCCGGGAGCGGAGGCGGTTCGCACCAGCGCTGCCGCGGCGGCAGCCATCGCCTCGGCTTCCGACGCGAGCGCCAGCGCGGTCTCGGTCGGCTGCAGCCCGCGCGCCGAGCGCGTGAACAGCGCGCCGGCGCCGAGCGCCGCCTCCAGTTCCGCGATATGTCGCCCGGCGGTCGGCTGGGTGAGACCGAGCGCGCGCGCCGCACCCGACAGGCTGCCCGCACGCATGACGGCGCCAAAGGTGCGCCACAACTCCCATCCGGGTCCACTGTCCATACGATCCTGTATATCTGCTCTGCCTATTGTCGCAATTTCGTTTGGCCCGGATAGAGGCCATCTCTGCCTCCGCAACGAGGAGGTGACGATGAACAAGGACACAAATACGGCGCTGGTGATCGGCGCGACCGGCGGCATCGGGGGCGAGGTGGCACGGGCGTTGCTCGCCCGCGGCTGGGCGGTCCGCGCGCTCCATCGCGATCCGGCGCGGGCCCGGGCGAGCAATCCGGCGCTGGAATGGGTGCGGGGCGATGCCATGGACAAGGCGTCCGTCACCGCCGCTGCCGACCGCATGTCGGTGATCGTGCATGGTGCGAACCCGCCGGGCTATCGCAATTGGGCAGGGCTGGTACTGCCGATGCTCGACAGCACGATCGCAGCGGCAACCGCGACCGGCGCGCGCGTGCTGCTGCCAGGCACGGTCTACAATTACGGGCCGGACGCGGGCGAGGCTGTCGACGAGACTAGCCCTGAAAACCCGGTGACCCGCAAGGGCGCGATCCGCGTCGAGATGGAGCGCCGCCTGCGCGAGGCGAGCCGGAACGGCGCCAAGGCACTGGTTGTCCGCGCGGGCGACTTCTTCGGTCCGCGCAGCGGCAATAGCTGGTTGGCGCAGGGCATGGTGCCGACGCCCGGACCGGTGAAGCGCGTTTTCGATCCCGCGCGCGCAGGTATTGGCCACGCTTGGGCCTATCTGCCCGACCTCGCCGAGACGATGGTACGCCTCTTGGAACGGCGCGACGCGCTGGCGGCTTTCGACAGCTTCCAGTTTGGCGGCACTTGGGTGGACGACAACCGAGCGTTTGCCGACTCGATCCGCCAGGCGGCGGGCAAGCCGAACGCGCCGATCTATCCGTTCCCGTGGCCGGTGGTGCACGCGATGGCGCCGTTCAGTGAGACCGCGCGCGAGATGCGCGAGATGATCTATCTCTGGCGCCGGCCGCTCCGGCTGATCGACGGCAAGCTGCACAGCTTCCTCGGCGACGTGCCGGCAACGCCGCTCGTCGAGGCGCTGCGGACGACGCTGCAGGGTTTGGAACGGCTGTGACGATTCAGCGGCTTTGCATCCGCTGATGAACGAGCGGCAGTTCTCGGGCGTCGGGCGCGCCGAGGAGAATGTCCGGAACTGGGTCTACATGCTTGCGGCGTTGCACGCGCATTTACGACACGGGGATTGCGGCGGAGTAGCCTTGCGGCGCTACAGGTTGAAGCGTATATCGGTCGAGCTACGATGTTCTATGTCTATAGGTCATCCCCTGAGCCCCGAGCGTTCCAGCGTTCGGGGCTCAAATTTTTTAAGGACGCCCCGGCGTTCCAGCGCCGGGACGTCCCCAACTCGGCCTAGTGGCGCGACAGCTCGATAATCTTCACTATCAAGCTGAGGAGCGCGACGACGAGCGTCGCGACGCCGAGTACCAGTGCTACGATTGTTGCGGTGTCTATATGTATCACCTCCCTTGACCGCCCGGGTTGGGCTGCCACGGGCCGGATAGGCTCTCTGGCAGAGATAGACTAGCCTTGCGACGCGGCGGAGGTGGCCCCCCTAGGCGACGATCGACGCTGATCTAACAGCTCGGGAATGAGCCGCAGCAACATCGGTGCGTGCCAGAAATCTGTGTGCCTGGACATCGAAGAGCAAGCCGAACGAACGGATGAATTTGCGAAGGGCACAGAGGGCTGTCAATGTCTGCTTCTGGGTCAAGAGGCACGTCTCACGACTCGCATTGACACTTCAACGTATAAATCTCTTCAAGCTGGTATTACGCCCTGATTTGGATGCCCTCTTTCTCGCTTCGGTGACCAAAAAGTCTTATAGTTGGCGTTTGTCTGCGCTGGATAGGGCGATCCAGGGTCTTATCGGGCAGCGTCTGCTATGACGCGCGCGGTACTTCTTCACTCAAAACGGCGATGGCGTGGGTCAGATGCAATGCAGCGACATCGCTTCCAGCACGATCAAGGCGTCTCACAATCAGGCGTAAGATCACACTAATTGGTGCCAGGTCTAAATGCTGCCCGCAATGCCGACATCGCAAGCCAATCTGCATCGACGTATCGCAGCCTGCTTCCGCCTTGATTGTACCTTGCCGTCTCAGGCGGGTAGTGAAGCGATGAAGTAGCATGTAAGCCTCCAAAGGTAACACGGGGTGGTGAGGATCCACATCATTTCACGATGAATGCGCGTTTGATCGACTTCTGGAAAAGCTGGGCGACGGATGACGGAAGATCGTCGCCCAATGTCACTTCGTGATAGAGGCCTGGCGATGCGCATGACTGCAGCGCAGGGCTGACAACGTCATTTGGTTGCAGAAATGGTGCCAAGACGTTGGTGCGGGACCATTCGTCGTCGACGATAGACGCTGGTAGGTAGACCGCGTTCAGTATGGCCAGACGGACGCCGCGCCGCTTGATCTCATCGCATCGATCGATCGGCACCGGCCCAAGCAGGCGACCGGACACATCAGACCATTCGTCCCGCATTCCGTCGGTGACAAGCAGCACGACCGCCCGCGGCCGATCCCCGGGGCGGTTGCTGCCGTTGCCGGGCGTCGGGATCGATGCATTGATGCCGTTTAACGCAGCGGTGAAATCGGTCGCCGTATCGGCGTCGGGGACGCCGCAGACGCGCTCGGAATTGCGGCAATACGCAAGAGGCTGCGCGTCGGCGACATGGGTGCGCACCTGGTCGAGGTTGCTGTCGACCCAGCTGCCGTCCGCAGCAGGTGAGCGGGGCCAGATCTGGCGGTACTTGTAGTCGAAGTCGTGGAGACCGATCCGGTAGCGTACGCCGGTATTGGCCGCCGCATCGCGGGCAAGCGTCGTCAGGCGCCGCACCGCATCGAGGACGACGTCGTAGCGAAGCGAGATGTTTCGCGACCGGGCGATGCTGAGATTGCTTCGAGTGCTGCCTGTCTCATGACAAGCGAAGGCACAGCCGCCGGTGGCGGCGACCATCAACCGGACGGACGCGTCCGACGACGGCAGCAGCATCGATGGTGAAGTGTCGACGAGGACGTAGAGGTCGATATTCGGTGCGGTCGATGCCGTTGTGCCGGCGACGCCGTGAAGCGGCAATTGGGCAAGACCGAGGATGCCGGCAAAGACGTTGCGATGCCGGGCGCGAAACGCGACTGTGGCACGACGGCTGACGCCACCGCTGGCATCTCCGCTATCGAGCGGCGTGTCCACGACCCCGATCGCGAGCGCTTCGGTGTTTTGATAATCGAGGAGCAAGCCGCCTTGTTCGAGGGATCGTGCCTGTGCAACGAAGGCAGCGCGGATCGCGGTTTCCGCGGTTGCCGGCGGCATTGCCATGCCATCCTGTGAGACCGCGGTCAGGGCCGCCGCATCGGCAATCGCTGCCAGCTTGGTCTGCGCGCGCATCGCGCGCACATAGTCGATGCCCAAGCCCACTCCCACGAGCAGCGTGACCAGCGCCAGGGCAAAGAGAACAAGGACGCTGCCGCGGGAGTCGTGTCGCAACGATCGTAGCGGGGAGGGGGGCGACTGTCGCACTGCCGTCAGCCGCACGTATCGCATGCGACCTGGCGGGACTGGCGCGGCGACATGTAGAATCTGTCGGCCAGCAGGACCGGGTTGAACAGCTTGAGCGGTCCTAGAAGGCGAAACTGATAAGACGTCTCGACGTAGATCAGGAATCGGTCGCCCGGCGCAAGACCCTCCGGAACCGAAACTATGGTGCCGCGGCGGAGGCCGGTGCCGTTGAGGGCGCTGCTCCACTGAACGGTGCCAAGGTTCGTCTGGTCCGTCTTGATCGAGGTAACGCGGACTGTCAGCTGCTTGCTGGCATATGGTGCCATGATGACCTGCGCGGCCTGCAGAACATAATTGATCTCACCGGGTGTCGTCGCCGTGTCTTGTGAAATCAGGTCGGCCACGAAACGGCCCGTGGCACCTAGCTTACGGTAACAGGACATCGCGCTGGTGAGCTGGACGCTGCCGAGATACAGCAGCATCAGCATGGGAAGCGTCAAGGCGAATTCGACCATGGCAACGCCACGACGGTCTTTGAACGACCCTCGCCGGGAATGTAGGGCGTTGCGGGCGATCATGAATAGCGCTCGACCCGGGCTAAACGCAGCGCCGCCAACGCATAGCCATCCTTCTCCTTCATGCCGCGCACGAGGCTGAACGGGCTGAGGCGCATCGGCCAGCGATACAATAAGCGGAGTACGACCATATCGCCCGGCCGGCCTGTACCAGCCCGCCCGGGCAAGGCGCTTTGCAGTGCTACAGCTTTGATTTGGCTGACTTCTGGCGTATAAGCGACTTCGACGGCAATGCGATCGCAGCGCATGTAAGACGGCAGGCTAGCGCAGACCGCCTTTCGCGCACTATCGCTGGAAGACTCGCTTACCAAAGTACCGGTGATGATTGCGCGCATGGTCGCCTCCGCACGCGTCTCAAGACTTTCCTGTAGAAAATAGACGTAGCTCGTTTCGAGCACGCCGATCAGCAGCAGAATGAACATCGGTGCTACAATGGCGAACTCGACGATTGATGTGCCTGCCTTGCTTTGAAAGAAGGCAAATCGAGGGGCTTTCGGAAACGGAAGGGGTGTCAATGAGTCGCTCCAGCCGCAGCATAAAGCTTGAAGTCAGAAAACAGGAAAAGCATTTGCCAATATCAGAAGGATGCCGCATCGGCTTGCGACGCCAAAAATGATACGGCCCGCGCCATCGACCATCGTGGTGGTCGACAGAAATCGAATCGCTGATCTAGTTTAGTGGCATGAAAGATGACACGGCGCGCTCGAGTTATGACAATACTTCCGCATTGGACCTTTGGCAAATTCCACAGGCGATCTGGCGCGCCATCGCGCATCTCGGTTATTCCGTAGACGCGGTCTTTGCCGAGGCTGATCTGTCAGAAGTAGACAAATCACGTCAGGCTCCGTTGATTACTGATCAGGCACTCGCCCTGTGGGCGGGCCTGGAACGGGTGTCCGCAGATAGCCGGATCGGCTTCAAGCTCCTGCGCGCAGCGCGCGAGGTGGGGGGCGATACGGCATTTCTGGCAGCGCTCCACGCGCCCACCTATCGTGACGCCTTGCAGAATATCGTCACCTACAAGCGCCTGCATTCACCGGAACGGCTGATCCACTGGGAGCGTGACGGCTTGTTCCATGCCCAGCGTGTGTTTCCTTACGCAACCATCGACGTGCCGCGCGCTGCGGTCGATTTCCATTTCGGCATGCTGCTCGGATTAGGCCGTATCGCGACCGGATATCCGATAGCAGCGGTGCACATGGCGCTCGCCCGTCCGCGCAGCGAGGCAGCGTTCCACGCAGATTACTATGGCTGCGCCATCCGCTATGACGCGCCGCTCGATCACATGGTATTGCGCAGCGTCGATCTTGACCGGCCCCTGATCACGCATGACGTGGAGATCCACGATGCAAGCGTCACCAGCATCCGCTCTGCACTCGCCGCTCGGGATGCAGAGACGGACATTGTGGCGCAGGCGGGCGCCGTGGTCGCGTTGCGGCTACGCGAGGCGCTGCCGACGCTCGCCCACGTCGCGCAGACGCTCGGGATGAGCGAGCGGTCATTGCAACGCCAGCTCGAAGCGCGCGGTGCAAGCGTTTCTACCTTGATCCTCGCTACCCGCCGCAAGCTCGCTGTCGAATTACTGTCTCGAAAAGGCACCAATCTCAAGCACCTCGCCGAGCGATTGGGTTATGCCGATGTCGCCTCTTTCTCGCGGGCTTTCCGAAGTTGGTACGGCGTCCCGCCCGGCCTGTGGCGACGGCAGCGGCAGGACGATGGCGGTCGGTCGGGGGGCGAAATCGCCGTCGACAGCGGCCGTCGCGACTAGGAGTGCATCACCTTCGTGCGCCCACTTTGGATACGACCAAAGGCACCGCCTTTGATGTCGACTCCTCGATGTCGGCGTCCCGGTCGAATGGGAAGGAAGTCCGACGTTAGGAGATGGGCAAAGTGCCCTGGATGTCTAAATATAGGTGTGCTGAGGCTTCACGACCTCGCGTTACCTCCGCATCGCGTCGCCCGCTCATCATGGTGAGCCAACGCCGCCTGAGCACGGCGCGGCGTTCCGGGTAGCGCTCGTCCCGAAACTCGATTGCGGCAAGCCGGTCGGTGCGGAACATCCGGAAGTCGCCGCGCAACTCGCACCAGGCGATGAGCATCCGAACCCGATCCATGTAGCCGACCAGGAACGGCCATACGGTACGTACCGTCTCGCGGCCCCCCTCATCAGCGTAGCGGATGTGCAGCTTGCGCCCTTGCAGGCTCCAGGCACGCAGACGTGCCACATCGACACCTGCGTCGAGCCGCTCGCCCCAGTTGGGCGGCGTGATAACGGCCGGGTCCTCGATCTGTCCACGCAGCTGTTCGGGAACGATGGCGGCAACCTTGGCGAGCACGTCGGCGGCTGCGCGGGCGAGCCCCTCGTCGGCGTGCACCAACACCCATTGCGCGCCGAGAACCACCGCCTCCACCTCGTCCGAGGTGAGCATCAGCGGCGGCATGTCGAAGCCGCGCTCCAGCACGTAGCCGATCCCTGCTTCACCGCGGATCGGCACGCGCTGGCCGATCAGCGCGGCGACGTCCCGGTACACCGACCGCCGGCTCGTCTCCAGCTCTGCCGCCAGCGCGTCCGCGGTGAGCGGCCCGGACGCGCGGCGAAGGAGTTGGACGATCTCGAACAGTCGGTCGGCGCGGCGCATACGATCGGTCTACAGGCCAGCCACCAGCGGCGCGAGTGCCGCTCGATGACAAAGCAAGAGCAGCACGGCGGTCACGAGGAAGCCTGTGACACCCAGCCAGCCGTCTCTCCGGGTCACGCCGCGTCATCCGCCGGTGCAGCATCCCGTGTCATGGCTCGCACGAATGCCGGCCGTGCCGCGAGGCGGGCCAAATAGGCGGAGATTGGCCCTTCTGCCGGCAGGACGTCGTGCGCCCAGCCCAACGTGCCGCCCAGCATGATGTCGGCAGCGCTGAAGCGCTCCCCGAGCAGGTAAGGGCCGTCTGTAAGCGCGCCATCCAGCCGGTGGAGCGCTGCCTCGAACGCGGCGGGCGTGGCTGCGTCGGTTCCGGCGCTGAAGCGCTGGAAGATGGCGGGACCGAGCTCTCCTTCGATCCAGCTTATCCAGGTGAGATACGCCCCCCGATCTCGATCGCCGATGCGTGGGGCCAGCCCAGCCGTAGGCAGCAGGTCGGCAAGATAGGTCGCCACCGCCGCGCTCTCGGTAACCAGGGCACCGCTGTCGAGGAGGGCGGGCACTTTCTTGTCGGGGTGAGGATTGGCGGGATCGGGCCCCCCACCGCTTCCATCCCTGTAGCGGATCGTGACGTGCCGCAGGTGGAAGGGCGCGCCCAGCTCCTCGAGCAGCCAGACAATCCGGCTCGATCGTGACCGGGGGGCGTGGAACAGCGTCAGCATGATGAAGTCTCCCGCGGCGAGGATGCCGTTGGAGGCTGCTTAGAGTGGGGCTGTTGCCAGCGTGGTGGCAGCAGCGAACCGCTTGCGGGCGAAGTCGCTCGGGCTGCTTCCTGAGTGGCTCAATACTTCACCAGCCGGGAGTACAGGTTAAAATGCATGAACCAAGGTCCGTAGTTGAAAGCCTGCAGAGCTACCTGAATGGCCGCACGTGGGTCGTCCTGCCAGCATCAGCCAATCACAGCATTTTCGCAGGTACCGGTCGCGACCCAAGCCATCGTCATAGCGCCATGGCCGCTGCTGGCGCAGCGTGGAGCCGTTCGATGTCCGCACGCGGAGGCGCGCCGAACAGCCGCCTGTATTCGCGGCTGAATTGCGATGGGCTCTCATAGCCGACGGCAAAGCCTGCCGTGCTCGCCGTGGCACCCTCCGCTAGCATCAGGCGTCTGGCCTCCTGCAACCGCAGCTGCTTTTGATACTCCAGCGGCGTCATGCGGGTGATCGCCTTGAAGTGTACGTGGAGGGAGGAGGAGCTCATCCCGGCCTCGGCTGCGACATCGTCGATGCGGATCGGCGCATCGAAACGCCGACGAATGGCGGCGATCGCCCGGCTGACCTGATTGAGATGGCTGCCGGCGGTTGCGATGTGACGAAGCATCGGACCGTGAGGTCCGGTGAGCAGACGATAGAGGATTTCGCGCTCAATCAGCGGCGCCAGCGCGCGGATCGTGTCGGGTCGGTCGAGCAGCCCCACCAGCCGGCATGCCGCGTCGATCAGGTCGGGATCGCCTGGGTAGACGCCGAGCACCGGCAAATCCGTACGGGCCACCCCGCCGCCTTCGCTCGCCATGAGATCGGCCAGCATCGCGGCATCGAGATCGATCTTGCAGCAGAGATAGGGTTGCTCGGGACTTGCATCGAGCACATGACCGACCAACGGCAACTCGACCGAGACCAAGAGGTAATGGGCCGCGTCATAGACGACGCTGTGCTCGCCGATCGACACCCGTTTCGACCCTTGGGCTATTAGGCAAAGGGAGGCCTCGTAGACGGCCGGCGTGGGGGTGCTCGGCGCATCGGCCCGGATCAGCGACACATGCGGCATCGCCGTGCTGCAAATGCCTGTGCCCACGACGTGTCGGTCGATGAGGGCAGAGAGTTCGGCGATCCGGTCCATGCCGACGATCCTCCCCTACTCACACGTCATGGGCAAGCACCCGGCATTAACTCTGGAGGATCGTGCAAGCCATTGGGGCGATCGCGCTACCGCCTGACACGTGCGTTGGCCCATCTGCGTCCCGTCACCACAACGGAAGGACTGCATCATGGCAGAGAATGTCGATAAGGTCGTACTCATCACCGGCGCGTCCAGCGGGATCGGCGAGGCAACTGCGCGCGAACTGGCTGCGACCGGCGCCCGGCTGTTCATCGGCGCGCGTCGCGGAGAGCGGCTAAAGGCACTGGCGGAGGAACTGGGCGAAACCGTCGCCTGGCGCGAACTTGATGTCACCGACGGCGCCGATTTCGACGCGTTTGTGGTGGCCGCTGAAGCGCGCTTCGGACGTGTCGACGTGCTGGTCAACAATGCGGGTGTGATGCCGCTTTCGCCGCTCGCTGCGCTGAAGCGGGATGAGTGGAAGCGGATGGTCGACGTCAACATCCACGGCGTCCTCAACGGCATCGCCGCGGTCCTGCCGCGGTTCGTGGCTCAACGGAGTGGTCATGTCGTCAACGTAGCCTCGGTCGCCGCGCACATGGTGATGCCGACTGCCGCGGTGTATTGCGCCACCAAACATGCCGTGCGCGCGATTACCGAGGGGCTGCGGCAAGAGCATGACGAGGTCCGTTCGACGTTAATCTCGCCAGGCGTCGTCGCCACCGAGCTGGGTCATGACATCACTGATCCTGCGGTCGCGGCGGCACTGACCGGATGGCGGAAGAAGTCGCTGACGCCGGATGCGATCGCGCGAGCCGTTCGCTATGCCATAGAGCAGCCGGAGGGTGTCGACATCAATGAGGTGATCGTGCGCCCGACCGCAGCGGACATGTGAGCGCTTGGGCGTGCCGGTGCCGTAGCGGGCACGCCCAAACGAGCGGTTCGCCGACACGATCAAGTCGTCGGACCGCGGTGAACGTATGTCCGGTTACGGGAGGCTGCTTGATGGACCCGAGCGACCGGTGATGGGTCCACCGTCCCCCCGAAACCGCTCGGTTACCGTTTTAGCGCGGTCCTGAGGCTCCCGCGTGCGTGGGAGCCCAAAGGTCTCCTCCCACCCTTCCTTCAGTGCACCTTCATCCGGTGCGCGCCCAAGGGTAATTGCGTGAAGACACACCGCCGGTCGAGGAAACGCTCGATCACCTTCGCGGCTGTCAGGCTGTGCTGACTCGGCTTGACGGTCGTGAACGCCCCGCCTCCCGCCAGCGCGAACGGCAGCAGCAGCTGATCCGCCAGATAGGGGCCGGCGAAGGCGCTGGACTCGAGATAGCCCTTCAACCGTCCGACGGCGCGCTTGGCCAATCGTTCCGCCGGTACGCCGAGCTGACCAAAGCCGCTGACGATCTCGGTCACATGCTCATATTCGGCTTCCAGCAACAGGATGTTGCCCGGCCCCTGCTCTTCGGGCAGCTCGCGGATCGCACAGGAGCGGTCGGCCCAGTCGAATGCCTTCCGCACGCAGGCGATCTCGCGCTCGGCGATGTCGAGCGGGAGCCCCGCGATGTAAGCCGTCGCCGATGTGCTCAGCAGCCCACCCCGCCCGACGCACTCGATCGGCGAAGGCGCACCGGGCAAGACGTCGACCTCGATCCGTCCACCACCGCGCGGGTAGAAGCCATGCCGCACCAGGCGCGCCTCGATCCTCGCGCCCATGCGACGGAGGATCGGCAGGAACGACTTGGCTATAAAGTCGAATGGTGGCGCCAGCATGTTGTGTGGGTTCCACCCTCCAGCACGAGCCGCGAGGGACCGTTCGCCAGCAGCAGCGGCATCAGCACCGTTTGCAGGACGAGTCCGGTCGAGCCGGCGGTGCCCACCGCGAACCGGTACTCGCCCGCGTCGACCGTGCCCGGACGGAACGTGATCTCGCGCGCGCCGACCGCCACGCCCTCGCATGCGCCACCCCTACCGATCGCGCACGCGGCCTCGATCGCGGTGACGTGCTGGCGCATCAGGCCCGGCTTCTCGCGCCCGCCGCGAACGTTGACGATGCGAAACGGCGTACCGGTGACGAGCGAAAGGGCGCGCGCGTTGCGCACGACCTGTCCGCCGCCTTCGCCTTCCGATCCGTCGATGGTGATCATGGCTTCCTCTATCCGGAGAATGTGCATGAAGAGGATTACCCCTTCACGCACACCACCTGCTTCAGCGTGTGGACGATCTCGACGAGGTCGGACTGCGCCGCCATCACCGCCTCGATCGGCTTGTAGGCGCGCGGGCTCTCGTCGATCACGCCCTCGTCCTTGCGGCAGGCCACCCCCTCGGTCGCGGCGACGTGCTCCGCCAGCGTGACCTCGCGCCTGGCCTGGGTCCGGCTCATCACCCGGCCAGCGCCGTGCGAGCAGCTGTCGAACGATTCCGGATTGCCGAGGCCGCGGACGATGAACGACTTGGCGCCCATCGCACCCGGAATGATGCCCATCACCCCTTGGCCGCCCGCACCGCGCCCTTGCGGGTGACGAGCACATTCTGACCGAAGTGGTTCTCCCGCGTGACGTAGTTGTGGTGACAGTTCACCGCTTCCAGCTCCGCGTCGAACGGCTTAGCGATCGCACCCCGCATCGCGCGGATGACGTTGAACCTCTGGACCTTTGCGCTGCCCGGACTGGCTGACCGGCGCGAGGATATCGCCCCGAACCTCGACTATGAGCTCGATCGGTTCGCCGAGCGGGAGGGCACGCGGGTGACCTTCAACAAGGAAGCACGCGAGCGCTATCTGGCCTTTGCGATGTCGGCGCAGGCGGGGTGGTCCGGCAATTTCCGCGACCTCGCCGCAAGCGTGACCCGGATGGCGACGTTCAGCCCGAAGGGACGGATCGACAGCGACTGTGTCGACGCCGAGGTCATGCGCCTGAAGCGGCTATGGTCGGTCGATGCGGGCGCCGACGATGGCCTCGCACCGTTGCTGCCGCCCGAGGCGCTGGCGACGCTTGACCCCTTCGACCGGGTCCAACTGTCTCACGTCGTCGCGATCTGCCGGTCGAGCAGGACGCTATCGGACGCTGGCCGGACGCTGTTCGCCGCGTCCCGAGCGCGGCGCACGTCCTCGAATGACGCAGACCGGCTGCGCAAATATCTGCAGCGCTTCGGCCTTGAGTGGTCGTCACTCACACGTGCGTAGAGCGGAGGGACCCCTTTAGGGACGATTGACGGGGCGTGCCGGGTTGCGGTGCCAGCCAGCTGAACGGATGGCCGAAGCTGGGGAGCGGGAAGGGTCGTCTGAACGTCCGCGACTGGGTCATTGTCGCGCTGGACAGGCTGGCTGGGCTACTGCTGCCTTGGCGGGCAGGGTGCCTCACCTCGCATTATGGCAGACATCGATGTCATCGAAGCGCTTCCAGCGAAACACCATCCAGCTGGCTATCCAGCACAAGACGAAGACGCCGATGATCACGAAGCCGAGCAGATTAAAGCGTCCCCCCAGATAGCGCGCAGTCGACCACAGGCCGCCACGGAGTTCGAGCTTGTCGGCAAGAAGCGCCACCGTCTCGATGCCACCAATGACGATTGCGACGAACGCCGATACCGCGGTGATGGTGATGTTATAGTAGAGCTTCCGGATCGGCTTCACGAACGCCCATTCATAGGCACCCAGCATGACGATGCCATCTGTCGTGTCGACGAGCGCCATGCCGGCTGCGAACAGGGCGGGAAGCACCAATACCGGGCCGATCGCGAAACCGTGCTCGACCTGCGCCGCGGACAGGCCGAGAATGGCGACCTCGGTCGCGGTATCGAAACCCAGTCCGAACAGGAACCCGAGCGGCGCCATGTGCCAGCTGGTCGAGACGAGGCGGAACAGAGGGCGGAAGAGCCGCGACAGCAGGCCGCGGCCATTCAGAAGGATGTCCAGATCCTCATCAACATAGGGTCCGCCGGCGCGCACGTGCTGGAAGGTGCGCCATACCGAGCGCAGAATGATCAGGTTCATCGCCGCGATGGTGAACAGGAACACAGCAGAGACGATCGTCGCCACCATCCCGCCGGTCGCCTTCAGCGCCTCAAAGCCGGCAAGGGCGGACGCGGTAAAGGCGATCGCGACCGATGCCAGCAGGATGATCGTGCTGTGCCCGATCGCGAACCAGAAGCCGACCGTCAGCGGCCGTTGTCCGTCCTGCATGAGCTTGCGCGTGACGTTGTCGATCGCGGCGATGTGATCGGCGTCGACCGCGTGCCGCAGGCCCAGCCCCCAGGCGAGCAGCGCGGTGCCGAGCATCAGCGGCTGCGCGTGGAAGAGCAGCAGTGCCCAGATCCAGGCGCCGACGTTCGCTCCGATCAGCAGCACGTAAAGAAGGCCGATGCGGCGACGCAGGGCGGACGGGGCGGGCGCGTGCATGGCGTCAGCCTTCGACAACGTAGCCTGCCGGCGGTGTGCGCGCGATGAAATGGCCTTTGATGCCCTGCGGCCAGCTTTTGAAGGGGACGCGGCCATGCTCACTTACGGCATAGTGGACGGCATAGTCGAGGATCGCCCGAGCGGCCTCCGCATCCGGCGTGAAGCGGCCGAGCAGATAGCCGACCTTGCCCGGCGCGCGCAGGTGGATCGAACAATGCTCGCTGCACGAGAAAAGGCACGGCATCTGCTGTATCCCCACGCCGGCATAGCGCTGGTCGTCGGCCTTCGCCGCCCGTAGCGCCGCGACGAGGAGCGCACCGCCGCGGACGCCATCGGCATCCTCGCGGTCGCCGGCGGAAAACCGGCAGGTATTGCAGACAACGACGGCGGGACCGTCGTCGACGGGGGTCAGCATGGCTCGTGTTCCGATCCGGTTGAGGGTTGAGGCGTCATCGCTCGAGAATGCGATCCGAGACGGGCTCGCGGGCCTGCCAGCCACGCCGTTCGAGTTCGGGAACGTCGGTCAATTCGGCGGGGTAGCCGAGGCAGAGCAGGGCGATCAGCGTCCAGTCCGCAGGCACGTCGAGCATTCCGGTCACCGCGACCGGATCGAGGATCGATACCCAGCCCATTCCGATGCCCCGCGCGCGGGCCGCCAGCCACATGGTGTGAATGGCCATCACGGTCGAGTAGCGCAGCATCTCGGGCATCGTCGCCCGGCCCAGGCCATGGCCCGCCTGTGGGGCCTCGTCGCAGAAGACCGCGAGCAGTTCGGGAGCCTCGCGGATGCCGTGGAGCTTCAGCTTCCCATAGCGGGTCTGCAGCGTATCGGTGGGGATCGTGCGCGCCGCATCCGCTGACGCGGCATCGACATGGTCGGCGATCCACCCGCGTAGGGACTGCGAGCGGATCCGGACGAAGCGCCAGGGCTGCGCGTTGCCGACCGAGGGCGCCAGCGCGGCGATGTCGAACAGGGTGTGCATGTCGTCCTCTGCGACCGCGCGCGCTGCGAAGTGCCGGACGTCGCGCCGCCAGCGCAGCAGCGTCTCGAAATCATCCGCGAAGACCGGGCCGAAGGAGGGCGCCGTCATGCCGCGCCCTTCGAACGGCGGAGCAGATAGGTGTCCATGATCCAACCCTGCTCTGCCCGCAGCCTCGCCCGTCGGGCGACGATCGTCGACGACACGTCCGCGAGGGGGCCGGCGACGAGCGCCTGCGACGGCAGGCCGAGATAGGCCCCCCACCAGATCATGACGCCGAGCGGGTCGATCGACGTGAAGGCGCATGTGCCGTCGAGCATCACCGCCAGCGTGTCGACGGCCGGGGGCCAGCCTTCGGCGCGCAGGCGCCGGCCTGTCGTTATCACCACCGGCGCGGCGAGCGTGTTGAGCGGGATCGCATGCGCCGCGGTCAGCGCCTGGAGGCTGGTGATGCCCGGCACGACGTGGACCCGGAGCATCATGCCGCCGGCGCGCAGCCGGTCGGCGATCCGCAGGCTGCTGTCGTAGAGCGACGGATCGCCCCATATGAGAAGCGCCAGCCTGCCGCCGTTCGGCAGGTGGCTGGCGATCTCCGTCGCCCAGCGGGCGGCGATCGCGTCGTGCCAGTCGCCGACGGCGTCGAGGTAGGCGTCGCTTTCGCCACGTTCGGGCAGATCGAACTCGACGACCCGGGTGTGGCCGCGGAGCACCGCCGCGCAGAGCGACCGGCGCAGCTCGATGAGGTCCGACGCCGCGTCGCGCTTGCGCGGCAGCAGGATGACGTCAGCGGCGTTCATGGCCGCCTCCGCCGCCCGCGTCAGATGGTCGGGGTCGCCGCTGCCGATGCCGATGAGGTGCAGGTCGATCATGGCGCGAGCAGCGGACCGTAGAGGATCACGGCGGGTGCGTCGCTTCGCGGCTGAAGATCGCGTGCCAGGTCGGCGATCGTGGATCGCGTCAGCCGCTGATCGGGATGGCTGACGTTCTCGGCGAGCAGGGCAGGTGTGTCGGGCGACAGCCCATGGCCGACGAGCATCTCGACCAGCGCGGCGAACGTCCGCTTGGGCATGAACACCACCGTGGTCGCATCGGGATCGGCAAGCGCCGCCAGGTTGAGGCCTTCCGGAAGACCGCCGGTGACGTCGTGCCCGGTGACGAATTGGACGCGTCGCGCGCTCAGCCGGCGCGTCAGCGGGATTGCCGCGGCTGCCGCGGCCGCGCTCGCCGCGGTAACGCCGGGGACGATCTCGAAAGCGATGCCGGCCGCGCGCACCGCCGCGATCTCCTCCTCCAAGCGACCGAAGACGGCGGGATCGCCCGACTTGAGGCGGACGACGCGGACGCCGGTCGACGCATGCGCGACCAGAAGCTGTGAGACGTGCTCCTGCGAAGGCGACGCGCGGCCCGCGCGCTTGCCGACCGCGACCAGCTCCGCGCCCCGGCGCACGTGCCGGAGGAGCGGCCCCGAGGACAGATCGTCGAACAATACGACGTCCGCCGTCTGCAAGCGGGCGACCGCCTTGAGCGTCAGCAGTTCGGGGTCGCCCGGCCCCGAACCGACGAAGGAGACGAACCCGCTCATCGCTCGGTGGCGATCAGATGGAAGAAGGTGCCCGAGACGCTGCCGCGGTACGATCCGGTCTCGGGCACGGGAGCGCCCTCGGCATCGACCACCCGCGCCAGCGCGGCGTCGGGCTGTTCCAGGATTGTCGAATAGTGGAATTCGTGACCGCGCTGCACCGTTCCCGCCGCCAGGGCGGCGACCGGCGCGAGCAGCGTGGCGCGACGATATCCCAGATGCATGCGGCGTTGGGCGTAGCTGGTCACGAGGCCGAGCAGCCCTGCCATCCGGTGACGCGTGCCGTCGGCGTCGATCAGGCCCTCGCCGAGGACCATGTAGCCGCCGCACTCGCCATGCACGGGGCGGGTGCCGGCGTGTTCGACGAGACCGCTGCGGAAGCGCTCGGCTGCGGCGAGGCGGCCGGCGTGGAGTTCGGGATAGCCGCCGGGCAGCCACACCAGATCGGCGCGGGCGTCGGGGGCTTCGTCGGCGAGCGGCGAGAAGGGCAGGATCTCCGCTCCGGCGTCGCGCCACGCCGTCAGCAGGTGCGGATAGGCGAAGGAGAAGGCCGCGTCTCTCGCCAGCGCGATACGCTGCGCCGGCGGGACGAGGCGGCCGGCGGGCGCGGCGGGCGTGGTCGCGACAGCCGCGGCGTCGCGGATCGCCTCCAGATCGACGTGCTCGCGCAGGAAGCCCGCATGGTCGGCGATCCGCGCGTCGAGGTCGGGATGTTCGGATGCCTGGATGAGGCCGAGATGACGTTCGGGAAGCCTGAGGTCGCCACGTCGGGGAAGGGCGCCGAAGACGCATATGCCCGCGGCCGCCATACCGTCGCGGGCCAGGCGCTCGTGCCGCGGGCTCGCGACGCGATTGAGGATCACGCCTGCGATCCGCACCCCCGGATCGTATCGGATGAATCCGAGCGCGGTGGCGGCGCCGGACTGGGCCTGGCCGGAGACGTCGACGACCAGCACCACAGGCCAGCCCATCCGCCGCGCGACGTCCGCGCTCGCGCCGCTGCCGGCCGCGCCGGGCGTGGCGACGCCGTCGAACAGGCCCATCGAGCCCTCCGCCAGTGCCAGATCGGCGTCGTCCGCTTTTGCGGCCAGGCCGTGGATCATGCGCTCCGCCATCGCCCAGCTGTCGAGATTGAACGACGACCGGCCGCTCGCCGCGCGATGGAAGGCTGGGTCGATATAGTCCGGGCCGCTCTTGAACGGCTGCACGGCGAGACCCGCATCGCGGAACGCGCGCAGCAGCCCGAGCATCACGGTGGTCTTGCCGGTCCCGGATGCGGGGGCGGCGATCATCACGCCCGGCGTCATTCGCCCGACCCGGCGAAGCGGGAGCCGGCGCTTCGTGGGCGGAAGCGGCGGTCGTAGCCGGCCGCATAGAGGCTGCTCTCCGCGAAATCCGTGGGCGCAAGCACCGGGCCGACGAGGATGAGTGCGGTGCGTTCCGGGCCGCCGGCCGCAGCCGCGACGATCGTCGCGAGCGTCGCCCGGACGATCCTCTCGTCGGGCCAGCTCGCCCGCCAGACGATCGCCACCGGACAGTCCCCGCCGTAGGCCGGGGTCAGCTCGGCGACGACCCGGTCCAGCACGTGGATCGACAGATGGATCGCCAGCGTCGCCCCGGTCGCGGCGAAGGCGGGCAGGGTCTCCCTGTCCGGCATGGCGCTCGCGCGACCCGAGGTGCGGGTGAGGACGACCGACTGGGCCAGGCCGGGCAGCGTCAGCTCCGCTTCGAGCGTCGCGGCCGCGGCGGCGAACGCGGGAACGCCCGGCGTGACGGTGAACGGGATCCCGAGCGCACGGAGGCGGCGAAGCTGCTCGCCCATCGCCGACCAGATCGACAGGTCGCCCGAGTGGAGCCGCGCGACGTCATGGCCGTCGGCATGCGCGTTCGCGATCGCCTCGACGATCTGGTCGAGCGACAGGGGCGCGGTGTTCACGATGCGCGCGCCGGGCGGACAGTGGTCGAGCAGCGCCGGCGGGATGAGCGACCCTGCGTAGAGGCACACTGACGACGCGGCGATCAGGTCGCGGCCGCGCAGCGTCAGCAGATCGGGTGCGCCTGGGCCGGCGCCGATAAAGTGAACGGTCATGTCGAAGGTCCTTGAGCGATCGCGCAGGTCGCCATGCGGTCGGGAGAAACGTGACGAGACGCGATCAGCCGCGCGCCTTCGCCGATGGCGGCGAGCGCGGCGGCCTCGGCGACGCTGCCGGTGCCGCGCGCTTCGAAGCTCGCCCGAGAGCGGGTCGCGGTCGCGACGCCCGTCAATGCCGCAGCCGTGACGGGCAGCAAGGCAAGACCGAGCCGTTCGGCCAGCGGCGCGAGCAGACCGACCTTGTCGTCGGGTGCAGCGAGCGCGGTGATCCCAGGGCAGCCGTGCCGCGCCAGCGCAAGCGCGGCTTCGCACGACATAGGCGTGGCGCCGCTGCGCCATCCGAACCCGGCGACGATCATAGCGACGCGCTCCACTGGACGATCGGATAATGCGCCCGCCAGCCGCGACGCGAACCGATCGGGGCGACGTCCGACAGCTCGATCCGCAGCAGGTCGCCGCCCTTCGCGCGGTGCCACGCCGCCAGCGTCGCTTCGGATTCGAGCGTGACCGCGTTGGCGACGATCCGGGTTCCAGGCGCGAGGTTGGTCCAGAGCCAGTCGAGCAGCGCCTCCGAAAGACCGCCGCCGATGAAGACGGCGTCGGGTCCCGGGTGATCGGCCAACCCCTCGGGCGCATGCGCCTCGACTATGCGGAGGCGGTCGACGCCCAGCGTCGCCGCGTTGCTGCGTGCGCGCTCCGCACGGGTCGGATCGGCCTCGAACGCGATCGCCTGCGTGGTCGGATGCGAGAGCAGCCACTCGATCGCGATCGATCCCGAGCCGGTGCCGATGTCCCACAGGGTTTCGAACGGCCTCGGTGCCAGCGCGGAAAGGGTAAGCGCGCGGACGGGGCGCTTGGTGATCTGCCCGTCGTGCGCGAACCATCGGTCCGGGCGTCCGGACGCGGTGGCGAGAACCGCACCGCTCCCGTCGACGGCGATGCCGACCGCCACCGGATGCGCGATATCCGCAAACGCCATCGTGGCGGCGGTGGTCTCGCGGACGCGTTCGTGCAGACCGCCCAGCGCCTCGAGGATCCAGAGCCTGCTGTCTCCGAAGCCTTGGTCCAGCAGGTAGCGCGCGAGCGCGCCGACCGCCGCGCCGTCGCGCACCAGGACGATCGCCCGGACGCCGGTCGCCAGCTTGGGACGCAACCGTTCGAATGGTGCCGCATGCAGGCCGACGCATGCGACGGCGTCGATCGACCAGCCCAACCGCGCCGCGGCGAGGCCGAAGGTCGAAGGTGCCGGATGTGCGGTCCATTCATGCCGACCGAGGTGCCGCGTCACGGTTGATCCGGCACCAAACCAGAACGGATCGCCCGATGCCAGCATCACGACCCGCCGCCCGCGCTGCGTAAGAAGCGGCGCGATGCCGTCGTCGAACGGCACCGGCCACACCGCGGTCTCGCATGCGAGATCAGGCAGCAGCGCGAGGTGCCGCGCCGCGCCGGTCACCCATTCGGCGCGCGCGAGCGCCTCCCGGCTTGCAGCAGAGAGGCCGGCTGGTCCATCCTCGCCGATCCCGACGATCGTCAGCCATGCCTTGCCGAGTTCACCCGTCATGCCGAACATCCTGATCCTCGGCGGCACGACCGAGGCGAGCGCGCTGGCGGAGGCGCTGGCGCTGCGCGGCGACGATGCCACCCTGAGCTATGCAGGTCGGGTGGCGCAGCCGAAGGCCCAGCCGGTGCGGACCCGGGTCGGCGGCTTCGGCGGTGCGGCCGGTCTCGTCGACCATCTTCGCGCGACGCGCGTCACGCATCTCGTCGATGCGACGCATCCGTTCGCGGCGCGGATGAGCGGCAACGCGCTCGACGCCGCGGCGATGGCAGGCGTCCCGCTGGTCGCGCTGACTCGGCCGGCCTGGATCGCAATCCCCGGCGATGACTGGCGGCCCGTCGACGACGTCCAGGCGGCGGTCGCCGCGCTCGCGGGGCCGCGTCGTGCCGTGATGCTCGCGCTCGGGCGGATGCACGTTCCGGCATTCGCCGCGCAGCCGCAGCACCGCTATCTGCTGCGCTTCGTCGATGCGCCTGCCGCCACGCCTGAACTGCCAGACCATCGGCTCGTGGTCGATCGCGGTCCGTTCGACGTCGCCGGCGACGTCGCGCTGATGCGCGACCACGCGATCGAGATCGTCGTCTGCAAGAATGCGGGCGGCACGGGCGCGCAGGCCAAGCTGGTCGCGGCGCGCGAGCTCGGCATCCCCGTGGTGATGATCGACCGCCCGATCCTGCCTGCCCGCCGCGAGGTCCACACGGTGCACGACGTCCTGCGCTGGATCGATCATGCCGCCGACCTCGGCGTGTAGAGGAACGGCGCGCCGCTGCGCGCGATCGTCCGCGTCGCGCTCGACCCGACGATGACCATCGTCCGCATGTCGGCCATCTCCGGGCGGGCGTCGGGGAGGCGGACGACGTGTAGCGTCTCCTCCGGGGTCGACACCGCCCGCGCGAACAGCACGGGGCGTTCGTCGGCGCAGACGTCGCGAAGGATTCCCAGCGCGCGGCCGAAGCCGTCGGGCCGGCTCCGCGATCGCGGATTGTAGAAGGCGATGGCGAAGTCGGCCTCCGCCGCGAGGCGCACGCGGCGATCGATCACGGCCTGCGGTTTCAGATTGTCCGACAGGTTGATCGCGCAGAAGTCGTGGCCGAGCGGCGCGCCGGCGCGGGCCGCGGCAGCGAGCATCGCCGTGATGCCCGGAAGCACGCGGATATCGAGGTCGCGCCATGCCGGCGGACCGTGCTCGACCGCCTCGAACACTGCCGCCGCCATCGCGAAGACGCCCGGATCGCCCGACGACACGACGACGACGTGCCGCCCCGCCATCGCGAGCTGCAGGGCATGGCGGGCGCGATCGAGTTCGACGCGGTTGTCGCTGGCGTGGAGCGTCAGCCCGGGGCGCGCGGCGACGCGCGCCACATAGGGGATGTAGCCGATCACGTCGGTGGCGTCCGCGAGCGCGGTTGCCACTTCGGGCGTCACCAGTGCGGCGTCGCCCGGCCCGAGCCCCGCGACCGCGATCGAGCCGCTCATGGCCGCCGACCCTGACCGTGGATCAGCAGGATCGAGAAGTACGGTGCGACGGCGTCGGCGTCGCTCAGGCGCGTGACACGCTGGTCGGGCATGGCGGCATATTCGATCAGCCACGCCTCGCGGCCCCGCCCGGCCGCGGCCACCGCCCGGCGCAGCTTCGGGAGGTGGCGACCGATCTTCATCACCACGAGCGCGTCGGTGTCGCCGATCCGACGGACGAGCTCGTCCTCCGGCATCGTTGCGGTCAAGACGGTCAGCACGTCCTCGCCCCAGGTGATCGGCGCACCGCTGGCGGTCCATGCGCCTGACATGCCGGTGATGCCGGGAACGACCGCGACCGGTGCGATCCCCGTCAGCCGACTGTGCAGGTGCATGAACGAGCCGTAGAAGAAGGGGTCGCCCTCGCACAGGACGACGACGTCCTCGCCGGTCGCCGACAGGGCGGCGAGATGGTCGGTGCACTCGGCGTAGAACCCACTCAAGCGATCGTTGTAGCGGGGGTCCGCGACGGGAATCTCCGTCGTGACGGGATATTCCATCGCGAACTCGATCACGTCGCGCCTCAGCATCCCCTCGACGATGCGCCGCGCCTGACCCGGCCTGCCGGCCTTGCGGAAGAATGCGACGTGCTGCGCCCCACGGACGAGCCGGTCGGCGCGCACGCTCATCAGATCCTGAGCGCCGGGGCCGAGGCCGATGCCGTGGATAGTGCCCTTGGCGGCGGGCGAGGTCATTCGGCGCGGCTCGCGAGAGCGTTGATCGCGGCGACCGTGATGGCGCTGCCGCCCATCCGTCCCTCGACCACGACGCAGGGCACCGGCTGCTCCTCCCACAGCGCAGCCTTGGACTCCACCGCGCCGACGAAGCCGACCGGGCAGCCGATGATCGCGGCGGGGCGGGGGCAGGCAGGATCCTCGAGCATATCGAGCAGGTGAAACAGCGCGGTCGGGGCGTTGCCGATCGCCACCACCGCGCCCGCCAGATACGGCCGCCACAGTTCGAGGGCGGCGGCCGAACGCGTGTTGCCCATCCCGCGGGCGAGCTCGGGCGTCTCCGGCGCGTGCAGCGTGCAGACGACCGGATTGTCGGCAGGCAGGCGAGCGCGGGTGATCCCCTCCGTCACCATCCGCGCGTCGCACAGGATCGGCGCGCCCGCCGCGAGCGCGTCGCGGGCGACCCGTGCGAAATGCGGCGAGAAACGGATGTGCGCCGCCAGCGCGACGAGGCCGGACGCGTGGATCATCCGGACGGCCACCGGTTCCTCCTCCGGCGCGAAGCGCGCGAGGTCGGCCTCGGCGCGGATCGTGGCGAACGACTGGCGGTAGATCGCACCGCCGTCGGTCTCGTAGACGTGGGGCATCAATCGGCTCCGAAGCGGGCGAGGATCTGGACGGGGTCGAGCCCGGACACCGCGGGCGGGGCGCCCGCTCCGGCGGCGAAGGCGAGATCGAAGCGGCCGTCGCGCCCGGTCAATACGACGTCGGCGGCCTGGGCCCGCGCGCAGCCCTTGGCGCAGCCCGAGACGTGGAGCCGGCCATCGACATGGGGTGCGAGACGGACCGCCAGGGGACGGGTCGCGACGCTCGCCTGCGGACAGGCGGGAGCGCCGACACAGGCGTCGGCCCGAAGGAGCGCCGATGCGGGCTGCCCGGTATCGACATTCCCCTCCACGATCAGCCGCCGCCATGGCGTCACCCGCACGCCGCGCGCGGCCATGGCCAGCTTGGCGAGGTCCGGCGCTTCGATCCTGCCGAACGCGAGCCCGACGACCGTGCCCTGCGCGTGCGGTCCCGTCGCCGGGGCGGGACGCGACGGCGCCGCCGGGATCACGCCATCTGCCCAGGCGGGCAGGGTGACCGCGTGGCGCGCCATCCGGCCTG
The DNA here is from genome assembly GCF_000632225.1 of Sphingomonas sp. RIT328. Taxonomy (GTDB): domain Bacteria; phylum Pseudomonadota; class Alphaproteobacteria; order Sphingomonadales; family Sphingomonadaceae; genus Sphingomonas; species Sphingomonas kyungheensis. The sequence goes on from NZ_JFYV01000013.1 coordinate 31,136, forward strand.
CGGCGCTCCCGCCGGTCCCGACGAACCAGCGCGCCAGCGCCACCACCGCGTCGATCTCGGCACCGACCGCCAGCGGAACGCCCCACGCGCGCCCGTCCGCACGAAGGATCAGACCGCCAGCCGCGGCGCGTTCGATCCGGATGTCGGCGGGAGCGTCGCCGAGCACCGGCGCGGCACCCGCGTCGATCGCGACGCCGAACTTGCCGGGCAGCTCCGGCAGTTCCGCCAGACGCTGCGCGAGCTCGACGGCGATGCGGTGCGTATCGTCGCCGTCATGCCAGTCGGGCGCCACGATGACGGCGCGCCGGGTCTCCGAGGCCGGATCGGCGTCGACCAGATCGAGCGCGCACAGGTCGGCGATCAACGCCGCCCAGCGATCGTCGCGGACGCCGCGGATCTGGAGGTTCGCACGGTTGGTGACGTCGATGGCACCGTTGCCATGCTCCGCCGCGGCCTCGGACAGACCGATCGCCTGGGCGCGCGTCATGCGTGCCAGGCGCGGCCGCACGCGGACCAGCAGGCCATCGCCCGCCGCCATCGGGCGATGAGCCGTCGGGCACCAGCCCCGCACCATGCTCATGCCGGATCCCCCAGCTGAGCAAGGATCGAGTTGCGGCGCGTCGCCCACAGCCCTGCCGCGTGAAGCGCTCGGAACCGCGCCTCCATCGCCGCCAGCGCAGACGGGTTGGCGGCGGCCATGAAGGCGCGGACGTCGTCGCGGCCCAGCGTCGCGTCATGGTAGAGGTCGATGGCCTCGGGCGTCACGACGCCTGCGAGGTGCGCAAATGCGCCGAGATGGTCGAGCGTCGCCGCGAGTTCCGCCGCGCCTCGAAAGCCATGGCGCATCATGCCGTCGATCCAGCCGGGGTGCGCGGCGCGTGCGCGGACGACGCGCGCGACCTCCTCGGCCAACGGGCGGGCACGCGGGCGCGCGGGGTCAGTCGCATCGAGATGATACAGGGCGGCGGTGCCGCCGGCGATCGCCTGCGCAGCGGCAAAGGCGGCCTCGTGCGCGGCATAATCCGCGGCGAGCAGCAGGTCGGTCTCGGGCAGGTCCTGGACGTGGACGAAGGCGTCGGCGGCCGCGACGCGCGCCGCGATCCCCGTCGGGTCGGCGCGCCCGTCGCCATCGTCCAACGCGTGAGCGGAGGCCGCCAGCCATGCGGCGCCTGCGGCCCGGCGGGCTTCGGGCGTGTAGACCTCGGCATCGTCGCCGATCCCGACGCCATAGTCGCCGGCCCGTGGCCCGTAGACGCGTGCGCCGGGCAGGGATGCGACGAAGGGATTGCGGTCCGCCGGCTCGTCCCGCGCCGCCAGCGCTCGCACCGTCTGGCCGAACATCGCGCAGAGCGTCGGAAAGGCGTCCCGGAACAGCCCCGACACGCGCAGCGTCACATCGATCCGCGGCCGGTCAAGCCGCATCAGCGGCAGGATCTCGACTCCGATCACGCGGTCGGACCCGTTATCCCAGACCGGCTCCGCCCCGAGGAGGTGGAGCGCCATCGCGAACTCCTCGCCGGCGGTGCGCATCGTCGCGGAGCCCCAGAGGTCGACGACGAGCGCACGCGGATAGTCGCCATGATCCTGAAGGTGGCGGCGAACGAGCTCGTCGGCGAGCCGCACCCCCTGCGCGTGCGCCGATCGGGACGGCACCGCGCGCGGATCGGTCGTGTAGAGGTTGCGCCCGGTCGGCAGCACGTCGCTCCGCCCGCGCCATGGCGAGCCCGATGGTCCGGGCGGGACCCGTCGTCCGGCGAGCGCGGCGAGCAGGCCGTCGCGCTCCGCCGGACCCTGCTCGCCGCGGCCGAAGACGTGCAGGCCGTCGCCATATCGGCTGTCCTTGACGTCGCAGACGAAGGCGTCGATCCGCGCGATCGCCTCCTTGCTCGATTGCGCCCGATCGAGCGCGAGTGCGTCGCCGAGCCCGAGCGCGACCGCCTCGTCCCCGATGTCGCGCTGCAGGCGGTCGCGACGCGTCGGATCGAGACCGGCGGCATTGGAGAACTCGTCGAGCAGCGCCTCAAGCCGGCCAAGCCCGATGCCACTGCCCGCGTCGACGAGAGGCGGCGGGACATGGCCGATCGCGACTGCGCCGATCCGCCGCTTGGCCTGCGCAGCCTCGCCGGGATCGTTGACGATGAAGGGATAGACGATCGGCATCGCGCCGGCGAGCGCCTCGGGCCAGCATGCGTCTGACAGCGCGACCGCCTTGCCCGGGAGCCATTCGAGCGTGCCGTGCGCGCCGACGTGGACCAGCGCGTCGGTGCCGCGCGCGCGCAGCCAGAGATAGAACGCGACATAGCCATGACGTGGGCAGCGGGACAGGTCGTGATACTCGTCCGAGCGCGTTTCCACGCCGCCCCGCTCCGGCTGGAGCGCCACGATGGCCTCGCCGGCGACGACGGCGGCAAAGCGGAAGGCGCCGTCCGCGACGGCGGGATCGTCCTCCGGCGCACCCCATGCCGCCGTCACCTCGGCCCGCAGGGCGGCGGGAAGCCTCGCCAGCGCGGCATGATAGTCGGAGAGCGGCCATGCGACGGTGCGCCGGGCCAGCGCGGCGGGGAGATCGGTCGCAGCCGGGAGGCCGGTCGCGTAACCCGCGTCCGCCAGATCTTCGAGCATCGCCCGGGCCGAGGCGATCGCGTCGAGGCCCACCGCGTGCGCCATCTGGTAGGTCTTTCCGGGATAGGTCGACAGCACGATTGCCAGCCGCCGTTCCGCCACGGGCTTCGCAGCCAACGCGGTCCAGCCGTGAACCCGGTCTGCGATACCCGCGATCCGGCCAGGGTCGGCGCGATGTTCGCGCCGCGCGAACTGCAGGTCGGGGTCACGCCCGCCGGCGTCCTTGAAGCTCGCCACGCCGGCGAACAGGCGGCCGTCCACTTCGGGCAGCACCACGTGCATCGCGAGGTCGGCGGGGGACAGGCCCCGCGCGGCCTCGGCCCATGCCGCGCGATCCGACGTCGCCAGCGCCACCTGGAACACGGGAACGCCCGCGACGTCGAGCGGGGTCGCACCGTCGGCATTCCGTGCCGAAAACGCGGTCGCGTTGACGATCGCAACGGGGGCGAGCGCGGAAAGCCAGCGGGTCATCCAGCCGGCGGCCGACGGCTCCTTGAGCGAGGGCGCGAACAGCGCGATGACGTCGTAGCCGCGCCTCTCGAACGCCATGTGCAGCGCCGCGACCGGATCGAGGTCGGCCGCCATCACATAGGAACGGTAGAAGACCAGAACGATCCGCGGCCGGATCGACGCCAGGGCAAAGGCGGCCGGGCAGATCACGCCGGCAGCGCGCTGCCAGCCGCCGACCGGGGCGATGGCGCGCGCCGTCGGGCCGGGTGTCACGTAAAGCCCCGCGGCGAGGGCGAGCTGCGCGATGGCCGCGCGCGCCGCGGATGCACCGCCGACGTCGCAGAGCTCGGCGAGGCGGCGCAGCGTGGATGCGGGCAGCGTCGACGCCGCGTCGAGGCGCGGATCCTCGCGGCCGTCGGCGGGAACGATCGCCAGGGCGATCCGCCGCCGGCGGGCGAGCGCCTCGACCTGCTGGACGCCATAGGGCCAATAGGCGATGCCGCCGATCAACCGGATCAATATGCCCCTTGCCGCACCCAGCGTCCGCTCGACGTACGTGTCGACCGAGAGCGGGTGGGCCAGCTCGGCAAGATTGGCGAGCCGCAGGCTCGGCATGCCGACGCCGCCCGCGCGCCACCCCGCGGCGAAGGCGCCGAGGTCGCTGTCGGAGAAGGACAGCACGACGAGATCCGCGGCGTCCTGCCCCAGATCGCGCGGTGCCGCGCCCTCTTCGAGCCCGTGCGTTTCGCGGAAGACGACGTGCATGGCGGATCAGGCCGCCAGCGCCGCCCTGATCGTCGACGGATCGAGCCGGTCGCGTTCGGCGATCACCACGAGCTGCGTCGCGCGCACCTCGTCCCCGCGCCACGGCCGGTCGTATTGAACGCGCACCCGCGCTCCCACCGCCTGCACGAGCAGCCGCATCGGCTTGCCCGCGACCGCGGCATAGCCCTTCACGCGCAGCACGTCGCCACCGGCGGCAAGCGCCTCGATCCGACCCGCGAGGTCGTTCGGGTCAGCGATCTCGCCCCATGCAAGGACCAAGCTATCGAAGTCGTCGTGCTCATGCTCGTCCTCACCGTCATGATGCGAGGGGCGGGCGGCGAGGTCGTCCTCCGCGGCCGCGCCGAGCCCGAGCACGACGTGGGGGGCGACGATGCCGTCCACGAGTTCCACGATCGGCAGCGGGCGCGGGGTCTCGGCGGCGATGATCGCACGCGCCGCGGCGACGCCGGATGGGCCGGCGAGGTCGCATTTGGTGAGCAGCACCAGGTCGGCGCAGGCGAGCTGATCCTCGAACACCTCGGACAGCGGCGTCTCGTGATCGATGCTCGGATCGGCCGCCCGCTGCGCGTCGACTGCGGCGAGATCCGGCGCGAACCGTCCGGCCGCGACCGCCTCCGCGTCCGCCAGCGTGATCACCCCGTCGACCGTGATGCGGGACCGGATCGCCGGCCAGTCGAACGCCTTGAGCAGCGGCTTGGGCAGGGCAAGTCCGGACGTTTCGATCAGGATGTGATCGGGCCGCGGCTCCATCGCAAGGAGCGTCTCGACGGTCGGAATGAAGTCGTCCGCGACGGTGCAGCATATGCAGCCGTTGGCCAGCTCGACGATGTTCTCGGCCGGACAGTCCGGTATCGCGCAGCCCTTCAGGATGTCGCCGTCGACACCCAGCACGCCGAATTCGTTGACCACCACGGCGAGACGACGCCCCCCCGCGTGACGGATCAGATGGCTGATGAGGGTCGTCTTGCCGGCTCCGAGAAAGCCGGTGACGATGGTGACGGGAACCTTGGACAGATCGGACATGCTCTTCCCCGCGGCGCGACAGCAACGAACGGGCGGGGCCGATTGCGGACGGCGCGCGACGACGGACGAGCGCCGTGAAGCCGCCCAGCCACGCACCGATGCGGCCCCGGCCGCACAGATTCGTCGCTCAGACGGAGAACCGTGCCGCGACCATCCCCTGGGCCAAGGCAAGAGCGACCTTATCGCCGGCAGGTCTCCTGGCTCGCGGGTCGTAGCTCCGGCATCGCCTTCCCAGATCGCCGGTCAGAAGGACCGACGCGTTCCAGTGGCCGCCCCCCGCATGGGGAGCATGACGCTTTCGCTCACCGCTTACAGTTGCAGGGACAGCCGCGGATTGGGAGGATCACCTCCGCACCGCATTCCCATTTAAACCCCTCGCGGGGCACCGGCGCGATCAACGAGGACCCTCTTTCGATGGCCCTCGACGGGCATGATACCCTCGATCGCGCCCCTTGCCAATTCGCTTATGCCGCGACCTTGCTTCCAGGTCGGGCTGGTCGACGCGATCGCAGCGCGTATCGTTGGCATTCCGGTGCTCGGAGCGACGCTGGTATTCGTCCTGATCGTCCAGAGGACGGCATTACGTCATATCGCAGCAGCACGGCGCTGGCTCGGGGTACATCATGCCGCTGTCCGCTGTACGAACGTCCGAACTCGGGTGGGCACGAAGGCACCCTCACCGTCTGGTTCTGGGTCCTGGCGGCCGCACACTGTCAAACGGCTTCCAACCCGTCGGGTGCTATATGGCTCGGAACGTCGCGCGGACGTGCTCCACGAACGTTTCGGCGTTCTCCATCGCCGCAAAATGCCCACCGCTCGCGGCCTCTCCGAAATAGCGAAGATCGGCAAAGCGCGCCTCGGTCCAACGGCGGGACAGCCGCACCTGCTCACCGGGGAACATGCTGACCCCGGCCGGCAGCGGCACGGGCGCGCCCGGCATCCCTTTCGCCATCTCCTGCGCGGCTTCCCAATAGAAGCGAACCGAACTTGGCCCTGCGTTCGGCAGCCAATACAGCATGATGTCGTCAATCAGATGGTCGAGCGGAATGACCCGTTCGGGCTGCCCATCGCTGTCGGATACGTCCTGGAACAGCGCGTAGATCCAGCTCGCCAGTCCGATCGGCGAGTCGGCGAGCGCGAAGGCAAGCGACTGCGGCCGTGTGCACTGCAGCTTCATGTACCCCGAATAGTCGCGGTCGTAGCGCGCCGCATCGTCCAGCATCCGCTGCTCGGCCGGCGTCGCATTCGCCCGTTCCTCGTGTGTCGGCTGGGCCATCACCATGTTGAGGTGGATACCGGCGAGGCCCGGCATACGCATATGCGCCAGCGCCGTGGTGACTGCAGCACCCCAGTCTCCGCCTTGCGCCATCCAGCGATCACCATAGCCGAGCCGCTGCATCAGCACGCCCCAAGCCGAAGCGGTGCGGCCGACGCCCCAACCCGGCTCGGTCGGCTTATCGGAAAAGCCGAAGCCGGGCAGCGCAGGGATAATGAGGTGGAAGGCGTCCGACGCGTCGGCGCCATGCGCGCGCGGGTCGCTGAGCGGGCCGATCACGTCGCGGAATTCGAGCACCGATCCCGGCCAGCCGTGGGTCAGGAGCAGCGGTGTCGCGTCCGGTTCGGGAGAGCGGACATGGAGGAAGTGGATGCCGAGCCCGTCGATCACCGTGCGGCTGCTGCCCCAGCCGTTGAGCAGCGTCTCCGTGGCACGCCAGTCGTAACCGTCCTGCCATCGCTGGGCGAGCGCGCGGATGCGGTCCGATTGCGGACCCTGCGACCCGTCCTGCACTGTGCCGGCATCGGGCCAGCGGGTGCGGGCGAGACGATCGGCCAGATCGTCGAGGTCGGCTTGGCGGATGTGGATGGGAAACGGCTGGACGGCATCGCTCATGATAGGACTCCGGAAGGGGCGATCAGCGTGTCGGGGCGAGGACGGCTTCGACGCGCGTCCAGTCGGTCTTGCCGTAGCGATCCTTGTCGAGCGGCGAGAGCTTGCCGCGGCCGCTCGACATGTCGCGAACATATTGCATGCCTTGCCAGGCCGGGAACGGCGCATCGCTGGTCGGCGACAGCGTGCGCGCGACGCGGATCAGCATCGAGAGACGCCCGAGCCCACCTGCACGGAACGGCTTCCACCTTCGGCCCTCGAGACGCGTCATCAGGATCGCGAGGTCGCGCGGAGACACGACGTCGCCGGCGATCCGCAGGAGGCGGGGCGCATCGGCATCGAGCGCCACGTCGGCGGTATAATCAGCGACATCGTCTTTTGTTGTGAAGTCGAGCGGCTGGTCCGCGTCGCCCCAGTACAGGATGCGGGCGAAACGCGGCAGCACGATCGGCGCCTCACCGGTCAGCAGGTCGGCGAAGGCGCCGTTGAGGATCGAGGTCGCGCGGATCGGCGCTGCATCGACACGCGCCATGAAGCGGCGTCGCAGGTCCATGTTGCGATTGTCGCCGGGGCGGGTCTTCGTGAAATCGAGCGAGAAGTCGGACGGGATGAAGCGCGGTACACCCGCCGCAACCGCCGCGTCGAGAAGACGGCCCTGAAGACCGAGAATGACCGGCTCCAGCCCGTTCAGGACCGAGACGACGCATTCCGCCCCCGCCAGCGCATCCGAGAGCGCAGCCTGATCGGCAAAATCGACAGGGACCGGCGTTCCGCCCCGCCCACGTACGGCATCCTGCGCCGCGGCCGGCGTTCCGCTGCGGACCAGGGCCCGCACGTCCACGCCACGCCGTATCAGGGCAGATAGCACGCGCCCACCGAGATCGCCGGTCGCACCGGCAAGCGCGATCGTCCGTGGCGCGACCCCGCCGTCACCGTGGCCGTTCACGTCCTCGAGCGTCATCCCCGCCATCGCCAAACCCCTTGCCAATAAACTGAACTATACCGTTCAGTTTCATTCAACCGGCGCATGGCTTATATGGTTGCGTGATGCAAACGCTTACCGACCCAAAGCCCGATTTAGCGAAACGGCGACGCGGCGGTCGACCGTCCGCCGACCAGGCCGGCGACGTCGATCGCCGGATTCTTGACGCCGCGACGGACCTGTTCCTGCGGATCGGATATGACGCGACGAGCTGCGATCAAGTCGTGACGCAGGCGGGCGCGGGGAAGGCGAGTCTCTACGCCCGCTATGCCAATAAGGAGGAGCTGTTCACGGCCGTGGTGCGGCGAATGGTGGATCACACGCTGGTGCCGTCAGGCGTGGTGCCGTGGCATCTGTGCGTCCAAGACCGGCTGCGCGCGGTGGGACATAGCCTGCTGGAGCATACGTTGACGCCCGAGGCGGTCGCGCTGATGCGTGTCGTTGTCACCACCGCCCACCGGATGCCCGATCTCGCCCGGCTGGTGGACCGGATCGGCCGCAATGGCGGCGTCACCTGCGTCGCCCAGGCGATTGCCGGCGCCGACGCCGCGCCCGACCGGATCGCGCAAGCATCGGATGTCGCGGGCCGGTTCATCGACATGGTGTTCGTCCCCCACCAGATGCGCGCGCTGATCGGCGACGATCGCGCGCAGCTCAATGCGACCGCCGCACGTCGTATCGACGATGCGATCGATCTGCTCACGCGCGCGGGATGTTTGGATCCAGCCGACGCGGCTTAGGTCGCCCCATTTGTCGTTCCTTATTCACCATCCTTGTAAGACGGCTGCCGGGCCATCGGGCAGGGCGGGGCTTGCCGCGCCGCCTTGCGCGGACATGGAGGAAGCTCGATAAGCGCGCATGAAACACACGAAATCTGCACGTGACGAGCGCATTCCTGCCCGCGTTTGAGACACACGTGGTAGGGCACCATGAAGACCCAGAGCGTAATCTTGTTGGCCGGTTTGGTGATGACCGGTTGTACCGGGCCAACATGGCCGCGCGACCAGATTCCTGCCGGAATGGAAATCGAGCGCACGCTTTTTGCGGGTGGCGGCTTTGGACTGCGGGAGAGCTGTGATGCCTTGGTTGTCCAGCTTTCCAGGGCGTCGACCGTTCGCCTGGTCAGAGTTAAGAGGACAACGTCCGGTACCGATCTGATGCCGCCAGACGGCTGGATGACGACGCCCCTCCCGGCCGCCAGCAGCAGAGCCCCTTATGAAGCGGCCTTCGGCGGATGTAAGAATGGCGCGAGTCCGTTAGGAGACTTGCCAGGAACGCTGAAGCGCCCTGGCGCCTTCTACAAGATACTGAACCACGGCGAAGCGATATTGATAATATCGCCCCGAACAAAGCTGGCAGGCTACTTCAATTTTGGGTAGTTTGGCTTGCCTGCTGCGCAAGCAGCGCAATACGACCTATGTATGCGCAAGAACACATTTGCTGGAGAAGTATTGGCTCCCAACAGACCAGTAATGCCGTGCTCGAGACCCTCAGCGGCCTCACGCCCTAGGAATACATGGCCAAGATCTGGACGTCAGAGCCAAACCGGTTCATCGTCGGTCCGATGCACCAGATGCCGGGGCTGAGCACCTAGCGGATGTGCTCGACCTTCAAATTCCTGATCTTCCCATTTTGCCACTCCCGATCGGCCGTAAGGGCGGGGACGCCAAGCTGAACGGCAAGCGCAAGACACGGTCGATCGCCCAGCCCGCGGCCATATTGGCGTGTCTGGGCATGCAGAGCGGCAGCGGCATAGGTTGCTTCGACATCATGGGCACGAACGTCCAGTCGGAGTTCACCGAGGAATTCGCGCGTAGTCGCCTCATCAAGGCCGCTGAGCAGAAGCTCCTTGACGACATCCTGAAGGTTGACTGCTGAGATCGCTGCTCGACCTATATGCGGTGTGACCTTATCGGCACCGCTTTCCTCGCGCACCAATGCCAGCACAGCGGATGCGTCGAGGACAGCCGATAGTACGCGTCTCGAGCCTTGGAGCCAGATGACACCCCGTCGAGGCCGGCTGCTGCTTCTCCTTTCCGTGCGTCAGGGAAGTCCTCTGTCGTACGGGCATGCTTGGCATGTTCGCGGTACAACGCCTGCGCGCGCGATACGCCATGCCTGATTGGTGACAGACGAACTTGATCATCTTCTACGGTCGGAATGATCTTGGGGTCACCCTGCAACCCATGGCCTTTCGCACAGATGCTGGCAGTACCATACGTCGGTTACTGGCTACGCTGCTATCTATCGTCTGCAAGGCCATCGATCCACGCCCTTCGGAAAAGATGTCAGCGCATAGCGACATGCTAGCTGTACTGACACAAGAGTTGTACCGGATGATGAAACATTGCGCCAACGGCCGCGGCCGGGAAGAGGGAGGCTTAACGTATTTCGCCTGAACAGGCCTATACAAGGCTATCTGGCATCGGCTTGATAAGCCTAGTCACATAGCTTCGCCTGGGCGTCATAGCGGCCACCAGTGATGACAATGGCGAACTGAGGTATACCGATACGAGCCGAGGAACGATGCTGGGACAGCCGAACACGATCATTCAGGCGGCGCGGGTGTATCTACGGGTGAGCACCGACGAGCAGGATCTCGCGCGGCAGGAGTCGATCGTTGCCGGCGCTAGGGCGGCAGGCTTCTATGTCGCGGCGGTCTACCGGGAGAAGGCATCGGGTGCCCGGTCGGATCGGCCCGAGCTGCTGCGCATGGTTGAAGACCTGCAGCCAGGCGAAGTCGTCATAGCGGAGAAGATCGACCGGATCAGCCGATTGCCGTTGCCCGAGGCAGAGCTGCTGGTGGCAACGATCCGGGGGAAGGGGGCGCGACTTGCCGTGCCCGGCATCGTCGACCTATCCGATCTCGTCGCCGACAGTGCCGGAGTTGCGAGGATCGTGCTCGAGGCGGTGCAGGACATGCTGTTGCGTGTCGCACTGCAGACCGCGCGGGATGATTACGAGGCCAGGCGCGAGCGGCAGCGCGAAGGTATCGAAATCGCAAAGCGGGCAGGGCGCTATACCGGCCGCAAGCCCGACCTTGCCCATCACCGGCGTATCATCAGCCTGCGCGATGCCGGCATGAGCATCGCGCGAACAGCCGAGCTAGCCGGATGCAGCATCGCTCAGGTGAAACGGGTTACCGCTTTGCACCGAGCGAAAGCTGCGACGCGATTGATCAGCGAGACGGCGGCCGACGAGGAGCCGTAAGGCACCAACTCGCCCAAGGCGCCATACGCAAGGAGGACAAAGACAACTTGGGCATTAGTCAGGAGTTTGATCTCACTTACCTAGATGGGCAGACGCTTTGTGTCTGCCCTTACGCCATCATACTTCCGCTTCGCCTTCTTCAGCGGCGTTAGAGGCAGGGGCTGCCTGCTTGCTCTTGCGACCAAGTCCGATCGTCTTGGCCATGGCACTGCGGTTCTCGCTATAGGAGGGCGCAACCATCGGATAGTCGGGCTTGAGGCCATAGCGCTGGCGGTACTCGTCGGGCGTTAAGCCGTTGGAGTTGAGGTGGCGGCGCAGCGTCCGATAAGGCTTGCCGTCGATCAGCGAGATGATGTGGTCCCGCGAAGCGAGTGATTTACGCACCGAAACGGCCGGCGTGAAATCCGTAGAGCCGGCTTCCTCTTCAACCGCCGGCGTCTCAAGCTTGGCGAGGGCAGCGTGCATCGACTGCAGGAAGGCCGGAACGTCATCTGCTGAGGTGCGGGTATTGGAGTTGCGCAGCCAGGCAATGGTGAGTTCCGTGGCAAGCTCAACGGCATTAGCAGACTGGGACATTCTCACTCACTCTTCTCGGACTCCCGCGTCAGGAGCCTTTGTGTGGATACTCGCCTTAATAGCGCTCGGGTCAGGAGAAATTAAAGGCTGATACCCCGTCTGGTCATCTCGGCTGCAGCCAGCCTTGCGAGCGATGTGGTGGGTTTTTCGCGAAAGATGTCCGCAAGGTCGAGCAGGTCTTCATTGCCGAGCGTGGCGATTGCCTCTTCAATCTCGGCAAGGCTCTGCACCGCGGTTGCGCTGTTGGCCGCAAGCCGTTTCGATCGAGTTTTTAGCATCGGGGCATCATAACAGGATCTGAGCCGTTCGACATGGGCTTGTGCGATCAACCCGTCATTACATTCGTTACGAGCATTCGGGATACTCGCACCCGCGCGAAAGGAGCAACGTGATGTCGAAGCTTAGCTTACACGATCTATCAAAAATAATGGCCAAGTTGGATTACACGATGATGGCCACTCGCTCGTCAGATGGCACGATGACGGCGCGTCCGATGAGCAACAATGGTGATGTTGAATACGAAGGCGACAGCTACTTCTTTGCCTATCAAAACTCGCGCAAGATCGCAGATCTGCGCGCCGACCCGCACGTCACTCTCAGCTATACCGGTGCCGCTGGAATGCTCGGTGGTCCTCCGTTGTTTGTCACCGTTGAAGGCGTTGCGGCGCTGATTGAGGACAAGGCCGCGTTTGCCGATCACTGGACGAAGGATCTTGATCGCTACTTTCCCGAAGGCATTGACACCCCCGGTGTTGTGATGATTCGTATCGATGCTACGACAATCCGCTACTGGGATGGCGGCGACGAAGGCGTAATTTCTATCTAAGCGTGCAGCCGCCAGAGGTATGATACAGGACTTCCGCGGCATTGCCGCAGAAGTCTTGGACTTAGAGCGTCTTGTATGTCCCGCCTCTTGAGGCAGTAGACGCCAATCAAAGGTTTTAGAAATGCACGTCTACGACAGATCCCGTTCACTCGCGCTGCACCGTCTTGTTTAGTCGCCCGGCACGGCATTTTACTGTCACCATTCTCTAATCAGGTTGGCGATTTCGCGGCCGCGTTCGATCAAGTCGGCAGGATCGAAATTATCGCGTGCCTTGATATCAGCGATACACAATGCGCCTAAGGCATTTCCTCTGTGATCAATAATCGGCGCACCAGCATAGAAGCGAATAAATGGGTCGCCTTGGACTGGTGCGAGGTTGTTAAAGCGATCGTCTGCCAAGGCGTTCAGAGCCACGGTTGCTCGCGCCGGGTCTTGTATGGCTATGTTGCAAAACGAATCGTCCCTGCGCGTTTCCTTCACATCTATGCCAACGGCCGAAAAGACGATCTGCTTTCCACCGAATAGGATGGATAGAGCTGCAATGGGCGCTTCGTACCTAGCCGCAACAAAGCTGACTATGCTCGCAATTTCAGAGCCGTGACCAACGCTAAGGAGTCCGCTTTGCAGCACGGCTGCCTCACGTTTCCAGGCTAATTCGCGATCGCTCATGTCATCACCCTCAGACGTACATAGTAAGCGTCTGCCTATTTCTAGCCGTTGATGCAGGTTAAGTACGAACCGTACAAAGTTTGACAGGAGGCAACGAGTTATGCCCGCTAGGTTCTGCTACGGATCAGAACTGCTGCCTGGACGCGAGCGAGCGCATCGTACGGTGTAGTTCCTGTTCAGTCATCTCTTGATCGAACAGCAGCCCTCCTGAAAAATCCTCTCTCCATACAGTACTACCATGCTTGACGGTCCCATCCGGCAACTCGATTGTAACGGATTGACCCGCTTTCAGCTGGATCAAGCCATCGGTTCCTAGCCCGGTGCGAGACATATCGACGGCAACGAGGTCCGTCCGATTGCCTCGTTCGTCGGTGACCCGGATGTCGGCCGCAATGACGTGACGATCGGACTTGCGCGAATTGAAGGGCATGAGGCTGTTTCTCCAAGCAACTTGTGCCTCGGGGGTTCGCCTTTATGAGCGGTTACAGAACCGATGTGGGTGTAAAAGCGGCCAATGACCTGCAATGAGGTGTCAACGGGGAAGCGCCGTCGCTTGATTGGGACTGCGGGGCTTCTACCGCTTCAATCGAAGCTCGGGATCTCTCGCTGCGGCGTCCACCGCTCTGTTATGGATAATAAGCATTCAACGATCGAGCTATCCGCATTTAAATGCCGAACTCCCAGTCGCTCTTTACTAGGGCAACACGTCCTTGAATCGCAAGCCTCGTCTATTGCTGCCATCGTTGTAGATGCAAGGCACATGACTCCACTATCTTATTACTCTCGACCGTTCCCCGCGTCGATTGCCAGGCAAGCCGATAGGCCACCTTCAATCCGTCGTGGTCAGACAGGCGATCACCCGATGCCGGCGCGTCGAACATGGCCTCGACCTTGGTAGGTCGCACGGTAACGGCAGCACCGCTGCTGAAGAGCTGCAGATCCTCTGTGTCCAACCAGGGTTCGTCGCCGTCCCAAGAGGCCGCAACCTCACAGGCGGCATTTGGCGCGGCGCAGTAACGGTGCACCATCGTGAACCCGCTGAGGCTCGCTTCGAAGTGGGCCAGTCGATCCGAAGCGCCGCGCATGTTGAAATCTCCGCCAAAGATCCCGGGCGCCCTAGGCGCCGATTTTGCGGCAACGAAGCGCGCCAACTCGTTCACCTGAAGCGCATGTGCCGCACCATGCCTCTCGGGCGGCACCCTTGAAGCCTTTTGAGAATTTAGATGTGTGTTAAAGATATCGATCGGTTGAGAAACGCCCGGTACGGCAATCCGCACATGCTGAATGCCCTTATTGCTGAGGCAATCGAAACCGGCACATCGGTTTTTGCCGAACGGTTCTGACTCGCTGGCTATGATCGGATAGCGGCTGAGCACAGCCAGACCCGACCCAACAAGATGGAAGCCAGTCTCACCTTTCCTCCAAAGCTTTGGACCACGCATCCGATCTGTCGCAGTCAGGCGGCTCCGCTGTGTCCGTGTCGGACCCCAAGCTCGGTACGGGTAACCAGCCTGCGTCATAGCTTTGACCGCGGCCGCGCTGAACATTTCCTGCACGAGGATGACGTCCGGGGCTTTCCCGCGGGCATTCAGGTCAGCAAGGGTGGCGCCGATCTGCTTCAGCGAAGAAGCTCGCCCGCGACGAGCAGGCCACCCCAATCCTTCGATATTGAAGGTGAGAACCTCCAGAGTGGTGCTCGCCTCGGCGCCGTCGGCGGAGTGCACGACGTTCGACTCTGCCGGGATCGGGGCGGCACCAGAAGCGAGCTTTGCCGCTGGCAGCTTGGTGCATCCGGTCACCAGCAGCAGAAGCGCGCAGGCAATGTGCTGCGCCGTGGCTCGTCTCGTGGCGGAGGGAGTAAGCTTCGCGGTGAGCGGGGATATCGACGGCCTCTTCATTTACCTTGCCGGAATGACATTCATGGCGAGCAGAGCGAAGACCGCGAGGCCTGCAACGAGGCGGTAAACGACAAACGGCATGTAGCTTCGCGTTGCGATGATGCGCAGGAAGGCGACGATCACGCCATAGCCCGAGACAAAGGCGATCACCGTCGCAAGCAGAGTTGGCCCTGGCCCGAATGCACCGAACTGACCCCAGCTATCCGCAAGCTCGAAAACACCCGATGCCAGCACCGCCGGGATCGCAAGCAGGAACGAATATCGCGCCGCTGCCTCGCGGGTGAAGCCGAGCATAAGGCCCGCACTGATCGTACCACCCGACCTTGATACGCCAGGCACAAGCGCCATAGCCTGTGCAAAGCCGAGGATCAGGCCGTTACGCCAGCTGAGCTGCTCAAGCGTCAGTCGCTTCGTGCCGAGACGGTCCGCCAAGCCCAAAAGCAAGCCGAAAACGATCAGCATCGTTGCGGTGAGATGCAGATCCCGCAGACTGCCCTCGATCGCGTGCTTGAATGACAAGCCCAGGACCGCGATAGGCAACGTGCCTAGAATGACAAGCCAGCCCATGCGTGCATCTGGCGATAGGGCGGCGGGGCGGCGGATCAGAGATCCCAGCCATGCCGTAGCGATACGCCAGATGTCGGCGCGGAAGTAGATCAGAACGGCTGCCTCCGTGCCGATCTGCGTCACGGCGGTGAAAGCAGCGCCTGGATCGACCCCCGATGGCAAAAGGGCACCTGCGATCCGTAGGTGGGCGCTCGATGAGACAGGAAGAAACTCCGTGAGACCCTGAAGCAACCCAAGGAAGGCCGCTTCAATCCACGTCAGCCAAGTGGCATCCATTAATTGATCCTAGTGCTCTGCGTAATTGGCCGCGAGGTATGGTCAGTATCCTCGAAATCTTCTTCGTAATCGTCGCGTTCAAGTGCGTCCGGCTCCTCGCCTATGTCCTCAAGCGCTTCGCGGTGACGATGGGTGGACTGCGCCTCGATGTATACGCGGCGCACTTCCGGGAATTCCTCGCGGATGCCATCTTCAACATCCGATACTATGCGTTCAACGG
Source organism: Sphingomonas sp. RIT328 (assembly GCF_000632225.1). Taxonomy (GTDB): domain Bacteria; phylum Pseudomonadota; class Alphaproteobacteria; order Sphingomonadales; family Sphingomonadaceae; genus Sphingomonas; species Sphingomonas kyungheensis. The sequence continues at coordinate 47,129 of NZ_JFYV01000013.1, forward strand.
TGCCAGCCAGCGTATCGTCTACAAAGTCGGCCGAGACGAGTACCAGCACCTCCGACGGACCAAAGTGCATGGTCCGCACCTCGTTGACCTGCTCGATCGGCCTTACGCGCCCGAGGATCTCGCGCAGCCGATCCTCAATGGCCGGATCGGCGGCCTGCCCAGTCATGAGCACATAGCAGCGCCGAGCGAGGCTCAGGGCCGTGAAGGCCAGGATTACGCCGATTGCAATCGAGGTCCAGCCATCGAGCGCCGGCATGTCGAGCAGCACCGCGAGGCCAATACCAATCAGGGCGGCAAACAGGCCGGCGAGGGCAGCTGTTTCCTCGTAGACCACAGCGAAGACCGTAGGATCACGATGCTGACGGATCGTCTCCATCATACCAAGAGCGCGGCGCTTCGCCTCACTGCGCACCTGGCGTAAGGCCACTGCCAAGGAGGAGCCTTCCAGCAGGATGGCTATTAAGAGGATGACGACGTTGACCCATGCGCTTTCGATGGGCTCGGGGTGGGCGACCTTCTCGGCGCCCTCGTAGATCGCGACACCCGCCCCCAAGGCAAAGACCGCCATCGCAACAACGAAACCCCAGAAGTACAGGCGGAGACCATAGCCGAACGGGTGAGATGCGTCGGCGGGTCGGCTCGCGTCCTTCATACCGAAGAGCAGCAAGACCTGATTGCCCGTGTCCACGAGGCTATGAATGCCCTCCGAAGCCATCGCGGACGAGCCGGTGTAGGCAGCCCCGCAGAACTTGGCGATGGCGATCCCGGCGTTGGCGGCTAGAGCGGCAAAGAGCGTGTGCCTGGAGGCGTGAGCGGACATACCGACCCTATCGTCCCAGAGGTGCGGTTAGCCAACAACTTTGACATATTTCTTCGGATTCCCTGCAACTGTGTTGGCAGCGGAAGACGGCTCTGTGCGGCGCCCATTCGTATGAAGCGTCAGACGAGAATAAGAAGAAGGGCTGCCCCGCTGGCGCGGGACAGCCCTGCCTCGAAGATTCAATCAGTTAGACCTTGTCGCCAAGGGTGCCCTTGACGCTGCCCTTCACATCCTGGCCGGTGCCCTTGAGCTGCTGTGCCTTGCCCTCGGCTTCCAGCTGCTCGTTATCGGTGGCATCGCCGTAAAGCTCTTTAGCCTTGCCTGCGATCTTGTTGCCTCCCGCGTCCAGCTTGTCAGTAAATTCGCCCATGATCTTTCTCCATTTTTGCGTCTAAAAAGCTGTCGAACAGAAAAATAAACGGGGCAATCAGATTGCAGTTCCATGCAAAAAAGAATGTTGCTGACATGCGTATTTTGGAGGGAACAGTAAGGTTCGTGTAATGTAGCCGCGGTATTTGTTCGAAACTTTGTGTGCGGACGTCAATCGCCGTGTGCGGAACTCCTTCCGCGAGCGTCACAGCAGCCTGAGCCGCGAGGGACGCCGAGACAGACTAAAGTGCTCCGTACCCTAGTCATGATAGGCCTGACGGTCGCGGTGCTGGCCATCGCCGGCTTGGCTCTGCGTGAGATCCTCGCGGGCATCGGCTGAGACGAGGTTTGGACGGCACTGCACGCGATGCCCCCGTTGGCGCTTGCATCCGCGCTGGCCCTGAGCGCCGCGAGCTATGTCTTGCTGACCGGATATGACGTGTTGTCGCTGCACCTGATCGGCCGGCGCGTGCCATAGCCCCACTCTCATTTTCAACGTAGCGCACGGCGTTCTGTAAGCCTCGCTCCGCAGCGAATGCATCGAGAGCTTCACGTGCGCGAGATGCGTCCTGTTCAGAGGTGGAAGCGCGCAGGTAGGCCCGGATGAACATGCTGCGGTCTTTGATACGTGGTGCTTGTTTGCCCAGTCCTTTTTACGTCACCTGGCGGCCTATAAAGCACCAGCCGCGTGTCGGTCCTTCTAAGGTATACCCAAAACGTACCAGTGCAAAGCCGATCAGTGGCGCCGTTTGCGCTAGGTAGGAGATAGGGGAAGGGGAGCGGCGCCCGCACCTCAAAGGCGGGCGTTTCACTTCGGCCTAGGTTTGGACGCCGCATTCACAATCGCCTAGCCGAACTGCGGCCACCCATTCATCTGCCCAAGGGCAATGCCATCGAGCTAGTGACCTTGCAGGCCGCATCATTTATCGAACGAAGAATGATCGTTCGAGAATATGCTTCATGCGATGAGTGCGGAACGGTCCACGTGCTGCGCATCGGAATGGGTGGTGAGCCAATCCAGGCGCACCACTTCCAATGCCGGAATTGCGGTCAAGAAATGGGTATCACGCTCGAAGACAATGTTGGCATGACGTTTGGTCCAAATGCCACTCGGGCAGCGCGTGATGATAGTGCTCCGGTCATCAATCTTCATCCGAGCTTCGTGTTCACAAAGGAGGACATCGGCCGAGCTGATGCCTTTCCCAGCATCGAGCTTAGTAGCAAGCTTGTGGACGCCATGCTCGAGGCACGCACGAGGATAGGATTGCCCGGGGAGCTTCCATCTCTTGATGAATCGCCGCGGCGCGCTCGTGTCACCGAGGAATGGCCACAGTTGCGTGCGGCTTGGTCACTTACCCGCAACGGAAAGGCCGATCTGGCGCAAAAGCGGATCGACTCCTTCCTCAGTACCGCCGGCTATGAGGACACACCGACATCTATCCAAGACTGGATCTTTCAATTTATTGGTGACCTGACGCGTCCTTATTTTGAACAGCTCTGGGAAGGAATATTCGAGCAGCTAGGCGTGGCGGTTTATAAGGCCGACTTTGAGCGCTTTGTCGCCTTTTACGATACCGAACTTAGCGCGACACATAGCCGCCGCTACTTCGAAATATGTAAGGCCTATCTCGGAGCATTCACTGAATTCTCACAGGTCCATCAGCTCGTAGCCTCCGACATTGCCGTTGACGACGGCCACGTCGCCGCGTCGTCAAACTTCGACCTGACGCGGATGTTTTACGGCAACGCGTTTGAAGCCTTTGGCGACAACGTAGAGATCCTGACCGCGATCAATAATATGATCGAGGACCGCCCGTTTGACCAACTGGCGTCGATTACATTCGAAAAGTACCGTGCGACCGACAAAGCGGGCCGCACGCGCGCCTTCGCCAGCAATCCGGCGCTTTCGGCAGTCGCAGCCGAGTTTGACAATCAGCTGCGCAATGCGTCGCACCACGGTGGCATGACATTCGACCGAGCATCGGGGCTGATTACCTATCGCGCCGGCAAGGGAGGGCAGGGCGACGGCGAGAACATCAGCTACGCGGCCTATCTGGCGCGCAGTTCCCGGCTGTTCATCCAGCTGATGCTGGTCTTCAGGCTGGAAATACTGATCGCGAACAAGTTTGGCGCACGGCTACCAATTTGAGCTCACGTCAATAGGTGAACGGCGATCGCCGGTTACCAGGACGCCATTTTGAACAGCCGGCCGTTTTCGCCTTCGTCATGGAGAAGCAGCACAATTTCCTCCGTCTCAAAGAATGGCTGGTCGGCCAGACGCTTCGGAAGATCGGAATCGATCAGCGTGGCGATCGATTGGATCCCCATCTCGGTGTAGCGCCGCAGTACGGAGATCAGCAGCTCTTTCTTGCGGTCGTCGAGGGATTCGAGCACGCCGTCATGATAGGCGAAGCGTGGGAAGGCTTCGCCCAAGTGGGCTCGGATTAGTGCCAGATCGAACGCGACGCAGAGCAGCTTTCGGTAGCTGTGGCCGCGATCGGCGCTTGTAGCATTTCCAGCCTCGTCGAGTAGTTCGGCCTTGAACTCGAGATGCCCTAACCGGTTCACGGAGACGTTGAGCAAGGCCTTGCTGTCGATGACCTCCTCGACGATCTCGTTGAAGTAGAGTCGGATCGCCGAGAATAGGCTTTCAGGACTCGCGCTTTTTGTCTCGACATCGGCCTCGATCGCGCTCTGCAGGTGGATCTTATCCTCCTGCAGCGAGCGGATATCGGTGCGCAGCTGCTGCAGGCGATGGACGAAATCCCGCTGACGCTGGAGCGACTGGATGTCCGCCCGCAAGGTAACCAGCTCGCTTGTGAAGCGGCGGTATTTGGCGAAGGTGTCCGTCTCGCTCAAGAAGGCAAGCATCTCGGCCCGGCGTTTGCCCGCAGTGTTGAGTTCGGCGTTCACGGCCTTCAGCTCGGCGTCGATGTCGGCGCGCTCCTCGACCAGATAACCTTGGCGCTCCTCAGTGATCGCCTTATTAAAATCGATCAACTGCTGGAAGTCGCGCTTGATCTGCCCGCCGAAGAGCACGCCTGCCTCCTCAAACAGCTCGGCGGCCTCGTCGGGGTTGAAGAGAATCTGGTCGTCCTGCAGCGAAGCCACGATCTTCTTGCGGTTGGCCATCAGCGAATAGCGGCGCGCGTTCAGCACGGCGATACGCTCGTCCACCTTGTCGACGAGCATCTTGGTTTCCGACTTGTCTTCGCTACGAAAATCGAAGCCATCGAGCAGCGCCTGTTTTTTCTCGACCTCCTGCGTCTTCAACAGAAGAATTCCGTCGATCTTGCCCGCATCCTCGATATCGCCGCCCCCGAGCTCCTGCCGGATGGTGACGGACTTCGCTTCCAGGTCTGTGAGTGCTGCCTCTTTGGCGTAGTGCTCGCCGATTAGCGCCGCATCGAACCCGAGGATGTGGGCCAGGAACGGCTTCCAGTCCGCATGCGAGTTCGCGAAACGTCGCAGTTGGAAGACGTCCCCGAAATCCTCCTGCGATCGAAGGAAATAGCCGAGGCCTTTGCGGAAGCGCCATGGCTTGAGCGCCCGCCAGTCCAGATAGCTGTCGAGGAGCTCCCTTGCCCGCTCGAATGGCACACTCACATGGTCCCACTCGCGCTCAGCAAGATCGGAGAAATCCTGGTGGCGAGCGGCGTGTTTCTTGAAGGCGATGCGGCTTTGGTCGGCGACACCGCGACGCACGGTCACATAGGTGCCGTCGTGCAATTCGATCTCGAGGAAAAAAACGAAATCCGCGAACCGGTCCTCATGCCGGTACAGGAAGAATCTGGGGTCCCTGCCAGCGAGGAAGCCGAAATCGAGCAGCCGACCGAGCGTCGTCTTGCCCAAATTGTGCGTATCGCGGTCTTGGTTCTCCGGCAGGCGGATTTCGGCGAGCACCACGTTGAGCTCGGGCGTAAACTCGACCGCGGCGAAGCGATCCGGTTGATTGGTGTAGAGCTTAGACGGCTTCATTCAGGCCAACATATTCGAACGAGTCTGTTTTCGGATGGTAGATGACCAGCCCAAGCAGGAACAGGAAGTTGAGCGAGGGCAGGAACAGCACGTCGCCCCCCGAGACGGCCTTGCGGGCATAGGCGAGCAGCGAGCTATAGTCCGCTAGCCGCTTGTCCTTCAGCCGCTTGAGCAAAAGCATGGCGACGTTGACGACCGTCCGATCGGGATGGGCATGTTTGCTAGGCCTCAACATCGTCTGCTCCCAGCCCAATGTCGCAATTCCAGTACATGTAGAATACGACCGCGCGTGTCAGCCGCTTATGCTGGCGGAGCACCGGGTCGCGGTCGAACAACAGATCGACGAGATAGTTCATTACCGCGTCGAAGTTCTGATGGTCTTTTCGCTTCGCGACGATCTTGAGCTCGAATTCCTCGACTGCGATCTCGTACCGTTTGAGGATGTGCAGGTTTTCCGGCGCGGCAAGGAAAGCGCGGATCTGGGCGGTGTCCTTCAGATAAAGCCGGCGCTGCAGCTTTGCATATTCCGGTGTCATCTGGTTGAGAACGTTCTTTACCTCATAGGGCGTTCGCGCCTCGGGTGGCGCGTCAACCGCCTCGGTGACGAGCGCGCTATGGGCTGCGAATGCCTCGACGACCTCGGCCAGTTCGTCGGGCGAGACTATGAGCGGAGAGTCGACTGGATCGAGTTTAGCGAGCTTGGCGACTTCCGGGAACTGCTTAAGCCAGGATTCGAGCTGCTCTATGCCACAGAGATAGATCGAGCCTTCGGGCAGGCCAGTAGCCTTTGCGAGATAGGTGGAGATCGTCTGCTCGGCATTGCCGGCGAGCCGCCGGTTCGAGAACAGCATGTAATGGTCGAGCTGCTTGGCATCACGCAGCTTTTTGACGCGCAGCACCTCCTCGCCGATCACCGTCTTCTCGGATTTTAAGCTATAGAATTCCGTTTCGGAGAAGCTCTTGTTGTAGCCGTTGGTATGCTTTGCCTGGACAATTACCGTGCCTATCCAGGGAGCCGCGGTGCTTGGCATTAGCTGCGCAGTGCCGACGAACTTCGCGTCACGGCCCCCATCCGGGCCTTTCGCAAAACCCATGACGCTCATGCCGAGCAGGTGACGACATAAAAAAACGATCAACGCCTCGAATTGATCGTCGCCGAGATCCTCATAACGGTACATCATACCGACGCGTAAAGCCGGGTCGCGTTTTCAAGCTCGACCGCCGCGAAAAATTGATGGCCAGCCCTATCCATAGATCGTCCTTCTATCTGAACCTCACGCCACGCCAAGCGTGGAAATCAGTCATCTGTAGCGCTGCTCGACCTACAACCGCCTCAACGGCGGGGGCGGCTACGCTGCGCGCGACGTGAGGCCCTGAGGGGAAGGGCGGTGCGACGACTGGGCGGGCAGTAACCAACATGGCCTTCCCGAAACCCCGTCTCTCAAGAATGGATTTGGAGAAACCCCATTTGCGAACAGGTTATGGAAGCCGGTTAGACGAGAGACGCGAAGTTCGCTAGGAAAGCACGCCTGTCTCATTGGACCTTCCCAATTGCAAACGCCTACCAGCGTCGGAGAAGAGCCTTTCAAAGGTTAGTCGACCACAGACGGTCTAGCCAGTTACTCTGACTGCGGCGGCCTCATGTTGACGACATGCCGCGCGGCCTTCACCGGCTCAGGCGTGGTCCGATTATCGATAGCGACCTGCTTGGTATGCTCGTCACCGCCGACGACGTGGTCCTCATCGGCCATCAATGCCTCGAAGCCTTGAAGGGCGACAACACGCTTGTCGTTCTTCTTGCTCAAGCCAATCACGCTACCGCCCAGACCGGCGTTTTCGTGAAACTGACTGTCGGTCGCGCCGGGCAGGAGCGCAGTGACGGTAACGCCGGTGCCGCGCAATTCCTCACGCAGAGACTCCGCGAACATTTAGCCGAACGCCTTGGACGGCCCGTAGGTCGTCTCGAACGGCGTCGGTTGAGTCGCCGACACCGATGACGTGATGAGGATGCGACCGGAGCCGTTGGGGACCATGTGCTGTACGACACGCTTGGCGAGATGCACTGTCCCGGTGATGTTGATAGCGATCAGGCGAAACTCGTCCTCCAGCGGGTTGTCGAGGAACGCGCCTCCGATGCCAATGCCGACGTTCAGCGCAGCCGCTTCCACCGGGCGGTTCAGGCTCTGCACGAAGGTCCAGAAGCCCTCCACGCCGTCATAAGTCGCCGCATCCGCTTGATGAGGATAGGCTTCGACGCCGAGTTCGCGGAGCGAACGTGCGGCGTCGTCGACCTTGCTGCTCGATCCGGTGATGGCGACGTCGTATACATGCTCCGCAAATTGGCGGGCCAGTTCGAGGCCGATCCCCGACGATCCGCCGGTCACGATCGCCAGTGGGCGTTGGTTCGTCATAACATGATCCTCACGTTTATCGGCGAAGCCGCGACTGATTGTCAGTTGGTTGTGCTCGCTCTGGGTGCGAGCCGGATCAACCGGCCCTCAGCCTCGTCGGTGATGACCCAGAGGGCACCGTCCGGCCCCGTCTTCACGTCGCGGATACGCTGGTGCTGGTCCTGCAGCAGCCGCTCCTCGCCGACAATCTTGTCGCCTTGGATGACGAGACGAGCGAGATGCTGGCCAGCGAGCGCTGCAACGAACAGGTTGTTCTTCCACTCAGGGATCAGGCTACCGCTATAGAAGTCCATGCCGCCCGGGCCGATGGCCGGGTCCCAATAGTAGCGGGGTTGCTCGGTCCCCTCGAGCTGCGATCGTCCGCCATAGATCGGCGTGCCGTCGTAGTTGGTGCCGTAGGCAACGAGCGGCCAACCATAGTTGGCGCCGCGACGGATCAGGTTGATCTCGTCGCCACCTTGAGGACCATGCTCACCATCCCACAGGTCGCCAGTCTCGGGATGAAAGGCGAGACCCTGAGGGTTGCGCTGGCCGTAGCTCCAGATCTCCGGGCGAGTGCTATTCTCGGCGTTCTGGTTGGTCGCGTAGGGGTTGCCGGGAGCAGGCTTGCCGTCAGTGTCGACGCGGAGGATCTTGCCAAGCCAGCTATAGAGCGACTGGGCTTCGTCCCGGTAGGGCGAGTAGAACCGCTCGGCGAGCGACACGTACAGAAAGCCCTCGCGATCGAAGGCCAGACGAGAGCCAAAATGCTTCTTGCCGTTTATGCCCGGCGCGACGCGCAGGATCTTAGTGACGTCTTTCAGCGTGTAATCGGGGCCACTCTGTGCCTCCTCGAACGTGAGGCGCGCCCTGGCTACAACGATGCCGCTCTCGCCCTCGCCACGCGGTTCCACGTAGGTGAAATAGACGCGCTGATTGATCGCGAACTTCGGGTCCGTGACGATATCCAGCAGTCCCGCATCGCTGCCGTAGACAACGCGTGGCACCCCTAGAACACCGCTGACGATGGAGCCGGAGGCGAGATCCACGATGCGCATCGTGCCGGGCTTCTCGGTAATGATCGCGCGGTCATCGCCGATAAAGGCCAGGCCCCAGGGATAGGCGAGGTTGCGCGTCACCACCTTCACCTCGATCGGCGTGCGGGTGGCGGTCGCCGGTGCTCTCGTCTGCCCTGCGAAGGCGGACCGCTGGCCGGGCGCGATCGGCTCGTTGCGCGGAAGCGGCTGGCCGATGCGCACTGCGGTGTCGGGCGCGCGCTTCCCCTTCACCGTCTCACCGTTCGAGCCGATGATCTGCGCGCCGGCGGATGTTGAGGCGAAGGCCAGGGCGGCGATCGGGATGATTGTCGAGACCTTCACGACGGTTTCCTTTGGTGGGAAAGCTAGGGTCAGCGGTGAGCGCTGATGCGGCCGCTTGAGCGAGCATGGATGGTAGACCGTATCTCCACGGACGCCGGACTATGGCGGCCGTGCGGACTGTGGTTCACCAAGGTTGAGCGACCGGCGCGACGATGATTTCATTAATCGCGACGCCGGAAGGCTGGTTGAGCGCGAAGGCCACCGCTTCGGCGACGGCTTCGGGCTTGATCGCCTGTTTGCTAAGGTCGAGCGCCACGCCCTTGGCCTGACCGTCGCGCAGCTTATCCGGCCAGCCCGTATCGATCACGCCGGGGCTAACCATGCCGACCTGGATGCCGTGTGATACACCGACTTCCTTGCGTAGGCTTTCGGTCATGCCCTGGATGAAGAACTTGGTGGCGGCATAGACGCCGCCTGCCTCGCCGGCGCGGTGCCCGGCAACCGAGTCCATATTGATGATCCGTCCGGCCTTGCGCTCCATCATGCCCGGCAGCACTGCGGCGATGCCGTGAAGATAGCCGCGCAGGTTGACGTCGATCATCTTGTTCCAATCGGCGATTGCGCGCTCCTGCCAGTAGGAGAACAGCATAAGGCCGGCGTTGTTGACGAGGATGTCGACCGGGCCGAACGCCTCTTCGGCGGTCGCCACCAGTGCCTCGAGATCCTCGTAACGGGTAACATCCGTCACCTTGTGAATGGCCTGCCCACCGCTCGCCTCGATCTCTGCGACAAGCTGCTCGAGCCCGGTCGCGTCGACGTCGCCGAGGACGAGCCGCGCACCGGCAGCGGCAAGGCGCTTGGCGGAGGCCGCGCCGATGCCCGATGCCGCACCGGTGACGATCGCCACCGTCCGATCAAGATAGTTCATGATGATTTTCCTTCGTGATGCGTCTGTGATGCCCGGCAAAGGCGGAAGGCCCGGCCGAGAGGGGGAAGGGCGCTGACCGCACGACTTCGATCGCCCGGGCGGGTCCGCCCGGATCGGTGTCGCTTCAACGGTATGTCGCGGATGGTCAGCCTGAGGCGGCGAACGCCTCAAACTGCGCTTTCCAGTCCGGGTGCCAGCGCGAGAGGGCGGGCCGGTTCTCGGTCATGTCGCCCGTCGCCCATCGAATGCGGCGGATGTCCAGTTCGGGTGTGACGTCGTTGTCGGGCGCGATGATGTAGAAGTCGCCGCGACGGAACCGCTTGTCGAAGAAATCGAGGAGTTGATCTGCGGTCCAGGCGGCGTCAGGCTTGGCGGCGCCATCCTCCTTTTGCGCGGCGTTCATCGGCGTCCAGGTGTAGCCCGGCACCAACAAATGCGCCGTGAGCTTGTCGCCAACCGCTTCGCGTAGTTCGTGAGCGAGCTGCTCGGTCAGTACTTTCACGCCCGCCTTGGCAACCGAATAGGCAGCGTTGCCGGGCGGGGTGGTTATACCCTCCTTCGAGCCGAGATTAACGATTGCCGATCGCCCCTTCTGCGTCAGCATCCGCGGTACGAAGATCGTCTGCGCGGCGACGATCGAGAAGAAGTTCACTTCAAGCTGATGGCGCCAGGCCGGTAGATCCTCCCACGGCCCGGCACCGTGATGGATGCCGGCGTTGTTGAACAGCAGTGCCACTTCGCCGAACGATTCGTATGCGGTGTCACACAGCTTCTGAAGTGCGTCGTGGTCAGTGACGTCGCCAACAACGGTACGCACGTCCTCGCCGCGATCGAGATCACGGACGAGCGCGGCGAGTGCGTCACCGTCGCGGTCGAACAGGCACAGGCGCATACCCCGCGCTAAGAAGTGTCGGGCAGCAGCGGCGCCGATGCCGACCGCGGCGCCAGTGACGACCGCGACGCGGCCGGAGGAGAGGATGTCGTCGCTCATGATGGTGCGTTCCTTCAGTCCTTCAGCCCGGAGCCCGGCTCGGCGCCGCCCGCGTGGAGGGCGGCCTTGACGGTATCGGGAAGGAGATTGTTGACGACGCGCCCGATGAACTTGCTGCCGGGCTTGCCCGACACGACGCGGTCCTTGCCCGCCTTCATCGCCTCATAGCCTTCGCTGGCGACCTTGGTCGGCGCGGCTTTCTCGGCCAAGCCCAGCTCGGTCGTGTCCATGCCGGCGCGATGCCAGAACGGCGTGTCGACCTCGCCCGGCAGTAGTAGGGTGAAGCTGACGCCCTTATCCTTGTTCTCCTCCTTCACGGACTCGACGAAGGAGATGAGGAACGCCTTTGTGCCGCCATAGACCGCCTCGTAAGGGGTCGGCATCGTGCCTGAGATCGAGGCGGTATAAAGGAGCCGGCCTGCGCCACGCTCGATCATCGCCGGCAGGAGCCGCTTGGTGAGGTGGACCTGCGAGACGCAGTTGAGCTGGATCATCTTGATCTCGGCGGCAAGGTCGGTGCCGTTGACAAAGTAACCGCCGACATCGACGCCGGCGTTGAGCGCCGCTGCGGCGAGCGGCCGGCCGGTGTCGGCGACAGCGGCAGCAAGCTTCTCGACACCGTCATAGTCAGTCAGATCGGCCTCGACGACGATCGCCTCTACACCGGTGCTGCGCACCGCGTCGGCGGTGCGTCCGAGGTCGCCGTTGGTGCCGGTCGCGGTAATGACGACGTCGTGGCCGTCGGCGGCAAAAAGGCGGGCGAGCTCATAGCCGATGCCGCTGGAGGCGCCGGTGACGAGGGCGAGCGGCCGTTGCGTATCAGTGGTCATGGTGTCGTCCTTTCGAAATCAGTTGCAGCCGAGCGCGTCAGCGGCTTCGATCATGCTGTCTGCGACGACATCCCAATCCTGGGCGGCGTCGAGATCGGTGGTTTGGCCGGAGCCATGCTCGTGGGGGCGGCGGACGAAGACCGTGCGCAGCCCTGCGGCGCGGGCAGCGGCAAGATCCTCGTTATGCGCGGCGACCATCGCGACCTGATCGGGACGCAGGCCCACCGCATCCGCCGAGCGGAGATAGGTCTGCGGTATCGGCTTGTAGCTCTTCGCCACCTCGGCACCGGTGATGACGTCCCACGGCAGTCCGCCGAAGCGAGCGAGGTTCAGCATTCCAGCGATATGGCCGTTGGACAGCGGACCGATCGCGAAGCGGCGCTTGAGGCGGGTCAGACCCTCGACCGAGTCCGGCCAGGGATCGAGCCGCTCCCACGCCCTGTTGAGGTCGACCAGCTCGGCATCGGCTATGCGGCCAAAGTCGACATCGTGGCGCGCGAGCACCGTCTCCAGGTTCTCGCGGTTGAGCACCTCGAGCTTGACCCACGGCCGCTCGCCCGAGCGGACTTTCTGCATGGCTGGCTGGTAGAGCGCGCGCCATTCGTCCGCGAAGGCGAGCGGGTCGATGTCTAGACGGTGCGTCTTGAGGAACGGCTCGGCAGCACGGGCGACACCCGACCGCCAGTCGACGACAGTGCCGAACACGTCGAAGCCGCAGAAGCCGACGAAGTCGAAATGAGGGGGCATAATAGAACTCCGGTTATTTCGAAGGTCAGGCGTAAGAGACGGCGTAGCGAAGATGGACGACGCCATTCCGGCGCATCTCGTTAGCGCTCATCGACAGACGGACGTGGTCGGCAAGGCCGTCGTCGCCCGCCTCGAACAGCGTCGGGCTGTTGCTGCGCCCGCCAATCGCGGGAAAGATCAGCACACTGACCTCGTCGACGAGCCCGGCCTTGAAGAACGTGCCGTTGGTGCGGCCGCCTCCCTCCAGCAACAGACGCTTGATCCCGAAGTGCTTCCCCAAGGTGTCCAGCACCTCGGCGAGATCGATCGTCTCGCCGTCGGCGACGATGTAGGAGATACCGTCGGCCGCCAGTTCGGCGAGGTGCGCGTCCCCCACGTCGCGGCCAAGCACCATGATAATCGGCGCACCGTAGGTCTCCGGACCGCTCCAGTGGAGCTTGCCGCCCTCGTCGATCAGGATCGCATAGTCGTCGGCACCAGCCCGCGCGACGTGCACGGGTCGCTGAACCTCGCCCGGATCGCTTGGCGGGTGCGGCTCGCCGTCGGCAAACTCCTCGCCAACCGCGCGGCCGGCGATCCATGCGTCGCACTCCAACTCGTCGTGGACCCGGTCGTACTCGGCGACCAGGTCGTCCGACGAACCCCCGGTCGATGGACTCCACTGGTCAACGACTAGCTGGCCGTCGAGGGGACTCATCATGTGGCAGATGACATGCGGTTTCATGCTTTCAGCTCCTGGGTAGAGGCGGGGCGCCGGATCAGCTGCGCCGAGACCACCATGATTGCGAGGCCGCCCGCGGCGAGGGCCGCGCCGACGAGCCCGGTCGAGGCCCAGCCAAAGCCGGCGGCAATGGCGAGCCCGCCCGTCCACGCGCCGATCGCGTTGGACAAATTAAAGGCGGAGTGGTTCATCGCGGCAGCGAGCGACTGCGCCTGGCGGGCGACGTCCATCAGCCTGGCCTGAAGCGCGGGGACCAATGCGAAGCCGATGCCGATCATGAACAGCGATGCACCGGCCATGATCGGACCGTGTGCGGCTAGGAAGAAGAGCGCGAGGAACACGACGTTCCAGACGATGATCGCGAAGATCGACGGGATCAGCGCGCGATCGGCAAGCCATCCACCCGCGATGTTGCCGACGACCATACCGAGCCCCCACAGGGCGAGGAACCACGGTACGGTTGCCTGAGCGACGCCGGTCTCCTCAACAAGCGTCGGCGTGATGTAGCTGTAGACCGCGAACATGCCGCCGAAGCCGATCGTGGCGACGCCGAGCGTCAGCCAGATTTGGAGGCTGCGGAACGCCGACAACTCGCGTAACGGACTGGCGTCCTTGTCGGCCGCAATCGTCGGAATGAGCGTCCGCAGCATGACGATCAGCAAGCCGCCTCCGATGGCGACGACGCCGAAGGCCGATCGCCAACCGAAGCTCTGTCCAAGCCAGGTGGTAAGCGGCACGCCGACGAGATTGGCCGCAGCCAGCCCGAGCATGACGCGGCCAATGGCCTGTGCTCGCTGCGAAGACGGCACCATTGCGGCCGCGACGATCGAAGCGGTGCCGTAGTAGGCGCCGTGCGGAAGCCCCGCAACAAAGCGCGCGGCGGCGATACTGAGGAAGCCGGGCGCAAGCGCGGAGGCGAGGTTGCCTACCAGCACGATAGAGGCGAGCAGGAGGAGAAGGTTGCGCTTCTCCATGCGCGCAGAGGCGATGGCGAGCGCAGGCGCGCCGACTACTACACCGATCGCATAGGCGCTGATGAGATTGCCCGCCTGCGGTATCGAGACGCCGGCAGACTGCGCCATGCTGGGCAGCAGCCCCATTGCGGCGAACTCGCCAGTGCCGATGAAGAGGCCGCCCAGCCCAAGCGCGAGCTGTGCAAGCGCGAGGCCGTGTGGGGCTGCGATGACCTTGTCCTGTGTCATAGTCCTAACAGCTCTCTGGTCTGAGCGGTGGTCGCGACCTCGCGGCCCATTGCGCGGGTAAGATGCGCGATAAAGGCAACGACCGCGCCGTTGTCAGGGCGGCCGAGTTCGGGCCAACCATAATCGCCCAAACCCGCCGAGACGTGCCCACCACGCTCAATCGCGAGCACCGCCTGGCTGGTGACGTTGCCGATCTTGTTCGAGACCGACCATTCTAGCTGCCCGTCGGGCAGGAAGCGGAGGTGCGCGTCGAGTCCGGCGATGGTGCCGGGATGGCCGCCGAGGATACCGCTGTCGGTCAGCTCGAAGAGCAGCCAGGCCGGCGCGTCGACCAGCCCCAGCTCGCGGAGCGCCTCGAACATGCGAGTGAAGGGCACGGCCCAGCTGACGAACTGCGGTTTGACGCCGAGCTTGCGGAGCCGGTCAGCGAAGAGACGCAGCGTCTCGGTGTGGTTGACATAGGTTCGGTCGCCGGTGCGGAAGTCGCCGTCACGGAACCGGTCGATATTGGTGCTGCCGGTGTCGATCGGCGCGATATCGGGGCACGTGGCGGGATCGCCTGCCAGCGCTTCGATATGCGCGATCCGGTCCTGGTCGTTGCCGCCCGCGGTGATCTGCCCGAGCGTCGGATAAACCAGGACGTCGCACCGTGAACGAATGGCGCGGATTGCCTCTGCGTAGGTCTCGGCCCGGTGATCGGGCGAGCCGTCATCGTGACGCGCGTGGAAATGGACGATGCTGGCACCCGCCTCGTGGGCGCGTGCGGCAGCTTCGGCGATCTCCGCTGGCGAAAACGGGATATGCCCGTTCTGCTCACGCGGTGTATACTCGTTGATCCGAGCCTCGATGATGAGGGGTTTCCGCGCCATCGACTTACTTCTTGTCGGTCCAGTGATGCTGAGGCTGGTAGCCCAGCACGCGCTTGGCCTTCTCGTTCGAGATGACGACCTCGTTGCCGCTGAACTCCTTGCGGCGCTCGATGTTGGGGAAGTGCTTGTCGAGCAGCTCAGCGGTCGGGGTCCGCATCACCGTCTCGTCGTTGGTAATGAAGAATTCGTCCTTGCCGCGCACATCATACTCGATCGCCAGCGCGACCGCCTGGGCGACGTCGCGGTTGTCGATGTACGTCCAGAAGTTCCAGAGGCGCTTGGTGGCGTCGTCCTGCCACTCCTCAAAGCCCTGATACTCCTCGGGGTTCATGACGTTGGAGAGACGCAGGCAGGTGATCCGCATCTCCGGATCGTTGAGGCAGAACTGGCGCGCCACCTCCTCGCCAAGCACCTTGGTCAGCGAATAGACGTTGTAGCCGCGCATCGGGTAATCTTCGTCGACCGGCACATAGGGCGCGTTGGTCTTATCGTAGGGGACGCCGGTGCCGACCTCGCTGGCGGCCCAGATGACGTTCTTGATGCCGAGCCGGCGCGCGGACTCGAACACGTTGTAGGTCGCCATCATGTTGATGCGCAGCTCTTCGCTGTCGGGCTTCATGCGCGGGTGCGGCATGCTGGCCAGATGGACGATCGCGTCGAACGCCTTCGGTTCGGCGCGGGCGTAAGTATCTTCGCCGATCGACGACAGTGCGTCGAGCGCCTGCCCGAAGTCGGTGAGGTCGGCGATCATCGCCGACTCCTTGGGATCGGACGGCTCCTTGTCGTCGATCAGAAAAACTTCGTAGCCCTTGTCGCGCAGATACGGGATGAGGACGGTACCGATCTTACCGAGGGCGCCGGTGACGGCAATACGCTTGCCATTTGGCATGATTATTCTCCGGAATTGCTTGGGGGCGAACAGCGTGTTCTGCAGCCTCAACTTCCCATGAAGCCAAAGGGATACCGAAGCTGCGCTCAACGGGGTGTGCAGATTAGCTCACGCAACTGGTGGTATTGCTCGTCGCTTAGATCCCCGACGATCACTTTCGGACTACTGCCATGCCCCCCATCCAGCTTACTTTCGAGCCCGTCGCGAGTGACGTCGGCTTCCCCGAAGCGCCGCTCGCCCTCGCCGACGGCACGCTCCTATTCGGCGACCTCCAGGGCGGTGTCGTGCGCCGTGTCACTGGCGGTGAGGTGTCGGTGTTCGCGGAGACGGGCGGGGCGCCAAATGGGCTCGCGCTGGCGCCGGACGGCAGCATCTACGTCGCCAACAATGGCGGCGCGATGAAGTGGTCGCGTGATGGCGATCGCACCATCTCCGACGGGTTCGAGACGAGTGGCTATGATAGTCGGGTCGAGCGGATCGACCGGGCTACCGGCAGGGTCACCCGCATTCTCGATCAGGTGGACGGGCACGCGTTGGAGGCGATCGACGACCTCGTCTTTTCCACTGACGGCAGCTTCTGGTTCACCGATCTCGGCCGCGAAGGGGAGCGATCGCGCAGCTTCGGCGGCGTCTACTGGTCTGCCGGTGACGGTTCAAACGCGCGCGCCGTCGCGTACCCGATCGTAAACGGCGCCAACGGTATCGGGCTCTCGCCCAATGGCGGAACGCTCTACGCGACTGAATATGGTGCCGGGCGCCTCTGGGCCTGGACGGTCGAGGCACCGGGTCGCCTTGGTCACACACCTGGTCAGCCGCATGGTGGACGCCTTGTCTGGCAGGCACCAGACGCGCAACTCCTCGACAGCCTCAAGGTGACGGCCGCAGGCAACGTCGTGATCGCCACCCAGCACCATGGCGTGTTCTCGGTTGTGTCACCGGAAGGCGAGCTGGTCGCGACGATCGCTACACCCGAGGAATTCCCGACCAACCTCTGCTTTGATCCCCGTCATCCAGGCACCGCCTACGTCACCTTGTCGACCACCAGTCGTGTGATACGCGCCGCATGGCCCGAACCTGGCCTTATTCCCTCCGCCCTTCTGCTAAAGGAACCCCGCTCGTGATCCAGCTTCTCGACCATGAGGGTCAACCTGCCCGTCAGCACCATATCCGTGCCAACGATGTCGACCTGCATGTCGTCGAGGCGGGCGAGGGTCCAGCGTTGCTGCTGATCCACGGCACGCCGAAGACGCACACCTACTGGCGCGAGATGCTGCCGCTCCTGACACCGCACTTCCGCGTTATCGCGCCTGACCTCCGCGGTGCCGGGATCAGCGGCCACCCCTACGCAGAGAAGGGCTATACCTCGCCGCTGATGACCGATGACCTGATCGGAGTCCTCGACGCACTCGGCGTCGATACGGTATTCGTCCACGGCGAGGACCGAGGTGCCGAATATGGCTACGTCCTGGCAGCCCGACATCCAGAGAGAGTGCGCGCGCTCTCGTTTGCCGAGATGATGCTATCGGGGTTTGGGCTCGAGGAACGGTCATTCCTGACCGAAGAGAACGTCAACGACGCGGCGACGCATCAGGGTGTCTGGGAGTGGCACGTGCCCTTCTTCTTCAAGGCGGACGTGCCCGAGATGCTGATCGCGGGAAAGGAGCGCGAGTTCTGGACCTACTGGCTCAACGCGCAATGCTACGATCCCACCAGGCAGCCGGCTGACCTGCTTGAGGAGTGGATCGCGCTGCTGTCGACCCCGCACGGCCTACGCGGCACGCTCGCCACCTACAAGGCGACCCTGGAGAACGCCAAGGTCAACCGCGAGCTGTCCGCATCGGCATTGTCGGTCCCTGTTCTAGCGACCGGCGCATCGCAGTTCTTCGGCGATCTGGTTCGCCAGAGCTTGGCGAAGGCCGGGCAGACCGTCTCCCACCACGAGGTATTCGAGCGGTGCGGGCACAGTCTGGCACTCGAACAGCCCGAGAAGCTCGCCGCGCTCCTCGTAGAGTTCTTCGGAACGACAGCCGATTAGATCGGCTCCCGTATTAACTGCGCCGGAATTTCTGCAATGTTGCCAAAAGGGCGTGGTTCGGTGAACGCTGCGGCTATGCAGCTCAACCGTTCCACCCTCGGCGACCTGAACGTCTTCGTGGCGCTCGCCCGGCATGGGGGCTTCCGCAAGGCCGCGCTCGATATGGATGTCTCACCATCAGCGCTGAGCCACTCTATGCGCGGCCTCGAAGCGCGGCTTGGCGTCCGACTTATTAATCGCAACGCGCGCAGCGTCACGCTCACGCAGGCGGGCGAGGAGCTGCTGGCACGCCTGGAGGCAGGGTTCGGCGAAATCAGCGAAGGTCTGGAAGGGCTGAACCGCTTCCGTGAGAGTCCGGCCGGTCGGCTGCGCATCAACGTTCTGAGCGACGCCGCTCGGCTCGTAGTGGGGCCGGTGCTCGCCACCTACACCCGCGACTATCCCGACGTGCAGGTAGAGGTCGTCGTCCAGGACACGATGGTCGACATCGTAGGCGGTGGTTTCGACGCAGGCATCCGCTTCGGCGGGCGCGTGCCCGAAGACATGATTGCTGTGCCGATCGGGCCGCCGCTGCGCTGGATCATGGCCGCGTCGTCATCCTATCTCGCTGAACGGGGGATGCCGAGCGATCCCGAGGCGTTGCGTCAGCATCGCTGCATCGGCTTCCGCATGGGAACGGGCGCGATCTACCGCTGGGAGCTTGAGCGCGGCAAGGATGTCCGCGCGCTCGATCTCGATTGGTCGATCGTCGTCAGCGAAACCGACGTGGCACTTTCCATCGCGCAAAGCGGGGGAGGGATAGTCTACTGCCTGGCCGAACGCGTCCAACCGCTGCTCGACAACGGCAGCCTGCGCGAAGTGCTTCCCGATTGGTCGTCTGACGGCGAGCCGTTCCACATCTATTATTCGAGCCGGCGCCAGCAGCCCGAGGCGCTGCGCGCGTTGGTAACAATGCTACGACGTGGAGCGAGCGCTGCGATAAACAGGCAAGATCACTCGAAAGGCGGATGATGGTAGGACACTCACAGCCTTGGTCGACACGCCCAATAAGGCGCTATGCGCAGAGACCGCCTCGCCGGGGCACCTACGGCAAAGGCAACAAGCAGAGCTTTAACCCTCGTTGAAGCCTTTGCGGTGCCGTTTGGTCTCCTTTGATTAGGACTCCAGACGGACCAAACGGAAAATTTGAGTCAAATTCCTGACGTTCCTTTTCGACGGAAACCGGACCGGGCAGAGTGGGAACGCTGAGGGTATACCCTAAACATACCAGTACGAAATCGATCAGTGGCTCGGTTCAAGCCAGGTCGGGGTAGGGCAGGGGAGGCAGAACGTACTTCAGAAGCAGACCTTCCGCTTCCGCCCAATAGCGTACGTTAACGCCTTCCCGGCATATCGTGGCTCTATCTCCGTACGGGGCTTGGAGGGCTTGATGATATCGTTACTCATGTTTCTGACGATGAGGCCGGGCGATCCGGTTCCTCCCGGACCCATCGCCATCACCTGCCGGATCGACGTCGTGGAGATTGGCTATTACGGCCCCCATGACAGCCTTCGACCGACACCGCCAACGCGCCGATCATCGGAGGTCGAATACCTACTCGACTTCGATCGACCTTCGCTCACCTTGGAAAGTGCGAGCCGCAGGATGGTGACCATAGATGATCCAGTTCACGGATCGCATCTGGTCGCAGGGCCTGACGGCATGGATGTGGAAACGACTGTGACAATGATGGGCGGATTTGTCATGAAGCGAGTCAGCCATTTCAACAGGGATGGTTCGGGCGGATCGACGAAGCAGGACACTTTCTCGCACGACGCGGTGGTTGGGCATGAGGAAGGGACCCTGACCTGCCGCCCCCGCGCGTGATCGCGGTGCGACCGTCCGCTTCCCCCATGAGCGGACATTCCGCTACCGCCCAAAACCGGACGACCCGGCGGCCAATCCGGGTTCCCGAAAGCAGCCACTCGTTCAGCGCGCCATTCCCGTTTCTCCATCCCCAAGGGCTAGTTTTGGGAACGAGCAATCGGGAACGGATTTTAGGAAAGCGGACGCTTCGAACGCCGTAGCGGCGCGATCGGCAGGGCCGCCTACCCGCAACTGGTTCGTTTTTGGAAAAACGCAGCTTCAAGAAAGTTTCGTTCGTCGGGTAGATGACCTTTACATCAACCTATTCCCTCCGCGGCCATCGCGGCCCGGACGGCGGGGCGCGCCTTCATGCGCTCACGCAAGCCAAGTAGCGGCAATGGCAGATCTAGCGCAAACCGATCAGCCCAGAGCAGCATAACGAATAGGTAGAAGTCGGCGATGCTAGGCGTCGATCCGAACAGATAGTCGCTCTTCAAGCCATCGGAGAGAGGTTGCATCAGGCGGAGCACTGTGTCGCCTGCCCTCGCTTTGTCGGAGGCGCTGCCGGCGTGCCACATCGGCTTGTACGCCCGGTGGATCTCGGTTGTGATATAGGTCAGCACCTCGATCACCCGCGTCCGTCCCAGCGCACCTTCGATCTGCAGCGCAGGGGTCTCGCCGGCGATCCAGTCGAGAACCGCGAGATTCTCTGTGATCATCGTGCCGTCGTCGAGAATGAGCGCCGGCACGTATTTCTTCGGATTGATCCGCGCGAAGTCTTCGCCGCTTGCCGTGCGGAACGTGCGCAAGTCAACACGTTCGGCTTCGAATACCATTCCCGCCTCTCGAAGCGCGATGTGGTCAGCCAGGCTGCAGGCGAGTGGGCTGTAATAGAGCTTCATCGAAGCGACTCCTCGTGAGACAGGGCGTAGACTGCAATCGCGATCGCCAACACGGCGGGCAGCGTCACGGCGGGAAAATCACGAAGCAGCGCCGAAGGACCGCAGATTCCGACCGCAACTTCCCAGATGTGGAAGATCGCATGCCCCGAGAGCCAGATCGCGGCGCCCCCCCAAGCGACCGAACGATGGACCGGACGCGCCGCACCCAGCAGGAATGCCGCGCCGACGCCGAGGAAGATCAACCCGATGTCGCGCACGAAATGCTGGTTGAACGGACCGGTCGTGGTCACTCCGGGCACCGCGAAATACCAGTTCGCGGGCGAGGCGAGCATGAAGAGGCCGTTTGCGACCGCTCCCATGCCGAGCAGGATCGCGATGCCCAGAACGACGCGGCTCATCGCGCGGCGAACCATGTGTCGTAGTCGGTCGCGCCGATATGCGCTCCGGCGGAAGGCATGAGCGAGCTGTCGTCGATCTTCGCGCCGAAATAAAGTGCGTCGGCCTCCCCCACCACGCCGCGCGCGTCACCGGTCGCCTCGAGATAGCGACGCACCAGCGCATCCATCCGGAACGCCGTCGGGCCAGCCACCTCGATCGTCCCGTTCGCGGGCGGGGCGACGACGATCGCGGCGAGCGCGTCCGCGACGTCGTTAGCCGCAATCGGCTGGAACAAGGCGGTAGACAGGTGGATCGCTTCGCCCGCCGCAGCCGAATGCGCGATGCCGCCAAGAAATTCGAAGAACTGCGTCGAATGCAGAATAGTATAGGGCATGCCCGACGCGCGGATCAGCGTCTCTTGCGCGACCTTCGCGCGCATATAGCCGCTGTCGGCAAGGCGCTCGGTCCCGACGACCGACAATGCGACATGGTGCCGGACGCCTGCGCTCGCTGCCGCGGCAAGGACGTTGCGGCTCGAGGTTTCGAAGAATGCGAGCACCGCGGCATCCTCGAACGATGGCGAGTTCGCGACGTCGACCAGGACGTCCGCCCCGGCTAACACTTCGTCGAGGCCCTCGCCCGTTAGCGTGTTCACGCCGCTGTTCGGCGAAGCGGCCACCGCCTCGTGTCCCGCTGTCTGCAAACGCGAAACGAGCTTCGAACCGATGAGGCCCGAGCCCCCGATCACGACGATCTTCATATCCCGATACCTTTTGCAAAGCGGCCCGCCGGATCGGCATGGGCTTGCTATAGGACGGGAGGTACAGGGCCTTGGCCCAGGCTCGTAGAGCCAAGAACCGTGAAAGCGACTAGGCCAAAATCATGAGGTTCGATCGGCCAGCAGCGTTCGCAGCGCCGCGACCGCATCGGCGATTCGGTTCGGGCGGAGGTTCGTTGCGCTTAGCAGAAGCCCCGGCGTGCGATGTGCGGCATCCTGGAACCAAGGCGACAGCGGAGACGGCGCGATCCCGAGTTCAGGCGCGCGCCGCGCCAGCGCCATGTCATCAATCCCTTCCGGCAATCGTAGAAGCGCTATCGGCCCGGCGACGGTCTCGATGGAATAGTCCGTCGCCAGCGCACGATGCAGCGCGGAAAGCCGTTCTGCATAGAGCCGCTTCATGTTGCGCAGGTGACGTAGATAATGACCTTCGGCGAGCAGCTGCGCGATCGCGAGCTGCGAAGGCGCGAAGAAGTTCGGCCCCAAGGTCGCTGCCGCTTCCCCGAAACGGTTGGCGAGCGCCATTGGTGCGACGACAAATCCGATCCCGACACCCGGTTTCAGCGTCTTGCTGAAGCTACCCACATGGATCACGCGACCGGCGGTGTCGCCACTTGCCAGCGCGGGCGCGGCGCGCGCGCCGAGCTGGAGTTCTCCTAGATAATCGTCCTCAATGATCCACCCGTTGGCGGCATCGGCCCAATCCAGCAGCATTTGACGTCGAGTATAGCTCATGGTCGCGCCCAGGGGGGAATGCTGCCCCGGCGTGACGATCGCGATACTGGCATCAGGCGCCAAAGCCATTCCTACGGCGACCTCGATACCCTCACTATCGACGGGCACCGCGACCGGGGAGACGCGCGCCATCTCCAATCCCATGCGGGTAATGGGATAGCCCGGCTCCTCCATCCAAGCGCGCTGGCCCGATGCGGCTAGTACCTGCAGCGCGAGCGCCAGCCCGGCGCGATAGCAGACAGTAACGATGACCTGATCGGGGGTGCAGCGGATGCCCCGCGCGATCGCCAGATAGGCGGCGATCTGTGCACGAAGTTCGGGGTGCCCGCGGGGGTCAGGATAGGTCGTCGGCGTCATTGCGTCGTCGCGAACCGCGCGTCCAAGCAAGCTGGTCCACAGCTTCGTCGGGAATGCATCTTGCGCTGGCACGCCGGTCTGGAAGGGCAATGCCGTCAGCGAAAAGCCACGCAGCATCGTCGAAAGTGGTCGAACGATCGGTTCGGTCGGCTTGGAACCGTGGACGGGGGGTTTAGCGATCACCCGAGTACCGGCCGAACCAGCTGCGCTCAGCAGCAGTTCGGACATCAACGCATCATAAGCTGCCTGCACAGTCCCTCGAGCAACTCCCAACTGGCTTGCCAGATCGCGGACCGATGGCAGCCTTGCACCGATTTCAATCCTCCCGTCGTCGATCGCTGTTCGAATATTGTCGCACACTTGGTGAGAAAGCGACGTCGCCGCTCTGCGATCCGGCTTGATGATGAAGTGTGCGTAGGAAGGCATGCGCTTACGGTACAGTGTTCGTGTTCCGTGAGGAATGTGTTCTGATGCCTCTTGCAACGACCGCCTCATCTCAGCTCCACGGCCTTCGCCTCAGGAACCAGCAAGATTCCAGTGGGGCCCCTGCGGCGCGTGATGTGGCGAGCCGTAGTGCCTGCTAATCCCTTCTCATTTCTGCAAGCGTGACGGGATTTGGGAAGCCCCTCGCATTCCCGTTTCTCGATCCTTGTGGGACGGGATCGCTATGCCTTGGGGTGTCATTCCGCCCCCAAACGTACCGGGTGCCAGCAGCGCATTTTTCAACAGCCCCGATCGTTTGTCGGACGGTCGCCAGCTGCGAAGCGCAATGCGTCAACCCGACCTCGCCGGCCGCTCATAAGGCGGAGACGAAATGCGGCTCTCGAACCCTCATTGAGGCCTCCTCGGTGCCGTTTGATAGGGTGCCGTATGGTCTTCCGTGGCTAGGACTCCAAGCGGACTAGGGGGCTAATCGGGCCAAATTTTAGACGTTCCTTTTCGGCGCAAATCGGACCGGCCCAATTAGGAACGCGGAGGGTATACCCAAAAGGCACCGGGATCAGGTCAGCCAAGGAAGCAGTCTGCGGGAGGGGCGGGCAGGGGGGGATCGTCAGCTGGACCTCTCGGCGAAGACCTATCGTGGCCATCCCGCCTTTCCCGAAACTCCATGTCGGTAGGGCAATTTCGGGAAAATGGTTTTGGGGACGGATTTTGAGAAAGCGCCGTACCTGAGGCGAAAGGAAGCTCACCAGTCGACGCTCGCCAATCTCTTGCCCTTCCTATGCGAGAACGCACGGATTAATCACAGAACCGCAAGATCGGTCGAGCGCCTCCGATCTGGGTACGTCTAGCTGGCGCCGCCACGGAGGACAGGACGATGAAGGCGGCGGCTCACAACTATCATGCCCGGATGCAGCGGGTGCTGGATTACATTGACCGGCATCTGGACAGCGATCTGGACCTGAATGCGGTGAGCAGCGTCGCGGCCTTCTCGAAATATCACTTCCACCGGGAGTTCACGGCGACCTTCGGGCTGTCCGTGCATCGCTACGTCCAGCTCGCCCGCATGAAGCGGGCATCTTACCGGCTGGCCTACAGGGACGCGCAGAGCGTCACCGACATAGCGATGAATGCCGGCTACGACGCCCCGGATGCCTTCGCCCGCGCCTTTCGGCAGCGGGTCGGGCAATCGCCGACGTCGTTCAGGAAATCTCCCGATTGGGAGCCGTGGCTTGCGGCCTTCGGGCCTCTCGACAACGCGAGGAGCAAGCTCATGCAGAATACCTATACCCCTGACGACGTGACGATCCGTGACGTGGCCCCGACGCCGGTGGCAATCATGGAGCATCGCGGCGACCCGGCGACGATCGGCGCGACCATCCAGCGGTTGATCGCTTGGCGCAAAGCGACTGGGCTGTCGCCGAAGGTCAGCCCGACCTTCAACGTCTTCCACTCCGATCCGCGCACGACGCCTCCGGCCGAATACCGCATGGACCTGTGTGTCGGCACCGACCGCCCCATCGAGGCGAACGGCGAGCGGATCGAGGCCGGCACCATTCCAGGCGGACGCTGTGCGGTGCTGCGCGTCGTTGGCAACACCGACAATCTGGAGCTTGCCGCCCTGTATCTCTACCGCGATTGGCTACCGGCCAGCGGAGAGGAAGCGCGGGACTTCCCGCTCTACTGCGAGCGCGTCACCTTCTTCCCGGAGGTGCCGGAACATGAAGCAACCGCGGACCTGTTCCTGCCGCTGAAGTAGGTTGGTGCAGGGGGCGGCATGGCTCCGTAGCGAAGAGGCCGCCCTTTCCAAAAATTCGATCCATCTGAGAATGTCCCGACGGTTTCCGTTGCTCCTCTTCCGACCGCGCCATACGATCACAAGTCTGAGAGTATATTCAGCAGCAACGGACGCAGGCGACGAAGTTCGCCACGATGAGTAAGCGCAAGCGCGGCGATCTTGTTCGCCCCGGCCGGGGTCAAAACCACGGTCACGCTCCGGCGATCGGTCGTGCCCGCCGTTCTCCGTACCAAGTCGAGTTTTTCCAATCGATCGATGAGACCGGAGGCGCTGTGCGGACGTAGTCGGAGTTGATCTGCAAGCTCACCTACCGGCAGTGCCAGATCGGGTGATGCGCGCAGCGCCAAGAGAGCCTGATGCTGCTGCGCGGTGATGCCGGCCGCTACGGCCGCATCTTCGCTGAAGGATAGGAACGTGCGCAATTGCCGTCGAAACCCGGCGAGAGCGCGATAGTCCTTGTCGCTGATCGGATCGTCCATGGCCTCGATCATGGCACGAAAACAACCGATTGAGAAATATCGTAGCGCGATATAGTTGCCGGTAATGAGCTTTCATCCATCTCCCCCGCTCCGTCTCGCCGATCACACCGCCGACCGCCGCATGCTGATGCTCGCCGGTCTGGCACTCGTCGTCGGCAGCGGTGGCGCTGCCGCCGCTTGGCTGCTGTTGAAGCTGATCGCGCTGGCGACCAACCTTGCCTGGTACGACCACGCCTCGTTCGCGCCGGTGTCGATCGTGCCTGCCGCGCACGGCGTGCGCACGCTGCTCGTGCCGGTGGCAGGCAGCATGGTGATCGGACTGATGGCGCGGTTCGGATCGGAGAAGATCCGCGGCCACGGCATTCCCGAGGCCATCGAGGCGATCCTGTTCGGGCAGAGCCGGCTGTCGCCCAAGGTTGCGGTGCTCAAGCCGGTGTCGGCGGCCGTCTCGATCGGATCGGGCGGTCCGTTCGGCGCAGAGGGGCCGATCATCATGACCGGTGGCGCTATCGGCTCGCTGCTGGCGCAATGCTTTCATCTGAGCGCCGCTGAGCGCAAGACCCTGCTGGTGGCGGGCGCCGCGGCGGGGATGACCGCCATTTTCGGCACACCGGTCGCGGCCATGCTGCTCGCGATCGAAGTGCTGCTCTTCGAATGGAAGCCGCGTAGTTTCGTGCCGGTGACGGTCGCCGCGCTGGCCGCGATCGCGTGGCGCCCGTTGATGATCGGCAGCGGGCCGATGTTCCCGCTCGTCGCGCCGATGATGATCGATGCGACGACGCTGGTCGGTGCGGCAGCTCTGGGCGTCGTGGTCGGCGTTCTAGCCTCGTCGCTGTCATCGGCGCTGTACCGGATCGAGGACGGTTTCCATCGCCTGCCGGTCCATTGGATGTGGTGGCCGGCACTGGGTGCACTCATCGTCGGGATCGGCGGGCTGATCGATCCGCGCGTCCTCGGCGCAGGATATGACAACATCCAAGCGCTGCTCGACGGATCGATGGTGGCGCGCGCGATCGTGCTGCTGCTGGTCGTCAAGGCGATAGTCTGGGTGGTCGCGCTGGGTTCGGGCACGTCCGGCGGCATCCTCGCGCCTTTATTGATGCTAGGCGCGGCGGTCGGCGCGCTGGCAGGGCACTGGCTGCCGGGCGGTGTCGGTCTGTACGCGATGGCGGGCATGGCGGCGATGATGAGCGCCTCGATGCGCGCGCCGCTGACCGCAGCCGTCTTCGCGGTCGAGCTGACGGGGCGCCTCGACGCGCTGCCGGTAGCGGCAGCGGCGAGCGTGGCGGGCTATGCGATCGCGGTGCTGGTGCTCCGCCGGTCGATCCTGACTGAGAAGATCGCCCGACGTGGCCGTCACCTTAGCCAAGAATATACCGTCGATCCGCTGAGCCTCGTCCGGGTTGGAGAGATCATGACACGTGATCCCGATACGCTGCTCGCCACCATGTCGGTGGCGGACGCTGCCGTGTTTTTCGGAGATGCCCCGCATCGCTCCTATCCGGTCGTAGATGGCGATGGACGGCCGGTCGGTCTCGTATCGCGCGCCGATGCGTTACGTTGGATGGACTCGCCGCCCGACGCGGGGGCGCCCCTTGGGGATATGATATCGGATGGCTCCCTCTCCACCGTTCCGCCGACCCTGCCGGTCGATCGCGTCGCCGAACTGATGCTGGCCGAGGACATCGGCCGGGTGCCGGTGGTGGATGACGGCGGCATGCTCGTTGGTCTGATTGCCCGCCGTGATCTGCTGCTTGCGCGAACTGGCCGGCACAGCGACGAGCGCGACCGGATGCGGTTTACCGGTCGAAAAGCGCAGTGAACGCGCTATCCGGACCATCAGCACGCCTCTGTCCGGTTTTGCCAAGGTATGAAAAGACGCCGCATGACGCGGCAGGCCGATGACGACACGTCATCTGATGGCGGTCAATTTGAGGGGGTTATGGGGCACTATGCAGGCGATGAGAAGTACGCTGTCAGACCGGCAGGCGGTGTGGGCCTTCGTGCTGGGCTGCATCGCCGTGACCTTTGGCGTGTGCGCGCACCTGCCCATGTTCGCGATGGCGCGGTCGATGCACTATCGCCTCGCCGGCATGCCGATGGACAGCATGATGCTGTTCGGCATGGCGCTGATCGTGCTGGGGACGCTGACGGCCGCCTATGGCCTGCTACCTCGCAACGTAGCGGCCCAGCGTACCGCGGCGGCAGACATCATCGTCGCACCGCCGGAGGATGCGGCGTTGGGACTGGCGCATTGGGGGCTGATGGCGGTGCTGGTCATCGCACTTATTATCGACGTGATGAAGCCCGCCTCGCTCGGCTTCACTGTCCCGGGCATGGTCAGCGAATATGGCGTGCCGAAAAAGACCGTCTCGCTGGTCCCGTTCTTCGCGCTGGCCGGCACGGTTGTCGGATCGGTGCTCTGGGGCTGGATCGCCGACCTTTACGGCCGCAAGGCGTCGATCCTGTTATCGGCGGTGATGTTCGTCGGCACGTCGATTTGCGGCGCGATGCCGAGTCTGGCCTGGAATATCGCGATGTGCTTCATGATGGGCGCTGCGGCCGGTGGGATGCTGCCGGTGACCTATGCCCTGCTCGCCGAGATGATGCCGAGCCGGCATCGGGGTTGGAGCCTCGTCCTCGTCGGCGGACTGGGGGCGGTCGGCGGCTATTTCGCGGCTAGCGGCATGTCGGCGGTGCTGCAACCGATCTTCGGCTGGCGGATCCTGTGGCTGGCGAACCTGCCGACCGGGCTGACCTTGGTGGTTCTTGGCGCTTTCATCCCCGAATCCGCCAAGTTCCTGCTGGCGCGTGGCCGGACGAGCGAGGCGGAAGCGGTGATGCGGCGTTTCGGCGCGAAGGCGCAGCGGGCGGGTCCGGCACAACATGCGCAAAAGGGCGTGTCGCATGCGCTGACCGGGATCGGGCTGTACGGTCAATTGGCAGCGCTCAGCCTGTGCGCCCTGTCATGGGGCCTTATCAACTTCGGCGTGCTGCTCTGGCTGCCGGCCGACTTGGTCGCAAAGGGCTATTCGGTCGGCGTGTCCAGCCGATTGCTCGCCGAGAGCGCGCTGATCGCATTCCCGACGGTCTTTGTCGCCGCGCTGCTGTACAGTCGGTGGAGTACGAAGGGGGCGCTTCTGGCGATGACGGCCATCACGCTGGCCGGACTGCTACTGGTCCTGCGCTTGGAACTCGCTGGGATCGGCAGTCCGGTCCTGCCGGTAGCGCTGCTGATCGTCGGGACGAATGGTATCATTGCGATCGTCCTGCCGTATGTCGCGGAAAGCTTTCCGCTCCGGGTGCGTGCCCGTGCGACGGGCTGGGTTGCCGCTTGCACGAAGGGGGGCGGACTGCTGGCGCAGGGTCTGACGATCGGCGGCATAACTTTGTCGATGGGACGCTCGTCGCTGCTGGTCATGGTGCCGACCGCGCTTTCACTCGTGCTTGTGGCCGTGTTCGGGCGTGAAACGCGCGGGCGCGACCTTCGTGAGCTCGACGCGACCAATGGCCCTTCCATTTTCGTCGAGCGGTAGAAACTGCCTGGCGCATCCAGTCAAATCGCTTTGGGTGATAAGCTGACCAGCGCTGTCAGTTGGCTTTGATCGTTCCCGAAACTCGATCCAGACCGTCCGAAAACATGACTACGATGCTGGTGATATGGGGGGGGCTAAAAACCCCATCAGGGATTAGTGGTTTTGCTCGCCGATCGCCGCGCCATCGACATGGCAACTGCGCTTGCCAACTGGGCGATCAACACCCCGAAAATGACTTTTCGTATCGCTGGGGCTCCGGGAGACGAGGTTCCAGTAACGAAAAGCTCGTAAGCCAACAGCAAACCGACCATGATGGTGCAGCCGATGTTGATCCAGAAAGCGGTTTTATATGCAGGACCGAACTTCACTGCTCACCTCTCGGGCGCAGGTTTGATACGGCTCGAACGAAAGAGCAATCCGCCTGATTCCTTTGCCTGAGGACAGCGGATATACCGTGCCTATGGCATATATCGAAGGTCATGCTCGGGACCAGGCGCTGCTCCTGCCGGCGTCGGTCGAGGACTATGTGGGAGCGGACAATCCGGTGCGGTTTATCGACGCCTTCGTCGACGATCTCGATCTGGGCGGTGCCGGTTTTCTGCGGGCGCAACCAAAGGCGACGGGACGGCCGGGTTACGATCCAGCCGACATGCTCAAGCTGTACCTATACGGCTACCTCAACCGGGTGCGGTCGAGCCGGCGTCTGGCAGCGGAAGCGATACGCAATCTCGAGCTGATCTGGCTGCTGCGCGGGGTGCGGCCGGACTTTCGGACCATCGCCGATTTCCGCCGCGAAAATCGGGCCGCGTTCAAGGCGGTGTTCCGCGAGTTCGTGGTGCTGTGCCGCAAGCTCGACCTGTTCGGGCGCGAGCTGCTGGCGGTGGACGGCACGCGGCTGAAGGCGGTGAACAGCCGGGCGCGCAACTTCAGCCGGGAGCGGCTGGCGACGTATCTCGCGTCGGCCGACGCGCGACTGGAGCGATACCTGGCCGAGCTCGACCAGATCGACCGCGGTGAAGATGGTGCCGGCACCGGCCGTACCGACGCGCTGGGGACGAAGATCGCCAGACTACGTGAGCAGCGTCAGGCAAGCGTCGCGCTGCTCGGCCAAATTGAAGAGAGCGCCGAAGGGCAGATTTCGCTCACCGATCCCGATGCGCGCGCGATGGTCGCTCACGGCAAGGTCACCATCGGCTACAACGCGCAGGTGGCAGTCGATGCCAAACACAGCCTGATCGTCGAGCAGCATGTCACCAACGCCTGCAACGACATGGGCCTGCTGGCACCCACCGCCCGCGCGGCGATGGAAGTGCTCGACGTCGAGCGTATCGATGCCGTGGCGGACATGGGCTACCACAAGGGCGAGGACATCGAGGCCTGCGAAGCCGCCGGCATCACGCCGTACATTCCGCGCCCGCACCGGGGCGTCAACGTCAGCAACGGCCTCTTCCCCAAGGAGCGGTTTCGCTACGATCCGGCAGCAGATGCCTATCACTGCCCCGGTGGGCAGGTGCTCGACACCCGCTACAGCTCGGTGACGCGCGGGCATGTCACGATCCAGTATTCCAATCCTGCCGCCTGCGCCGGGTGCCAGATGAAGGCGCTGTGTACCAAGGGGCGCTGGCGACGCGTCAACCGCTGGGGGAAGGAAGAGATCATCGAGCGCATGGCCGAGCGCCTCGCAAAGCGACCAGACCTCCTCGTCGTCCGGCGTTCCACCGTCGAACACCCGTTCGGCACGATAAAACAATCGATGAACCAGGGGGCGTTCCTGATGCGCGGTCTGGAGAAGGTCCGTGCCGAGTTCAGCCTGACGGCACTCGCCTACAATATCAGGCGGGCCATCACCCTCATCGGCGTGCCGGGGATGATTCGGGCGGTGCAGGCCTGATCCGCGCCGCCAGCTCCGCCCTCACGACGCCGGATATGGCCTCACAGTAGCCCATTTCACCCCATCGGAGCGCAAAAGCTGAAAAGCCCGCCCCCTTCAGACACCTCTCGGCCGGTGAACGTCCAGACCATAATCACAGGCGAGTTTTCGGACGGTCTGCATCCCAATCGGAACGGCGCGGGCCGTCTTGATAGCTGTTCCTCAACCAGGCACCCGGATTGTCGATTGCGCGACGAAGCCTGTATGATGTTCCGGATGGAAGAACGATCCGTTTCCATGACCAGCTTCGCCTACCGGACCTATAATCCTGTCCTTGGCGCTTCATTACTCGATATACACCCTTAGATGATCGAGGTCGGTTTTTCCAAATTACCATGAAAATGGAAGGTTAGGTCGGGCGATGATGGAGGTTTCTCCTTTCCAAGATCAAATCGGCTACAGGCGCTATACTTGGATTAAGTACCTCCTACTTGTACTTTGAGTACTCAAGCGGTATAGGCAAATAGCCGGCTGCAACGGTGATCGGCAGCGCCTCGCCATAATTGTGACGATAGGGCAGAGCGTTTTCCGGGGTAAGGGTTGCGACTGTTCCGGATGTCAGTCGTCAATTGACGACATGTCCGCAGCGTCGCGCGCGCGCTGACGATATGGTCCGATATCGGCAGCAGGTATTTCGATCATGCGTCGCCCCACTCTCACGCTGACGGAACGCCAGCGGGTCGGATCGCAGGGCGAAGCCGATACCGGCCCCTGATCGCGCACCTGATCCCACGGATAGATTTGGCAAAGGCATAAGACCGATGTCGAACATCGGAGGCAGGCTGCCGAGCCGCTCTGCAACGCCGACCCCATGGGATCGGCCGTTGGTCCAGCCTGGGACGCCGACCACCTGACATAAAACCGTCACGGGTTTGTCGCCCAAGAGTCGTTTACAGCCACTAGGCGCCCCCCCGGCATGGCCGGGGGGAAGCAGGACGTGATCAGAATTTCGATGGCTGCGCTGGCGGCCGGGATCGCGGTGAGCGCGCTCTGCGTGACGACCGTCGACGCACAGACCGCGCCCGCGCGCTCGATGCCGGAGCGGGCGGATCTGGCGGAACCCGCCGATATCGTCGTGACGGGCACCCGCGCTGGCGAACGCAAGGCGATCGAGGAGAAGCGCAAGGCCGACAATTTCGTCGACGCGATCTACGCCAACGATGTCGGCAAGCTGCCCGACCAGAACGTCGCCGAGGCCGTGCGCCGCATTCCCGGCCTGTCGGTCGCCAACGATCAGGGCGAAGGCCGCTACGTCATCATCCGTGGTATCAACCCGGATCTGGTCAACGTCACGCTCAACGGCATGACGCTCCCGGCGCCCGAGCCCGAGGGTCGACAGGTCAAGCTCGATGACATTCCCTCGGCACTCATCAGCGCGGTGGTCGTCACCAAGTCGCTGACCGCGGATCAGGATGCCAATGCGATCGGCGGCTCGGTCGACATCCGCACGCTGTCGGCGTTCGATCGCAACAAGGCCTATTTCGCCGATGCCCGTGCCGCCTATGGCTGGTCGAAGCTGAACGACGGGCATCCCTATGAGGGCGATATCCAGGTCGGCGGACTGTTCGGCCCGGACCGTCAGTTCGGTGCGGTCCTTTCGGTCAATTATTCGAAACGGCCGATCGAGTCCGAGAATTTCCAGGGTTCGACCAATTACCGTGTGCCGGTGGCGGCGAATGGCTTCGTCGTGCCCGATCAATATGGCCTGCGCGACTATAATTTGACGCGGACGCGCAAGGGGGCGGTGCTCAATCTCGACTGGCGGCCGAGCGATACGACCAAAGTCTTCCTGCGCGGTACCTATTCGGCGTTCGACGACAATGAGACGCGCGACCAGTTCATCATCGACAATGAATCCGCCTTCACCAACCAGACCGCGACGACCGGTACGTTCCGCGGCCGCGGCAGCGTGCGCGTGCGGCGACGCGAAGAGGCGGACAATACCAGGTCGGTGCAGGGCGGCGGTGATATCGATCTCGGGCCGGGGCATGTGACGATCAGCGGCGGCTATGCGCGCGCGCAGAAGCGCGATCCTCTGCGCTCGGAATATAATTTCCGCACCGGCGGCACCGCGCTCACCGTCAATTACGACGTGTCCGGCACACCCTATGTCTTCGTGCCGGCCAATGCGGTGGCGCAGACCGCATACACCCTCAACAGCGTCAATTACGACCACCGGCTCGCGGTCGAGACGCTGGCGCAGGGGCGGATCGATTATTCGATCCCGCTGGCATGGGGCAGCGACAGGTCGTCGATCAAGATCGGCGCGAAATATCTCGACCGGCACAAGACCAACGATCGCGACTATGTCACCTATGGCCTGGCCGCGCGACGACCGTTCACGCTTGCCGACGTGTCCTATCTCGGTGACACGAGCTTCTACGGCAGCGACTATGCCTTCGGCCCGCGGATCGATTACGATCGCGGCCAGGCCTATCTTGCCGCCCATCCGGGCACGATCACCCTCAACACGGCGGGTTCGATCAATAACAGCCTTGCCAATGATTACGACGTCAGGGAGCGGATCGCCGCCGCCTATGCGATGGCGACGCTCAAGATCGAGAAGCTGACGCTCGTTCCCGGCATACGCGTCGAGCAGACCCGCGATCGCAGCGCGGCAAAGCTCATCACCGCGAAATCGGCGCTCGATTCGGGGTTCAACAGCTTCGGGTCGAAACGGTATACGGACGTCTTCCCCGGTCTCAACGCCCGCTATGATGCGACCGACGACCTCGTCCTGCGCGGCGCGGTAACGACGTCGATCGGTCGCCCCAATTACGCCCAGCTCGCGCCGTTCGTCTCGGTCGACCAGACCACGAATCCCAATTCGGTGGCGCGCGGCAACCCGGATCTGAAGCCTTACAAAGCGCTCAACTTTGACGGCGCTATGGAATATTATCTGCCGGGCCAGGGGCTGATCTCGCTCGGCGGCTTCTACAAGACGCTCGACAACCCGATCTACGCCCAGTCCCTGCTCGGGCAGAACGGCACGTTTGCCGGCCAGGCGCTGACCAACGCGACGGTATCGACCGCGCTCAACATCGACAAGGCGAAAGTCTACGGGGTGGAGATCAATCTCCAGACCCGCTTCACGTTCCTGCCGTCGCCGCTCGACGGGTTCGGCGTCAGCGCCAATTACACCCGCATCTGGGGCAACGGCAATGGCACGATCCTGGGCGCGGCGCCGCGGACCGGCGACATCCCGCTGTTCCTGCAATCGAAGCACGTCGGCACCGCCCAGATCTTCTACGAGAAATACGGCTTCGCGGTGCGAGCGGCCTTTTCCTATCGGTCGGCCTATCTCGACACGCTGGGATCCACCGCGGCGCTCGATCAATATACCGATGCCAATGGCCAGCTCGACGTCAACGCCAGCTATCAGGTGACGCCGGAATTGACGTTCTTCACGAGCGCGACGAACCTGACCGATGCGCCATGGCGCCGCTATATCGGCACGAAGGCGCAACTGGTCGAACGGGAACGCTATAGTGTTTCGTTCCGCTGGGGCGCGCAGCTCCACTTCTAGGATTCCCGATGCGATCGATCCTCCATATCGCCGCCGCGATCCTCCTGGCCTGGACCGGTTCGACCGTCGAGGCGCAGACCGGCCTGCGCGTCGACCGCGTCGTCATGCTGATGCGCCACGGCGTGCGCTCGCCGACCAAGGCGCCGCCGATGCCCGTGGGAACGGCGGCCGAGGCTTGGCCGGACTGGCCGGTCAGGCCGGGCTATCTCACGCCGCACGGGGCCGAAGCGCTGCGCCGTCTGGGTGAGGCGGATCGCGCGCGCTTCATCGCCGATGGCGTGATGCCGCGCACCGGCTGCGCGGCGCTGCACATCGTCGCCGACAGCGACCAGCGCACGATCGCGACCGCCGACGCCTGGGCCGCCGCAGTCGCCCCCGGCTGTGACGTCGACATCACGCATCGTCCGCAGGATGTCGCGGACCCGGTCTTCTCGCCGATCGGCGAACGCGCGGTCGCCTTCGATGCCGAAACGGCGCGCCGGGCTGTCCTCGCGGATGCCGGACCCGACGGGATCGCCGGGGAGGAACGCCGCCTGCGCCCGGTACTGTCGCGGCTCGACACGATCCTGTGCGGACCGGCGCGCGCCGGCTGCGGTGTCGCCGGTGAACCGTCCGCGCTCGCGCCGGTCAAGCCTGGCAGCAGGCCGAAACTCTCCGGCGCGCTCGACCGCGCCTCGACCGTCGCGCAGATCCTGCTGCTGGAATATGCCGAGGGCATGCCGATGCGCGATGTCGGTTGGGGCCGGGCGACGGCCGCCGACATCGCCCGGGCGTCCGAACTCCACGCGGTCGAATTCCGGCTGCTCGCGCGCCCGCGCTATGTTGCCGCCGCGAACATGGCCGGGATCGCCCCGCTGATCCGCGACGCGCTCCGCGATGGGCAGGCGGATGCGCCTGGGATCACGATGATCTCGGGACACGACACCAACGTGGCGAGCCTGGCCGGTCTGCTGGGCCTGCACTGGCAGGTCCCGGGGCTCGCCGCGGACGATCCGTCGCCGGGCGGCGCGATCGTGTTCGAGCGGTTGGTCGACGGATCGGGGCACCGCTATGTGCGTGCGGTCTACCGGTCCCAGACGCTCGATCAGATGCGCCTGCTCACCAGGTTCGACGGCGCGACACGGCCTTATCGCGCCGTGATACCGATAGCGACCTGCAACGCGCGCGGCGTCCGTGGCCTGTGCACGCTCGAGGCATTCGAAACCCTCATGACGGCAGGCGTCGCGGCTTCGGCACGATAGCGTGCCCGACGTGAGGATGGTTGCCCTCCACGACGCACGGTGCCGGCGGTATCCTTCTTTAAAAGCGTCGTCCCATGATTGCCGAGCAGGGAGGTGTTGGACATCGCAAGGCAATCGCCAATCCTGATGACGCGCCCTTCGCGCGCCCTTGCTTCACGGCAGCCATTCTCCCCGATCCGCAAGTATGTCCGCCCGAACTATCGGTGCGTCCTCAAAGTAGGAGGTCCCTTGCTGCGGAGATAGTCCTGCAGATACGTTTCGTGGGAGGGAAGGGCGTCGACCGATGCTGAGATACGCTGCCGGATACCCTGCAACACGGCGTTCAACTGGTTCGAAGGCATCAATCGCAGCAGCGGGTGATGGCTCGAGGCTGCGAGGCGCTGGCCTAGCATGACCTGCAACCACGATGCGACGCGGAACAGGTCGTGATCGGCCTGATAGGCATTGGCGCTGTCCCGGAACAGGGCGATGCGCTCGGCAAGACTGTCGGGAATCGCCATCGTCCGCCGGTCGCGCCAGAACGGCTCGTCGCGGCCGGTGAGATGATAATGGAGGATGATGAAGTCGCGCACGCCCTCGATCTCCTGCGCCGCCTGGCCATTGAAGCGCGCGATCGCCGCCGCGCTCGGCCGGCCGGCCGGCAGCAACTGGAGGAAGCGGGTCAATGCGATCATGATCAGGTGGATGCTGGTCGATTCGAGCGGCTCGACGAAGCCGCTCGCCAGGCTGAGCGCGATGCAATTGTGCTGCCATGCCGCCTTGCGCCGGCCGGTGCGGAAGCGGATCAGCCGCGGCTCGATCAGCGTCCTGCCCTCGGCGGCCGCCAGCAGACGGGCGCGGGCGGCATCGTCGCTGAGATAGTCGGCGCAATAGACCAGCCCGGTGCCGACGCGATGCTGCAACGGGATCTTCCAGCGCCAGCCGGCATCGTGCGCGATCGCGCGCGTATAGGGCGGTGCCGGCCCGGTCGCCTCGGTCTGCATCGCCAGCGCGCGGTTGGTCGGCAGCCATTCGCCCCAGTCCTCGAACCCGACGCCGAGCGCCTCGCCGATCAGCAGCGCGCGGAAGCCGGTGCAATCGAAGAAGAGATCGCCCGGAACGGCGGTGCCGTCGGCGAGGATCAGCGTGGCGATGTCGCCGCTGTCGGCGTCGCGGACGACCCGGTCGATCCGGCCTTCGATCCGGCGCAGGCCGTTCGCCTCCGCCTTGCCGCGGAGGAAGTGCGCATAGCGACCCGCGTCGAAGTGATAGGCATAATTGAGCGCGGGGGTGCCGCCGACGGCGAAGCGGTCGGCCGCCGCGGCCTCGTGTTCGTAGCAATAGGCGCCGAAGGGTTCGGCGATGCCGCGCGCCTGCGCCTCCAGCCAGAAATGGTGGAAATCGCTCATCCATGTCGACTGGCCGACGTCGCCGAAGGAATGGATGTAGCGATCGCCGTGGCGCGCCCAGTTCTCAAACGAGATGCCCAGTTTGAAACTGGCGCCGGTCGCCTCCATGAACTCGCGTTCGTCGACGCCGATCAGCGCATGGAAGGCGCGGACGGTCGGGATGGTCGATTCACCGACGCCGACGGTGCCGATCTCGTCCGACTCGATCAGCGTGATCTCGGCGAACGGGCCGAGTTGACGGGTGAGGATCGCCGCCGCCAGCCAGCCGGCGGTGCCGCCGCCCGCGATGACGATGCGGCGCGGGGTCGCCGGCGCGGTCATCGGTTGATCCGCTGCAGCAGCTGCGCGCGCAGCAGCCGCGCCGTGCGCGCGTCGAGCGGGGCGAGCGCGCCCTGCGCCGGGGCGGGCAGGTGTGCCGCGGCGCGGCCGGCATCGCCAAAGACGTAATAGTCGAACATCGCCGCCCAGGACGCTTTCTCGGCCGGCGGCCGGTCGCGCAGGCTGAGCAGCGCGTGCAGGATCGTCGTCATCGGCGAGTCCATGAAGGCGGGCGACGCATTCCACCAATAATTGATCATGACGTTGAAGTCGGACAGCGCCTCGACGTGGTGCCACCACAGCGCGGGGTAGACGATCGCGTCCCCCGGCTCGAGCTCGGCGACGCGGGCGTGCCGCTGCGCCTCGGCGAAGGCCGGGAAGCGATCGAGATCGGGCGCGCGGAAGTCGACCAGCGAGACGACCTGTCCGCCCGGCGTCGGCTCGAGCGGGCCGGGGTAGAGGTTGGCGATCTGGTCCGGGGGGAAGAGCGTGAACCGGCGCCGGCCGACCGCGACGCAGGCGATGTTGTTCGACATGTCGTAATGCGCCGACGCGATGGTGCGCGTGCCGATCCAGATGCTGCGCAGCGCCTGGCCGAACACCGCCGCGTCGAGCGCGAGATCGTTGCCGGCCGCGGCGAGGCCCGGGAAGAACTGGCCGAGGTCGGTCGAGCCGACGTAGAAGGACGCGCCCGCCTCCGCCTCCACCCCGGCGAGCATGCGGCGCAGATAGGCGGCGAGATCGACACGCTCCGCGGCGAAGGCGAGGCGGGTGAGGCTGTCGTCGTAGAAATAGCGCCCGCCCGCCTCGGCCGGCGCGGTGTAGCCGACGCCCGGCTGACCGCTGTAGAAGGACAGCAGATAGTCCGCCGCGGCCGCGTCGCTTTGCCGCCCGGCGGTGACGATCGGCCAGTCGCGCACCAGCCCGCGCACGATCACCGGCTCGCCGTGCCGGACGAGCGCATCGGGATCGAACGGCGCGGCCGATGCCGCGACCTCGGCGACGCGCCGGTCGGTGATCGCGGCGGTGGTCATCGCGCCGCCCGCTGCGCCTTGAGCGCGATCAGCCGCTGGACGTTGCCGAGCGACGCCGCGGCGAGGATCGCGCCGGCGAGCAGGCCGTGCCGGTGCAGCCGCTCCAGCGGCTCGCCGGAAAGGTCGGCGAGCGCCTGCCGATCGACGGTGAATATGTCCGGCACCTCATAGGTCCGGCCGTCGTCGAGCGCGATCTGCAAGGTGATCGGGCGGAGCAGTCCCGCGTCGCGCCACGCGGCGCAGATCGCCGCGACCGTCTCCATGCCCTGATAGATCGTCCGCAGCACCTCGGTCATATGGTCGAGCAGCGGCGCGGTGCCGCCATGTTCCTTGAACAGCGGCAGGCCGTCCGCCGCGCCGACGCGCGGATCGGCGAGGTCGAGATGCACCATCGGGCCGTCGTCGTCGCCCGCCTGCGTCGTGCCGACCGCGATCGAGAAGGGGCCGCGCCGCTGGAAGACCGGGACATAGTCGCTCGTCCAGCGATCCCCGGCGAGGAACAGATTCTCGTCGCGGTCGAGGCCGAGCAGCGCATAAGGCTGGATCGCACCGTCCTCCTCGCGGAAGATGATCGGGAAGGCGCGCTGCGCTTCCTCGAATTCGGACGGGAAGATCGGCGCTTGGTTGACGTCGTCGCCGAACGCCGCCCCGGCGCGGATCGCGACGCGCAGATCGGCATGATCGATGGTGTTGAGCAGCACGCGGTTCATCGCCGTCAGCATCTCTCTTTGTCTGTCTGTGATCCTGTCCCGGTCGCCGGCCTATCCTGCCGCGTCCGGGTCAGCAAGCGTCTTTCCGAAAAAAAAGGGCCGCTCCGGAAGAGCGGCCCCAAGGGGAGGGGTAGATAAGACCAAGTCTAGAAGCGATAGCGCGCGCCCAGCAACAGTCGCGGCTTGTTCTCCTGCGCGAAGAAGGTCTGGTTCTCCGAGCGGCCGAAGCTGCGTACCGATTCGCTCGTCAGGTTGATACCTTCCAGAGAGACGGCGATCTGTTGATTGATGTCCCAACTGACGTTGACATCGACGCTGCTGTACGGCGCGAAGAAGACCGGGTTGCGATCGGTGGTGCCGCCGCGGCCGATCTCGGACAGGAACTTGTCGCGCCAATTGTAGGTGAGGCGGGCCGACAGGCCGTTCTTGTCGTAGATCAGCGAGGCGTTGGCGGTGTCGGACAGGCCGAGCAGCGCGAACTGGTCCGCGGTCGGCGCCGCCAGCACGTCGATGCCGACGTTGCCGCGGACCAAAGTGTACGATGCCGCGACGCCGATCCCGGTCCGGCCGAAGAAATACTGGCCGGCGAATTCGGCGCCGTAGATTTCCGCGTCGCGGTTGTTGATCGGCGAGGCGATCGAGAAGATCGCCAGCGGATCGTTGGCATCCGGCGTGATGTCGACCGATCGCGACAGCTGGTCGAAATAGCCGCCGTTGACCGAGGTGCCCGAGCTGTTGGCGCGGATGTCGGCATCGGTCTGCGCGACGTTGCCGCCGTTCTGGACCAGCCGCGCCGTATAGCTGAACAGGTTGATGTCGGTCTTGTCGAGGCCGAGGCGGGTGAGCGCGGCGGCCGCCGTGCCCGACCGCGATCCCGCCGCCCCGGTGGTCGCGTCGCGCAGCCCGAACAGATTGCCGTTGGACAGGCCGGTGCCGACGAAGTTGCGCACCCGTTTGTCGAAGAAGCCCGCCGACAGGTAGCTCGACGACTTGAAATACCATTCCGCCGAGACGTCGAAATTGTCCGAGACGAGCGGGCGCAGATTGGGATTGCCGGTCGTTCCGTTCGGCTGGCCGCCGAACAGCGTCGCGCGGCTGCCGGCACCGGCGGTCGAGCTGACGAACTGGTCGCCGTAGGACGGCCGCGCGATCGTCTTGCTGAACGAGACGCGGGTGATGACGTTCTCGAACGGCGAGATCTGGAAATCGATCGCCGGCAGCAGATTGTCGTAGCTGCCACGGCCGGTCAGCGGCGAGGCGACCGACGATCCCGGCACGTTGAAGTCGTTGTCCGACGTCCAGACGATCGCGGAGGGTCCGTTGACCAGCGAGAAGGCGCGCACCTTGGTGACCTCGTAGCGCGCGCCGACGACCAGCGTCGCGTCCGCGCCGGCGATCTGGCCCTTCCAGGTCAGCTGGCCATAGGCGGAGGCGATCTTCTCCTCGATGCTGTCGTCGTTCGCCGAGCCGGCGGTGACGGGATTGCCGCGCGCGGCATAGAGCGGCGAGAAGATGTTGTTCAGCGCCACCGCATTGCCGCGGAAGGCGTTGAGGCCGGGGCCGGTGACGCCGGGCTTGAAGTGATCGAACTTGCAGACGAGGCAGAAGGTCTTGAGCAGACCGCCGGCCTGCGCCGCGACCTCGCCGGGATTGCTGATGCTCCAGTCGCCCAGCGTCTGGGTGGTCTGGGTGCGGGTCGAGCGCAGCTTCGAATCGATGTAGCTGCCGCCGAATTCGGCCTTGCTGCCGCCGCCGAGATCCCAGCCGAGGCCGATCTGCGCCTGGTTGATCGTCTGGATCTGCCGCGCCGAATTGGTGCGGGCGACCTGCGTGCCGAGATCGCCGGCATCGAGCTGGCCGTTGCAATTGCCGATCACCCGGCCCGGTCCGGCGCTGCTCGACAGTGCGTTGCAGTCGTTGATCGTCTCGCTGACCGAGGGGAAGCCGCGCGACCAGTCGATCGTCTGGCCGTTGACGACGTTCGCGCCCATCGAGAACAGCGTCGAGCTCGCGCCGTTCGACGCGTCCGGCAGCGCCTGCGACTTGGAATGCTGGATGTCGGCGACGAGCTTGAACTTGTCGGTGACGTCCCAGGCGGCGTTGAGGCCATATTCCTCGAGCTTGTCCTTGGTGGCGCGGAACTGCTGCTCGTAGCCGGTGTCCTTGGGATCGGGGACCGCCTGCGAGATGACCGTCGCGGTCGGCACCGGGCTGTTGTCGAAGGTGACGGTGCCGAACGGCCGGTTGAGCCAGTTGGTCTGATCCTGCCGCGCCTCGTTCTGCCGGTTCTGCGCCCACAGGACGTCGGCGGTCAGCAGCAGGTTGTCGACCGGGCGGAATTGCAGGACGCCCGAAGCGTTGATCCGCTCGCGGGTCGATTCGGAGAAATGGTAGCGGGCGTCGTTCGGGAAGGCGATCAGGCTGCCCGCGGCCGGGCGGTTGTTGATCACCGTATTGGCGCCGAAGATGTCGCCGGGATTGTCGATCGTGCG
The DNA here is from genome assembly GCF_000632225.1 of Sphingomonas sp. RIT328. Taxonomy (GTDB): domain Bacteria; phylum Pseudomonadota; class Alphaproteobacteria; order Sphingomonadales; family Sphingomonadaceae; genus Sphingomonas; species Sphingomonas kyungheensis. The sequence goes on from NZ_JFYV01000013.1 coordinate 89,106, forward strand.
GATGTTCCAGGCGTTCGACGTCGAGCTGGCGGCGGCCGAATTGCGCTTCTGATAGCTGCCGAACAGCGCGACACCGAAGGTATCGCTATCATTTTTCCAGTTCAAAAGGCCCGACACTTCCGGCGTGACCTTGGCCAGGCCGTCTTCGTCCTTGGCGATGCTGGTGTCGTAGGACGCCTTGGCACCGATCGAGCCGGACAGGCCCGACTGGCGGGAATCGAGCGGCTTGCGGGTGATGACGTTGATCGTCGCGCCGATGCCGCCGGTCGGGATCGCGGCGCGCCCGGTCTTGTAGACCTCGAGCGTGCTGACGCCTTCCGACGCGAGATTGCCGAAGTCGAACGAACGGCCGGTCGCGGTCGCGAAATCGACGCTCTGGTCGCCGCCGACGCCTTGCAGATTGGTCGCGGGCAGCTGCCGGCCGTTGAGCGTCACCAGGTTGAAGCCGCCGCCGAAGCCGCGCGCGGTCACCTCGGCGCCCTCGCCGTTGACCCGGTTGATCGACACGCCGCTGACCCGCTGGAGCGATTCGGCGAGGTTGGTGTCCGGGAACTTGCCGATATCCTCGGCCGAGATCGCGTCGACGATGCCGTTCGAGTTGCGCTTGATGTCGATCGCGCGGTTGAGCGAGGCGCGGATGCCGGTGACGACGATGTCTTCGCTCGATCCTTCCGCGGTGGCGGTGGTGGCGCCGTCCTGCGCGGCGCGCGGCGCGTCTTCGGAACCCGGCTGCGCATTGGTGGCAGGCGCGTTGCTGTCGTCACCGCCGCCGACGACCTGCGCCGCGGCAGGCGTCGCGAGACACAATGCGATCGCGCCGACCGATGTCGTGCAGACGAGCGCCCTCAATGGCGAAAATCCCCTCATGCTTCCTCCCCTTACGGTCAAGCAGCCGCCTGTCGTCGGTGGCCATCGCTTGCCTCGGCGCCAAGACCTACTGTCCTGTCCTACGTTGTCAATGGCAATAAAAGTATACGGATCATCGGTTCCTGCTGTCGCTTTATTATGTGCGACAAAACAACATTCGATGAAATCGATTGCCGTGCAGGCTAGGCGGGGGTCAGAGTCAAAAAGATGTTGGCGGTAAGCCGGCCGCGGCGGGGATCGGCGGTCAGTTGCGCGGGAGAGGGGACCGTCCCCGAATGGAGGATGCAGCTGCGATAGACGATCATCCGGTTGAACGCCGCGTCGACCTGCGCCGTCCGTTCGAACCACGGCGCGCCATCGTCGACATAGCCGTCCGGCGCGGCCTCAGGCGCGCGGGCGGCGCGATAGGCGGCGAGCCGTGACTCGTCGAGCCGTTCGAACCCGGTCGCTTTGTGGCGGTAGAAAGCGGTGCCGCCGGCGCGGGCGTCGCACAGATAATGGAGGATGGCGAATTGCGCCGGGTCGACCGAATCGACATGCGGCGCGCGCTGCGGCGGGGCAAGGGCGTCCGGCGCCAGCGTCACCAGAGAGAATGCGCCCTGCGCGCGGCTCGGACGCACCGCCCCCAGCCCGAACGCCTCGCCGATCGGGCCGACCAATACGTTGACGACGGACTGGATATAGGCGTTGGGCAGCGCAACGCGCAGCCCGGGATAGCCGCCGGCCGGACCATAGGCCGGGGTGAAGCGACTCGCCGCGGCGACGTCGACCAGCTCGGCCGGATCGGCGAGCAGCCCGGCGGCCGTGAGCAGCGGCGCGCGCTCCGTCCCGATCTCCGTCGCGGTCAGCCGGGCGTCGCCGGCGATGGCAAAGGCCATGGCGCGGCTCATGCGATGGCGGTGTGGCGGATCACGGGCTTATGCCGGGCCGCGTTCGGCGTCCGGTCAGTCCGCTGCCAGGCACGCCGCGACGATCCATCCAGTCCCCCCTCATGCCGCTCTCCCGACGGCAGAGACACTTCGATACAAATTGTCTAACGTTGTCAATCGCCTTTACGGTGCAACCAGAGTGGACCGATGCGATGGTGATCCGTACACCGGGGGATGGTCCAGGCTCCGCATCGCACCACGATCGTCGACGTCGCCCGCCACGCCGGCGTGTCGACCAAGACGGTGTCGCG
>NZ_JFYV01000014.1 GCF_000632225.1 Sphingomonas sp. RIT328
TGAGCAGCCCCCACCGGGTGGTCCGGGTTTATCGTTAGTGCATTGTTGTCTCGGCCGCCATTGCCGGGCGTAGGTGGAGCGAAGCGGAACCGGAGGCCGGTAATGGCGGTGTTGCCGCTTCCGGAGCCGGCGGTCGGTAGCCCAGGCTGCTATGCGGCCGGACGGTGTTGTAGTGGCGCCGCCACGCCTCGATCAGCACCCTGGCCTCCGCGAGGCTGTAGAAGATCTCACCATTGAGCAGTTCGTCGCGAAGCGACCCGTTGAAGCTCTCGTTGTAGCCGTTTTCCCATGGTGAGCCTGGCGTGATGTAGAGCGTCTTCACGCCGATCTGCCCAAGCCATTTCTGGACGGCGGTGGCGATAAACTCGCTGCCGTTGTCCGATCTGATATGTGCAGGCGGACCCCGGTCAATGAACAGCTCGGCCAAGGCCGCCAGCACATCTTCGTGGCGGAGCTGCCGGGCGACCACCAGCGCCAGGCACTCGCGGCTGGCCTCGTCGATGATCGTGAGGATGCGGAACTTACGCCCGTCGTGCGTCCTCGCCTCGACAAAGTCATACGCCCAGACATGCCCAGGATACTCCGGTCGCAGCCGAATACACGAGCCATCGTTCAACCACAGCCGACCGCGTTTTGGCTGACGCTGGGGCACCTTCAGCCCTTCGCGCCGCCAGATCCGCTCCACCCGTTTGTGGTTCACCGACCAGCCGGCCGCATGCAGCAATGCCGTCACCCGGCGATAGCCGTAGCGCCCGTACTGCCTGGCCAGCGCGACGATGTCGTCCGTCAGCGCCTCCTCGTCATCTGCCCCACACGGAATTTTGCGCTGTGTCGACCGATGCTGGCCGAGTACGCGGCATACCCGCCGCTCGGACACATCCAGCACCGCCCGCACCTGGTCGATGCAGCGTCGGCGCCGTGCGGGGCTCAGAAGTTTCCCTTTGCCGCCTCCTGCAGGATCAGCTTGTCCAATGTCAGGTCCGAGATCGCGCGACGCAGCCGAAGGTTCTCTTTCTCCAGATCCTTCATCCGCCGGGCCTGATCTGTCTTTAGGCCGCCATATTCCTTGCGCCAGCGGTAATAGGTCTGCTCGCTGACTGCGATGCGCCGACATGCCTCGGCAGTCGTTCCGCCCTGGCCCAGCATGATCTCAACCTCACGCAGCTTGCCGATGATCTCCTCGGGCTTGTGCTTCTTGGCAGGCATTCGTTGTCCCTTCTTTGATCCAGACTGTCATAGTCCATGGACCACTCAGAAGGGGGCAGCTCACCGTACAACCAATGCTATCGCAATTCAAACGGGACGCTCCAGAACCTGCAGGATGTGCGGCTGCCGAACGCGCCACGCTGGCGCGGCAACGTCAGCGTCCGCTACGATCAGGACATTCCCGGTACTGCCTTGGCCGGTTTCGTGCAGGTCACGGGCAACGCGCAGACCGCCGTCGGCTTCTCGTTCGAACAGGACCAGGCGTTGCGGCAGCGTGGCTATGCGACGGTCGATCTGAGCATCGGCGCGCGCACGCAGGATGACCGCTATCAGCTGACGTTGTTCGTCCGCAACCTGACCGACAAGGCCTATGCGCTCGGCCTGCAGCGCGACAACATCATCACCAATGCCGCCAATCCCGGCAACCTGCTCTACTTCACCGCCAAGGAGTCGTCGCGCTACGCCGGTGCCACGTTCCGCGCGAAATTCTGACGGGGCTCGCCGATGACCGCCTTCGATATTTCCGGGCTGCGCAGCGTCGATTTCACCGTGCCCGATCTTGGCGCGGCAGTCGAATTCTACACCGCAGCCTGGGGGCTGACCCTCGCTGATCGCCGCAGCGATACGGCATGGTTGCGGGGCACGGGCGAGGATAGGCAACTCTTGGCCCTGCATGCCGGCGAACGGGCGGCGATCCGGTCGATGACGTTCCGAGCAACGGATCGGGAGGCACAGGCACGGCTGTCCACCCGGCTGCAGGGGATCGGCTGTCGGCTCACATCGATTCTTCATACAACGGATGAACCCGGTGCCGGCGTCGCCTTCGCCGTTACCGACCCCACCGGCCGGACGATCCGTATCGTCGCCGACGACGAACGCCGCATCGCCGACCCGCCCGCGGTGGATCGCGCCGAACGGCTGGCACACGTCAATATCAACAGCGACGACGTCGCGCGCGACACCGCGCTGTTCGTCGACGGGCTCGGCTTTCGCCTGACCGACCGGTCGAAGATGATGGCCTTCGTGCGGACCAACAGCGACCATCATTCGATCGTGATCGCGGAAGCGCCGGTCAATACGCTCAACCACGTCGCCTTTTTGGTGCCGACGTGGGAGGGGGTCATGCGTGCCTCGGGACGAATGGTCGACCATGGCTTCGCGATCGGCTGGGGCGTCGGGCGGCATGGTCCCGGCGACAATGTCTTTGCGTACTTCGTCGATCCGTTTGGGTTCGTGATCGAACAGACCGCCGAGGTGTTGCAGGTCGATGACGACTATCGCGTTGGTAGCCCCGCCGACTGGACCTGGGCATCAGGTCGTACCGACCAATGGGGGATCGCGCCGCCCAAGTCCGACGCGTGCAAGGCGGCGCAACTCGCCATCCCGTTCGCCGGATGAGCGACGTGATGCACGAAGGGCGCCCGACGCTGACGATCGGCTGTACCTTCTCCGACCGGATCGAGGCCCTGCTGGACGGCCGCGTCCATATCGAAAGGTTCGAATCGATGCTTCGGTGCGTCGAGGCGCAGACGCTGTTCCGCGCGACGCTGAACGAAGCCGCGTTCGACATCGCCGAACTGTCTATGGGCAGCCACATCGCCGCGGTCGCGCAGCGGCGACGCGACTATGTCGGCGTGCCGGTGTTCCTGTCGCGCAGCTTTCGCCACGCCAATCTCTACGTCCGCACCGATCGCGGTATCGACGGCCCGGCGGACTTGGCCGGCAAGCGGATCGGACTGGTCGATTTCCAGCAGACCGCGGCTTTGTGGCTGCGCGGCATGCTCGCCGACGATCATGGCGTCGCGCGCGAGAGCATCGACTGGGTCACGGCGGGGCTGCATGCGCCTGTGTTGACCGATCGCATGGCGATGGACCTGCCCGCCGCGATCCGCGCGACCCGATCATCGTCGACGCTGGACGCGATGCTCGCCGACGGCAGCATCGATGCCGTCATCAGTCCGACCGCGCCATGCTGTTTTACGACCGGATCCGCCGCGGTACGACGCCTGTGGTCGGATTATTGTCACGCTGAGACCGACTTCTGGCACCGGACGCGCCTGTTCCCGATCATGCACATACTGGTCGTGCGACGCTCGCTGACCGTTCGGTACCCGCACCTGACCACGGCCGTGTACGACGCGTTCGCGCGCAGCCTGGAGCTGGCGCTTGCCGATCTAGCGACGCGGGACTTTCCAAAATGCGCGATGCCCTGGCTCGCACATTGCGTGCAAGACGGTATTGATGCGTTGGGCGAACAGCCGTGGACCTATGGTCTCGAACGCAATCGTGCCGTGCTGGGCAATATGCTGCGATACGCCGTCGCAGACGGGCTATGCGACGATCGAATGTCGGTCGAGGCGTTGTTCGATTAGTCCGTTATCCAGCGCTCATGGTGTGTGATGCGGGCGAGGATGACGCCAATTCGGGACGACAACTGAAGCTGAACGAACGGCGGAAGTTGGTCGATGCCATAGCGCTGCTGAGTGACCGGATATGGGTCAAGCTAGCCACCGTCGTCACCTTGAACGGCCCAGCTACATCGGCGGCGTCAGGCCATCCTTGCCGATCGCGACGAACTGCGCGTTCTTCTGATCGTCGGCCAGCTTGATGAACAGCTTCTGGCCTTTCGCGAGCGATGTCTTCTCGGTCGGTACGAAACGTACGACCGGCGTTCCTTCCGGGACGCTCACCTGCGCGGTTCCGCCCTTGTAGCCGACGGTCAGTTTCGTCGTTGCCGAGCCATTCTCGGCCGCAGTGACAGTGCCATTGGTCATCCCGCTCTGCTGCACGGTTCCGTTGGTCATGGCGCTCTGCTCGACCGTGCCGTTCGTCATCGTGCTCTGCGTAACGGTGCCATTGGTCATCCCGCTGGCGGCCCCGCTCGCTTGCCCGGCTGCCTGCTTCACTCCGGGTGTATCCCAGCCGTAATGGCCCTCACCGGCTCCGCGCATGGCCTCGGGAAAGATCACGATTTCGACCGCTTTCAGGTCGCCGTCCGGGCCGGTCGTCGCGGTGCCGATGAAGTCGCCGTTCTTGAGCGTGGCGAGGCTGGATTTGACAACCCAAGCGTATTTCGTCTGGCCGTTAAGCAGCACCGGCATCGACGCGCCGTCGTAGGTGGTAACCGTCATGGTATTCGAATCGATGGTGGCGAGCGTGCCGCGCAGTCGGCCGGGGCCGTTGGCGGGCATCGCCGCTCCGTCGGCCGAACCGTTCGACGCGGTCCGCGCAGTCGAACCCGTGGGCGTTTGATCGCAGGCTGCCAAGCCAGTCAGCGCCAGTCCGATTAGCCCCAGAGTCGCCGTTTTTGCCATCGTCGAGTTCCTCGCAAAGCTGTTTTAGCCACCGCATCCAACGACCTAAACATCTCGCGGCCGACATCGTGCCCTGCGCACGGAACAGGGTGACTTCGCATCAGGACGATGGAGATTCGAATATTCAATCCCGGCAGAGCAGGCTTCCTGCATCGTGAAGGGGATTTTGCCACTTAGGTCGGCGATGGCCGAGACGAACAAACAACCGAAATCGGGGAGCCGCAAACAGTCCGCGAACGTCTGCAAATGGGTCCTCTTGGTCGCCTTGTCATCGGAGCTAAGCTGATCGATCTTTGACCTTTGCGGTATGAGAAAGGGCCGCTGCGATTATCGCGGCTAAAGCTTCCTCAGCCTGCTGGCGCCCGGCAGGATCTTTAGCGAGCAGATCGTGCCTGATCCATTCGGGCGCTCGACGTAGGACGCTCGTGACCGAAGCAAGCTGCTCATCAGACATTGCGTTTGCAGCACTCTCTCGTTCGTTTGCGATCGGGTGTGAATGGATACACCCCTGCGGCTAGACCTTAACTTATCCTGCCACTTTGTCGGTCGACGTGGTGGGAACGGGCTCATTGCTGCGGCCAAAGCGTATGGCTGACGCCAACGCTGTGGCGTTGTATGGCTTCGGCAGAACTACACAGTCGATCTCGTTCGCCACGGCTCCGGGATCGCCGGTCGCGAATATGACGATGGCATCCGGCCGCAACGCGCGTGCTTTTTCGGCGAGCTCGCGTCCGGAAGCTCCTGGCAGGTTGAGGTCGGTGACCAGAACGTCGACAGGGGCCGTCTGCAGCGCCATCAATGCTTCTTCGGCGCTGGCGGCCTCGACCACGACGAAGCCGGCCTCCTTCAGCATCTCGCCAGTGTTGCCGCGGATCAGATCGTCATCTTCGACCAATAGGGCGGTCTGACGGATGGTCGCCGAAGATGCGATCGGCGCGGAGCAGGTGGTGACAAGTTCGGCGTTTGCAGCTGTCGTGGCAAATGTTTGCTTCCGCTGGCGCTGATTGGCCAGCACGTGCCGAAACTTTCGAGCCAACGCATCGCGCGTGTATGGCTTGGAAAGCAGCTCGACCCCTTTGTCGAGCTTGCCGCCGTGCACGATCGAGTTTTCGGTATAGCCGCTGGTGAATAGCACAGCGAGGTCGGGTAGCCGCTCACGGGCCTTGCGAGCGAGTTCCGGGCTCTTCAATGCTCCCGGCATGACCACGTCAGTGAATAGCATGTCGATTGCGACACCGCTTTCGATCACCGCCAATGCGCTGGTCGCTTCGGGCGCCTTGAGGACGCTGTAGCCAAGATCGGTCAGCATCTCGACGACAGTGGCACGAACCTCCTCGTCATCCTCCACAACGAGCACTGTTTCCGTGCCGCCAGTGACCGGTCCTGCATCGCTGACGACCTCAAGGTCCTCGGCCTCGGTCGCGCGCGGCAGGTAGAGCCGGATGGTCGTGCCCTCGCCGGGTTCCGAGTAGATCTTTACGTGACCGCCGGATTGTTTGACAAAGCCATAGACCATCGACAGGCCAAGACCTGATCCCTTGCCCTCGGCCTTTGTCGAGAAGAATGGTTCGAACACCTTGGCGATGATCTCGGGCGACATGCCCGACCCAGTATCGCTCACCGCCAGCATGACGTACTGGCCCGGCGTCACCTCGTCATGGGAGCGCGCATAGGCGTCGTCGAGATGCGCATTGGCCAGCTCGATGGTCAGCTTGCCGCGACCTTCCATCGCATCGCGTGCGTTGATCGCGAGGTTGAGTAGTGCGTTTTCGATCTGAGCGGGATCGATGAAGGTGTTCCACAGCCCGCCGGAGAAGACGGTTTCCACCTCGATTGCCTCACCGATCGCACGGCGCAGCATGTCGTCCATTCCCTGCACGAAGCGCGTGACGTTAACGACTTTGGGCTCGAGCGCCTGGCGGCGCCCGAAGGCCAGGAGCTGCGCCGCCAGCTTTGCACCACGTGACACGCCGGCCATCGCGTTGCTGACGCGTTTCTCGGCGCGCTCGTTACCGGCAACGTCGCGGCTGAGCAGCTGAAGATTGCCGCCGACCACCTGGAGCAGATTGTTGAAGTCGTGCGCGACGCCGCCTGTCAGCTTGCCAACCGTCTCCATCTTCTGGGATTGAGCAAGTTTAGCCTCAGCTTCTCGCCGATCAGCAATTTCCTGGATGACACGGCTTTCTAGATTTTCATTGAGATGTCTGAGCTGATCCTCTGCCCGTTCGCGATGCCGGACCTGCCGTGAGAGGCTTTCGGCATGCTCGCGCAAGCTCGCCTCCGCCGCGCGCTGATGTGAGATATCGGTATGGACGCCGACCCACTCGGAAATCTCGCCGGCATCGTCGAGGATGGGCAGGGCCCGAATAGCAAAGGTCCGCCATTCCCCGTCGTAACGGCACACGCGATGTTCATGCACGAACATGCTGCGGGCAGAGACGGCCTGATTCCACGCGATGACGGTTGCCGCCGCGTCATCCGGATGAACGGCCGATGCCCAGCCAAATCCCTGATATTGGTCTTGGCTCTGCCCGGTGAGCGCACTCCAGCCTGGCTGTTCGCCCACCATCCGGCCATCGGCGCTATTGGTCCAAAGCACGCCGTGCACGGCCTCCATGGCAGTGCGGAAACGGCTGTTGCTCGCCTTGATCTCTGCTTCGCGCTCGGCGCGATCGCCGATATCGATGCCGAGGATATAGACGCCGAGCGTCTCGCCGCTGTCCCCGACATGGGGTACATATCGGATCTCGGTCTGACGCGGGCCAAGGGTCCGATGATGAAATACCGTCTCCGCGACGAGCGGGCTGCCCGTCAACGCGAGGTCTAGGTTTTTTATGCGGGTGCGGTACGCCTCGTCACCGATCACTTCCCGCACGGATTTGCCGACGACTTCACCGGGCGAGATGCCGAACCAGCTTTCATAATCGGCGTTGGCGAAGCGGTAGACGTGCTCGCGATCAACGTAGGACACCAGCATCGGCACGGCATCTGCGATGCGGCGCAGCTCAGCTTCGCTCGCGGCAAGTTTTTGCTCGGTGGCAATTCGGCCGCTGTTGTCGATGATGGTGCACAGCACGCCACCAGGCGTCCCATCCGCATCGTAAACCGGCGTGTAAAACAGGCTGAGGCCCAGCGTCTGCGGGCCATTGGCGCGCTGAAAGACGATCGGCTGATCAAGGTAGGATTGCGTCTCACCCTGACGCACCGCTGCCAGTATCGGACGGTTCCAGTCCCATACTTCGGGAAAGGCGTCCGCCACCGGTGTGCCGAGCGCCAGAGGGTGACGTTCGCCAGCTATATCTCGATAGGCATCATTGTAGAACATGATGTGGTCTGGTCCCCACATCAGCACCTTGGCGACCGGCGAGTTGACGAGATTTGAGATCGTGGCCCGCATCTCGTGCGACCATGCTTCCGGCATTCCTAGCCCCGTGCGACTCCAATCGCGGTTACGGATCAGGGTGCCGCACTCACCACCGCCCACTGGCCAGCCATCCACCACCGTCTGAGAGGCGCGGCGCGGACCGTCTCGCAGCGAACACAACCCCGCTCGAACGACCTCGCTGACATTGGCATAATCACCCGTTGCCAAGCTGCTTGAGATGAAGCTCTTCAGCTCGGGGGTTAGCGATACATTGCAGGAAAGGCGCGTCGTCATCATCCGGCTTTGCGCACACACCGCGCTTGTGTCAACAGATGGCACACCTCGACATCTAAGATTACAGCTAGGCTGTACGCGCAACCACATCGGTCCGCGCAGCGTGCGCTTTGTCTAATTGGCGCGCTCATCCATTGCCCCTGGAATGCGCCTGCCCACGCGGTGATTTCCCAGCGAAGTTTCTTGGCTTCTGGTGCTCCTCACCACACTCAGCGCTCATGAATGAATGGCAGAATCTGGGAAGCGGGCAGGGCGCTCCGAGTGGCCGGTTTTGGGTCCTTACCGCCGTGTTGAGCCTCGCGTGGATCGACCTAGAGTTAGGCTGCGAGGAAAGTTCTCCTCTAGCCGTAGAAAGTGACATGTTAAGTCGCCCCGAAAGCCGTTTGGAAACGCTTTTTTGGGTTCACATGCATTAGTAGTAGAGTGATCGATAAATGATCAGCGTTCCGAAGGAGCTGGGTTTCAATTACGCCATTGCGGGCACGAATGAAAGCTGGTCGGACGACGAAAACCGTGCCTGCACCCTGCCAAGTTGCGCCGCCGCTGGCACCAGCTTTTACCACCGTTTAGAAATGGTGGCGGCGACGATGCGCCCCAACGCACTAGAATAGGTCGGGTCATAGCCGTTGGCCAGGTCGGCAAGCGGGGGTGCGCGATTGAACAGGTTGCGTGCGTTGATGCCGATGCGCAGATCGCGCGAGAAGCTGCCTGCCTCACCGCCGAAGGTATAGCTGACGTCGATGTCAAACGTGTCATAGGCGCCGATCCGGCCGACCAGCGTGCTGTTTATGTTGTCATAGGCGCCGACGTGATTCCAGTTGACGATCGCGGCCGCGCCGCCGCTGCGCCAGCCGAGGCTGCCGCGCATCTGGAACTTGACCGGGAAGCCGAGCTGGTTCTTGCTCTCGACCAAAGTACCGCCGGCCTCGCCGGTCTTGTATGTGAGGAAGTAGGTGCCGTTGGCGCCGACGGTGAAGGTGCCGGCACGATCCGTCTCGAGCGCCCACGATGCCTGGAAGTCGAGGCCCTCGGCATGGACGACGCCGACGTTGGTGCGGCGGGCGTCGACCAGCACCAGCGACGCGCTGTTGTAATCCAGCGCGGGGGATGCAGTGAAGCCGCTGTTGGCGAAGGTCTGGCGCAGCGCGGTGAACGCGGCGGTATTGGCGAAGCCGACGAAGCCCGCATAACGCGTCGGATTATTGAGATAGAGGAACAGCCGGCCGAAGCCGTCGACGATCTGATTGGTATAGTCGATGTTGAAATAGGTGCCGCTGAGTTTGAGGCCGGGAATGCCGCGCGGCGCGATGTCGACGCCGGCGCTCCACGTCGTCGCAGTCTCGGGCTTCAGGCCGGGATTGCCGCCGGCAAGTAGCGCCGCATAAACGAAGGTACCATTGGCAAGGGCTGCGGGGAATTGGTAGATGCCCGCGCCGCTAGACAGAGCGTCATTTTCCGACAGACCGGGCGCGCGGAACGACGTGCCATAGCTGCCGCGCACCGTCAGCCCGTCGACGGGACTCCAGTTGGCCCCGAACTTGGGATTGGTGGTCGATCCGAAGTCGCTGTACTTTTCGTAACGTACAGCGCCGGTCAGATCGAGGCGGCGGAACAGCGGGATCGCATTGTCGGCGCCGAAGATCGGCACGACCAACTCTCCATAGGCCGCCTTGACGGTGCGGCTGTTGCTCGATCCCGTCGTCACCGGCAGGCCAGTGACGGCGCTGCTGCTGATGAAGGTGCCGTCGAGCCGCTCCTCGCGATATTCGCCGCCGACCGCGATGCGCACAGCGCCGCCCGGCAACCTGAACAGCGCGCCGTCGATCGTCCCTTCCACGGTCTTGAGCGTGCTTTCGCCGGTGACGTTGAAGCGGCCGCTGGTGACGCGGCCGATCGTCGCGGCATTGTTACCGTCCGCGCCGGTGAACAGGTTGAGCGCCGTCGCCGGATTGGTGTCGGCGAGCGCCTGATTGAGGTAGTAATTGTTGATCTGGACGCGATCGGTGTTGTCGCGACCCTTGCCGTAGGATCCGGACAGCTGAAGGCGGAAGTCGCCGAGCTTGGCCTCGGCGCCGACGATCCCCTGATAGGTCTCCGTCTCGATGCGAGTATGGCCGTAGGGCAAAGCCTGCAGCAGGCCGGAGAATGACACCGGCGTCGTCGCGGCGATGCCGTTGGGCAGGAAGGGATTGGTCGCCGGAACGGTGATCGCGTTGAGGCTCAGCGCTTCATATTGGTCAGAATTGCGCGCGCTGTAGAAGCCCTGTGAGAAGATCTTGATGCGGTCGCCGATCTGCTGCTCGACATAGCCGAACAGGCTGGTCCGCTCGGTCTCCGGGATGAGATAGGCGAGCTTGGCGCTGTCGCACGTATTCTGCCCGGCGGTGAGGTTGCCGAGGGTGAGGCCGGTGCCGCTGCCGGCCGGCACGCGATAGTCGGTGCCGTTGACCGTCAGCGTCCCCGGTACGCCGCAATTGGTGGTCAGGCCGTTCGCCCCGCCGAAGCGACGGCGGTCGCTTGACACAAAGCTGCGGTCGGCACCGCGTAGTGCCGCGTTCCAGACATGGTCGGCGGCCATCATAGCATGGCCGCTGCCCCAGCTGCCACCAACTGCGCCGCCGGCCTGATAATCCCAATAGCTGTCGCCGCCGCCGAGCCGGAAGCTGACTTCCGCGCCGTTGAGATTCTTGCGCGGGATGAGGTTTATGACGCCGGCGACCGCGTCAGAGCCGTAGATGGCCGAGGCGCCGTCGGCGATCACCTCGACCCGCTCCAGCGCGAGCGTCGGGATGAACGAAGGGTCGACCAGCTGCCCCTGCGTGCCTTGCGTCGGCACGCGATGGCCGTCGATGATCGTCAGCGTCGCGGTCGGGCCGATACCGCGGAGGTTTGGCGCGCTCGCACGGCTGATGTTCGACGGCGCGGCGGCCCCCGAGGCGCCCTCGGCGTTGATGCCGATCGCGGCGATCTGCGGCACCTGGCGCAGCACGTCGGCGGTGGTGGTCGCGCCGGAGTTGCGGATTTCGTCGCGGCCGACCGCGATCACGCTCGAGCCGATCGGCGCGGTGCCGCGGATGCGCGATCCGGTGACCACAATATCGGCGGCGGGCGTGTCGTCGCTGGCGGCATCGTCGCTCTGCGCTGGCGGCGCGGTGACCGGCTCGGCAACCTGCGCGGCGGCGGGGGCCGCCCAGCCGAGCAGCGCGCCGGCGGCGACGGACAGGCAGAGCACGGCTTTGGATGTGGTCACGAGGGCCATTCTATCATCTCCCAAATTGTTACCTGCGCATCTGTCGCGCGCTGGCGGTTCGAACAGTCAGCGGGTGGTCGGCATCGCCCGGCGCGCTACGCGCCGCGCCGACCAGCGCGGCGCGAGCGACAGCAGCACAATCGCGGCGATCAGCAGGCCGGCGCCGGCAAGCTCGGCGCCGCTCGGCGCACGCATGCCCCAGCCGGCGGCGAGGATCAGTGCCGCGGCGACACCGGCGACGAGGCTCGATGCCCGCTCCAAGGGCACGCAATAGGCATTCTCGCGCGGATCCAGCAGGATGACGACCGAGAAGACCGAAACGATCGTCAGCGTCACCGCGATGAAGGCAATCCAGACGATCGACGGGTCGGTCCAGATGTCGATGAAGCCGAAGCGCAGCTCATTCGCCTGATCGCCAAACCCCGCCGCCGACAAAGCGGCAAGGATCGCCACCGACGTCGGCAGCGCGAACAGCTTCTCCTCGACGAAATAGCGGCGCACATCAGCCGCCTCGCCGGTCTTGCCGACCGCGGTCATTACCGACAGGCGGATGAAATAGCCGAGCGTGTAGAGCACCACCGCGACGATCGCGAGCGGCGGCAGCGCGAAGCCGCCGCGACTGTAGAGCGTGGTCAGCAGCGCCACCGCGACGATGCCGATCGCCACCCAGCTCCACCAGCGCACCCGCCGCCCAAACATCAGGTCGATGATCGGCGCGACGATCAGCACGTCTCCACGCATCAGCAGCTGGATGAACGGAATGCTGACACCCGCGAACGTGTAGGACAGCGGCACGGTGAAGATGATGCAGGCGGTGCCGATCCCCGACAGCAAGGTGAAGCGCGTCGGCACCGGAATGCGGCGGCCGAGGATGCGGACACCATGCGCGTCGCGATGCCAGCCCGACAGCCAGATGAATAGATAGGTGAGGATGAGGTTGAGGATCAGCGTCGCGGGCAGCGTCTCCAGCCCGGTCAACGGTCGCCCAAGGCCGGGATGCGGCAGTCGGGTGAGCAGCGCCGTAACAAGGATGTTCGGCAGATAGGCCAGAAAATAGAGGAGGATGAGGCCCTCTATCGGCATCGGGCGTCGGTCCGCGCTCATACCTCGTGCTCGAAGCGGATCGGCGCGCTGAGCGCCCCGATCTCGGGGAAGCGGGTCGGCTGCGGTTCGTTCGCCAACGTGAAGCCGGGGGCCGCCGACAGCAGTTCGTCGAGTGCGACGATCAGCTCAAGCCGGCCGAGTCCGGCACCGACGCACATGTGCGGCCCGCGCCCGAAGGCGAGAGAGGCAGCGATGTTGGGGCGGTCGATGCGGAACCGGTCGGCATCCTCGAACACCGCCTCGTCGCGGTTGGCCGAGGCGTAGACGAGCGCGATCGGCTCGCCGGCGGGAATAGTGCGGCCGCGGATGCAGACGTCGCGGACGGCGGTGCGGGCGAAGCCGCGATAGGGGGTGTAGAGGCGCAGGAACTCGTCGACCGCCGCGGGCAGCAAGCTTCGATTTTCGCGCAGCTGCGTCTGCAAGGCGCGATCGCGCGACAGATGCACCGCGATCGAGCCGACCATCACGCTCGGCGCGATCAGGCCGACGACCAGCACCTGGCGGATCGTGCCGATGATCAGATCGTCGGGCAGCGGCGCGCCGTCGACCTGGACCGCGAGCAGGGCGCTGGTCGCATCCGTCTCGGTGGCAAGCGGGGCGGCGCGGCGTGCGGCGACGATATCGCGCGCGACCTCGTACAGCGCCGCGCTGGCGATGCGGGTGTCCTCAACGTCATTGGATTGGACCGCGATATTATAGCGCTGGCCGATCGCCGCGAGCTGCTCGACCGCCGGTTCGGATAGGTTCATCCAATGGCCGAATACCGCGACGGGCATGCGCGACGAAAAGTCGGCGCAGATGTCGCCGCCGCCGCGCGCCACCATCGCCGCGAGCAGGTCGCGGCAGATGCGCCGGATCACCGGCTCCAGCGCGGCGACGCGCCGTTCCGACAGCAGGGGCGCGAGTGCGCGCCGATAGGGAGTATGATCTGGCGGATCGAGGTGCAGCGGCGGCCGGCGGCCGGTGAAGGCGACCTTGGGCACAACATTCTGCTGCGAAGTCAGATAGGTCTGCCAGTCGGTGGCGACCGCGGCGACGTCCTCGTGTTTCAGCAACGCCCAGAAACCACCCCAGGCGTCGCTATGCGCGACCGGACAGGTCGCGCGCAGTCGGCGATAGTCGTCGTGCGGACTGTCGAAGGTCTCTACGCTAAGGGGGTCGAAATCATGGGACATGATGATATGCTACGCTTCATGAAATCGTTTGCAAGATATTTTTCACTCGTGCGGCGGCCGTAGGATGAGCCGCAAGCCCGCCCGCATCGAAGAAGTCGCCCGTATCGCCGGCGTATCGGCGGCGACCGTGTCGCGCTATTTTAACAATCCGTCCGTCGTCGCCGCCGAGACGGCGAACCGGATCCGCGTCGCGGTGGCCGAGGTCGGCTATCTCCCTAACCTCAACGCCGGCTCGCTCGCCTCCAACCGCTCCCGGATCATCGCGGTACTCGTCCCCGACATCGCCCAGTCGATCTTCAACGACACCGTCGAGGCGATGATCGAGGAGCTGTCGATGCACGGCAACAGCGTGATGATCTCGCTGACCGGATCGGGCAACGAGCTGCTCAACAGCCAGATCGACGTCGCGCTTTCCCGCCGTGTCGATGCGATCATCCTCACCAGCGTCGTCACCGACGAGGCGACCCGCGCGCGCCTGCGCAGCCACCCGACGACGATCATCGAGACCTGGGCGCTGCCTGACGATCCGATCGAGATCGCAGTCGGCTTCTCCCACCATGCGGTCGGCGAGGCGAGCGCGCAGTTCAGCCGCGATCGCGGCTATCGCCGCCCGCATCTCGTCGTGCCGCAATCGCCCCGCGCCATCGAGCGCGCCGAGGGTTTCATCGCCGCCTGGAGTCGCCTTGGTGGTGAGACGCCGACGGTGCAGCCGGTGTCGAGCCCGAGTCACTTCGGGCAGGGGCGACTCGCCTTCCGCGGGATGAGCGACCTGCCGGCGCAGCCCGATGTCGCGCTGTGCGGGTCGGACTGGATCGCGCAGGGCCTGATCGTCGAGGCTAGCGCGGCAGGCATCCGCATCCCGGACGAGCTGGCGGTGATCGGCTTCGGCAATCTTCGGCTGGCCGGCGACATGCGGCCGACGATCACATCGATCGACATAGACGGGCATGAGATCGCGCGCGAGACGATCCGGGCGCTGCGCCGGCTTGCCGAGGGCAAGTCGGTGTCCGCGCGCCTCCCGGTCGAATTCCGCATCATCGCGCGGGAGAGTGCGTGAAACAGCTTATGAAAAGGCTTGCATGATCGAAACGCTGCTGTCATTTCTTCCCGACCTTGGAGGGGATCAGCGATGAAACAAGCTCTCTCGGCCGCGCTGTCGCTCTTCGCCGCGGCGGGATCTGCGCAGACGCCGCCGGCCAGTGCACCGCCATCACAGGCGGCGATCATGGAAGCGTTCAACAAACGACCCGATACGCCGGGGAGCGGGCCCTATCCCGCGATGAAGAACGTGGATGCGGCCTTCCCGGGCCATACCGTCTACCGCCCGCGCAACCTCGCCGCGCTCGGCCAGCGCAAGCTGCCGGTCCTGCTGTGGGGCAATGGCGGCTGTTCCGACGATGGCGCCTCGGCGCGGCTTTATCTGTCGGAGATCGCCTCGCACGGCTATCTCGTCGTCGCGGCGGGGACGATCCGCAGCGGCCCCGGCGTCGCCTGGCGCTTCGAACCGCCGGTCGCACCGCCGCCAGGCAAGGTCATCCCGCCGGTCAAGACGACCGCGCGCGATGTCGTCGCGGGAATCGATCTGGCGATCAAGGCGAATGCCGATCCGCGCAATCCGCTGCACGGCCGCATCGACACGCAGCGCGTCGCCGTGTCCGGGCATAGCTGCGGCGGGCTGCAGGCGCTGCAGGTCGCCGGCGATCCGCGCATCCGCACCGTCATCGTCAACAACAGCGGCATATTCGCCGACGGCGCGCAGCCGATCGCCGGGATGGAAGTCGACAAGAGCCTGCTCGCGGCGCTGCATACGCCGATCCTCTACGTGCTGGGCGGCCCAGATGATGTCGCGCATCCGAACGGTACCGACGATTTCCGCCGCATCGATACGGTGCCGGCAGTTTTGGTCGACCTGCCGGTCGGGCATGGCGGCACCTTCATGCAGCCGAACGGCGGCGAGGGCGCGCGGATCGCGGTCGCCTGGCTGGCGTGGCAGCTCAACGGCGACCGCAAGGCCGCGGCAATGTTCACGGGAGCGGAGTGCGGCCTGTGCCGGTCGTCGACCGTCACGATCGAGCGCAAGCGCCTTGATTAGGCGCGGTCGCGTCGCGCTGTTGCCGCTCGCGTTGCTTGCCGCCACGGCGGGCCATGCGCAGCAGGCGCCGATCGTGCAGCGGCTCTACGACGGCCCTGCGCCGGGGTCCGAACACTGGCGGTCTCCCGAACGAACGGTGAAGACCGCGACCGGTGCGATCGTGTCGAACGTGCGCGATCCGGAGTTGCTCGCCTATCTGCCAGCGCCGGACAAGGCGACCGGGCGTGCTGTCATCATTCTGCCCGGTGGCGGGCTGCGCGTGCTCGGCATTGACCGGCAGATGATGGAGGTGATCCAGCGGCTCAACGCGCGCGGCACCGCCGCGTTCGTACTCAAATACCGCCTGCTTCAGACCGCAGACGTGCCCGCGCCGGCCTCCGCGACCGGAGTCGCCGCGGCGCCGCCACGATGGCCCGACTATCCGCCGCTCGCCATCCGCAACGCCAATGCCAATCCGTCCCCGCAGGATACCGCCTTGAGCGAGGTACTGCGCTTCGCCGTCGCCGACACGCGTCGGGCGTTCGCTATGATCCGAATTAACCGGACGCGTTGGAAGGTCGATCCCGACCGCATTGGCATGATCGGCATATCGGCGGGCGGTGGCGTTGCGATCGGCACGCTGCTGGCGAATGACCCGACGGCGCGTCCCACCTTCATAGCATCGATCTTCGGTCCGGCGCTTCAGGACGTCACGGTCAAAACCGATGCGCCTCCGCTATTCATCGTCACCGAAACCGGGCACGGCCCGGTCACGGATGGCCTTGAAGCGCTGACGACGTTGTGGCGGGCGGCGAGGCGTCCTGTCGAAGAGCATATATTCGATGTGCCTCCGGGCGGTCTTGCGAACAGTTTGTGGCTTAACAGGTTCATCGAGTGGCTTGGGGAGCAGAGGATCGACTGAGTAGGCACTGAAACACCTCTCGCCGACGAATGACCGAAGTTGGCAGGCGCGATAAGGCTGCTGAATGACCGATAGTGGGTCGAAACCGCAGGAGGGCAGGGGTCGCCGCTGTTTGATTAGATTGGCCTACAGGTGATCCTGTGGTCTAACAGTTCCGCCACGTCAATCTTGCCGGCACGGCTGCACCCAAAAAGTTGTGGCGGTTAGCAGCGCCTTACGGCGCTCGCGGTACGTCTATTGCGATACTGTTCGCCTATTCTTATTACTCGCATTCTAACGATTTCGCTGGCGCTTCCTTAAAGATGTTGAAAGTTGGTCCTGCTCAACGTCTTGGAGCCGCCGTATAAGCGATCCGGAAGCCGATATGCGAGGTCGGCAGGTCGCGCTCCTGCGCCTGGAAGGCGGCGGGGCGGAAATTGGCGCAATAATTGGTCGCGCACAGATAGCTGCCGCCCTTGACCAGCCCGACCGCGGCGTCGCCCGCCACCCATTCCCAGACGTTGCCGACCATGTCGTAGAGGCCGAGGTCGTTGGCGTCGAAACAGCCGACCGGTGCGATCCCCGCATAGCCGTCGTCGCCGGTGTCGCGGATCGGGAAGACGCCTTCCCAGACGTTGGCACGCGGCCTGCCGTCGGCGAACGCCCAGCTCATCGGATCGCGCGGGCCGTGCTGGTCCCCGCGCGCGGCGCGCTCCCATTCAGCGTCGGTCGGCAGCCGCCCGCCCGCCCAGCGCGCATAAGCGGCGGCGTCGTCGCGATCGACGTGGACGACGGGCGCCTCCGCCTTGCCGGCGAGGTCGCTACCGATCCCCGCCGGATGGCGCCAGTCGGCGCCGTGCACCATCCGCCACCAGCGCGCGGCATTGTCCAGCGACACCGGCTCGAGCGGCGAGACGAACACCGCCGACGCGCCGTCACGCTCGGCGCGCGTACGATAGCCGGTCGCAGCGATGAAGCCGGCGAACTGGCGGTTGGTCACCTCATGCGCATCGATCCAGAAGGCGTCGACGCGCACCGGCGTGCCGGGCCGGTCGGGGCCGTCCTCGCCGAGCAACGTCGTGCCCGCGGGCACGAGGCGGCGCGCGTCGCCGCTCTGGCAACGCGCCGCGACCGGCGGCGTCCGCGCGCCGACCGAGACCACGGCGGCGAGCGCGAGCAGCAGCGCCGCGCGACGCCTCACGGCTTCGCCCCCGCCGTCACCGCCGGATCGGCGGGCGGCAACGGCACCACCCCCTTGGCCTTGGCATAGGCATCATAGGCCGCGACCAGTTCGGCGAGCCGCGCCGGCTCGTCGCCTGCCCGATCGCGTGTCTCGCCGGGATCGGCGGCGACGTCGAACAGCTGCCAGCGGCCGGTGCTCACCCCTTTCCGCGTATAACTGTTGTTGCCGGCGGGCAGGTAGACCGCCTTCCAGTCGCCCTTGCGCAACGCGCGGCGGAAGAACAATTCGTAGCCGATCGGCTCGGCGTCGCTCCGCACCGCCGGCGCGCCCGCCGCCAGCACGCCGCGCAGGCTATGCCCCTCATAGGGCAGGATCGGATGACCGGCGAAGGTCGCCGGCTGGCGCAATCCGGCATAATCGAGCAAGGTCGGCGCGACGTCGCGGACGTCGAGATTGGCATTGGCGATCCGCCCGTCGCCCTTCACCCCCTTGCCGGCGGCGAAGGCGCTGACGCGGATGCCGCCCTCGGTCGGATAGCCCTTGACCAGCCAGGACGGCGCCGAATTGGCCTGCGCCCAGCCGGGGCCATAGCCGAGATAGCTCGTCCCCTTGCCGATATTGGCAAGGCTGTTGTCGATGCCGAGCGCCGGATCGGGTTTCGCCGCCGCATCGGGCGTCGCGCCCGCCGGCTTCGCCCCGGCGGTGAAGCGCGGCGTCGGCGCGTCGATGACATTGCCCTCCGGACCGTTGTCGGCGAAGAACAGGATGATCGTATCGTCATAGCGGCCGAGCCGCTTGAGCGCGGCGACGACGCGGCCGACATTCTGGTCCATCCGGTCGACCATCGCCGCATAGACCTCCATCTTGCGCGCCTCGATCGCCTTGGTGGCGGGATCGAGCGTCGCCCAGCCGGCGACCTGTTCGGTCGTGTGTGCGACCGCGTCGGCGGGGACCAGCCCGAGCTGCTTTGCGCGCGCCAGCCGGCTCTCGCGCAATGCTTCGTAGCCGGCGTCGTAATGGCCCTTGTATTTAGCGATCGTCTCGGGCGGCGCCTGCAACGGCCAGTGCGGCGTGGTGAAGGGCAGATAGGCGAAGAACGGCCGTCGGTCGCCCGCCCGCGCCGCGCCGTCGAGGAAGCCGATCAGCCGCTCGGCGAAATAGTCGGCGGAATAGCGCCCCTTGGGCAAAGCCGAGGGTTTGCCGTCGTCGCGGTAGCTCGGCGCGTTGCCGGCCGCCGCCCAGGCGGCGTTCTGATCCTCGCCGAAATGGTTCGACAGGCCCTGCAACAGCGCGAAGCTATGCTCGAACCCGCGCGCCGCCGGTTCGCGATCGGGGGTCAGGCCGAGATGCCATTTGCCCGCCATCAGCGTCGCATAGCCGCCGGCGCGGAGCAATTCGGCGATCGAGGCGACGCGATCGTTGAGGTAGCCTTCATAGCCCGGCCGGCCGCGCGTCGCATCGCTGAGCAGCTCCGCCATCGTGCCCAGCCCGGCCTCGTGATTGTCGACCCCGCTCATCAGCATCGATCGCGTCGGCGAACAGGTCGGCGCGGTGTGGAAGCCGGTGAACCGCACCCCCGACAGCGCGAGCGCGTCCAGATTGGGCGTCTCGATTTCGCCGCCGAACGCGCCGAGGTCGGACCAGCCGAGATCGTCGGCGACGATGACGAGGAAATTGGGGCGCACGGCAGCGGCAGGTGCGGCCTCGGCCTGGACGGGCGCAGGCGCCATCGTCGCGGGCGCGGTGCCGGCGAGCGCGGTCCAGGCGGCGGTGGCGGCAAGCAGGGTGGCGACGGTCATGCGTCCTCCTTCGGGGGGATGATCGACCAGACGATAGCCACGCGGCCTCGACGCTCAATAAACAATTCCTACCAACTGGATGGGGATTCATCGTTTTCCGAGCCGGCGCGGCGCTCCCTACCCAAAGCGGTCGACCGCCCGTCCGGGCCATCATGGAAGAACCGCTCATGCCGCTCCCCGCCCTCGCCCCGCTGTTGCTCGCCGGCGCCGCCCTGCCTGCCGCGCCCGTCTCGGCGCCGGCGCAGGAGACGGCCGCCGATCCGCAGCAGCAGGCGGACGGCGACAGCGGATCGACCGGCGACATCTTCGTCACCGCGCGCCGGCGGCAGGAGAAGAGTCAGGACGTGCCGATCGCGATTACCGCCTTCGGCGCGGCGCAGATCGAGGCGACGCGCACCTACAATCTGCGCGACCTGCAGCAGCTCACCCCCAGCCTCGTCATCACCAACACCAATCCGCGCAACACCAGCATCAACATCCGGGGGCTCGGCAACAACGTCGCGGTGTACAACGACGGGCTCGAACCGGCGGTCGGCGTCTATCTCGACGGCGTCTATCTCGCGCGGCCGGGCCAGAGCGTGTTCGACCTCGCCGATCTCGACACGATCGAGGTGCTGCGCGGCCCGCAGGGAACGCTGTTCGGCAAGAATACCTCGGCGGGCGCGATCGTCGTCGCGACCAAGGCGCCGAGCTTCGATGTCGAGGCGGGCGGCGACGCCTCGCTCGGCAATTACGACTTCCGCCAACTCCACGCCTATCTGACCGGGCCGATCACCGATACGCTCGCCGGCCGGCTGTTCGTGTCGAAGACCGACCGCGACGGCTTCACCTACAATCGCTACGATGGCCGCTACGGCCAGAGCTTCCACGATCTCAACCTGCGCGGGCAATTGCTCTACCAGCCGACCGACCGGCTCAAGCTGCGGCTGATCGCCGACTGGGGGCGGCAGAGTTCGTTCACCGCCAATTCGATCCTGCTCGGCGCGATCCGCACTTACGACAACGGCACTCTGTTCGCGAACAACTATTACGATCGTGCCGCGCGGCTCGGTTATGTCCCGGTCGCGGCGGATGCGGGGCTGCGCACCACCGACGTCGACGCCAATCCGCGTTACCGGATGAACCAGCACGGCATCAACGTCACCACCGATCTCGACCTCGGCGCGGCGATGCTGACCTCGGTCACCGCCTATCGCGCCTGGAACTGGTATCCGCACAATGACGGCGACAGCACGCCGCTCGACGCCGGCGCCGACTTCCACCAGAGCAACGAGCAGAAGCAGGTCAGCCAGGAACTGCGCGTCGCCTCGACCGGCAGCCGCCGCATCGATTATGTCGCCGGCGTCTATTACCTCTACCAGTCGATCCGCGCCGAGGCGGTCAACCGATACGGCAGCCAGGCCGCCGCCTGGTTCCTCGCACCGACGACCAACGCCGCGGTCGGCGCCGCCGCGCTCAACGGCTATGACGTGGTCAGCCATTCGCGCCCCGTCACCGACAGCTATGCCGCCTTCGCGCAGACGATCTGGCACATCACCGGCGCGGTCGATCTCACCACCGGGCTGCGCTACACCTACGAGACAAAGTCCGGCTATTTCGACCAGACCGCCACCGGCGCCTCGCTCGCCGGCCTCACCGCGGCGCAGCAGACCGCCGCGCAGACGATCCGCAGCCGCTATGGCGTCGCCAATTTCTACGAGGCGTCGACCGAGGCGGGGCGGCTGTCCGGTCAGGCGACGCTGTCGTGGAAGGTGGCGCGCCCGGTGCTCGCCTATCTGACCTACGCGCGCGGCAACAAGTTCGGCGGGCTCAACCTCGCCAACATCACCACCACCGGTCAATATGCCGCCAATCCGGTGATCCGCCCCGAGACGATCGACAGCTACGAAGCCGGGATCAAGACGAGCTGGGCGGGCGGCCGCCTCACCGCCAATGCCGCCGCCTTCTGGACCGACGTCAAGGACTATCAGACGACGATCGTCGACATCGAGCGCAATGGCGTCAGCTTCTTCACCAATGCCGCCAAGGTACGCACCCGCGGCTTGGAAGGCGATCTGCGCGCCGCGCCGACGCGCTGGCTGTCGCTCTATGCCTCAGGCACCTACGACGATGCGCGCTACATCTCCTACGCCAACGCGCCCTGCCCGATCGAGATCACCGGCCAGACGCTGTGCGACCTCAGCGGCCGGCGTCTGCCCGGCGTCTCCAAATATGCCGCCTCGGCGGGCGGCGAGTTGCGCGCGCCGGTCGGCCTGACCGATGGCCACGACACCGACGTCTATCTCGGCGCCGACTACAACTACCGATCGAGCAGCAACACCAGCGCCAGCCTCAGCCGCTATTCGCTCATTCCGGGCTATGCGCTCGCCAACATCCGCTTCGGCATCCGCGCGCCCGACGGCCGCTTCGACATTCAGGTTTGGGGCCGCAACATCACCAACTCGGTCTATTATCTGTCGATCGGTGCCGCCAACACCGGCGCAATAACCGGTACCCTTGGCGACCCGCGCACCTATGGGGTGACGCTGCGGACCAAGTGGTGAGGCGGCCGATGTCGTTACACTCGGATGGGGAGGGTGCTTGGATAAAAATTGATATTTTAAGGGGGAGGCGGCTAGAGGCACCAAGTATAAAATTTTATCACTGTTTCGAGATCATTTGCCGTAGCTTGCGTCCTTGGCGTATCCGCCGATCTGAACCGCAGGCTTCCAGCACTGTTGTTCGATACCTCTGTCGTATATCCCATGCCGGACGAGGATACATCGGCGCAGTTGTTCCGGGCGAAGCCACCTCAGGCCGGTTACCGGTTACCTTCCCCGCACGGTGCGGTTAAACAACCCTATGGAACAACAGTCTCTCGTTATCGCGCTGATCGGCGCCCTGGGAATCGGGGCGCAGTGGGTGGCGTGGCGGACGGGGTGGCCGGCCATCGCGCTGATGCTGGCCGCCGGCGTCCTTGCCGGCCCGGTCACCGGGCTGATCATCCCCAAACAAACCTTCGGCGAATTGCTCGAACCGATGATCGCGGTCGCTGTGGCGTTGATCCTCTTTGAAGGCGGGCTGAGTCTCAATTTTCGGGAATTGCGCAAGACCGAAGGGGCGGTGATCCGCTTGATGACGATCGGCATACCGGTCGGCTGGTTGCTCGGCGCACTGGCGTGCTACTACGTCGCCGGGCTGGTCTGGCCGGTCGCGATTCTGTTTGCCGGCATCCTCGTGGTGACGGGGCCGACGGTGGTCATTCCGCTGCTCCGTCAAAGCAACATCGCCCCGCGGCCACGCGCGATCCTGAAATGGGAGGCGATCGTTAACGACCCATTCGGCGCGCTCTGTGCCGTCATCACCTACGAATATTTGCGACGCGTCGATGAAGGCGGCACCCTGCTCTCAGTCGTCGCGGCGCTGCTCGCCGCGGCGTTGGTGTCCGGCCTGATCGGTTACGGCATGGCGCGCGCCATCGCATGGGCGTTTCCGCGGGGGCATGTGCCCGAATATCTCAAGGCGCCGGTCCTGCTCGTCGCCGTGATCGGCACCTTCACTTTGTCTAACCTCATCCAGCAGGAGACCGGCCTGCTGGCGGTCACCGTGATGGGCGTCGCCGTCGCCAACATGCGGCTCGACTCGTTGCGCGATATCCATCCGTTCAAGGAGAACGTGACCGTCCTGCTGATTTCCGGCGTCTTCGTCCTGCTGTCCGCGTCGCTCGACTTCAGCGTGCTGCGCTCGTTCGAGTGGCGCTTCGCTGCCTTCCTGCTCGCCCTGCTGCTCCTCGTCCGACCTGCCACCGTCCTGCTGGCCTTGGCGTTCAGCAAGATCCCGTGGAACGAGCGGCTTTTGATCGCCTGGATCGCGCCACGCGGCGTCGTCGCGGTCGCCGTCTCCGGCCTCTTCGCGCTGCGGCTCGAGCAGCTCGGCTATGGCAACGGCAATATCCTGGTCACGCTCTCCTTCGCGGTCGTCGTCGCGACGATCATCGCCCATGGCTTCAGCATCCGGCACGTCGCACGCTGGCTGAAGGTAACCGGGGCAACCCAGAAGGGGCTGCTGATCGTCGGCAGCACCCCGTGGAGCGTCTCGCTCGCGCGGCAGCTCCAGTCCCTGGGCCTGCCGGTGATGATCGCCGATACGAGCTGGCAGCGCCTGGCCAGTGCGCGACAGGCGGCGATCGACACCTATCACGGCGAGATCCTGGCCGAGGCGACCGACGAGCGGCTCGACCTCACGCAATTCCAAGTCCTCGCCGCCACCACGGAGAATGAGGCGTATAACGCGCTCGTGTGCAGCGAGTTCGCGCACGAGATCGGGCGGGATTCGGTATATCAACTGGGGGCGAGCGGTGACGACGAGGATCGCCGCAGTCTGCCCGAAGCCCTGCGCGGACGGGCGATGTTCACCGCCGGCCATGGGGTGGATGACATCTTCCAGCGCGAGGCGGCCGGATGGACCTTTCGCAAGACGCGGATCAGCGAGCAGTTCAGGTTCGACGACGCCCGCTCGATCCTGCCGGATGAAGCGGACATGCTGTTCGTCCTCCGCAAGGACGGTCGCATCCGCTTCTTCACCCATGCCGCCCGCCCGACGCCGCAAAGCGGTGACGTCGTCGTGTCCTACGGACCCTCGCGGCATGGCGACCCCAACGCTAGTCCGTCCATTCAAGCTGGAGTGAGTGTCGCATGATGGTATCGCAATGGAACAGCCGGGCGCGGCGGATCAGCGCGGCGACCTTGCTCTGCCTCGGCATCACCGCCTGTCAGCCTGCCGGCATGCCGGCGAACGACACCGCGGCAGCGCCGGCGGCCCTTGCCCAGACCGTCGAGGACGCACCTCCGCCGGGCAACGATCAGGTCGAGGGGAATATCGAGGAGGCGCCCAAGTCGATCATCCGACCGGATATTGGGCCGTCCCCGTCTCCCACGCCGCCCGCCAAGCCGGTCGAGCTGACCATCGCGTTTCCCGCCAAGGGGTATGTAGCCGATCCGGCGGGCATGGCCCGTCTCGACGAAATGCTCGCCGATCCCGTCCTGCGCCTGGGTGGCCCGATTACAATCTGGGGTCACAGCGATTCCAGCGGGTCGGATGCGGCCAATCTTCTGTCGTCGCGACGACGGGCGGAGGCCGCACGCGACTACCTGCTGAAGAAGGGCGTTGCCGCCGATCGGATAACGGTCATCGCGCTGGGCGAGGCGCGTCCGGTCGCGCCGAACCGCCATCTCGACGGATCCGACGATCCGGAAGGGCGCGCCAGGAACAGGCGTGTCGAGATCAGAGTCGGTTTGCCGGACGCGGCCTCACCAGCGGATCAGCCACCTGAAACAACGCAACCACGGTAGCCGATATTTGTATCGGCCTGCAGGGAATTATACCGAGCCATATTTTTAGGTCGGAAGACCTTAAGCAGCGGCGCGATCTTACAAAGGTCGTCTAGCTTGCTCATTTGATATGGGGGTAGCGGAAATATAGAACGGGGAAAAGTGCATTGAACCGGTGCAAGTGGTTCTAGCGCCGCGTCGGGGCGCGCTCCGTTTTGATTGCAGTCACAACTTTGCGATCTCGTTCGCACCAGCGGTCGTACGCCGTGACAGTTTCCATTTTGGCCGGATGAAGTGGCACGTGTATCCGTTGGGTCTTCGCTTGAGATAATCCTGATGTTCCGGCTCGGCTTCCCAGAACTCGCCTGCTGGGGACACCTCAGTGACGACCTTGCCCGGCCATAGCCCCGACGCCTCGACGTCCGCGATGGTATCCTCGGCGACGGCCTTCTGAACGTCATTCGTGTGGAAGATCGCGGAGCGATAGCTCGCACCACGGTCGTTGCCCTGCCGGTTTATCGTCGTTGGGTCGTGGATTTGAAAGAAGAACTCGAGCAGTGCGCGGAAGTCAGTGCGGGCGGGGTCGAAGACGATCTCGATCGCCTCAGCGTTCCGTAACGATGGTGACACTCGTTATCCATCCAAGCCACATACAAGGCGCCGCCGTTGATGGAAGCTATTGAGCAACTCGATGCCTATTGGCCCGAGACCCCATTAGACCTCGGCGCAAACCGCCGCGCGGGGCTCTACCAGCCGCCCTTCCCGATGGGCACGTTCATGGCGAGGACGGAACAGAGCGACGAGGGGCACTTCGATATCGGCATCAGCGGATAAGCGCGGGCAAGGCGATCGTCGCCTCTAGCCCGCCACTCGGGTGGTTGCGCAACTCCAAGGTTCCGCCAACTGCCGCGGCCTGCGCCCGGGCGATCGCCAGGCCGATGCCGCTGCCGTCGGCCGCCGTGTCACCGCGCACGAACGGCTCGAACGCGCGCGGCAACAGCTCGGGTGCGATCCCGGGACCATGGTCGCGGACCTGAACGATCAGCTGGTCGCCGTGCCGCCGGCACGACAGCTCGGCACCACCGGCATATTTGATCGCATTGTCGACGAGATTGCCGAGGCAGCGGGTCAAGGCGTCGGGTTTGGCGCGGACACGCGCTCGGCATCCCGCGGTCATCCGCACCGCATGACCATAGGCGCTGGCATCGTCGGCGATGCTCGACAGCAGCGAGTCGAGATCGACCATCGCCCAGGGCTCGTGGCTCTCACCGCTCCGGGCAAGGTCGAGACCACGCCGCACCATGCGCAGCGTTGCCGAAAGGTCATCGACCAAACGCGCGCGCAGTGATTCGTCCGCAACCTCTTCCAGCCGAAGCCGCAAGCGGGTGAGCGGCGTCTGCAGATCATGGCCGATCGCTGCGAGCAATCGCGTCCGCTCCCGCACCCCGCTGCGCACCCGACGTTGCATCAGGTTGAACGTGGCCAGCGCCTCGCGGACATCGGCCGGCCCCCGTTCTGCAACTGGTTCGGCGTCGATCGAGCCGGCAAACGCCCGGGCGGCCTGCGTCAATCGCCGCAGCGGCCGGGTCGCGACGCGGCCCGCGACCAGCGATAGCGACAGGCAGGTCAGGCAGAGCAGCGCAACGAACACCGGGTCGGCGAGCACGCTCGGCGGCTTGGGCAGGATCGGCAGATCGAGTGATACGGACAGCCGACGCCCGCCCGCGATCGTGGTCAGCAGCCAGCAGTCCGACGCCACAGGCCGGCCGAAGCCGGCGGTGCGCGAATGATGGAGGAACGGATCGAGCGACCGGCAGGTGGTACGATCGGCATGACCGAGCCGCATCGGCGTGCCGCCGCCAAGCCGCTGCCGCAATTCGGCTGTGAGCATGGCGTCGACTGGCGACGGCACCGTCTGTGCGAACAGCCGCGCACCGATGATCTCGTCGCGGGCCATGGCGTCGATCGTCGAAGCGGGCGCGCGACGGAGGCGCAGCGCAATGTCCTGGGCGCTGGCGAGGACGCGGGCATCCTGGAAGCGAAGGAAGTCCGCCTCGCGCAGCCGCTGCGCGATCAGCAGCGAGGCAGCAACGGCAAGGAGCATTCCGGCAGACAGCAACAGGGCGATGCGCAGCGCGAGAGAATCGACGATCCGCCGCGGCAGGATCATGCGAAGCGGACCGTCGCGGCGAGCAGATAGCCCTGGCCGCGGGCGGTCAGGATCAGCTGCTCGCCATCGGGGGCGAGCTTGCCGCGCAACCGGCTGATCTGATTGTCGATCGTCCGGTCGAATGCGGCGGTGGCCGCACGCGCGGGCATCAGGGCCTCACGCGCGACCGGCTGGCCGGCCGCCTGAACCAGCCGAGACAGGATGTCGAACTCGCTGGTCGACAGCATCACCACGCTATCGTCCGCCGCCAGCAGCCGCCGCTTGACCAGATCGAGCCGCCACGTCCCGAACCGGGCGAGCGCGGGCTGCTCGGGCCCACGTGGCGCGCGACGCAACAGATTGCGGATGCGCGCCGTCAATTCGCGTGGCTCGAACGGCTTGGTCAGATAGTCATCCGCGCCGAGCTCGAGGCCGAGCACGCGGTCGATCGCGGCGTCGCGCGCGGTGACCATGATGATCGGGCCTTCATGCCCATCCTGCCGCAACTGTCGGCACAGTTGCAATCCATCACCGTCGGGCAGGCCGAGATCGAGCACCAGCAGGTCTATGCCGCCCGTATCCAACGCCGTGCGGATCCCCGCGACATCGCCGACTGCCGACACACGATAGCCCTCCCGAATCAGCTGCGCGCGGACAAGGTCACGAATGTCAGGATCGTCGTCGGCGATCAGCAGATGCGCCGCGGGTCGGTCGAAAGGCACGGCATCGTCCTGCAGCAACGGAACGATCGTCACCGATGCGCCATTTCGCCGGCATTCGCCAGCGTTTCATCCGCGCCGATGGCCTGATACAGGGCGATGCGATTGGACAGATCGGCCAGCATCGTCGCGGTCTGCGTCTGCCGGGCAGCGTAGAGGGTGCCCTGTGCGACGAGCGCGGTCAGGAAACTGTCGACCCCTTCGCGATAGCGCGCGTCGGCGATCGCATAGCTGCGGTCTGCGGCGGTCACCAGTCGCTGTTGCGCCTGACGCTGCCGATCGATCGTGCCGCGCCGCGCCAGCGCATCGGCGACGTCGCGATAGGCGCTCTGTGCGGCCTTGCGATAGGTCGCGAAATAATAATCGCGCTGCGCCTCGGCATAAGCCAGATTACCGCGATTGGTGCCGCCGAGCAGCGGCACGCTCGCACTCGCGCTGCCAGACCACAGGCTCGCCCCGCCGGAGAACAGGCTGGTGAGCGCGGTCGAGGCGAATCCCAACAGGCTGGTCAGCGAGATGGTCGGGAAAAAGGCCGCGCGCGCTGCTCCGATATCGTAATGTGCGGCCCTTAACTGATGCTCCGCCTCGACCACGTCGGGCCGCGACAGCAGCACCGCCGACGACAGGCCGGCCCCCGGCGTCGCGATGCCGGTGTCGAGCTCGGCGAGCGAAGCAGGCAGGGCGTCGTCGGCGAGCCGGTGGCCGACGAGCAGCTCGAGCGCATTCTGATCCTGCGCCACCTGCGTCGTATAGCTCGCGACGTCGGACTGCGCCTGCGCGAGCACCGTCTCCGCATCGGCGACATCGGCGCCGCTGACCAGCCCCTGATCGTGAAGATCGCGGTTGAGCGTCACGGTGCGCGCGCTGCTCGTCGCCTGGGGCGGCACCGTCGCGGCGTCGCTCCCGGCGTGCCGTGCTTCTGCCGCTGTGCCGCCGAGTGCCAGCCCGAACTGCCTGCCTGCTTCCTGCCTGATCCGGACCAGACCGAGCGCGAACTCGTCAACGAGGCGGAGACCGCCTGGGCGATGTGGGCCGACCTCCACGCCGCCTTCGACGATCACGCGCATCCCGCACGCGTCGCGCTGCGCGACCTCGCCGAGCGTCGCCGCGCACGCGGCGACGTGCCGATCCGCTGACACCCTCCAGACAAGGATCTTGACCATGAACGCCATGACCAACCTACCCCTGCACGACCGCCGCCCGATCAGCATTCGCCCGATCTCGGGGCGCGGGCTGATCGCCATGTCCGGCGATCGTCGCGCGACCCACGCAGGTGCCTATGCCAATTACGTCTACATCAACCGTGAGTGCGGAGATGATACCCGCGGCGTCATCGACTATCGTCACCGCGGCGATCTGGTGGCGTGCGGGCTGGAGTTGCCGTCCAGTCATCCGGCGTGGGCCTCGGAACCCGGACGGATCTGGCGCGAGGTCGACGCCGTGTGTGAAAGCACCGCCCCAGACGCGGTGCGAGCCTGGCATATCGTTCTCACCTTGCCCGATGACCTGTCGGAGCCGGAGTGGGTGCCGAAGGTGCGTGCCTTTGCACGCGATACGCTCGTGCGGCGAGGGCCTGCTGTGGCGTGGGCGATTCACGCGCAGCGTGACGCTACCGGCGGGTGGTTGATCCGCCCCCACGTCCATCTGCTGATTACTACGCGCGGCTGGAAGCACAATGCGCGCTTCGGGCAAAGCATCGCGTCGTGGCACGGTGCGGCGATCCGGAGCGCGATCCATGCCGACTGGCTCGCGCTCCTGCCGACCGGGATGCGGCAGGCGGCGACCACGCCTTATCGCTACGGTGGCTACACGCCGGCGCACCCGGATTGTTCGAGGATCGCTCACTTGTTTGGTAGCATGTGATCTACGGACGAGAGAACTCGCGATGTTTATCGGCGGCCGCCCACGGAAGCTTGAGGAATCTATGTCGCCCGCCAGCAACTTCCAACCAACAAGTTAAGGCGGCTGCATGTCCCCGCAACCATCCCAAACCACCACCAATGCCCCAGGTCCCACGGCCCGGGGCTTTCGTGCGTTCCGAGTGCCCGGCCTCACCCCAGCAGCCGCTCCCGCTGCTGCTCCACCTGCGTGCATGCAGGGCGGGGCAAGCGGGCGGGCTCGCGGATGCGTCCGATCAGTCTTCCGCGTCGCCGGCAGAGGGCGTCGCTTGGGCCGACCGGCGTTTCTGCCACGGCCACCGCCCGTCTATTTCGACTTCGAGCGAAAAACTCAGGAAAGTCCGGATCAGGACGATGCCGGCGAGGACCAAGAGGCTCTCCAATGTCGGCTCGACCGCCACTGTATTGATGATGTCCGCCGCGACAAGAAATTCCAGACCGAGCAGGATCGACCGGCCAAGTCCCGATCGGAAATCGGCGATCAATACTGCCCGGTCGGTCGCGCCTTTGATCATCCCGATGAGGGAACGCCCCCAGCGTGGCGAACGCGCCGACGACGATGATCGCGGTGCCGACGATCTCGACGGCATTGGTCGCAAGGTGGATCCAGCCGCTTTCGCTCGTGAACATCGCACCCCTTGCCCTTACGGGATCGACCGCGCGGATCGCTGCGCGACGCCATCGTCGTCAAGGCAGCGACGCGTCGCGCTATCCGT
This sequence comes from Sphingomonas sp. RIT328, assembly GCF_000632225.1. Taxonomy (GTDB): domain Bacteria; phylum Pseudomonadota; class Alphaproteobacteria; order Sphingomonadales; family Sphingomonadaceae; genus Sphingomonas; species Sphingomonas kyungheensis. The sequence continues at coordinate 30,453 of NZ_JFYV01000014.1, forward strand.
TCCCGGATGCACGACGCGCGACGGGCGGCTCACGGCCCCTCGTCGCTGGCGCGGGTCTCGACGCGTAGCGCCTTGCCCGCCTTGAAGCCCAGCGCCGCGCCGACCCGGTCATCCCAGCCATAGGGATCGTTGCGCACGATCGGTTCGCCGGCATCGTCGAACAGCACCGTCTGGTAGAGCATCCGCACCGGTATCTGCTTGGGCAGCTTGACGAACGTCTCCTTGCCGGTGGCGCGTGCCTGATGCCATTGATCGGTCACGCCCTCGTCATGCGCGAGGATTTCAGCGAAACCGAGCGCGTCGTCGACGCGCACGCAGCCGTGACTGCGCTGCCGCTGGATCATCGCGAACAGCTGCTTGGCGGGCGTGTCGTGCAGGTAGATCGCCTGGTCGTTGAGCATGTCGAACTTGACGAGGCCGAGCGAATTCTTCGGCCCCGGCTGCTGCACCAACCAGCCGTCCTTGCGCGCGATATTGTTGGCCTTGAGATAGGCCGCGCCCTTCGCCGCCGTCTCACCCTCGATCGAGCGCGGGATCGTCCAGGTCGGGTTGGCGACGAGGCGGAAGATCGGCGAGCCGAGTTGCGGCGTCTCGCGGTCGGGTTCGCCCACCACGACCTTGCGGCTGTCGGCGATCTTGCCGTCACGCCAATAGGTCAACCGTGCCGCCGCGAGATTGACGTCGATCCGCGTCGCGGGCGGTGTCCGTTCGAGCCAGCGCAGTCTTTCCATCGCGATCGCAATGGCGCGCGCGCGATCGGTATCGGACATGTTGAGGATCGCGAGCACCGCGCTGCCGATGACGCCGTCGGGCTTCATGCCGTAATCGGCCTGCATCTGCTGCACCGCCTTGGCCATCGCCGGCGTATATCGATCGCCCTGCGCCGATCGCTGATCGAGATAGTCGAGGACCACCAGTTCACGCGCGATCGTCGCGACGCGCGGATCGACCGCGCCGGGCTTGATCGCCTCGCCATTGACGGGGATCGCGGGGGTCGGCGTGCCGGGCTGCTGGCGCAGCGCGAGATAGGCTTTCGACAGGCGCGTGTAATTCTGATCGGCTGGCGCGAGGCTGGCGAGCCAGCCTTTCACGTCGTTGGCGCGCAGCGCATTGGCCAGCCCGGCGCGCAGGTCGGGATTGGGCCGCGGCACCGTATACACCTCGTATAATTTGGTCGGATCGGTGGCGCCGCGCGCCAGCGCGGCGGCATAGGCGAGCGCCTGCTGCGTTACGCCGGCCTCGTCACCTGCGTTGCTGGCGAATGCCATCTGGTCGAGCCCGTGCGCCGCCCGCGCGTCGATCGCCTGGCGCAACTGCTCGCGCGTCTCTTTGGTCCATTGCGCGGCGGCCGCGGATGCGCCCGTAGTGGCGCTCGTCGTTTGATTGTCGGGGGCGACGCTGATGCTGCATCCCGCCAGGAGCAAGGCGACTATCGATAACTGACCCAATTTCACAATCACATCCGACTCCTGTCGTTACGCTGGCAGAACGCACGGGACGGGTGTCTGCTCCCCCACGCGCGATCGCCATGGGTGGTGGCTCCTGAGGGCCAGCCTGCTGCCGTCGTAAGCCGCATGACCGCACCTGTGACGACCGGCGCGCGGCACGGCCGGCGACGCCGGATTGACCGCGGCCCATTCCAGCCTCCGGGCGCAATGTGCACGATGATTTGGCCGTTGCCTCGTCGATCCAAGCCGAACGCCTGTCAGCGTGCGATCCTGTATCGGATTGCTTCGCCTGGCTGGCGCGTCGTTCTCCGTCTCGAAGCGGGTGGTCAGCACGATCACCTGCCCGTAGCGTCTGTCGACAGACGGGTCATCGCGATATCTCGACGAGGTTTCTTTCGCCCGGACCTTGGTGGGGTCTTCCCGAACCTGCGCCGGGGCGCCGGGGGGGGCGCACCTTATGGACCAGCCATAGGCTGGCCGCGCCTCGCGGAGAGCCGAGACGTCAGGTCGATGCAGGAGAATGGTTGCGCCGCCATGCGACCGTCACCGTCACCGTCACCGTCACGGTCACACAGCGGCGAGACCCCACGCTCAACGCCTCAGGATGGAAAGATCGGCGATCGCGATAGCGCCGGCGGGCCGTGCGGTCTGGTGGAAGACGAAGCGCAGCCATGTCACAGCCGCACCGGACGCGAAGGCAATATGCTGCGGTGACAGTGCGTTGACGATATTGGAAAACTCGCCGTCTGCGAGCGGATGCCACCTGCTGCCGTCGGGACTGGCCTCGACCGTATAGCGTTTGGGCGGCGCGGCATCGTCCATGACGGCGCGTGAAGGCGTCAGGATGAAGCCGGCGAGGCGCTGCGCGGTATGGAAGCGAAGCGTGACCGCCGCCTCTGCCGGGCCGCCCGACACCGGCATCCGCCAGACCGTCCCGGCATCCGCGTCGAACAGCGCCTGCACATCCGGCGCGGAACTCGACACCAGCGTCCACTCCGCCGGTGAGACCGCGTTCTGATCGGGCGCGGCAGGGCGCGCGACCGGCAGTGGGGGCACCTGCCGGAACAGGGCGATCTCGCTGATCGCGGGACATGCCGGCGCTTCGGTGATGCGCAGGCGGAGGCGACGGGCCTGTACGGGCGCGGGCAGGCGGACGATGCGTTGCGCGGCGATACAGGCACCTGCGGCGACCTCGCCCCAGCCGCTGCCGTGGTCGAGATCGATCGCGAAGCGGGTGACGCGCACGCCGAGCGGCAGAAATTCGCGCAAGCGGATCAGGTCGAAGGCGCGTCCGGGCGGCAGCTCGAGGACCAGCGATGGCGTATGGACGGCATCGGGCGTCGACCAATAGCTGCTCGGATCGCCGTCCAGCACCCGCGCCGCGGCATAGGCGCTGCCACGGACATGGTCGGCCTGCGCGACGGCACCCCGGGCGAGATCGTTCGCGAAGGTGGCGCGCTGCGCATCGCCGAACGACCGCAGCACCGCGCAATCGCTGTCGGCGAGCCGGCCGCGCCGGTCGGGCGGCAGGTTGAGGATCAGATTGGTGCCGCGCGCGACGGACTCGTCGTACAGCCGCACCAGCCGCTGCGGATCCTTGACCTTCGAATCCTCGTCTTCATGGTAGAACCAGCCCGGCCGGATCGAGGTATTGGTCTCTGCCGGCCACCAGAGCGGGCCGTCGCGCAGCCCGGCATTACCCTCCGCCTGGCTCGGCTTGTGGTTCGGCATGGTCGGCCAGCAGGGATCGCCGGCGACGCCATCCTCATTGCCGACCCAGCGCGCATCCGATCCGAGCGGTTCGAAGGTGCAGGCCATCGGCTGATGGCGATGCACCAGCGCGACGATCTCGGGCCAATTGTAATAGGCCTCGGCGTCGATCTTCCGCGTCTCGCGCGCGCCGCCATAATAGCCGTCGCCGCCATTGGCGCCGTCGAACCAGAATTCGAACAGCGGGCCGTAGCGGGTGCAGAGCTCGACGATCTGTCGCCGGTAATAATCGATATAGGCGGGCCGGCCATAATCGGCATGATTACGGTCCCATGGCGACAGATACAGGCCGAAGGCGAGCCCAGCCCGGCGGCAGGCCCGTTCGAATTCGCGGACGACGTCGCCCTTGCCGCCGCGGAACGGGCTGTTGAGCACGCAATGCTCGGTAAGCCGGGTCGGCCACAGGCAGAAGCCATCATGGTGTTTGGCGGTGAGGATGAGGCCGCGCAAGCCGCCCGCCTTGGCCGCATCGACGATCTGATCGGCCGAAAAGTCGGTGGGGTCGAACAGCGCCGGGCTTTCGTCGCCATAGCCCCATTCGCGATTGGTGAAGGTGTTGATCGAAAAGTGGACGAAGGCATATTGCTCGCGCCGGTGCCAGGCGAGCTGGCGGGGCGAGGGCGTCGCACCGTAGGGGGCCGGGGCGGCCGGCCCAGGCGGTGACGCCTGGGCGAGGCTGATGCCCGCGCTGGCGAGGCCCGAGGCCATGAGGGTGCGACGCGATAGGATCGGCATGAAAGGTCCTGAAGGGAGGGTCGGTCAGGCCGCGGTCGCCGGAGCGGGCGGCACAGGACGCAGGGTGATCGCATAACGCAGCCAGCGCCGCGTGCGCACGCGGGTAACGCCGTCATCGCGCCCGAAGTCGCAGCGGCGGTGACCCTGTCGGATCATCGCCACGGCGAAGCCCGGCGGCGCGCGCAGGACGAGCGCATCGCTGCCTGCCGTCACCGTGGCGTGGATCGCGGCCGGCTGCCACGCGATGTCGACGGTATGGCCGCCGCGTGCGCGCAGGCCGGTGACATTGCCCGATCGCCAGCCCGCCGGCATTGCCGGCAGCAGCGCGACGACATCGTCGTGGCTCTGCAGCAGCATCTCGGCGATGGCGGCGGTGATGCCGAAATTGCCGTCGATCTGGAAGACGGGCCGCGGCTGCATCGGATGCGTGTCGAGCAGATTGGCGGCGACCGCATGGCCGAGGAAGGCGGTCAGCGACCGGGCGGTATCCTCGCGCCGGCCGAGCCGCGCCCAGATCGCCGTCGCCCAGGCACGGCTCCAGCCCGTGCTCGATCCGCCATGCGCCTCGCGTCGTGCGAGCGACACGGCGCCCGCGGTCGCCAGCGTCGGCGTGCGCTGCGGCGTCAGCTCGGCGCCGGGATAGAGCGGGTAGAGATGCGAGACGTGGCGGTGGCCGGGGTCCTGCTCCGCATAATCTTGCGACCATTCCTGCAACTGGCCGTAGCGGCCGACCCGATAGGGCTCCAACCGGTCGAGCAGCGCGGTCAGCCGCGGGGCGAGATCGCTGGTGTCGCCGACCAGCGCGGCCGCGGCGATGCAATGCCGGAACAGCTCGCGGATCAGCGCGAGGTCCATCGTGCAGCCCGCGCTGATCGCCGCGGTCTGGCCGGGCGCGACGACGAACAGGTTCTCCGGCGAGATCGACGGTGCGGTGGTCAGCCGCGCGCCGGCCGGATCCGCGGCCAGCCATGCCGCGCAAAAGTCGGCGCAGCCGCGCAGCAGCGGGAAGCCGCGCTCGGCGAGGAAGCGGCGGTCGCCGGTGAACTGATAATGGTCCCAGACATGGCGGGCGAGCCACGCCCCGCCCATCGGCCAGTTCGCCCAATTGGGGCCGCCCGCGCCTTCGCCGACCGGGTTGGTCATCGCCCACAGATCGCTGTTGTGATGGACGCACCAGCCGGGCAGCCCATAGAGCGTGCGCGCGGTGTGCGCGCCATTGACGGCGAGCCGCTCAATATGATCGATCAGCGGCAGGTGGCATTCGGAGAGATTGCAGCTTTCCGCCGGCCAGTAATTCATCTGCACGTTGATGTTGGTGGTGTAGTTGCAGCTCCACGGCGGCCGCAGCTTCGCGTTCCACAGGCCTTGCAGGTTGGCGGGCATCGTCCCGGCGCGCGAGGCGGCGATCAGCAGATAGCGGCCGAGGTGGAACAGCCGCTCGACCTGCGCCGCCTCCGCATCGTCCGCCGCATCGGTCAACGCCAGCGCGGTGCGCCGGTAGAGCGCCTGATGATCGCGCAGATGGCGCGTGCGCAGCGTCGCGAACGGTCTGCCGCCGGCCGCCAGGACGCGCGTCGCCTCGGCGACGACGGTCGCGGCGGGCGTGTCGGGCATGCGGTCGAAACCGCGGAAGCCGGTCGCCGCGGCGATGCGGATGACGATGGCATCGGCGCCGGTGACGTGCAGCGCATCGCCCCGGCTCGCGACGCGGCCGCCCTTGGTCTCGACCGACAGGATCGTCGCAAAGGCCATGCCGTGGCCGGGCCGGTCCGAATAGGCGACCGGATCGGCGACGTCGCGATAGTCCGGCGCGCAGCGTGTCGGCGCCTTGCCGGTGAGCGTCACGCGGTCGTCCTGCGCGACCGCCTCGCCCTGCAACAGCGTCGCCAGCGCGATCCGGCCGTCGAGCGCGCCGGCGCGATCGGCGGTGAGGCGCAGGACGAGGATCTGATCGGGATGCGAGGCGAACAGCTCGCGGCGAAACGTCGTACCGGCGCAGCGGTAGGAGACGGTGGCGATGCCGCGGTCGAGATCGAGTTCGCGGCGATAGTCGCTGACCGGCGCATCGTGCGACAGGTCGAGCAGCAGGTTCGCCATCGGCGCATAGCTCTGGCTGAAGGCGCCTTGCAGGCGCTTGCTCAGCCGGTCGGCCGCGCGCGGATCGCCGGCGAAGACCGCGTCGCGCACCGCGGCGAGTGCGGCGCGGCCGTCATGGTCGGGCCGCTCCGCCGGCTGGCCCGACCACAGGCTGTCGTGATTGAGCGCGATCACCTCCTGCGCGACGGCGCCGCCCATCATCGCGCCGATCCGGCCGTTGCCGACCGGGTGGCCGAGCAGCCACTCGCTGGCGGGCGTGGTGGCGACCAGCCGATGCCCGCGCCGCCCGGCGGGCTCGCCGGCCTGCGCCGCCTCGTCCACGGCGGTCAGGCCGAGCAGGAAGGCCGCACCGCCCCCGACGAGCAACTCGCGTCGCGACGCATCGGCCGGTGCGGCGGCGGGGTGAGGATCATCAGAAATTGAGTGTCGCCCCCATGTTGATCGATCGGCCGAGCGCGTCATAGACCGACGGCGAGGTGTTGACCCGCTCCGCCGCTTCGAGCGGCGGGCTGGGCCGCACCGGCGGATTGGTGTTGAAGATATTGTTGACGACGACGCGCAGCGTCAGGCTGCGCGATACGGTAACGCTGGTGCTGAGATCGAACAGATCATAGGCCGGCAGATATTTGTATGCGTCGGGAACGCTCGCATCGTCGGCGCCGAAGATCGGATTGCCGTCGAGCCGTGAATTCTTGAGCCCCGAATTGTGCCGCCAGTTGAGCGACACCAGCCCCTGCGTCTTCGCGCTGTCCGGCGAGGCGAGCGTTACGCGGACATTATGCTGGTAGCGGCGGTAGCCCTGGCCGGCATAGGGGCCGAACAGGCCGACGACGTTGAAGTCTGTGTCCGGCAGGCCGAGGTCGCCGCCCTTGGCGGTCTGCAACGTCGCGACATAGCTGGTCGACAGTTTCGCCCAGCCGCCGAGCCGCCGATCGTAATTGGCCGAGAAGTTGAAGCCGCGCGCGTTGGTCTTGCCGAGATTGCTGTAGCCCTGATTGATGTAACCGCTCGTCGATCCCGTGTTGCTGAACAGGCTGCCGTCGGCATTGCGGACGAGCTGGCCGCAGAAGAAGTCGTAGCCCGTGTTGGCGCAGGTCTGCAGGAAATCGATCGCGCGATAATAGCCGATGCCGTTTTCGATCTGGATGCTGTAATAATCGGCGGTGAGCGACAGGCCACGCAGCCAGTGCGGCGTCACCACCAGACCATAAGTATAGGTATGGGCGATCTCCGGGGTGACGAGACCCTGCGAGCCGTTGCGGACGGTGCAGAGATTGTCGGGACATTGCGGGATCGTGCCATATTGCGCGGCGGTCACGCCGCTTCTCTGGCAGACGGCGAGGCTGGCGGATGGCGTCGCACCGGCGCACGGATCGCCCAATGTATTGGCGTCGAGCGTGCCGTAGCTGACCGAGGCGTTGGACGAGAGTTCGTAGATGCTCGGCGCGCGCGTCGCCTTGTTGTAGCTGGCGCGCAGGAGCAGGTCCTCGACCGGGCGCCAGCTGCCGTCGATCTTGTAGGTCGAGCGCATCTTGTCGACGCCGGAATAATTGGAGCCGCGGATCGCCGCGCCGAAGCTCAGATCGCGGACGAACGGCCGGTCGCTGACCAGCGGCACGTTGATCTCGCCATAGATGTCGAAGGCGTGGTTCGACAGGCTATTGGCCGTCGATCCGAAGGCTGCGGTATAAGCGGCGTCCGGGTTGGAGCGATAGGTGTTCCTGCGATATTCGGTGCCGAGCGCGACATTCACCCCCTTGCTCGAGAACGGGCTGCGGATGCCATATTCGCCGAGGTCACCGGTGATATTGGCATTGCCGACCCATTGTTCGTAGCGTTCACGGAACAGCCCGCCGCCTTCGGCATAGGAGACATAGTCGATCGCCGCGGCGCTCGGCCCGGCGGTGGTGAAGATATCGAGCGGGACGCAGCCGGGATTGCTCGCCGCTGCGGCGCAAGTCGCGACGCCATTGACGTCCACCACCTGCAAGGCGTTGGCGACTTTGACCGGATCGACGCGATTGAGCTGGCGCTGGCGATACAGGGTCGTCGAATAGACCCCGCCGACGTCATAATGCCAAGCGCTGCCGAGATCGCCGCGGACGCCGGCGACGCCGCGATAGATCTCGTTGCGGGAACGGGTGATCTGCGGCGCGCTGAAGCGATAGCGCACGTCCGTGGTGACGCTGGTCGCGGTGCCCGCCGCCGTGCCGCACAGCGATTGCGCCTGCTGCGCAGACAGCAGCGGATTGTCGCAATTGATGCTGTACGCCACCGACCCGGGTTGGATCGTCGCCGGTGCCGACTGGCTGGTGGCGTCCGACCGGAGATACAGGCCGTTGGCGTAGAGCTGGATCGCCGGCGACACTTCGTAGTTTAGGAAGACCGCGCCGTTGTAGCGGGTATTCTGACGCTGGAAATAGAAAGCGTCGTTGTAGTTATAGCCGTTGGTGCCGGTATACGGGGCAAAGGCGCGCGCGCCGTCGGCGGCATTGGTGAAGATGGCGCCGGTCTGGGCGGGGCCGGACAGCGCCTGAAAATAACCGGCCGGTGTCGCCGACGAGGGGGAGGCGCAGACCACGGTCTGGCCCGACAGCGTGATCGGACAGACCGAAAAGGAGCGCGAGGTGGCGAGCACCGGCTCGACTTGGCTGTACGCCCCGAACAGCGCGATATTGCCGCGACCGCCGGCGAAATTGTGGCCGATGCTGATATTGGCGTCGAACCGGCCGCCGTCGTTGCGCGCGCCGGTCGGCACGGCGAAACCCGAATTGCGTGCCGCCTGGGCGGCGATGTTGTCGCGATTGTCGGCGTTGTAGAAGCCGTAGTTGATATTGGCGTTGAGCCCTTCGAAATCCTTGCGCAGGATGAAGTTGACGACTCCGCCGATCGCATCCGAGCCATAGACCGCGGAAGCGCCGCCGGTGAGCAGGTCGACGCGCTCGATCAGCCCGACCGGTATCACCGACGCGTCGATCCCTTCGGTCACGCCGATCCGCTGACCGTCGATCAGCGTCAGCGTGCGGTTGGTGCCGAGGCCGTGAAAATCGAATTGCTGGCGACCATTGCCGTTCGACAGATTGGTGTCGCTGTTCTTGATCGCGGGTACGCGGTTGAGCACCTCCTGCACGCTGAACGCAGATTGCAGCTTGATCTCGGCCTGGCCGACGCTGGTCACCGGTGCGGTCTCGACGAGGTTCTTCGAGCGGATGCGCGATCCGGTGACGACGACATCCTCGCCATCCGGGCTCGGATCGTCCTGACGATCGGCCTGCGCATCGACCGGGCCGATCGTATCGCTCTGTGCGGTCAACGCGGCCGGCACCAGGCCCGCGGCGCGGCTGATGACATAGACGCCCTGCGGCGTCCGCGCGACGGCGAGCCCGCTGCCTTGCAACAGCCGGTCCAGCCCTGTCTCGACGGTCATGCTGCCGACGAGCGGGGGGGCGGTGCGCGTGCCGAGCAGCGCTTCGTCAAAGGCGAGCTGGATATGCGCCTGCCGCCCGAACATGCGGAGCGCCTGGCCGAGCGATTGCGCCTTGATGGCGATACGAACCGGACGCTGTTGCGCGACGGCAGGCGATGCGATCGTCATCGTGGCGAGGGCCGCCAGGCTGACGGCGGTGAACAGATGGCGACATCCGGCCATGTATCGAAACCCCTCTTATGTTGTGTTTTTATGACGCACGAGGGCTACGGATGCTCAGCACGTTGCGCGAAATTAACGACCTTTCCGTAAATTGGTATGGGATTGGTTGTTACCGCGCGACGAGCGTCACTGTGTCGCGACCGGTTTCGACGCGGGTCGGCAGGGTCGCCGCGACCGCCTGGGCAAAGGCGTCGCTGTCACCGGCGTTGAACACGCCGCTGATCCGCAGGTCGGCGACCGCCGGCGCGACCACGATCCGGCGCGCACCGGCAAAGCGGTTCATGCGCTCCGCCGCGATGCCAAGCGGTTCGGCGGTGAAGCTCAATTGCCCCTCGTCGAGCCCGTCCCCCGCGGCGAGCGGCGTGATCGACGCCGCGGCCGCACCCGCCGCCAGCCGCAGTTCGCTGCCCGGCACCAGGGCGCGCTCGGCGGGGACGAGCCGGTCGCCGCGGCGGGCCAGCGTCGCGACCGGGCCGCGCCCGGCATCGTGGAGGATGGCGACATGGCCCTCGAACAGGCCGACGCGGATTTCGCCGGTCAGCGCCTCGACCGAGAATTCGGTGCCGGTGGCGACCACCACGTCGCGGCCGACGTGGACGGCAAAGGGGCGCAGCGGGTTCTTGGCGACCTTGAAGCGCGCGCGGCCGCGCACCAGCGTCAGGTCGCGGCGCTGATCGGTGAAGGCGGTCGAGACCACGCTGTCGGCGTCGAGCGACAGTCGCGAACCGTCGGCGAGCGCGACGACACGCCGCTCGCCAATCCCGGTCCGGTAGACGGCGCCGCCCTGCTGCTGCCAGAGCAAGGCCGCCAATGCGACGGCGACCAGCGCCAGCGCCGCTGCGATCGCCTGCCACGGCGTCCGGCGCAGCACGGCGAGCGGACGCCGCGCGGCGGCGCACGCCATCGCGTCGCGGGCCTCGTGGCGCAAGGCGATCAGCTCGGGCGTCTCGGCGTCCGCCTCGATCCCCGCCCATAGCGCCAGCGCCTGATCGAGATGCGACTGACGGTTCGCATCGCCGGCGAGCCAATCGCGCAAGGCGCGATGTTCGGCGGGGCTGAGGTCGCCTGCGTCGAGCCGGATGCACCAGCCGATCGCCGCCTCCCGGTCCGCCATCGCCGCGTCGCCGCTCATCGCCGTTCCTCCGCATTCGCGAGCAGCGCCTGCATCGCCTTGGCGATATGCTTCTCGACCGCGCTGACCGAGATGCCGAACGCCGCGGCGATGGCTTTGCGTTGCAGGTTCTCGAGCCGGTAGAGGATGAAGATCTGGCGGGTCCGGTCGGGCAGGGTGGCAAGCGTCGTCGCGACGCAGCCCACGCTCTGCCGCGCGGCGAGCAGGCGTTCGGCGTCGAACGTGTCGACGTCGGCGCTGCCGTCTTCCGCCCAAGACTGGATATAGCGCACCCGCGTCGCCTCGCGGCGGACGTGATCGCGCAACAGATTGGCCGCGGTCTGAAAGATATAGCCTTCGGGATTGCCGGCGACGCGTCCGTCCATGCCGCTGATCCGCACGAACATGTCCTGCACCAGATCCTCGGCGAGCGTACGATCGTGCAGGCGGCGCAGGAAGAAGGCGAGCAGCGCCGGCCGCATCTGCCGCAGCACCGCGAGCAGGTCGGGCGTGCCCCCCGCCGGATCGGATCGTACCAGTCGCATGATGGTGAGACGTACGGGCGGGCGATACACTCAGCAAATATTTGCGGACGATCGATCCTCTGATTGCTTGGAATCGGTCCGGTTCCGGCAGTTGAGGCGATGTGGTGGTCGGCGCGGTGACCGACACGATCGCATCGGTCGTGCAACCGGCCCCGTATTGAAAGCTGGATCGTCCAGGAACGCTTGTTCAGCCGGTTCGCTATGGTCGATCGCCTGTCGCTCGCAGGCACATCGAAAGTCACGCATGTTCAACGGTCTCAGCCTACCGGTCCTGCTCGCGATCTTTGCCGGCTGTGCGGGCGTGATTTGGGTCGCCGGCGTGAAACTTGCCGATACCACCGACATCCTCGCCTCGCGGCTTCATCTCGGCAAGGCGCTGGGCGGCATCATCGTGCTCGCCGTCGCCACCAACCTGCCCGAGATCGCGATCACGGTCAGTGCGGCATTGGCTGGCAATCTGGGGGTGGCGGTCGGCAACATCCTAGGTGGCATCGCGATCCAGACGGTCGTGCTCGTGGCGATGGATGTCGCCATGACGGAACGAATGCCCCTGACCTACCGTGCCGCCAGCCTCACGCTGGTCGTGGAAGCCGTACTAGTCGTCGCGGTGCTGATCGTGGCGATCATGGCGACGCAATTGCCCGGTACGCTGATCGCGGCCCGCCTGACTCCCGGGGCGGTGTTGATCGCGGTTCTGTGGGTGATCGGCGTTTGGCTCTCCAGCAAAGCCAGCAAGGGGCTGCCATGGCACGACACGAGCGGCACTGCTCCCGACGGGCAGGAGGAACCCAAGGGTCACTCGCAGGCCAAGAAGGACGATGCATCCGGTCGGAAGGGTGAGAGCACGGTCCGCGTCGCCTTGGTCTTCGGCGCGGCTGCGCTGGCCACGCTGGCGGCCGGTGTGCTGCTGGAACGTAGCGGCGATGCCATCGCCGAGACCATCGGGCTCAGCGGGGTCCTGTTCGGCGCGACGGTACTGGCGGCGGCGACGTCGCTACCCGAATTGTCGACCGGTATCGCGTCGGTCCGGATGAAGGACTATCAGCTCGCGGTCAGCGACATTTTCGGCGGCAATGCCTTTCTCCCGGTCCTCTTCCTGGTGGCCGTCGTCATTTCCGGCAAGGCGGTGCTGCCAGACGCGCAGGCCAGCGACATCTATCTCGCAGGTCTCGGTGTCCTGCTGACCTGCGTCTACGCCGCAGGCCTGATCTTCCGGCCCAAGCGGCAGATCTTGCGGATGGGGATCGACTCCCTGACGGTGCTGGTCCTCTACGCTCTCGGCGTGGGCGGCCTGTTCGCGATCTCCGGAGGAAACGGCGGCTAGGCCAAACTCCCGAACCGCATCTCTGCATGAAGGCCGCTGACCACGCCCATCCGCCGCGCCGGTCAAATCGCGCGGGCGCGCTCCTCGACGATCCGTTGCAGCATCGAGAGCGGCATGGCGCCGGCCTCCAGCACGTCGTGGAAATGTTTGAGATCGAAGCGGTCGCCGGCGATCGTCCTGGCGGTTTCGCGGGCGCGCAGCCAGGCGGCGTGGCCGATCTTGTAGCTGCACGCCTGACCGGGCGAGACGCAATAGCGCTCGACCTCGCGCTGCGAGCGGCCGGGCGCGAACCCGACGGTGTCGACGAGGTATCGTGTCGCCTGGTCATGCGTCCACTGCTTGGTGTGGATGCCGGTATCGACCACCAGACGCGCGGCGCGGAACAGGAAGGACTGGAGATAGCCGGCGCGCTCCACCGGTGAGGCATAGCCGCCAAGCTCGTCGGCGAGCTGTTCGGCATAAAGCGCCCAGCCTTCGAGATAGGCGTTGAAGAAGGCGATCTTGCGCAAGGGATGCGTCGGCGCGCGCTGCGCCGTCGAGATCTGCAGGTGATGGCCCGGCACGCCCTCGTGATAGGTCAGGCTCGGCAGCGTGTATTTCGGCCAGTCGTTCACGCTCTTGAGGTTGATCCAGTAGATGGCGGCGCGCGAGCCATCGAGCGGCGCGCGGAAATAATAGCCGTTGGGGGCGCCGTCCTGGATCTCGGGCGCGACGCGGCGGATCTCGAGCGCCGCATTGGGCGGATTGCTGAACGCCTGCGGCAGCCGGGCCTGCATCGCCCGCACGCCGGCGTTGAGGCTGGCGAGCAATGCGGTGCGGCCCGCATCGTTGTCGGCAAAGAGCTGCGCGGGCAGGCGGTTGAGCTGGTCGAGGCGGGCGCCGACGCTGCCCTGCGTCAGCCCCTGGCTGCGCAGGATCGGATCGAGCTGCGCGGTAAGCTCCGCGACCTGTTGCAGGCCCATGCGATGGACTGCCTCGGGTGACAGATCGGTGGTCGTCGATTGCGCCAGGGCGGCGGCATAGATCGCCGCGCCGTCGGGGATCGCCCAGATGCCGGCCGCCGACCGCGCCTTCGGGCGCAGCGCGCGGAGCAGCGCGATCTGACGGTCGAGCGCGGGATAGACCTGCGCGGCGACGATCCGGGCGGCGCGGGCCTGCCAGTCGCCGGGGATGGTCGCCGCGGCGGTGCGGCGGGTCAGCGACTGGACCAACTGGCTGTCGGCGGGCGCGGGGGCGCGCAGCTTCGCCATCTGGCCGAGCGTGAGATCGAGCGAGAAATCGGGCGCGACCCGGCCCTTCGCGGCTTCGCGCCGCTGCACCTCGGTCTCATTGTCGAGCTGGCGGCCCATCAGCGCCAGCCGGTCGAGATACGCCTCCGCATCGTCCGCGGTCTTGACCGGATGGGTCGAGGCGAGAAAGTCGGGCAGCGAGAAATAGACACCGTCCTGCTGCGAGATCGGATAGGGCCCCTGCGGCGAGGCGAGCCCGAACCGCTCCGGGCCGACCATGTTCGATTCGATATTGTAGAGGACGACCTCGCGATCGATCCGCGCCTGCGGCGACAGCGAGGCGGGATCGACCGCGGTGATCAGCGCACGCGCGCGGCGGTTGCGGGCGAGATCGTCGGCGATCGCCTTGTAGCTGTTGTCGCCGAGCGTGTGGCGCAGGGCGGCATTCTTGCCGGTATCGAGGCCGAGCGAGGTGGCGAATTCGGGCGACTGGCGGACCGTCTCGTCGAGCACCTGATCGAAGGCGGCGTTGAGCCGCGCGTCACCCGCCGACGCCGGCGTCGCATTGGCAGGGGCGGCCTGCGCGAGGGCGGATCGGGCGGGCAGCAGGCTCAACCCGGCGGTGGCGGCGGTGGACATGATGAAGACGCGACGATCCATGCCGATGATCCTGATGTGAGGCTCGAAACGCCGCACGCTAGGCGACGACGATCGGCCTGCGCAACCCGGTTGCGCGCCGGCGGCCGCCCTATCGCAGCTACGTCAAGCAACCCCTTGTGCACGCGGGCGAAGCTCGCGAGGATCAGCGATCAACGTCGGGAAGATCCATCATGCATCGTCGTACGTTCCTTGCCGCCCTGCCGGCGGCGGCGCTGGGTCCCGCTGCCGGCGCGGCGGCGGGGCAGGACGGCCGCGGCGTGCCGGGCGGACAGGGCGCGCCGGGGCCGGGGCAGGGGGGCGCGCGGTCACCGGCGGCGCCGGCGCTGCCGCCCCGATGGGAGGCGGGCGCCGATCGCTTCCTGCGCCCCGACGTGTCCGCCGGTGATCGCCCGGTCGGCGCGAGCTTCGCGTCGCGCACCGCCGCTTATGGCCTGCACGGCGCCGCCGGCACCGCGCACCCGCTGGCGACGCAGGCGGGAATTGACATCCTGCGCCGCGGTGGTTCGGCGGTGGATGCCGCGATCGCGATCAACGCCTGTCTCGGCATGCTCGAACCGACGTCGAGCGGCATCGGCGGCGATGCCTATGCGATGATCTGGGACCCCCGGCAGCGCAAGGTCGTCGGACTGGCGGGATCGGGCGCGTCGCCGCGCGGGCTGAGCCTGGAGACGGTGCGGGCGCGGGCGCGGGGCGGCGCGCTGCCGCCGCTCGGCGCGGTGTCGGTGTCGGTGCCGGGGGCGGTGGATGCCTGGTGGACGATGCACCGGCGCTACGGGCGGCTGCCGTGGGCGCAGCTGTTCGAGCCGGCGATCGCCCATGCCGAGGCGGGGGCGCCGGTGCCCGACATCATCGCTTATTACATCCGCCGCAGCATGGCGGCGTTCCGCCGGCCGGGTAACGGCATCGAAGAGACGGCGAACGCGCTGCGCACCTATGGCCTCGCCGATGGCAAGGGACCGGCGGCGGGGCAGGTGTTCCGCAATCCCGATCTCGCCCGCACCTATCGCGCGATTGCCGCCGGTGGCCGCGACGCCTTCTACACCGGCGATATCGCGCGGACGATCGACCGCTATTTCAAGCGGATCGGCGGCTGGTTGCGCTATGAGGATCTGGCGGCGCACCATTCCGAATGGGTCGAGCCGCATCGCACCGGCTATCGCGGCGTCGACGTTCACGCGCTCGGCGCGAATACGCAGGGCATCGCTACGTTGCAGATGCTCAACATCCTCGAGACGTTCGACCTCGGCGAGGCGGGTTTCCAGTCGCCGCTGTCGATCCATCTCCAGGCCGAGGCCAAGCGGCTCGCCTATGAGGATCGCGCGCGCTTCTAAGCCGACCCGCGGTTCAGCAAGGTGCCGGTCGAATGGCTGATCTCGAAGGACTATGCGCGCCAGCGCGCAACGCTGATCCGGCCCGATCGCATCCTCGATCCCGTCTATCCCGGACAGGCGCCGAGCCATGGCGACACCACCTATTTCAGCTGCGCCGATGCGGACGGCATGATGGTGTCGATGATCCAGTCCAACTTCCGCGGCATGGGATCGGGGCTGGTCGCCGACGGCCTCGGCTTCATGTTCCAGGATCGCGGCCAGTTGTTCAGCCTCAAGGACGGTCACCCCAATATCTATGCGCCGGGCAAGCGCCCGTTCCAGACGATCATCCCCGGCTTCGCGACGCGGGGACGCGATCCGTGGATGAGCTTCGGCGTGATGGGCGGCGACATGCAGCCGCAGGGCCAGACGCAGATCATCGTCAACCGGGTCGACTATGGGCTGGAGATCCAGTCGGCCGGCGATGCGCCGCGCTGGCATCACGAGGGGTCGTCGCAGTCGATGGGAGAGGATGCCGCCGGGCTCGGCCCGCGCGGCCTGCTGCGGCTCGAGACGGGCGTGCCGCACGCGACGCGGCAACGGCTGGCGGAGATCGGCTGGACGATCGGCGAGCCCGACGGTGGTTTCGGCCGCTACGAATGCGTCGAGCATCGGATGGACGGCGACACCCGCGTCTATGCCGCGGCGAGCGAGATGCGCGCCGACGGCTGTGCTTTGGCCTATTGAGGGGGATGACGATGCGATATTGGACGACGGCGCTGCTCGCCGCGACGACCATGCCGGCCGCCGCCGCGACCTATGAGCTGAAGGCGACGCCGCAGACGGTCGCCTGGGGCCATTATGACGCGACCGACACGCCGGTGCTGACGATACGGTCGGGCGATACGGTGGTGATCCACACGCTGCTCACCAACAGCCCGGCGGGGCTGGAGAAGGCGGGCGTCGCGCCGGCCGATGTCGAGCCGGGGTTGCGCGCCGTCTATGACGGCGTGCCGGCGAGCGCGCGTGGGCCGGGCGGGCATATCCTCACCGGCCCGATCGCGATCGAGGGCGCGGAGCCCGGCGATATGCTCGAGGTGCGCATCCGCAAGATCGATCTCGCCATTCCCTATGCCTATAACGCCTTCCGCTACGGTGCGGGATTCCTTACCGACGATTTCCCCTATGCGCGGATGAAGATCGTGCCGCTCGACGCCAAGCGGATGATCGGCCGGTTCGCGCCGGGGGTCGAGGTGCCGCTGGCGCCCTTCTTCGGCAGCATGGGCGTCGCGCCGCCGCCCGCCTTCGGCCGCTACGATTCCGCGCCGCCGACGATCAACGGCGGGAATATGGACGACAAGGCCCTGGTCGCGGGGACGACATTGTTCCTGCCCGTTCACGCCACGGGGGCGCTGTTCCAGGCCGGTGACGGTCATGCCGCGCAAGGGAATGGCGAGGTCGACATCACCGCGCTGGAGACGTCGCTGACCGGCACGTTCGAATTCGTGCTGCACAAGAAGACGGCGATTGCCTATCCGCGTGCCGAGACGCCCAAGGCCTATATCGCGATGGGCTTCGACGACGATCTCAGCCATGCGACGCGCAAGGCGCTGCGCAACATGATCGACTTCCTCGTCGCCGAAAAGGGCATGAGCCGCGACGACGCCTACATGCTGGTCAGCGTCGCCGGCGACGTCGAGGTCACCGAATTGGTCGATCGCAACAAGGGCGTCCATGTCGTGCTGCCCAAAGCGCTGTTCACGCAGCGATAAAAACCGGCCGGCGGCTTCCGGCCGCGCGCCGATCGTGCATTATGGTCTGCAATCGTTGGGGGACATATCATGAGACTGGGGCATCGGATCGTGTTCGGGGCGGCGGCGCTGGCCGTGCCGCTGGCGGCGAGCGCGCAGGTCGCGCCCGCCCCGCCATCGACGCTGCGACCCGATCAGCAGGCGTTCCGCGCGCTCTACCAGGAGATGGTCGAGACCGACACCAGCATCACCACCGGCAGCTGCACCGCGCTCGCCGACAAGGTGGAGGGGCGGCTCAAGGCGGCGGGCTATACCGACGCGGCGATCACGCGCTTCGCCGTGCCCGATCATCCCAAGGAGGGCGGCATCGTCGTGGTGCTGCCGGGCTTGTCCAAGACGCTGAAGCCGATGCTGATGATCGGCCATATCGACGTCGTCGTCGCCAAGGCCGAGGACTGGACGCGCGATCCCTATAAGATGGTCGAGGAAAACGGCTATTTCTACGGCCGCGGCACGTCCGACATGAAGGCGATGGACGCGATCTGGGTCGATTCGATGATCCGCTTCAAGCAGAGCGGCTATACGCCCAAGCGGACGATCAAGCTGGCGCTGACCTGCGGCGAGGAGACCAGCTGGGCGTTCAACGGCGTCAAATGGCTCGCCGAGAACAAGCCCGATCTGATCGCGGCGGAATTCGCGCTCAACGAGGGCGGTGGCGGGCGGACCGACGGCAAGGGCCGGCTGGTGATCGCCAACATGCATGTCGGCGAGAAGGCCGCGGTCAATTACCGGATCGAGGCGACCAACCCTGGCGGCCACAGTTCCGCCCCGGTGCGCGACAATGCGATCTACGAACTCGCCGACGCGATCGGCCGGATCCGCGACTATGACTTTCCGGTGCAGATGACCGATACGACGCGCGCCTATTTCCGCGTCGCGGGCAAGGCGCGCGGCGATGCGATGGGCGCGGCTATGGTCAAATTCGCCGCCGATCCCACCGACAAGGCGGCGGAGGCGATGCTCAACAGCGACAAGAGCTATCATTCGATGCTGCGCACCACCTGCGTCGCGACGCTGCTCGACGGCGGCCATGCCAACAATGCGCTGCCGCAGCGTGCCGGGGTCAACATCAACTGCCGCATCTTCCCCGGCGTCTCGTCCGATGCGGTGCGCGCGACGCTGGCGACGGTCGTCGCCGATCCGCGGATGACGGTGAAGCAGGTCGACGATCGCGGCCCCGCCGCGGTGCCGCCGCCGCTCGATCCCAAGATCGTCGGGCCGGCGGAAAAGCTGCTCGCGCGTTATTATCCGGGCGTGCCGCTGGCGCCGCTGATGTCGACCGGCGCGACCGACGGCATCTATCTCGAGGCGATCGGCATCCCCTCCTACGGACCGCCGGGCCTGTACGGCGATCCCGACGGCAATGGCGCGCACGGACTCAACGAGCGGGCGATCGTCAAGGCGGTCTATAGCGGGCGCGACTATCTCTACGACCTGATCAAGGTCTACGCCGGCTGAGGCTGCTGCCTCCTGCTGGCGCCGACCTCCCTTTGCCCGCTGCGGCTATCCTCATCCGGAGACCCATGTGATCCGATCTTCCCACCGCGCCGCGATCCTGGTCCTGCTCGCGACGCCGACGCTCGCCGCCGCACCCGTCGCGCCGCCGCAGGCCATCGCGCCCGCCGCGGCCGCCGACGATGCGCGGCTCTATGCCTTCCTCGATCAGGAATTCGCCGCCGAGCTGCGCGACCGCCCGCAGCTCGCCACGCAATTGGGCATTAAGGAAGGCCAGGACCGGCTCGACGACATCAGCGACGCCGCGGCCTTGCGGCGGCTCGTCGCGCGCCGGGCGAGCGTCGCGCGGATGAAGGCGCAGTTCGTGCGCGCGCGCCTGTCGCCCGCGGCGCAGGCGAATTACGACATCTGGGCGTTCGAGCTCGATCGCGCCGAACTCGCCTACCGTTACCGGCAATGGTCGCCGCCCTTTTATTCGTTCCTCTATTCGCTGCACGCGCAGCTCCCCAATTTCCTGATCAACACGCACACCGTCCAGGATGCCGCCGACATGCGCGGCTATATCGCGCGGCTGCGGGCGATCCCGGCGGTGCTCGACGAAGCGATCGCGCAGAGCCGGGTCTCGGACCGCGCGGGCATTCGCGCGCCGCGGTTCGAGATCGAACGGGTGATCGCCGGCAGCCGCGCGATCGTCACCGGGGCGCCGTTCGACGCCGGCACCGCCTCGCCCTTATGGGCCGATGCGCAGGCCAAGGTGTCGCGCCTGCAGACCGCGGGCAAGATCACCGCGCCCGAAGCGCAGGCCCTGCTCGCCGACGCGCAGGCGGCATTGCTGACGATCCGACCCGCCTATCAGCGGGTGATCGCCTGGGCGGACGGCGACCTCGCTACAGCGCCGTCGGGACGGGTCGGGGCGCTGACGTTGCCCGACGGCCAGGCCTGGTATGCGGCGGCGCTGAGGCTCAACACCACCACCGACCTCACCGCCGACCAGATTCACCGCATCGGCCTCGACGAGGTCAAGCGGATCGAGGGCGAACAGGATGCGCTGGCGCGGCAGGCGGGCTTTGCCGACCGGGTCGCTTATTATGCGGATCGCGCCAGGCGCCGGCCGCCGCAGCCGTGGACCGACGCCTCGCGCGCCGACTATCTCCGCAACGCCAACGCCGTGATCGCGCGCAACCGCACCTTGCTCGCGCCGCTGTTCGGCACGTTGCCCGAATATCGGATGGAGGTGGTGCGCGAACCCTCGTTCAGCGAGGTCGCGGGCGGCGCCGCGCATGCCGCCGGGCCGAGCCGCGACGGCGCGCGACCGGGCCGCGTCTACGTCCATCTGCTCGGCACCACCGACGATCCGTCGCCCGACGCGATCGTCGACCTGATGTGCCACGAAGGCGTGCCCGGCCATGTCATGCAAGGCGACATCCAGGTCCGGCAGAGCGGCGGGCCGAAATTCCGGCAGGCGACGCGCTATGTCGCGTTCGGAGAGGGCTGGGGCCTCTATGCCGAAGCCTTGTGCAAGGAGATGGGCGCCTATCCGGACGTCGCGTCGGATTTCATGCGGCTCGAGGCGGAGCTGTTCCGCGCCGCGCGCCTGGTCGTCGATACCGGGCTGCATGCGCAAGGCTGGAGCGAACAGCAGGCGGTCGATTACATGGTGGAGAGCGGGCGCGCCTCGCCGGATCAGGCCCGGTCGGAGGTGCGCCGATACATCACGCTGCCGGGGCAGGCGACCGGATACAAGATCGGCATGCTCAAGATCATCGAATTGCGCCGCAAGGCCGAACGCGCGCTCGGCCCGAAGTTCGACATCAAATCCTTCCACGATCTGCTGATCGGCACCGGCTCGCTGCCGCTGTCGGTGCTCGAACGGCAGGTCGACGACTGGATCGCCGCGCGCGCCTGATCGCGCGGCGGGGCGGCGGAGCGGTGCCTTAGCCGCCCGGCCGCTGCGCCGCGCTCGCGTCGCGGACCGTCTTGAACTCTGAGCCTGCGTTCCACGTAGGCCAGGCGTCGCCCGCCGCCAGATCGAAGCCGATGCGGCGCAGCAGATCGACGTCCGCCGCGGCGCCGTCCAGCTTCCAGTCGCGCGACCAGGCGTCGCAGGTCTGGTGGTAGCAGCGCATATAGTCGTCCAGCCAGCGCTGCCCCGCGGCGCGGCCGCCCGTGACCAGATCCGGCGCGCCGCTGATCGCCATCAGCAGCAGCGTCGGCACGCCGCGCCGCGCCAGCGAGAAATGATCGGCGCGGTAGAACAAGCCCCGTTCGGGCAGGGCCTCCGGCGTCACCGTGCGGCCCTGCGCCGCCGCGGCGGCGGTAAGGCGCGCCTCGAGCGCATTCTGTCCGGCGCCGACGAGCAGCACGTCGCGCGACGACCCCGCCGTCTGCAGGATGTCGAGCGTCAGATTGGCGACCGTCTTCTCGATCGGAAACAGCGGATGCGCGGCATAGGTTTCCGAGCCGAGCAGGCCGCGCTCCTCGCCGGTCCACAGCGCGAACACCTGCGTTCGGGCGGGGCGGGGCGCCTTGGCGGCGGCGCGGGCGATCGCGAGCACCCCGGCGACCCCGAGCGCATCGTCATTAGCGCCGGGCCGGATCCGTCGCCCCGACGCATCCGGCGCGCCCTCGCCATAGGCGTCCCAATGCGCGCCGTAGATCACCGTCTCGTCGGGACGGCCCTGTCCGGTGCGTTTGGCGATGACGTTGCGGCTTTCGGCGCGGGTCACCGCGACCGGCAGATCGGCGGAAAAGCCGCTGCCCTTCAGCGCGATCGGCCGGAAGTCCGCGCGCCGCGCCGCGACCTTCAGCCGGGCGAGGTCGAGCCCGGCGTCGGCGAACAATCGGGTTGCGGCCTCACCCGCGATCCATCCCTGCAACGTCACCCGCGACGCGGACGGCGCGGCGACATCGTAATTCTCGCCACCGGGTGCGGTGACGGTGGCCCAGCCATAGCCGGCGCCGGCGGTGTCGTGGACGATCAGCGCGGCGACCGCCCCCCGCCGTGCCGCCTCCTCGAACTTGTACGTCCAGCGGCCGTAATAGGTCATGCGCCGATTGCCGAACCGGCCGAAGGCATCCTCCCCGGCGGTCGCTTCGAAATCCGGATCGTTGACGAGGAAGACGGCGACCTTGCCCGTGAGGTCGACGCCCTTGAAATCATCCCACTGCCGCTCGGGCGCGCTGACGCCATAGCCGACGAAGACCATCGGCGCGTTCCTCACCGTCGCGCGGTCGACGGGGCGGACGGTCGACAGATAGACGTCGCGCGCGCTCGTCCATGCGGTGCCGTTGGCGGTGACGGCGCCGGCGCCGAGCCGGGTGCGGATCAACGGCACCGGCTGGGTCCAGCCGCCGTCGGGACCGCCGGGTTCGAGCCCTGCCGCCTTGAATTGCGCGACCAGCCAGTCGACCGTCTTCGTCTCGCCCGCGGTGCCCGGCGCGCGACCTTCGAAGGCGTCCGACGCCAGCACCTTGACGTCGGCGGAGAGGCGGTCGGCCGATATCGCCGGCGCGCCCGGCGTGGCGGCCGCCGCCGGCGCGGCGAGAAGCAGGGCGGCGATAACGGCATGTGATGTCATGGTGATTCGATCCGGAACCAGTGTGGGGGAGCGCGATTCGAGGACCGCTCAGCGCAGGCGACGCACCCGCACCGACCGCCGCCCCGGCGCCGTCGCGACATAGCTGCCCAACGATCCCGCCTTGATCGTCACGGTATCGCCCTGGCGCAGCCCGACCATCGTAGCCTCGGTCGTCTCCCACATGCCAGCCCCTTGTAATGTGAACCGCATCAGCCCGCCCGGCAGACCGGTTGTCGTTTGCAATACGCCGACAAGTTGTTTCAGCGGCTCGTCCGCTTGACCGTCCCCGAACAGGCGAATGGACGGCAGCGAGAAGCCAAACAGATCACGCTTCGCTTTCTGTACCTCGCCACGCTCCAGCACGACGAAATCCTTCTTCGTCTTGGCGTCATCGATCGCCACCACGGTACGATCGTAACAGGCAAGTCGTTCGGCATCGATTTTGATGGTTCGACAGTCGCTCATCTTTTGCAGCAAGTCCCGGCCGGGCGCTGGATCGGCCGCCATGGCAAAGAGGATGATGGACAGCATGACGTACCTTTCAGAAGGAATATTAGGTCAGGGTCTATTAGGTAAATGACGTAGGATGATCGGCGGCAAGATGATACGATGTGACTGAAATGTCACGTTTGATTTGTCTTCGTCACAGATGGGCGATTCAATATTGTGAACGTTTCGCGACCCTGCGACTGATCTGCTGCGACCGGCCAAAAAGGCACGGCGCTGCGCCGACTTACGGGAAGCGGCGATCAAAGGGGTAATTATGACGCGACGCCATCGTTCTTATCTGCTCAACTCGACCCTGCTCGTCGGTGTCGCGCTCGTCGCGTCGCCGGCCCTGGCGCAGACGGCGCCCGCCACGCAGGAAACCCAGCAACAGACGGACGATCCCAATACGCCGCCGCCGGCCGCGGAAGGGCAGGACATCGTCGTCACCGGTACGCTGATCCGCAACCCCAATCTCGTCTCGTCGAGCCCGGTCAACGTGGTCTCCGAGAACGAACTGACGCTGCGCAACGTCAACAATGTCGAGCAGATCCTGCGCGAACTGCCCGGCTCGGTGCCGGGCATCGGCTCGGCCGTGAACAACGGCACCGGCGGTTTCTCGACGGTCAACCTGCGCAACCTCGGCTCGCAGCGCAACCTCGTGCTGCTGGACGGCGACCGGATCGTGCCGGCTCAGTCGGGCGGCAGCGTCGATCTCAACAACATCCCGACCGCGCTGATCCAGCGCCTCGACGTCCTGACCGGCGGCGCCTCGACCAGCTATGGCGCGGACGCGGTGTCCGGCGTCGTCAACTTCATCACCAAGAAGAACTTCTCGGGCATGGAGGCCTCGGCCAGCCAGCAGATCACCGAGAAGGGCGATGCCAATTACTTCCGCGCGGACCTGACCGTCGGCGCCAATTTCGACGACGGCCGCGGCAACGCCGTGCTGAGCCTCGGTTATCAGGAAGCCGATCCGCTGTATCAGGGCGCCCGCGACATCTCCGTCTACGGCATCGATTCGGGATCGGGCGTCGCTTCGGGCTCGTCGCGGACCAGCGTGCCGACGACGCTGACCTTCAATCGTGCACAGGCCGCGCTCGCCGGTGTGCCGACCTCGGGCAATCTGCAGGTCAATCCGGCCGGCACCGGGCTCGTCGCCTTCTACAACGGCTTCAATTTCAACCCGTACAACATCTTCCAGACGCCGTATAAGCGCTACAACTTCTTCGGCCAGGCCAATTACGAGATCAACGACAATCTCGAAGTCTATACGCGTGGCCTGTTCTCGAAGAATACGGTGCAGCAGATCATCGCCCCGTCGGGCGTGTTCGGTGAAAACCTGACCATTCCGGGCAACAACCCCTACCTGCCGGCGGCGATCCGCGATCAGCTCTGCCTCGCCAACAGCATCGCGCTGGGCGCGACCTGCAACACCAACACCGCGATCCCGCTCGGTGCGGTCTATCGCCGGTCGGTGGAGCTCGGGCCGCGCGTCTCGACCTACACGACGACGGTGTTCGACTATAAGGCGGGCCTGCGGCTGCGCTTCTCCGATCACGTCAAGCTCGACGTGTCGGGCGCCTATGGCGAGAGCGACCTCAACCAGTCGCAGACCGGCTACGTGCTGCGCAGCCGTGTCCAGCAAGCGCTCAACGCGACGAACACGACGACCTGCAACAACACGGCCAATGGCTGCGTCCCGGTCAACCTGTTCGGCGCCGCCGGTTCGATCAGCTCGGACCAGGCGAACTTCCTGAGCGGCCAGAGCAGCATCGCCGTCCACACCGCGCTGTCGCAGGCCAAGGCCGTGCTCAACGGCGATTTCGGCACCACCTCGCCGTTCGCCAACGAGCCGATCGCCTTCGCGGCGGGCGGCGAATATCGCAAGTACAGCTACAGCCGCGTGCCCGATGCCTATGCGCTCAGCCCGGGTGAGCTGGGCGGTGCGGGCGGTGCGGTGCTGCCCTTCTCGGGCAGCTATGACGTGCGCGAGGCGTTCGGCGAATTGATCGCGCCGCTCGTCGCCGACAAGCCGTTCTTCCACTCGCTGACGCTCGAAGCGGGCGTCCGCTATTCCGACTATAAGGTGCAGGCGACCAACAGTCCGAAGTTCTCGGCGACGACCTACAAGGTCGGTGGCAGCTTCGAGCCGGTCGAAGAGATCAAGTTCCGCGGCAACTACCAGCGCGCGGTGCGTGCGCCCAACATCGGCGAACTGTTCTCGCCGGTGGCGACCGGGCTTGACAACCTGTCGCCGGGCCTCGACCCCTGCGTCGGCGCGCTGCCGTTGACCAGCGCCAATCTGGCGCTGGCGTGCCGCAACCAGGGTGCGCCCGCATCGAGCATTGGTTCGATCAGCGAGCCGATCTCGGGCCAGCCGAACGTCACCGGCGGCGGCAATCCCGACATTCGTCCGGAGATTGCCAAGACCTATACCGTCGGTGTCGTCATCCAGCCGCGCGGCGTGGTGCCGGGGCTGAGCGTCGCGGTCGATTATTTCAACATCAAGATCGAAAACGCGATCGCATTCGCGACCCCGGCGGACATCCTGTCGGCCTGCTTCGGGTCGAGCCCGGCATCGATCACCGCGGCGCAGGCAGCGTCCTCGGCCTGCACCAGCATCCGCCGCAATTCGGCGGACGGCAGCCTCAGCGGCTCGTCGGCGTCGGTCGCCGGCCTGCCGCAGCCGCTGACCAACCGCGGGCGTCTGCGCACCGACGGCATCGACCTCAACGCCAACTACAAGCGCACCCTGGGCGAGATCGGCCTCGACGTGGGCTTCCAGGGCACCTGGACCAACCACAATTACTTCCGTGCGTCGGAGACGTCGTACGATCGTGATTGCGTCGGTTATTTCAGCACCAGCTGCGCCTCGATCCAGCCGGCCTTCGCCTGGAACCAGCGCACCAGCCTGAGCTTCGGTCCGGGCACGCTGTCGCTGCTGTGGCGGCATATCGGTGCGGTGAAATATGAGGCCCTCGCCCCCGACGCCGCGCTGCGTCAGGTGACGACGCCGCTGTTCTCGGGCGTCGTGACCGGGCCGACCCCGCTCGCCGGCGGCACCTACAACTTCAACCGCATCGGCGCGTACAACTACCTCGACCTCAGCGCGCAGGTCGAAGTCAACGACCATCTCACCTTCACGTTCGGCGTGCGCAACATGCTCAACAAGAAGGCGCCGCTGGTCGGCTCCACCGCGGGTTCGACGTCGTTCAACAGCGGCAACACCTATCCCTCGACCTATGACGTCCTGGGACGGCTGTTCAACGTGTCGGGCAAGCTGCGCTTCTAAGCGCTGGCGTCGCACCGATCGTTGCGGAGGGGCGGCTCACTGCGGGCCGCCCCTTTTTTCGTTGATCCCAAGCCCCTGCTGCGCGAGGCTTCTTTAGACAATGACCGACTTATCATCGCGCGCCCGCACCCTGGTGGCCCAGTCGATCGCCGCCCGCGAGCGCGGCGATGCCGCCGGCGAGCGACAGCTGCTCGATGCCGCCCTGGCGCTCTTGCCCCGGCATCCGCAGCTGTTGAATGCCCGCGGCATGCGATCGCTCGCCGACGGCGCGCTTGCCGAGGCGCTCGGCTTTTTCGCCGGCGCGGCGGCGGAGGATCCGCAAGCCGTCATCCTCTGGATCAATCAGGCGACGGTCCATCGCATGATCGGCGACGACGCGGCGGAGCGCGATATGCTCGAGCGGGCGCTGTCGATCGACCGGCTCAACTTCACGGCGCAGCTGCGCATGGCGGAATTGCACCAGCGGTGTGGGCGCGAGATCGACGCCGCGCAAGCCTGGTCCGGCGTGGTGCAGATGGCCGCAGCGATGCCGGAACGCCCGCCCGCCATCGACACGGTGCTGGAACGCGGGCGCGCCTATCTCGCCGATCATACCGCCGCCCTCGGCCGCCGCATCGACGACGCGCTTGCCGGCAATCCGTCGCGGCGCATGGCCGCCTGCGTCGATCATATGCTGGGTCGGCGCGCCATCTACACCAACCAGTGCGCCGGCATCCATTTTCCGTTCCTGCCGGCGGACGAGTTCTTCGACCGCGCGCTGTTTCCCTGGTTCGCCGACCTCGAGGCGAAGGCGCCGGCGATCCGCGCGGAGGCGCTGGCGCTGGTCGCGGCGGGCGGCGATGCGATCCGGCCCTATGTTCGGCAGGACAAGGGGACGCCGGCGAACAAATGGTCGCCGCTCGACGGCAATGCCGACTGGAGCGCCTGTTTCCTGTGGGAATATGGCGAACGGAACGAACCGGTCTGCGCGCTCTGCCCCGAAACGGCGGCCGCGCTCGCCGCCGTGCCGCAGAGCGACATTCCGGGCAAGGCGCCGACGGCGTTCTTCTCGATCCTGAGGCCCCATGCGCATATCCCCGCCCATACCGGAGTGACCAACACGCGAGCGATCGTCCACCTGCCGCTCGTCGTGCCCGAGCCGTGCCGCTTCCGCGTCGGCGGCGAGACCCGTGCGTGGCGCGAGGGCGAGGCCTTCGCCTTCGACGATACCATCGAGCATGAAGCGTGGAACGACAGCGACCAATCCCGTATCGTGCTGATCTTCGACGTCTGGAACCCCCATCTGACCGGGGCGGAACAGACGATGCTGCAGGAGGTCTTCCGGCTGACCGGGCAGGGCGGCACGGCGCCCTGACCGGTCAGCCGCCCGCATCAGTATCGCGTCGTTCTGATCCGCACCGTCAGGGCGAGCTCGTCCCGCGCCGTCAGCACCTTGCGGCGGACGTCGACCGGCAGGTCGGGATGGTCGCCGAGAAACCGGTCGACGATCTGAAGCGCCGCGGCATCGCGCTGGCCGCCGATGAACGCATCGATCCACGCGGGCAGGAAGAAGATCCGGCGGTTCTGACGGATCCACTCCAGCCGGTCGAGCGCCGGGCGGAGGAAGGGGAGGGTGAGCGTCGCCTGTTCGATCGTGTTGAACGCGCCGAGGCTTTCGCTCGCCCAGGCTTCGTTGAGCGCCGCATCGTCGAAATAGCGGGTGAAATAGGATGATTTGACGGACCGGTCGGGGGTCGCGGCGCGCGCGACGAAGGCGTCCTTCACCGCCTCGCTCGACTGGTCGAGCCGTTGTTCGCTCGCGTAGAGCGCGGTCGCGTCGGGTGCGCCGATCGCGATCAGGCGGCGGACGATCGCCCAGCGCGTCGGCTGACGGATCGCGGCACCGACCAAGGTCGCCCGGCCGGCCAGCAGGTCGCGCAGCCGCGTCAGCGCGAGCGGCGTGCGCGCGGTCGCGATCAGGCGGTCGAGCGCATCCTTGCGCAGGCCGTAACCGAGGCGAGGATCGTCGATACGCGCGAGCAGTGCCTGTTCCCAGCGGCCTCTCAGCGGTGCAGCGCCGTCCTCCGGCAAATAGAGGTCGAGCGCGGTGGCGCCGCGCGACAGGATGGTGCGCGAGATCTGCTCGTCGCGTTCGCCGGGCAGATGATCGAGCAGCATGGTGACGTAGCGGGCGGGCGCGAAACGGCCGTCGCGCAGAATGTCCCAGATCGCGCTCCACAGCATGGCGCGCAGCAGCGGGTCCGACACCGTCCCGACCTGCGCGACGATCCAGGCGACGGTGCGGTCATCGGGCAGGAACAGGCCATAGCCCTGATCGTCGTCGTTCGGCCAGACATAGTCCGGCACGGGCAGTCCCGCTGCCGCCGCCACGGTGGCGGTCTGGCCGTCGAAGGTTGCGTCGAGCACCACGTCGGCGCGGTCGCGATAGCCGAGCCGCACGCGCACCTTCATCGGCCACGCGCCGCCCCGGTCGTCCGGCAGCGACCGCGCCGGCCGCTGGACGAGGGCGAGCGAGGCGATGCTGCCGCCCACCAGCCGGAGCTGCGTGTCGATGCGCGGCAGCCCGGCACGCAGGACATAGTGCTGACCGAAGGCGGTCAGATCGACGCCCGAGGCTGCACCGACGGCGCCGAGCAGATCCTGCCAGGTCGCGTTGCCATAGGCATGGTCGGTCAGGAAGCGGTTGAGGCCGCGACGAAAGCCTGCCTCGCCGACGAGGAAGGCGAGCTGTTTGATGACCGCCGGCGCCTTGTTGTAGACGATCGGGCCGTAATTGCTCTTGGCGGCATCGAGATTGTCGAGTGGCTGCCACAGCGCCTGCGTGCCGCTGGTCGCATCGGCGCGATAGGCGGGCGTCTTGGTCGAGAGCAGGAAGGTGGTCCAGGCGTTGCTCTCCGGCTGGAGCTCGGCCTGGATGCGCGCGGCCATATAGGTCGAAAAGCCCTCCTTCAGCCACAGATCGTCGAACCAGCGCATGGTGACGTCGTCGCCGAACCATTGGTGGCTGATCTCGTGGTAGATCGTCGCATCGCGCGCCAGCCGCTGCGGCAGCGTCGGCGGTTCGCGGAAGATGAAGCGATCCTCATTGTAGAAGACGGCGCCGACATGCTCCATGCCGCCGAAGGGGAAGGCGGGCGCGAGCAGCAGGTCGAGCTTGGCGAAGGGGAAGGGGATATCGAACCAGCGGCTGAGCCAGCCGACCGCGGCGCGGTTGGTCGCGATCTGCGCCTCGGCATCGACTTCCGCCCGGCGCGAGGCGCGGGCGTAGAGACTGATCGGGCGCTCGCCCGCGGGCGCCGACGTCCAGCGCATCCACGGGCCCGCGGCGAATGCGGCGAGATAGGTGGAGATCGGCTCGGTCTCGGCGAACCGCCAGCGGGTGCCGGCGGATGTCGTCTCCTGTCCCTCCAAGGCGCCGTTGGCGATCACCGTCCACCCGGCGGGCGCGGTCAGCGTCCAGCGAAACCGTGCCTTGAGGTCGGGCTGATCGAAACAGGGGAAGAGCAGATTGGCGTCGGACGGCACGAGCAAGGTGTAGAGATACGTCTGGCCGTCCTTGTCGTCCTGATAGCGGATGATCGCCGCGCCGGAGGCGGCGATCGGCGTCTCGAACTGGGCGGTGATGCGGTTGGCGCCCTTCGTCAGCAGGCGCGCCGGCAGGACCAGATGCCCGTCGGTGCGCGGCCCGATGTGCAGGGGATGGCCGTTGACCGTCAGATCGGCCAGCGTCGGGCCACGAAAGTCGAGGATCAGATCGTCGGCCGAAGCGACCCGATCGAAGCGGATGGCGACGGTGCCGACCGCGACCGCCGCTGCCGTCACGTCGAGCGACAGGTCGTAGTGTAACCGGGTAAGCTGCGTCGCCCGCCGCCGCGCGAGATCGAGCGCGATGCCGCGCCCGAGGCCGGCCTCCGCCGACCTGCCGGCGGCACCGGCCTGCGCTATCGTCCGGACCCCCAGCGGCGCGAGCATGGCGGAGCGCAGCAACGCGCGGCGGGTGTTGAGGAACTGCAGGTCGGCCCCCTGTGGTGGTGGAGAGATATCCCTAACGCGACCGGGCGTCGCCTGTCGATGATCGGGGCATGGCCGTTCGCTCCCGTCGACGGCCGGCGACGAGGAGGGCAGGCGCGGTCTACCCGGCGACGGGCCGCCGTGTCGTCGCACCGGATTGCGCCGCCGGCGTCACCATCAGCAGCGTCACGCCCTGACGCGGCAGATCGAACGCCAGATCGGCCGTCCCGCTGCGCAGCGCCAGCCGGGTCGGCCTGGCGTCGGGCGTCGTCAGCTCCGCCGCCTTGAGCAGGGTCGCGCGCTGCGCGTCGGTCGGCGCGAGCGGCGATCCCATCGCGCGCCATGCGGCGAAGCTGTTCGCGTGGCGGTCGTCGATCCGATATTGCGTCACCAGCGCGCCGCGCGACAGAGCCGGCGGCAGGCGGCGGAGATGCAGACGGACCGCCGCGTCCGGACCGGGCCGGTCGTCGTCGTGATAATGCCAGACGAGCACGGCGAGCGAGCTTTCGTCCCGGCTCGCCACACTGCCGACGTCCGCCGCACCGCGCACGCCATCGCGCATGACGGTATCGAGGTCGAGCTGATGGTCGGATGTGGCGGGCACGTATCGGCCGGTCATCTTGGCGAACAGCTTGAACATGTTCATCACCGGCAGATCGATGCCGTTCGAGGTCAGTTGCCGGAAGCCGGCGAACGGCGGCTGATCCTCGAACTCGAACGCCCAGGTCAGGATGCCGGCCAGCGACAGGCCCCGCCGCTGCGCCAGCGCGAGCAGGCGCGGAAACACGGCGGCGGTATAGCTCGAATACATGGTGCCGTTGCGATAGGCGTTGGCCGGCCCCTGACAGGCGGCGCAGCCTTCCGGATCCGACTCGCCGATGATGATCGGCTTGGACCGGAACGCCGGATTGGCGGCGATCGCGGCGAATTCGTGGTCTGCGGCCTTGAGATGGGTGTTGAGGCCCATGCGGACATGGCTGCCGGTCGCGTCGGTGACGACCTCGGGCTGTCCCTTGGCGTGGAAGGAGAGGAAGTCGGTCGGCGTGCCGGCGGCCTGCGCATGCGCCATGAACGCGCCCAGGAAATCGTCACCCGCGCCGGCGCTGTCCGGCCCGCCGACGCGCGCCTCCGGCAGCGCCCGGCGGACGCCGCGGACGGCGGCATCGTGCAGGCGGAAGAATTGCTCGCGGCTGCCGCTCCAATAATATTGCGGCAGGTTCGCCTCGTTCCACGTCTCGAAATACCAGCTGGCGACCTCGGCGCGGCCATAGCGGTCGATGCAGTGCCGCACCCATTGGTGGATCAGTTCCTCCCAGCGCGCATAGTCGCGCGGCGGATAGGCCCAGCCGGTGCGCAAGGTGCCGCTGCCCGGCCGCCAGTCATGCTGATAGGGGATCGGCTTGGTCGACATCGCCTCGGGCATGAAGCCGAGCTCGACATAGGGTTTGACGCCGCGCGCGCGGTAGGTGTCGAAGATCCGGTCGACGATCGTCCAGTCATAGACCGGGCGCCCGTCCGCATCCTCGCTGTAGATGCCGGTCGACCCCCATTTGAGCGCGGGCGTGCCGTCGCCGGACGTCAGCAGATTGTGCGTGCGGAAATAGACGCGGCCGGGCGCCAGCGCGCCGAGCGTCGCCAGCGTCGTCCGCCCGTCCTTCATCGTCGCATAATTGGGCTCGTCCGCGCCGAAGAAGCGCCAGACGGGATCGACCGCCGCGCCGGGCCGGCCCGCGTCGACCTCGATCGTCACCGAAAAGGCGGGCGCGGGGGTGGGACCGGCACCGGCGGGTGCGGTGGCGAGGATCGCAGCGAGTATCAGCCGTTTCATCGTGTCGTGCTCCTGCGGAACCCGATGATGCGGGCCAAGAGCATCATGGTCAACACGGCTGATCTATTTGCCGATTCCGAGCGGGACGGCCGCTGCCGCCCCGCCCGCCGCACCCCGCGCCCGCCAGGACAGCGCGACTAGTGGGTCAGCGTGAAGCTGCCATGCACGCCGTCGGCCTGCGCCGAGGGCGCGATCCACACGTCGAACAGCCCCGGCTCGACGGTCGGTTGCAGGTCCTGGCCGAGGAAGGTCAGCTGCGCGCGGGTCAGCGTGAAGCGCACCGTCTCGCTGGCACCGGGGGCGAGCGCGAGCCTGCGGAACGCCTTGAGCTCGCGCACCGGCCGGGTGATGCTGGCGACGCGGTCGCGGATGTAGAGCTGGACCAGCTCCTCGCAGGCGCGGCGGCCGGTGTTGGTGATCGTCGCCGCCACCTCGATCCGCCCGTCCCATGCCAGCGTCGCGGGTACCACCGGCACCGCATAGCTCACCTTGCCGTAGGTGAGGCCGTGGCCGAAGGGGTAGAGCGCGGCATTGGGCGACGTCCGCCACTGTGCCTTGTACGGCTCGCGCGGGCCGTCGGGGGCGGGCCGGCCGGTCGCCTTATGCGCGTAATAATAAGGCTCCTGGCCGCTTTCGTGCGGGAAGCTGAGCGGCAGGCGGCCCGACGGCCCGACCTTGCCGAACAGCACGTCGGCGATCGCATGCCCGGTCTCCGAACCGAGGAACCAGGTGACGAGGATCGCCGGCGCATCCCGGACCGCGCCCTCCAGCGCGAGGCCGCGGCCGTTCTTGAGCAGCACGACGATCGGCTTGCCGGTCGCCGCGACCGCCTCGGCAAGCGCCATCTGCGGTGCGGGCACGGTGATCGACGTGCGCGACTGCGCCTCGCCCGACATCGTCTCGCTCTCGCCGATCGCGAGCACGACGACATCCGCAGCGCGCGCCGCCGCGACCGCCGCGTCGATGCCGCCGGCGAGCGGCGCCTCGACGCCCGAGCCGAGCGTCACGCTGACCGCGCGCGCGCCCGCCGCTTTGACGCCGGTGGCGAGATCGATCGCCTGATTGTTGTCGCCATAGACGACCCACGGCCCGTTGAGATCGTGCTGGCCGCTCGCGAACGGGCCGATCAGCGCGATCCGCCGCGCCGGATCGAGCGGCAGCAGGTCGCCGTCGTTCTTGAGCAGCACCATCGACTTCTGCGCCGCCTCGCGCGACAGCGCCAGCGCCGCCCTGGTGCGCGAGCGCGCCGTCTCGCGCTTGGCGTCGATGCGGCGGAACGGATCGTCGAACAGGCCGAGCCGGTGCTTGACCATCAGCACGCGCCGGACCGACCGGTCGAGCGTCGCCTGCGGCACCGCGCCTTCGCGGACGAGGTCGGCGAGATGCAGCGCATAGAGGTTCGACTGCATGCTCATGTCGACCCCGGCGAGGAAGGCGAGGCGCGCCGCGTCCTTGCCGTCCCTGGCGAAGCCGGCGGCGATCATCTCCTCGTCACCGGTATAGTCGGAGACGATGATGCCGGGGAACTTCCACTCGTCGCGCAGCACCTGCTGCATCAGCCAGGCGTTGCCGGTCGCGGGCACGCCGTTGATCTCGTTGAACGAGGCCATGCCGCTCAGCGCACCGGCGTCGAACCCCGCCTTGTACGGCGGCAGGTACACTTCGCGCAGCGTCCGTTCCGACAGGTCGACGCTGTTATAGTCGAGCCCGCTTTCCGCCGCGCCGTACGCGGCGAAATGCTTGATGCACGCCATCACCGCGTCGGCATCGGCGAGGTTCCTGCCCTGGAAGCCGCGGACGCGCGCCGCGGCGAACATCTGCCCGAGCAACGTGTCCTCGCCGGCGCCCTCCATCGTCCGGCCCCAACGCTGGTCGCGGGCGATGTCGACCATCGGGAAGAAGGTCCAGTCGATCCCCGCCGCGGCGGCCTCATAGGCGGCCATGCGCGCGGTGCGCATCGCCAGATCGGGATCGAAGCTCGCTGCCTCGGCGACCGGCACCGGAAAGATGGTGCGGTGGCCGTGGATCACGTCGGCGGCGAAGAGCAGCGGGATCTTGAGCCGCGACTGGCGCATCACCGCCTGCTGCATCCGCCGCGCCATCACCGCGCCATTGCCGTTGAACACGCCGGTGAGCTTTCCCGCAACCGCGTCGGCGAGCTGGTCGTCGAAGCTCGGGCCACCGCTCGACGGCGGGTTGAGTCCGGTGGCGATGCCGCCGCTCCACGCCGCGGCGTTGAGCTGCAACTGCCCCGCCTTTTCCTCCAGCGTCATCCGGGCGAGCAGCGCCTCGATCGCGGCGGGCAGGGTCTCGCCCTCCGCGGCGGCGAGCAGCGCGCGCGCCGGACTCGCCGCCCATGCGGCGATCGTTCCGGCGCCGAGCAGCGCCGCGCGCCGCGAGATGGTGAAGTCGCTCATATCCAGGTCGTCCCCTCATCGCCGTCATAGCGCGTGCCCGGCGGTACCCGTGAACGACCCCGGTGCTTTTCGCGTTGACGCTGTCCTGTAACCGGTTACACAGCTCGCAGGCGTCGCACAAGATGTGTCGCGACGATAGACGGCCGGGGATGGCTTGCAAGGGGAGGGTATGAAACAGGCATCCGCCACGGTCCGCGACGTCGCCCGCGTCGCCGAGGTATCGGTCGCATCGGTATCGCGCGCGCTCAACGGGCACAGCAGCGTCCACCCCGACATGCGCGCGCGCGTGCTCGCCGCCGCCAAGACGCTCGGCTATGTGCCGCATGCCGGCGCGCGCAGCCTGTCGCTGGCGCGCAGCCATGCGATCGGCGTCGTGCTGCCCGATCTGTACGGCGAGTTCTTCTCCGAGATTGTCCGCGGCATGGATCGCGAGGTCACGGCGCGCGGCTATCACCTGCTGCTGTCGAACATGCATGCCGATGCGGCGCTGGCTGCACAGGCGATGCGGTCGATGCGCGGCCGCGTCGACGGGCTGATCGTGATGGCGCCGCAACTCGACACCGCCGAGCTCGACGAGGCGCTGCCGCGCGACGTGCCGGCGGTGCTGGTCAATTGCCGCGAGACAGTCGGCCGCGCCGCCTACCGGATCGACAATACCGCCGGGATCACCGCCGCGGTCGCGCATCTCGCCGCGACCGGCCGTCGCCGGCTGCTGCACATCAGCGGCCCGGAGGGCAATATCGACGGACGCGAACGCCGTGATGCCTTCCTCGCGGCGATGGCGGTCCATGCCCCCGGCATCGCCCCGATCGTCGTCGCGGGCGACTTCCGCGAGGAATCGGGCGTCGCCGCCGTGCGCCGGCTGATCGAAAGCGGCGAGACGTGCGACGGCATCGTCGCCGCCAACGACATGATGGCGCTGGGCGCGATGAGCGCGCTGCGCGAGGCGGGGATGGCGGTGCCGGGTGATATCGCCGTCACCGGCTTCGACGACGTGCCGCTCGCCCGCTACCTCGGTCTGACGACGGTGCGGATCACCCTCGCCGAGATGGGCGCGCGGGCGACCGCGCGACTGATCGACGCGCTCGACGGCGGCGCATTGTCGCCGGACACCGAGATCATCGCGACCGAGCTCATCATCCGTTCCACCACCGGACCTTTGCCGACATGACCTTCGCCCCGATCGACCGCCGCGCGTTGCTCGCCCGCGCCCCGCTCGCCACCGCCGCCGCCTGCTTGCCCGCGGCGGCGGGGGCGGCGCCGGCGCGCGTCGTCCTGCCCGGCTGGTTCGATGATCTCGAAGAGCGCACCTTCCGCTTCTTCTGGGACCTCGCCAATCGTGACAACGGGCTGGTGCCGGATCGCTGGCCGACCCCGTCCTTCGCCAGCATCGCCGCGGTCGGCTTCGCGCTGACCGCCTATCCGATCGGCGTCGCGCGCGGCTGGATTCGCCGCGAGGAGGCGCGCGACCTGACGCTCGCCACCCTGCGCTTCTTCGCCACCGCGCCGCAGGGCGATGCGCCGGCGGGGATGAGCGGGCACCGGGGCTTCTTCTACCATTTCCTCGACATGAAGACCGGCACGCGCTTTCGCGACACCGAACTCTCCAGCGTCGATACCACGCTCCTCTTCCTCGGCATCCTGTTCGCCGGTGCCTGGTACGATGCCGCCGACCCGGCCGAGGCGGAGATCCGGCAGCTGGCGCAGGCGATCACCGATCGCGCCGACTGGCCCTGGTTCACCAACGCCCGCGGCAGCGTGTCGATGGGCTGGCATCCGGGGCAGGGCTTCATCGAGCGGTCGTGGGAGGGGTATAACGAGGGGATGATGGTCTATGTCGTCGGCCTCGGCAGTCGCGGCAAGCCGCTCGCCGACGGCGCGTGGGAGGGGTGGACCAAGACCTATCCCGCCTTCTGGCGCGGGCGGGGCAAAACGCGGCACCTCGCCTTCGCACCGCTGTTCGGCCATCAATACAGCCAGATGTGGATCGACTTCCGCGGCATCCGCGATGCGGTGATGCGCCGGGCGGGGATCGACTATTTCGAGAACAGCCGCCGCGCCACTTATGCCAACCGCGCCTATTGCATCGCCAATCCAATGCGCTGGGACGGCTATGGCCGCGATATCTGGGGGCTGACCGCCTGCGACGGGCCGGGCAATCTCACCTTGCCGTTCAAGGGCCGGACCGCGACCTTCTTCGGCTATTCGGCGCGCGGACCGCTCGGCCAGCCTGACGGGCGCGACGACGGTACGCTGGCACCGACCGCCGCGCTCGGCAGCCTCGCCTTCGCGCCGGAGATCGTCGTCCCTTGCGCCGAGGCGATGAAGGCCCGGCCCAGGCTGTACGGTCAATATGGCTTCCTCGACAGCTTCAACCCGTCGTTCCGCTACACCGACGCCAGACTGGAGGCGGGATCGGTGGATGCGACGTCGGGCTGGGTGGATGGCGATTATCTCGGCATCGATCAGGGTGCGATCCTCGGCGCGATCGCCAACACGCGCGACGAGGGCGTGTGGCAGGTGATGCGCCGCTCGCCGACGATCCGGCGCGGGCTGCAGCGCGCCGGCTTCGCGGGGGGATGGCTGGGATGAGGGCACGCCTCGCCACTGCCGCAAAGTCGCGGCCGACGGAGGAGCGGGCCAATCCCGCAGCGCACGTCAGTATTCCTGCGCAGTCGGGGATCCAGTGGCCGAGCAGAGCACCGGTGCGTGGCGGTAAGAACACTGGGCTTCTGCCTGCGCGGGAGCACTGGTGGGTCCGGCGCCGTGAGTCCAAGCGCGCGCGGCCGACCGCGACAGGGCAGGGCGCATGACCGCCGCCCATCCCAATCCGCCGCTCAAGACGGTCACCATCGTCGGTGGCGGCACCGCCGGGTGGATGACCGCGGCGCTGCTGTCGCGGCTGCTGCTCGGCGCCTATACCATCCGGCTGATCGAGTCGGCGGAGATCGGCACGATCGGCGTCGGCGAGGCGACGATCCCCGCCATCCGGACGTTCAACGGACTCGCCGGCATCGACGAATTCGAATTCGTCCGCGCGACGCAGGCGACGTTCAAGCTCGGCATCGAATTCCGCAACTGGGGCGGCGTCGGCGACAGCTACATCCACGGCTTCGGCAAGATCGGCCAGGATCTCTACTGGCTGCACTGCCACCAATTCTGGCTCAAGGCGCGCGCGGCGGGCGATGCGCGGCCGTTCGACCATTACTCCCTCAACACGCTCGCGGCGCGGATGAACCGGTTCGCGCTGCCCGATCCGGCGCATCCCCATTCGCCGATCGCCGACCTCGATTACGCCTATCATTTCGATGCCGCCCTCTACGCCGCCTTCCTGCGCCGCCGCGCCGAGGCGGCGGGGGTCGAGCGGATCGAGGGGCGGATCGTCGCCGCCAACCGGCGCGGGCAGGACGGCTTCCTCGATCATGTCGTGCTCGCCGACGGGCGGACGGTCGACGGCGACCTGTTCGTCGATTGCTCGGGGATGCGCGGGCTGCTGATCGGCGACGCGATGGGCGTCGGCTATGAGGATTGGGATCGCTGGCTGCTCTGCGACCGGGCCATCGCGGTGCCGAGCGCGCGGCAGGGGCCGCTGACGCCCTATACGCGCTCGATCGCGCACGATGCCGGCTGGCAATGGCGCATCCCGTTGCAGCATCGCACCGGCAACGGCCATGTCTATGCGAGCCGCTTCGTCTCGGACGAGGCGGCGGCGCGGACGCTGCTCGCGCATCTCGACACCCCGGCGATCGGCGATCCCCGGCCGGTGCGCTTCCGGCCCGGCAAGCGGCTGCGCGCGTGGGAGAGGAACGTCGTCGCGCTGGGCCTGGCCGGCGGTTTCCTCGAACCGCTCGAATCGACCAGCATCCACCTGATCCAGACCGGCATCCTGCGGCTGCTCGCGCTGTTTCCCGGGCGCGGCTTCCATCCCGCCGACATCGCCGAATACAACCGCCAGACCGACTTCGAATATCGCGACGTGCGGGACTTCATCATCGCGCATTACAAGGTCACCGAGCGCGAGGACACGCCGTTCTGGCGCTACGTCAAGCATATGGAGGTGCCGGACAGCCTCACCGAACGGCTTGCGCTGTTCGCGGCGTCGGCGCGCTTCTTCCTGCACGGCAGCGCCGAACTGTTCCGCGAGGAGAGCTGGGTGCAGGTGCTGCTCGGCCAGCGGCTGCACGCGACCTATGATCCGATGGTCGACATGGTGCCGGCGGAACAGGCCACGGCGTTCCTCCACGATGTCGAGGAGGTGATCGGCGAGGTCGCCGCCGGCATGCCGACGCACGAAGCGTTCATCGCCCGTCACTGCCAGGCCTGACTGTTGCCGGGCGGCAACACTGCCAGCCTTTAGCATCAGCCCGGTTGTAACCGGTTACGGACGCGAGTAACCGGTTTCATACGCCCAGCGCGATCCGCTGCCGTCGCTCGTCGACGTGCCGGCGGGAGCAAAGATCGGGTAACGGATGGAGGGGTTTGCAATGGCAGCAGGGATTCACGCCGCACGGTTCCGTCGCGGCATTTCGGCCGTGGCGCTGGCTGCGGCGCTCGTCGTCGGTGCGCCGGCGCTTGCGCAGTCGACCTCGACGTTGCGCGGCAAGGTGGTGGGCGTCGCGCCCGGCACCGCCGTCGTCATCACCGATCTCACCACCGGGCAGGTGATTCGCGGCCGTACCGACGATACGGGCACCTACACCATCCCCGGCATCCGGCCGAGCACCTACCGCGTCGCGGTCGACGGCCAGCGGCCGCAACAGGTGGTGGTGCCGGTCGGTCAGACGATCACGCTCGACATCAACACCGCGGCCGCCGCGACCGAGGCGGGCGCGACCGAGACGACGACCGCCGCCGATGCGGGCAGCGGCTCGGGCAGCGACATCGTCGTCACCGGCCGCCGTACGCAGGAGGTGCGCACCGCCGAGGTCGCCACCAACGTCTCGCAGCAGCAGATCGAGAGTCTGCCGCAGAGCGACCGCAACTTCCTCAACTTCGCCGCGCTCGCGCCGGGCGTCGCGGTGACGCCGGGACGCAGCAACCGGCAGGTCCAGGCGGGCGGGATCAGCGCCGACAACGTCAACGTCTTCATCGACGGCCTCAGCCTCAAGAACCAGGTCAACCACGGCGGCGTCGCCGGCCAGAACTTCAGCCAGGGCAATCCCTTCCCGCAGCTCGCGGTGCAGGAGTTCAAGGTCGATACGCAGAACTTCAAGGCGGAGTACGAGCAGGCGGGTTCGGCGATCATCACCGCGGTGACCAAGTCGGGCGGCACCTCGTTCCACGGCACGATCTTCGGCGAATGGCAGCCCAAGGGGTTTTACGGCACCAAATATTTCGATCGGCCGGGCAAGGCGAACAATCGCGACGGCTCGCTCCAGCAGGGCGATTACGACCGCAAGCAATATGGCGGCGATTTCGGCGGCCCGATCATCAAGGACGTGCTGCATTTCTACGGTGCGTTCGAGGCGACCGACCAGAAGGCGCCGTCGGCGGCGGTACTGCTCGGCACCACCAATAGCGATCAGCCGACGCAGGTCGTACCGCAGGCGATCGCCGATCAATA
Source organism: Sphingomonas sp. RIT328 (assembly GCF_000632225.1). Classification (GTDB taxonomy): domain Bacteria; phylum Pseudomonadota; class Alphaproteobacteria; order Sphingomonadales; family Sphingomonadaceae; genus Sphingomonas; species Sphingomonas kyungheensis. The sequence continues at coordinate 70,775 of NZ_JFYV01000014.1, forward strand.
TAACGGCAGCTATGCGCAGGATTTCCACCAGAAGCTGTATTTCGGCAAGCTCACCGCGTTCGTCAGCAGCGCCGATACGGTCAACTTCAGCGGATTCTTCCGCCGCGAAAGCAACCTCGCTGATTTCGGCGGTACGTCGGTGCCGTCGCACGGCCATCTGCTGCAATCGAAGATCGACCTCTATCAGCTCGAGTGGAACCACCGCGGCGACAATTGGCTGAACGAAGCGACGATCGCCTATAACACCGTCTTCAACGGCACGCCGCGGACGAGCAGCGGGCCGGAGATCATCCTCGGCCAGCCGGGCGCGGTGGTCGCGGCGCTCGGCACCAACGGCTTCGAGCAGTCGGACAATCAGAAGACTTGGACGTTCAAGAACAACGTCACCTTCTTCAGCGAAAACCACGTCATCAAGGCCGGCGCCAAAGTCTCGCTCAACGACCTGTCGCGCGCCGAGGACAATCTCGGCAACGGCTCGTACTACTTCACGCCTTCGACCTACACGACCTTCGATGCCTCGACGCCCCAGCAGGCGGCGGTGTCCGTCGTTCCGGTGCAGGCGGCGAAGGTCAAGGACACGCAGATCGGCCTGTTCATCCAGGATGACTGGACGGTCAACGATCACATCACCGTCAACGCCGGCATCCGCTGGGATTACGAGACCAACGCCAAGAACGACAAGTTCGTCACCCCCGATGCGATTGCCACCGCGCTGCGCAACTATCAGCCGTGGCAGGCGGCGGGGATCAATCCCGAAGATTATATCTCGAACGGCAGTAATCGTAAGCCATATTGGAAAGCATTCCAGCCCCGCCTCGGTATCTCCTACGATATCAATGGCGACCGCGACACGGTGCTGTTCGCCGGTGCCGGACGCTATTATGATCGGCCGCTGTTCATCACGTCGGGGATCGAGACGGTCAAGGCGCTGTACCAGCGAACCGTCACGCTCAGCTTCTGCGATGGTCCGGGGCAGCCGACCTGCGCAAGCTTCCGCCAGGGCAATGGCGGGGTTTTGCCCGCGACGACCCTGGTGTGGAACGACAGCTACAAGAACGTCGACAACCTCCGCGCCGCGGCGACGGCGACCGGCGTCGGCGGCGACGTCTGGCTGCTCAACAACAATACCAAGCTGCCCTATTCCGACCAGTTCAACTTCGGCGTCCGCAAGCGGCTCGGCGTGGTGCAGACCTCGATCACCTTCAGCCACATCCGCAGCCACAACATCTTCAAGTACGTGCGCGGCAACCGGCTGCCGAGCGGCCAGTACACCAGCCAGGGCGACCAGTGGATCGAGGATAACTTCCCCGCCTCCGGCATCCTGCCGGGCTATAGCGGCAAGCTCAACATCGGTTCGAACGACGGCAAGGCCGAATATAATGCGGTCTATTTCACCGCGGAGAAGCCGTTCGTCACCGGATCGAAATGGGGTTTCACCGCGACGCTGACCTTGCAGCAGGCGAAGAGCAACGTCGCGCAGGAATTGCAGAGCGACGAATTCTTCAACGGCCCGCGCGTCGATGCCTATGGCTGGAATTACGTCGCCGGGGTTGAGAAATGGCGTTTCGTCGGCACCGGCATCGCGCGCGGGCCATGGGACACCAAGCTGTCGCTCACCGGGACGTTCAGTTCGGGGCCGTCGTTCGGGCAGGTCATCTTCCCGGCCGTCAAACCCGAGAACGCCTCTGCCTACGGCAATTTCGGCGGCGTATTCTGGCCCGACCAGATCGTCGGCTATGCCTCGGTCGATGCGCGCATCTCCAAGACGTTCCGGATGCCGTGGGGGACCGACCTCGAGGTCAATTTCGCGGCGTTCAACCTGTTCGATTCGGTCAACCGCACCTATTCGGCGTGGGGCGCGGGATCGGGCGTCAATCCGAGCAAGCGCGAGAATGACACGCAGGGCGTGCCGCGCTCGTTCCAGGTCGGCGCGCGGTACAAGTTCTGAGGCCAGTGCGATGACGCCGAGCCTGCTGCGCGTCGGGCACAGCCGGAGCCCGGTCGTCATCGTCGACGATGCCAGCGGCGACGTCGACCGGATCGTCGCCAGTGCCGCGGCGCTCGCGCCGTTCCCGGTGGCGGGTGGCCATTATCCCGGCGTGCGACACGTGCTCGGCACCGGCGACGGCGCGGCCTATGACTATGCGGCGGCGCTGCTCGATCGCGTCGCGCCGTTCATCGGCGGCGCGTTCGATGTCGATGGCTTCGACTGGATCGAGGCGAGCTTCTCGATCGTCACCGCCGCGCCCGCGGCGCTGACCCCGGTGCAACGTGCGCCGCATTTCGACGCGACCGACGAGGGCTATATCGCCGTGCTCCATTATCTGACCGATCAGCCCGCGGGCACCGCTTTCTACCGCCAGCGTGCCACCGGCATCGAGCGGGTCGACGCGGGCAATTGCGCCGCCTTCGTCGCCGCCGCGCGCGACCAGGGCGCGGCGCCTGCCGGCTATATCACCGCGAGCAACGCCGCGTTCGAGCAGATCGGCCGGGTCGAGGCGCGGCGCGACCGCGTCGTCATCTATCAGGGCTGCCTGCTCCATTCGGGGATCATCCCGGACGACCTGCCGCTTAGCGCCGATCCGCGGCAGGGGCGGCTGACCGCCAATCTGTTCGTGCAGGCGCAACGATGATCGCCTGGCTCGCGCTCGCCGCCGCTGCGCCGGGCCAGACCTATGCCAATCCGGTCGACCTCGACTATCGCTACAATTTCGAACAGATCAACGAGGGCGTGTCGTACCGCACCGGCGCCGATCCGGTGATCGTGCCGTTCAAGGGCGCTTATTATCTCTTCCTGACGCTGGCGGACGGTTATTGGCGGTCGGCCGACCTGGTGACGTGGCGCTTCGTCACGCCGAGCCGCTGGCCGGCGGAGGGGATCGTCGCGCCGGCCGTCAGTTCGGACGGCGAGCGGCTGCTGATCATGCCGTCGATGACCGGGCAGGGGGCGATCTACGGCACCTCCGATCCGGCGAGCGGCCGGATCGACTATGTCGTCCGGCGCATGCCCGTCCTGCCGGGGGCGGTGAAGTCGGGGTTCGAGGACAGCATCACGGGCGATCAGGTGCCGCCCGGCCCGTGGGACCCGGACCTGTTCCGCGACGACGACAAGCGTTGGTACCTCTATTGGAACTCGTCCAACGTCTTTCCGATCTACGGCGCACCGGTCCGCTTCGCCGAGGGCAGGATGACCTATGGCAGCCCGCGCAAGGCGTTCATCCGGCTCGATCCCGACCGGCATGGCTGGGAACGGTTCGGCCAGGATCACAGCGGCACCCTGCCCGACGGCACGCCGATCAAACCGTTCATGGAGGGCGCGTGGATGACCCAGGTCGGCGGGCGCTACTATCTGCAATATGGCGCCCCGGGCACCGAATATAATTCCTACGCCACCGGCACCTATGTCGGCGCGTCGGCGATGGGGCCGTTCACCTATGCGCCCTATAATCCGGTCGGCTACAAGCCGGGCGGCTTCGTCCAGGGGGCGGGGCACGGCAATACCTTCCAAGACCTGCACGGCAATTGGTGGAACACCGGCACGCCGTGGATCGGCTATAACTGGACGTTCGAGCGGCGCATCGGCCTATGGCCGGCGGTGTTCGACGCCGACGGGCAGATGCGCGTCTCGACCCGGTTCGGCGACTTCCCGCAGCGCATGCCAATGGCGCGCGTCACCGATCCGGACTCGCTGTTCACCGGCTGGATGCTGCTCTCCTACCACAAGCCGATGCAGGCGAGCGGCAGCGTCGCCGGGCATCCGCCGAGCGATGCCGCCGACGAGAACCCGCGCAGCTTCTGGCTGTCGCCCGACGCGGCGCCGGGCGCGACGCTGACGATCGATCTCGGCGCGGTGAAGACGCTGCGCGCGGTCCAGGTCAACTTCGCCGACTATCAGGCCGGGCGGTTCGGCGACGCGCCCGACATCTATACCGAATTCCGCCTCGAATCGTCGCGCGACGGGCGGACATGGCGGCCGCTGGCGCGGACCGGACAGCCGCGGCGCGACCGCCCCAACGCCTATGTCGAACTGCCGCGACCGACCGCCGCACGCTTCGTCCGCTATGTCCATGGTCATATCGGCGGCGCAAATCTCGCGATCAGCGACCTGCGCGTCTTCGGCACCGCCGGCGGAGCGGCGCCCGCCGCCCCCGCGCTGATCGCGGCGACGCGCGCCGCCGATACGCGCGACGCGACGATCCGCTGGCGCCGCGTTCCCGGTGCGGTCGGCTATAACGTCCGCTGGGGTATCCGGCCCGACCGGCTCGCGCTGACCTATCAGGTGTTCGCCGATCGCGTCGCAACGGGACCGGCGGCGACGCTGCCGCTGCGCGCGCTGACCAAGGGGCAGGGCTATCATGTCGCGGTCGAGGCGTTCGACGAGAATGGCGTTTCCCCGCTCAGCCGCGTCGTGGCGATGTAGCGCGTCAGTGCGTCGGATCGCCGGGGCGATAGCGACGCTCGACATGGCCGGAGAGCTCGTCCGGGTAGAAATAGACCGGGCGCAGCCGTCCGGTGGCATAGCGGTCGATCTGGTCGGCGAAATGCGGGGAGGCGGGATCGCCGCTCTGGCCGCCGGCCATCACCGCCATCGCCCGCACCCGCGGGCCGAACTCGACGATCGCGACGAAGCTGTTGCCGCTGGTGCCATAATAGCGCTGCGTCCCCGGCCAGGTCTTGGCGCCGAACGACGCGAGGCTGCCCCATTGCGCCGAAGTGAAGGGGACCGGGGTCGACGGCCGTGCGTCGTCGAAATGCGGCTGGATCGCGTCGTCGAGCCGCTGGAACCGGTTAACCGCACGCCACGGCGTGCGCCAGCTGCCGAAATCGCGGGTCAGCCGCGCGACCGCGGCGTCGAGCGCGGCGAGTTTGGCCGCGGGGGTGACCCGCGTGGCGATATAGTCGGGTACGTTGATCCGCTCGGCCTGGGCGAAGGCGCCGACCTCGCGCCATAACTGGTCCCCCCAGATGATTGCGAGGCTGGTCGCGACCGAGTCATAGCCCCAGCGGTCATCCCAGCTTGCGAGCGTCGCGACCGGCGCGGCGAGCGTGCGCCGGCGCGGATCGCCCGCCGGCAGCGACCGCCACGCCGCGACGAGGCCGGGCAGCAGCCGCGCGAAGGCGGGCAGATATGGGTCATAGGCGGCGGCGCGCAGTCGCTCGGGCGTCCAGCCGCTCTTTCCGGTCAGCAGCAGGTCGGCATGGTCGCCGCGCGCATTGCCGCCGATCTGGTCCATGTAGCGCGGATAGGCCGCTGCCTTCGGACTGTCGGGGCCCGCCGCGCTCCACGGCCAGTCATTGGTGTTGTGCACCCAGAAGACGCGCGGATTGGCGACGCTGGGCAGCGTGGCGAGCGCGTGCAGACCCTTCCAGTCGGTGGCGGGGTCGCTGCCGTCGACCGGGCGGGTATAGTCGAAGCGGTCGTCGCGCACCGGCATGAATTGCGGCATCAGGAACGCGATCTCGCCGCGATCGTCGGCGAACAGCGTGTCGTTCGAGGAATTGGCCTTGCGCTCGGCGATCGCAGTATAGGCGGCGAGATCCCTGGCCTTGGTGCGCAGCCAGCTCTGTTCGAGCGCCGGCACCGGGCGCCACATCAGAGCGGTGGCGATCCAGCGGCCGTTCTTCGTCGCGACGATCGGGCCATGATGCGTCGCCCAGGTGGTGAACCGCCGTTCGCCCAGCCTGCCATCGGGCTGGCGGACGCGGATCGTCACGCTGCGGGTGGTGACCGGCCGCACCTCACGGCCGTAGCGATAGGCCCAGCCGTCGCCGCGCCGGACCACCGCCTCGGCGAACTGGTCGACGTTGTCGACGGTGGCGGAGGTGTGCATCCAGCCGGCGTGCGCGTTGAATCCCTGGTAGACGAAGAACTGCCCCCAGGTGCTGGCGCCATAAGCGTCGAGCCCCGCATCGCTGGTCATCTGCGCTTCCGAGCGGAAGTAGAAGCTGGTGTGCGGATTGATCAGCAGCAGCGCATGCCCCGCCTGGGTCAGACGGGGCGCGATGGCGATGCCGTTCGATCCCGACGGCTCGCGAGGGATCGCGCCCAGCTCCTGCGGCGAGGGCGGCGTGGGCTGCCCGTAGAAGGTCTTGAGGTCGGCGAGCGAGATGCGCTCGATATCGCCGCCGATGCTGCCCTCGGTGAAGCTCAGCGCCATCCACGGTTCGAACCGGGTCAGCACCTTGGGCTTGGTCTGCGGATGCGTCGCGAGATAGAAGTTGAGCCCGTCCGCCCAGGCCTCCATCAGCGTCCGCAACCAGCCGGGGCTGGCGGCATATTGCGCCTGCAACGCGGCCGGGTCGACGAACAGCCGCTGGCGCAGGTCGCTCCAGACCGCGCTTTCCCCCTCCGCCTCCGCGGTCCGGCCGAGCGCGGTCAGGTAATTGGCCTCGATCCGGGCGAAATCGTCCTCGGCCTGCGCATAGATCATGCCGAAGACCGCGTCGGCGTCGCTGCGGCCGCGGATATGCGGCACGCCCCAGTCGTCGCGGGTGATCGTCACCCGCGCCGCCTCGGCCCGCCATCGCGCCATGTCCGGCAGCGGCGCGGCGGCGGTCGTCGCCAGCAGGCTTGCGAAGATCAGCGGATTGCGCGCGCGCCGGAGCAGGGTAACCATGAGGCGAGCCTAGAACGAGGAGTGGGACATGGCCAAGCGCTGGTTGGCGATCATGATGGCGGGGCTGCTCACCGGCGCCGGCGCGCCGCCGGACGCGCCTGCCAGCGGCGGCGCCATCCTGCTGCGGCCCGCGGCGGTGTTCGACGGCGTCGACGGGACGCGCCATGCCGGCTGGCAGGTGCTGGTGCGCGGCGACCGGATCGTCGCGGTCGGACCCGGCCTTGTCGCGCCCGCGGGGGCGCGGAGCATCGATCTGCCCGGCGATACGCTGATGCCCGGCATGATCGAGGGGCATGGCCATCTCTTCCTCCACCCCTATGACGAGGCGAGCTGGGACGATCAGGTGCTGCACGAGCCACTCGCGCTCCGCACCGCGCGCGCGGTGGCGCAGGCGCGCGCGACGCTGCGGGCCGGCTTCACCAGCGAGCGCGACCTCGGCACCGAAGGCGCTGGCTATGCCGATGTCGGGCTGAAGGCGGCCATCGATCAGGGGATCGTCGAGGGGCCCCGGCTGAGCGTCGCGACGCGCGCGATCGTCGCGCTCGGCGCTTATGGCCCCAAGGGGTTCGAGCCGGGCGCCGCCATCCCGCAGGGGGCGGAGGAGGTTTCGGGCGTCGAGTCGATCGTCGCCGCGGTGCGCCGCCAGATCGCCGCCGGCGCCGATTGGATCAAGCTCTACGCCGATTATCGCTGGCGGGCCGGCGAGGACAGCCGCGCGACGCTGAGCCTCGCCGAGATCGAGGCGGCGGTGGCGGCAGCGCATGACGCGGGCCGGCCGGTGGCGGTCCATGCCGCGACCGCGGAAGGCATGCGCCGCGCGATCGCTGCGGGGGTCGACACGATCGAACATGGCTATGGCGGCACGCCCGCGATCTTCGCGAGCATGGCGGCGAAGAAGATCGCCTTCTGCCCGACGCTCGCCGCGGCCGACGCGAGCGCGCGCTACCGCGGCTGGAGCGGCGCCGAGCCGGCGCCCGCGGCGGTGCGGACGAGCCGCGAGGCGTTCCGCTTGGCCCGCGCCGCGGGCGTGCCGATCTGCATGGGCGGCGACGTCGGCGTCTTCGCACATGGCACGAATGCGCGGGAGATGACGCTGATGGCGGCGGCCGGGATGGCGCCGGCGCAGGTCCTGCTCGCCGCCACCTCGGGCAATGCGCGCTGGATGCGGGTGGGCGACCGGCTCGGCGCGGTGAAGCCGGGCCTGCTCGCCGATCTGGTCGCCGTCGCGGGCGATCCGACCGCGGACATCGATGCCGTCCGGTCGGTGCGGCTGGTGATGAAGGGCGGTATCGTCGTCGACGGATAGCCGCTGGCGATCCGCCCCGTCCGATGAAGCCGCGACGCAACCGATTGCCTAATTGTGCCCGCCATGGCTACACTCGCTGCAACGACGAAAAAGACAGGGAAGGATCGGACATGGCGGCACAGGGGCACGATGGCGGCGGCAGGGGCGCCGCGCGTGCGGTGAAGGCGTTGGTCTTCCTGATGTTCGCCGCCTTCGCGATGACCACCGATTCGGTCGGCACGGTGATTCCGGAGATCATCCGTGAGTTTCGGCTCGGGCTGACCGCGGCGGGCGCCTTTCAATATGCCACCATGTCGGGGATCGGGCTGGCGGCGATCGGCCTCGGCTTCCTCGCCGACCGGATCGGACGCAAGCGGGCGATCCTCGCCGGGCTGGTGCTGTTCTGCGCGAGTTCCGCCTTCTTCGCGCTCGGCCATCGCTTCGGCCTGTTCGTCGTGCTGCTGTTCGTCGCCGGGATCGGTATCGGCGTGTTCAAGGCGGCGGCGCTGGCGCTGATCGGCGACATCTCCACCTCGACGCGCGAACATGCGCGCACGATGAACCTCATCGAGGCGTTCTTCGGTGTCGGCGCGATCGTCGGTCCGGCGGTGGTGAGCGGATCGCTCGCGATGGGGGCGAGCTGGAAATGGGTCTATCTGGTCGCGGCGGCGCTGTGCGTGCTGCTGATCGTCGGCGCCGTGGTGACGCCGTTTCCGAAACCGGCGGCGGCGAAAGCCGACGCGCCGGTCGACATGCGCGGCAGCCTCGCGCTGCTGGGTGATCCGATGGCGTGGTTCTTCGGATCGCTGCTGATGCTCTACGTCGGCGCGGAAGCGGCGATCTACGTATGGGCGCCGACCTATTTCGCGGGCTATCAGGGCCCGGCGGCGTGGCTGGTCGCCTATACGGTGTCGGTCTTCTTCGTGCTGCGCGCGGCGGGGCGGTTCCTCGGAGCGTGGCTGCTCGCGCGGCTCGACTGGAGCATCGTGATCGCGGCGTGCAGCGGCGCGATGGCGGTCCTGTTCTGGCTGGCGGTGGTGTTCGGACGCGATGTCGCCGCCTATGCGCTGCCGGCGACGGGGCTGTTCATGTCGGTCCTTTATCCGACGATCAATTCGACCGGGATCAGCTGTTTCGAGCGGCAGCGGCATGGCTCGATCGCCGGGCTTCTGCTGTTCTTCACCTGCATCAGCGCGGTGCTCGCGCCGCTGGCGATGGGCGCGGTCGGCGACCTGATGGGGACGAGCGTCTACAGCATCGTGCTCGGCGGCGGCTTCGCGACGCTGCTCGCGGCGCTGTGCGGCTGGAACCTGGTGCGCAAGCCCGCCGCGGCGCGGCTCGCGCGACGGAACCGCGAGGATTATGCCGCCGATCCGGCCGACACGCTCGCCACCGCCGTGCCGGCCTGACCGGCACGGCACGGCACGGCACGGCGGTTCAGCGGAACAGCGTCGACGGGATCGCCCGCGCCATAGCGGTATTGCCGGCGTCGTTGGGATGGACATGGTCGCCCGGATCGAACGACGGGCGCAGCCGCAGCGGATCGGCGGGGTCGCGCACCGCCGCGTCGAAATCGACCACCGCATCGAAACGGCCGCTGCCGCGGATCCAGGCGTTGACCGCGCCGCGCATTGCTTCGCCCGCCGCCGAATAGAAGGGCAGGCCCTTGGTCGGCAGGATCGTCGCGCCGGCGATGCGGATGCCGTGCTGATGCGCGCGGGTGATGAGCTGGTCGAGGCCGGCGATGATCTGCGCCGCGGTCACGCCCTCGCTGGCGGGGACGCCAGGGATGATGCTCATGTTGATGTCGTTGATCCCTTCGAGCAGCAGCACCCAGCGCACGCCGGGCCGCGCCAGCACGTCGGAGTCGAAGCGTTGCAGCGCGCTCTCGCCCGCGCCCATCTTGAGGATGCGATTGCCCGAGATGCCCATGTTGACCACGCCGAGCCTACCGCCGCCCTCTGCCTGGAGGCGGGCGGCGAGCAGCTCGGGCCAGGCGCGGTGCGCGCCGGGTGTCGTCGCATAGCCGTCGGTGATCGAATCACCGAAGGCGACGATGGTGCCGGCATCCGCAGCGGCGGCGGGGACGCTGAGGCCCGACAGCCAGAAATAGGACCGGACGGACTGCGGTGCGGTCAGCGTCGTCGCGGCGGTCTGGTCGCCCGCGGCGATATAGGCGGGATTGAGCCCGAGCGGATGGACGGTGTTGGTCGGGGTGGCGGCCGGCAGGTGGATCGAGACCGCGACGTCGGCGAGCGGCGCGACGGCGAGCGGGATCGGATCGCTGACGATCGTCGCGCCGGGGAACATCGTCACGCTGCGCCGGCCACCGAAGGTGACGACGCGATCGCTGGCGGTGCTGATGCCACCGTCCGGCTGGGCGAGGGCGGCGTGGATCGCCCCCAGCGTCACCGTCGGACCACCGGCGGCATTGCGGAAAACCAGCCGGACCTGCGGTCCACCGACGCTGGCGCGGACGATCATCCGCACCGTCTGGTCGGCGAGGGTCGGCGGGACGGGGACGATCGGCGAGGGCGGCGTCGGCACCGCATTGCGGGACGGGGCGGGCCGCGCGAAGGCGGGCGGCGGCGGCACCGGGCCGAGCGGCTGGGCGGTGCCCCAGCTTTCGATCCAGCCGGCCATCGCCGGGGTCTGCAAGGCGACGGGCGACGCGGCGGTCTGCGCGCCGGCCGGCGGGGCCAGTGCGATCAGGATCGTCGATGCCGCCGCGGCGATGCGCCCGTTTGCCCGTGTCTTCATGCCCGTCTCTCCTGTTTTCCGGGGAGATTAGGACCGCTCCAGCCCCTGTGCAAACCATTACGTCCACGGCCCGGGGAGGCGACATCTCGCCCTGTCAGGCTCACGACAATCCTTTGCCTGACCGGCTCCGCCGGCTATGCTGGCGCAAAGACAGGAGGGGATATGCCGCGTATCACGATACGGGCCGCCATGATCGCGGCCCTGGGAGCGACCACCGCCATGGCGCAGGCGCCGGTTGCGCCGCCGACGCCGCAACTCGGTGAAGCCTTTGCGGCGGTCAACGGCACGACGATCCGCTGTCCGTTGCCGGTGCCGCCCGCCGCGGCGCAGCAGGCGGCGCAGTTCGAGACGCGGCCGCGCAACCTCGACGAGATGTCGGCGATGGCGCAGCGTTTCATGGACCCGGCCAATCCGATCGGCGCGGGCTTCCGCAAGACGCAGGCGGAGCAGCAGGCGAACGACTGGCCGTTCCTGTGCCGCTATCGCGACGCCAATGCCGCGCTCAAGCAATCCGGCCGGCGTCCGGATGTCGTGTTCATGGGGGATTCGATCACCGAAGGCTGGATCAACGCCGACCCCAGCTTCTTCACCAGCCATAATTACGTCGACCGCGGCATCAGCGGGCAGAGCAGCAGCCAGATGGTGGTGCGCTTCTATCACGACGTCGTCGCGCTGCATCCACGCGTCGTCCATATCATGACCGGCACCAACGACATCGGCGGCGCGACCGGTCCGGTGACCGAGGACGAATCGATCGACAACGTCCGCGCGATGATCGACCTGGCGCAGGCGAATGGCATCACCGTCGTGCTGGCGAGCATTCCGCCGATGTCGCGCCTGCTGCCGCGGCCGGACTTCAACCTGCGGCCCGTGGTGCGCGCGCTCAACGCGCGGCTCAAGGCGCTCGCGGCGGAGCGGCGGATCGCCTTCATCGATTATTACACGCCGTTCGCGCAGCCGGACGGCGCGTTCGATCCGCGTTATGCCAATGACGGCGTGCACCCGACCCGCGCCGGCTATGCGGTGATGGAGCCACTGGCGCAGCGCGCCCTGTCGAGCGCGCTGGCCAAGGCGCCGCGCTAGGGCGCCTTCCGTGCTCCTGCGAAAGCAGGATCACGGCGGCTCCTGCCCCCTCGGCAGGAGGGGGCGGCCAGCTCATTGGAAGTTGGCGCGCAGGCGCAGGCCGATCGTCCGCGGGGTCGGGCGCGCGCCGGCGTTGGGATTGTTGTTGAGGATGATCGTCGGCCCCTTGGCGTCCGACAGATTGTCGCCGAACAGCACCAGCTCATAGGGCCCGTGACGCACCCCGACGCTGGCGGTGAAATTCTCATAGGGCCGCGCGGTCAGGTTGAGGCTTTGCAGGCGGTTGCCGGTGTGGCTCCACGCCGCATTGGCGAAGCCCTCCCAGTCGGTGGTGATCGCATGGGTGTAGGCGGCGTCGACGCGCCAGTTCTGCTCGATCGTGTTGACCAGCCGCGAGCCCTTCTGGAGATAGGGCAGCGCCGCCTGCACGACCGGATCGACGCGGTCATATTCGCCATGGTTGAAGTTGGCGACCGCGCCCACCGACAGGCCGGTGACCGGCGTACGCCAGTGGACGTCGATGTCGACGCCGCGCGTCGTGCCGTCGCCGAAGTTGGAGAAGCCCGAAACGCTGGCGTTGAGCGTCGGCGTCGGGGTCAGCAGGTCCTTATATTGCGTGATATAGCCGTTGAGGCCGATGCTGAGGTTGCGGTCCGGCGTCCGCCATTTCACCCCGACCTCGTAATTGCGCGAGCGTTCGGGCTTGGTCTGCGTGCCCGCGGGAATGCCGATCTGGCCGAGCAGATCCGCCTGCACCTGCGACTGGACGATGCCGGCGCGGAAGCCGGTCGCCGCGGTGATGAACGCGGTGAGCGCGTTGGTCGGCAGATAGGAGAGATTGAGCCGCCACGTCGTCACGTCGCGCGTGTTGCTGTTGGTCGTGCTCGCATCCTCGAAGGTGCGCTTGTCGTGATAGAAGCGCAGGCCGCCGAGCGGCACCAGCTTGCCGTCGAACAGATCGTAGCTGACTTCGCCGAACACCGCATAGTTGCGCGTGATAGTATTGTTGTCGGCGTTGATCGAGACGAAGGGCGGGATGTCGAGCTGGTTGGCCTGCGGCCCCTTGCCGTTCTGATAGGCACCGCCGAGCAGCCAGTGGAACGGACCGGTGCCGTTCGAATTGATCCGCACCTCCTGGCTGAACATCGTCGGATAGAATTGGCTCGAGAAGAAGCCGGCGGGCGAGATCGGCACATAGATGCCGAAATTGCCGTCGAGCTGGCTGGTCGCGCTCGTCACCGAGAAATGCTTGAGATCCCAGGTCGCCGACAGGCTGTACAGCTTGAAGTCGCCGTTGCCGAAGCTCGGCTGCGCGGCGGTATTCTCGTAATAGGGCGGACTGACCGATTGCAGGCTGCCGAGGAAATCCTGCCGCGGGCGGAAATGCCAATATTGCGCACGGAAGGTCAGGTTGCTGGCCGGCTTGAACAGCGCGACGACGCGGATGTCGTCGTTCCGTACCTTGTTGACGCCCTTGCGGTCCGGCGTGCCGTCATAGGCGCCGTAATATTCGTCGGCCCAGCCCGGATTGAACGAATGGCCGCCGCTGACGCGGATCGCGAGCAGGTCCTTGACGATCGGCACCGAGATGACGCCCGCGACGCCGTAATTGAGCGCGTCCGCCCCCTTGGTCGACGATCCTTCCAGCTCGACCGCGCCCTCGATCTTCTTGAGGTCGGGATCGCGGGTGTGGAAGATGAACACACCGCCGGCCGAGCCCTGACCGTAGAGCGTGCCCTGCGGGCCGCGCAGCACTTCGACGCGGTCGAGGTCCTGGAAGCGGATCGGCGGCGCGATGCCGAAATTGGTGACGACGAACGGCACGTCGTCGACGTAATAGCCGATCGGCGAGTCGCCGTTGGCCGCGCCGGCGCCGGCGCCGCGGATGCTGTAGGAGCGCGAGGCGACCGACTGGCGCTGGCTTTCGAACGCGCCGGGAATGTTCGAGATCAGGTCGGCGACATTGTTGATGTTGCGTTCGCGCAGGTCTTCGCCGCCGAACGCCTGGATGGCGAGCGGGACCGTCTGCAACGTCTGCGCGCCGGTCTTGGATGCGGTGACGACGATGTCCTGCGTATCGGGCGAGGCCTGTTCGGGCGCCTGGCTCGGGTCGGCGGAGGTCGTCTCCTGCGCGGTGGCGCTCGGCGAGGTGATCTGCGGCGCGCCGTCGGTGGTCGACGTCGTCTGTGCGCCGGCGGTGCCGGCGGCCAGGCCGGCGGCCAGGCCGGCGGCGAGCGCGAGGATCGCGGCTCCCGTCTTCAAATGCATGTTCCTCTCCCTGATGATCGTTTTGATCTATCGTGACAATCGATTGCGTAACGCAATCGACGCACAATGCAAGGGGAAGTCCGTTATCCTGGCTAACGATTGCAGACGACACCGCGGGTGCGTCTTCGATACCACAGCCGCCGCGTGCAGGACGCGGCGGGCGGCGGATCAGCCGGCGCTGGTCGAGGCGCGCTCGGTGACGGTCGGTTGCAGGCTGATCGCCTCGGCCGGCGCGCCGGCGAGGCGGCGCATCAGCGCATCGACCAGCGCGCCCGCACCCGCGGCGAGGTCCTGCCGGACCGAGCTGAGCGGCGGCAGCGTGTGGCGGGCGATGTCGAGATCGTCGAAGCCGATCACCTTGACGTCGTCGGGCACCGCGCGACCCTGATCGGCGAGGGCCTGGATCGTCATCATCGCGATCGTGTCGGAAGCGGCGAAGATGCCGTCGATCCCCTCGGCGATGGCGAGATAGTCGGAGATGGTGGTGAGTGCGAGTTCCGGTACGAAATGCACCGGCAGCAGCGCGCCGACATGGCCCGGTCCGGCGCTGCGGATCGCATCGCGAAAGCCGTGCAGCCGCTGCTCGACCTCCGGCACGCGCGGATCGCCGAAGAAGGCGAGCTTGCGGCAGCCGCGGGCGAGCAGATGCTCGGCGCCGATCCGGCCGCCCAACCGGTTGTCGCTGCCGACCGTGGTGTAATGATGCCCCTCGATCCGCGCGCCCCACACGACCATCGGTGCGTAGCGCTGCGCGACCTGATCGAGCACCTCCGCCTGATCCGATTGGCCGACGACGATGACGCCGTCGACGCGGCCGGCGTCGACGATCGCGTCGAGCCAGGCGGGATCGTTGGGCACGACGCGGGTGAGCAGCAGGTCGTAGCCGCGCTCAGTGACATTGTCGGCGATATGGCCGAGCAGGGTCATGAAGAACGGGTCGGAGATATGCTGCGTCCGCTCGTGCCCCAGCGGCACGACGACGCCGATCGCCCCGGTCCGGCCGGTGCGCAGGTTGCGCGCCATGCTGCTCGGCCGGAAGCCGAGTTCCTCGGCCAGCGCGCGCACCCGCTCGCGCGTCTGTACGGACAGATTGCCCGTGCCGGCCAGCGCGCGCGACACCGTCGCGGAGGAGACGCCGGCGATCCGGGCAAGCTCCTGGATATTCTGTGGCTTGGCG
>NZ_JFYV01000015.1 GCF_000632225.1 Sphingomonas sp. RIT328
GCTCGCCACCGGGATCGTCCCGGTCGTGTTGAGCGTCGCCGCCAGCACGACGAACGCCGCCCCGGCGATCCCCGCCGCGCCCTTGGAGGTGAGCAACAGCACCGCGATCAGCCCGAGTTCGTGCCAGACGGTCAGCTCGGTATTCGTCGCCTGCGCCAGGAATACCGCGACCGTGGTGAGGTACAGGCAGGTGCCGTCGAGATTGAACGAATAGCCTGCCGGGATGACAAAGCCGACGACGCTCTCCTCGCAGCCGAGCTTGCGCAGCTTCTGGATGAGCCGCGGCAGCACCGTCTCGGTCGAGGTGGTGGCGGCGACGATGACGATCTCGTCCCAGATATAGCCGAGCAACCGCCACAGGCTGACGCCGCAATACCAGGCGACCCCGCCCAGCACGGATCCTGGCTAATGACGCCATACACGGAGCACCGTCGCCTCCAGGACTTTCGCCCGTTCTCATCGAGGCGGCGGCCCGTATGCAGTGTATGCCGGTTCAATCAGCGCCGCCATCGGTGCTCGGCCGCGTCAGGCACCAGGTGACATATGAGCGCAGTCTGGATCATGGCGGCCGGGAAGCCCGAGTCGGATAGCGACTGCGAATCGGGATGAACAAAAGACCGCTTTTGAGTGAAGACACAGTGCTTCTGAATGGTCGATAATGGTCATCCGTCATCGCGCGCCATACAGTCGCGCCGAGCAGGGTCAGCTTGGCTTACGTAACCTATTGGCGTAGCCTCCCGCCGAAGGGAGAGAATACCATGATAGCTCTTGCGTTGATGGCCTCCGTCGCACTGACTTTCACTGGCCAAGCCGCTCCATCCCCAAGCCGCAACGACGGCAGCGAGAAGAAGATATGCCGCCAAGATCCAAGCACCGGCACCATTCTGCCGAAACGGATCTGCCACACGAAAGCGGAATGGAACGCCATTCGGGCGCACGATGCTGTCGATACCGACAATGCCTTTGATCGGCGAGGTAATAACCGGTTGCCCGACGTTACGAAGTAGCGGCACGCAGGCGGGGCAGCATCTGTGATCGAAGCGCCTGCCGTGCAGCACGGGCAAAGGCGCGGAACGCAGCCTGCCACTTCGCGCCGGCTCCATCCCCCGGGAGATGTTCGTGGATCGTGGCGATGCGGCTGTGCCACAGCGTCTCGACATGAAGCTCGTCGACGGCTTCCACGGCGTTGCTTGGGCAGGGGTGACAGCGCGCGATCATCGTTTCAGCAGATCGGGGCATGGGTGCGGTTCGTGAACGTCCCATTCGCCGACCCGCGAATAGGCGCCGCCCGTCAGGTCGGGTTGCAGGATCACCGTTTCGCTGCGCGGCTCGCCCATGATTCGCTGAACCAGATCCTCGGCCACCGCATCGCGCGCTGCCTCGTCGGTCAGGCCCATCACCCGCTTCGGCGCAGGCTTCAGCACGGTGAACGCCACCCGGATCAGTGTCCGCAACTCGGAGCGTGTCATCAGCCTCAATGTGCCGGCTCCCATGGGTCGCGGGCGTCGAACGTCCGCTCTTCGACGGTGCGACAGCTCACGAGGTGGAGGCAGCCATCCGATGGCAGGCGTCCAGGCAATCCTCGCGTGACAAATTGATCGGAATAGGTGGCGGACCGCCCGATTAGCGCAGGCAGATCGGCGAGGCTCTCGCCGCACGCAGCAGCGAGTGGACGAAGGTTTTCGCGGGGCGACATGGGCGACTCCGAGTTCATCGATACCAAAGACGTTCTACATATGTTCCGGCAATAGCAACCCTGTCGTGTCGCGGAAATTGGGAACGTCCTCGGTCGCTCAGAGCTTTGTGCAGGCGATGACGCCGTCGATCGTGACGGTGTCCGTACCATCGCGCCAGGCGCGGAATGGGTGAGGAGCGTGCGATGCGGTGGCTTCTGGTGGGGATGGGAATGGGCCTGGCGCTGGCGGCATGCTCAAGCCCGGCGAAACAGGCTGAGCAGACCTACGACCTTGCATTTGCCAAGGGCAGCGCCGCCGAGCGCTGTGCGGCTGCGCGGGCGGTGAAGCAGGCCTATCAGAAGGCGGATGATACAGGCCAGGCAGAGACATGGCGCAGCAAGGAGGAAGAGGAGTGTCGGACGGCCCGGCTCGTCGGCAAGGGCAATGCCTCGCCTACCGTAAGTGCGGCCCAGCTCGGACCTAATCCACCACAATTCCACGAGACGCACTGAGCGGGATCGTTGTCGGGCTCGGCGGCACCATCATCGATGGCACCTTGCCCAACTCCCGCCTCAAGACCCTATGTCTGCGTCATCCGGTTTTGCGTCAACGCCGCGTGCCGCCAGAACGTCCCGCAGCTGACGCTGGATGCTGGCCCCGTTGAGATGACCATGAACGCCGTCATGGCCTTCCGCAGTCAGCTGTGATCGGATGTCGCCGACCGAATGGCACGCTCCGGCACGCGCAAGCTGGAACGCCCGTTCGATCGTGCTGATGGTGTTGTCTCTGCTCACGCTTTTGCCCCTGCCTTGGATTATTCTTTAGCCTTTTTCGGATCCGTCGCTCTGCGTCCCGTCGTACGCTCCGCGGCGACGAACTCCGAGGAGCGCAGGTTGATACGATCGTAGAGCTCCAGCAGCCGATTGACATCATCCACGACCGCGGCCTGCTCTCGTCGCCAGCGATCGGAAGCATCGGCAGTGGCGATACCGTCGCGACCGTCGTGGATCGTGAAGCCCTGATCGAGCAACCATAACGCATCCTGCGCCCGCGAGCGTTGCCGCCTCAGATGGGACACCCATTGATCAATAACCCCTGATGGGACCAGTCTTTCAATCTCGCTCATTCTGGCCGCCTATCCGCGTTCCAATGCTCCTACCAGAAAAGGTTGGGGGTCAATTCGGGACCTGCGCCGTCCATGGCGATCCGAAGCCATGCACGCGGCAGGATCGATCGACCTCACAGCCTCATCATCGCCAGAACCAGTCCGGTCGTCGCGCCGTAAAAAGCCACCTGCCACAGCGCCAGAAAGCCGAGCGCCAAGCCCGGATTGCCTTGAGCATATTCGCGCCTGACCGCATTCTTCACGACCGCTGGAATGAGCCAGCTACGGTGCAAGACGTGCAGCATCCTGCGTTCGGCCGGCGACAGTGGATCTTGCATCATACCCCTCGTGATCGTCGCCCGCCGGCCGCATCAAGCGACGGTCAGACCTCGCTTAGAACCCACGCCTTACGATCCGCCACCAGCGTCTGATCCGTTCCAGCCAAGGGCGGCGAACACTTTTTGGCGGCCTTGGCGTCATGCGGCGTCGATCGCGGTAAGTGGTCTTCCGGCGGGCCATGCCCCCTGATGGCGAGCTCGGATTGCATAGACCGTGAACACGATCGTCTGCCGCGGTTCAGCTACGCCTGCCGCCGACACAGCGATGATCAAGGCGAGCCGCAGGATTGGCGCGACGTTGCTGCTTGACGTCGCGAAATGGTCGACGCGGTATCGCGAGGCTCGATCAGCGGGCGGAGGATGCCCAATGGCTCCGTCAAAGCAGGTGCACCGGCTGCCAAGCGAACGCGGGTGGGGCGGGCATATGTTCCGCCCGCGCAAGCCCGGCAGTCCGTTTCGCTACGTCAACGCGTCACCTGCGGTGATTGGCTTGGCGGTGCTGCTGTCCGTGCGCCTCCCGTTGTCGCTGCGGACCGTCGAGGATTTGTGCCCCGGGCGGGGGATCGATAGCCGCCCGTTGCGTTCGACGAAGATGATGCCGCGCAACATCCGCGGGTTGCTCACCAGAGGCTTGCCATGGCTCTTGGGACAATACGGTAACAGCCGCTCAATCGGTACGATGCTCACATCAAATGGGTCCCAACGTTGGACCAGCTTGCGACAGGTCGATCCGACGGCCGGCCTCCGACAATCAAGAGCCAATCTCCAGACGTATCGGGCGCGGCTGGTCGACGTGATCAAACGGGTGAACGATCTTGCTGTCGGGTCGAGGCGTATTTTCCCGGCGGTGTGCGTACCTCCAGACCCCGAATCCGAGCAGAGAGACTGGAGCAGCCTTGTCCAAGCGATCAGCGGAGACCGATTTTGCGCGACTCGCTCTTGCCGAACTCGAAGCAGCAGCGGCTTCCGCCTCGCCTCAAGAGAGGAAGGCCCATTTGGATCAGGCTGCTGTCTATGCAGCCAGGGACGAAGCCGAGCGTCGTGTCATAGTCTCCGCATCGTCACGGCGGCTCGATACGAGACCATGACCCGCGAACCTTACGATGGGATGAGCGGGCTATCGGCCGGCTGAGGCGCCGGCTTCCGGGGTGGCCGCCGCGCGCGGCAGCACGCGGTCCTCATCGACGAACGGCATCGGCAGGGACGCAAGCCGTTCGCCTCGGTCGGCCGAATGCGGGTTTTCAGGGGCGGGTCGATCGGCGGCCATCCTCGTTGACGACGGCAGCTGACACGCGACCGTCAATCGAGCCTGCCGGTCAGCATCAGATGACGAACAGCCTCATCGGCCTGATTGACCGCGCCGAGCCGCTCGATGAGCTGCGCCGGCCGGCTGCCCCTCAGACCGGCAAGCGTCAGCGTCTTGTCGCGGACATAGGTGTACATGCCGCTGACCGCGAACGCCGTGACGTGGCCGATATGCTGCTTCTGCGCCTCGACCGTATCGGAGAAGACGTCGGACGCGAAGAAGCGTCGCCGAACCAGCGGCGTGGCGAAGGTGAGATCGAGGATCGCCAGGCGCTCGCGTTCCGGCGGAACGGTGTGCGCCACGTCCGGCGCGGGGGGCGCGGGATCGCCATTATCATAGACTTCTGGCAGATGCAGGCGGACGCGCAGCAGCGCCGGGTCGGCGGCGAGCGCTTCGGCAAAAGCCGTCATGAACGCAGCGAACGCGTCCGGGTCTTTGGCACCCGGGCCGAAGTGGATGTGCATGCGATCCAACGCATCGTTGCCGTTCGGACTGGGGTCGACGATCCGGTCGACCAACGTCCGCGAGCCGTGCGGCAGCGCATAGGCGATCGTCGCAGCAAACATATTCTGCTCGTCCGAGAAGAGGATCGACGATGCTTCGTTGAAGGTCGCCTGATCGGCAGCATCGGCGAAGCCGATCTCCACCCCGCCATCGAGCACATAGTCGGGGAAGGGTTCGATTCCCGCCTGCGCCGGCCAGAGGTGCGCGTCCTGTTCGCGGTCGAGATGATATTGCACGTACCACCCCAATCCCGGCACCCGCGAGCAGAGCGGTCCGTGTACGTCCCGCCAATAGGTCGCGAACACCTCATGGGGAACCTGCGGCCGCTTCAGGACGGTGGTGTAGGTGTTGATCGCGATGGCAGCGTCGCGGCTGGCGTAATCGGCATCGTGGCGATGATCATGGGTCATGGGCGTTCTCGTATAAGTCGGGTCAGGGGATCAGGCGATCGACACGCAGCTGCTCGAACAGCGCGAAGAAGGCATCGTCGGTCGGCTGATAGGCCGTGAAGCCGAGCCGGCGGCTCTTCGACATGTCGGTCACGACTTCGATGGGGCGGCCGAGATCGGCATCGGTATGCCAGGGGGAGGCGAGCCGGGTGAGATCGGGTTCGGCCAATCCTTCGCGTTCGGCGATGCGACGCCACGTCGGGCCATCATTCGCCATTTGCTGTTCGAGTGGCCGCGGTGTGCCATCGAAGGGCGCGACCTCCAGCCCGAACCAATCGGCAATGCGACCCCACATCCATGCCCAGCGGAAGACATCCCCGTTGACGATGTTGAACGCCTGATCGTGCGCGGCCGGCGTCTCTGCGGCCCACAGCAGCTGTCGGGCCAGCTGGCCGGCGTCGGTCATGTCGGTCAGCCCCGACCATTGGGCGGCCGAGCCGGGGAAGGCGAGGGGGCGGCCGGTCTCGCGGCAGAGGGTGGCGTAGACGGCCAGCGTCGTCCCCATGTTCATGGCATTGCCGACGGCCTTGCCGATCACGGTGTGCGGGCGATGGACGCTCCAGCTGAAGCCGTCCCGCGCCGCCGCCGCGAACACCTCGTCCTCCTGCGCATAATAGAAATTCTCGACGTCAAGCCGGCCCTGTTCCTCGCGGAACGGCGTCTGCGGCAGCGTGCCTTTGCCATAGGCCTCGAACGGCCCGAGATAATGTTTGAGGCCGGTGACGAGCGCGACGTGTCTCGGCCCGGTCGGCTTGGGCAAGCCATCGAGGAGGTTGCGCACCATCGCCGAATTGACGCGAATGTTCTCCGCCTCGCTGTCCTGACGCAGCCAGGTGGTGATGAACACGGCGTCCGGATGGATGCCGGAGAGCGCCGACTTCGTCGCTGCGGCATCCTGCAGATCGGCCGCGATCGGACGGAGGCCGGCTTGTCCGGTGGGACGTCGGGCGAGCCCGTATACCGTCCAGCCTTGCTCGACGAGCAGCTTTGCCGTCGCGCTGCCGACAATACCACTCGCGCCCACCACCAATGCTGTCTTGGCCATGATGATCCTTCCCAGTGTCTCGATCGTCCAGAGCTAGGCAGCGGATCGCCCGGGTTCTAGACGGCACCAAACAGGGGGCCAGGCACCGGGAGGTAACCACATATGCAGCCGGGATCGATCGAGGACGAATGGCGTGAGGATTGCGCGCCGCGGCGCGTGCTGGCGTTGTTCGCGACGAAGTGGACGAGCATGGTTCTGCACACGCTGCACGCCCGGCATCAGGGCGCCTGCCGGACGGGGGCGTTGCAGCGCAGCCTGCCCGGCGTGTCCAAGAAGATGCTGACCCAGACCCTGCGCGAGATGGAGGAGGTGGGACTCGTCACCCGTCATGTGTTCAGCGCCATTCCGCCGGCCGTCGAGTACAGGCTCACGGCGCTCGGCCAACGCTTCGTCGAACCGGTGGAGCTGCTCTACGCCTGGGGTCGCGACAATGCGGACGCGCTCGATCAGCTCGGAAGCCGCCCGACCGCCCGGCGTATCTGATCGAGGCCGCGTCAGGGGTGTTTGAACCGACCGCCGTGCCGCCTCATGCCCGCGACGATGGTGCCGTTTATATCTCGGCTGCGACGTCTGCGGCTTCGCATAGTTTTGCCACGAGCAGCGTTTCGCCGTGTTCCTCGGCAACGGTAATCAGGTAAGCCAGGCATTCGCGGAGATTCGTCATGGCGGATGGATCGTCCGTTCCCGCAGCGCGTGTCCCGCCCCCGTCACCGTCGAGCAATGCCTTGACGATGCAGGATGTATCGATCGGTTTCTCACACCGTTTGAGCAACGCATAGGCGGGGGGGACATCGGCGCGATCGTTGCCCGTGGCGAAGACGCATCTGGCGCCGCGGGCGAGCAGGACGTCGACGACCGGATAGACCTTCGCCTCTCCCAGATTGATGTCGAGCACGGCGGAATCGACATCGTCGTGTTCCAGCAGCAAGGCCAGCGCCCCTTCCACGTCCGATGCGGGGCCGATCACCGTCGCGCCGGCCTTGCGGAGATTGCGGCTCACCGCCTCGGCGATCATATATTCGTCTTCGACGACCAGAACGCGACGATCGTGCAGCAGGGCTTCGCTCATCGGTCTTCCTCACTCTCGTGGCGATCCGCGACCACCGGTACGCTGATCGTGCAGCGGAGGCCGTCGTCGGTAAAGGTGTAGCTCGTTCTGGCTTTCAGCTGGAACGGGAGCGCCCGTTCGATCAGCTCGCGTCCGTAACCGACGCGCGTATCCTTCCCGGCGGCGCGGGGCGGTGCCAGCCCGCTTTCGATCCATTCGACGGTCAGGATCCCGCGTTGGCCATCCTGCCGCGTCACCGACCAGGCAATCGCCAGCCTGCCCGATGCGACGGTCAACGCGCCGTGCTTGACCGCATTCGTGGCGAGCTCGTGCAGCGCCAACGCCAAAGCCTGCACGGCGCCCGACCGCAGCGGAATGCCGGATGGCCCGCGCAGGATGATGCGAGCATCCAGGGTATCGCCATCGTTGGCGCCGAGCGCGCACAGTTCGGATTGCAGCAGCGCGTCGAAGGTGACCTTCCTGCCGGCGCAGGCGTGCGAGAGCAGGCCCTGCACACGGGCGAGGGCCGACAGGCGATCGGCGAAGCGCGTCTTGAAGTCGGCGAGCGACGATGCGCCGTCGAGCGTCTTCTCTGACAGCGCCTGCACAACTGCGATAAGGTTGCGGGTCCGGTGCTGGAGCTCCGCGACCATCACGCCTTGGCGCGCCTGCGCCTGACGGAGATCGTCGATGTCGTTCGCGGTGCCGAGCCATTCGACGATGTGTCCGGCTGCGTCGCGGATCGGCTTGGCGCGCATCGCGAACCACCGATAGGCGCCGTCCTGCCGGCGCAACCGGTGCTCACCCTCGAAGCAGCCGACCGCTGCCGCTTCGGTCCAGGCGGACAAGGCCGCGGCCCTGTCCTCGGGATGGAGGATGCGCAGCCAGCCGAAACCTCGGCTGTCCGCCTCGGACTGACCGGTGAAGGTCAGCCATTGCGGGCTGGCCCAAGTCCATTCCGTGGAGCAGTCCGCCCGCCAGAGCAGCTGGGGGATTCCCTCGAGCACGACTCGGGTGCGGCGTTCGCTGCCCTCCAGTGCCCGTTCCAGCCGCTTGCGCTCGTCGATATCGATGTTCATGCCGAGCCACTTGACGACGTGACCCGCCTCGTCGCGCAGCGGCACGGCGCGGACATTCATCCAGCGGTAGGTGCCGTTCGCCTTGCGCAGCCGATATTCGGCGTCGATGCTGCGCCGCTTACGAACAGTCTCGCGCCATTTCTCGCTGATGGCGGTACGATCGTCCGGATGTATCGCGCTGAGCCAGCCCTGGCCCTTCCACTCGTCGAAGCTTTGCCCCGTATAGGCGCGCCAGTTCGGGCTGTCCGTCTCAACGAGCCCGTCGCTGGCCGTTTCCCAAGTCGCCAAAGCGACGCCGTCGATCAGCAGCTGCGCACGCGCCTCGTTTTCCCGCAACGCCTCGGAGGCGCGCTTCAGCGCATCGATGTCGCTGATCACGCTCGCCTGGCCAGTGACCCGTCCCTGTTCGTCGTGAATGGGAACGGTGGCGACCCTGGTCCACACATGTCGATCCTGATCGACGCGGAAGAGCATTTCCTGTCCAGGCACGGTGCGCTCACCGCGCAAGGCGCGGGCGCCGGGATAATCGTAAAGCGCGAGTACCCCGCCTTCGTCGTTCCATGCCTGCCATCGGCCCCGGTTGGCCGGATCGCGCGACGGCATGATACCTCCCGGCAAAAAGCGGCGATATTCGCTGTTCGCGACGACGATGCGGCCCTGCGTGTCGAGCATGGCAATCCCGGCGGGCACGCTTTCGAATGCCGCCGCCAGCTGTGCCTCACTGATGCGCAGAGCGGCTTTGGCGCGCGAAGCATCGATGGCCGTCGACAATCGGTCCGACGTCTCCTGCAGGATTTCGACATCGGCATCCTTGAAGCTCCGGGGATGCCGGTAGTGCAGGAAGATGAAGGCGCGCAGCGCGACACCTTCGAACAGCGGAAGGGCGATCGCGGCTCCGACCCGCAAGCCGGCATAAGCGGCTTTCTCGACCGAGGTCAAAGCGGGATCATCGGCGACATCGCTACGGACATCGACCGCGCCCCGGCGAAGTCGGTCGCATAACGGTATCGCGAAAGCGGCGGTTTGATGATCCCCGATCAGATATGGAGAGACGATGGCGGTGTCGCTGACCACCGTCACCGACCCGTCCGTCGCCGAGATTTCCGCATAGCCGCTCCGATCCGCCCGGAACTCCTCGTCCAGCATGGCGCAGGCCGTCGCTTGGATCTCCGCGGCGTCGTCGATCGGTCGAACGGCGGCGCCGAGGCGTCGCATGAAGCTCGGCCGATCCCCGATCTCGCCGACAGGCGACACGGTGGGCCCATCGTCGGAGGGTGCCACGCCTTAGGCTCGGTTTCGCATGGTCAATCCAGCGCTCGCTGAGCCGCGTACACGGCCTCCATGGTGGCGATGACGAGCCGATGACCTTTCTCGCTGAGCGCCAGGAACCTGTCCCGCCGGTCGATCAGCCCTTCCTTCTCCAGTGCCGCCACCCATCGTGCCACGACTCTTGGCGACGTCGCGCCGGGAACGTCGAGTTCGCCGATCTCGAGATAGCGGGCGTCGTCCTCCGCCACATGGAGCAGCAGGAGTGTGTCGAGCGGCGTCGACGCGTGATAGCCATGGGGGAGGGAGGCTGCGATCTCGCGAGACGCACTCAGCATGCGCTGGGCAAGCTTCTTGGTGGTCGTCGGCGCGAACCGTGGGTCTCCTCCCGCCGCCTTGAGAACTCTAGACAGCTGACACCCCCTTCGCCGTATCGCGGGAGGCTACCATCCGCCTGTTCGTCCTGTCGATAACCTATTGTTGACGTTGCGTTTGCGCCTTGCGCCGCGGCGTGTCGGGGCGCCGCCGGGCCAAGATTGATGAACAGGTGCCGGACGTCGGGCGGCGTATGCAGCGAGTCGAATGCCTGCAGTTACAGCGATCAGGCCGATGATCACTGTTGAACTATAGTCGAGGCCAGTGCGCATGCAGGATTCCCGCGACCGTGACGTGGCGGCACCATCGCCCGTGACGCTGCCGCCAGCTCCGATGATCGCGTCATCGCCGATCCAGACGGTGCGCCAATCCTTGGGTCGACATCGATCGACAAAGGCTCACCGGTGGAGGCTGCGACCGCCGTCAGCGCTCGCAGCCGTCGGCAATCGACAAAGGCATATCAAACGGAATTCGTCCAACCCATCTCGGTTCTTGCCGGGCCTGCAGGCTGGCCTCCGCGGTTCGCAGCGCTGACCTTCCGTACGCGGACGCCTTGGCTAGCGTGCGCTCCGCCTTCTCCACCGGCAGTTCGGCAACGGACCAGCGGTGATCGGCCTCGCCCATCAGCAGTCCGGCCCGCCCGTGATGATCGTTGCGCCGCGCTCCAACTGTTCCTACCCTTCCGGCAAAGCGTCGCGTGACAGACGGCGATGGTGGGAGAGGGCGGCATGAAAGCACGGTTTGGCATGGCGGCGATCGCCCTGGCGACGGTTTGCAGCGCCGCGCCGGCGCAGCAGGCTGCGGTAAAGGTGACGGTCACCGGCAACGGCACCGGCCCCCGGATCGATCGCAACATCTTCGGTCAGTTCGCCGAAAATCTGGGGTCGGGCATCTATGGCGGCATCTGGGTAGGGGACCACTCGCCGATCCCCAATGTCCGCGGGATCCGCAGCGACGTCGTCGGCGCGCTGCGCGCGCTCAAGGTGCCGAGCGTGCGCTGGCCGGGCGGCTGTTTCGCGGACGAATATCACTGGCGTGACGGCATCGGCCCACGCGCGAAGCGTGCCGTGACGGTGAACGGCAGCTGGGGCAATGCGCTCGAGAAGAACGATTTCGGCACCGACGAATTCTTCGACTTCCTCGATCAGATCGGGTCCGGCGCCTATATCTCGGTCAACATGGGATCGGGCAGCGTCAAGGAGGCCGCCGACTGGATGGCCTATATGACCGCCGATCCCGGGACGACGGCGGGCGCGGAACGCGCCGCCAACGGTCACCGCGCGCCCTATCGGGTCAAGTTCCTCGGGATCGGCAACGAAAGCTGGAGCTGTGGCGGTGCGTACAAGCCGGACTATTATGTCGACGAGATGAAGCGCTACGCGCGCTTCGCACGCAATCTCAACATCGAGCAGAACGGCACCGACAATCCGGCCGGCGGCTCGGTCGCCGGCACCGACCCGATGCGCCGGATCGCGGTCGGCCCCGGATCGCCCAACACCGATTATACCGAGGCGGTCATGCGCGCCTGGAAGGGACATGACTGGGCGTGGAGCATCGAGGGGCTGTCGATGCACAATTATACCTGGGTCGCGTGGCCGCCCAGATATGCCAGCACCGGCTTCGGCGAGCGCGAATATGCCACGCTCGTCAAGGATACGCTGAAGATGGAGGACATGATCCGCATCCATTCGGCGGTGATGGACACCTACGATCCCGAGAAGAGGGTGCCGCTCGTCATCGACGAATGGGGCGTCTGGCTGGAGAAATTGCCGGGCAGCCGCGACGGCTTCCTGCACCAGCAGAATTCGATCCGCGACGCGATCATCGCGTCGATCAACCTCAACATGTTCACGCGCCATGCCGACCGGGTGCGGATGACCGCGATCGCCCAGATGGTGAACGTGCTGCAGGCGATGATCCTGACCGATGGTCCGAAGATGGTCCTGACGCCGACCTATCATCTGTTCAAAATGTATGTGCCGTTCCAGGATGCGACGCGGCTGCCGATCAGCTTCGATGCCGGCAGCTATCGCTTCGGCGACGTGACCGTGCCACGCATCGATGCGATCGCGGCGCGCGGCACCGATGGCAAGGTGTGGATCGCGCTGACGAACGTCGATCCCAATCAGCCCGCGCGGATCGACGTGCAGATCGACGGTGTCCGTGGGCGTTCGGCGTCGGGAACCGTGCTGACCGCGGACCGCGTCGACGCGATCAACAGCTACGAGCATCCCGATAGCGTGGTGCCGCGCCCGATCACCGCGCGCGTTGATCAGGGGCGTGTGCAGATGACCCTGCCGTCGAAGTCGGTGGCGGTGATTTCTGTCGAACCATGAGGTGCGGCAAGACGCGCGAAAAGGTCGGGCATGTCGATCGACGACATGCATCCTGTACCTTTTCGCAGCACGCGCACCTCTGTCCGGGCTTGCCCGGCCTTTCCACGGCATCTCAGGCGAGGGGAGCCCGATGAGCCGCATCACGCCGGCGCAGAACACGCGCGTCAGGCATCCGGTCAGAAACGCAGCGTGAGCGCCCGACCTTCATAGGCGATTTGGCGTGTCTCCGGTGGCCGCGCCGGCGCTCCGCCGGCACCGGCCATCAGCATGACACGCAGCGTCCGCCGCTTGACGAGGGTAGGGAAGGTGCCACGCCGCTCCCCGATCGTCAGGGTCCTCCGGCCGTCATCCCAATGCAGATCGTAGCGCGCCGACTGGCCCTTTTCATAGGCGTAGGTCTCGTTATCGTCCTCGTACAGCGTGAAATCGCCGTTCGCGCCCGGATAGATGCGCACGTCATTCGGCGCATCCGGCTGCTCCGTCGCATAGTGGAGAACGGGTCCCATCGGCAGGATCGTCCCGGCGCGCACGTAAAGCGGGATCACGTCCAGCGGCGCGGCGCGTGCGACGGTCTGACCACCCGGATAGCGGTCGTTGGTCCAGAAATCATACCAGCTGGTGCCGCGCGGCAGATAGGTACGCATCGTCAGATCGCGCGGCGCGTTGCGCACCGCCGCATCGCGGGCCAACGCACCCGGCGTCCGCCAGATGAAGCGGAACACGCGTCCGCCTTCGGGGTGGAAGAACTCCAGCCGCACCGGCAGCCGTTCCCCCTTCTTCAGCGTATAGCGCACCGTGCGGGTACGGGTGGCGCTGCGATTCCAGTCGTCGATGGCGGGCTTGCCGTTGAGGAACAGGCGCATGCCGTCGTTGCCGGTGAGGCCGATCTCATATTCGCCATCCTCCGGCGCGATCAGATCGCCCTGCCATCGCGCGGAGAAATGATCGAGCGAGCCGAGGCCCGGCGGCAGTTCGGCGAGCGGCGGATCGGGCCAGGTGTGATCGATCGTCGCGTCGAGCGCACGCCCGGCGGGCCTGTCGAAATTCTCGCCGGCGAAATATTGGACGGTCAGCCCGGTCTTGCCGTCTGCGCTGCGCAAGACGTCGGCCGGCACCGTACCCGCCGCGGAGGGCAGGATATGGTACATCGCGCGCGTCACCGGGTGGACGAGCAATGACGATCCGAACATGAAGCTGTCGTTGATGCTGCGCACCGCCGGGTCGTCGGGAAAATCCATCGGCAAGGCCCGCATCAGCGTATACCCGTCCGACGTCACCCGCGCGCTCAGGCTGTAGATATAGGGCAGCAGGCGATAGCGCAGGTGCGCGCTGTCGAGCAGGGTCTTGTAGACCGCCGGATCGAGCGTCTTGAAGATATATGGCTCGCGCTCGACGCTGGTACCATGGACGCGCATGATCGGGTTGAAGGTCGCATATTGGAACCAGCGGGCGAACAGCTCGCGCCACGCCGGATTCTTCTCGCCACCGGGAAAGTCGCTGACGAAAAAGCCGCCGGTGTCCTGCGTCCAATAAGGGTTGCCGGTGATGGTAACGTTGACGCCGCCCGACACCTGTTGCGCGAAGGTACGCCAGTTCGCGTAAATGTCGCCCGACCACGATGCCGCCGCGGTACGCTGCGCACCCGCCCAGGCCGAGCGCGTCAGAGTGAAGACGCGCTTGTCGCTGCTGGCGCGCTCGCCGTCATAGGTGCCCTGCGTCGTCAGCAGCGAATAGGGACTGAGGTAGCGCGTGAAGTCGCCCAGCGCGTTGCGACCCAGCGCCTTGGTGTCCCGCACATTGTCGACCGGATTCCACATCGCCGAGCTGACCTCGACCTCGGTGCCATCCATCCACAAGGCGTCGACGCCTTTGTCGAGCAGGCCGGACTTGACGTATCGGAAATAGATCTGGCGGCCGAGCGGGCTGTACGCGTCGTAGACGCGCGCTTGCTTGGATATCCAGTGCAGCGGCTGGAAGCGAAGGCCGTGGCGGTCGAGCGCGCGGGCGAGCGGCGTGTCGTTGCCGACCGAGGGCCAGATCGACACCATCAGCTTCATGTGCAAATCGTGGATGTCGCGGCTCATCGCCACCGGGTCCGGATAGCGTTTCGGGTCCCACATCATCCCCGACCAGGTGCCGTCCTTGTCGCCGCCCCAATATTGCCAGTCCTGCACGATGTAATCGAGCGGGAAGCCTTCGCGCCGGAAGGTGCGCGCGACGTCGACGAGGCGGTCCTGCGTCGGATAGCGCTCCTTGCTCATGAACAGCCCGAAGGCCTGTTTGGGGAACATCGGCGCGTCGCCGGTCAGCCAGCGATAGGCGCCGACCACGCCGTCCATCGTGTCGGCGGCCATGACGTAATAATCGACACCGCCCGGCGCGCTCTCCGCCCAGAGCCGGGCGCCGTCCGCATCGTCCCTGAAGCGCATCTGCGAATAGCTGTCCCACAGCACGCCATAGCGTTCCGTCGAGACCATAACGGGGATGATGATGCCGACGTTGGTCTGCACCAGCAGCAGGTCCTTGCCGCGCCGGTTGACCTCGTCGTCGGCGGTGAAGCCGAAGCCATAAATGCCTTCGTCCGGCTTGAGCGTGAACCGGTTTTCCACCTCGTAGGTCGGCGCGCCGGAGATCATGCGTCTGCTGATCGTCTGCGGCGCGTCGGCTTTCTCGCGCGTGAGCAGCCGGCCCGCCGCGTCATAATAACTGGCGGCACCGGATCGTTTGTCGATGACGATCCGCAGTCTGGCGTCGCTCACCGTAAGCGTGTCTGCGTCGTCGCCAACGGTGAAGGGCACGTTGCCGGGCGCGCGGATCACGACGAGGCTGCGGGCCGTCCAATAGGACTTGCCGAGGTTCGCGCTCACCCGCACGACGCCGGGGGCGTAGAAGATCAGCGATTTGGTCACGCCGCCGAGCGTGAACTGCACGCCGTTGCGCAGGCGCCGGTAGTGGAATCCGGCATCGGCCGGCGCCGGCGCGACCGCCTGTACCTGCCCGAGCGCATCGAGGCCGGTGGGCGCCTGCGCGACGACGGGGGCCGCCGCGCACAGCGCCGCAGCGGGAGCGATCCAATACCCCTTCATGCCTTCGCTCCCCTCGGCATCGCATCGAACTGCCAGCTATCCACATCCACCAGCGACGCGGCGTCACCGCCGCGGAAGATCAGGTACAGATCGTGCACGCCGCGCGCGGCGGAGACGGCGGCGGTCTTCTCCCGCCACGCGCCCGCGTCGCCGACCGGCAGCGTGCCGATCTCCGGCCCGTCGGTACGGTCCAGCCGCAGCTCGATCGTCGCGCCGGGCGTGCCCTTGGCGATGCGGGCGCGGAACGCGCGTGCGCCCGCGCCGAAATCGACGCCGGCGACCTTGATGTAGCTGCGATCGCCGGTGCGGGTGACATAGACGGCGCCGTTGCCATCCCCGGCGGTGGTGACGCCGGGCGTCCAGGCATAGGGACGATCGCGGTCGCGTTTGATCCGCGACGTCCAGGCGATCGTCTCTGCCTCGACCCGTCTATAGGGATCGAGCGTGCCGATCTGCGGTGCGCTGGTCCTGTCCCACCAATGGAGGTTGGGGATGGTGCCGTCGGCATTGTAGCTGAACTTCGCAACCGAGACGGAGCGACGCTCGTGATGGATCGGCGTCAGCGCGAAGTTGAGATCGTAGCTGAAGCCGAACAGATAGGACCCGCCCTTATAGTCGATGATGCCGGGGTGGTTGCCGGTGGCGCGGCTGTCGTGGTCCATGATCGGCCCCTTGTACGTCCACGGGCCGGTCGGCCGCTCGCTCATTGCATAGCCGATGCCTTCGGAGCAGCAGGTCGAGGCGAAGGCCATGTAGTAATGGCCATTGCGACCGTAGAACCACGGTCCTTCCTGATAGTCGGTGAGGCGCGGCTGCCCCTTGGTGACCGGTCCGGAATAGCTCACCATGTCGGGGTTGAGCCGGACGTACCACAGGTCCGGATTACCCCAATACAGATAGGCCTGCCCGGCGCTGTCGATCCAGACGGTGGGATCGAAGAAGCCCTCGCCCGGCGCGATCAGCGGCTTGCCGAGCGCATCGCGGAACGGCCCGGCGGGACTGTCGGCGACCGCGACGGCGATCACGTTGCGCGGCGATCCCGCGACGGTGATCGGCGCGTAGAGATAGAATTTGCCGTTGCGCGCGACCACCTGCGGCGCCCAGGCGTCGTTGGTCTGGTTCGCCCAGGGGAAGGTCCTCAGCGAGGCGACCGTACCGCGATCCGTCCAGTTCGCCATGTCGGTCGAGCTGTACAGGCGCCAGTCGAGCATCCTGAAGCCGTCGGCATCGTCCTCGTCATGGCTGGTGTAGAGATAGACGACGCCGTCATGCACGATCGGCGCGGGATCGGCGGTGAACCGCGTCTGGATAATGGGGTCTGCCTGCGTGGGGACGGGCAGGGTCGCCGCGAGCAGGGCGAGCGCGAGGGGATGGCGGAAGCCTGTCATCGCGGGCGTCTCCCTGAACGGTGCGACGGCGGCCGGTCCGCTGTCGGACATTCGGCGGCGCGGTGCGGGGGAACGGGCCGTACCTTGCGGTGGGTGCGCGTCTTGCGCCGGGCGGAGGCGGAGCCGACCGTGGACTTGGCGCGCACGACCGGAGTCATGAACATCCTACCGACGTCGCCATCGTTCGACACCTTCGGGGTGCGCCGGGTGACGGCAGCGGCGCGAGGCGCTTGGCGAACGGGGATCCCGCTCAGCATCGTTGCGCATCCCGGCAGGACCAGAATGTCCGCACCCTTGATCTCCCGTAGCACCGTGTGTCCGGCTTTGCCGGATAATCTAGCTCGGGAAGCGGCAATTGTCCTACCAAATGTTCCTGTAGTGGGTTGTGTCCGATCAACCTGCTGCGTGCGGCCAGATGAGGCGGCGGCGTCGGCCAAGCCGGTCCGCTCGCGTCACCGCAGGATCGTCGGTAGAGCGTGCGCCGCGAGACGCTCGGACGCGGCTATGCGCTCAGCGCCTCCGCCACAGCAGGCCGCCGACCACCGCGAGCCCGACTGCCGCCCCGACGCCTGCCGCAGTCGCAGCCTTGCGGCGTCGCTGCGGATGGCGGCGGCCGCCCTCGATGCCGCTGGGCGCGGCGGGCGGATCGAACAAGGTGCCGCTGCCGTCCTCGCCGGGCGCGGCCTTTCCGCTCCAGCTGTCCATGAAGCCGTTCATCATCGCGGCGGCGAGGTTGGGGACGAGGAACTGGCTGACCTTCAGCGCCAGGGCGGGGGCGCCGATCGCCGTGGTGTTGCGGGGATGATCGGCGAGGCGCACCACCGCCTTCGCGACCGTCGCCGGGGCGAGCGAGCCCGGCGGCAGCGACAGCGCCGCCCCGGTGTAATTGGCGGCGTGATCGATGCCGGGCGTGTCGACGAAGGTCGGATAGACATCGCAGACATGGATGTGCGGGCGCTTCGACAGCTCGCCGCGCAGCGCCTCGCTGAACCCGCGCAGGCCGAATTTGCTCGCCGAATAGGCCGCGGCATAGGGCGTCGCGACGAAGCCGCCGACCGAGATCATGTTGATGAAGATGCCGTAATCCTGCGCCAGGAAGATCGGCAGCACGGCATGCGCGTCGTTCATATGCCCGACGAGGTTGGTGGCGATGACCTGCGCGTGCTCGGCGATCGGCACGTCTTCGTAGCGGCCGACGACGCCGACCCCGACGTTGCTGAACCAGACGTCGATCCCGCCGAGCTGCTCGCGCGCTTCGGTCGCGAGCCGTGCCACGGCCCCGGCGTCGGTGACGTCGACGACCCGAACGACCGCCTCACCTCCCGCGGCGCGACAGCGGTCGGCGATCGCCTCGAGGCCGTCCTGCCCGCGGGCGGCGAGCATTAGCCGCGCGCCGCGCTCGGCGAACGCCACCGCGGTGGCCGCGCCGATGCCGCTGGAGGCACCGGTGATGACGATCCGTTTCGCTGTCGTGCTGTCGGTCACGCTATATCCTCGCTGAGACGTCACCAAGCGGGACGATCGGTCGCGCGCATCGTTCCGGGCGGCGGCTTTGGCTACATCGTCAGCGGCGTGGTATAGCCGGTCAGCTCCAGATAGCCCCGTCCGCCGTCGGTCCGCACGGCGCCCTCCCAATAGACCGGCTGACCGGCGGCGCGCGCGTCGACCTCCTGATCCGGGAAGACCGGGCGGAGCGGAAAGGCGCGGATGCCGCCGGGCAGCCGTATGCGCAGCATCTGCGCGACCGGATAGCGGGCGCCGGTCCGGGCCGAGCGCCACGTCGCGGTGGGCGAGAAGGCGACATCCGCGGGGGACAGCCGGGTCGTGCGCCCATCGGCGCGGCGATAGGAGCCGCCGGCCCATAATATGCCGCCGCCCTTGCGGCGGATGCGGAAGGCCATCAGCGCACCGCCATCGTCGAGGTTGAGCCCGGTCCAGTCCCAGCCGGCAGCGTCACTGGCGAGATAGTCGGACGACCATTCCCGGTCGAGCCAGGCCTCGCCGCGCAGCCGCTCGGTCCGGCCTGCGCGGACGACCGCCCCCGTCACCGCGAGATGCGGCATGGAGTAATAATAGCTCGCCTGTTCGGGCTTCGGCCCCTTGCGGCTGTACCCGTCCTGCCCCTGCGGCAGCGGCGGCTGCGTCGGCCGGAAGGTCAGGTCGAGCGCGAAGTCGCGGCCGCCCACCCGACTGGCGAAGCGGCCATCGGCCAGCCGGCGGAAGGTCCAGCCGTTGAGCCGCACGTCCGCATCGCCGGTCGCCGCACCCGCGAGCCCGAAGCCGGCGCGCGCGGCGCGCTCGGCGTGGAGGATGTGGCCGACCCGCGAATCCGACAGGGCCGCATGGGCAAAGATCACCTGACGCGCGGCGAAGCGGCTGGGGTTGTCGCCGGCGGCATGCGGATTGACGCGGAAGAAGGTGATCTGGAAGCCGATGTCGCGGCCGTCCTCGCCCTTCAGCCAACCGGTGACGTACCACCATTCGGTGCGGAACGCGGGGTGCGCGCCGTGGTCCGCGGGGAAGGACAGGCGGATGCCGGGACGCACCACGGGATAGGGCGCCGGCGCCGCCAGCCCGGCGGCGGCGGCCAGCGCGAGGAGCGCGCGCATCACCAATCCTCCCTCACCGCGGCGACCGCATCGCCGGCGGTCGCGCGCCGGCCGGCCAGCATCGCGGTCAGCGCCGCCGCGCCGGTCAGCGCCGCCGTCACCCCGGCGATCGTGCCGACCGGCCAGAGCGTCGTCATCGTCCAGTTGAACGACTGCGGATTGACGACATGGATCAGCACCTGGCCGAGCAGCGCGCCGAGCGCGACGCCGGCGACCGCGCCGATCAGCCCGAGCAGCGCGCCCTCGCTCGCCAGCATCGCGGTCACCTGTCCGCGGGTCAGGCCGAGGTGGCGGAGCATGCCGAATTCCTTGGATCGCGCGATCGTCTGCGCCGACATCGTCGCCGCGACCCCTGCGAGGCCGACGAGGATCGCGACCGCCTCCAGCACA
Organism: Sphingomonas sp. RIT328; assembly: GCF_000632225.1. Classification (GTDB taxonomy): domain Bacteria; phylum Pseudomonadota; class Alphaproteobacteria; order Sphingomonadales; family Sphingomonadaceae; genus Sphingomonas; species Sphingomonas kyungheensis. The sequence continues at coordinate 20,001 of NZ_JFYV01000015.1, forward strand.
TAGGTGATCTTGAAGCTGCGATCGAACAATTGCAGCGCGAAGCGGCGCAGCGCGGCGGGCTCCGCGATCGACACGCCCGCAGGCAGCACCGCCGCCGCCGCGCGGCGCACCGTCGCGATATCGGCATGCGGGGGAAGGGTGATCGCCGCCTCGTCGCGACCGCGGTCGTCGGTCAGGCGGACATAGTCGCCATCCCGGATCACCAGCGCACCCTGCTGGCGGGCATAGTCGCGCCAGACGCCGGCGACGAAGAAGCGCGCCGGTCGACCGCCGATCGGAAGCCGCAGCGTGCGGCCGGGCGACCAGCCGTAGAGCCGCGCCGCGGGCTCCGACACCCAGACCGGCGTCGCACCTGCGGGCACCGCCGCCCGGTCGAGCAGCACGAGCAGCGGGTATCCGGCATCACCGCGGACCGGCCGGGCGATCAGCGTCACCGGCGGGCGGTCCGGCGCGACCGTCAGCGGCAATTGGCGGCTGAACGCCACCCGGCCGATGCCGGGGATCGCCGCGATCCGGCGTTGCGTCGCAGGATCGAGATCGCCGCTTTCGGCGCGCAGGTACAGATCGGCCGACAACACCTGTCCGAGCCAGCTGTCGACGGCGCCGCGGAAGCTGGTCACCATCGTCGCCATCGCGATCATCAGCGCGGTGGAGGCGACGATCCCGCACAAAGCGATCGCCGCTTGGCCCGGCGCACCCTGCACGTGGCGGATCGCCAGCAACCGCGGCACCGACGCGATCTCACGCTCCCGCCACGGCCACAGCAGCCAGCGGACCAGCCACGGCACGCCGGCGACGCCACCCGCAAGGAGCAGCGCCATGCTGACGAAACCGAACACCGGCAGGCCGCCCACGGCCGGCAGCAGCGCCGTGCCGCCGCCGGCGAGCAGCAGCACGAGCGCCGGTCGCCACGGCACCGGGGCGCGCGGATCGAGCACGTCGCCGGCATTCTTGAGCGCCGCGGCGGGCGCCGCCCGTGCCGCCGCGCGCGCCGGCAGGATGCTGCCGAGCAAGGCCGCCGCCAGGCCGAGCGCGAAGAAGGTCGCGGCGGCGACCGGCTGGAACACGACCCGCGCGGTGCCGCCGCCGAAATAGCCGCCGCCGAGGTCGCCGCCGAACAGGCGCAGCGCCGCCGACGCCATCGCATAGCCGGCGATCAGGCCGAGCGTCGCGCCGACGAGGCCGATGATGATCCCCTCCAGCGCCACCGCGGCGACGATGCCGCTGCGGGGCAGGCCGAGCGTGCGCACCAGCGCAAAGGCGCGCAGCCGGCGGGTCACCGAGAGCGTCTGCGCCGAAAAGACCAGAAAGCCGCCGGTCAGCAGCGCGACGAGCGCGAGCATGTCGAGATTGACGCGATAGGCGCGGCTGAGCGCGTCGCCTTGTCGCGCCTGACTGTCGTCCGACACGATGGTCGCGTCCGCACCGATCAGGGCGGGCAGGGCGCGCTCGGCGGCGCTGCGGTCGGCGAGCTTGAGGTCGAGCCGGTCGATCCGCCCGAGCCGGCCGAAGCGCCATTGCGCCGCGGCGATATCGATGGTGCCGAGCGCCTGACCGGCCGCCGCGCCGGGCAGCGTGCCGGCGACGCGCAGGCTCACGGTGCGGCCGTTGGCGGTGACGGGCAGGCGGTCGCCGACGCGGGTCCGGGTCGCGGTCAGCGCGGCGCGTGACAGGAACAATGCATCGTCGGCGAAAACGGCGTCGCTGCGTGCGTCGGGTCCGGTGGGCCGCGTGCCGATGAGGCTCGGCGTCACCGCGGCGGCGCGGATCACGTCGAGGCCGAGCAGCGTGAACCGACCCGACCCGACCCGCGCCGACAGGCTGATCACCGGGCTCGCATCCGTCACGCCCGGCGCGGTCGCGATGCGGGGATAGCGGCGTTCGTCGAAGCCGAGCGGGGTGCGGGCGCGGACCTGGAGGTCGGCGACGCCGTTGACACCGGTCACCGCCTGCTCGAACGAGGCGAGCGCCGAGCCGTTGACGAGATGCACCGCGAAGCCGAGCGCGACGCCGACGGCGATCGCCACGGCGGTGGCGGCGAAGCGACCCGGATGCCAGCGCCATTCGCCGAGGACGAGCCAGGCGAGCGCCAGCCGCGAGCGGAGCAGTCCCGCCTCAGCCATCCACGGCCACGAGCGGCTGCTCGACCAGGCCGTGTGCGGTGAGCCGGAGCACCCGGTCGGCGACCGCGGCGGTGGCCACCGAATGCGTCACGATCACCGCCGCCGCGTCTCGCGAGCGCACCGCGCGCGCGAACAGGTCGAGGATGCGCGTCGCGGTATCGGGATCGAGATTGCCGGTCGGCTCGTCGGCGAGGATCACCGCCGGCCGGTGGACCAGCGCCCGCGCGATCGCGACCCGCTGCAACTCGCCGCCGGACAGATCGCGCGCATAGTCGCGGCCACGATCGGCGAGGCCGACCTCGCCGAGCATCGCGCGCGCCTGATCCCGAGCAGCGGCGGCGTCCGGCGAGATCAGCGCGAGTGGCAGTGCGACATTCTGTTCGAGGGTCAGATACGGCAGGATGTGGAAGGCTTGGAAGACGAAGCCGATCCGCTCGCGGCGCAGGCGGGTGCGCGGCGCTTCGGCCAGACCGGCGAGCGCGATGCCCTCGATTCGGACCTCGCCCGCATCGGCATCGTCGAGCCCGGCGAGGATGTTGAGCAACGTCGATTTGCCGACGCCCGAATCGCCGGTGATCGCGACGAGCTCGCCCGGCGCCACCGCCATCGACAGGTCGTGGAACAGCCGGCGGTCGCGCCCCACCGTCTTCGCCAGCCCCCGCGTCTCGATCGCATGCATCGTCACAAAACGGTCCCGCATCGGCTTCGGTCCAGACGGTCCATAGACGGTCAGGCGCGCCCGTCGACCGCGATCAACGGATCGCCGGAGCGCCCGTCCGCCAGGACCAGCGGTCGGATGTCGTGGAAGCCGGCCGTCTCCAAATAGAGCCGGATGAGCGCGGCCTGACCTTCCATGTCGAGGTGGCGCCAGACCGCCACCGCCTTGGTGGGAAAGCAACGGTTCGAGTAGCTGGCGACGACCATGCCACCCGGGCGCAGCACCCGCCGCAGCTCGCGAAAGATCGTCAGCGGCCGTTGCAGATACTGGACGCCGACGCAGATCAGCACGGCGTCGAAGTTGTCATCGGGCTCGGTCAGCCGGGCATCACGGTTGAGGTCCTGGACGAACCAGCGGGACAGGCGCGGGTTGGCGGCGAGCTCAGCGGCGTTCATGCCGTGGCCGACGACGTCGAGGTCGAGCGTCTCGGGCAGATGGCTGACCCAGCTCGACATCAGGTCGAGCACGCGATCCCCCGGTGCGAGCAGCGCGGCATAATGGCGGGTGAGTGCGGCGATGGCGCCCGCGTCGATATGTGTGACGAGGCGCGGGTCGGCGTAGAAGGCAAGATCGCCCCCGTCGTCCTGCTTGTCGAAGGCATGCGCGGGCAGGCCCAGTTCCTCTGCATCGCTCACAGCGCCTCCCGGTCTTCGCATATTAGCGCGCGGTCGGCTGCAGAGCTGGCCGGGCGGCATCCATAAATTCGAGACGCAGGCCGACCTGCAACGTTCCGCAAGCCCTGCACCCGGTGGCTTCCCGGCCTGCGCGTTCCCATATCCGGGCGATGGCGTTGCCGCGGACCCTGATCGACCCGAAGCTCATCTATCTGGAACCGGCGGTGCGCGACTATTCGCGCGGTCGGGAGGTGCTGGCACGCTTTCCCGATGCGGAGCTGGTCGAGGTGGCGAGCCACTGGAAGATCCCGCAGCTCGCCGACCCGGCGCTCGCCGGGGACTGGCTGCGCGTCAAACGCGAGATCCTCGTGCTCGGCGTCAAGAAGGGCATGGCGATGCGGCCGAACGGACGCTCCGCCGATTTCATCGCGCCGTCGTCGTCGAACGGCTGCGCGATGGCCTGCGCCTATTGCTACGTCGGGCGTCGGAAGGGCTATGCCAATCCGATCAGCGTCTTCGTCAACATCGACGATGTGACGCGGGCGCTCGCCCGCCATGCCGCCAAACTCGGGCCCAAGCCGAAGCCCGACACCATCGATCCGCGCGACTGGGTCTACGACCTCGGCGAGAATGGCGACCTGTCCGTGGACGCCTCGCTGTCCGACAATGTCCGCGACCTGGTGACCGCGTTGCGGGACATGCCGAACGCCAAGGGCTCGTTCGCGACCAAATACGTCAATCGCGACCTGCTCGACTATGATCCGCAGGGCCGCACCCGCATCCGCTTCAGCCTGATGCCGGAGACGATCGCGAGGGTGGTCGATGTCCGCACCTCGCCGATGAGCGAACGCATCGCCGCGATCAACGACTTCGTCGCGGCCGGCTATGAGGTGCACGTCAATTTCTCGCCCGTCATCGTCCACGAGGGGTGGGAGGCGGAATGGAAGGCCTTGTTCGCCGAGCTGGAGGCGGCCCTGTCGCCCGCGGCGCGGGCACAGCTCAAATGCGAGATCATCTTCCTCACCCACAATGACGGGCTGCACGACCTCAACCTCCGCTGGCATCCGCGCGCCGAGGACTGGCTGTGGCGGCCCGACATCCAGGAAGCCAAGTGGAGCCAGTCGGGCATGCGCAACCTGCGCTACAAGGCGGCGTGGAAACGGCAATGGCTCGACCGCTTCCTCGGCTGGCTCGACGCGGCGCTGCCGTTCTGCGAGGTCCGCTACGCTTTCTGAAAAAGGCCGATCGACCGCGCCGGCACGATGGCGTGGCCGCAGCGTCGTCCTAGCCAGAGCCATGGAGGCGTTCTTCCGCGACCGCGGCGGTGGCGGCCTGCAGGTCCGCGATCGAGCCGAATTGGAACGACACCTGCGATACATAGGCCGCGCACATCGCGAGCCGGTCGGCGCGATCCTGCTCGGTCAGTGTGTGGCGCAATCGCACCGTCTCGTCGGGTGCGGCGGCGGCGCGGCGAAGATAGGGCCAATCCTCCCAGAGCAGATGGTCCGCGCCGGTCGCGGCGAGCGCGTCGCGGACCAGCCAATGGTCGACGTGATCGCCGATCGCGAGCGGACCGAGCAGCCGATCGGGCGCCAGTCGCTCGATCTGCTCGCCGAGCGCGACGGTAAGCGGCGCGAGCAGCCCGTCGTCGCTCCGCCGGTCGGCGAACAGGGCGGGGGCGCTGGCATAGCCGCGGTGCGGCGCCTCGAGAAACGGCAGGTGCACCGCCTCGGCGCCGATCACGGCGCAGGCATCGCGATCCTCGCCACGACGCAGCACCATATAGTCGACGTCGGCGGAAAGGCCTTTGTCGAGCTGACAGGCGAGCGCGAAGCCGGTCGGCCGCGCGACGTTGCCGGTGAAGCAGGTGACGATGGTGACGCGGTCGCCGGCACGCGCCCGCGCGGCGAGATACCCGCCGACCGAGAAGGCGGCGTCGTCGAGGTGCGGCGAGATGGCGACGATATGGGTCACAGCAGGTGCGGCTCCGCGCGAAAACGGCAGGGCTCGACCGGTATAACGGCGCTGACCCCGGCCGGCGGCGGCGCGGCGCGCACCCTGTCGTAGATCGCCATGATCTGCCGGCCCACCGTGTGCCAGCTGTAGATCCGCCGGCATTCGATCAGCGCCGCGTCGGCAAGCCAATGGCGCAGGCCCTCGTCGTTGACGAGGCGGGAGAGCGCGGCCGCCTGCGCCGCGACATCGCCCGGCTCGATCAGCAGGCCGTTCTCCCCGTCGCGGATGCAATCGACGACGCCGACCGACCGGCAGGAGAGGACCGCCTGTCCGCTCGCCATCGCCTCGAGGATCGTATTGGAGAAGCCCTCCGCATAGGTCGGCGAGACGAAGACGTCGTGATCGCGATACAGGGCGGGAACGGTGTCGTAATCGGCATAGCCGCTGAAGGTCACGCGGTCGGCGAGGCCGAGGTCCGCGGCGAGCGTGCGGGCGGCGTCATAGTCGGGGCCGATCCCCGACACGGTGCACCGCCACTCGCCTTCGACGGCGCGCAGGGCGTGAAGCATGTCGAGCACGCCTTTGCGGCGATCGACGCGGCCGTGATAGAAAAGGCGGACCGGCCCGTCGGCAGGCCGCGGCGCTGCGGGCGGGGTAAAGCGCTCGGTATCGACCGCGCCGGGCACGATCGTGAAGCGCGCCAGCGGTGTGCCGAGCCGCGCGTGCACCTCCTGCGCGAAGCTGGTGCCGCCGATCAGCAGCGCATTGGCGTGGGCGAGTACCCGCTCCATCGCGATCCGGTGCGTGGTACAGCACGATCCCACCCAATGGCCGTCGCCGCCCTGGATCGAGACGACGCAGGGCAGGCCGAGCGCCTGCGCGGCGAGCAGGGTCGCCCAGCCGGTGGGATAGCCATATTGCGCGTGCAGCACGTCGAACGGCGCACGCGCATGTTCGGCGGTGATCGCCGCGACGATCGCGTCGACGTCCCGCTCGAAATCGCCGCCCGCCTGTTCGCCGAGCGCTTCCAGTCCGACGACGCGCACGCCCGCGACCGCCGGCGGCGGCCCGCCGCCGTAGACGCGCGCGCGCGCCGGATCGCCGTAGAATTGGCTGATCATCGTCACGTCGTGACCGGCCGCGACGAGCTGGCGCAGCAGGTTGATCGCATAGATCGACATGCCCGAGATCGCGGGAAAGAAGCGGCGCGAGACGAAGCAGATCCTCACGCCGCGATCCCCCGCAGATAGGCGATCGACTGGGGAATCGCGGCATGCGCCCGCGGACTCTCCCGCGACAGCTCGACGCAGACGAGCCGGTCGAAGCCGATCGCCTCCAGCGCCGACAGCACCGCGGGCACGTCCATGTCCCCCTCGCCGAACGGCAGATGGGTATGATCGCCGCGCCGCATGTCCTCGATCGCGACCGTGCCGATCCGGTCGGCATAGCGACGGATCGCTTCGGCGGGCTCGATGTCCTGCGTCACCAGGCAGTGGCCGGTGTCGAGCGCCAGCCGCAGGCGGGGATGACGCTCGGCCAGCGCCGCATATTCGCCGACCGTCTCGATCAGCATGCCGGGCTCCGGCTCGAAGCTCGCCTCGACGCCGACCGCCTCGGCATGGTCGAGGACGCGGTGGAGACCCTCGTCGAGCCACAGGCGCGCCTGCTCCCGCCCGACGCCGGGCTTCGGCACCCCGGCCCAGAAGGACATCGTCTCGCTGCCCAGCCGCGCCGCGACGTCGAGTGCGCGGCACAGGAAGGCGACGCGCCGGGCGCGCCCGTCCGCCGTCGCGGCGATCAGCGTGGGTTCGTGCTTGTCGCGCGGATCGAGCAGATAGCGCGCGCCGGTCTCGATCACGCTGCCCAGCGCGAGCCGGTCGAGCAGATCGGCGACGCGCGCCGACTCGCGCTCCCAATCGGGTGCGAAGGGATCGAGGTGGTGATGGTCCAGCGTCAGGGCGACGCCGGCATAGCCCGCGTCGGCGATCAGCCGCAGCGCATCGTCGAGCCGGTGATTGGCGGCGCCGTTGGTGTTGTAGGCATAGCGCAGGCTCATGCCGGCGCTCCCCGCCAGCCGACGTGATGCGCCTCCGGCTCGCGATAGAGCGGGTAGAGCGGCCCGACGAGGCGATCCGCCGCCTCGGTATCGAACAGCGGATGGCCGAGGCGGTCGGCATCGGCGGCGGGCAGGCGGATGCGCTGCAACGCCGCCCCGGCCTCACCGAACTGGATCAGCGGCGAATCCATCGCCAGCAGCTTCTCGGTGTTGCGCGTGCCGATGCGGTAATAGCTCATCGTCTCGACCTCCATGCCGGGGACGATCACCTTGACCACGCTGACCGCGCGATCGTCGGGCGACATGTCGACGTAGAGGACGTCGAACCCCGCTGCCTCGACCGCGGCACGCGCGGCTGCGGCGCGGGCATGGCCGTCCGGCGCGGGCGCGGAGGGCAAAGCGGAGAAGGCGTGGCGCGACCGTTCGGAGAGGACGCTGTCGCCGAGCCAGTCGCGCAGCGTCGCCGCATCCTGCCGCGTCCATTCCTGCATCGCGGTGAAGGCGCGCGGGTCGCTCGATTTCGCCGCGCCGCCGGCCTGCGCCATGAAGCGACGGACATAGCCATCCGGCGCGACGGTCTCGACCAGTGCGCGCGGGCCGTGGGCGAAGGCCTTGCGTGCGCGGCTGGCGGCATATTCGGTCAGGCACTTGTCCAGCGCGGCGGTGCGATCGGGGTGGCAGGCCTCGCCGCACGCCGTCACCATGATCGGCGCGGCGGGTTCGCCGCGCGTATCGACGCCGACGCAATAGAGATTGGGCAGACCATATTGGTCGGTGGCGAATTTCGGCATCGCGCGGATACCCGCCGCGTCGAACCGGGCGAGGATCGCCTGCGTCGCGGGCGGCAGCGGTTCGTCGAGATCGAGCATCACGCCCTGGTCGAGCGCGCGGAACAGCAGGCCGTTGCCGTCGCGCTGCAGGATCTCGCACAGGCCGTGGCCGATCGCCCAGTCGAGATCGGGACCGGCGCCCATACCGTTCGAGATGATCGTGGTGAACGGCACGTAGCCCGGCGCCAGTTCCTTCGACGAATACGCCGCGAGGTCGATCGGCACGAGCACGGTCGAGCCGTCCGCCCAGCGCTTCGCCTCGACCCAGTCGAGTTCGCTGTCCCAGTCGACCGGCGATCCCGCGGGCAGGCCGAGCGTCAGCGGGTCGGCGACCGCGCGGCTCCCGAGGGTACGGACGAGATCGGCGTAGCTGCCCCGCGTCTTCGCCCGGCGGGCGAGCGTCAGCGTCGGCCAGACCATCTCCGCGATCTCGCCGAGCCCGCCGAGGATCGCGGCCTCGTCGGTCGCGCCATAGCCGACGCCATAGGGCATGATCCCCGACAGGGCGGCATCATCCGGGAACAAAGCGACCACCCACACCGGCAGGCCGAGTCGGTCGAGCGCGTGGATCGGGAAGGCGACCACGTCGCCCTTGGGAAAGGCGGCGAGATACCGCTGCGCCGCGGGGCCGAGGTCGGCCGGCATTCCGGTCATTCGCGGGGTCGATGTCACAGCGTCATCCTCTTTACGCCGGGCGCCCGCGCCAGCCCGTCGTCGAGCGCGCGCAGCGCCAGCGTCCGGTCGATGTCGGGGGCGAATTCGAACGGCGTCAGCACCGCGTCGAAGGCGAGCGGTTCGATTACCGCGCGGTACCGGCGCAGCTCGGCATGGGTCAGCGGAATGTCCTTGTGGAACGCCTTGTGGCTGGAGATCGCGTAACTGCGTCCCTCGCCATCCTGGTCGATCTTGAACATGTCGCCGCAGAACAGCCGCCGGCCGGGGGCATCGTAGAGGCAGGCCTGCCCCTCATAATGGCCGCCGACGTGATGGAGGGTATAGCCCGGCGCGAGTTCAAGCAGGTCGTCGAACGGGGCGGTGACGCGGAACGCCTTGGTCATGCGCAGATCGTCGCGCTGGATCGCGACGATCGCCGGATCGAAGCGGCGTTGCAGCTGGAACAGGGCGCCATAGCCGTGCGCATGGCTGGCCGACAGACAGGCGATGCCGCCCAGGGCGGCGATCTGCTCCAGCATCGCGTCCGAATAATAAGGCGCCGCCTCGAAGGCGATGTTGCCGCCGTCCCGCACGATCAGCCAGCCGGTACCGGCGAGGCCGAGCACGGGACGGGTGGTGAATGCCCACAGCCCCGGCGCGACCTCGCGGCCGCCGCCGTCATGCGTCGCGGCGACCTCCGCCTCGGGCAGGAAGTGCCAGCCGTCCTCGGGCAGGTCGTTGCGCACGTCGCTGCACACCGGGCAGTCGGGCGGGGCGAAATGATGCTGCCAGAAGCCGCAATTGGCGCAGGCGAACCAGCTCAAAGCCATGATCGGGCCTCTCCGTAGGCGCTGTCGAACAGCCGCATCAGCGCGAGGTCGCGCGTCATCGAGAAGTCGTGCGGCGCGCCCGATGCCGCCCGCATGAACGCCTTGGCCTGTGCCGTGAAGGGCGACGTCGCGGCATCGAAGGCGATCGGCGTCTCGTCGCCGGTCGTCGCGCAGCGCCGCACCAGCGTGCCGCCCGCGGTCTGCCCCATCGTGTCGGTGGCGACGAGCAGACCACGCTCGCCGAGCACCTCCAGCCGGCGGCGCGGCAGGACCTCGGCGCAATTGTAGGCGACGTGGCTCTGGAAGAGCACGCCGCTCGCCGTCACCCCGGTCAACATGCCGCCGTCGTCGACCGGATAGGCGTGGATCCGCCGTTGCAGCGCGATCGACAGCCGCACCAGCGGCTCGTCGAGCAGGCGCTGGCACAGATCGAGGCCGTGCAGCGCCAGATCGATCACCGCGCCGCCGCCCGCGCGCACCGGATCGGCGCGCCAATTGTCATGCGCCCCGCCGTCGGGCGTCCAGGCCGGATCGACCCAGCAAGCGTAGACGATCCGCACCGCGACCGGCCGCCCGATCCCATCCTCGGCGATCACGCGCGCGAGCGCGTCATGCGCGGGATGGTGACGCTGATCGAAGGCGGTGCCGTAGAGCATGTCGCCCGACACCGCCGCCGCCATCGCCTCCGCCTGATCGAGCGTCGCGGCGATCGGCTTCTCGCACAACACCGGCACGCCCGCCGCGGCGCAGGCGCGCACCGGATCGAGATGCGCGTCGTTCGGCGTCGCGACATAGACGAGGTCGCAGGCGCCCGCGGCGAGCATCTCCGCCACGCCGTCGAACACCGCCAGACCCTGCGCCTCCGCGCGCGCTCGAGCGGTGGGCGACGGGTCGGCAATGGCGGTGACCCGGCCGCCGGCCGCGGCGATGCCGGGCGCCATATAGTCGCGTGCCACCCAGCCATATCCGGCGATGCCCCAGCGCATCACCAGCGCTCCGGCAGATCGACGAGCCGGCGCAGCCGGGCGGCGTCGGGGGTCGGTACAGCCGCATCCGGCTGCGCCCACAGGCAGCCCTTGCCATATTCGTCGCGATAGCGATCGGACGGCCACACCGCCCCATGCGGACCCAGTAACGGGTTGGGGCGCAGCGTCGCGCCGGGGAGCGGCATCGCCAGGCCGCCGTCGACGGGGCGGGCGGGGGCGTCGCCATGCCGCTCGACCAGCGACCAGGCCTCGACGTCCGTATCCGCCACCCACCCGACCGGGCCCGGCGCGGTCCGTCGCATCAGCGCGTCGAGCAGGGTGCGTTCATCGTAGACGATCGCGTCGGCGAAAATCGTTTGCCATGCGTCCGTGCGTCGCGCCGGTCCCTTGGCGCCGCCGGCATAGTCGAGATTGTGGAGATGGCTGATCGCCAGCACGCCGCCCGGTGCGACCGCGGCGCGCAGGCTGTCCGCCACGCGCGGCTGATCGGGCAGGAAGTAGAAGGCGTCGTGACAGGTGACGAGATCGAAGCGCGCATCGGCGATCGGCCACGGCGCCGCCGCATCGAACACGACGTAATCGGCCGCCGGCGCTACCCAGTTCTTGGCGAGCCAGCATTTGGCGAACACGACGTCGGCGCCGGTGCACGCGACCCCGCGGGCGGTCAATTCGCGGAGGTAATGGCCGATACCGCAGGCGAGTTCGAAGGCGGTGGCGGGGGCCTGCCAATGCGCTTCCACCAGCGCGAGGCCGGCGAGATAGGTCGGATCGCTCCAGCGATAGGCGAAATAATCCGCCACCGGCCCCAGCCGCAGCAAGGCCATCGCCTCGCGCAGCGTCAGCTCGTCGCGTCGGCGGACCAGTTGCTTGAGCTCGCCGAGGTCGGTCGCCGGGCCGGTCCACCAATCGTCCTGATCGGTCAGCAGCGCGACGAGCGCATCGTCCGGACAGCCGGCATCGAGATGGTCGAGCGCGACCGAAACCAGCCCCTCGCTGTCGGTGCGCAGATAGGCGATGCCGTCGACGACCGGCCAGCGCTCGCCCGGCGCGGTCAGCGAATGGGGCGTGTCCGCGACGAGCAGGCGGCCGGTGACGGGCGAACGATAGCTCACGCCAGACCTGCGTCCGCCAGGATGCGGTCGTGAAACGCCTTGACCGGGCCATCGTGGACGAGCCCGTACTCATCGAGCACGATCCCCATCGACAGGCGCGCGGCGCGCATATGCTGTTCGATCTCGAGGACGCGATCGAGCACGTCCGCGACGTGGAAGGCGCGCGCCTCCGGCGTCTGGTCGCCGGCGATCGGCGCCAGCGCCTCGCGTATCGTCTCGGCCAGCGCCGGATTGGCCGCGGCGAGTTCGTCGAGGCTGGCCTCTCGCGCCCGCTCGATCACCGCCTCCAGCAAATCACCGAGCAGCATCTCGCCGGAGTAACCGCTGTCCGGCATGTCGGCATTGTGCAGGTGATGCGCCATGCCGGCGAGGAAGACGCGCACCGGATCGGCGCCGTGCCACGGGCTCGCCAGCACGCCGTAGACCGCGACCATCAGGCAGTGTTCGGCATGGTTCTCGGCCGGCTGCAAAACGATGCGCGGTGCGCCGGGGCAGGTCACGCCGGCGCGCGGCTGGCGCGCCAGCTTGCCGACGAAGGCCGGCGTGGCGCCCGGCGTCGGCCTGCCCTGCGTTAAGGCCCGACGCAGCCGCGCGCGCAGCGACGGATCGAGATCCGCCGTCATCGCGTCGAAGGCGCGGGCCAGCACGTCGACCGCGCCGTCTCCCGCGCCGAGCGCTTGCAACGCGGCCAGATCGAGGTCGCCCAGCCGCGCCGATACCAGCGCCGCGCCGACGACCTGCGCCATCACCTGTGCCGGGGCGTCGCCGCGGACCAGTGCGGCCCAGCCGGAGACGAACAGGCGCTCGGCGATCGATCCCGGCGCCGTGGCAGAATGAATCCGCTTCAGGTCGCCGAGTTCGCGGAAGAGGGGGAGGGCGGCCGGCGAGAGCCTATCCGCCCCCGCCGCGTCCGCCGCCATCAGGCTCACGCGCGCGTGCCGTTCAACCAGGTGTCGAGGATCAGCTGCTGTTCGGGCACGCCGTGCACCGGATCACCCGCGCCCTGCGTCTGCGGCAGCTTGAAGAACAGGCCCATCTGCTCCTGCACGCCGCCCTCGCCGCGCTGCTGCGCGAGGTCGAGGCAGCGCGCGATCTCTATCGCGAGCGGCGCCGCCAGGATCGAGTCCTTGCAGAGGAAGTTGAGCTTGAGCTGCATCTTCTGGCCCATGAAGCCGGTCAGGTCGATATTGTCCCACGCTTCCTTGTCGTCGCCGCGCGGCCGGTAATAATGGATCATCACGATATGATCCTCGACCGGATAGCCGAGGATGGAGTTGAGCACGCTGCCCTTGGTGCCGAGCTTCGATTGCAGCGACTTGGGATCGTCGAGCGCGAGACCGTCCGAATTGCCGAGGATGTTGGTCGAGAACCAGCCGTCGACATGCAACGCGCGGTCGCGCAGCGCCGGGGCGATCACCGTCTTCATGAAGGTCTGGCCGGTCTTGCCGTCCTTGCCGGCGATCGGCACGTTGCGTTCCGCCGCCAGCGCGGCGAGCGGCGCGACGTCTGCCGCGACCGAGGGCGTGAAATTCGCGTAGGGCGTGCCCGCGTCGATCGCCGCATAGGCGTAGAGCATCGCCGGACTGATCGCGGCATCGTCGGTATCGAGCCCGCGCTCAAACCCCTCGAGCGATTGCAGCGCCGCCTCCGCGAAGTCCGGCACGCGCTCGGTCGAGGCGAGGTTGACGACGACCACCCGGTCGAGCTGGCGGTCCGCGGCGAAGCGCTTGAGATCGTCCTGGATCTGGCGAACCGCCGCCCGATGACCGCTGGCCAGCTTGTTGCCGCCGTCGATATTCGCGCAATAGCCGGTCGAGCCGGCCGCTTTCCAGGCGCGCATGTCGTTGAGCGCGGAGGCGCCGTCGGCGAGCTCTTTCTCACCGATCACACCGTGGCGCAGCGCCAGCGTGCCGAGCGTCTCCTCGGATAGGTCCCAGCCGCCAAATTCGAGATCGCGATAGGCGATCATCCCGGCGATGTCGCGATGCGCGAGCGGCAGGCCGTCGAAGCTGTTCGACCCCGCCTTGATCATCTCGATCCCGGCGATCGCCGTCGTCGCCACCGCGCCGCCGACCCCGACGATCGCCACACCCAAACGTTCCGCCACTTATCGTCCCCGCCAACACCCGATCGGGCCAGTGGGGCGGAAAGGTCGGGGCGGATGCCCCCGTTCCCGCGTTTCGCGCGAACCGGAAGATATTCGGCGCTGGCGATGACCTACGTCACCGAGCGGCGCTTTCGCGGTGACTTAGATCATTTTCTTACGCCGGTTCTGCGCCGACCGGCGGCAGCCAGTCGACGTCGATCTGGCTATGCCGGTCGTTGAAGTCGACCAGCGCCGCGAGCTTGTTGATATCGCTGATCCGGATCACCCGACCGACACGCGAGACGAGCCCGGTCGCCTCCAGCGCCTTGAGCGAGCGATTGACGTGGGTCTTGGTCAGACCGACCGCGTCGCCGAGATCCTTCTGCGTCAGCGGCAGTTCGAACGAACAGCCTTCGAGATTGTCGACGACGCGCAGCCGCGACCGGATGTCGAGCAGCAACGTCGCGATGCGGGTGAAGCCGTCAGTCTTGCTGATCGAGGTGAGGCGATCGGCCATCGCGACCTGTTCGGAGGAGGCAATGGCGAACATCAGCGCCCCCAGCCGCGGATGCTTGCGGAAGAGATGGCCGAACGCCTCCTTCGGCATCTGGAACAGGGTGGTGTGGCTCACCGCCTGCAGCGTGGCGGCGCTATAGCCCCAGGCGATCGAGAAGGTGGTGGTGACATCGCCGACGAAATAGAAGCGGAGGATTTGCCGATCGCCGCCCTTCATCTCGGTTGAGCCATGCAGCCAGCCGCTCGCGACGATGTACAGGCTGTCGAGCCGCTCGCCCTCGCGCACCACGACTTCCCCCGCCTTGAACGACCGCTCCCGCCGCTCCAGCGCGCGCAACGTCTCACGTTCAGAAAAGGTGAGGTCGAGATGCGTGGCGAGACGGGCTTCGAGCGGGCTAGACAGCATGGGGGCCAAACGCGGCAGATGACGAAGCTTTCCCGCCATGGCCGTTTCCCGCAACGGCGCGGCCGGAGGTGTCGCATCGGCGGATATGCAAAGCGGGTGACATCCGTTGATGGGGACAAAGCGCGCCGCTCGCCGATGCCGGCCGTGCGCCGGCCGGCTTGCGAGTCCTGAGGAACCGGCGCCGGTCGCTGTGATGGCCGACCGATGCCCGGCAGCCGCTTACGACTTGCCGGGTCCCTTCAGCTTGTCGAGCAGGGACTTTGCCGCTTCTTCGGCGTCCTTGCCTGCCTTTTTGGCGGCGTCCTGGACGGCCTGGAGCGCGCTCTTGGCGGCATCGTCGGCGGCCTTCTGCGCGTCCGCGGCGTCTTTCGCCGCCTTGGCGGCGGCATCGGCGGCCGCCTTGGCGGCGTCCTGCTGCGCGGCCTTGGCCGCCTTCTCCGCATCCTTCGCCGCCTGATCCGCCTTGGCCTTGGCAGCCTCGTCGGCGGCCTTCTGCGCGTCCTTCGCCGCCTTGTCGGCGTCCTTGTCCGTCGCCGCCTTGGCCGCATCCTTCGCCGCCTTGTCAGCGGCGGCGGCGGCGGCATCGGCATTGGCCTTGGCTGCGTCGCGCGCGGCCTTGTCCGCCGCCGCCCGCGCCGCATCCTCGGCCTGTTTGAGCGCCGCGGCGGCCTGATCCGCCGCCGCCTTTTGTGCATCCTTGGCGGCGCGATCGTCGGCGGCCTTTTGGGCATCCTTGGCGGCCTTGTCGGCGGCGGCAGCGGCAGCGGCCGCATCGCGCGCCGACTGCGCCGCCGAGGCCTGCGCGGCCTGATTGGCCGCTGCGGCGGCCGCGGAACGGGCGGCCTGGTCGGCGGCGGCCTGCGCCGCGTCGTGCGCCGCCTGTTCGGCCGCCGCGCGCTGATCGCCGGTTGCAGCCTGTGCGGCGAGTGCCGCCTGCTCCGCCGCATCGCGCGCCGCCTTGTCGCTGGCGGCCTGCGCCGCGGCGAGGGCGGCGGCATCGGCGGCAGCCTTGGCGGTGGCGGCGGCGTCCTGACTGGCCTTGAGCGCCTGCGTCTGCGCGGCGGCGTTCGTAGCCTCCTGCTGCGTCTGGGCGGCGGCGGCCGCGGCGGCGGCGGCCGCGGCGGTCTGCGCGGTATCGTTCTTCGCGGCAGCCGCAGCGTCGTCCGCCGCCTTGGCCGCCGCGACGGCGGCCGCCTGCGCCTGCGCCTGCGCGGCATCGCGTGCGGCCTGTTCGGCGCTTGCCTTGGCGGCGTCTGCTGCCGCCGCGGCGGCGGCCTTGGTCGCCTGATCCGCGGCCGCCGCCGCGGCCGCCTTGGCCGCCTCGCTGCGATCCTGATCGGCCTTGGCGGCGGCGGCTTCGGCCGCGGATTGTGCGGCGGCGGCGGCGGCCGCCTGCGCGGTACGGTCGGCATCCGCCTTCGCCTTGGCAGCGGCGTCGGCCTCGGCGGCCGAACGCTGCGCCATTTCCGTCGCCTGCTCGCCGCTGCGCTGCGCGGCGTTGAGGGTGGCCGCGACCTCGACCACCTTGACGGTCGCGGTGGAGGCTTCGGTGGCGACCCGCGTCGCCTTGGCGACTTCCGCTATGTCGGCGCCGCCGCCGAGCATGCCGTCGACCAGCCCGCCCGTCGTCCCCGACAGCGAGACGGGTTGTTCGTACACGGCGGCGGTGATCGTCGGAACCGGCGCCGCGGCCGTCTCCACGACCGCGGTCGCGGCAGCCGTCGTCGTGGTGGTGGCAGCGTTCGTCGTCGCATCGGCCGTCGTCGCGGCGGTCGCTTCGGCCGGCGTGGCGGTCGAGGCGGAGGCGGCGGTCGCCGTCGGTGCGGCTTCCGCCGGCGCGGCGGGGGAGGTGATCACCTTGGTCACGCCGCCGCTCTCGACCTGCATGCGATAGCGGTTGCTCGAGGAGATCAACGCGACCGCGCCCGGCAGCACGAGATCATGCGCGCCCCCGTCGACCGTCGACACATCGACCGCGCCTTCGAGCACCTGGAGTGCCGTGCCCTGCTCGCCGACCCCGACGCTGAACGTCGTGCCTTTGACGACCGCGGCAAGATAGGGCGTCTTGACCTCGAAATGCGGCGTCATCTTCTTCTTGATCATGAAGACGACGTTGCCGAAATCCTCGAACACCCGGGTGAAGCCGCCGGCTTCCTCCTGCGCGGCGGGGAGGCGCAGCTGCGACGCAGGGGCGACCATCATATATTCCGTACCGCGGACGAGCACGGCGCGTCCCCCCTTGCCGGTGGTCACCGTATCCCCGGCGGCGACCACCAGGCCGCGGGCGCCCGCCTTGATGAGCCCGGCATGCGACACCTGCACCGGCCCGGAAGCTTCGCTGAGCGTCCATTCGCGCGGACCGGCCAAGGCCGCCGATGAACAGGTGACGGCCAGCATCACCAACAGCTTGCTACGCATTCCCAACTCCAGACCTGGGGGGCCCCTGTTCCACCCGATTTGACGCTATCTGTCCCCGCTGCTTTCGAGGACGTTGCCTGCCAAGGTAAACGGCCGCTTAGGAGCTCGCTTAAGCTAACTAAATCCAAAGACTTCTCCGGATAGGCGCAGGCATGTTCAGGGGAAGCAGGATGTCGGCGGCGGTGCGCATTTCACGTCTTATTGGTTCTATCGGAGCGGTCGTACTGGGAACGTCGGTCTCCGCGCAGGTGCGCCTCGATCAGGCGGATCCGACGATCGTCGAACAGGCGCTGCCCCGCCCGGTCGCGCCAACGCCGCAGCAGCCCGCCGTCCAGGTCGACACCGCGGCGGCCGGCAAGGCAGCAGGTCCCGCGGTGACCGGCATGATCAACGCCGTGGTCATCGACGGGATCGATCCCGCGGATGCCGCGCGCTACGCACCGGCCTATCTCTCCGTCATCGGGCGCGAGCTCGGTGAGGCCGAGCTTGCCGGCCTGGCCGGACGGATCGCCGACGTGGCGCGGCAGGACGGCTATCCGTTCGCCGTCGCCTTGATCGGTGCGCAGCGCGTCGAGAATGGCGTCGTCCGCGTGACGCTCGATCTCGGCAAGATCGATGCGGTGCGCGTCATCGGCGCGGCGAGTCCGCGGGCCGACGCGATCCTCAATCGCTTGCTGGTGACGGACAAGCCCGTGCGGCGCGACCAGCTCGAAAAGGCGATCCTGCTCGTCGGCGACGTGCCGGGCGTGCGCGTCGTCAACAGCCGCTACGTCCGGCAGAATGGCTTCGGCATCCTGCTCGTCACGATCAGCGTCGATCGCTTCAGCGCCTATGCGCAGCTCGACAACCGCGGCAGCGCCGAAGTCGGACCGATCCGCTCGACGATCCTCGCCAGCGCCCGCAGCCTGCTGCAATCGGGCGACGAATTTGCCTTCCTCGCAGCGCAGACGCCGGTGCAGCCGACCGAATTCGCCTTCGTCCGCGGCCGCTACAGCGCGCCGGTCGACGATGTCGGCTCGGTCCTCTCGGTGGCGGCGTCCTATGGCCGCTCGCATCCGGGGGCGTCGCTCAAGCCGCTCGATGTCGTCGGCCATAGTGTCGACGTGGCGGTAGCGTACAGCCGGCCGATCGCCCGCAGCCGCGCCACCAGCCTGTCGTCGACCACCGAATTCCGCGCGGCGTCGATCGATCAGACGCTCGCCGGCCGGACGATCCGTCACGACCGGCTGGCGACGCTGACCGAATCGCTGATCGGCTTCACCGCCGCGGGGCCCGGTACGCTGCGCGGCGAGGTCGGCGTGACCGCCGGTCTGCCGCTGGCGGGGGTGACGCATCAGGGGGACGCGATGACGTCGCGGTTCGACGGCGACGCGCGTTTTGCGCTGGTCGGCTATACCGTGGACTGGACGACCAAGCTGGCCAAGCCGCTGACGCTGGTCCTCGCGTCGGCAGGGCAGCTCGCCTCGCGGCCGTTGCTGGCGACCGCGGAGATCGGCATCGGCGGCCCCGCCTTCGCCCGTGCCTATGATTATGCCGAGCGCACCGGCGACAACGGCATCATGGCATCGATGGAGATCCGGGCCGACGCCGGGCGCGTCATTCCGGGGGTGATCGAACGGCTCCAGCTGTACGGCTTCGTCGACGGCGGCAAGGTCAGCAATCTGCGCGACGGCTTCGGCGGCGGCGAGCTGTTCTCGACCGGCGCCGGCGGCCGGTTCGGGATCGGTACGGCGGACGGCATGATCGAGATCGCGCTGCCGCTCAACGCGGATCGCTTCGACACGGGCGATCGCAGCCCGCGCATTTCGCTGCGCCTGTCCAAGGGCTTCTGATGACCGTCCGAGCGCCGCGCCGATCGTCCATCGCCATCCTGATCCTTGCCGGGCTCTGTGGTGTGTTGCTGCTTCTGCCGGGGCTGGGCGGGCCGATCGATCGTGCGATCGACCCGCTGCGGCTGGCATTGCGCAGCGGCACGGCGAGCCAGAGCGTGGCGATCGTCGAAATGGATGCCGCGAGCGTCGCGGTCATCCGGAGCTGGCCGTGGCCGCGGCGTCATTATGCCACGGTGATCGACGCGCTGCGGCAGGCGGGCGCCGCCGCGATCGTCTTCGACGTCGATTTCTCCTCGCCCTCCGATCCGGCCGACGATCGCGCGATGGCCGACGCGTTGCGCCGCGCCGAGGGGCAGGTCGCCCTGCCGACCTTCGCGCAAAAGGCCGGCGTCGCCGACAGCCGCAGCCTCGACGCGCTGCCCATTCCGGCGTTCCGGCCGCATGTCGCGCTGGCGTCGGTCAGCATGGCGCCCGACGCCGATGGCCTCGTCCGGTCGGTGCCGCTGGCGACGATGACCGCGGGCCTGCCGCGCCCGACGCTCTCCGCCTTCATCGCCGGCCGGTCGGGGCGCGCGGATCAGACCTTTCCCGTCGACCTGTCGATTGATCCCGGCACGATTCCGCGGCTGAGCTTCGCCGCGGTCATGCGGGGCCGGTTCGATCCGGCGGCCGTGCGCGGCAAGACCGTGTTGATCGGCACGACCGCGATCGAGATGGGCGACCGCTATGCGGTGCCGCGCTGGGGCGTGTTGCCGGGCGTCGTCATCCAGGCGCTCGCGGCCGAGACGCTGATCGCCGGCCTGCCGACGACCGGGTCAGCGGTCCTGCCGCTGCTCGCCGCGCTGCTGCTCGGCGTCGTCATTCTGTGGCGGCGGCGCACCGTCGGTCTGGTCCTGACCACCTCCGCGGCGCTGGCGGTGCTGTTCGGTTCGATCCTGATCGCGCAATATCGGCTCCACGTGATCTATCCGATGGCCGGCGCCGTATGCACGATCCTGCTGGTCGCCGGCGGCTGCCTGATCCGCGACATCGTGCGCCGCTTCCGCATCCAGCGGCACACCGACGGGGAAACCGCTCTGCCCAACCGCGCCGCCTTCCTCGATCGCCGCTTCGCCGCACCGGTCGATGTCGCGGTGGTCCAGATCGGCAATCTCGACGCGATCATGGCGGTGGTCGGTCCCGACGATCTGAAAAACGCGCTGATCCGCACGGCCGAGCGGCTCAAGATCGTCAGCATCGACCAGCAGGTCTATCGGGTCCGCGGCCACCATCTCGCCTATGTGATCGGTCCCGATCAGCAGCTCGACGAGGCGATGGCAGGCCTGCGGGCGTTGCTGATGCAGCCGGTCGAGGTCGGCGGTCGCAGGATCGATATCCGCACCTGCGTCGGGACGAGCCAGGGCAGCGACCCCGACCGGTTGCTGACCGAGGCGGCACTGGCCGCGGAACAGGCAGAGGCGGCCAGCCTGTTCTGGACGCGCAGCGCCGCCCGGCACGACGATCTGGAACGCGCGCTGTCGCTGATGAGCGACCTCGACGACGCGATGACGGCGGGCCATATCGAGGTCTTCTATCAGCCGAAGCTGTCGCTCACCGTCGATGCCGTCACCAGCGTCGAGGCGCTGGTGCGCTGGCGCGACCCGGAGCGCGGCTTCATCGGCCCCGACCAGTTCATCCCGCTCGCCGAGAAATCCGGCCGTATCGAGAAGCTGACGCTCCATATCTTCGATTGCGTCCTGCACGACGCGGCCGCGTGGCGCGCGCGCGGTCATGACCTGGCCGTTGGCATCAATATCTCGGCGACCCTGCTGACTTCCCGCTCGTTCAACGATGCGATCGAGCGGCGCATCGCCGCATCGCCCGTACCGCCGGCGACGCTGATCTTCGAGGTGACGGAGTCCGCGGCGATGGACGATCCCGACGCGGCGGTGGCGGCGTTGCGGCGCTATCGTGACCTCGGCGTCGCGGTATCGATGGACGATTACGGCACCGGCCAATGTACCTTGAGCTATCTGCAGCTGCTGCCGCTCAACGAGCTCAAGATCGACCGGAGCTTCGTGCAATTCGCGCACACCAACCACCATGATGCGATCCTGGTGCGCTCGACGATCGATCTCGCCCACAGCCTCGGCCTCAAGGTCGTCGCGGAGGGGATCGAGGATGCGGAGTGCCTGCACTTCCTGCGGGCGAGCGGCTGCGACATGGCGCAGGGCTATCATATCAGCCGGCCGACCCCGTTTGCGGAGCTGATGACGTTCGTCGAACACCGGAAGGCGGCGGCCGCATAGCCGCCCGATCCGCTGCGGCGGCGTCGTGACGTCGGCGACGCACCATAAACAAAAGGGCAGCGCCGCGGCGCTGCCCTCCGAGTTTTAAAGTATCGCCGCGACGGCTTAGTAATTCGCGCGCAGGATGACCGAGAACCGGCGATCGTTGGTGAAGTAGGAGCGGGGGGCCAGATCGTTGGAGCCCGCCTTATACGCCTGAAGCAGTTTCGTCGTCGTGTTGGTCAGGTTGACGCCCTGCACGCCGAGCTTGACGTATTTGGTCAGGTTGACGAACGCCGAGGCGTCAAGCTGGCCGGTCGCGTCGTTGAAGATCGACGTATAGGGGAAGATCACGTCGGCGGCGGTCAACAGGAAGCGCGAGCGCCAGTTATAGGCGGCGCGCAGCGAGATCGGCCCCATTTCGTAGAAGGCCGTGGCGTTGAAGTTATGCTTCGACAGGCCTTCGAGCGGCAGATTGCCCTTGGCGATCGTCGAGTCGGACGAGGGCGTACCGCCGTTGAGGAACGAGTTGGGCAGGCCCGAGCTGTCGATATAGGTATAGTTGCCCGCGAAGCCGAGGCCCTTGAGGAAGCCGGGCAGGAAGTCGAAGGTCTGCTGATAGGCGACCTCGAACCCCTTGATCTTGCCCTTGCCGGCATAGTTCGCCGGACCACGCGCCTGGATGTTCTGCGTGATGCCGTTGTTGGTGATCGAACGGTTGACCAGCGACTGGTAGAAGAAGCCGTCGACCGTCTTGTAGAAGGCGTCGACCGACAACTGGCCGACGCGGGCGAAATACCATTCCGCGGTGGCGTCGAACTGCCAGGCGGTGGCGGGCTTCAGATAGGGATTGCCGGCGTTGATGGTGACGGTGCCCGAACCCGGCTCCAGCGCATAGGTGACATAGGGCCGGATGTTGGCGAAGTCGGGACGCGTCAGCACCTTCGATCCCGCAAGGCGGAAGATCACGTCGCGCGACAGGCCCAGCTTGAGGTTGGCGCTCGGCAGGAAATAGCCGTAGCTGTTGGTGAAGAACGCCGGTTGCGAGGCATAGCCGTCCGTCGCGAAGTTGCGCAGGCGGTTGTATTCCGACTCGCCTAGGCTGCAGACGCCGCCGGGCTGGGTGGTCACGACCGTCCCGTCAGGCAAGGTCCGCGTCGTCGCGACGCAGCGTGTTGCATAGGGATCGACGACACCCAATTCGGTGCGGTTCGGCACCGCCGTCTGCGTCTGCGACAACACCGTGGTGTGCACGTAGCGCACGCCGACATTGCCCGAGACGCGGATGTTGCCGAACATCGGATCGTTGCTGCCGAATTGCAGCATCGCATAAGCGGCGCTGTCTTCCTGCGTCACGCGCGAGACTTCGGAGGGCAGGAACGCCGTGCCGGGGATCGCGCCGGCGCGCTGGCCCGCCGCGAGGAAGCGATTGGTCGCCGTCGCGCCGTTGGTGTTGCGCCAGATGTCGTTCTGCGTCTGGAAGAAGCTGACCGCCGAATTGTAGCCGTTGATCAGGTCGCCATTGTAATAATAGGCGCTCGGCGGTGCGTTGGTCTTGCCGCGGAAGAAGTTGTCGAAGCTGTAGAGCGACGAGCGGCTGGTGTCGCCCTGGTTGAACGTCACCGGCGCGCCGGACCAGACCTCGCTGATCGCACCCCAATTGTACGCCGTGTAGCGCACGTCCTGCGTCCGCTCGGCGTAACGGGCGCCGAACTTAATGCGGTTGAGGAACTTGCCATCGTCGAACTTATAGGCGAAGTCGCCCTTGATCTGATATTCCGAGCCTTCGCTATGCTCGATGTGATCCATCGCGGCACGCCAGAACTGGAAATCCCGGCTGGAGAAATACTGGCTGTCGGAGGCTGCGGCGAGCGCCGGATTGGGCGTCGCCCAATTGGCGGCGAGCGTCAGCGGCTTGTGCGGGATGACGACCGGGATATTGCCGGTCAGATCCAGCTCCGAGTCCGCGAAGGTCGAGCCGAACACGCTGAGATCGGTGACGTCGTGCTTGGCATACGTATAGTCGACGTCGAGGTTCATCGACCAATGGTCGTCCGGATTGAACTTCAGGTTGAAGCCGGCATCCTTGACGAGGTTTTCGTCGTAGACCTGACGCCGCGACAGCGACTGCTGCGCACCGCCGGTCGGGACGGTGGTTGTCGCCGTGCCGCTCGACGCGGTCCGCCAGCCGGAGCCGGGCAGGGTGATGAAACCGCTCTGGAACAGGCCGTTGTTGTCATAGACGAAGTTCGGATAGGCGCCGGCATCCGGATTGTAGCCGTTGCCGCGCTGATTGGCGCCGAACTGGAACTGACCCGAGCCGTTGAGCGCGCATTCCGCGCGTGTCGTGGCGTTGCCGGCGCCGTTGAGCGGACCGTTGCCGTTCTGCTGACAGCCGGCCGGATAGGTATTGTATTCCGACAGGTCTGGCGCGGTCTCGAACGTATGCTCGCCCCACGCATTCGTGGAATGGGTACGGAGGAACTGCGCGGTGAAGGTGGCGCGCTCGTCGTTGCTCTCCCACTGGACGGCGAGCGCCTGACCATCGCGGCGGCGATCGTAATCCTGGCTGCGGAACTGGCCGCCGATCGGCGCATAGGCGAGGCCCATGGGATCGGCGAAGCCGTCCGCTCCCGCCGTGCCGGCCGCGCCGCAGACGTTGGCCGGATTGGGTACCGCTTCACCGGCGGCGTTGTTGACGGTGCCGGGGATGAGGGTGAAGGCGTCGGTGGTGCCCGGCAGCTGGTTGCGGCAGGTTACGGTGGTGTTGGTACCGGTACCAGTCGCCGCCTGGACGCCGTCGCGCGTCTGATAATTGGTGACCTGGATGCCATCGGCGCGGCTGCGCAGGCGCGAGTAGGAGCCGTTGGCAAGGAGGCCGAACCGGCCGAGCGGCGTGTCCCAGGTGTTGGAGATGAGCAGCGATCCGGTCGGCGCCCACTTCTTGGCGAAATCGCCGTAATTGGCCTCGATCCCGCCGCCGATGTGGAAGCCCTTGTTGTCGAACGGCTTGCGCGTGTTGAGATTGACCGTGCCGGCAAGGCCGCCCTCGATCAGATCGGCGGTCGCGTTCTTGTAGACCTCGACCGAGCCGAGCAATTCGGACGGCACGTCGGCGAAGTTGATCGCCTGGCCGCCGATGCCGGCGGAGAAGGTGTCGCGGCCGTTGAACTCGGAGCGGACGAAGTTGAGGCCGCGGACGTTGACGCCCGAGCCCTCGACCGAGAAATGGTCTGGATCGTTGTTGCCGGCGAAGCGGTTGATCGAGACGCCTGGGACGCGCTGCAACGCTTCGGTCACCGACCGGTCGGGCAAAGCGCCGATGTCCTGCGCGGTGATCGCGTCGACGACCGTATCCGAATTGCGCTTGATCGTCTGGGCGTTGGCAAGGCTCTGCCGGATGCCGGTGACGACGATGTCATTGGCGCCGGCATCGTCGGTGGCGGCGGCATCGCCGGTCTGCGGCGCGGCCGGATCGGTGCCCGGCGTATTGGGCGAGGTCGCGCTGCCCGCGGTATTCTGGCCGCTCGCCGCACCCGTCTGCGCATAGGCCGGGGCGCTCAGGGCGAACACGCACATCGCGGTGACGGATACACTGGTAAGAATTGCTTTGCTGCGAAACCGCGTCTGAACCACGCGCGCAAGCTGCCTATCGTCGGCCATCGTCTAGCATCCCCAACTTACAGTCCCTATCGATGTCTCGTCGCGGCACGCCGCGCGGCATCTTGCTGCATTGGGTACGAGCCCGGCGGCCTCGACGCAAGCAATTTTGTTTGCGCTACCACGATTCTAAAACATTGATCTAAATGACGGTTTGCGGACGCCGAAACTACGGTATGACACGGCTCATCACGGCGCGGGACAGGCGCCGGTCATGGAAGGGGCGGATGGACGGCAAGCGGCAGCGGGTGGTGGTCGTCGGCGGGGGGGCGTCCGGTTGGATGGCGGCCACGGCGCTGGCCAAGCTGCTGCCCACCCGGTGCACCGTCGAGCTGGTCGAATCGGAGGCGATCGGAATCATCGGGGTCGGCGAGGCGACGCTGCCGCATATTCGCGCCTTCAACGAGCGTCTCGGGATCGTCGAGGCGGAGTTCATGGCGGCGACGCGGGCGACCTTCAAACTCGGTATCGAATTCCGCGACTGGGGGCGGGTGGGGGACAGCTATATCCACCCGTTCGGCACCTTCGGCCGCGGCAGCGGCGAGGTGCAGTTCCACCATTATTACACGCGCCTGCTGCGCGCCGGCGTGACGCTGCCGCCGATCGAGGCCTATTCGATGGCCTGTTCGCTGGCGCGGGCGAATCGGTTCGGCCCGCCGGCGCGCGATCCCCAGCAGATCGCCTCGACCTTCGGCTATGCCTATCAGTTCGATGCGGTCGCCTTCGCGCCCTATCTGCGCCGCCTCGCCGAACGGCTCGGCGCGCGCCGGACCGAAGGGCGGATCGTCGCCGCGGAGCGTGACCCGGCGAGCGGCAGCGTGACCGCGCTGATCCTGTCGGACGGCCGGCGTGTCGAGGGCGATCTGTTCGTCGACTGTTCGGGCTTTGCCGCGATCCTGATCGGCCAGGAGATGGCGGAGCGGTTCGAGGATTGGTCGCAATGGCTGCCCGCCGACCGCGCCGTCGCGATGCCGTGCCGGACCGAGACGGCGGTGACGCCCTATACCAGCGCGATCGCGATGCCGGCGGGCTGGCGCTGGCGCATTCCGCTTCAGCATCGCACCGGCAACGGTTATGTCTTCGCGAGCGACTTCCTGTCGGAAAGCGCCGCGACGGATGCCCTGCTCGCCTCGGTCGAGGGGACGCCGCTCACCGATCCGCGCGTGCTGCGCTTCAAGGCGGGGCGGCGCACGCGCAGCTGGGTGGGGAATGTGGTCGCGATCGGGCTCGCCTCGGGCTTCCTCGAACCGCTCGAATCGACCAGCCTGTATCTGGTCCAGCAGGCAATCACCGCGCTGGTCGAGCTGTTCCCCGAGCGCACCATCGCCGATGTCGACCGCGACGCGTTCAACCGCCTGATCAACATGGAATATGATCGGGTCCGCGACTTCCTGATCCTGCATTATCACGCCACCGAGCGCGACGATTCGCCGTTCTGGCGTCACATGCGGACCATGGCCGTGCCCGACAGCCTTGCCGAGAAGATGGCGCTGTTCCGCCGGCGGGGGCGCGTCGTCAAATATCGCGAGGGCGCGTTCCTCGATGCGAGCTGGGTGTCGGTCTATCTGGGCCAGCGCATCGTGCCCGCGGCGGCGGACCCGCGCGCCTCGGCACCGTCGACCGACAGCCTGCTCGCCGGGCTCGAGCGGATGCGCGGCGAGATCACCGGCGCGGTCGGCGCGATGCCCGATCACGCCGCGTTCCTCGCCGACTATTGCCCGATGCCGGCGGCATGACCGCGATCGACGCACCGATCGAGCGGATCGTCGTGGTCGGCGGCGGCATCGTCGGCTGGTCGGCGGCGGTGGCGTTGCGCCGGCGCGTGCCGGACGTCGCGGTGACGATCGTCGCAACGCCGCCCTCGCCCGACGCGCTTGCCGACCGGATCGCGCAGACCTTGCCCTCGACGATCGGCTTCCACGACGATCTCGGATTGCGCGAGGAGGATGCGGTGCTGCGCGCGGGCGGCGTCTGGCGGCTCGGCACGCTGTTCGACGGCTGGGCGGAGGGGCAGCCGCCCTATGTCCATGCCTATGGCCCGTGCGGTCAGCCGTTCGGCACCGCGTCGTTCCACCATCACTGGCTGCGGGCGGCGCGGGCGGGAACGACGGCGCCGTTCGAGGCGCACGCGCCCGCGGCGGCACTGGCGCGCGCCGGGCGGATGCCGGTCCCGCCGGCCGGGCCGATGGCGGAGGTGCAGGCGGCGCTGGTGCTCGACGTGCCGCGCTATCGGGGGATGCTCGAGGCGTTCGGACGGCATTTCGGCGTCGTGGTGCGCGACGGCACGGTCGCATCGGTGCGGTTGCGCGGCGACGACGGCTTCGTCGCTGCGCTGGCGCTGGCCGACGGCGGCGAGGTGACGGCCGATGTCTTCGTCGATGCCTCCGGTCCGCGCGCACTCGTGCGGAGCGCGATCGACGCGCAATGGGAGGATTGGCAGCCATGGCTGCGCTGCGACCGTCTCGTCACCGGAGAGGGCGCAGCCGCACCGCTGACCGCCCTCGATACGGTGTCGGCGCTGCCCGCCGGCTGGCGCTGGCGATCGGCAGCGGTGGGGCGGACGCTGCATGGGCTGTGCTATGCGGCGGAGTTCCTTTCCGAGGCGGAGGCGCAGCAGGCGCTGACCGCGGCGGGCGCGACCATGGTGACCCCGGCGGCGTCTTTCCGGCAGGGGACGCGGCCTGCGCCATGGGCCCGCAATTGCGTCGCGATCGGCGATGCGGCGACGGTGATCGAACCGCTCGACTTCACCCATCTCCACCTGGCGCAGAGCGCGATCGACCGGATCATCTCGATGCTGCCGGGGCGCGCCTGTCATCCGCTGGAAATCGCCGACTATAATCGCCAGGCCTCGGCCGAGGTGATGCGGGTGCGCGACTTCGTGCTCGCTCATTATGCCACGGCGCGGCGGCCCGAGCCCTTCTGGCGCGAGCCGGTCGCCTTGCCGCCGAGCCTCGCCGAGACGCTGGCGCTGTTCGGCGCGCGCGGGCGGCTGCCGTTCTTCGAGGAGGAGACCTTCTCGCGCGACGACTGGCTGGCGGTGCTGATCGGGCAGGGTGCGCTGCCGCGGCGGATCGACCCGTTGATCGACGGAACCGATGCGGCAGACAGCGACCGTGCGATGGCGTCCTATCGCGGCGCGATCGCAGAGGCGGTGATGCGCTGTCCGACGCTCGACGACTATTATCACTCACAGCGGAAACGGCTGAGCAGATGAACGAACATACGATCCGCAGCGTGGTGATCCTCGGCGGGGGAACGGCAGGCTGGATGGCGGCGGCGGCGCTGTCGCGCTTCCTCAACAATGGCGTCACGCGGGTGACGCTGATCGAATCGGAGGAGATCGGCACCGTCGGCGTCGGCGAGGCGACGATCCCGCCGCTGCGGACCTTCAACACCATGCTCGGCATCGACGAGCATGAGTTCATCCGCCAGACCGGCGGCACCTACAAATTGGGGATCGAGTTCGTCGACTGGGGCGGCCTCGGCGAACGCTATTTCCACCCGTTCGGCGCCCATGGTCACGACCTTGCCGGCGTGCATTTCCACCAGCTCTACCTGCGCGAGCGGCAGCGGCGGGTGATGCCCGACATCTCCGCCTGGTCGATGAGCGCGGTCGCGGCGCAGGCCGGCAAGTTCGCACCCCCGGCGGCGCAGGCGCAGTCGGCGGTCAAGGACCTGTTCTACGCCTATCATTTCGATGCGGCCCGCTATGCCGCCTTCCTGCGCCGCTTCGCCGAGCAGAATGGCGTGCAGCGGATCGAGGGCAAGGTGACGGCGGTGGCGCAGCGGCCCGAGGACGGTCACGTCACCGCGCTCAAGCTGGAGGACGGGCAGGTCGTCGGCGGCGACCTGTTCATCGACTGTTCCGGCTTCCGCGGCGTGCTGATCGAGGAGACGCTGGAGACCGGATACGAGGATTGGCGCCACTGGCTGCCGTGCGACCGCGCGGTCGCGGTGCCGAGCGCCTATGCCGGCGATCCCGATCCCTTCACCCGCGCGACCGCACGCGGTTCCGGCTGGCAATGGCGCATTCCGTTGCAGCAGCGGATGGGCAACGGCCTCGTCTATTGCAGCGACTTCCAGCAGCCCGAGCAGGCCGAGCGCGAGCTGCTCGCCAACCTGGAGGGCGAGGCGCTCGCCGCGCCGCGTCACCTGTCCTTCACCACGGGACGGCGCAAGCGGAGCTGGCATCGCAACGTCGTCGCGCTCGGGCTGGCGAGCGGCTTCATCGAACCGCTCGAATCGACCTCGATCCACCTCGTCCAGTCCGGCATCGCGCGGCTGATCGCGCTGTTCCCGGACCGCCGCTTCAACCCGGTCGAGCGCGACGAATATAATGCGCAGATGGACGAGCTCTATGCCGACGTCCGCGACTTCGTCATCCTCCACTATAAGGCGACGCGGCGCAGCGACACGCCGTTCTGGGATCGCTGCCGGACGATGAGCGTGCCCGACAGCCTCGCCCGCAAGATCGAGCTGTTCCGCGCCAAGGGCCGCGTTTTCCGCGAAAACCGCGAGCTGTTCGCGACGACCAGCTGGGTCAGCGTCTGCCTCGGCCAGCATATCGTGCCGGACGATCACGAACCCGCGGTCGATGCGCTCGACGAGGAGAAGGTGGCCGGCGCGCTGGAAGAGATGCGTCGCGGCTATCTCGACGTCGCCGCGCGGTTGCCGAGCCATGGCGACTTCCTGCGCCATGTCGCCGGCCGGCCGGCCGCGCCGCCGCCGCCGCCGCCCACCTCGCCGGAGACGCCGACCTTCTCCTTCGCCTCCGAATCGCCCTTCGATTTCTCGGCCGATCCGCTGTGAGGCAGGACGCGATCCGCCGCGTCGTGATCGTCGGCGGCGGGACCGCCGGCTGGATGGCGGCAGCGGGGATCTCCCGCATCCTCGGCGACATGCCGGGGCTGAGCATCGAGCTGGTCGAATCGGAGGAGATCGGCACCGTCGGCGTCGGCGAGGCGACGATCCCGCAGATCGTGCTGTTCAACACGATGCTCGGTCTCGACGAGGCGATGTTCATGCGCGAGACGCGGGCGACCTACAAGCTCGGCATCGAGTTCGTCGACTGGGTCCGTCCCGGCCATCGCTACGTCCATCCCTTCGGCAGCTATGGGCTCGACATGAAGGGGATCGAGTTCCACCATTTCTGGCTCAAGGGGCGTGAGCTCGGCGACACGACGCCGCTCGACGCCTATTCGCTGGCGATCGTTGCCGGCCTGCAGGGGCGGTTCGGCCACCCGCGACCCGATCAGCCGGGATCGCCGCTGTCGAAGCTAGGCTATGCCTTCCAGTTCGACGCCGGTCTCTATGCACGGCTGCTCCGCCGGCTGGCGGAGGCGAACGGCGTGCGCCGGACCGAGGGGCGGATCGTCGGCGTCGACCGTGACGGCGAAAGCGGCCATGTCGCCGCGGTGACGCTCGCGTCCGGCGCGCGCGTCGAGGGCGACCTGTTCATCGACTGCTCGGGGTTTCGAGGGCTGTTGATCGAGGGCGAGATGCAGGCGGGGTTCGAGGACTGGCGCGACTGGCTGCCCTGCGACCGCGCGGTCGCGGTGCCGTGCGCCAATGGCGGCGAGCGGCAGCCGCTCACCCGGTCGACCGCGCGCGCGGCGGGCTGGCAGTGGCGCATCCCGCTCCAGCATCGCATCGGCAACGGCTATGTCTATGCGAGCGAGCATCTGTCCGACGACGAGGCCGCCGCGACCCTGCTGGCCAATCTCGACGGCGCGCCGCTGGCGGAGCCGCGCTTCCTGCGCTTCACCGCCGGGCATCGCCGCCGCGCCTGGGTCGGCAATGTCGTCGCGCTCGGGCTTGCCGGCGGGTTCCTCGAGCCGCTCGAATCGACCAGCATCCACCTCGTCCAGTCGGCGATCGCGCGGCTGCTGACCTATTGGCCGACGCGCGCGTTCGACCAGCGCGAGATCGACCGGTTCAATGCCGCGCATGTCGAGGACTATCGCGACATCCGCGACTTCCTGGTCCTCCACTATAAGGCGACCGACCGAGACGACACCGCCTTCTGGGACTATTGCCGCACGCTGCCGCCGCCGCCCGGTCTTGCCGACAAGCTGGCGATCTTCGCCGCCAATGGCCGTATCTTCCGCGAGCATGAGGAATTGTTCACCGAGACGAGCTGGCTGTCGGTGATGGTCGGGCAGGGGGTGAGGGCGGGCGGCTATCATCCCGCCGCCGACCTGCTATCGGACGCGGAGACGCTGGCGCGGCTCGGCCATATTCGCACCGTCGTCGCGGAGACGGCGCACCTGCTGGCGCGGCAGGACGATATCCTCGCGCATTATGGCTGCACACTGACCGGAGCCGCCGCATGACCGCGCACCCCCTTCCCGAGATCACCGGCATCGACCGGCGTACCTTCGATACGGAGATCCGGCCGGCCGGGCGCCCCGTCGTGCTGCGCGGAATCGCGCGGGACTGGCCCGCGGTGCAGGCGGCGCAACGCTCGGCGGAGGAGGGCATCGGCTATCTGCGCCAGTTCAGCCATGCGGAGCCGGTCGCGGCGATCCTCGGCGAACCGTCGATCGGCGGGCGCTTCTTCTACACGCCCGACCTCGGCGCGATGAACTTCATGCGCGGCCAGACGCCGCTCGACCCGTTCCTCGAACGCCTGCTGCGCGATCGCGACCGCGCCGAGCCGTTTGCGATGGCGATCCAGTCGGTGCCGCTGCCGCAGCTGCTGCCCGGCTTCACCCAGGCCAATACCACCGATCTGGTCGCGGCGGAGGTGGTGCCGCGCATCTGGCTGGGCAATGCGATCCGCGTCGCGACGCATTACGATCTGATGGAGAATGTCGGCGTCGTCGTGATGGGGCGGCGGCGGTTCACGCTGTTCCCGCCCGATCAGGTCGGCAACCTCTATATGGGGCCGCTCGAGCTGACACCCGCGGGCACGCCGGTCAGCCTCGTCGATCCGGACGCGCCCGATCTGGCGCGCTTCCCGCGCTTCGCCGAGGCCGCCAAGGTCGCACAGACGGCGACGCTGATGCCGGGCGATGCGATCTACATCCCGTTCCACTGGTGGCATGCCGTCGAATCGCTCGATCCGGTCAACGCCTTCGTCAATTACTGGTGGAATCCGGCGCGCGCCGATCTCGGCAATCCCTATGATGCGCTGCTCCACGCGCTGCTGACGATTGCGCCCCTGCCGGCGGACCAGCGCGACGCCTTTCGCGCGATGTTCGAGCATCTCGTCTTCCGCGGCGAAGGCGATCCCGCCGCGCATCTGCCGGAGGCGGCGAAGGGCGTGCTCGGCACGATCCATCCCGCCGCCGCGGCGCGGATCCGCGCGACGCTGCGCGACAGTCTCGCGCGGAGCTAACGCCCGCCGCCGAGCAACCGGATGAGGAAGCCGCGCAGCCGTTCGGTCCGCGCCGGACTCGCGGGGGAGAGGATGCCGCGCGCCGGCTCGGGCAGATGGGCGGCGGCGTCCTGCGCGTCGTCGGCGAAGATGTAATGATCGAACCAGCCGCGCCACGCGGCGCGCTGCGCCGGCGGCAGGTCGCGCACCGCCAGCAGGCCGTGGACCAGCGCGCCGAACGGCGAGGGCGCCGCCGCATCCGCCCACCAGTAATTGACCAGCACGTTGAGCGGATCGAGCGCGGCGACATGATGCCACCAGAGCGCCGGCATGAAGATCGCGTCGCCGGGTTCGAGCTCGGCGACCTGCGCGTGGCGGAGCGCCTCGGCGAAGCGCGGATAGCGGGCGAGATCGGGCCGTTCGGGATCGACCATGCTCGACGGCGGGCCGGCCATCGTCTGGTCGAGCGGCCCGACATAGAGGTTGGCGATCTGGTCGGGCGGGAAGAGCGTGAACCGGCGGCGGCCGTGGACGACGCAGGCGACGTTGCTCGATTCGTCGTAATGCGTCGCGACGCGGGTCGCATTGCCGATCCACAGGCGCGCCGGAGCGTCGCCCGTCGGCAGGTCGAGCCAATTGTCCTCATCCCATCCCGGCAGATGCTCGGGCGCGGTCGCGGCATTGGCGTAGAGCGCATGCGCATCGGCCGCCGCCGCCTCGCTGTAGCGGACGAGCTGGCCGAGCAACTGGCCGAGCGCGACCTTCTGTTTGTGAAAGTTGAAGCCGCTGAGATCGTCGTTGTAGAAGAAGCGGCCGCCGATCTCCGGCGGGCCGATCATCACGTCGAGCGGCTGACCACCGCCGAACCGGGCGAGATAGGTCGCCATCGCGCGGTCGCCACCGCGGCCGGCGCGCACCGCCGCCCAGTCGCGGACCTGCCCGCGCAGCACGACGGGGACGTAGCCGTTCGCGATCTCGCCGGCGAAGGTCGCGGCGTCGACGGCGGGCCGGTCGATGACGGCGGGCGTCATCGGCCGGAACGCTCGGCCAAAGCCGCCGCGCGTGGCTCTGTTCTCATGCAAAATGCGTAGGTTAGTCGGGTGGTCTGGTCAAAGTCATTCACCGGCGAAGCCACGATCCCGACCGCTGCCTTCCAAGGCCGCAGCGCGACGAGCGGCAGGGCAGCAATCGACCGGGGCGCCGCTGTACCGACGCCCCTTCGGCGTCGGAAACGATTGTAGCGCTGTCGATTCCGTCCGAACGTACCCGGATGTTGCAGCATCGCAAAACCGGCGACACAGACGCCGGTCAGCCTTAGACATGCTTCCCATCGCCGATCCCGTCTGGACCCCTGATCCCATGGCCGCTGACACCCGCCTGCTCATTGTCGATGACGATCCGGGCATCCGCGAACTGACCGCGGAATTTCTCACCACGCACGGCTATATCGTCGATACCGCGGCGGACGGCGCGGCGATGCGGGCGGCGCTCGATCGGCAGAGCTATGCGCTCGTCGTGCTCGACGTGATGATGCCGGGGGAGGACGGGCTCACCATCCTGCGCTCGCTCGACCGCAGCAGCGCGCCGCCGGTCATCATCCTGTCGGTGATCGGCGAGGAGGTCGACCGTATCGTCGGGCTGGAGATGGGCGCCGACGATTATCTCGCCAAGCCCGCCAACCCGCGCGAGTTGCTCGCCCGCATCCGATCGGTGCTGCGAAGGCAGGCGGGTCCCGCCGCGGTGGAAGCGGTGGCGGCGCGGCCGCTCAAGCGTTTCGCCGGCTGGCGGCTCGATCCGCTCGGGCGGTTGCTGTTCGATCCCGATGGCGTCGCGATCAACCTGTCCGACGGCGAGTTGCGGCTGATGATGACGCTGGTCGATCATCCCCGCCGCGTGCTGACCCGCGACTTCCTGCTCGACCACGCGCGCGGCCCGAATGCCGAGCATTTCGATCGCGCCATCGACGTCCAGATCAGCCGCCTGCGCCGCAAGCTCAGCCGGACCGACGGCAATGGCGGTGACGATCTGATCCGCACCGTGCGCAACGAAGGCTATATGTTCGTCGCCGATGTCGAGCAGCGCTGACCGCGCGGCGCCGGCGCGGTCGATCGCCCAATCGATCTTCGCGCTGGTCATCGCCTCGGTGCTGGTCGCCACGGCGGTGTTCTTCGTCGTCACCTTCAACGGGCCGCCGCCGCGCGACGCGCCGCAGTCGCTGTCGTCGATCGCCCGCACGCTGCGCACCGGCCGGTTGCCCCGTGACGGCGACAGGCGCTGGCGGCTGAGCATTGCCACGACCCCGCCGGTCGCGGACGAGCGATGGCATGCCGACCCGCGGCTGGCCGCGGCGCTCGCCGGCGAACTCGGCGTGGCGCGGGCCGATGTCGTCGTGCTGACGCGGGCGGAGGGACAGGCCCCCGGACCGGGCGACGCGCTGTTCGGCGACTATCGCCTCGCTTCGCGGATAGGCGACCGCTGGCGACGGCTCGACAGCGTCGAACCGCCGCTGCTGCGCCGCTGGCATTGGGTGACACTCGCGTCGATGTTGGTCGCGATCCTGCTGCTGGCGATCCCCGCCTGGTGGCTGGCAGGCGCGATCTCGCAGCCGCTCCGCCGCCTTGCCGCCGCTGCCGATCAGGCGCGGGCAGGGGCACATCTGCCGGCATTGCCCGACAGCGGATCGCGCGAGGTGCGCGAGCTGGCGCGCGCCGTCGCGACGATGCACGCGCGGCTCGCCGGTCATGCCGAGGGGCGGACGACGATGCTCGCGGCGATCGCGCACGATCTCGGCACGCCGCTCGCCCGGCTCGCCTTCTGGATCGAGCAACTGCCCGATCAGGCCCGCAACCGGGCCGCCGCCGATATCGACGAGATGCGCGCGATGATCCGCACCGCCCTCGCCTTCGCGCGCGACGACAGCGAGGCGCAGGCGCAGGACCGGCTCGATCTCGGCAGCCTGCTCGACAGCCTCGCCGACGACATGCAGGTGGCGGGCATGCCGGTGACGCTCGATCCCGGTCCGCGTGCGGTGATCCGCGGTGATTCGGCGGCGTTGCGCCGCCTGTTCGGCAATCTGATCGACAATGCGATCCGCTATGGCGGCTCCGCGGCGATCGGCTGGCGAGTCGATCCCGGCATGGTCGAGGTGACGATCGACGATCGCGGCGCGGGCATCGACGCGGCGACGGTCGAGCGGTTGTTCGAGCCGTTCGTCCGCGGCGATCCCTCGCGCAACCGTGCCACCGGCGGCACGGGCCTCGGCCTCGCGATCGTCCGCGCGATCGCGGCGCGGCACGGCGGCGGCGCGACGCTGGAGAACGGCCCGACCGGCGGCCGCGCGCGGGTGACGCTGCCGCTCGCCTGACCGGCGCAACATCCTGCAACACTGCTACGATCGATGACATACGGCGGTGCGGTAGCGCGGTCATCCTGCTGCCACGCCAACAGGACAGCGGATGCCATGACCTTCCAGCACGACCAAGATCACGACCACGGCCACGGCCACAGCCTCGCCGAAGACCTCGAACGGATGGAGGCGCTCGTCGCCCGGCGGCGCGCGCTCAAATGGTTCGCGGGGGTCGGCACCGCCGCGCTCGTCGCCGGCTGCGGCGGCAGCGACGGCAGTTCGAGCGACACCGTCGCCGTCACCACCGGCAGTACCGCCACGCCGACGCCGACCGCCACCGCAACGGCGACGCCGACACCGACCGCCACGTCGACCAGCACCGCCTGTATCGCCGATCCCACCGAAACCTCCGGTCCCTATCCCGCCGACGGGACCAACACGTCGGGAGGATCGACCTCGAACATCCTCACCGTCAGCGGCGTCGTGCGCAGCGACATCCGGCCGAGCTTCATTTCGAGCACCACGGTCGCGACCGGCGTGCAGCTGACGATCACGCTGACCCTGGTCAACGTCAATGCGAGCTGCGCCCCGCTCGTCGGCTATGCGATCTATCTGTGGCATTGCGACCGCAACGGCAATTATTCGCTCTATTCGGGCGCGACCGCGGAGAGCTATCTGCGCGGCGTGCAGGTGACCGACGCCAACGGGCAGGTGACGTTCACGACGATCTTCCCCGCCTGCTATTCGGGCCGCTGGCCGCATATGCATTTCGAGGTGTTCTCGAGCCTCAGCAACGCGCTCGGCGGCAAATATGCGGTGCTGACCTCACAGCTGGCGATGCCGGCGGCGACGTGCACGACCATCTTCGCGGACACCAGCGTCTATCCGACGAGCAAGACCAATTTCGCGCAGGTGACGCTCGCCAGCGACAATGTCTTCGGAGACAACAGCAGCGCGCAGCTCGCGGTGCAGACTCCGACGATCACCGGTTCGGCATCGGCCGGTCTGGTCGGGACCGCGACGATCGGCATTGCCACCTGAGTGCCACCATCGCCCGCCGCCGGCCGCCGGCGGCGGGTGATACCGGGTCGCGCCGGTCGGCGGCAGGCACCCTGAACGCTAGTGACGAAACCAGCCGGGAGCGCGGCTGGCCGGCTGATGCAGGATAAGTTTCGAGGATCGGGACACAAAAAGTCACACACGCCGTTATGCGCTTGGGTCGACATTGGGTCGTTCCCGGCAAGGGATGACACCCTATGGACCAGACTGCCTTTCTCCTCGGATTCGCCATCATGTCGCTCGCCTCGCTGGCGATTTATGCGACGGGCAAGAAGACCCCGCCGTCGGGTCATCATACGTTGCTGCATTCGAGCGTGCCGTTCATCGCCGCGACCGCCTATCTGGCGATGGCGTTCGGCATCGGCACATTGCTCAAAGTCGACGGCTCGGCGGTCTATGTCGCGCGCTATCTCGACTGGTCGGTGACGACGCCGATCCTGCTCGCCGGGCTGGTGCTGCTCGCCTTCCACGAACAGGGGCGTACCGGCGAAGTCGGCGGCCACCTGACTGCGATCATCGTGCTCGACGTGCTGATGATCGTCACCGGCCTCGTCTCGGCGCTTGCCGGACCGCCGCTGATCAAATGGGTCTGGTATGCCTGGTCGTGCGTCGCCTTCCTGAGCGTGCTCTATCTGCTGTGGGGACCGTTGCGGGCCAAGGCGGTGGAACGCGGCGCGGCGCTGGGTGGCGCCTATAACAAGAACCTCGCCTTCCTGACGGTGATCTGGTTCCTCTATCCGATCGTCTTCCTCGTCGGGCCGGAGGGGCTGAAGATCATCAGCGATCCCGCCTCGGTCTGGGCGATCCTCATCATGGATGTGCTCGCCAAGGTGGTTTACGCCTTCTACGCGGCGAGCAATCTCGAAAAGGCGCTGGCACAGCACGCCGACTCGCGCGGCGACCGGTGGTGAGCGGGCGCGCTCCGGCGATCGGCTGGAGCGCGCTCACCGTCGCGGCGGTGGTCGCCGCATGCGGACCGCTGCTGCTGCAACTCGCCTTTGCGGGCGTCGCGATCGGCGTCATCGGCATGGCGCACGGGGCGAGCGATCTGGCGATCGTCGCACCGCGGCGGCGCCCGCTGTTTCTCGCCTGTTATGGCCTAGTCTGCCTGATCTGCCTCGGCTGGTGGATCGCCGATCCGGCGGTGGCCCTGCCGGCCTTCCTGCTCGCCTCGGCGATCCACTTCGCGATGGAGGACGCACCGGAGGGGACGTGGGTGGAGCGGGTGGCGCGCGGCGTGAGCCTGATCGCCACCCCGGCGACGCTGCACGCCGCTTCGCTGACGGTGATCCTGCAGCATGGCGGCATTACGCCGGCAATGCTGCCCGGTCTGGTCACCGGGTTGACGTGGCTCGGCGGGATCGCCGCGGCCGGATTGCTGGCGCTCGCCATCGTGCGGCGCGACCCCCGGCTGTTCGCGGGAACGGCGGCGCTGCTGCTGCTGCCGCCGCTGATCGGCTTCTCGCTCGGCTTCCTGATCCTGCATGCGCTGCCGCAGACGTGGCAACGGTGCGAGCGGATCGGATGCATGACGGCGCAATCCTATCTCCGCGCGATCGCGCCGGTGCTCGGCGCGGCGATGTTGCTGGTGCTGCTGATCGGCGGGATCGTCTGGCGGTGGGATGATAGCGGTGTCCGGCCGCTGTTCGCAGCCATCGCGGCGCTGGCGATGCCGCACCTGCTGGTGACGCCGTGGTTCGAGGCGGGGGCGGCGGATCCCGTGACGACCCCGGCGCGATCCGTCCCGGTCTGATGCAGCCGGGGCTGTACGGACATGCCGGTCATCCCTCCAGTCTTTCGCATTGAGGCGGATCAAGTCGGCGGCGGAATCCCGGAACGCTGCCCTCCGCCGGGTCGTTTCCTACCCATGCTACCCTCGAAATCGATGTTCAATTGGGCGGATCCGCATGAGGACGAGGCCAAGACGATGCTGTCGGATTATATCGCCGACCACGGCTTTCCCTGCGTCGGGGCCAAGGCCGCGCTGGCCAAGGGGACGCTCGACGTGCTTGGCGCACGCGATATCGCCAGCGCCTGGGATGATCTGCGTATCCATGAGCGGCTGCGCTGCTTCGCCGCGCGCTATCGCGCCGAACCGTCGCTGTTCCGCAGTTTCGCGGTCGTCTTCTCGGGACCCGACGACCTCACCGAAGAGGCGTTCGAACAGGCGATCTGGCAGCGTATCCAGTCGCTGTCCGACAAGGACGTCTGGCTGGGGCAGGAATGGGACGAGCGCGTCAGTCCCGATCCCGCCAATCCGCATTTCTCTCTGTCGTTCGGTGGCGAGGCCTTCTTCGTCGTCGGGCTGCATCCGCATGCCAGCCGCCCGGCCCGCCGCTTTGCGCGCCCGACGATGATCTTCAACCTCCACGACCAGTTCGAGACGCTGCGCGCGCAGGGACGCTATGAGACGATGCGCGAGAAGATCATGGTCCGTGACGAGACGCTCGCCGGTTCGCGCAATCCGATGCTGTCGCGCCACGGCGAGATGAGCGAGGCGCGGCAATATAGCGGCCGCGCCGTCGACGGTGACTGGCGCTGCCCGTTCCGGTATGCCGGCGAATGAGCGGCGCGGTGCACGAGATCGCCGAGCGCAGCGGCGTCGGTTTTCCGCTCAAGGCCGGGCAGCGGCTGACTGTGATCGACCCGCGCGGTTGTCAGGTGGCCGATCTGCTCGCGTTCAACGCGGCCGACCTCGGCGAGGTGCTGTCGTCGGGACGGACGCTCGATTATGCCGAGACGATCCGGCTGACCACCGGGCACAGGCTCTATTCGAACCGATCGAACGTGATGCTTGAGATCGTCGAGGATAGCGTTGGCGTGCACGACTTCCTGCTGACGCCCTGCTCCTATGCGACCTTCGACCATTTCTACCCGGACCTGCCGCGGCATCGCGGCTGTTTCGGCAACCTTGCCGAGGCGCTGGCGCCCTATGGCGTGGTGCCGGACCAGATACCGGTCGCCTTCAACTGCTTCATGAACGTGCCCGTCGACGCCGGCGGGCGGCTGTCGGTGCTGCCGCCGGTCAGCCGCGCCGGCGACCGGATCGTCTTCGTCGCGGCGATGGATCTGGTGATCGGCCTCACCGCCTGTTCGGCGCCGGCATCGAACGGCGGATCGTTCAAGCCGATCCACTATCGCGTCGAGGACGCCGCAGCTTAGGCCGCCACCTCGACGAGATAGGGATGGGCGAGAACGCGGGCGGCGTTGCGGGCGCCGATCGCGGTATCGTTGACGAGCCGGCTACCCGGCACGGTACGATAGAGCGCTACACAGGCGTCGATGCGGACGAAGCGCGCGCCCGCCGCCGCGGCGCGGGTGTAGAAGTCCCAGTCGTTGCAATTGTGGAAGCTCGGGTCGAAGCCGTCGACCCGCTCGACGATCGCGCGGCGGACGATCGACCAGCTCGGTCCGATCACCCCGCCGCTGGCGAGGCCGGCCCGGATGCTCGCCCCGTCCCAGCCGCATTCGGGCGGCTGCGGCGCGCCGTCGCCTTCGATTCGCGCGAAGTGCCCGACCACGATATCATGGCCTCCGGCCGCGCCGCTCAGCAGCGACCGTGCCGCGCCCGGCAGCCAGATGTCGTCGCTGTCGAGGAAGGCGATCCAGTCGGCGCGCGCCAGCGCCGCGCCGCTGTTGCGCGCCTGCGATGCGCCGACGTTGCGCGGCAGGATCATCGCCACCACCGCATCATGCTGCGCCGCGAGCGCGCGGATCATCGTGGCGCTGTCGTCGGACGAGCCGTCGTCGACGACGATGACGCGCTGCGGCGGGTGATCCTGCGCGAGGACGCTGGCGACCGCGTCGGCCACGACATGCGCGCGATTGTGGCACGGGATAACGACGTCATACGCCGCGAACGGCGCGAAACACGATGAAGCATGGAGCATCGCCGTCCCATGCCCGATTTCACTGCCGCGGCAAAGGGGCCGGTCCGCGTCAGCGGCCGCCGAACCGGACCTTGGCGCCCGCGTAGAAATAGCGGCCGACCGGCGAGATCGGCACGTTGGTCTCGAAGCCGATATCGGGCTTCTGGTCGGTGACATTGTTGACGCCGCCGTAGAAGGCGAAATTGCGTCCGACCTCGACCTGCCCCTGGATATCGTGCTGCCACAGCGCCGCATGGCGGAAGTAGCGCGGATCGACATAGGTCGGATTGCCGTCGGTCTCGAAGCGGGTGAAGCGGCGGACGGCGTCCTGCCAGCGCAGATTGTAGCTCAGGGTGAACGCGCCGTTGATCCAGGTCGGCGACAGCGTCGCATTCCACTGCGGGCGGAAGGGCTGGTCGACATTGTCCTCCGCCTGCGCGCCCGGCGTGGCGATCTGTTCGAGCTTATGAAGATAGCCGCCGACCAGGCGCAGGTCGAAGGTGCCGGCGCTCGCCGTGGTGACGCGATAGGCGATGTTGAGCTCGGCGCCCGAGGTGCGGAACGCCGAGACGTTCTGCGGGCTGATCGTATAGCCGTTGATGAAGCCCGTGCCGGTCTGCCGGCTGATCTGGCCGCAGAAGGCGTTGTCGAGCGACGGCTGGTCGACGCAGAGCGCGGCGATGCTGTTGGCGGCGCCGCCGTCCGGGTTGTTGATCGCATCGCGCAGACGGATGTCGTACCAGTCGACGCCGATCGACAGATTGGGGATGAAATCGGGGCGCAGCACGATGCCCGCGGTCCATGTCCGCGCGATCTCCGCCTTCAGATTGGCGTTGCCCGAGACCGTGCCGGGGATGAAGATCGTCGCATTGGGATTGTTCTGCGCGGTGAAGGTCGCCGGATTGCCGCCGAGGCTGTTGATCAGCGCGACGCAATTGGCGGCACGGCTGCTGCTGCCGGCATTGCGGTTGCCGATATAGCAGGGATCGGAGAAGAAGGCGCTCGACCCGGTTGCCGGGCGGAACAGCTCGCCGATATTGGGCGCGCGGACCGATTGGCCGTAGGAGCCGCGGAAGCTGATCGCGCGGATCGGCGCCCAGATGCCGTTGAACTGATAGGCGCGCGTCGAGCCGACCGTCGAATAGTCCGAATAGCGCCCTGCCGCCCCGACCGACAGCAGGTGAAAGAACGGCTTGTCCTTGATCAGCGGCGCGTTGAGCTCGCCGAACGCCTCCCACACGTCGAATTTGCCCGACGACGGCGTCGGGATGATATATTCGTCGTATTGATAATAGAGATTGTCGACCAGCGATTGCGACGGCGTGAAGCGGCTCGTCTCGCGCCGGTATTCGCCCCCGACGGCGAAGGCGACCGGCCCGCCGGGCAGTTCGAACAACTGGCCGAAGTCGCCGGTGACCGAGGCGTTGGCGACCTGCTGGGTGATCCGCGCGTCGCTGACCGGATTGTCGATATAATAGGCGTAGGACGCCGGATCGACGGTGTTGCCGCCGAAGGTGTTGACCGGCACGCAGCCCGCCGCCTGCGCCGCGGCCGAGCGGCAGACGATCGTGTTGTTCGGCCCGCGCACCGCGTCGAGCGCTTCAAGGAAGCGGCTGTTGAGCCGGTCGTTGAGCTTGGTCGCGCGGACGTCGGTCTGACCATAAGTGTACGACACGTCGTAGCTGCTATGATCGTTGATCCGGCCGGTGACCGCGACGACACCGCGATAGGTCCGGCGCCGGTCGGTTTCGCCGCGGCGCGGGATGTCGAAATTGTTGCGGTTGACGTCGACCGAGGTCAGCCCCGCCGCCTGTGCCGCGGCAAGGATGCTCGCTGGGATAGAGGGGTTGTCGAGCGCGATCGTCGCCGGATAATTGCCGCCATAGCCGCTGAAGCTGGTGATCGTCGACTGGACGAACTTGCCCTCCAGGCTGATCTTGAACGCGTCGGAGGCATCGTAATGCGCCAGCGCGTTCACCGCATGGCGGCGGGTGCGGGGATAGATGTCGCCGATATAGCCGGCGACCGGAGTGTCGTCGCCGCCGATGCTATAACCGTCGTTCTGCAAATACCGGCCCGGCGTGTAGACCGCGCCGTCGCCCCGGAACGTTTGGTCGCCGATGTAGACGATACCCTGGTTCGAGCTGTACGGATAGCGAAGGTCGCCGAGCGGCGCCTTCTGGTAGCTGCCCGCGACCCCCGGTGTATAATTGTCGACATTGACGAAATAGCGGCGCTGACCGGCGGCGAGATAGCTGCGGCTGTCGTTGGCGAGCGGCTGGTCGGCGTTATATTCGTAGGCGAGGGTGACGTTGGCGCGACCGTCGGCGAAGTTGCGCCCGGCGACGATCGAGGCGAAGCGGTTGGCGGCGTCGCCGCGCTGCGAGATGCCGAATTGCGAACGCGCGGCGATGCCGTCGAAATCGCGCTTCATCACGAAATTGACGACGCCCGACACGCCATCGGCGCCGTAGACGGCGGAGGCGGCGCCGGTGAGCACGTCGACGCGGTCGATCAGGTCGGTCGGGATCGCGTTGATGTCGACCGCGGCGGTGTCCGGCTGACCGGCGACATGCCGGCGGCCGTTGACCAGCACCAGCGTCCGGTTGGGGCCGAGCCCGCGCAGGTCGAGCAGGTTGAGGCCGACCTGCCCGAAGCTGCCGTCCGCCTGATTGCTGCCGGCGGTACGCGTGTTGTCGAGCGAGTTGGTGAGCGCCGGAACCCGCTGGAGGAAGGTGGTGACGTTGGTATTGCCCGATTGCTGCAGATCGGCGGCGCCGAACGAGACGATCGGATTGGGCGCGGCATAATCGGGCCGCTGGATGCGTGACCCGGTGACGACGATATCCGCCGCCGGGGCGTCTGCCTCCGCCGGAGTCGCCTGTGCGGGTTCGGCAGCGGGAGCGGCCTGCTGCGCCTGGGCGAGCGGGGCGACGAGCATGGCCGCGCCGGACAGCAGCCAGCGGCTGCGATGGAAACGCGACATACTCTTCTCCCTGTGTGCCGGCTCGGGCCCCCGCCGGCGTCTCGTCACCTATGTTGTACGGCCATGTTACAGGCCGACACAATCGGACATGCCGCCGCTAGTAGAAAAAACAGTCATGATCCTAGCGCTTTACCCGCTTGTACGGGTGGTGCGGCGGCGACGGATGCGCCATCGTCGCGGGGATGGGAGCGGGGATCAGCGAGGGCGGGTGGACGCGCAGGGCGATGCTCTCGGCGGTTCCGGTGATCGGCCTCGCCGGCTGTCAGGCCCGCGCCGACCACCGGCCGCTGTCCTTATGGGCGATGAGTTACGAAGGCGATTATTCGCCGCTGCTGATCCCCGCCTTCACCGCCGCGACCGGGCTCGATGTCGAGGTCCAGTCGCTGCCGACCACGGCGAGCCATGAAAAGCTGCTCACCGCCTTCGCCGGCGGCGCGCTCCCCGACGTGCTGATGCTGTTCAACAGCTGGGTGCATGAATTCGCGACGATCGGTGCGATCGCGCCGGTGACGCGGCCGGCGCTGCTCGCGCAGATGGTGCCGGGTATCCTCGCGTCGACACGCGTCGCCGGGCGCGACTTTGCAGTGCCCTGGTCGGTCGCGCCGCAGGTGCAATTCTACCGCCGCGACATCCTCGCCGCGGCGGGATGGGACGCGGCGCCGAGCGACTGGGCGGGCTGGCGGGCGATGGCCAAAGCGGTCAAGCGCCGGCGGCCCGACGACTACGTCTTCCTGATGCTGCTCAACTGGCCGACCGCGCTGATCACCATGCTGGTGCAGGCGGGCGCGACGATGCTGCGCGACCGCGATACGCGCGGCGCCTTCCAGACGCCGGAGGCGCGGGCAGCCTTCGCTTATTATGTCTCGCTCTACACCGACGGCTATGCGCCGATGGCCTTGTCCACCGAGATACAGGACCCGGTCGCCGCCTTTGCCGCCGGCTATTGCGCGGTCTGGCCGAGCGGGCCGACGACGCTGGTCGATTTCACCCGCCGTGCTGATATCCTGCCGCGCGAGCGCTGGTCGACC
This sequence comes from Sphingomonas sp. RIT328, assembly GCF_000632225.1. Classification (GTDB taxonomy): domain Bacteria; phylum Pseudomonadota; class Alphaproteobacteria; order Sphingomonadales; family Sphingomonadaceae; genus Sphingomonas; species Sphingomonas kyungheensis. The sequence goes on from NZ_JFYV01000015.1 coordinate 64,674, forward strand.
GCGCGCCTGCCGGCCCCCGACGGCCCCGGCGCGGTGTCGGGCCTCGCCTCCAGCCTGTGCGTCTCGACGCAGACGCGCCGGCCGGATGCGGCCTGGGCGCTGGTCCGCCACCTCACCTCGATCCCGAGCGAGCTGCGCTATCAGCGGCTGATCGGCAACCTGCCGGCGCGGATCGACGCCTACCAGTCGCCACAACTCGCGACGGCGGTGCTGCGACCCTTTGCCGAACAGATGCACCAGCCCGCAACGCTGCCGCCGGTGATCGAATGGGAGCGTATCCAGATCGAGATCCAATATGCCGCCGAACGCATCGTCCGCGGCGTGCAGACGATGGACGCCGCGCTCGCCGCGCTCGACGACCGGGTCGACCGGCTGCTCGCCAAGCGCCGCGCGCTGCTCGATGCCGGGGCGATCGCATGACGCGGCAGGAGCGGGCCGCCTGGCTGTTCACCGCGCCGGTGCTGGCGATCATCGCGCTCGTCTTCGTGCTGCCGACCAGCTTGGCGTTGGCCCTGTCGGTGACCGATTATTCGATCTACGCGCTCGCCGACTGGTCGAACCTGCGCTTCGTCGGGCTGGGCAATTTCACCGAGTTGCTCTCGACGCCTTTGTTCTGGCGCGCGCTGGGCAACACAATGCTGTTCGCCGGGATCGGCGTGCCGATGGCGATCGGCACCTCGCTGTTCACCGCCCTGCTGCTCGACGATGTCACGGTGCGGTGGAAGCCATTGTGGCGCGTGCTGCTGTTCGCACCCTATGTCACCAGCGTCGTCGCCACCGCGGTGGTCTGGCGCATCCTGTTCAACGAGCGCTTCGGGCTGATCAACCGCGCGCTCGGCGCGATCGGCATCGCGCCCGTCGACTGGCTCGGCGATCCGCATCTGTCGATCCCGGCGATCCTGATCTTCGTGACGTGGAAGATCTTCGGCTACAATATGATCGTCTTCACCGCGGCGCTGTCGGCGGTGCCGGGCGAGCTGATCGAGGCGGCGCGGCTCGACGGGGCAGGGCGGTGGGGGCGGTTCCGCCACGTCACGCTGCCGGCGATCGGGCCGACATTGCTGCTCGCCACGGTGATGAGCGTCGCCGGTTTCCTGCAGATCTTCGCCGAACCCTATGTGATGACGCAGGGCGGCCCGGCGCAGAGCACGACGACGGTGCTGTATTTCATGTTCGACGAGGGCTTCAAATGGTGGAACCTCGGCCAGGCGAGCGCGGTCGCCTTCATCCTGTTCCTGATGATCCTTGCGGTGACATTGGTGCAGACGCGGATCGGCAGGCGCTACGAATGGCTGTGAGACGCCTGCGCCCGCTGCTGTCGACCGCGCTCGTCGCGGCGATCACCGCGCTGACGATCGCGCCCCTGCTCTACATGGTCGTCGTCTCGTTCATGCCGCGCGGCGAGTCGACGACGCTGCCGACGCCGCTGTGGCCGTCGCACTGGTCGGGCGAGAATTATTACGAGCTGCTGGTACGGCGGTCGATCGACGGCGCGTGGTTCGATTACCGCATCGTGCCCGCGCTGGTGAACAGCCTCGCCATCGCCGCGATCGCCACCGCGCTGGGGCTGCTGCTCACCGTCCCGGCGGGCTATGCCTTCGCCAAGCTGCGCTTCCGCGGGCGGGCGCGGCTGCTCCAGATCCTGATCGGCTCGCTGATCGTGCCAGGGCAGGTGGCGATGCTGCCGCTGTTCCTGATCTTCAAGGAGTTGGGGCTGGTCAACAGCTATGCCGGCGTCATCCTGCCGAGCCTCGCCGGGATATTCGCGATCCTGTTCGTCCGCCAGGCGACGCTCGCCATTCCCGACGAGATGATCGACGCGGCGCGGATCGACGGCGCGGGCGAGGTGCGGATCTTCGTCAGCATCGTGCTGCCGCTGCTCACCCCGATCGTGGTGACGCTGGCGCTGTTCCTGTTCCTCGGCAGCTGGAACGACTTCCTCTGGCCGCTGATCGTGCTCGCCGACCAGCATCTCTATACGCTGCCGGTGGCGATCGCGGCGATCGGACGCGAACATGCCGCGGACGGCGAGCTGATGATGGCGGCGGCGGTGGTGACGACGATGCCGGTGCTGCTGCTCTTTCTTGCGCTGCAGCGTTATTACCTGACCGGGCTGCTCGGCGGCAGCATCAAGGGATAGGCGCGGCCGTCGCCGTCGAACAGATGCGTGTCGACCGGCGCGACGGTGAAGCGCAGCGTCTCGCCGAGGGCGACGGCGCGGTCGCCGGGCAGTTGCGCGACGATCGTGCCGACCGCGCCCTGCGCGCCGAGATGCGCGAAGGATAACGGCCCGAGCCGCTCGAACAGCTCGACCGCCCCGGCGAACGGGCCGTCCGCCGCGGCGACGAGATGCTCCGGGCGGACACCGAGCGTCGCCGTCGCGCCGGTCGCGGCGGCGGGAACTTGCGCATCGGTCTGCACCACGCCGCCATCGGGCAGGCGGACGCGCGCGCCCGCGTCGCTGGCCTCGACGATCGTCACCGGCAGCAGGTTCATGCCCGGCGAGCCGATCGCCGCGGCGACCGCGAGGCTGGCGGGCCGGCGGTAGACGTCGATCGGCGCGCCGACCTGCTCGACCCGGCCTGCGCTCATCACGACGATGCGGTTGGCGAGCGTCATCGCCTCGAGCTGGTCGTGGGTGACGTAGATCATCGTCGCGCCGAGCTGCTGGTGGAGCCGGGCGAATTCGTGCCGCATCCGCGCGCGCAGCGCGGTGTCGAGGTTGGAGAGCGGCTCGTCGAGCAGCAGCACGCGCGGCCTGCGGACGATCGCGCGCGCGATCGAGACGCGCTGCCGCTGGCCGCCGGACAGCGCGCGCGGCTTGCGATCGAGCAGCGCGACGAGGTCGAGCATCTCGGCGACCGCGGCGACGCGCGTCGCGATCTCCGCCTTGGCGACGCCCGCGACCTTGAGCGGGAAGCCGATATTCTGCGCGACGGTCATCTGCGGGTAGAGCGCATAGGATTGGAACACCATCGCGACGCCGCGGTCGGACGGCGCGGCATCGGTGACGTCGCGGCCGCCGATCGCGATCCGCCCGGCGCTCGGCTGTTCGAGACCTGCAATCATCCGCAGCAGCGTCGACTTGCCGCAGCCCGATGGTCCGACGAGGACGAGAAACTCGCCCTGTTCGACGTGCAGGTCGGTGGGGTGAAGCGCGACCGACTGGTCGAACCTTTTGGTCAGTCCGGCGATGTCGACCGTGCCCATGTCCTCTCCCTCACGCGCTCGCGTGGCGGGGGACTAAACCTATGTCAAACCTTAGTTATGCCGCGACCGGTCAGGCCGGGTCCTCGAGCGAGAACTGATCCTCGTCATCGTCGAAGGCGAACAATTCGGCATAGCGGCCCCATTCGATCACCGCGCGCAAGGTGGTCGCGGCGAAGTCCGGCGACATATGATCCTCCAGTTCGTCGCGGAAGCGCCGCGCCGGGGCCTGATGCGAGCGGCGCTCGTCGAGCACCTTGCGGATATGGCTGGCGAGGCGGACGTGCTGCTCCAGCGTGCGGCGGAAATTGGCCTTGCGCTGATCGACGCCCTGCTGCGCGAAGGCCGCACCGCGCTCGGTCAGCACGGCATCGCCGTCATCGACGTCGAGGAAGTGGAGCATCTGCAACGTCTCGATGATCGGGAACAGCTCGTTGATCTCGAGCTGCAACGTGTCGGCGAGCGTCGACAGCGGCGCGCGGCCCGAGAAGGGCGGCGCCTCGACCTCTTCGATCAACCCGGCGAGGCTGTTGACCGACACCTCGGGCAGCGGCCGGTCGAGGCCATGATCGACCGGCAGCGCCGGCGCCGCAGCGCGCTGCGTCATCCGCGCATAGATCTGCTCGACGAGATCGCGGAAGCGCGGATCGAGCCGGTCGCGCGGCTGCGGCAGGTCGACCCGGAACTCCGCCGCGATCCGGCCGGGGTTGGAAGAGAGGACGAGGATACGGTCGCACATCAGCACCGCTTCCTCGATATTGTGCGTGACGATCAGGATCGAGGCGATGCCAAGCTGTCCTTCGCCCCACAATTCGATCAGGTCGCTGCGCAGCGTTTCGGCGGTGAGCACGTCGAGCGCGGAAAAGGGTTCGTCCATCAGCAACAGCGACGGCTCGACCACCAGCGCGCGGGCGAGGCCGACGCGCTGGCGCATGCCGCCCGACAGCTCCTTGGGAAATGCATTCTCGAAGCCGTCGAGGCCGATCAGGTCGATCGCGGCGATCGCGCGGCGGCGGCGTTCGTCGGCGGGGACGTGCTGCGCCTCCAGCCCGAGCTCGACGTTCTGCAGCACGGTCAGCCAGGGCATCAGCGCGAAGGACTGGAAGACCATCGCGACCGAGCGCGGCTTGCCCGCGGCGTCGGGAACGAAGCGCAGCTCGCCGCGGCTGGGCTCGACCAGCCCGGCGATCGAGCGGAGCAGCGTCGACTTGCCCGAACCCGAGCGGCCGAGCAGGCCGACCACCTCGCCCTCGCGCACCTCGAGCGCGACATCGTCGAGGATCGGCGCGCCACCCTCGGCGCCGCCATAGCTGTGACCCAGTCCGGAGATGGTGACGACGGGATTCATGCGCAGGGGCTCCTTCACGACAGGCGCAGCCGGCGTTCGGCGATACGGTAGAGCGGTCGGAACAGCAGGCGGTTGATTGCGATGACGAACACCGACATCACCATGATGCCGAGGAGGACGCGCGCACCGTCCCCCGCCGCGGTCGCATCGGCGATATAGCTGCCGAGGCCGCGCGCGCGCAGGTGGGTGTCGCCCCACGATACCGCTTCGGCGACGATGCTGGCGTTCCACGATCCGCCCGACGCGGTGAGCGCGCCGGTGATGTAATAGGGGAAGATGCCCGGCAGGATCAGCCGCCGCCACCAGAGCAGCCCGCGCACCCCGAACATCCGGTGCGCCTCGAGCAGGTCGTTGGGGATCGCGCTCGCGCCGGCGATGACGTTGAACAGGATGTACCATTGCGTGCCGAGCACCATCAGCGGCGACAGCCAGACGTCGGGATCGGCATGCCAGCGGACGATCGCCACCACCGCGATCGGGAAGAGCACGTTGGCGGGGAAGGCGGCGAGGAATTGCGCGATCGGCTGGACGCGCGCGGTCCAGCGCGGGCGCAGGCCGATCCAGACGCCGATCGGCACCCAGATCAGGCTGGCGATGGCGATCAGCACGACGACGCGCAGCAGCGTCAGCAGACCCGATCCGAAGGCGGTCCAGGCATCGGCGAGCGTCAGCGTCGTGCCGAGGAAGCGCACCGCATAGACGGCGGCGGCGGATGCGGCGATCAGCACCAGCCCCGTCCATAGCCGCAGCCCGAGCGGACGCGCCGCGGCGCTGGTGGTGAAGCGACGATGCTGGACCATCAGCCGCGGCGCCGGCTCGGCGAGCGCGACGAGCGCGGCGATGCCGCGGAACGGCGCGGTCAGCGGGGGGAGCAGCCGCGCGCGGCGGAACAGGTCGAACACCCAGGAGCGCGGCGGATCGCCGCTCGCGGTCTGTTCGACGCGGAAGCGGTCCGCCCAGGCGATCACCGGGCGGAAAACGAGCTGATCGTAGAGCAGGATGACGATCGCCATCGCCGCCACCGCCAGCGCCACCGCGCCGAGATCGCGCCGGTCGATCGCCACCGCGAGCCACGAGCCGATGCCGGGCAGCATCACCTGCGTACGGCCGACGCTGATCGCCTCCGACGCGACGACGAAGAACCAGCCGCCCGACATCGACATCATCGCATTCCAGACGAGGCCGGGCGCGGCGAAGGGCCATTCGATGCGCAGCAGCTTGCGCAGCGGCGACAGGCCGAAGCCGCGCGCCACTTCCTCCAGGTCGCCCGGCACCTGGCGCAGCGACTGGTAGAGGCTGAACGCCATGTTCCACGCCTGGCTGGTGAAGATCGCGAAGATCGCCGCGCACTCGACGCCGACGCGGCTGCCGGGGAAGAGCCCCATGAAGGCGGTGACGGTGAAGGTCATGAAGCCGAGCACCGGCACCGATTGCAGGATGTCGAGCGCGGGGATGATGACCAGCTCGGCACGGCGGCTCTTGGCGGCGGCGGTGGCGGCGACGAGCGTGAAGACGAACGAGGCGGCGAGCGCGGCGAACAGCCGCAGCGTGGTCAGCAGCGCGTAGCGCGGCAGCGCGGCGGCATCGAGCGTGATGGGTTCGACGCGCAGCCGGCTGAGCGGCTCGACCGCGTCGCGTACGCCCGATACCGTTCCGACCGCCACCGCCGCGAGGATCGCGAAGACCGCAAGATCGGACCAGCCGAGCGTCGCCCCCAGCCGTCGTGGGCTGAAGCCGAGGAAACCGATGCGATGGAGCGCGCGTGCCTCAGACCCGGCCACGGCCGCACCCGATCGGCAGCGCCCCGGCGGGGGCGTCGGTTGACGAAACGCGCGCAGGCGCGCGAGCGAAAGCGAGTGTCATGCGACCTCCAAGGCGGTTCGGGCCCGGTGGATCGCTGACGGTCAGCGTGTCGCTGGCGCGTGCGCCCCGTCAGGCCCGGGGAAGACGATCGGATGCAGAGACGCCGCAGCGTCTACTGTCTCCGTCGCCGGTGGTGGGGCTAGATCGGGGCATTGTCGTCCTGTGTCCGCCGGGCGATCCGCTCGCCCGGCTGTCGCGCCCATACACCCGGGCCGAAATGGATCAAGCTGGAATATGGACGTCGGCGACCGGCATCGGCACGACGACGCCGAGGTCGGCCAGCGCGAGATCGAGATAGCGCCGCGCCGCCTCGCGCCACCGGAATCGCGCGGCGCGGGCGCGGCCTGCGGCGGACAGCGCGGCGCGCGCCTCCGGGTCGGCGAGCAGGCGGCGGATCGCGGCGCGCCACGCCGCCGCATCGAGCGCGGGGACGAGCATCGCGCCGTCCGCGCACACCTCCGGCATCGCGCCGGCGTGCGAGGCGATCGTCGGGCAGCCGAGTGCCATCGCCTCGAGCGGCGGCAGGCCGAAACCTTCGGTGGTCGAGGGGAACAGGAACAGCGCGGCGTGGCGCATCAGGGCGGCGAGGTCGGCATCGTCGACGCGGCCGGTGAAGCGGACGCCGTCCGGGACGCGCAGCCCGCGCTCGCTCAGCGTCCCGCGATCGGGACCGCCGAACAGCACCAGCCGGCCGGCGAGATCCGCGTCGGGCGCGACCGCGTCGAAGATCGTCTGTACGTTCTTATGCGCATGGAAGCTCGAATTGGTCAGCACATAGCCGCCGGGCATCAGGCCGAAGCGCGTCAGCACCGCGTCCGACACCGGCTGGGTCAGGACGTGATCGATGCCGTTCGGCACCACCTCGATATCCGCGCGGTCGCAGACAGCATAGCGGACGAGCTGCTCGCGCGAGAAGTGCGAGACGGTGACGAGCCGCTGATAGTGCCGCGCGACATAGGGGGTGATCATCCCGTACAGCACCTTGCTGCGCAGCCCGTGCGAGGCGGGGCTCGACCGGAATTGCGCATCGTGCACGACGACGCAGCCGCTGCGGCGCACGACCGGCGCGGTATTGGTGAAGTTGATGCAATAGCGGCCGCGCAGCGCGCGCGGCAGGTCGAGCTGTTCCCACAGCAGGCCGGTATGACGGCCGACCTCTTCGACCGCGATCCTTTGAAGCGTGATCCGTTCTGCCCCGCCGGGCGGCGCGAGCAAGGTGACGGTGACGCCGCGATAGTCCGGCGTGGCGAGCAGCGTATCGATCGCGCCCGTCACCTCGCGCGCGACGCGCGGCATGCCCTCCAGCGTCGCGAGTAGGAATTTGCCGTTGATGACGATCTCGGCGGCGGTACGCCGGATGGGATCGTAGAACATGCCGCAGGCCCTCGCCAATGATCGTAGCGGCGTTCCTGTAACGGCGGCGGCGTTAAGATTACGCTTCGGTCCCCATCACGTAGCGACGAGGGCGCTGGCGTCGAGCCGATCGATCGTGGTGCGACCGGTCAGCGCCATCGCGACGCGCATCTCGGCCTCGACCAGTTGCAGCATCTGCGTGACCGCCGCCTCGCCCCCGGCGGCGAGCGCATAGACCCAGGCGCGGCCGAGCAGCACGCCATGCGCGCCCAGCGCCAGCAACCGCACCACGTCGAGCCCCGAACGCACGCCGCCGTCGGCGAGCACGGTCAGGCGGTCGCGCACCCGCGCCGCGATTGCCGGCAGCGCCGCCGCGGTCGAGGGCACGCCGTCGAGCTGGCGGCCGCCATGGTTGGAGACGACGATGCCGTCCGCGCCGAGGCTCGCTGCCGCTTCGGCATCCTCGACGTCGAGGATGCCCTTGATGATCAGCGGCCCGGTCCAGCTCTCGCGGATGAATTCGAGATCCCGCCAGCTTACCGTCGGATCGAAATTGTCGCGCATCCAGGCGAAGAAATCCTCCAGCCCGGTGTTCTTGCCGAGCACCGGCGCGACGTTGCCGAGCTGATGCGGTCGGCCGCGCACGCCGACGTCATAGGCCCAGCCGGGCCGGCGCATCGCCTGCCACGTCCGCCGCGCCGCGCCGCGCAGCCCCGCCGCCCCCGCGAGACCGGACCGGTAATCGCGATAGCGCGATCCGGGCACCGGCATATCGACGGTGAAGACGAGCGCGCTGCACCCCGCGTCGCGCGCCTGCGCCATCAGCTCGCGCATGAAGCCGCGGTCGCGGATCATATAGAGCTGGAACCAGAAGGGCGCGTCGGCGGCGGCGGCGACCTCCGGGATCGGGCAGGCGGAGACGGTCGACAGGCAGAAGGGGATGCCGGCCTTGTGCGCCGCGCGCGCCGCCTGCACCTCGCCCCGCCGCGCGTTGAGCCCGGCAAGGCCGATCGGGGCGAGCGCGAGCGGCAGCCGCTGAGTCGTGCCGAACAGGCGGGTCGAGAGATCGAGCGAGGAGACGTCGGTCAGCACCCGCTGGCGCAAGGCAATCGCTTCAAGATCTTCGATATTCCGGCGGAGCGTCACCTCCGCATAGGAACCGCCGTCGATATATTCGAACAGGAAATGGGGCAGGCGGCGGCGGGCAATCTCGCGGAAATCGAGCGTAGAGGCGGCTTTCATGCCGCGCATTATGCCAGAGCGGCGCCGCCGCGGCGAGCATCAACCGTCGTTCGCCTCGCGGATCCGCTCGCTGAGCAGGGTCGCGAAGCCGAGCCAGGCGACCAGCGGCACCGCCGTCGCGGCGGCGGGGCGATCGATCTTCGCCGCGGTGGCGGCGAATCCTGCGCTGGTCACCAGCATCGCTCCGGCGGCGGCGGTGCTGCCGGCGAGCGCGTGACGGCGGAAGAAGATCTCCGTCCATCCGCCGATCATCGCGCTGGTGCCGAGCCACAGCGCCACCGCCGCGGTGCGTGTGGGGCCCGCGGGCTGACGCAGCACCCGATAGCCGCCGATCGCCATGCCGGTCTCGAGCACCGGCCAGACCGCGCCGAACACCGCATCGGGCGGCGTGAAGCCGGGTTTGTCGAGGCGGCGATACCAGCGCCGGATCGCAGGATGGTCGCCGGCGGGCGCATTGCGGCGGCCGAGCCAGGCACTGGCGCCGAGCACGCCGGCGACGATCCCCAGAGCGGCGAGGCGCGGCAAGGCGGGGCGGGGGGCGTCGGTCATGGCGGATCCTCGTGGCGCGGCGCGGCAGGCACCGTCCTCGACAGAGCGTCGGGGCGGCGGCGAGGTTCCGGCACGAGGATGCTTGCCCGGCGCGCAGCGGTCGCTACCAGCGCGGCGATGGACCTCGACGACCAGATCCGCCATTATTTCGGCAGCGACACGCTCGATGCCGTGCCGCCGGCGGCGCTCGCCGCCGGAATCGAGCGGATGACGGTCGACCTCTGGCTGGAGCGCGACCGCGCCCGCCGGTTCGCATTGTGGACGCTGCTTTACATGTTCGACGCGGCGCCGCCGCTCGATGAGGTCTTCGCCGAGGCGGCGGATCGCGACGCGGCGCGAAACTGGATGGACCTGTCGGCGCGGCTGCTCCCGGAGGACTGAGCCTCAGCTGCGGGTGAGGGCGACGCCGAGCGCCACCATCCCCGCCATCGCGACGGCGAGGCAGACGATCGCCAGCAGGATGATGCGGCGCACGGCGGCGGCGTTGCGGTCGTCGGGCATCAGGGCGTCTCCTTGGCGGGGCTCAGCAGCTCGGCGAGCGTGACGGGGGCGAAGCCGCGCGGATCGACGCCGACATCGAACTGGCGCGGCATGGGCTTGAGGCGGCCATGGCTGTGGCCGTGCAGGTTGAGCGCACCACGATGCTGGCCGTTCCAGCTGCGGAAGGGATAATGGCAGAGGACGAGCGCCTGGCCGTCGAGCGTCAGTTCGGCATAGTCGCCGACGCTCGCCCAGCCGGCGGCGGCGCGCGTCGCGTCGGGATCGTTGTTGCCGGCGAGCAGATGCTTGGTGCCGTTGAGTTGGGCGAGTAATGCGGCGACATCACCGGCGCGGCGCGCGACGTCGCCGAGATGCCAGACGGTGTCGTCGGGGGCGACGCGGGCGTTCCAGCGTGCGATCAGGCTTGCGTCCATCGCCGCGGTATCGGCGAAGGGGCGGCGCTGGATGTTGATCGTACGGTGATCGCCGAAATGGGTGTCGGCGGTGAAGAAGACGGCCATCAGCCGCCAACGCGCGCATCGTAACGGCGTTGCGCCGCCTGCACCTCGGGCATGCGCGTTTCCGCCCAATCGATCATCAGCCGCAGCGCCGCGCGCAGGTCGCTGCCGAGCGGGGTGGCTCGATAGCGGACGGTGACCGGCACCGTCGCCTCGGCATGACGCGTCACCAGCCCGTCGCGCTCGAGTGCCCGCAGCGTCTGGCTCAGCATCTTCTGCGAGATGCCGCCGATCCGCTGCTTGAGCTGGCCGAAGCGCAGCTCGCCATCGCCGAGCAGCAGCAGGATGAGCACGCTCCATTTGTCGCCGATCCGGTCGAGCAGCCGGCGCGTCGGACAATCGGCGGCATAGGCGTCGCCGCGCAGGATCGCCGAGGTTACCTGCGGGATACCAAATATGGTCGAAGTGCCGTCTTGCGTCATCGGTCACCCATAGCGACGTTGGTCACCAACGGAAACCATGAGGTGAGTCGACATGACGGTGACGGTGCTGGGGGCGAGCGGGCGCGCAGGCGCGGCGATCACGCGGGAGCTTGCGGCGCGGGGGCATCGCGTGCGCGGTGTCGCGCGCAGGCCGGAGGCGATCCCGGTCGCCGACGGGGTGGCGCCGGTGGCGGGCGATGCGCAGGATGCCGGAGCGCTCGCCGAGCTGGTGCGCGGCAGCGACGCGGTGATCAGCGCCCTGCATTTCGACGTGACCGCGGACACCTTGCTCGCCGCCTTGCGCAAGGCGGGGGTGCAGCGGCTGCTCGTCACCGGCGGGGCGGCGAGCCTGGAGGTCGCGACGGGCCAGCGGCTGTTCGATACGCCCGACTTTCCGCCCGAATGGAAGCCGATCGCCGCCGGCGGCATCGCCTTCCTCGAATCATTGCGGCAGGAGCGCGCGATCGACTGGACCTTCCTGTCGCCACCCGCGTGGATCGAAGAGGGGCCGCGCACCGGCTCCTATCGCACCGGCGGCGATCGCCTGCTTACCGATGCGCAGGGGCAAAGCCGGATCAGCTTCGCCGATTATGCCATCGCGATGGTCGATGAATATGAACGGCCGCAGCACAGCCGCAGCCGCTTCACCGTCGCTTATTGAGCGGCGCGCAGCGGCGCGAGGCGGCCGCGCAGCATCGTCGCGAAGCGGGCGAGGTCGCACCCGTTGGGCGCGCAGCCGGGGATGGCGAGCGGCGTCACATCGACCGCCGGCGACAGCGCGCGCAATGTGTCGGGGGATTGCGTGCGATAGCTCGCCCGGACGAACCGGCGGCCGCTTGCCGGATCGAGCACGCGTTCGAGCCAGATCGCGCCACCGGGGGCGACATCGCCTTCGGCATAGCCCGGCGCGCGCAGCGGCACATGGAGCACGGCTGCGAGAGCGGTGACGTTGGTATCGTGGCCGACGAGCACCGTCACCGCCGGCACCTCGGCGTCGGTCAGCGCGGCGAGCAGGGCGCGACCGAGCGCCGCGCTCTGGTGCGCCGCCATATAGGGGGGGCGGGTGAAGACGTCGAACAAGGCGGCGTGCAGCGCGCCGACGCGTTGCAGCGCGGCGGCATCGACCGGTGGCCAGCCGGGCAGCGCCAGCCCCTCGGCATATTGCAGCAGCAACACCTGCGCGGTACCCGAGGTGGTGCGGATCGGCCCGGTCAGGTCGATGCCGCGTCCGTCCGCCGAGGGCGTGACGCGGGACGGCAGCATCGGGCTGCATCCCTGCGGGTCACCGCAGCCGAGCAGCCGGTCGAGCGCGGCGATGTCCGCGGCATGGCGGCGGGCAAGCGCATCGACGCCGCCGGTGTAACGCCGGATATCGGCGACAGCCGCGGCGGCGTCGAAGTAGGTGACGCCGGCGCGCAGCGGCTCGAACAGCGGATCGGCCCGATCGGCCGACAGGTGCTCGACCGGAAGCGGACAGCCGGGCGCGAGGCCGCGCGCGAACGCCTCGCCGCTTGCGATCGTCCGCTCGGCGGTGTTGCTGTGGATGCGGATCGTCCCCGCCGCCGGACAGCCGTCACTCGGCAATAGGCCGTCGGCGAGCAGCGCCGCACGATCCGCCGCGGCGAGCAGCGTCAGCGCCTGCGCACCGTGCGGGGTGAGATGCTCCGCCGGCACCGGCCAGTGCGGCCAGGGCGCGGCGGTGCGCGTACCGGCGGGTGCCTCGCCGTCGATCGGCGCACGCACCCCGTGGCGGACCAGCATCACCACCCGCTCGACCCGCAACGCCGGTCTGGCGGCGAGCGGTGCGGGGATCAGCAGCAGAGCGGCGGCGAGGAGGCGGGGCAGGGTCATGGCGCGCGCCTATCGCGGCTGTAAGTCAGCCCGGTGACAGATCAGAACAGCCCGTCCTCGTCATGGGCGGGGTGGCCGATCAGCGCCATGCCCGGCAGCAGGAAGTCGACGTGAATGTCGCGCTCGCTCGCCATCGTATAGAGATCGGCGATCGCCGGCAGCAGCGTCCGCAACGCGCCTTCGTCCGCCGGGGCGGGGACGGGCGCCGCCTCCGCCCGTTCGCTGAGCAGCGCCTGCACCTGTGTGATCGGTCCGCCGAGTGCGAATTCGCTGCCCAGCTCCGCCGCGCTCGTCTCGAGCAGCGCGACCAGCCGGCGCGCATCCTCGCTGCCGTCGCGGACCAGCCGCTCGGTCCGCGTCACCGCGGTGCGGATCGTGGTCAGCGCGCGGCCGAGCCGCGCGCCGCCGTCGATGCCGGCGCCGTCATCGCCGAGCAGGCGTTGCGCGCTACCCAGTTCGCCGATCGTCCGGCCGACTTCGGTGGCGGTCGTGCCGAGTCCCGACGCCGACAGGTCGACCTCCTGCGCCACCACCGCGACGGCGCGACCGATGTCGCTATGCTGCCGGCACAGCAGCCGGGTATTGGTGGCGATCTCCTGCACGTCGGTGCGGATCGCGCCGAGCCCGTCGATCCGTGCGGTCAGATCGCCGACGGTCGCCGCGATCAGCCGGCCCATCTCCTCCGCCTGCCGCTGCGCCGCCCTGAGCGGGACGATGATCCGGTCGGCGTCGCTGACGCTGCGGTCGAGCCGGATGAGCGTACCGCGATCCACCTCCCCCGCCTGATCGGCGAGGAGCGCGCCGAGCGCGGCGACGTCGGGGAGCAGACCCTGGAGATTGCCGATCAGCGCGCCGGTCTCGCGCTCGAAGTCCTGGACGATCTGGGCGAGCTGCGCGGCGAGCAGCCGCTCGACATGCGCGCGCGCCGCGGGCGGGTAGGCGCGGGCATCGAGCAGCTCGAGCGCGGCGACGACATGGTCGAGCCGCTGGCGGGTGCGATCGCCGATCTGCATCGCGTGCAGCAGCCGCAAGACCTTCGTCTGGATCGCCCGCGCGATCGCGCTGACGCGCACGGCGATCTGCGCGCTGCCCGAACGATGCTCGCCAAGCGCGCGGGCGTCGGCGAGCAGCCGCTGCGGCAGCGCCGGCACCGCATGGGCGCAATCGCCGGCGAGCCGCCGGTCGGCCTGCTGCACGCCGACGACCGCCGCATCGAGCGCGTTGAGCGCGCGGATCACCTCGGTCAGCAGCGCCTCGCCCGCGGCGATCTTGTCCTCCATCCCCTCGACGAAGCTGACGAACTTCGCCTCGCCCGCGGCGGCGATCTTGATGTTCATGCCGTATGCGCGGAGCATGCGCAGCGAGCGGTGCATGTCGAGCACGTGCGCGCGAAGCAGCGCGGCGATGTCGGTGATCGTCGCGATCCGCCGGCCGCGTGCCGTCAGCGCGGCGGGCAGCGCGGTGATCGCCGCGGCGACCTCGGCAAGATCGTCGGTGGCGGCGTCGGCGTCGCGCGCATCGAGCGCGGACACAACCGCGTCGAGCCCGCCGACGATCTGCTCGCTCAATTCGATCGCCGCCGCCAGCGCGTCGCCGGCGCGGACGAAGCGCGCGTCGAGCTCGGCGGCGATCTGCATCAGCGCGTAGCGGATCGGCGGGGGCGGGGGGCTGGCGACGACCAGCTCGCGCGTGCCTGGCGACATCATCGGCTCCTCCTAGCGGGTGGCGGCGAGCAACAGCTCCGCCGCAATCGATTCGAGCGGGACGACACGGTCGGCGGCGCCGCGCGCGATCGCCTCCTTGGGCATGCCGAAGACGATCGAGGTCGCCTCGTCCTGCGCGATCGTGCGGGCGCCCGCTTCCTTCATCTCGAGCAGGCCGCGCGCGCCGTCGTCGCCCATGCCGGTCATGATCACGCCGACCGCATTCGCCCCCGCACTGCGCGCCGCCGACCGGAACAGCACGTCGACCGACGGCCGGTGCCGCGACACCAGCGGGCCGTTGCGGACGGAGACGACATAGCGCGCGCCCTGGCGGTTAAGCATCGTATGGTTGAGCCCGCCGGGCGCGATCAGCACGCGGCCGCGCAGCACCGAATCGCCGTCCTCGGCCTCCTTGACGTCGACCTCGCACATACTGTCGAGCCGTTTGGCGAAGGCGCGGGTGAAGCTTTCGGGCATATGCTGGACGACGACCATGCCGGGCGAATCGGCGGGCAAGGCGGTGAGCACCTCGCGCAGCGCCTCAGTCCCCCCGGTCGAGGCGCCGACACACACCACCATCTCGGTCGTGCGGCTCATCGCGCGGCCGCTCGGCGGCGGCAGCACCGCATCGGCGGTGAGCCGACGCTGCGGCGTGCCGGTCGCCGCCGGTCGCCGGCCGAGCCGTGCGCGCGCCGCGCCCTTCACCGTCTCGCAGATCTGGGTATGCGCCTCGATCAGATGATCGGCGACGCCGACCCTCGGCTTGAGGATGACGTCGACCGCGCCCGCGTCGAGCGCCTGAAGCAACGTCTCCGATCCGTCCTCGATCAGCGAGGAGCACATCACCACCGGCGTCGGGCATTGCGCCATCAGCCGGCGCAGGAAGGTGATGCCGTCCATCCGCGGCATCTCGACGTCGAGCGTGATGACGTCGGGCACCTCCGCCTGGATGTAGCGCGCCGCGGCGAAGGGGTCGGCGGCGGCGGCGATCACCTCGATCCCCGGGTCGGCGGAGAGGATCTGCGTCATCGCCTGGCGCACGCTGGCGCTGTCGTCGATGATCAGCACGCGGACCGGTTTGGCGCCCATCTCAGCGCTTCCGGAAGATCGTATTGCCGACCAGTTCGAGCGGCAGGTCGAGATCGGCGAGCGATTCCGAATGGCCGAGGAACAGGTGGCCGCCCGGTTGCAACGTGTCGAGCAGCCGCCGCACCACCCGTTCCTGTGTCGGCCGGTCGAAATAGATCAGCACGTTGCGGCAGAAGATCATGTCCATTGGCACGCCGACCGGATAATGATCGTCCATAAGATTGAGCCGGCCGAAGCTGATCGCCTGGCGCAGTGCCGGGACGATCCGGACCTCGTCGCGATCGGGCGCGGTCGCCTGCAATATGTAGCGCTGGCGCAGCGCCGGCGGCACCGGGTCGACCGCGGCGCGCGGGAAGATGCCGCGCCGCGCGATCCCCAGCACCTCGGTATCGATGTCGGTGGCGAGGATGTCGAAGGCGGGGCCGCCGCGATCCTGCATATAGGCGTCGAGCAGCATCGCCAGCGTATAGGGTTCGGCACCGGTCGAACAGCCCGCGCTCCAGAGACGCAGCCGCGGGCGGCGCTCGGCGGCGAGCACCGGCAGCAGCGTCCGCGTCAGAAAGTCGAAATGGCCGGGCTCGCGGAAGAAGTCGGTCTTGTTGGTGGTGACCGCGTTGAGCAGATGCTCCGCCTCGACCGCGAGGCCGGCGTCGTCGAACAGCCAGGCGCAATAGTCGCCGAGCGTCGCATGGCCGGTGGCACGCAGCCGCCGGCGCAACCGTCCGCTCAGCATCGTCGTCTTGTTCGAGGGCATCTTGATGCCCGACATGTCGGTGACGAAGGCGGACAGGCGGGCGAAGTCGCGCGCCGACAGCACATCCTCGGCGATCGGCTGCGAGGCGAGATCGTTCACGTCGCCACCACACTCGCGCCGGGGGCGGTCGATTGCGTCAGCACAGCCTCCATGCCGTCGAGCACGCCCCGCAGGTCGAGCAGTCCGACGAAGCCGCCCTCGCGCCGCAGCACGCTGACGACGTAGCGCGAATGCCAGGCGGTGCCGGTGTCGGGCACCGCCTCGATCGCCTCGGCCGCCCAGGTACTGACGTCGAGGACGCGATCGACGACGAGGCCGATGACCAGCGGCCGGTCGGCAGCGGTCACCGCCTCGACCACCAGCACGCGCGTCGCCACCGTCGGCGGCACGGTCGGCAGGCCGAGGCAGGTGCGGAAATCGACCAGCGGGACCGACAGGCCGCGCACGTCGCACAACCCGATCAGCCAGTCGGGCGCGTTGGGGACGCGAAAGGCATTGGTGTGATCGAGGATTTCGCGGACGACGGCGATCGGCAGCGCGAACAGCTCTTCGC
>NZ_JFYV01000016.1 GCF_000632225.1 Sphingomonas sp. RIT328
GGAGAGCGATGACCTACCAGCATATCCTCGCCGCGGCGCGCGGCGAGACGGTCGAGCGTGTCGTGCTGCTGATGCGCCACGGGGTGCGGCCGTCGACCAAATTCCCCGCCACCCCGGCGGGCACCACCGCGCAAGCCTGGCCCGCCTGGTCGACACCGGCGGGCGACCTCACCCCCCACGGCGCCGCGGCGGTCGGCCGGCTCGGCGCCTATGACCGCGCCTTGTGGGTGCGGCAGGGGCTGCTCCCCGCCAGCGGCTGCGCCCCCGCCGCGATCAGCGCCCGGGCGAGCCGCGCGGCGCGCGCGATCACGACCGGCCGCGCCTTTCTCGCCGCGCTGACGCCGGGCTGCGCGGTGCCGCTCGATCATCCCGCCAGCGAAGACGAGGATGCGACCTTCCACCCCGCCGACGCCGGCCTCGCGATCGACGGCGACACCGCGCGTGCCGCAGCGCTGCGGCAGGCGCCGGCGGGCGGGATCGCGGCCGAGGCGGTCGCCAATGCCGACGCCTTCCGCGTGCTCGAACACGTCACCGGCTGCTGCCCCGGCAAGGCCTGCGGGCGCGGCGCTTCGGCATGCACCGCGGCCGACCGCGTCTCGCACCTCGTCGCCGTGCCGGGCGACAAGCCCGACCTCAAGGGCGCGCTCAGCTTCGCCTCGACCGCGGGCCAGACGATCCTGCTGCAATATCTCGAAGCCATGCCGATGGCGCAGGTCGGCTGGGGCCGCGCCTCGGCCGCCGACATCCGCACCATGCTGCGCTTCCACCCGATCAAGTTCCGCTACGAGACGCGCCCGCCCTATGTCGCGCAGCGGCTCGCCGCGCCGCTCGCCCGGCGGATCGTCGATGCGCTGGCGGGGCGCAGCGGGCGCATCACCTTGCTGTTCGGGCATGACACCAATCTCGCCGCGCTCGGCGGCTTCTACGACCTGCACTGGACGATGGCGGACTATCCGCGCGACGATATCGCGCCGGGCGGCGCGCTCGGCTTCGAGCTGGTGCGCGGCGCCGACGGCGCGCGCTACGTCCGCGCGTTCAGCCAGGCGCAGACGATGGCGCAGGTCCGCGCGCTCACCCCGCTGACCCGCGGCGTGGCGCCGCATCGTGCCGCGGTGGCGATCCCCGGCTGCCCGGCGCGCTGCCCGTTCGCCTCCTTCGTCGCGCTGACCGAGGCGCGGCTGCGGCAGCCGGTGGCGCGCTAGGGGCCCCTCCGCCTCACAGCCGCATCGTGCCGATCGCGGGATCGGTGCGCCCCTGCCGCCCGGTCTCGACCTTGCCGGCATAGCGCCACAGCGCCTGTGCGTCCGCTGTGCAGGTGACGGTGAGGTCGTACCAGCCGTCGCTCGCCGCCAGCGGCCACAGGTCGCGGACCGGCCAAATATTGGCGCAATCCGGCTTCTCGACGATCGCGATATTCGTTGCGGCAGGATATTCACCTGGTTTGCGTCGTGCGGATGACGCTACGTCGCCGTCTGACAGTCAGTTGGCCGCGATGACCCACGCTGCCGACTCCTACGATCGAGATCACCCAGCCGCAGAACGGCAAGAGCGCGCAGGTCTATGGCATGGAGCTCGGCGTCATTAAGCAACTGGCCGGGCTCGCCGCGCCGTTCGATGGTTTCGGCGTCGAGGGCAATGTCACGCTCCAGCACAGTGCCGCGGACAGTGGCCAAGCCTATCGTCACGGCGTAACGATGCGCTTCGTCAATACACCGCATCTGTTGTACAATGCCGCGCTCACCTATCAGAAATACGGCGTCGAGCTGAAACTCTCCTATGCCTATCGCGGCAAATATATAGAGGATCTGCGCGACAATGCGGTCGACAAATGGGTGCAGCCCAATCGCAGCATCGACTTCCATAGCCGGTACACGCTCGCCCGCGGCGTCGCGCTCGATCTCGACATTGCCAATCTCGGCGACGACTGGCGCTATTACACCACCAAGGGCGACCATGTGAGCTACCAGAAGGATTATATGGCGCCGGGGCGGACCGTCCTCCTGCGCGCCAGCGCGGCGCTGTAGCGCCATCTGTGGGGGTCGCCGGCCGCGACCCCCGTATCGGCCGGCGGTCAGGCCCCCTGCCCTGCCGGTGATCCGGCATGCCGTCCTGTCTGTATCGCGCTGCGGTGGCGGCGCGGGCTTCTATCCCCCTCTCAATCGAACCATCTCCGCTTGGTTAGAGGGTTAGAGATAAGGTTAGAAGGTTAAGCGCCGTGGGAACGGCAGGAATCGCAGCGATTCCGGCGATTCGCGACCACCCTGCCGTTCCCGAAGGATCGGTGGTTCGTTCCCGAAGGATCGACGGGGCCGTTCCCGAAGGATCGTTGCATCGTTCCCGAAGGGTCGAGGGACGTTCCCGAAGGATCGACACGACGTTCCCGATAGGTCGACGGCCGGCGAAAGCCGGAAATTCCACGCCCTCGATTGAATCACTTTTCCGGGTCACTCCATCCGGGAGGTTCATTTCGGCGACCAGCGCCGCCAATGCGGTTTCGCGCAGACGGACCGGCATCCGCCGCGCCGACACTTCGGGAACGCGGCGCGCTTGCATGGCGGCTCAGCGGCCGAGGTCGTGCCGGTGCTTGGCGTCCCAGCGGCGGACATAGCCGACGAACGCCGCCTGGTAATTGACCGGGGTGCGTGCCGGATCGGCGTCGATCCAGGTGCGGAACTCGGCATGCAGCGTCTGATAGTCCCAGCCCGGACATTCGGCGCGCAACGTCGCCAGCGTCGCCGCGGTGATCTCGCCATCGTGCGCGCGGCTGGCGAGACGGCTGACGCTGCGCCGGATCGCCGCGGCGGCATCGACCAGCTGCTCGGTCCGCTCGGGCGAAGGGGGCGCGGGCGCGGCAGGCGCGACGGCGGGTGGCGCGGCCCCCTCGCCTGCGCTCACCGAGGTGACGCGCTGCGCCTCCGGCCGGCGCCGCATCCGCAGCAGCGGTTCGCGCTTGTCGCCGGCCTGTTCCAGCGTCAGCGCGAAACCGGGCAGCTCGTCGCGCTCGGCGATCTTGGCGATCTCGAACTTGAAGCGGCGGTATTGCCCCTCCGCGCCCGACTTTTCGAACAAGGTCGGCATGGCGATCGCAAAGCCCCCCTCGCCTGCCCCGCCGGCATGTTTGCGCGCGACGCGGTACAGCCAGCGTTCGCGCCCGCCGGTGAGGTCGAAATAGGCGCGGTCGATCGACAGCACGCCCCCGGTCATCATCACGCCTTCCCAGAACCAGTTCGACAATTCGATCGTCATGCCGCGCGACCGTTCGGTCTTGGCGTCGACCAATTGCGTCCAGCCGTCGAGCCACGAGAAGGTCGCCTCGCGGCGGTTCTCGGCACGGATGTTGGTCTTGATCGTCGTCGCCACCAGCCGGTCGAGCGCCTGGCCGAGCAGCTCATAGGCGCGCCCCGTCGTCGGCCGGCCGATCGCGCGCAGCAGGTCATAGGGCATCAGATGCAGCTTGCGCGGCACGTCGTTGACGCCGCGCCGCGCCATGTCGGCGAGCACGCTCGCGCAATAGATCAGGATATCGGCGTCCCAGATCGTCGCCATGCCGTAATCGGCATTGGCCGAGACATGGACCCAGGATTTGCCGTCGGGGCTGCGATAGTCGATCGGCTTGACCCGTTTCGACTTGGCGAGGCTGAAGAACGGCCGCTCCATCATCTCGCGCTGATCGCGCAGCGGCAGATCGGCGAGATAGGGGAGGAACAGGTCGAACTGGTCGGAGCTGCCCTCGGGCTTGCCGCCGGTCATTGCCGGACCCCGTGTTTCCCCGGGGAAACCCGGCGGGATGGTTTCCCCGGGGAAACGTGTCGGGCCGCGTGACGGTACGGTGTGGCGCGCGCGCCCGGCGTCGTGCGGGCGGGATGCAGCTGGAGGGCGCTGGGTCGGGTCATCGTTCGTCCGCTTCCGCGAGAGAGTGGCATAGGTGGGTCATCTGGTCGCGATCTGCCGGTGCGGATCGCCGCCGCAGCCTGGGGGTGGCGGGCTCTGTGTGGTCTCGCCTTGAGGCGAACGACGTGGCGCGGCGGGCTTGGCGACGACGATGTTTCCCCAGGGAAACACATTCGACGCGGGAAGGGGGGGGCGGGCGCGTCTTTTGGGTGCGCTCGTCGATGTCTTCCGTGACGGAAGCGGCACAGCATCGATCGAACAGACGACAGGGCGAGATGCTGCGGCCTCGATCGGTGACGCGGCGATGGTGTGGGCGGCGCTTCGCTGGACCCATGAGGGTGAGGGCAGGGGGATGCCTTGCTCGCAGGCAAATAAGCGCGGGTAGCGCGATGCATTGGCTCTGCCTGACCGGCGGATGGGCAGAGGCCACGGCCTTTTTCCGGCGACGTCGTCGCATCCGTATAGATGCGAGCCCTCGCGACGTCGGCGGTGTGGTCCTGCCTGAACTTTCGAGCGGAGTCGTCGACCATGACGATGGCATCCTTCGGCGGCCGAGCCATGCGGACGTTCAGAACGTGTTTCCCCGGGGGAAACCGCCACCCATCCGAAGAGGTCCGCCGCTGTCGCCGGATGTTTCCCCGGGGAAACTTCGGCATCGCGCGTGTTCGTGGTGAGACACGGCAAGGGTCGCGCAACGCAAGCAGCCCGTGGCGTGTGTTGGTGGACACCCGCGGCACTACTTGGCTGCTGGCACCCCGCCAATGCAGGGCGTTTGCGATGTTCCGCCCGGCGCCAACCGCGTAGCGTCACCCCGGACTGTTTCCCGGGCCCACCGCGCCACAATGACGACGCCTGATGCTCTTGCGGAGCCGTTGATGCGGATACGAGTCCGGCATGACAGAGGGGGATTTGGAGTTGCTTCGCCCGAGCGACAGTCCGAACATCCGCGGGGAGCGGAGGGTCGTCGCCGTAAGCCGTCACGGTCGGACAGGGCGAGATGGTGATCGCCTCCGTTGGACAGGCAAACCGCGGTTCAGCCAGCGCCAACGAAGCTTGGGACGGAGGACCGGCAACACCAAGCAGTAGGAACAGGGCTTGTTCCTGTATCTCACCGCCCGTGCGGACCGAGAACGATGCCCGTGTCGGTCCAACGCCCGCCCGGTCCAGCAGCCGCCAATGTCCGTACGAGGGCAGGGGGGCAGACCGGGCGCTCCTCCGATTGGGAGTAGCTGGCCCGCCAACCGGCGACGCGAACAGATCGCCCCCGGCCACCCACGCGTCCCGGCACCGCCCCGCCACGTCCGGCGCGGCGAAACAGCCCGATCCGCCCATTTCGACCTCATCCGCCAATCGAAGTTTCCCCGGGGAAACTACGTGCCCACACCAGCCCGGGCACCCCGCCGCTCGAGCGTGTTTCCCCGGGGAAACCTCGGGCAGCGCGCCGCTCACAGCGGCAGTCCGCGTCCTTCCGCCTCGAGCGCGGTGAGCGCCGCGCGCAGCGCGTCGGCGAGCATTGCGGCATCGGCGCCGGCGCCGGCGTGGAGGCGGATCGTCATACCCTGGCGGTTGATCGTCTGCACGGTGAGCGCCGCGCGCCCCTGCGGACCGGTCCAGACATAGGGCGGGGCGTCGTCGCCATCCTGCGGTGCGGCAAGCAGCCGGCGCGCGACATCGGCGGCGGGCAGGGGGACGAGACCCTGGGCGCGACGCTGCTGCTGGTCGCGTGCCAGCGCCTTGGCGGTCGCCATGATCCGCGCCGCGGTGCTGCGGTCGCCGAGCGCCTGGGCGATCGCATAGCCGCTCTTGAGCTGCACCTCGGCGGGCGAGGCGAAGGCATCGACGATCTCTTCGGGCAGGCTGGCGACGCGCAGCATCTTCGACAGCCAGCCCTTGGAGACCTTGAGCCGCTCCGCCATCCGGCTGGCATGATTGCCGTAATGCAGCGTCAGCGCGGCGGCGTAATTGCGTGCGCGTTCGAGATCCGAGACGTCGGCGCGCGCGCGATTCTCGAGATCGGCAAGGCGAAAGGCCGCCTCGTCGTCGAGTGCGACGACCTGCGCGACGAACATCATGTCCGGGTAGGAATGGCCGCGCAGCCAGCTGATCGACCAATGCCGTCGCGTCCCCGCGATCACCTCATAATCGTGATCGGCATCGCCCTCGATCCGGCGCACCACCGCGGGCACCTTCTGCCCGCCCTCGGCGATGATCGAATCGATCAGCTCGCGGCAGCGCGCCTCGTCGAGATGCGCATAGGAGCGCGCATTGCCCGGCCAGACGCGCCCCCGCGCCGGATCGAGCAGCAATTGCGTCACCTGCCGCACCTCGCCCGACGCGACCCGCGCCAGCGCGGACTCGCGACCGAGCAGGGTGGTGCCGCGCAGCCGCTCGGGCGGGCGTTCGCTCGCCGCGGCGGGGGCGGGGGTATCGGGGGCCGGCTCTTCGGACAGTAAGGCTGCCAGATAATCGGATTGCTTACGCGCCATGACTCACCTCCGCGCGGGACATAACGGGAACGATGGCGAATAGGACAGCGAAATCATCCGGCATAGAGCACCGCCTCATCCGCCGGCGCGACGCGGCCCCAGCCCTGGCGGACGAGCTGCTCGATCTGCCCCATCGCCTCATCGAGATTGGCGCGGCTGCGCTTGTGGGTCTTGGCGGTGCCGATCGGCTTGTCGAGTTCGTAGACGGTCATCATCCGCATCGCCGCGTGGCTGATCTCCGCCGATTCGAGGATCGGCACCGGCAGCAGCGCCGGGCCGAAGCTCTGCTCCATGATCGCGCGAACCATCGCATGGCTCGGGTCATTGCCGTCGAACTTCGAACAGATCAGCCGCACGAAGCTGTAATCGACCGCGATCCCCGCGCCGGCGAGCTGCTGGAGCACCTGATCCATCATCGACAGGAACTGCACCGTCGAGCAGAAATCGGGCGTCGTCGCGGCGAGCGGGACGAGCAGCGCATTGGCCGCCTGCATCACCGCGAGGCTGATCGTGCCGAGCGCGGGCGGCGGATCGAGCAGCACCACGTCATAATGGCCGGCGAGCTCGATCAGCCCCTTCTTGAGCTTGCGGAACCGCGCCGCCAGCACCGAGCCGCCGTCGCTTCCCGCAGCGGCGAGTTCATATTCGACGTCGAACAGTTCGAGGTTGGACGGAATCAGATCGACATTGGGCCAGGGCGTCGGCTTGACCGCATAATCGAGGTCGCTCTGCGTCGGGTCGATCGACAGATAGGGGTAGAGCGTCTCTTCGCGGGTGATGTTGAAATGCGGGTTGAAGCCGAACAGCGTCGTCGTCGTCGCCTGGCTGTCGCAATCGACGACGAGCACGCGATAGCCCTGGACCGCGAAATAATGCGCGAGATGCGTGGTCACGGTCGACTTGCCGACGCCGCCCTTGAAATTCTGCACCGCGATCACCGCCGGCACGTCGCTGTCCCCCCGCGCCGGCGAGGCGCCGAGGACTTGCCGCATATGGAGCAGCTCGCCGACGGTATAGCCGAGCCGCCGGCCATTGTCCGCGGCGGGGGCGGGGGGCAGGCGGCCGTCCTCCTCCGCCATGCGGATGCGGTTGGTCGAACAGCCGAGCAATTGCGCCGCCTCGGCGATGCCGAAGCGGACGTTGAGCCCCTTGCGGCTTTCGGGAAGGAAGGCCTTGCGGCGCAGGCGTTCGATCATCCGTTCGCCGGCATCGGCGAGATCGCCAATCTGCGTGACGATTGCATTCATGGCGCGGTCCGATCAGCGGTTTGAAGCTTGACGGCCGCTGTATGTCACGACGAGATTCAATCGGGCAAGCGGTTTTGCGGAAGCCTCCGATGTTGAAGCGTATCCGGCACGATGCCGGGTGGTTCGGGGGCCGCACGGGGATACCGGATCTGCTTTGTCGAGCGGATGCCGCACGAGCCGGCATGATGCAGGCTCGATCCACCCCCATTCAGCGGGCGACCAGCGTCGTGTCAGCCGGCACCGATATTCCCGCGCAGGCGAGACCTCTGCGAAAGTCGCAACCTGACCTGCTTACGTACCACCCCGGCGCCGGCCGGGGTCCAGTTGGTGAAGCCCTGCAGTTGGTTACAACGGCCTCCCAACTGGGCCCCGGCCTGCGCCGGGGCGGTTTCGAAACTGTCGCAAAGGTCTCGCGCAGGCGCGAATCCCCTGGCCAAGCAGAGCATCGACGCCGGCAAGAGCATCGGGCTCCCGCCTGCGCTGGAACAGTTCGATAGCTCGGACGGATGTTGATCTCATCCGGCCGACACGCGGCCGGACCAAACCGAATGGCTTCCCGCGCCCTTCCCGCGCCGCTCCCGCGTCAGGCGACGTCGGCGTCGGCGTCGGAAACGATCTGCGGCTTGAGCGCCATGATCCGGCGGACCTGCTCGGCATCGGCGAGCGTCCGCGACGGCTTGCCGATCAGATAGCCCTGGATCGCGCCGCAGCCCTCGCGCGCGACGATCGACAGTTGCGCGGGCTGCTCCACCCCTTCGGCGAGCACCGGCATGTTGAGCGTCGTGCCGAGCGCCGCCACCGAGCGCAGGATCGACACCGCCTGTTCGCTCGTCTCGATCTCGGCGACGAACGAGGCGTCGAGCTTGATCCGGTCGAACGGAAAGGCGCGCAGCACGTCGAGCGACGAATAGCCGACGCCGAAATCGTCGAGCGCGATGGCGATGCCCATCGCCTTCAGCCGGGCGAGCTGTTCGAGCGCGAAGCGGCGATCGTGGATGATCGCGCTTTCGGTGAGTTCGAGCGACAGCCGCTCGGGCGGCAGGCCGCTGTCCGCCAACGCCGACGACACCGTCTCGATCAGCCGCGGGTCGGCGAGGTGGATCGGCGACAGATTGACCGCGACCTTGTGCCGGTTGGGCCACAGCGCCGCCTCGAAACACGCCTGGCGCAGGATCCAGATGCTGAGCGGGACGATATCACCGCTCTTCTCCGCGAGCGGGATAAACTCGCTCGGCGGCACCATGCCGCGGACCGGGTGATGCCAGCGGACCAGCGCCTCATAGCCGGCGATCTCCCCCGACGGGATCGTCGCCTGGACCTGATAATGGAGTTCGAACGCCGAGGCGTCGATCGCGGTGCGCAGGTCGGCGATCAGCTCGCGCCGCTCGCGCACCGCATCGTCCATCTGGCTGTCGTAGAAACACGGTTCGTTCGAATGCGCCGACTTGGCGCGATACATGGCAAGGTCCGCCTTGGCGAGCATCGCATCGGCGTCGAACCCGTCGTGCACCGCCAGCGCGACGCCGATATTGGCGCCGATCGCGGCGCTGAACCGGTCGAAGTCGAAGGTCGCGGTACAGCCCTGCAGCCGGGCGAGGAAGTCGTGCAGCGCATCGGGCGTATGATAGGAGACGACCGCGGCGAATTCGTCGCCGCCCAGTCGCGCGATACATTCGCCGGGCTGGAGCATCGCCGCCATCCGTGCCGCCAGCGCGACGAGCAACTGGTCGCCGGCCTGATGGCCATAGGTGTCGTTGACGACCTTGAAGCGCGACAGGTCCATCATGATCACCGCCATGCACGGATAGCCGTCCCGGATCCGGAAGCGGCGTTCGAGCTCCTCGATGAAGCTGGTGCGATTGGGCAGATCGGTGAGGCCGTCGTGCATCGCCATCCGCCGCAGCCGGCGATAGGCCTCGGTCTGGGTATGGCCGTCGAGCAGCGCGCTGATCGCGGCGCAGCCGACGATGATGCCGGTGGCGACGGTGGTGGTGACCGCGAGCGCGACCATCGTCAGGTCGGACAGGCCGGCGCCGAGCCGCAGCACCGCGATATGCATCGCCGCCATGCCGGTGAAATGCAGCGCGGCGACCGCCAGCGCGAGCAGGCCGACCGCGGTGGCGTTGCGCCCGGACCGACGCCCGTTGAGCACCTGGAACGCCGCGGCGGCGATGCCGCTCGACAGCACGACCGAGGCGGCGACATAGCGCCAGTCCCAGGTGACGATGCCGTCGACGCGATAGGCGGCCATGCCGACATAATGCATCGTCGACACGCCGGCGCCGATCATCGCGCCGCCCGCCGCGCCCGCCCAGCGCCGGCGCCGCGCCGCGATCGCCAGCCCGGGGATCGCGAGCGCGATCACGGCGAGCAGCGAGGCGAGCGTCAGCAGCGGATCGAGCACCACCGGGGCGGAGGCGCGGAACGCCATCATCGCGACGAAATGCGTCGCCCAGACCATCGTCCCGGTGCCGACCGCCGCCAGCACGATCCAGCCGAAGCGGCTGTAGCCGACGCTGGCGGTGATCCGGTGGAACAGCTGCACCGTCGCGGCCGAGCCGATCACGCAGATCAGCAGCGCGAGCAGGACGAGGCGCAGGTCATGCTCCTGCCCGATGCACAGAGCGACGCGGATCATGCCGCCGCTCCGCGGCGCAGCAGGTCGAGCCGGTTTTCCATCGCGGTTGACGCCTGGCGGGCGAGACCGACCAGATAGGCCTTCTGGTCGGCCGAGGCGGGCGCGCGGCGCTTGGTGTCGAGCACGCAGAGCGCGCCGACGTCGATGCCGCTCACCCGGCGCAGCGGCGCGCCGATATAGTAACGGACATGCGGTTCGTCAGTGACCACCGGCAGGTGGGCGAAGCGCGGATCATGTTCGGGATCGTGCGTCTCGAACACGTCGGGGCGGTCGAGCGTGAAGCTGCAGAAGCCGCTGTCGCGCGGGATACAGTCGATGACGAGGCCGTGGCCGGCCTTGAACCATTGCTGGTCGTCATGGATCAGCGACATCAGCGCGATCGGCGCGTCGAACGCGCGCGCGGCGGCGGCGACGAACCGATCGAACGCCGGTTCGCGCTCCGAGCCGAGGATGTCGAGATCGCGGACCGCCTGTGCGCGTTTGCGTTCCCGCCAGAGATTGAGCAGCATGCGACCCTGTCACCGTATACGTTTCCGCCCTTCATCCCTCAGAAGGATTAAGGAAGAATGTCAGGGCTGTAGCGATCGTCTTCGTCAGGCGGGCGTGGGCCGGCGCATCAGCAGCCGGCCCCACCGTCCGCGTTTCGCCGCGACGGCGGGGGCGAGCAGCGCCGGGAAGAGCCGCACGACGAGGTCGCCGTCGCCCGGCGTCGTCGCATGTTCGGCGCCGAGAAACGCCAGCTCGCCGCCCTGCCGGACGAGCGCGACCGGCCATCCCTCGTCCGCCGCGGCGGCAGGGGAGGGGGCCTCGCGATAGGGTTCGACGACCAGCGACGCGCCTGCCTCCATCAGGTCGGCGAGCCGCTGGAAGGTCATGTCCTCGCCGATGACGATCTTGCCGCGCCAGTCGCGCGCCGCCTCGTGCCGCGTGCCGGCGCCCTCGGTGGCGAGCTGATGGACACGCTCGCGCCCGAGTTCGGGGGCGAAGCGCGTGCAGACCAGCGCGTTATAGGCATCGTCCGGGGTCGCGGCGAGCATCTGTTCGACGTCGCGCAGGTCGACCACCTCCTCGCCGATCACCGACAGGATCTCGACGCGCAGGGTGCTGAGCCCGGCGAGCCGCGCCGCCTTGAGCGCCAGCGCCGACCGGTCGACGAGGATGACCGGCACGCCGGCGCCGTGCAGCGCCTCGCCGAGCCGCACCGTCCAGCGCGACGCGCCGACGATCAGCAGCCCGCCGCGCCCGCCGCTGGCGAGCTGCAACCGCCGGGCGAGCGGCGCCAGCGACAGGCCGTGGAGCAGTACCGTCGAGGCGATCACCGCGAAGACCAGGGGCAGGACGAGCCGCGCGTCGGGATAGCCCGCCTCGGCGAGCCGTTCGCCCGCGACGCCGGCGATCGCCGCGGCGACGACGCCGCGCGGCCCGATCCAGCCGACCAGCAGCCGCTCGCGCCAGCTCGCCTTCGCGCCGATCGTCGCCAGCCAGATCGCCAGCGGCCGCACGACGAACAGGATGACCAGCGTCGTCATCGCGATCGGCCAGCTCAGCATCGCGATCGTCGCCGGATCGATATTGGCGGTGAGCAGGATGAACAGGCCGGAGACGAGGAAGACGGTGAGCGATTCCTTGAACCGGCGCAGCTCCTGGAGGCCGGTGACGTCGATGTTGGCGAGGACGACGCCGAACAGCGTCGCGCCGACGAGGCCGGTCTCCGGCTGGATTGCCTCGCCCGCCGCATAGACGCCGAGCGCGCCGGCGAGCAGGATCGGCGTCTTGAGATATTCGGGTGCGAGGTCGCGCGCGAACAGCGTACGGATGCCGAACGGCACGACCAGCCCGAGCGCCGCGGCGAGTCCCGCGCCGAGCGCGGTATGCCAGGCGAGATGGAGGATCGCCGCGCTGCCGCTCATCGTCGTCGACAGAGTGAGATAGCTCAGCACGAGCAGCGTCAGCGTCGCGCCGATCGGATCGTTGACGATCGCCTCCCAGCGCAGGAAGGCCGCGGCGCGCGGTTCGAGCCGCGCCTGGCGGAGCAGCGGCATGATCACCGTCGGTCCGGTGACGACGAGGATCGCGCCGACGAGGATCGCCACCGGCCACGACAGGCCGGCGACCCAGTGACCGGCGAGCGTCCCCATCAGCCAGTTGAGCGGCAGCGCCACCGCGACGAGGCGGACGATCCCCGATCCCGCCGAGCGCAGCTCGCGCAGGTTGAGGTTGAGCCCGCCTTCGAAGACGATGATCGCCACCGCCATGCCGATCGCCGGCCGCATCACCTCGCCGAGCGCGGCGGACGGCCGGATGATGCCGCCGACCGGCCCGAGCAGCGCGCCGATCACCAGCAGCGGGATGATCGCCGGCACGCTCAGCTTCCAGCCGAGCCACTGGCCGAACACGCCGGCGACGGCGATGCCGACGACGAGCAGCAAAATGGTCTGTTCCACAACCGTCCCCCGGGGCGGAAGGTCGCCGCCCGACATGCACAAGCTGCGACGGCGAGGAACGTTGCGCTATCGCGTGCCGATCAGCGACGATGGCGTCAGCTCCGGTGCGACGACGACGAGGTCATAGCGGTGCACCGCGTCACGCCACGCCGGGCTTGGCAGCGGGGAGGCGGTCGTGCGCAGGCGCCGCAGGTCGATCAGCGTCCAATCGCCTGTCCGGGTGTCGGCAGCGGAGGGCAGCGCCGGCGCCAGCCATGCGTAATCGGCATCGTCGGTCAGCACGAAAGGCTGGTGGCGGACCTGCCGGCCGACGCCCCCGTAGAGCGCGCGGACGCCGCGCGCGCCATAGACGGCGATATGGAGCGCACCGACGCCCTCTTCCCTGGCGTGTTCGGCGACGAAATCGCCGAGGTCGCGTTGCCCGAGCTCATTGATGCCCTTGCCCATATGGACGGCGCCGAATTTGAACAGCAGCCGGGGCGGCCGCGGCCGGGCGGCGAGATAGCGGAGCAGCGTCCGCTGCATCAGCCGCGCACGCCGGAAATTGGAGGCGCGGCCGTCCTCTTCCTGCCCCAGGTAGATGGCACGCGTCTCGCACAGCGCGTCGAACAGCGCCGCGACGTGCGCGCCCCCGTCGTGCAGGATCGCCGCATCGGTCTCGGCGAGTTGCCGGTCGTCGACATGATAGAGGAACAGGTCACCGGCCGCGCCGCTCGCGATGGCCCGGCGCGTCGCGGCACGGTCGGCAGCGGCGAGCCGCGCGATCGCCGCGCGTGCGATCGGCCCCGGCCGTGCCGCGCGCATCTGCTCGAACAGATAGCCCGGCGCGCCGAGAAACTCCTGGTCGAGGCCCCAGAGCTGAAAGTCCGGCCCGGCGAGCGCGGCGCAGGCGGCGGCCATATCGCTTTCGTCGCGGCCATTCTGGAAGGCGAAGGCATCGGGATGCGCGGTGAGGACGGCAGCGAGACGCGCGAGGCGATCGCCGCGCCGCAAATGGGCGTCGACCAGCCGCGCCGCTTCCGGCCCGATCTCGACCGCAAGCGCGTCGAGGCCGTCCGGCACCATCAGCCGACAGATGCCGAGGGTGAAGGCGGGGATCTCACGCGACAGATGATCCTCGCCGATCAGCACGTAGCGCGCGCTGCTAATCGCCTCGGCCAGGATCGCCGCCCCCGCGCCGTGCAGCCCCGCCGCATCGACCCGCAGCGTGGCGCGCGCCGCGTCCAGACCGACTGGTACCGC
The DNA here is from genome assembly GCF_000632225.1 of Sphingomonas sp. RIT328. GTDB lineage: Bacteria > Pseudomonadota > Alphaproteobacteria > Sphingomonadales > Sphingomonadaceae > Sphingomonas > Sphingomonas kyungheensis. The sequence continues at coordinate 13,949 of NZ_JFYV01000016.1, forward strand.
GTCCTCCTGCGCCGGGCCGGACGGGATCGTCACCGGCTGCATCCTCCCTCTGATGGCCTGCATGTGCTATATTCGTGTAACACACCGGTCAAGTCATGGGCGGGCGGATTTGCGCCACCCCGCCGGCGCGACGGCGGATTGCGGCAAATGGTTGCTGGCGCTTTAACGATGCGGGCGAGGGGGCTACAGGCAAGGAGCGGCAGACGGAGAGGCCCCTTGAACGACGAATTCGCCGAAGCCGTGGCCGGGATGCTGGCAGCCCAGGGGTTCGTGCTCGAAAACCTCTATGCGCTGCTGCTCGCCGGTGACCCCGATCCGGTCGCCGCCTGCCACGCCACCGCGCAGCATATGTTGCGGGACTTCGGCAGTCTCCGGCCGACCGGCGTCCAGACGATGAGCCACGCCGAGATCGAGCGGATCCGCCAGCATGCGCTCGACCGGCTGACCCGATTCTGGAACGGCGTCGAACGCCGGCTGACCGACCTGCCGCAGGACTGACCACGCGCGCCTCTCCGGCGCGTGCGACCGGCGGCGCTCCGGACCAAAGCCGATACGGATGATGGACAAAAGGGGTACGGGACGGGTAGCGCGCGCCGATGGCAGCGTTGATGTTCCTCCTGATCGCGATCCTTCTGGCCTTCGTCGGCGGCAACGGGCCGGGCTGGCTGGTCGCGATCGTCGTCACCGCGACCGCGGCGGGGATCACCCTGCCGGATCTCGACAGCCGCCTGCGGCTCGGGCACCGCAGCGCGCTGCTGCACGGCATCCTGCCCCCGGCGCTGGCGCTGCTCGATCAGCGGACCTGGGGGATCGCCGCGGGGCTCGGCTTCGGGATCGGCTGTCATCTCGTCGCCGATCTGTTTCCCGGCCGGATGCGCGGCTTAGCGACGATCAAGCTGCCGCTCTGGGGCGCGATCGGCGCGGGCTGGTCGTATCTGTGGATCATCGCCAATGCCGCGGGGACGTTGCTGGGCGGCCTGGTCGTGCTGCGCCGCATCGCCGACGGACGTGCGATGGCCGGCGCGCTGGCCGGTGCCGGCATCGTCGGCGTCGCCTATCTGCTGCGCGCGGAGGGCGGCTGGCGGGCGCTGCTGATGCTCGCGCTGCTCGGCTGGCTGGCGACCCGCTAGCCGCCGCGGCTCACTCGCCGGCGCGCGACTGGTCGCGCCAGTCCTTGCCGTAGTTGAGGACATGTTCGCGCGCCGCGCGCGTGTTCGACTTGGACGCCAGCCCCAGCGCACCGATGACGCCGCTCGTGATCAGAACCAAAGCCATGTCGTCTTCTTTCCACTCGCCCGCCGGGACCAGCGCCGCTGCGGCGCCCGTCTTCCCGTCGGCATCCCCGGGTCCTACCCGCATCGGGCCGGTCCGGTCCAACGCAGAGTCGCGATGGCTGTCATCGAATTCCTGCGTGACGCCGGCGCCCGGCGCCGCGCGCCCGCTGGCGGCGCAAGGGCGTTGAAGCCGGCCGCGCGACTTTCTACGGGCAACTATCCTTTCGGCCGCTGCGCCCCCGGCGGCACGACAGAGGTGGAGGATATCGGGTCGCCGTGAATTATCGTCATTCCTTCCACGCCGGCAACAGCGCCGATGTCGTCAAGCACAGCCTGCTGATCGCGCTGGTCCGCGCGCTGCAGCTCAAGCCGGGGGCGCTGACGCTGATCGACACCCATGCCGGCTGCGGCCTGTACAATCTCGCCGGCGACGCGGCGCAGCGCACCGGCGAGGCAACGCAGGGCGTGCTGCGCGCGCTCGCCGCGGCGGACCCGTTGCTCGACGCGTATCGCGCCGTCGTCCAGGCGGTGAACGATACGGCCGAGCCGCGCTTCTATCCCGGTTCGCCAAGGCTGCTCGCGCAGCTGCTGCGACCGCAGGACGTGCTGATCCTCAACGAGAAACATCCCGAGGACGCCGAGACGCTGCGCCGCGTGATGCGCGACATCGCGGCGGTGCACCGGCGCGACGCCTATGAATTCTGGCTGGCGATGCTGCCGACGCGCACGCCGCGCGGCCTGGTGGTGGTCGATCCGCCCTATGAGCAGACCGACGAGCGCGAGCGGATCACCGCGACGCTCGCCGCGGCGCAGCGCAAATGGGCGCATGGCGTGACGATGATCTGGTTTCCGCTCAAGGACCGCGCGACGCATGCGCGCTGGACGGCGCAGCTGCGCCGGCTCGGCCTTCCCAAGCTGCTGCACGTCGCGCACTGGCTGTACGACGCGGAACAGCCCGGCCTCTACAACGGCGCGGGACTGTTCATCGTCAACCCGCCCTATGCCTTCACCCAGCCGCTGCCGCCGCTGCTCGCGGCACTGCGCGCGGCGCTTGCGCCGGACGGGCACGACGGCACGCTCACCGCGGAATGGCTGGGGTGAGCGCATTCCCCGCGCCCAGCGCCCCGCCGCGGCGAGCCCGCCGGCGGGGTGTGTCGTCAGAAGCGCAGCCGCGCGCCGGCGTTGACGCGGCGATAGGTCAGGCTGCGGTTGATGAAGCGCGATTCCACGCCGCCATAGATCAGGCTGTCGGCGTCGGTCAGGTTGGTGATGTCGGCGAACAGCTGCAACGTCGGGTTGGAATTGTAGCGCAGCGCGACGTCGACTTGGCCGTAGGCGGCGTGGATCTGGTCGACGCCGGGGCCGCCCCAGTCGCACGCCATCGTCCAGCGCGAACGCCAATTGTACGACACGCGCGCCTCGAGCCGGCTATTGTCGTAGAAGCCGCTGGCATTGTACGCATCGGGCGAGATGCGGGTGAAGCCGCAGGCGCCCGGCTGATCGAGCAGGCGCGGCCGGACATGCGTGTAATTGGCACTCGTGCCGAAGCCGGACAGCCAGCCGAACCGCGCGTCGAGCGTATATTGCGCCGTCACCTCCACGCCGTCGACGCGCCCGAGCGACTGGTTCACCGTCTGGGTGACGAAGACGCGCTCGAGCGCGATCGGCAAACTCGCCGCGATGGTACGCGACTGGAAGAGGTTGGTGAGCTCTTTGCGGAAGCCGGCGACCGAGAGGTAGCTGACCTTCGACAGATACCATTCGAGCGACAGGTCGTAATGGGTCGCGAACTGGGGTTTCAGTGCCGGATTGCCGAGGCCGAGCGTCAGCCGCCCCGGCTCCCCGCCCCAATATTGGCCATAGCGCAGATCGTTGAGATCGGCGCGGGTCAGCGCGCGGCCGATCGCGCCGCGCAGCATCAGGTCGCCGGTGAGGTCCAGCGCGGCATTGGCCGAGGGCAGCATGGCGGTGTAATGCGCATCCTGCGCCTGCGGGCCGGCGGGCGTATAGCTGAACACGTATTGGGTGCCGCTCGGCGGCAGCGTGATCGCGCTCACCGTCGATCCATAGCCGTGCGACACCGTGTCGACATGGACGATCCGCACGCCGACATTGCCCGACAAGGCCCCGTGCGCCAGCGTCGCGTCGACGAAGCCCGCCGCGACGCGTTCGCGCGTCGAGAAGCTCGCGCCGGGATCGAAGACGAGCGCGAGCGGGCCGCCGGGGATCTGCAGATCGGACTGGATCAGCGTGCAATTGCCGGTACAGCGCGTGGTGCTATCGGCACCCGTCGTCGGCAGATAGCTGGCGCTATACTGGCCGCGGCGGTTGAGCCGGTCGGGGCGCGACATCCAGGCGATCAGCGTGCGCGGATCGTAACCGAAGAACTGGCGGCTCGGTGGCTCGGCGGCTGCACCGCGCCGCGCAGGAAGTCGCGCCCCAGCGTCATCGGCCGCAGCAGCGCCGGATCGACCGGGAAGGTCAGCGTGTCATAGGGATCGGACCGTGAACTGACGTTGTCCTGCCCCCTTGCTGCAATCCTGGTAATCGGCGCCGAGGCTGATCCCGGTCAGCCCGCTCGTACCATGGTGCCAGCGGCCGACGAGCTGCGCCTCGGTCAGCCTGTCGTCGACCGTCTGGCCCCAATTGCCCGCATAGCCGAAGCGGATCCGGGCGGGGTCGGTGAACATCGTGTCGCTGGTCGCGATCTGCGGACTGGCGTGGGCGAGCGCATAGCTGACGTCGTTGGCGGCGTAATTGCCGATCAGCACATAGGGATCGAAGCGCTTGTCGCCCTTGGCGCGGCCGCGCGACAGATCGGCGGTGACGGTGATCGTCGCGGCGGGCCGCCACAGCGCATTGACGCCGACGTCATAGCTTTCGGCGAGCCGGTCGCGCGCGCGGATCACCGACAGCTTCTGCGGCTGCGCCACCGTTCGCCCGGCAAGCACCGCGGCGACCGCAGGCGATTGCAGGAACGCCTGACCCGGATAGGTGCCGGCAGTGACGATGCCCTGCCGGTCGACGACCGGGTTGATGATCGTATTGCCGAAGACGAGGTTGACGATCGAATCGTCGATCCGCTGGTCGAGCCGCGTGTAGAAGCCGTCGACGCTGAGCGTCAGCGACGCCGCGGGCTTGTACTGGATCGCGATGCTGCCGAACGTCCGCTTGGTGCCGCCGCCATAGGTGCCGTAGCTCGCCTGGCGCGGTCCCGCGAGCCGCTCGGTCGTCGCCACCGGCGCGGTGGCGGAGCCGCGGATGACGTTGAAGTCGGCATCGTCCCACTGGCTGATGCGCGCGTAATCGCCCGATGCGCGCATGTCGACGTAGGAGCCGGCGACGAGCATGCCGAACGTCTGCGCCGGATTGACCCAGGCATAGAGGCCGCTGACATTGGGGCGGACGTTATGGACGCGCTCGGCGAGCATGCCGCTGACCGACAGCGCGCCATAGGTCTTGCCGATGGTCAGCGGGCGCGGCGTCAGGATGTCGACGGTGGCGCCGATGCCGCCTTCGGTCAGGCCGGGCAGCATCGTCTTGTTGACGTCGATCCGCGCGATCATGTCGGCGGGCAGCACGTCGAAGTTGAAGCTGCGTCCGCGGCCGCCGCCATCCGCCGACTAGGCGCCGGTGTCCGAGGGCAGGGTGCGGCCGTTGAGCAGCACGTTGGTGAAGTCCGGGCCGAGTCCGCGCGCCGCGATCTGCTGGCCGAGGCCGAGGCCGGAGTCGCGCACCACCTGTACCCCGGGTACGCGTTGCAGCGATTCGGCGATGTTGGTCTCCGGGAATTTGCCGGCATCCTCGACGGAGATGCTGTCGATGACGTTGGCGGCCCGCCGCTTGGCCGACAGTGCCGAGGCGAGGCTGGCGCGGATGCCGGTGACGATGATGTCGTGCGTGCCGCCGTCGTCCTGCGCCGGCGTCGCCGCGCCGGCCGCGGGCTGCTGCGCCACCGCCGTCGCCGGCGCGAGCGTCGATGCGCCCGCCAGCAACGTCCACCATGGCATCGTCTTCATGTCCGTCTCCCTTCTGTGTTGATTGTGTGCTCGGACCGCCGTGCGGCGGGTCAGACCTGGATGCGCACCGGCGCGCCGCGCTGGCCGAAGCCGATCGGCTGCACCGCGATGGTCGCCGCGCCGGTCCCCGCCGGCAGCGCGGTCGGGGTGTAGAAGGCGCTGCCGTCGATCCGCCCGATCCAGTCGCGGCGGCCGTCGTCGGTGTGGCGGACGATGTCGTACCGCCACGAGGCGATCCGTGGGGCAAGCGGCACGGTCGAGCGGACATAGACCGCATCGCCGTCGCGGTCCGGCGCATAGGCCATCAACCGTTGGAAAGCGTCGCCCGGCTGGGGCAGCAGCGGCAGCACAGGGGCGACCGCAGCGGTCGCCGCGCTGATCGCCGGCTCGGCTGCGGCGGCATGGGCCGTCGCGGTGGCATCGCTGCTGTCCGGCGCATTGCGCTCACCACATCCCGCCAGCATCGCACCGATCGACGCTGCGGACAGCAAGCTGAGGCCGTCGACGACCAATTGCCGGCGCGAGGGCGCCGCGGAGTCGCCCGGTGCGGCGACCGGATCCGCCTCGTTCGGCACCGGCGATTGCAGTTGATCCATCCGTCCCCTCCCGCCGGTCGTTGCCGGGCTGTGCGATGACGCGTCGTCGGATCGGCTCCGCCACCTGTATGGGGAGATCATAGAGAAAGTTCGGACCACATCGCGCAATGGTCATAAAATGGTTACATGGGTCGCGCTTCTCCAAATGGATCAGACACTTGTCGTCGCCTTCGGAGAGGCGGCGTCCGTCTTGCCAAGGACTTGCATGCAGCACGGGCTGTCGATCGTGGGATCGCTGCGGACCGGTTGGCGGTGCCATGCCGACCAATCCCGCTTCCGCCGCATATCGCCGGCAGCGCCCGGATGCGACGTGACGCCGCTACAATGAGCGCAGGTGATCGGCGGAAGGCAGACGGCATGCGGACGACGAGCGGTATCGGGGGCATGGCGAGGGCCGGGGTCGGTCGTCAGGATACCGCTACGATGCGCTCCGGCGCGCCGCGCCGGCACGCCCCGGTGACGGGGGCAGGCGCGTGACCGCGTTCACCAATCTGTCGATCGCCAGGAAGCTGATCGTCTGTTTCGCGATCCTGCTCGCGGTCGTGATCGGCACCGAGGTCGTGATCTATGGCCGGTCCAACGTGGTCAAGGCGTCGATCGCGCATAACGTCCACAGCGATGCGGTGCTGGTCACGCTCGGTCGGGTGAGCGGGGAGATCGTCAGCCAGCAATCCGCCTTCCGCGGCTATCTGCTGGCGGGCGATGCGTCGTTCCTCGACACCTACCGGCAGCGCGGGCGCGACTTTGCCGCCGCGCTGGACGAGGCGCGCCGGCTGCTGGCGGACAATCCGCGGCAGGAGGCGCGGCTCGACCAGGTCCGGCGGCTCGCCGACGACTGGCACGATCATGTCGTCGAGCCCGCGATCGGCCGGATGGCCGACGGGCAGACGATCGATGCGGTGCGGCGGATCACGCTGCAAAGCCCGGGCCGTGCGCTCATGGACCGGCTCAACGCCGAATTCGACGCCATCCAGGCCGAGGAGAACCGGCTGCAGGTGATGCGCCGGGCCGAGCAGGCGGCGGCGATGACCACCATCGTGCGGGTGCGGATGATCTGCTCGATCCTCGTCATCCTGATCGCGATCGCCGCGGCGGTCGGCATGAGCCGGACGATCGCCGATCCGGTGCGCGCGGTCGCCGACCAGCTCGGCACGCTCGTCACCCCCGTCGCGGTCGCGCGCCGCGACGAGGTCGGCCGGATGCAGGGCAGCGCGCAGGCGGTCGAGGCGGCGTTCCGCGACGTGTCGCGGGTGATCGCCGCGATCGCCGCGGGCGATCTGTCGGCGACGCTCGAACGCGATTACGGCGGCCTCGGCAGCGAACTCGACCAGTCGCTCGCGCTGATGGTGCAGCGGCTCAACACCGTCGTCGGCGGCACGCACGGCACCGCGCACCAGGTCGCCGCAATCGGCCAGCATCTGGCGTCCTCCGCCGATCAGATGAGCCAGGGCGTCACCGAACAGGCCGCGGCGGCCGAACAGGCCTCCGCCGCGATGGAGGAGATGGCCGCCAACATCAAACAGAATGCCGACAATGCGCGCACCACCGAGACGATCGCGCGCCAGTCGGTCGAGGCGGCGGAGCGCAGCGGCGCGGCGGTGAGCCATGCCGTCACCGCGATGCGCACGATCACCGACAAGATCGGCTTCGTCCAGGAACTGGCGCGGCAGACCGATCTGCTCGCGCTCAACGCCGCGGTCGAGGCGGCGCGCGCGGGCGATCACGGCCGGGGCTTCGCCGTCGTCGCCGCGGAGGTGCGCAAGCTCGCCGAACGCAGCCAGGCCGCCGCGGCGGACATCTCGGCGGTGTCGGGCGATACGGTCGGCGCGGCGGCCGAGGCGGGGACGATGCTGACGCGACTGGTGCCCGAGATCCGCCGCACCGCCGAACTGATCGCCGAGATCAGCGCCGCCTGTCGCGAACAGGATGTCGGCGCCGGTCAGGTCAGCGAGGCGATCCAGCAGCTCGACGCGGTGACGCAGCAGAATGCCGCCGCGTCGGAGGCGATCGGCACGACCGCCGCGACGCTCGCCGATCAGGCGCTCGCCCTGCAGCGCGGCATCGCCTTCTTCCGCACCACCGCCGCGGCGTCCAATGCGGCGTCCGGCGCCGGCGCGGATGCCGCCCGGCCGCGGCCCGCGGTGGCGACGCCGCGCGCCGCACCGCGGCCGACGCCGCCCGCCGCACCGCAGCCGCCGGCGCTGCGCGGCGTCCGCACCGCCCGGCTGCTGACGCCGCAGCCGGGCCAGAAGGCGAACACGCCGCAGGTCCGCGGCTTCGCGCTCGACCTCACCGTCGGCGACGCCGATCCCGAGGATGCGGAATTCGAACGGATGTGAGGTGCGGCGGGTCGGCAGGGCGGGTCGCTCGGGGTGGTCGCTGATAGCGGCGGAACGACGGCGGGCGCGTGACGACGGACGCTGCGGGCGGCCGCGTTCTGGCTCGGGGCGCGCTCGCTGAGGAGTGAAGCCGAAGCGGTGGTGCCAGACGGGCGAGCGCATCCGAGCGCATCAAACGCCGCCACGTCGGGAGTGGGCGTCAAGCCACCATCCGGACCGAACGCTCCACTTCCGCCCGGACCCGCCCCCTTCCCCCATCGTGCGCTAACCCGCAGCGGCGTTCGCCAGCGCTTTCTCTTCGATGACACAGACTGATAAGCGATTGACTTTGCCGCCAAACCGTTGTGTAAACACAACGATCCGGGTGGTAAGGGGTACGAGCGAACAGATGTACAACAGGATCGCCGTCTTCCGTGCCGAACATGGGCTGTCGCGCCGGCAGCTTGCCCAGGCCGTGGACGTCAATCCCCAGACGATCGGCTATCTCGAGCGCGGCGACTATAAGCCGAGCCTCGAATTGGCGCTCAAGGTCGCCGCGGTGTTCCACGTTCCCGTGGAGCTAATCTTTTCGCTCACCCCGTTCGAAGCAATAGGCACCAGCCTCCGGCGAATGGGAGTCGAACAATGAGCGACCGGCAGCACCGTTTCCTGGCCTGGCTCGATCGGTCGGTGATGTGGACCGGCGTGCCGGCCATGGCGGCGGGCACGCAGCGCAAGCGGCATCTGCGCTGGCCGCCCGTGGTGGCGCTGGTCCTGGCGAGTGGAGGATTGATCTGGTGCGTCACAAATCCGGCGCACGATGTCTGGATCGGCTCGGTACTCATCATCGTCGGCTTCTCTATCGCCAATCTCATGCCGATCTGGGGCCCACTGCGCCGCTTCAGCGAACGGGCGGACGAATTCGAGCGCCAGCAACGGCGCGACTCCCTTCTGGTCGGATTGACGACCGTGGCTCTGGCGGGGTTCGTCGGCATATGGCTCGCCGTCAGCCTCATGGCGATGCAGATCTGGTCGGCCGCAGTCGCCCAGCAGGAACTGATCTCATTCGCTTTCTATATGATGGCGCTCTTCGGTGCCGTACCGACGCTTCACGCAAGCTGGCACACGCGACCGCTCGCCGACGAGGATGAGCGCTGCTAGTGACGGCACGACGGGGGGACGCCGATCGGCCCCCCGCCGCCAATCGGCCACGCCTCACAGATTCGCCTGTTCCGCCTTCGGCAGGTCGGCGTCGGGGCCGTAATAGAGCGTCGCGCAGTCCGCGGCGAGGCAGCCGCCCTCGATCGTGATGTCGTCGCGATAGGCGTCGGCGATGAAGGACAGGGTGTCGACGTGCCGCGCCTCGAAATACATCGGATGGACGTCGTCGCGGCCGGCGCCGTAGACGACGCGGCCGACCTTCGACCAGATCGATGCCATCGTGCACATGCCGCACGGCTGCAACGTCGAATAGAGCGTCGCGCCGCGCAGTTCGAGATCGCCGATGCCTTCGCAGGCGCGGCGGATCGCCATCATCTCGGCATGCGCGGTGGCGTCGGGCAGTTCGTGCGTCTGGTTGCGCTCCGCCGCGATCACCACGCCGTCGCGCACGATCACGCAGCCGAGCGGCGAGGTCGACGGGTGCGAGCCCTTGGAGCGGGCGACCGCGATCGCCTCGCGCATCCAGGCTTCGTCCTCTTGGCTGATCATGGCGCTCCCCGGATGGCATGGCCGCCGCGCCGCGCCCGCGGCGACGCGAGCGGGCCGCGACCGGCACGGCGGGAGAACGAGGCGTCGCGACCGGCGTTCCGCCAACGGCGATGCGTCTTGATCCGGCTCAACCAGAAAAAGCTGCACTAGATCAGTATCCTATGTGGCTGATCGGCGGAATCGCGCGTTGCACCCGCATCGAAACCTCCCCGGGCGCTGACCTCCTCACCCACCGCCAGCGATGCGCCGCGGCTCTAGCGGATATGCGACGATGGATCAGCAGCAGGCCCCCTTGCTCGAGGCGCTGAAGCAGCTCGAGCGACATCCCATCCACGGCTTCGGCGCGCCCGGCCATCATCAGGGCGTCGCCGTGCCGAAGGAGGCGAAGGCGCTGCTCGGTGCCCGGCTGTTCGCGGCGGATGTCATCACGCCCAAGGGGCTCGACGACCGGACCGAGGGCGCACACGTCCTGCAACGCGCGCACGAGCTCGCCGCGGAGGCGTGGCAGGCGGATTTCTGCCGCTTCGTCACCGGCGGCTCGACGCAGAGCCTGCATACCGCGCTCGCCGCGATCGCGCGGCCCGGCGACACCATGCTGTTCGCCGCCAACGTCCACAAGGCCGAGCGGGCGCATGCGCTCGCGGCGGGGCTCCATGCGGAGATCGTCCCCGTCCTGATCGATCCGCAATGGGATATCGAACATGGCGTCACGGCCGCCGATCTGCGCCGGGCGCTCGACGATCATCCGGCGGCCAAGGCGGTCGTCGTCGTCTCGCCGACCTATTATGGCGTGACCAGCGATATCGCGGCGCTCGCCGATCTGTGCCACGGGCGTGGCATCCCGCTGATCTGCGATGCCGCCTGGGGCGGCGCCTTCGCCTTTTGCGAGGCGCTGCCGGACGATCCGCTGACCAAGGGCGCGGATATCGCCGTCTATAGCCTGCACAAGACGATGGGCGCGCTGACGCAGGGGTCGGCGCTGCTCGCCAAGGGCGGGATCGTCGATCTCCAGCGGCTGTGGCTCGCCTATGAGCTGTTCGAGACGACCAGCCCGTCGGTGCCGATCCTTGCCAGTCTCGATGCGGTGCGCCGCGAGCATGCCACCAACGGCGAGGCGCTGTGGACGCCGGTCCTCGCGCTCGCCGACCGGCTGCGCGCGCAGCTCGCCGCGATCGACGGGCTGCGCGTCTTCACCGATGCCGACGTGCCGATCGACAGCGCGCTGGATGCGACCAAGGTGCTGATCGACGTCTCCGCCTGGGGCGTCACCGGCTATGCGCTCGACGACTGGCTGGTGGCGCGGCATCGGGTCAGCGTCGGCCTGTCCGATGCGCGGCATCTGCTCGCGGTGCTGTCGCTCGGCACGACGGCGCGCGACGTCCGCGCGCTGGTCAAGGGCCTGCGCGACGCCGCCAGGCAGATCGCGGCCGGGACCAGCGGCCTGCCGCCGGCGCCGGCGCAGCTGCCCGCGATCGGCACGCTGTCGGTGACGATGCAGGACGATCCCGCCGCGGCCTTCTTCGGCGCGACCGAGCTGGTGCCGATCGAGGCGGCGGCCGGGCGGGTCGCGGCGGAGATGATCGCGCCCGCGCCGCCCGGCGTGCCGCGGCTGGTGCCGGGTCAGCGGATCGAGCCGGCGCATGTCGCCTGGCTCGTCGCGCAGCGCGACGCGGGCGCCTTCTTCCTCGACCCGATCGATCCGAACCAGCGCCGGCTGCGCGTCGTCGCAACCGGCTGAGCGGGCGCTAGCGGCCGGCGCCGATCGGCGGCAGCGTCGCGGCGGTCCGCGCGATCTCGGCGCGCACGGCGGCGAGGCCGGCGAGAGTGTCGTCGCGGCTCTGCGCGCCGATCAGCGGATTATAGTCGCCGGCGCGCTCGCCCTGGCCGTCGAGCACGGCGAACCAGCTCGCCTCGCGGAACAGTTCGTCGCTCGTCAGCACGATCCGGCCCGAGCTGCGGAAATGGTCGAGCCGCTCGGCGAGCGTGTCGGGGATCGCCATCGTCTGGCGTTCGCGCCACATCGGCTCGGTGCGGCCCTGCGTCGCGCGATAATGGAGGATGAGGAAGTCGCGGATATCGTGCGTGTCCTGCGCGAAGACGCGGTTGAACTGCCGCGCCAGCAGCGGCGAACAATCGGCGGCGGGGAAGAGCGACAGCAATTTGGCGATGCCGCTCTGGATGAGATGGATGCTGGTCGATTCGAGCGGTTCGAGAAAGCCCGAGGCGAGGCCGATCGCGACGACATTGCCGCGCCACGCCTGCCGGCGGAGCCCCGGCGTGAAGCGGATCAGCCGCGGCTCGGCGGTCGCCGGCCCGTCCATCCCGGCGAGCAGCGACGCGCGCGCCGCCTCCTCGTCCTGGAAGCGGCTGGCGAAGACATAGCCGTTGCCGACGCGATGCTGGAGCGGGATGCGCCAGCGCCAGCCCGCCTCCGCCGCGGTGGCGCGGGTGAAGGGGGTGGGCCGCAGTTCGGGCGCGCTCGGCGCCGCCCAGGCGCGGTCGCAGGGCAGCCAGTGCGACCAGTCGTCATAGCCGACGCCGAGCGTCTCGCCGATCAGCAGCGCGCGCAGCCCCGAACAGTCGATGAACAGGTCGCCGGCGACGACCCGCCCGTCGTCGAGCGTCAGCGCCTCGACGAAGCCGCTGTCGCCATGGCGGCGGACGTGCGCGACCGTCCCGGCGATCCGCTGCGTGCCGCCGCGCTCGGCGAGGCCGCGCAGGTAACGCGCATAGAGGCCGGCGTCGAAATGATAGGCATAGCCCAGGGTCGACAACAGCGAGCGCCGGTCGGCGACGGGCCGCGCGAAGCGGCCGGCGCGGGCGATCTGCGCGGTGAGCGAATAGGCTTCGGTCGCGGCGGTATCGCCCTCGGCGCGGCCGCGGATCAGGCGGTGGAGGAACATCGCGCCGTCACCCGCCGGGCCGAACGTGCCGAAGGGATGGAAATAGCGGCTGCCCGCGCCGGTCCAGCCGACGAACTCGATGCCGAGCTTCACCGTCGCCTTGGTCTCGGCCATGAACCGCGCCTCGTCGAGGCCGATGATCTGGTTGAACCAGTGGATGGTCGGGATCGTCGCCTCGCCGACGCCGATCGTGCCGATCGCCTCGGATTCGACCAGGGTGACCGCCACGCCTTGCCCCGCCAGCGCGCGCGACAGCGCCGCGGCGGTCATCCAGCCGGCGGTGCCGCCGCCCAGGATCACGATGCGGCGGATGCGCGGTGCGGTCATGACCTCAGCCTAATCCACCTCTCGAAGCAGCGCGAGCCTCACCCGGAGGTGCAGCGCGCGCCATCCGCCGGCCGGCGCAAAGCGAGATAGACGGTGCTCCACAATTGCGCGGCGTTGGATTCGTCGACGTCCGCGCCCGCCGCGCCGAACGGCACGACCTGATAGCGCCCCCCGGCATAGCGCCACGACCAGAGCTCCGAACTCTGCACCGCCCGCGTCGCCTCGATCCCGTCCCACAGGCACGCCTGCGCCTGCGCCAGCGCCGCGCGCGTCGGCGCCGACAGGTCGCGCCGGTCGAGCTGGCGGGCGAGGCCGGCGGCGACCAGCGCCTGCTGCCAGCTCCACACGACGGTACCGTGATAGGCGTTGGCCGAGAAGCGCCGCTGGATCGCCGCGCCGGCGAAGGCGGGGTTGGCGACGAGCATCCCCGCGCCGGTGCGCAGCCCGGCGGGGAAGGGGCGGGCGAAGGTCGCCGCCATCACCTGCAACGCCGCTTCGGCCGGCCGGTCGAACAGCAAGGCGAAACCGGGGTCGCTGTTCTGCACCGGGATCGGCCGGCCGGCGGCATCGAGCGCGATCGCCGGGAAGCGCAGCCCGGCGGCGGGGATCGCCTGCACCGCCGGCGCATCGGGCACGCCGATCGCGCGGGCATAATCCGTCACCTGCCGACGGGCGGTGTCCGCGGGCAGCGTCACGTCGAACAGCGACGGCGCCTGCGCGCGCCATGCCGCGGCGATCCGCGCGGCCTGGGCGAAGGGCGCGGCATCGCCCGCGGCGAGATAGGGTCGCAGCAGCCCGCTCGCCTGCAACGCCACCGCCGCGTCGAGCGCCGCGGGGACGAGCACCGCATTGACGTCATAGGGAATGCGCCCGCCGGCGAGCCCGTCGTTGCTGTCGCGCCATTCGCCGGCATCCATCCCCGGCTTGAGCGCGATCAGTCGCGACGGCACCGGATCGCGCGCGAAGGGCGCCGCCCGGGCGAGGACGAAGCGCAGGTTGCGGACCAGCCGCGCCCCCGCCGTCTCGCCGTCGACGCGCTGCGCCAGATAGGCCGCCGCCCGCGTGCGCCCGCGCGGATCGTCGAGCAGCCAGGCACGGGCGACCGGCGCCAGCATATAGTCGCTGTCGACCATGTTGTAATTGTACACCGGCGCAGCGGAGGAACTGCCGTCGCTCTTGCGGTGATCGAGGATCGCGAATTCGCCGATATCCTCCTCATGCGCCACCTCGCCCTCGCGCGAGAGGCGGGCGAGCACCGAGGTCAGCCCGGTCTCGACCGCCTGCGGTTGCAGCGCCGGCATCAGCAGCCGCACCGACATCAGGGTGTCGCGCCCGAAATAGGTGTCGAAGCGCCACGAGCCGGCGAGGAACTTCTCGCGATAGCTGAGGAAGGTCAGCGCGTCGCGTGCGCCCGCGTCGGGCTGCGCATGCGCATTGAGCAGATCGTCGCCGCCCCGCGGGGTGAGCGGCGTCTCGCCGGTCAGCGCGGTGACGGCGAGGCGGATGACGCCGTCCGCGCCCGCGAGGATCGCGCCATCGGCGATGCGCCCGCCGACGACGGTCATCGCAAGATCATAGCCCGCCGCGCCGTCGAGCCGGTCGCGCGACCAGTGGATGGCGTTGCCGGTGGTGGCGGCGGTGGTCAGCACCTCGGCCGGCGCCTTGCCGAGCGCCTGATAGTCGCGGATCACGCGGATGCTCGACAGCACCGCCTGCTGCGGCACCAGCCTGGCGGCGGGGATCGCGACGGTGAAGCGCACGCCGTGCAGCGGGCGGCCGCGCGCGTCCGCCTGCGTCACCGGCTGCGGCTGCCCGGCCAGCGTCCATTGCGCCGCGCCGGCGAGCGGCGCGAACCAGAGCGCGACGCCGCTATTGCCCGCCGGGAAGGCGACGAGCAGCCGTGGCACCTTCCCCGATCGCAGCACGACATGCGCCGCGACCGGCCCCGATCGCACGAAACTGTTGAGGTTGAGCCCCTCGCGCACGCCATACTGCTGCACCGGCGTCGCGCCGGTCAGCGCCACCGCCGCGGCGGCGACGAGCGGCGCGCGCCGCACCGTCGCCAGCCACCGCGCACCCGTCCGCGCGCTCACAGCTTGAGCGTCGCGCTCATCAGCGCATTGCGACCGACGATCGCGCGGCCGTAGAAATAGCCATCGGTGATCGTCTGCGTCTGCCCCTGGCGCGGATTGCCCTCGGTGAAGCCCTTGGCGTTGGTCAGGTTGTCGACGCTGAACGTCAGGTTGAGGCGCGGACTGACGTCGACGCTCGCGCCGACGGTGAAGACGCTGTACGCCGGCAGCGCGATGCCGTTGCCGCTGTCGGCGAAGATCTTGCCGACATATTTCCAGCGGCCGTAGATCTCGCCGAGCCCGCCCGGCAGGATGAACGACGGTGTCACCGTCAGCAGCTTCTTGGGCGTGCGTTCGGGGGTATTGCCCTCATATTGCGTCTGCGCGACCCCGTCGAAGCGCAGGTTGCTGAGCTTGGGGTCCTGATAGACGCCCTGCGCATCGATGCTGAAGAAGCTGACCGGGCGCAGCGTCGCATCGACCTGCACGCCGTTGGTGAAATTGTCGGCGAGCGCGTTGCTCGCCACCGCCGGATTGTCGGGGTTGATGAACTGATAGGATTGGTCGCGGAATTCGGTGCGGAAGCCGATCACCGAGGCGTTGAACATCCGCGACTTGAACCGCACGCCGCCTTCGTAGAGCGTCAGGCCGGTCGGTTTGTGCGTGCCGCCGGTATCGCCCCCGTTGGTCTGGAAGCCGTGCGCGCCGCGGACGTAGAGCGCGATATGATCGGTCAGCTCGTAATTGATGCCGCCGGTATAGGCCCAGTCGGAATAATTGGCGCTCTGCCGCGTATAGGTGCCGTCGAAGGTGCTGCCGACATTGTCGTAGAGACCGGGCGTGCCGGCGGGGACGAGCGCGTTGGTCGTGGCGGTGTTGCCGATCGCGACGCGGACGTGCTGATGCTCGTAGCGCGCGCCGAAGTCGATGTGCAGCCGGTCGCCGATGGTCAGTTCGTCGTTGAAATAGCCCGACAGCGATGTCACCTCGTCGTTGAACAGGCCCTGGCCCCAATTGCCGTAATTGACCAGGCCGTTGTTGGTCAGCGCGCCGAGCACGCCGCCCGAGGCATCGAGCGCGACCATGTCATAGACGTTGGAATCGTTGCGCACGTCGTTGAGCACGGTGGCGACCGCCGACTGGTCGTTGCGCCGGCGAACGTTGTAGACCATGCCGCCGACGGTCAGCGAGTTCTGGAAGCCGCCGCTGCCCGCATCCCATTTCGCGCCGAAGTCGCTGCCGAAGTCCTTGGTGGTCAGCGTCTGGTGGTTGAGCACCGTCTGCTGGAGCAGGCCGTTGCCGTTGAGCGCGTTGAGCGTCGCGGTGTCGGACGCGGCGATCACCTGCCCGGTGCGGATGTTGCGCAGGCCATATTGCGCGACCGTCGGGAAGCGGATCTGCGCGACCTGGAAATAGGTCAGCGTCGTGCCGTTGAGCGGGGTCAGCCCGGCGAGCGGCGAATTGGCCGGCGTCAGGTAATTGAGCGCGGAGGTCAGCCCCGCGGTGCCCGATCCGCTGCCCGGGAAGATGCCGTTGAAATCGTACGATCCGTCGAGATAGCGCGCGCGCCCGAACAGCCGCACGCTCGAGCTGACCGGCAGCTCGACGTCAACCCGGTAGGTGGTCGACTTGACGTGGACGCCGTCCGCCGAGCTGAACCGGCGCAGCGACTGGCCGGTCGCCGGCGCGTCGGGGACGAGGAACTGGGTGAAGCCGCGCCCGCCGACATCGTCGCGCTTGAGGTCGAGGCCGGGGACGCTGCTGATCGTGCCGTCGCTGGCGACGCGGAACGGCATGTCGGCATAATAAGGGAAATGCTTGTCGCCGTGCTTGACCGTCAGGCGGAACAGGCCGCCGCTGTCGAACTTCTTCTCCAGCATCGCCTTGACGTCATAGGCGTTGAAGGTGAACGGCGTGCGCCGGACGCCCTTCTGCGAGGTGATATAGCCGCCGACGTTGAACGCCCAGCCGTCGGCGATCGGCGCGGAGAAATAGCCGTCGGCGCGCAGGTCGCCATAGCTCGCGCCGGTATAGCGGACCATCGCGGTCGCCTTGTCGTGGTCGGGCTTCATGGAGATGAAGTTGATCGTCGCGCCCGCGCCGTTCGGCGCCAGCACGCCCGAGGTGCCGCCCTCGACCGCTTCCAGCCGGTTGATCGTGATGTCGTTCTGGAAATAGAAATCGGCGCCGCTGCCGCCGTAGAGGATCGGCATGCCGTCCTCCTCCAGCGTGATGAACTGCTGGCTGCCGCCGCGCAGGCCGCGGACCGAATAATTGTTCGAGATCGGCCCGGCGGTGCCCTCGACGAACACGCCCGGCACCAGCTCGAGCGTCTCGGCGGTCGAGCGCGGCGCCTTGCGCAGCAGGTCCGCGGCGCTCGCCAGCGTGACGTTGGACGAGGAGTTGAACAAGGTGCGCCGGTCCGAGGTGTTGCCGGTGACGATGATGTCGTTCTGCGGGCTGTCGGCCGCCGCATCGGTGTCGGCGGGGTCGGCCTGCGGCGTCGCGTCGGTCGCGGTCGCCGGCGCCGTGTCCTGCTGCGGCGCATAGGCGATGGTGTGCGCCACGCCCGGCCTGCTCGCGGCGATCACCGCGGTGCGCCCGTCGAACGACACCAGCCGCAGCCGCGTCGTGCCGATCAGCCGGCGCAGCCCGTCCTCGATCGGGAGCTGTCCCTTGACCGCGGCGACGGTCTCGCCGCGGGTGACGTCGCTCGGCGCGAGGATCTGGATGCCCGCCTGTTGCGCGAAGCGGACGAGGCCGGTCGCGGCCGGCTGGCGCGGCACGTTGAAGCTCCGCACGCCGGTCTGCGCCGCGGCGGCGGGCGTCGCAAACCCGGCGGCGATCGCGACGACCGATACGAGCGGCAGACTCAAAAACTGGCTGTTGCGCATCACACACCCCTCCTGAACGTTTTTTCGATGCGCTTCATCCGGCGCTGATCGTAGGATGGGCCGGCGCGCGATTTCCGTCAGGTCCGATGCGGTTTTTTTCAGGGAACGATGCGCGTCACCTCCGTCCCGTCGGGCGCGTGGTGCCGCTCGACCCGGCCGCCGACCATCGCCGCGCTCGCCGTCGCGAAGCCGTCGACGTCATAGGTGCGGAACCAGCCGACGACGCGCCGCCCGGCGAGCGGCGGCGCGACCTCCAGCCGGTCGCTGTTGTAGCGGTTGAACTCGGCCGCGGCGGCGCCGAGCGTCATGTCGTCGAGCACGATCCGCCCCTCGCGCCATGCCAGTTGCTGGTCCGACGCCTGCGGCGACAGCGGCCGCACCTGCGGCGCCTCGCCGGCGTTGAGCACCGCATAGCGGCCGGCGGGGACGGTGATCGCCGCATCGGGACTGGCGACCGACCAGATCCGAACGACGCCCTTGGTGACGACGACGCGCGCCGCATCGCCCTGGCGGCGAACGTCGAAGGCGGTGCCGACCGCCTGGACGCGCACCGGCCCGCTGGCCACCACGAACGGCCGCGCCGGATTGTGCGCGACCTGGAACCACGCCTCGCCGCGGCGCACCTCGACATCGCGGCGACCGGGGGTGAAGGCGACGCGCAGGCTCGTGCCGCTGTTGACCAGCGCGACCGAACCATCGGCGAGCGGCATCCGCCGCACCTCGCCGACGCCGGTGTCGATCCGCGCGACCGGCGCCGGCCACAGCGCGACGGCGAGGCCGGCGACCAGCGCCGTTCCGGCCGCCGCCCCGGCGAACCGCCACCGGCGCGCGGGGGGGGCGGTCGCCGCCTCCGCCGGGTTCGCGCCGGACAGAGCACGGCCGCGGTCGAGCAGGCTCAGCGTCGCCTGTGCGCGCAGCAGCGCGCCGCGATGGCGGCGATCCTCGGCGAGCCACAGCGGCAGCGCGGCGGCCTCCGCCGCATCGAGCCCGCGGTCGATCGCGGCCGCCCAGCGACAGGCGATATCATCGATCATCGCCAGCCCCCCGCATCGCGCCGCGCCCGCCGCGCCACGCCGCGCGGCCGGCGGATCGGCAGTTCGGCCTTCTCCTCGTCGGTCAATTGGTCGAGAATGCGGCGCAACCCGCGCGCGATGTCATTCTCGACGACCGTCTCGGACACGCGCAGCTGCGTCGCGATGTCGCGCTGCGCGATGCCGTCGATCTTGCGCAGCCGGAAGATCTGGCGCGCGCGTTCGGGCAGGGCATCGATCAGCCGCTCGATCCGCGCCAGCATATGGCGGTCGGCGACGATCTCCTCGGGCGAGCATGCCGTCTCGGGCGCCGATTCGAGGTCGGCGAGGCCGCTCGCCGCCTCGATCCGCACCACCCGGTCGCGGCGGATCTGTTCGAGCACGACGTTGCGCGCGGTGCGGAAGAAATAGCTGCGCGGATCGCTGATATGGTCGAAGGCGTCGAGCCCGGCGAGCCGGCAATAGGTCTCCTGCACGACATCGTCGATATCGGCGGCGGGAAAGGCCGCGCGCAGCCACAGCCGCACCTGCCGCTCGTGCGGCAGGACGTGACGGCCGACCCAGGCAATCAGCTGATCCGAATGCACGCTTTGTCCCCTCGCATCCCAGGATGCAGCAGCGCAAGATTTCCGTCGCCGCGGCACCCTTTTGTCGGGCCACGCCGGCGCCGGTGCGGGTCGGACGGCATGCGGCCCGGCCGGGCCGCATGCCGTCCGACCCGCACCGGCGCCGGCGTGGCCCGACAAAAGGGTGCCGCGGCGACGGAAATCTTGCGCTGCTGCATCCTGGGATGCGAGGGGACAAAGCGTGCATTCGGATCAGCTGATTGCCTGGGTCGGCCGTCACGTCCTGCCGCACGAGCGGCAGGTGCGGCTGTGGCTGCGCGCGGCCTTTCCCGCCGCCGATATCGACGATGTCGTGCAGGAGACCTATTGCCGGCTCGCCGGGCTCGACGCCTTCGACCATATCAGCGATCCGCGCAGCTATTTCTTCCGCACCGCGCGCAACGTCGTGCTCGAACAGATCCGCCGCGACCGGGTGGTGCGGATCGAGGCGGCGAGCGGCCTCGCCGACCTCGAATCGGCGCCCGAGACGGCATGCTCGCCCGAGGAGATCGTCGCCGACCGCCATATGCTGGCGCGGATCGAGCGGCTGATCGATGCCCTGCCCGAACGCGCGCGCCAGATCTTCCGGCTGCGCAAGATCGACGGCATCGCGCAGCGCGACATCGCGACGCAGCTGCGCGTGTCCGAGACGGTCGTCGAGAATGACATCGCGCGCGGGTTGCGCCGCATTCTCGACCAATTGACCGACGAGGAGAAGGCCGAACTGCCGATCCGCCGGCCGCGCGGCGTGGCGCGGCGGGCGCGGCGCGATGCGGGGGGCTGGCGATGATCGATGATATCGCCTGTCGCTGGGCGGCCGCGATCGACCGCGGGCTCGATGCGGCGGAGGCCGCCGCGCTGCCGCTGTGGCTCGCCGAGGATCGCCGCCATCGCGGCGCGCTGCTGCGCGCACAGGCGACGCTGAGCCTGCTCGACCGCGGCCGTGCTCTGTCCGGCGCGAACCCGGCGGAGGCGGCGACCGCCCCCCCCGCGCGCCGGTGGCGGTTCGCCGGGGCGGCGGCCGGAACGGCGCTGGTCGCCGGCCTCGCCGTCGCGCTGTGGCCGGCGCCGGTCGCGCGGATCGACACCGGCGTCGGCGAGGTGCGGCGGATGCCGCTCGCCGATGGTTCGGTCGCGCTGGTCAACAGCGGCACGAGCCTGCGCGTCGCCTTCACCCCCGGTCGCCGCGATGTCGAGGTGCGCCGCGGCGAGGCGTGGTTCCAGGTCGCGCACAATCCGGCGCGGCCGTTCGTGGTGGCCAGCGGGCCGGTGCGCGTCCAGGCGGTCGGCACCGCCTTCGACGTTCGCCGCCAGGGCGATGCGGCGCGCGTCGTCGTCACCAAGGGCGTCGTTCGGATCTGGTCGGTCGCCAGTCCCGATGCGGCGATCACCGTCCCCGCCGGCCGCTATGCGGTGCTCAACGCCGGCGAGGCGCCGCAGGTGCGGCCGCTGTCGCCGCAGGCGTCGGACCAGCAACTGGCATGGCGCGAGGGGCGGATCGTGCTCGACGACATGACGCTCGGCGCCGCCGCGGCCGAGTTCAACCGCTACAACAGCGACCGGCTGGAGGTCGCGCCGCCGCTCGCCGGGCGGCGCGTCGTCGGCTGGTTCCGCACCTATGACGTCGACGGCTTCGCGACGGCGAGCGCGGCGATGGTCGGCGGCCGGGTCGAGCGGCACCACGCGCCCGACGGGACGGAGGTGACGCGCATCGTTCCCTGAAAAAAACCGCATCGGACCTGACGGAAATCGCGCGCCGGCCCATCCTACGATCAGCGCCGGATGAAGCGCATCGAAAAAACGTTCAGGAGGGGTGTGTGATGCGCAACAGCCAGTTTTTGAGTCTGCCGCTCGTATCGGTCGTCGCGATCGCCGCCGGGTTTGCGACGCCCGCCGCCGCGGCGCAGACCGGCGTGCGGAGCTTCAACGTGCCGCGCCAGCCGGCCGCGACCGGCCTCGTCCGCTTCGCGCAACAGGCGGGCATCCAGATCCTCGCGCCGAGCGACGTCACCCGCGGCGAGACCGTCGCCGCGGTCAAGGGACAGCTCCCGATCGAGGACGGGCTGCGCCGGCTGATCGGCACGACGCGGCTGCGGCTGGTGTCGTTCGACGGGCGCACCGCGGTGATCGCCGCGAGCAGGCCGGGCGTGGCGCACACCATCGCCTATGCGCCGCAGCAGGACACGGCGCCGGCGACCGCGACCGACGCGACGCCGCAGGCCGACCCCGCCGACACCGATGCGGCGGCCGACAGCCCGCAGAACGACATCATCGTCACCGGCAACACCTCGGACCGGCGCACCTTGTTCAACTCCTCGTCCAACGTCACGCTGGCGAGCGCCGCGGACCTGCTGCGCAAGGCGCCGCGCTCGACCGCCGAGACGCTCGAGCTGGTGCCGGGCGTGTTCGTCGAGGGCACCGCCGGGCCGATCTCGAACAATTATTCGGTCCGCGGCCTGCGCGGCGGCAGCCAGCAGTTCATCACGCTGGAGGAGGACGGCATGCCGATCCTCTACGGCGGCAGCGGCGCCGATTTCTATTTCCAGAACGACATCACGATCAACCGGCTGGAAGCGGTCGAGGGCGGCACCTCGGGCGTGCTGGCGCCGAACGGCGCGGGCGCGACGATCAACTTCATCTCCATGAAGCCCGACCACGACAAGGCGACCGCGATGGTCCGCTATACCGGCGCGAGCTATGGCGACCTGCGCGCCGACGGCTATTTCTCCGCGCCGATCGCCGACGGCTGGGCGTTCAACGTCGGCGGCTATATCACCTCGCAGAAGGGCGTCCGGCGCACGCCGTTCACCTTCAACGCCTATGACGTCAAGGCGATGCTGGAGAAGAAGTTCGACAGCGGCGGCCTGTTCCGCCTGACGGTCAAGCACGGCGACAAGCATTTCCCTTATTATGCCGACATGCCGTTCCGCGTCGCCAGCGACGGCACGATCAGCAGCGTCCCCGGCCTCGACCTCAAGCGCGACGATGTCGGCGGGCGCGGCTTCACCCAGTTCCTCGTCCCCGACGCGCCGGCGACCGGCCAGTCGCTGCGCCGGTTCAGCTCGGCGGACGGCGTCCACGTCAAGTCGACCACCTACCGGGTTGACGTCGAGCTGCCGGTCAGCTCGAGCGTGCGGCTGTTCGGGCGCGCGCGCTATCTCGACGGATCGTACGATTTCAACGGCATCTTCCCGGGCAGCGGATCGGGCACCGCGGGGCTGACCTCCGCGCTCAATTACCTGACGCCGGCCAATTCGCCGCTCGCCGGGCTGACCCCGCTCAACGGCACGACGCTGACCTATTTCCAGGTCGCGCAGATCCGCTTCCCGACGGTCGCGCAATATGGCCTGCGCAACATCCGCACCGGGCAGGTGATCGCCGCGTCCGACACCGCGACGCTCAACGCGCTCAACGGCAACGGCCTGCTCCAGCAGACGGTGCTCAACCACCAGACGCTGACCACCAAGGACTTCGGCAGCGACTTCGGCGCGAAATGGGATGCGGGCAGCGGCGGCTTCCAGAACTCGCTGACCGTCGGCGGCATGGTCTACAACGTTCGCCGGCGCAACGACCAGTCGGCGGTCGCCACCGTGCTCAACGACGTGCGCAACGATTCCAACGTCTATGACATGGTCGCGCTCGATGCCTCGGGCGGCGTGCTCGGCGCGCTGACCAACAACGGCCTGGTCAATTACGGCAATTGGGGCCAGGGCCTGTTCAACGACGAGGTGACATCGCTGTCGGGCTATTTCAACGACGAACTGACCATCGGCGACCGGCTGCACATCGACTTCGGCGCGCGCTACGAGCATCAGCACGTCCGCGTCGCGATCGGCAACACCGCCACGACCAACGCGCTCGTCCCCGCCGGCACGCCCGGTCTCTACGACAATGTCGGCAGCACCTTCGACGGCACCTATACGCGGCAGAGCGCCAATTATTCCGACTGGGCCTATACCGGCGGCATCAATTACGAGCTGACCGATCATATCGCGCTCTACGTCCGCGGCGCGCACGGCTTCCAGACCAACGGGGGCGATACCGGCGGCACGCACAAACCGACCGGCCTGACGCTCTACGAAGGCGGCGTGCGGTTCAAGTCGCGGATGTTCAACGCCTCGGTGATCGGCTTCCGCACCGAATTCCGCGACCAATCCTATCAGTTCATCAACCCCGACAATCCGGCGGTGGCGAGCAACGCGCTCGCCGACAATTTCACCAACGGCGTGCAGGTCGATGCGACGCTGCGCCCGGTCAGCTTCTTCAGCATCGATGCGCAGGGCGTCTATCAGGACCCCAAGCTCAGCAACCTGCGCTTCGACGGGGTCGCGCAGACGCAATATGAGGGCAATACCCCCGAACGCACGCCCAAGAAGCTGCTGACGGTGACACCGTCGTTCATCCTGCCGGGCGGGCTCGGCGAGATCTACGGCCGCTGGAAATATGTCGGCAAGATCTTCGCCGACAGCGGCAACGGCATCGCGCTGCCGGCGTACAGCGTCTTCACCGTCGGCGCGAGCGTCGACGTCAGTCCGCGCCTCAACCTGACGTTCAGCGTCGACAACCTGACCAACGCCAAGGGCTTCACCGAGGGCAATCCGCGCCAGGGGCAGACGCAGACGATCACCGATGGCTATTTCTACGGCCGCGCGATCGTCGGTCGCAATGCGCTGATGAGCGCGACGCTCAAGCTGTGAGCGCGCGGACGGGTGCGCGGTGGCTGGCGACGGTGCGGCGCGCGCCGCTCGTCGCCGCCGCGGCGGTGGCGCTGACCGGCGCGACGCCGGTGCAGCAGTATGGCGTGCGCGAGGGGCTCAACCTCAACAGTTTCGTGCGATCGGGGCCGGTCGCGGCGCATGTCGTGCTGCGATCGGGGAAGGTGCCACGGCTGCTCGTCGCCTTCCCGGCGGGCAATAGCGGCGTCGCGCTCTGGTTCGCGCCGCTCGCCGGCGCGGCGCAATGGACGCTGGCCGGGCAGCCGCAGCCGGTGACGCAGGCGGACGCGCGCGGCCGCCCGCTGCACGGCGTGCGCTTCACCGTCGCGATCCCCGCCGCCAGGCTGGTGCCGCAGCAGGCGGTGCTGTCGAGCATCCGCGTGATCCGCGACTATCAGGCGCTCGGCAAGGCGCCGGCCGAGGTGCTGACCACCGCCGCCACCACCGGCAACGCCATCCACTGGTCGCGCGACCGGCTCGACGGCGCGGCGGGCTATGATCTTGCGATGACCGTCGTCGGCGGGCGCATCGCCGATGGCGCGATCCTCGCGGGCGCGGACGGCGTCATCCGCCTCGCCGTCACCGCGCTGACCGGCGAGACGCCGCTCACCCCGCGGGGCGGCGACGATCTGCTCAATGCGCATGCGCAGCCCGACGCGGGCGCACGCGACGCGCTGACCTTCCTCAGCTATCGCGAGAAGTTCCTCGCCGGCTCGTGGCGCTTCGACACCTATTTCGGGCGCGACACCCTGATGTCGGTGCGGCTGCTGATGCCGGCGCTGCAACCGCAGGCGGTCGAGACCGGGCTGACCTCGGTGCTCGCCCGCCTCTCGCGCGAGGGCGAGGTGGCGCATGAGGAGGATATCGGCGAATTCGCGATCCTCGATCACCGCAAGAGCGACGGCAGTTCCTCCGCTGCGCCGGTGTACAATTACAACATGGTCGACAGCGACTATATGCTGGCGCCGGTCGCCCGTGCCTGGCTGCTCGACGATCCGCGCGGGCGCACGCGGGCGGCGGCCTATCTGGCGCAGCGCGTCGACGGCGAGACGGCGGGGGCGCGGCTGGTCCGCAACCTGCGCTTCGTCCTCGCCCGGGCGGCGCCCTTCGCGCGCGATCCGGTGCCGTCGCGACTGATCGCGCTCAAGCCGGGGATGGATGCCGGCGAATGGCGCGACAGCAACGACGGGCTCGCCGGCGGGCGCATTCCCTATGACGTCAATGCGGTGCTCGTCCCCGCGGCGCTCGACGCGGCGGTGGCGTTGCAGGCGAGCGGGCTGCTGCGACCCTATCTCGCCGCGGGCGATGCCGCGCCCTTCGCCCAGGCCGCGCGGATCGCCGCGGCATGGCGCGCGCAGGCGCCGTCGCTGTTCGACGTGACGCTGCCCGCGGACACCGCCCGTCGGCAGGTGACGGATTATGCCCGCGCGATCGGCGTGCCCGATGCGCCGGCGGGGCAGGCGATCCCCGCCGCCGGGCTGCGCTTCCCGGCGATCGCGCTCGATGCCGCCGGCCGGCCGATCCCGGTGCAGAACAGCGACCCCGGTTTCGCCTTGCTGTTCGACCGGCCGGCCGAAGCGGCGTTGCAGGTGATGGCGGCGACCTTCGCCCGCCCCTTCCCCGCCGGGCTGCGCACCGGCGCGGGGATGCTCGTCGCCAACCCCGCCTTCGCCGGCGCGGCGATCCAGCGGCGCTTCTCGGCCAACGCCTATCACGGTACCGTCGTGTGGAGCTGGCAGCAGGCGCTGGTCGCCGCCGGCCTCGCCCGCCAGCTCGACCGGCGCGACCTGTCGGCGCCGACGCGCGCGGCGCTGGCGCAGGCGCAGGCGTGCCTGTGGGACGGGATCGAGGCGACGCGGGCGGTGCAGAGTTCGGAGCTCTGGTCGTGGCGCTATGCCGGGGGGCGCTATCAGGTCGTGCCGTTCGGCGCGGCGGGCGCGGACGTCGACGAATCCAACGCCGCGCAATTGTGGAGCACCGTCTATCTCGCTTTGCGCCGGCCGGCGGATGGCGCGCGCTGCACCTCCGGGTGAGGCTCGC
Organism: Sphingomonas sp. RIT328; assembly: GCF_000632225.1. Lineage (GTDB taxonomy): Bacteria > Pseudomonadota > Alphaproteobacteria > Sphingomonadales > Sphingomonadaceae > Sphingomonas > Sphingomonas kyungheensis. The sequence continues at coordinate 40,453 of NZ_JFYV01000016.1, forward strand.
GCTGCTTCGAGAGGTGGATTAGGCTGAGGTCATGACCGCACCGCGCATCCGCCGCATCGTGATCCTGGGCGGCGGCACCGCCGGCTGGATGACCGCCGCGGCGCTGTCGCGCGCGCTGGCGGGGCAAGGCGTGGCGGTCACCCTGGTCGAATCCGAGGCGATCGGCACGATCGGCGTCGGCGAGGCGACGATCCCGACCATCCACTGGTTCAACCAGATCATCGGCCTCGACGAGGCGCGGTTCATGGCCGAGACCAAGGCGACGGTGAAGCTCGGCATCGAGTTCGTCGGCTGGACCGGCGCGGGCAGCCGCTATTTCCATCCCTTCGGCACGTTCGGCCCGGCGGGTGACGGCGCGATGTTCCTCCACCGCCTGATCCGCGGCCGCGCCGAGGGCGATACCGCCGCGACCGAAGCCTATTCGCTCACCGCGCAGATCGCCCGCGCCGGCCGCTTCGCGCGGCCCGTCGCCGACCGGCGCTCGCTGTTGTCGACCCTGGGCTATGCCTATCATTTCGACGCCGGCCTCTATGCGCGTTACCTGCGCGGCCTCGCCGAGCGCGGCGGCACGCAGCGGATCGCCGGGACGGTCGCGCACGTCCGCCGCCATGGCGACAGCGGCTTCGTCGAGGCGCTGACGCTCGACGACGGGCGGGTCGTCGCCGGCGACCTGTTCATCGACTGTTCGGGGCTGCGCGCGCTGCTGATCGGCGAGACGCTCGGCGTCGGCTATGACGACTGGTCGCACTGGCTGCCCTGCGACCGCGCCTGGGCGGCGCCGAGCGCGCCCGAACTGCGGCCCACCCCCTTCACCCGCGCCACCGCGGCGGAGGCGGGCTGGCGCTGGCGCATCCCGCTCCAGCATCGCGTCGGCAACGGCTATGTCTTCGCCAGCCGCTTCCAGGACGAGGAGGCGGCGCGCGCGTCGCTGCTCGCCGGGATGGACGGGCCGGCGACCGCCGAGCCGCGGCTGATCCGCTTCACGCCGGGGCTCCGCCGGCAGGCGTGGCGCGGCAATGTCGTCGCGATCGGCCTCGCCTCGGGCTTTCTCGAACCGCTCGAATCGACCAGCATCCATCTCATCCAGAGCGGCATCGCCAAATTGCTGTCGCTCTTCCCCGCCGCCGATTGTTCGCCGCTGCTGGCGCGGCAGTTCAACCGCGTCTTCGCGCAGGACACGCACGATATCCGCGACTTCCTCATCCTCCATTATCGCGCGACGCAGGGCCGCACCGAGCCGATGTGGCGCGAACGCCAGACGATGGCGATCCCCGACACGCTCGCCGAGCGGCTCGACCATTTCCGCAGCTCGGGCCGGATCGTGCTGACGAGCGACGAACTGTTCCGCGAGGCGAGCTGGTTCGCCGTGCTCGACGGCCAGGGCGAGCGCGCCGGCGACTATAATCCGCTGATCGGCGCGCAGAGCCGCGACGACACTCTCGCCGGCCTCGCCGCCGTGCGCGCCGAGATCGCGCGGACCGCCGCGACGCTGCCGCCGATCGGCGCCGGCCGCTAGCGCCCGCTCAGCCGGTTGCGACGACGCGCAGCCGGCGCTGGTTCGGATCGATCGGGTCGAGGAAGAAGGCGCCCGCGTCGCGCTGCGCGACGAGCCAGGCGACATGCGCCGGCTCGATCCGCTGACCCGGCACCAGCCGCGGCACGCCGGGCGGCGCGGGCGCGATCATCTCCGCCGCGACCCGCCCGGCCGCCGCCTCGATCGGCACCAGCTCGGTCGCGCCGAAGAAGGCCGCGGCGGGATCGTCCTGCATCGTCACCGACAGCGTGCCGATCGCGGGCAGCTGCGCCGGCGCCGGCGGCAGGCCGCTGGTCCCGGCCGCGATCTGCCTGGCGGCGTCGCGCAGGCCCTTGACCAGCGCGCGGACGTCGCGCGCCGTCGTGCCGAGCGACAGCACCGCGAGCAGATGCCGCGCATCGGACAGGCCGACGCTGACCCGATGCCGCGCCACCAGCCAGTCGTCGAGCGCATAGCCGGTGACGCCCCAGGCGGAGACGTCGATCAGCACCTTGGTCGCATCCAGCGCGCTGTCGATCGGCACGTCGGCATCGGTGAAGACGCGCAGCCCGTCGATCGCGGCGAGCTGCGCGCGCAGCCGGTCGGCGAGCGCGAGGACCGGCGTCCACAGCGCCTCGCCGTTGGTGGCATGCTCGCGGCGCACCGCATCGAGACTGGCAAGGATCGGCACCGACGGGCTGGTCGTCTCGAACAGCTCATAGGCGAGCCACAGCCGCTGGAGATCGACGATCCCGCCCTTGGCGAGCAGCGCCGACCCCTGCGTCAGCGCGCCCATCGTCTTGTGCAGGCTATAGACGGCGATATCCGCGCCCTTGGTCAGCGGATCGTCCGGCAGCGCCTCGCAAAAGGCGAAGGCGCCGCCCCAGGCGGCATCGCAGATCAGCGGGATGCCACGCCCGTGGCACAGATCGGCGAGCGCCGCGATATCGCTGGTCACGCCATAATAGGTCGGCGAGACGACGACGACCGCCTTGGCCGCCGGATGATCGTCGAGCGCCCGGCGCAGATCGGCGGCCGTGACGCCATGTTCGATATCCCATTGCGGATCGATCAGGACGGGGACGATCTCCGCATGGAGCCCCGCCGCGAGCGCATGCGCCCGCTCGGCCTTGTGGACGTTGGCGGCGAACAGCATGGTGTCGCCGGGCCGCGCGATCGCGGCGAGCGCGGTATGCAGGCTCTGCGTCGAGCCGCCGGTGACGAAGCGGCAGAAATCCGCCTGCCACGCCTCCGCGGCGAGCTCGTGCGCGCGTTGCAGGACGTGTGCGCCCTCGGTCCGGTCGTCGAGCCCCTTGGGCGTGATGACATCCGCCGCGAACAGCCGGGCACCGAGCAGCGCCTTCGCCTCCTTCGGCACGGCGACGCCCTGATGATGGCCGGGCGCGCCGAAGCCGTGGATGGGATGTCGCTCGAGCTGCTTCAGCGCCTCGAGCAAGGGGGCCTGCTGCTGATCCATCGTCGCATATCCGCTAGAGCCGCGGCGCATCGCTGGCGGTGGGTGAGGAGGTCAGCGCCCGGGGAGGTTTCGATGCGGGTGCAACGCGCGATTCCGCCGATCAGCCACATAGGATACTGATCTAGTGCAGCTTTTTCTGGTTGAGCCGGATCAAGACGCATCGCCGTTGGCGGAACGCCGGTCGCGACGCCTCGTTCTCCCGCCGTGCCGGTCGCGGCCCGCTCGCGTCGCCGCGGGCGCGGCGCGGCGGCCATGCCATCCGGGGAGCGCCATGATCAGCCAAGAGGACGAAGCCTGGATGCGCGAGGCGATCGCGGTCGCCCGCTCCAAGGGCTCGCACCCGTCGACCTCGCCGCTCGGCTGCGTGATCGTGCGCGACGGCGTGGTGATCGCGGCGGAGCGCAACCAGACGCACGAACTGCCCGACGCCACCGCGCATGCCGAGATGATGGCGATCCGCCGCGCCTGCGAAGGCATCGGCGATCTCGAACTGCGCGGCGCGACGCTCTATTCGACGTTGCAGCCGTGCGGCATGTGCACGATGGCATCGATCTGGTCGAAGGTCGGCCGCGTCGTCTACGGCGCCGGCCGCGACGACGTCCATCCGATGTATTTCGAGGCGCGGCACGTCGACACCCTGTCCTTCATCGCCGACGCCTATCGCGACGACATCACGATCGAGGGCGGCTGCCTCGCCGCGGACTGCGCGACGCTCTATTACGGCCCCGACGCCGACCTGCCGAAGGCGGAACAGGCGAATCTGTGAGGCGTGGCCGATTGGCGGCGGGGGGCCGATCGGCGTCCCCCCGTCGTGCCGTCACTAGCAGCGCTCATCCTCGTCGGCGAGCGGTCGCGTGTGCCAGCTTGCGTGAAGCGTCGGTACGGCACCGAAGAGCGCCATCATATAGAAAGCGAATGAGATCAGTTCCTGCTGGGCGACTGCGGCCGACCAGATCTGCATCGCCATGAGGCTGACGGCGAGCCATATGCCGACGAACCCCGCCAGAGCCACGGTCGTCAATCCGACCAGAAGGGAGTCGCGCCGTTGCTGGCGCTCGAATTCGTCCGCCCGTTCGCTGAAGCGGCGCAGTGGGCCCCAGATCGGCATGAGATTGGCGATAGAGAAGCCGACGATGATGAGTACCGAGCCGATCCAGACATCGTGCGCCGGATTTGTGACGCACCAGATCAATCCTCCACTCGCCAGGACCAGCGCCACCACGGGCGGCCAGCGCAGATGCCGCTTGCGCTGCGTGCCCGCCGCCATGGCCGGCACGCCGGTCCACATCACCGACCGATCGAGCCAGGCCAGGAAACGGTGCTGCCGGTCGCTCATTGTTCGACTCCCATTCGCCGGAGGCTGGTGCCTATTGCTTCGAACGGGGTGAGCGAAAAGATTAGCTCCACGGGAACGTGGAACACCGCGGCGACCTTGAGCGCCAATTCGAGGCTCGGCTTATAGTCGCCGCGCTCGAGATAGCCGATCGTCTGGGGATTGACGTCCACGGCCTGGGCAAGCTGCCGGCGCGACAGCCCATGTTCGGCACGGAAGACGGCGATCCTGTTGTACATCTGTTCGCTCGTACCCCTTACCACCCGGATCGTTGTGTTTACACAACGGTTTGGCGGCAAAGTCAATCGCTTATCAGTCTGTGTCATCGAAGAGAAAGCGCTGGCGAACGCCGCTGCGGGTTAGCGCACGATGGGGGAAGGGGGCGGGTCCGGGCGGAAGTGGAGCGTTCGGTCCGGATGGTGGCTTGACGCCCACTCCCGACGTGGCGGCGTTTGATGCGCTCGGATGCGCTCGCCCGTCTGGCACCACCGCTTCGGCTTCACTCCTCAGCGAGCGCGCCCCGAGCCAGAACGCGGCCGCCCGCAGCGTCCGTCGTCACGCGCCCGCCGTCGTTCCGCCGCTATCAGCGACCACCCCGAGCGACCCGCCCTGCCGACCCGCCGCACCTCACATCCGTTCGAATTCCGCATCCTCGGGATCGGCGTCGCCGACGGTGAGGTCGAGCGCGAAGCCGCGGACCTGCGGCGTGTTCGCCTTCTGGCCCGGCTGCGGCGTCAGCAGCCGGGCGGTGCGGACGCCGCGCAGCGCCGGCGGCTGCGGTGCGGCGGGCGGCGTCGGCCGCGGTGCGGCGCGCGGCGTCGCCACCGCGGGCCGCGGCCGGGCGGCATCCGCGCCGGCGCCGGACGCCGCATTGGACGCCGCGGCGGTGGTGCGGAAGAAGGCGATGCCGCGCTGCAGGGCGAGCGCCTGATCGGCGAGCGTCGCGGCGGTCGTGCCGATCGCCTCCGACGCGGCGGCATTCTGCTGCGTCACCGCGTCGAGCTGCTGGATCGCCTCGCTGACCTGACCGGCGCCGACATCCTGTTCGCGACAGGCGGCGCTGATCTCGGCGATCAGTTCGGCGGTGCGGCGGATCTCGGGCACCAGTCGCGTCAGCATCGTCCCCGCCTCGGCCGCCGCGCCGACCGTATCGCCCGACACCGCCGAGATGTCCGCCGCGGCGGCCTGGCTGCGTTCGGCGAGCTTGCGCACCTCCGCGGCGACGACGGCGAAGCCCCGGCCGTGATCGCCCGCGCGCGCCGCCTCGACCGCGGCGTTGAGCGCGAGCAGATCGGTCTGCCGCGCCAGTTCCTGGACGAAGCCGATCTTGTCGGTGATCGTGCGCATCGCGGTGACGGCATGGCTCACCGCCGCGCCGCTGCGCTCCGCCGCCTCGACCGACTGGCGCGCGATCGTCTCGGTGGTGCGCGCATTGTCGGCATTCTGTTTGATGTTGGCGGCCATCTCCTCCATCGCGGCGGAGGCCTGTTCGGCCGCCGCGGCCTGTTCGGTGACGCCCTGGCTCATCTGATCGGCGGAGGACGCCAGATGCTGGCCGATTGCGGCGACCTGGTGCGCGGTGCCGTGCGTGCCGCCGACGACGGTGTTGAGCCGCTGCACCATCAGCGCGAGCGACTGGTCGAGTTCGCTGCCGAGGCCGCCGTAATCGCGTTCGAGCGTCGCCGACAGATCGCCCGCGGCGATCGCGGCGATCACCCGCGACACGTCGCGGAACGCCGCCTCGACCGCCTGCGCGCTGCCCTGCATCCGGCCGACCTCGTCGCGGCGCGCGACCGCGACGGGGGTGACGAGCGTGCCGAGCTGGTCGGCGACCGCGCGCACCGGATCGGCGATCGTCCGGCTCATGCCGACCGCCGCGGCGATCGCGATCAGGATGACGAGGATCGAGCAGATCATCCGCACCCGCACGATGGTGGTCATCGCCGCCGCCTGCTCGGCCCGGCGCATCACCTGCAGCCGGTTCTCCTCGGCCTGGATGGCGTCGAATTCGGCGTTGAGCCGGTCCATGAGCGCACGGCCCGGGCTTTGCAGCGTGATCCGCCGCACCGCATCGATCGTCTGCCCGTCGGCCATCCGGCCGATCGCGGGCTCGACGACATGATCGTGCCAGTCGTCGGCGAGCCGCCGGACCTGGTCGAGCCGCGCCTCCTGCCGCGGATTGTCCGCCAGCAGCCGGCGCGCCTCGTCCAGCGCGGCGGCAAAGTCGCGCCCGCGCTGCCGGTAGGTGTCGAGGAACGACGCATCGCCCGCCAGCAGATAGCCGCGGAAGGCGGATTGCTGGCTGACGATCTCCCCGCTCACCCGACCGAGCGTGACCAGCACCGCATCGCTGTGGACGTTATGCGCGATCGACGCCTTGACCACGTTGGACCGGCCATAGATCACGACCTCGGTGCCGATCACGACCGCGAGCAGGATCGCGAAACAGACGATCAGCTTCCTGGCGATCGACAGATTGGTGAACGCGGTCACGCGCCTGCCCCCGTCACCGGGGCGTGCCGGCGCGGCGCGCCGGAGCGCATCGTAGCGGTATCCTGACGACCGACCCCGGCCCTCGCCATGCCCCCGATACCGCTCGTCGTCCGCATGCCGTCTGCCTTCCGCCGATCACCTGCGCTCATTGTAGCGGCGTCACGTCGCATCCGGGCGCTGCCGGCGATATGCGGCGGAAGCGGGATTGGTCGGCATGGCACCGCCAACCGGTCCGCAGCGATCCCACGATCGACAGCCCGTGCTGCATGCAAGTCCTTGGCAAGACGGACGCCGCCTCTCCGAAGGCGACGACAAGTGTCTGATCCATTTGGAGAAGCGCGACCCATGTAACCATTTTATGACCATTGCGCGATGTGGTCCGAACTTTCTCTATGATCTCCCCATACAGGTGGCGGAGCCGATCCGACGACGCGTCATCGCACAGCCCGGCAACGACCGGCGGGAGGGGACGGATGGATCAACTGCAATCGCCGGTGCCGAACGAGGCGGATCCGGTCGCCGCACCGGGCGACTCCGCGGCGCCCTCGCGCCGGCAATTGGTCGTCGACGGCCTCAGCTTGCTGTCCGCAGCGTCGATCGGTGCGATGCTGGCGGGATGTGGTGAGCGCAATGCGCCGGACAGCAGCGATGCCACCGCGACGGCCCATGCCGCCGCAGCCGAGCCGGCGATCAGCGCGGCGACCGCTGCGGTCGCCCCTGTGCTGCCGCTGCTGCCCCAGCCGGGCGACGCTTTCCAACGGTTGATGGCCTATGCGCCGGACCGCGACGGCGATGCGGTCTATGTCCGCTCGACCGTGCCGCTTGCCCCACGGATCGCCTCGTGGCGGTACGACATCGTCCGCCACACCGACGACGGCCGCCGCGACTGGATCGGGCGGATCGACGGCAGCGCCTTCTACACCCCGACCGCGCTGCCGGCGGGGACCGGCGCGGCGACCATCGCGGTGCAGCCGATCGGCTTCGGCCAGCGCGGCGCGCCGGTGCGCATCCAGGTCTGACCCGCCGCACGGCGGTCCGAGCACACAATCAACACAGAAGGGAGACGGACATGAAGACGATGCCATGGTGGACGTTGCTGGCGGGCGCATCGACGCTCGCGCCGGCGACGGCGGTGGCGCAGCAGCCCGCGGCCGGCGCGGCGACGCCGGCGCAGGACGACGGCGGCACGCACGACATCATCGTCACCGGCATCCGCGCCAGCCTCGCCTCGGCACTGTCGGCCAAGCGGCGGGCCGCCAACGTCATCGACAGCATCTCCGTCGAGGATGCCGGCAAATTCCCGGAGACCAACATCGCCGAATCGCTGCAACGCGTACCCGGGGTACAGGTGGTGCGCGACTCCGGCCTCGGCCTCGGCCAGCAGATCGCGGCGCGCGGACTCGGCCCGGACTTCACCAACGTGCTGCTCAACGGCCGCACCCTGCCCTCGGACACCGGCGCCTAGTCGGCGGATGGCGGCGGCCGCGGACGCAGCTTCAACTTCGACGTGCTGCCCGCCGACATGATCGCGCGGATCGACGTCAACAAGACGATGCTGCCCGGCCTGACCGAAGGCGGCATCGGCGCCACCGTCGACATCCTGACGCCGCGCCCGCTGACCATCGGCAAGACCTATGGCGCGCTGTCGGTCAGCGGCATGCTCGCCGAGCGCGTCCATAACGTCCGCCCCAATGTCAGCGGCCTCTATGCCTGGGTCAATCCGGCGCAGACGTTCGGCATGCTCGTCGCCGGCTCCTACGTCGACATGCGCGCATCGGGCGATTACGCGCGCATCAGCCAGTGGGACGATGCCGACTTCAACGTCATCCGCGGCTCCGCCACCGCGCCGGTGGCGACGACCGAGCGGCTCGCGGGACCGCGCCAGGCGAGCTACGGCACCTATGGCGGCGGCACCAAGCGGACGTTCGGCAGCATCGCGATCCAGTACAAGCCCGCGGCGTCGCTGACGCTCAGCGTCGACGGCTTCTACACGCGGCTCGACCAGCGGATCGACGATTCGATCGTCAACCTCGTCTTCGGCAATACGATCATCAACCCGGTCGTCGACCGGCAGGGCATCGTCACTGCCGGCACCTATCCGGGTCAGGCGTTCCTGCAATCGCCTGCGGTCGCCGCGGTGCTTGCCGGGCGAACGGTGGCGCAGCCGCAGAAGCTGTCGGTGATCCGCGCGCGCGACCGGCTCGCCGAAAGCTATGACGTCGGCGTCAATGCGCTGTGGCGGCCCGCCGCGACGATCACCGTCACCGCCGATCTGTCGCGCGGCCGCGCCAAGGGCGACAAGCGCTTCGATCCCTATGTGCTGATCGGCAATTACGCCGCCAACGACGTCAGCTATGCGCTCGCCCACGCCAGTCCGCAGATCGCGACCAGCGACACGATGTTCACCGACCCCGCCCGGATCCGCTTCGGCTATGCGGGCAATTGGGGCCAGACGGTCGACGACAGGCTGACCGAGGCGCAGCTCGTCGGCCGCTGGCACCATGGTACGAGCGGGCTGACCGGGATCAGCCTCGGCGCCGATTACCAGGATTGCAGCAAGGGGGCAGGACAACGTCAGTTCACGGTCCGATCCCTATGACACGCTGACCTTCCCGGTCGATCCGGCGCTGCTGCGGCCGATGACGCTGGGGCGCGACTTCCTGCGCGGCGCGGTGCAGCCGCCGAGCCACCGAGCCGCCAGTTCTTCGGTTACGATCCGCGCACGCTGATCGCCTGGATGTCGCGCCCCGACCGGCTCAACCGCCGCGGCCAGTATAGCGCCAGCTATCTGCCGACGACGGGTGCCGATAGCACCACGCGCTGTACCGGCAATTGCACGCTGATCCAGTCCGATCTGCAGATCCCCGGCGGCCCGCTCGCGCTCGTCTTCGATCCCGGCGCGAGCTTCTCGACGCGCGAACGCGTCGCGGCGGGCTTCGTCGACGCGACGCTGGCGCACGGGGCCTTGTCGGGCAATGTCGGCGTGCGGATCGTCCATGTCGACACGGTGTCGCACGGCTATGGATCGACGGTGAGCGCGATCACGCTGCCGCCGAGCGGCACCCAATACGTGTTCAGCTATACGCCCGCCGGCCCGCAGGCGCAGGATGCGCATTACACCGCCATGCTGCCCTCGGCCAATGCCGCGCTGGACCTCACCGGCGACCTGATGCTGCGCGGCGCGATCGGCCGCGCGCTGACCCGCGCCGATCTCAACGATCTGCGCTATGGCCAATATTGGGGCGGGGAGCCGGGGCGGCTGACGCTCGGCCTCGGCAATCCGGCACTGAAACCCCAGTTCGCGACCCATTACGACCTGTCGCTCGAATGGTATCTGTCGAAGGTCAGCTACCTCTCGGTCGCCGGCTTCCGCAAAGAGCTCACCAACCTCTTCCAGTCGCGTACCATCGCGGCGAGTTTGCCGATCGCGCTCGAGCGCGTCTTCGTCACCCAGACGGTGAACCAGTCGCTCGGGCGCGTCGACGGCGTGGAGGTGACGGCGCAATATACGCTCGACGCGCGGTTCGGCTGGCTGTCCGGCTTCGGCACGAGTGCCAATTACACGCATGTCCGGCCGCGCCTGCTCGATCAGCCGGGCGCCTGCGGCTTCACCCGCATCTCGCCCGATGCGTACAATGCCAGCGGCTTCTACGACAATAGCCGGCTCGAGGCGCGCGTGTCGTACAATTGGCGTTCGCGCTGGACGATGGCGTGCGACTGGGGCGGCCCCGGCGTCGACCAGATCCACGCCGCCTACGGCCAAGTCGACGTCGCGCTGCGCTACAATTCCAACCCGACGTTGCAGCTGTTCGCCGACATCACCAACCTGACCGACGCCGACAGCCTGATCTATGGCGGCGTGGAATCGCGCTTCATCAACCGCAGCCTGACCTATCGCCGCGTCAACGCCGGCGCGCGGCTGCGCTTCTGACGACACACCCCGCCGGCGGGCTCGCCGCGGCGGGGCGCTGGGCGCGGGGAATGCGCTCACCCCAGCCATTCCGCGGTGAGCGTGCCGTCGTGCCCGTCCGGCGCAAGCGCCGCGCGCAGTGCCGCGAGCAGCGGCGGCAGCGGCTGGGTGAAGGCATAGGGCGGGTTGACGATGAACAGTCCCGCGCCGTTGTAGAGGCCGGGCTGTTCCGCGTCGTACAGCCAGTGCGCGACGTGCAGCAGCTTGGGAAGGCCGAGCCGGCGCAGCTGCGCCGTCCAGCGCGCATGCGTCGCGCGGTCCTTGAGCGGAAACCAGATCATCGTCACGCCATGCGCCCATTTGCGCTGCGCCGCGGCGAGCGTCGCGGTGATCCGCTCGCGCTCGTCGGTCTGCTCATAGGGCGGATCGACCACCACCAGGCCGCGCGGCGTGCGCGTCGGCAGCATCGCCAGCCAGAATTCATAGGCGTCGCGCCGGTGCACCGCCGCGATGTCGCGCATCACGCGGCGCAGCGTCTCGGCGTCCTCGGGATGTTTCTCGTTGAGGATCAGCACGTCCTGCGGTCGCAGCAGCTGCGCGAGCAGCCTTGGCGAACCGGGATAGAAGCGCGGCTCGGCCGTATCGTTCACCGCCTGGACGACGGCGCGATACGCGTCGAGCAACGGGTCCGCCGCGGCGAGCGCGCGCAGCACGCCCTGCGTTGCCTCGCCGGTGCGCTGCGCCGCGTCGCCGGCGAGATTGTACAGGCCGCAGCCGGCATGGGTGTCGATCAGCGTCAGCGCCCCCGGCTTGAGCTGCAGCGCGCGGACCAGCGCGATCAGCAGGCTGTGCTTGACGACATCGGCGCTGTTGCCGGCGTGGAAGGAATGACGATAATTCACGGCGACCCGATATCCTCCACCTCTGTCGTGCCGCCGGGGGCGCAGCGGCCGAAAGGATAGTTGCCCGTAGAAAGTCGCGCGGCCGGCTTCAACGCCCTTGCGCCGCCAGCGGGCGCGCGGCGCCGGGCGCCGGCGTCACGCAGGAATTCGATGACAGCCATCGCGACTCTGCGTTGGACCGGACCGGCCCGATGCGGGTAGGACCCGGGGATGCCGACGGGAAGACGGGCGCCGCAGCGGCGCTGGTCCCGGCGGGCGAGTGGAAAGAAGACGACATGGCTTTGGTTCTGATCACGAGCGGCGTCATCGGTGCGCTGGGGCTGGCGTCCAAGTCGAACACGCGCGCGGCGCGCGAACATGTCCTCAACTACGGCAAGGACTGGCGCGACCAGTCGCGCGCCGGCGAGTGAGCCGCGGCGGCTAGCGGGTCGCCAGCCAGCCGAGCAGCGCGAGCATCAGCAGCGCCCGCCAGCCGCCCTCCGCGCGCAGCAGATAGGCGACGCCGACGATGCCGGCACCGGCCAGCGCGCCGGCCATCGCACGTCCGTCGGCGATGCGGCGCAGCACGACCAGGCCGCCCAGCAACGTCCCCGCGGCATTGGCGATGATCCACAGATACGACCAGCCCGCGCCGATCGCGCCCCAGAGCGGCAGCTTGATCGTCGCTAAGCCGCGCATCCGGCCGGGAAACAGATCGGCGACGAGATGACAGCCGATCCCGAAGCCGAGCCCCGCGGCGATCCCCCAGGTCCGCTGATCGAGCAGCGCCAGCGCCGGGGGCAGGATGCCGTGCAGCAGCGCGCTGCGGTGCCCGAGCCGCAGGCGGCTGTCGAGATCCGGCAGGGTGATCCCCGCCGCGGTCGCGGTGACGACGATCGCGACCAGCCAGCCCGGCCCGTTGCCGCCGACGAAGGCCAGAAGGATCGCGATCAGGAGGAACATCAACGCTGCCATCGGCGCGCGCTACCCGTCCCGTACCCCTTTTGTCCATCATCCGTATCGGCTTTGGTCCGGAGCGCCGCCGGTCGCACGCGCCGGAGAGGCGCGCGTGGTCAGTCCTGCGGCAGGTCGGTCAGCCGGCGTTCGACGCCGTTCCAGAATCGGGTCAGCCGGTCGAGCGCATGCTGGCGGATCCGCTCGATCTCGGCGTGGCTCATCGTCTGGACGCCGGTCGGCCGGAGACTGCCGAAGTCCCGCAACATATGCTGCGCGGTGGCGTGGCAGGCGGCGACCGGATCGGGGTCACCGGCGAGCAGCAGCGCATAGAGGTTTTCGAGCACGAACCCCTGGGCTGCCAGCATCCCGGCCACGGCTTCGGCGAATTCGTCGTTCAAGGGGCCTCTCCGTCTGCCGCTCCTTGCCTGTAGCCCCCTCGCCCGCATCGTTAAAGCGCCAGCAACCATTTGCCGCAATCCGCCGTCGCGCCGGCGGGGTGGCGCAAATCCGCCCGCCCATGACTTGACCGGTGTGTTACACGAATATAGCACATGCAGGCCATCAGAGGGAGGATGCAGCCGGTGACGATCCCGTCCGGCCCGGCGCAGGAGGACGCGGTACCAGTCGGTCTGGACGCGGCGCGCGCCACGCTGCGGGTCGATGCGGCGGGGCTGCACGGCGCGGGGGCGGCGATCCTGGCCGAGGCGATTAGCAGCGCGCGCTACGTGCTGATCGGCGAGGATCATCTGTCGCGTGAGATCCCCGCCTTCACCCTCGGCATCTGTCGGCTGATGGTGCCGGACGGCCTCGACGCGCTTGCGGTCGAGATCGGGCCGGAAGCGGCGCGGCTGGTCGACGCCCATTTGCGGCGCGGCGATCGCCTCGCGCGTCTCGCTGCCGTCCTCACCGCGCATCCCGATGCCTTCGCCTTCCAGAATGGCCGCGACGAAAGCGATATGGCCGCCGCCTGCGCCGCGCTCGCCGGGCCGGACTTTCAGCTCTGGGGCCTCGACCAGGAGTTTCTCGGCGCGCCGGGCTATCTGTTCGAGCAGATGCGCGCGGCACGGCCGGGGCCGATCGCACGCGCGGCGATCGCGCGGCTCGCCGCTGCCGACCGTGCCGCGACGCGCCGGGCCATCGCGAGCGGCGCGGCCGGTGACCTGTTCCTCTATCATGTCGACGACCGGCAACTCGCCGAGACCGATGCGGCGATCCTGCACGACGGGGGCGCGCACGTCGCGGCGCTGTTCGACGCGCTGTGCGAGACGCGTGCCATCTACCTGGGGCAGGAAGAGGACGGCCGCGCCTCCAATTTCCGGCGTGCGCGGCTGATGCAGCGGACGCTGCTCCGCTATCTCGCCGCCCGGCCGCGGCCGCCCCGGCTGCTGTTCAAATTCGGCGCCGTCCATATGGGCAAGGGCATCAATGAGCTCGGGCAACGCGACCTCGGCGATTTCGTCGCCGAACACGCCAGGGAAGAGGGCGTCGGTGCGCTCCATATCGCCGTCTATGGCGCGCGCGGCGTCCGCGCGCTCTACGGGGGCGTCGGCCGGCAGGTCCGCCACCAGCCTTTCGTGCTGACCGACGATGCCGATTACGCATGGCTGGCGCCGGCGCTGCCCTCCGCTGCCGACACCCGGACAGGCGATTGGACGCTGATCGACCTGCGGCGCCTGCGCACGACCGCCTCCCCGCTGCCAAGCCCGGCGTGGCGTGACGCGGTGCACCGCTATGACCTCGTCGTCGTCGCACCGGAGCTGACGCCATCGTCGCTGATCGGCACGCGATAGCGCAACGTTCCTCGCCGTCGCAGCTTGTGCATGTCGGGCGGCGACCTTCCGCCCCGGGGGACGGTTGTGGAACAGACCATTTTGCTGCTCGTCGTCGGCATCGCCGTCGCCGGCGTGTTCGGCCAGTGGCTCGGCTGGAAGCTGAGCGTGCCGGCGATCATCCCGCTGCTGGGGATCGGCGCGCTGCTCGGGCCGGTCGGCGGCATCATCCGGCCGTCCGCCGCGCTCGGCGAGGTGATGCGGCCGGCGATCGGCATGGCGGTGGCGATCATCGTCTTCGAAGGCGGGCTCAACCTCAACCTGCGCGAGCTGCGCTCGGCGGGATCGGGGATCGTCCGCCTCGTCGCGGTGGCGCTGCCGCTCAACTGGCTGATGGGGACGCTCGCCGGTCACTGGGTCGCCGGCCTGTCGTGGCCGGTGGCGATCCTCGTCGGCGCGATCCTCGTCGTCACCGGACCGACGGTGATCATGCCGCTGCTCCGCCAGGCGCGGCTCGAACCGCGCGCCGCGGCCTTCCTGCGCTGGGAGGCGATCGTCAACGATCCGATCGGCGCGACGCTGACGCTGCTCGTGCTGAGCTATCTCACTCTGTCGACGACGATGAGCGGCAGCGCGGCGATCCTCCATCTCGCCTGGCATACCGCGCTCGGCGCGGGACTCGCCGCGGCGCTCGGGCTGGTCGTGCCGTTCGGCATCCGTACGCTGTTCGCGCGCGACCTCGCACCCGAATATCTCAAGACGCCGATCCTGCTCGCCGGCGCGCTCGGCGTCTATGCGGCGGGCGAGGCAATCCAGCCGGAGACCGGCCTCGTCGGCGCGACGCTGTTCGGCGTCGTCCTCGCCAACATCGACGTCACCGGCCTCCAGGAGCTGCGCCGGTTCAAGGAATCGCTCACCGTCTTCCTCGTCTCCGGCCTGTTCATCCTGCTCACCGCCAATATCGATCCGGCGACGATCGCGATGCTGAGCTGGCCGATCGCGATGACGACGCTGGTCATCCTGTTCGTCGTGCGGCCGCTGGCGATCTGGCTGGCGACGATCGGCGCGAAGGCGAGCTGGCGCGAGCGGCTGCTGGTCGGCTGGATCGGGCCGCGCGGCGTCGTCGCCGCGGCGATCGCCGGCGTCGCGGGCGAACGGCTCGCCGAGGCGGGCTATCCCGACGCGCGGCTCGTCCTGCCCCTGGTCTTCGCGGTGATCGCCTCGACGGTACTGCTCCACGGCCTGTCGCTGGCGCCGCTCGCCCGGCGGTTGCAGCTCGCCAGCGGCGGGCGCGGCGGGCTGCTGATCGTCGGCGCGTCGCGCTGGACGGTGCGGCTCGGCGAGGCGCTGCACGGCGCCGGCGTGCCGGTCATCCTCGTCGACCGGTCGGCGCTGGCGCTCAAGGCGGCGCGGCTCGCCGGGCTCAGCACCCTGCGCGTCGAGATCCTGTCGGTGATCGGCGAGGAGGTGGTCGACCTGCGCGACGTCGAACAGATGCTCGCCGCGACCCCGGACGATGCCTATAACGCGCTGGTCTGCACGCGCTTCGCCCCCGAACTCGGGCGCGAGCGTGTCCATCAGCTCGCCACCGAGGGCGCCGGCACGCGGCACGAGGCGGCGCGCGACTGGCGCGGCAAGATCGTCATCGGCGAGGACATGACCTTCCAGCGGCTCGCCGACCTGATGGAGGCAGGCGCGTCGCTGGTCGTCGAACCCTATCGCGAGGCCCCCTCCCCTGCCGCCGCGGCGGACGAGGGATGGCCGGTCGCGCTCGTCCGGCAGGGCGGCGAGCTGGCGTTTCTCGGCGCCGAACATGCGACGACGCCGGGCGACGGCGACCTCGTCGTGCGGCTCTTCCCGGCGCTGCTCGCCCCCGCCGTCGCGGCGAAACGCGGACGGTGGGGCCGGCTGCTGATGCGCCGGCCCACGCCCGCCTGACGAAGACGATCGCTACAGCCCTGACATTCTTCCTTAATCCTTCTGAGGGATGAAGGGCGGAAACGTATACGGTGACAGGGTCGCATGCTGCTCAATCTCTGGCGGGAACGCAAACGCGCACAGGCGGTCCGCGATCTCGACATCCTCGGCTCGGAGCGCGAACCGGCGTTCGATCGGTTCGTCGCCGCCGCCGCGCGCGCGTTCGACGCGCCGATCGCGCTGATGTCGCTGATCCATGACGACCAGCAATGGTTCAAGGCCGGCCACGGCCTCGTCATCGACTGTATCCCGCGCGACAGCGGCTTCTGCAGCTTCACGCTCGACCGCCCCGACGTGTTCGAGACGCACGATCCCGAACATGATCCGCGCTTCGCCCACCTGCCGGTGGTCACTGACGAACCGCATGTCCGTTACTATATCGGCGCGCCGCTGCGCCGGGTGAGCGGCATCGACGTCGGCGCGCTCTGCGTGCTCGACACCAAGCGCCGCGCGCCCGCCTCGGCCGACCAGAAGGCCTATCTGGTCGGTCTCGCCCGCCAGGCGTCAACCGCGATGGAAAACCGGCTCGACCTGCTGCGCCGCGGAGCGGCGGCATGATCCGCGTCGCTCTGTGCATCGGGCAGGAGCATGACCTGCGCCTCGTCCTGCTCGCGCTGCTGATCTGCGTGATCGGCTCGGCCGCGACGGTGCAGCTGTTCCACCGGATCACCGCCAGCGTCGGCTACAGCCGCTTCGGCTGGATCGTGCTGGCGGCGGTCGGCACCGGGACGATGGTCTGGGCGACGCATTTCGTCGCGATGATGGCGTTCCGCGCCTCCGCCCCGGTGGTGCTCGATCCGCTGCTGACGCTCGCCTCGCTGCTCGCCGTGATCGCGCTCGCGATCCCCGGGCTGGCGATCGCGGCGCGGCGCCGGCGCTGGGCGGGCGCGGCGGGCGGCGCGGGGATCAGCGCCGGCGTGTCGACGATGCATTATGTCGGCATGGCCGCCTATCGCGTCGACGGCATCGTCACCTGGGACTGGCGCTATGTCGCCGCCTCGGTCGTGCTGTCGAGCGGCATCGCCGCCGCGGCGTTCCAGGTGCTCAACGGGCGTCGGTCCGGGCGCAACGCCACCGCGGTCGGCCTGCTCGCGCTGGCGGTCGCCGCGCTGCATTTCACCGGCATGGCGGCGATGCATATCGCGGTGCTGCGGCTCGGCGCCGGCCTGTCCGACCTGACGATGGTCGCGCTCGCGGTCACCACCACCGTCGCCACCGGCATCATCGTCGGCTGCGCCGCGATCAGCGCGCTGCTCGACGGCCATACCCAGACCGAGGCCTATCGCCGGCTGCGGCGGATGGCGATGCACGACGGCCTCACCGATCTGCCCAATCGCACCAGCTTCATCGAGGAGCTCGAACGCCGCTTCCGGATCCGGGACGGCTATCCGTGCATGGCGGTGATCATGATGGACCTGTCGCGCTTCAAGGTCGTCAACGACACCTATGGCCATCAGGCCGGCGACCAGTTGCTCGTCGCGCTGGCGGCACGGATGGCGGCGATGCTCCAGCCCGGCGAATGTATCGCGCGACTGGGCGGCGACGAATTCGCCGCGGTCGTCTCCTATCATACGCCCGATGCGCTGCACGACTTCCTCGCCCGGCTGCAGGGCTGTACCGCGACCTTCGACTTCGACCGGTTCAGCGCCGCGATCGGCGCCAATATCGGCGTCGCGCTGGCGGTGCACGACGGGTTCGACGCCGATGCGATGCTCGCCAAGGCGGACCTTGCCATGTATCGCGCCAAGTCGGCGCATTCGAACGAACCGTGTTTCTACGACAGCCAGATGGACGATGCGGTGCGCGAGCGGCGCGAGCTGATCGCCGACCTGCGCACCGCGATCGACGCCTCGGCGTTCGAACTCCATTATCAGGTCCAGGCGACGATCCCGTCGGGGGAGATCGCCGGCTATGAGGCGCTGGTCCGCTGGCATCACCCGGTCCGCGGCATGGTGCCGCCGAGCGAGTTTATCCCGCTCGCGGAGAAGAGCGGTGATATCGTCCCGCTCAGCATCTGGATCCTGCGCCAGGCGTGTTTCGAGGCGGCGCTGTGGCCCAACCGGCACAAGGTCGCGGTCAATCTGTCGCCGATCCACCTCGCCGACCCGCGGCTGATCGAGACGGTGTCGTCGGCGTTGGCGGACAGCGGCCTGCCGCCCGAGCGGCTGTCGCTCGAACTCACCGAAAGCGCGATCATCCACGATCGCCGCTTCGCGCTCGAACAGCTCGCCCGGCTGAAGGCGATGGGCATCGCCATCGCGCTCGACGATTTCGGCGTCGGCTATTCGTCGCTCGACGTGCTGCGCGCCTTTCCGTTCGACCGGATCAAGCTCGACGCCTCGTTCGTCGCCGAGATCGAGACGAGCGAACAGGCGGTGTCGATCCTGCGCTCGGTGGCGGCGCTCGGCACGACGCTCAACATGCCGGTGCTCGCCGAAGGGGTGGAGCAGCCCGCGCAACTGTCGATCGTCGCGCGCGAGGGCTGCGGCGCGATCCAGGGCTATCTGATCGGCAAGCCGTCGCGGACGCTCGCCGATGCCGAGCAGGTCCGCCGGATCATGGCGCTCAAGCCGCAGATCGTTTCCGACGCCGACGCCGACGTCGCCTGACGCGGGAGCGGCGCGGGAAGGGCGCGGGAAGCCATTCGGTTTGGTCCGGCCGCGTGTCGGCCGGATGAGATCAACATCCGTCCGAGCTATCGAACTGTTCCAGCGCAGGCGGGAGCCCGATGCTCTTGCCGGCGTCGATGCTCTGCTTGGCCAGGGGATTCGCGCCTGCGCGAGACCTTTGCGACAGTTTCGAAACCGCCCCGGCGCAGGCCGGGGCCCAGTTGGGAGGCCGTTGTAACCAACTGCAGGGCTTCACCAACTGGACCCCGGCCGGCGCCGGGGTGGTACGTAAGCAGGTCAGGTTGCGACTTTCGCAGAGGTCTCGCCTGCGCGGGAATATCGGTGCCGGCTGACACGACGCTGGTCGCCCGCTGAATGGGGGTGGATCGAGCCTGCATCATGCCGGCTCGTGCGGCATCCGCTCGACAAAGCAGATCCGGTATCCCCGTGCGGCCCCCGAACCACCCGGCATCGTGCCGGATACGCTTCAACATCGGAGGCTTCCGCAAAACCGCTTGCCCGATTGAATCTCGTCGTGACATACAGCGGCCGTCAAGCTTCAAACCGCTGATCGGACCGCGCCATGAATGCAATCGTCACGCAGATTGGCGATCTCGCCGATGCCGGCGAACGGATGATCGAACGCCTGCGCCGCAAGGCCTTCCTTCCCGAAAGCCGCAAGGGGCTCAACGTCCGCTTCGGCATCGCCGAGGCGGCGCAATTGCTCGGCTGTTCGACCAACCGCATCCGCATGGCGGAGGAGGACGGCCGCCTGCCCCCCGCCCCCGCCGCGGACAATGGCCGGCGGCTCGGCTATACCGTCGGCGAGCTGCTCCATATGCGGCAAGTCCTCGGCGCCTCGCCGGCGCGGGGGGACAGCGACGTGCCGGCGGTGATCGCGGTGCAGAATTTCAAGGGCGGCGTCGGCAAGTCGACCGTGACCACGCATCTCGCGCATTATTTCGCGGTCCAGGGCTATCGCGTGCTCGTCGTCGATTGCGACAGCCAGGCGACGACGACGACGCTGTTCGGCTTCAACCCGCATTTCAACATCACCCGCGAAGAGACGCTCTACCCCTATCTGTCGATCGACCCGACGCAGAGCGACCTCGATTATGCGGTCAAGCCGACGCCCTGGCCCAATGTCGATCTGATTCCGTCCAACCTCGAACTGTTCGACGTCGAATATGAACTCGCCGCTGCGGGAAGCGACGGCGGCTCGGTGCTGGCGGCGCGGTTCCGCAAGCTCAAGAAGGGGCTGATCGAGCTCGCCGGCCATTATGACGTGGTGCTGCTCGATCCGCCGCCCGCGCTCGGCACGATCAGCCTCGCGGTGATGCAGGCGGCCAATGCGCTGCTCGTCCCGCTCGCCGCGACGACGCCCGATTTCTGCTCGACGGTGCAGTTCCTGTCGATGATGGATCAGGTGCTCCAGCAGCTCGCCGGCGCGGGGATCGCGGTCGATTACAGCTTCGTGCGGCTGATCTGTTCGAAGTTCGACGGCAATGACCCGAGCCATGCGATGGTTCGCGCGATCATGGAGCAGAGCTTCGGCCCGGCGCTGCTGCCGGTGCCGATCCTCGAATCGGCGGAGATCAGCCACGCGGCGATGCGGATGATGACCGTCTACGAACTCGACAAGCCGATCGGCACCGCCAAGACCCACAAGCGCAGCCGCGCCAATCTCGATGAGGCGATGGGGCAGATCGAGCAGCTCGTCCGCCAGGGCTGGGGCCGCGTCGCGCCGGCGGATGAGGCGGTGCTCTATGCCGGATGATTTCGCTGTCCTATTCGCCATCGTTCCCGTTATGTCCCGCGCGGAGGTGAGTCATGGCGCGTAAGCAATCCGATTATCTGGCAGCCTTACTGTCCGAAGAGCCGGCCCCCGATACCCCCGCCCCCGCCGCGGCGAGCGAACGCCCGCCCGAGCGGCTGCGCGGCACCACCCTGCTCGGTCGCGAGTCCGCGCTGGCGCGGGTCGCGTCGGGCGAGGTGCGGCAGGTGACGCAATTGCTGCTCGATCCGGCGCGGGTGCGCGTCTGGCCGGGCAATGCGCGCTCCTATGCGCATCTCGACGAGGCGCGCTGCCGCGAGCTGATCGATTCGATCATCGCCGAGGGCGGGCAGAAGGTGCCCGCGGTGGTGCGCCGGATCGAGGGCGATGCCGATCACGATTATGAGGTGATCGCGGGGACGCGACGGCATTGGTCGATCAGCTGGCTGCGCGGCCATTCCTACCCGGACATGATGTTCGTCGCGCAGGTCGTCGCACTCGACGACGAGGCGGCCTTTCGCCTTGCCGATCTCGAGAATCGCGCGCGCGCCGACGTCTCGGATCTCGAACGCGCACGCAATTACGCCGCCGCGCTGACGCTGCATTACGGCAATCATGCCAGCCGGATGGCGGAGCGGCTCAAGGTCTCCAAGGGCTGGCTGTCGAAGATGCTGCGCGTCGCCAGCCTGCCCGAAGAGATCGTCGATGCCTTCGCCTCGCCCGCCGAGGTGCAGCTCAAGAGCGGCTATGCGATCGCCCAGGCGCTCGGCGACCGCAGCACCGCGGCGCGGATCATGGCGACCGCCAAGGCGCTGGCACGCGACCAGCAGCAGCGTCGCGCCCAGGGTCTCGTCCCCCTGCCCGCCGCCGATGTCGCGCGCCGGCTGCTTGCCGCACCGCAGGATGGCGACGACGCCCCGCCCTATGTCTGGACCGGTCCGCAGGGGCGCGCGGCGCTCACCGTGCAGACGATCAACCGCCAGGGTATGACGATCCGCCTCCACGCCGGCGCCGGCGCCGATGCCGCAATGCTCGCCGACGCGCTGCGCGCGGCGCTCACCGCGCTCGAGGCGGAAGGACGCGGACTGCCGCTGTGAGCGGCGCGCTGCCCGAGGTTTCCCCGGGGAAACACGCTCGAGCGGCGGGGTGCCCGGGCTGGTGTGGGCACGTAGTTTCCCCGGGGAAACTTCGATTGGCGGATGAGGTCGAAATGGGCGGATCGGGCTGTTTCGCCGCGCCGGACGTGGCGGGGCGGTGCCGGGACGCGTGGGTGGCCGGGGGCGATCTGTTCGCGTCGCCGGTTGGCGGGCCAGCTACTCCCAATCGGAGGAGCGCCCGGTCTGCCCCCCTGCCCTCGTACGGACATTGGCGGCTGCTGGACCGGGCGGGCGTTGGACCGACACGGGCATCGTTCTCGGTCCGCACGGGCGGTGAGATACAGGAACAAGCCCTGTTCCTACTGCTTGGTGTTGCCGGTCCTCCGTCCCAAGCTTCGTTGGCGCTGGCTGAACCGCGGTTTGCCTGTCCAACGGAGGCGATCACCATCTCGCCCTGTCCGACCGTGACGGCTTACGGCGACGACCCTCCGCTCCCCGCGGATGTTCGGACTGTCGCTCGGGCGAAGCAACTCCAAATCCCCCTCTGTCATGCCGGACTCGTATCCGCATCAACGGCTCCGCAAGAGCATCAGGCGTCGTCATTGTGGCGCGGTGGGCCCGGGAAACAGTCCGGGGTGACGCTACGCGGTTGGCGCCGGGCGGAACATCGCAAACGCCCTGCATTGGCGGGGTGCCAGCAGCCAAGTAGTGCCGCGGGTGTCCACCAACACACGCCACGGGCTGCTTGCGTTGCGCGACCCTTGCCGTGTCTCACCACGAACACGCGCGATGCCGAAGTTTCCCCGGGGAAACATCCGGCGACAGCGGCGGACCTCTTCGGATGGGTGGCGGTTTCCCCCGGGGAAACACGTTCTGAACGTCCGCATGGCTCGGCCGCCGAAGGATGCCATCGTCATGGTCGACGACTCCGCTCGAAAGTTCAGGCAGGACCACACCGCCGACGTCGCGAGGGCTCGCATCTATACGGATGCGACGACGTCGCCGGAAAAAGGCCGTGGCCTCTGCCCATCCGCCGGTCAGGCAGAGCCAATGCATCGCGCTACCCGCGCTTATTTGCCTGCGAGCAAGGCATCCCCCTGCCCTCACCCTCATGGGTCCAGCGAAGCGCCGCCCACACCATCGCCGCGTCACCGATCGAGGCCGCAGCATCTCGCCCTGTCGTCTGTTCGATCGATGCTGTGCCGCTTCCGTCACGGAAGACATCGACGAGCGCACCCAAAAGACGCGCCCGCCCCCCCCTTCCCGCGTCGAATGTGTTTCCCTGGGGAAACATCGTCGTCGCCAAGCCCGCCGCGCCACGTCGTTCGCCTCAAGGCGAGACCACACAGAGCCCGCCACCCCCAGGCTGCGGCGGCGATCCGCACCGGCAGATCGCGACCAGATGACCCACCTATGCCACTCTCTCGCGGAAGCGGACGAACGATGACCCGACCCAGCGCCCTCCAGCTGCATCCCGCCCGCACGACGCCGGGCGCGCGCGCCACACCGTACCGTCACGCGGCCCGACACGTTTCCCCGGGGAAACCATCCCGCCGGGTTTCCCCGGGGAAACACGGGGTCCGGCAATGACCGGCGGCAAGCCCGAGGGCAGCTCCGACCAGTTCGACCTGTTCCTCCCCTATCTCGCCGATCTGCCGCTGCGCGATCAGCGCGAGATGATGGAGCGGCCGTTCTTCAGCCTCGCCAAGTCGAAACGGGTCAAGCCGATCGACTATCGCAGCCCCGACGGCAAATCCTGGGTCCATGTCTCGGCCAATGCCGATTACGGCATGGCGACGATCTGGGACGCCGATATCCTGATCTATTGCGCGAGCGTGCTCGCCGACATGGCGCGGCGCGGCGTCAACGACGTGCCGCGCAAGCTGCATCTGATGCCCTATGACCTGCTGCGCGCGATCGGCCGGCCGACGACGGGGCGCGCCTATGAGCTGCTCGGCCAGGCGCTCGACCGGCTGGTGGCGACGACGATCAAGACCAACATCCGTGCCGAGAACCGCCGCGAGGCGACCTTCTCGTGGCTCGACGGCTGGACGCAATTGGTCGACGCCAAGACCGAACGGTCGCGCGGCATGACGATCGAATTGTCGAACTGGTTCTGGGAAGGCGTGATGATGACCGGGGGCGTGCTGTCGATCGACCGCGCCTATTTCGACCTCACCGGCGGGCGCGAACGCTGGCTGTACCGCGTCGCGCGCAAACATGCCGGCGGGGCAGGCGAGGGGGGCTTTGCGATCGCCATGCCGACCTTGTTCGAAAAGTCGGGCGCGGAGGGGCAATACCGCCGCTTCAAGTTCGAGATCGCCAAGATCGCCGAGCGCGACGAGCTGCCCGGTTTCGCGCTGACGCTGGAACAGGCCGGCGACAAGCGCGAACCGCTGCTGCGGATGCGGCGCCGGCCGGAGGCGCAGCGCGTCACCTCGGTGAGCGCAGGCGAGGGGGCCGCGCCACCCGCCGTCGCGCCTGCCGCGCCCGCGCCCCCTTCGCCCGAGCGGACCGAGCAGCTGGTCGATGCCGCCGCGGCGATCCGGCGCAGCGTCAGCCGTCTCGCCAGCCGCGCGCACGATGGCGAGATCACCGCGGCGACGCTGGCGACGTTGCGCGCCGAATGTCCGGGCTGGGACTATCAGACGCTGCATGCCGAGTTCCGCACCTGGATCGACGCCGATCCGGCACGCACCCCGGTCAATTACCAGGCGGCGTTCGTCGGCTATGTCCGCCGCTGGGACGCCAAGCACCGGCACGACCTCGGCCGCTGAGCCGCCATGCAAGCGCGCCGCGTTCCCGAAGTGTCGGCGCGGCGGATGCCGGTCCGTCTGCGCGAAACCGCATTGGCGGCGCTGGTCGCCGAAATGAACCTCCCGGATGGAGTGACCCGGAAAAGTGATTCAATCGAGGGCGTGGAATTTCCGGCTTTCGCCGGCCGTCGACCTATCGGGAACGTCGTGTCGATCCTTCGGGAACGTCCCTCGACCCTTCGGGAACGATGCAACGATCCTTCGGGAACGGCCCCGTCGATCCTTCGGGAACGAACCACCGATCCTTCGGGAACGGCAGGGTGGTCGCGAATCGCCGGAATCGCTGCGATTCCTGCCGTTCCCACGGCGCTTAACCTTCTAACCTTATCTCTAACCCTCTAACCAAGCGGAGATGGTTCGATTGAGAGGGGGATAGAAGCCCGCGCCGCCACCGCAGCGCGATACAGACAGGACGGCATGCCGGATCACCGGCAGGGCAGGGGGCCTGACCGCCGGCCGATACGGGGGTCGCGGCCGGCGACCCCCACAGATGGCGCTACAGCGCCGCGCTGGCGCGCAGGAGGACGGTCCGCCCCGGCGCCATATAATCCTTCTGGTAGCTCACATGGTCGCCCTTGGTGGTGTAATAGCGCCAGTCGTCGCCGAGATTGGCAATGTCGAGATCGAGCGCGACGCCGCGGGCGAGCGTGTACCGGCTATGGAAGTCGATGCTGCGATTGGGCTGCACCCATTTGTCGACCGCATTGTCGCGCAGATCCTCTATATATTTGCCGCGATAGGCATAGGAGAGTTTCAGCTCGACGCCGTATTTCTGATAGGTGAGCGCGGCATTGTACAACAGATGCGGTGTATTGACGAAGCGCATCGTTACGCCGTGACGATAGGCTTGGCCACTGTCCGCGGCACTGTGCTGGAGCGTGACATTGCCCTCGACGCCGAAACCATCGAACGGCGCGGCGAGCCCGGCCAGTTGCTTAATGACGCCGAGCTCCATGCCATAGACCTGCGCGCTCTTGCCGTTCTGCGGCTGGGTGATCTCGATCGTAGGAGTCGGCAGCGTGGGTCATCGCGGCCAACTGACTGTCAGACGGCGACGTAGCGTCATCCGCACGACGCAAACCAGGTGAATATCCTGCCGCAACGAATATCGCGATCGTCGAGAAGCCGGATTGCGCCAATATTTGGCCGGTCCGCGACCTGTGGCCGCTGGCGGCGAGCGACGGCTGGTACGACCTCACCGTCACCTGCACAGCGGACGCACAGGCGCTGTGGCGCTATGCCGGCAAGGTCGAGACCGGGCGGCAGGGGCGCACCGATCCCGCGATCGGCACGATGCGGCTGTGAGGCGGAGGGGCCCCTAGCGCGCCACCGGCTGCCGCAGCCGCGCCTCGGTCAGCGCGACGAAGGAGGCGAACGGGCAGCGCGCCGGGCAGCCGGGGATCGCCACCGCGGCACGATGCGGCGCCACGCCGCGGGTCAGCGGGGTGAGCGCGCGGACCTGCGCCATCGTCTGCGCCTGGCTGAACGCGCGGACGTAGCGCGCGCCGTCGGCGCCGCGCACCAGCTCGAAGCCGAGCGCGCCGCCCGGCGCGATATCGTCGCGCGGATAGTCCGCCATCGTCCAGTGCAGGTCGTAGAAGCCGCCGAGCGCGGCGAGATTGGTGTCATGCCCGAACAGCAAGGTGATGCGCCCGCTGCGCCCCGCCAGCGCATCGACGATCCGCCGGGCGAGCGGCGCGGCGAGCCGCTGCGCGACATAGGGCGGGCGCGTCTCGTAGCGGAACTTGATCGGGTGGAAGCGCAGCATGGTGCGGATGTCGGCGGCCGAGGCGCGGCCCCAGCCGACCTGCGCCATCGGCATGGCTTCGAGATATTGCAGCAGGATCGTCTGGCCCGCGGTCGAGGCGAAGCTGAGCGCGCCCTTGAGGTCGGGCTTGTCGCCCGGCACGGCGACGAGGTGCGAGACGCGGTCGGCCGCGGTGCATGCCGAAGCGCCGCGCCCGCAGGCCTTGCCGGGGCAGCAGCCGGTGACGTGTTCGAGCACGCGGAAGGCGTCGGCATTGGCGACCGCCTCGGCCGCGATCCCGCCCGCCGGCGCCTGCCGCAGCGCTGCGGCACGCGCGGTGTCGCCGTCGATCGCGAGGCCGGCGTCGGCGGGGTGGAAGGTCGCATCCTCGTCTTCGCTGGCGGGATGATCGAGCGGCACCGCGCAGCCCGGCGTCAGCGCGGCGAGAAAGGCGCGGCCGGTCTTGATCGCGCGCGACGCGCCGCTCGCCCGGGCGCTGATCGCGGCGGGGGCGCAGCCGCTGGCGGGGAGCAGCCCCTGCCGCACCCACAAGGCGCGGTCATAGGCGCCGAGCCGGCCGATCGCCGCGGCGCCGTGCGGGGTGAGGTCGCCCGCCGGTGTCGACCAGGCGGGCCAGGCTTGCGCGGTGGTGCCCGCCGGGGTGGCGGGGAATTTGGTCGACGGCCGCACCCCGTGGCGCATCAGCAGCACGACACGCTCGACCGTCTCGCCGCGCGCCGCGGCGGGGATATGCTGGTAGGTCATCGCTCTCC
>NZ_JFYV01000017.1 GCF_000632225.1 Sphingomonas sp. RIT328
GCTGCGGGGGGATGGGGACCGGGTGGTTCAGGTTTTGCGGCACTGAACGACGGACGGCGATCGGCACGTTGCCGTCGCGGATCTGTACGGCGATGCCGATGAGCAGATCATGGTGGAGCGGACCGGTGCGGATGCCGCCGGACAGGTCGCCGCGATAGACGAGGTTGGTGAAATCGTTGCCGCGCGTCCGCGCGACGGTGACGATCCCATCCCCGGTGAGCGGATCGTAGCGGCCGAACGACGAATAGGCCCGATCGCGCGTCAGATAGGAGCGCCCGATCGCGGCCGCGAGCCACCAGCGCGGCGCGACATCATAGTTCACCCGCGCCAGCAAATTGGTTTCGCGACCCCGCGCCTGCATCCAGTCGGCGCCGAGGTTGCGGTGCGGTGACGACAGCGGCGGCAGGACGATCCTGTCGTGCACCGCGGCCAGGCTGAATTCGGTCGGCTCGGTGACCGTCTTGGCGATATAGGCGGCGTCGACGAGAATCTGGACCGCGTCCGTCGGCGTCCAGTCGAAGGCGAGCGTCGCGAAGCCGCGCTGGCCCTTGGTCCACCGGACCCCCGTCGCGACGAGGCCGGTGCCGCCGTTGATCCGGATGCCGACCGCGCCGGAGCGCCGGCCGACATCGCCGGTCAGGCCGATCGCGCCATAGGCGTTGCCGCTGATCGTGATGCGGGTGACGGGCGTCGTGCCCGCGCGCGCGGTGACGAGATTGACGATGCCCGATGGCGTGGCAAATCCGTAATAGAGACCGGCCGCCCCTTTCAGCACCTCGACCCGGTCCATCGCCTCGACCGGCTGTTCGATGACGTTGACCACCGGCAGCACGCCATTCCACCGCACGTTGGTGAAATTGTTGAGCGTGATGCCGCGTATCGCCAGATTGCTGTAGATGCTGGTGTTGATCTGCGCCTGGCTGACGCCGGCGGTGTTGCGGACCGCATCGTTGAGCGACTGCGCCTGCTGGGCGTCGAGCAGGGGGCGGGTCAGCACCGACACGGTCAACGGCGTGTCGATCAACCGTGCGTCGCGGAATGTGCCGGCCTGCACATAATCGGCGCCGAAGCTGTCGCGCCGATCGGCGGTGACGACGATATCGTCACTGGCGCCATCCTCGGCGCGCTGCGCGATCGCTGCCGTCGGAAGCAGGCATCCGCTCGAGACGAGCGACATCGACAGCAGAAACGCCCGCGCCGAGCGGGCCTGCACGACAGCAACCACGATGATCCCCCTGTTCAGGTCATCATCGATGCCAGTGATGCAAATGACTTGCAATAGCTTGCAGGAAAGGGCTGGATCATCAGGAGGTTGGCGCCGGGGTCGGTCGCGCCGCCATGCGCGTGCGGGCCTTCATGCGCGAATCGGCCCCTCGTCACCGCAGGCGCCGGTCCGGTCGGACGGGGGGGCGGGTGCCCTCCCGGCGCGCCTACAGCTTCGGCAAGGTCACGCCGCGCTGGCCCATATATTTGCCCGCCCGGTCGGCGTAGCTGATCTCGCACGGCTCGTTGCCTTGCAGGAACAGGAACTGGCAGGCGCCCTCATTGGCGTAGATCTTGGCAGGCAGCGGCGTCGTGTTGGAGAATTCGAGCGTGACGTGCCCCTCCCAGCCGGGCTCGAGCGGCGTCACGTTGACGATGATGCCGCAGCGCGCATAGGTCGACTTGCCGAGGCAGATGACCAGCACGTCGCGCGGCACGCGGAAATATTCCACCGTGCGGGCGAGCGCGAAGCTGTTGGGTGGGATGATGCACACGTCGGTCTTGCGATCGACGAAGCTGTTGGCGGCAAAGTCCTTCGGGTCGACCAGGGCATTGTCGACATTGGTGAAGATCTTGAATTCGTCGGCGACGCGGGCGTCATAGCCATAGGAGGACAGGCCGTAGCTGATGCAGCCCTCGCGGCGCTGGCTCTCGACGAACGGTTCGATCATCCGCTGCTCGCGCGCGGCGTCGCGGATCCAGCGATCGGACAAGACGGACATAGGCTTCCCTTCGATCCGCCTCTTTGCCGGTTCGCCGGCATCGCGCAAGCGTTGGTCGCAGGCGCCGCGACCGGCTATGGCGGGGCGATGCGCCCGCTCATCGATCTCGGCTATCGCCTGCGCCGCCGCATGCTCGCGCTGCTGCGCTGGCGGACGCGCGGGGTCAAGGTGATGGCGTTCGATCCGGCGGGGCGGCTGCTGCTCGTGCGCCACCGTTACGGGCGGTCCGATTGGTGGATGCTGCCGGGCGGCGGCATCGGTCGTCGCGAATCCCCCGCCGATGCGGCGGTGCGCGAGCTGGCGGAGGAGACCGGCTGCACGCTCGACGCGCCGACCGCGATCGGCCGGTTCGAGGCGCGGCAGGAGGGGCGGCGCGATACCGTCTTCCTATTCCGCGGAACGACGCGGGACGCGCCGGTGGCCGATGGCGTCGAACTGGTCGAGGCGCGGCTGTTCGCGCTCGACGATCTGCCGGCGGCGGTGTCGCCGGCGACGGCGCGACGGATCGCCGAATATCGCGGCACCGCGGCGGCCGATGGCCGCTGGTAGGCTTGCCGCGACGTGCCGCCGCTCCCAGTTGGGGGCGACACGATAAGGATTAGCGGCATGGCCATCAAAGTGATCGCATTCGTCTCGATAAATCCCGGCGCGGAGGAGGCGTTCGTCGCGGCGGCGCGCGTCTGTGTCGCGGCGTCGCGGGTCGAGCCGGGCACGCTCCATTACGAGCTGTGGCGCGAGACCGAGGGCGCACGGCGGTTCGTCTTCAACGAACTCTATGCCGATCAGGCGGCGGTCGACGCGCATATGCGATCGGATCATTTCAAGGCGTTCGGCCTCGCCGCGCGCGATCTGGCGACGGCACGGCCAGAGATCATCGTGACCGAGGCGGTCGACGTCGCCGGCTGACCCGGCGCGCGCACGGGTGGCTGGCGGGCGCGAAATCGGCTAAGGCGGGTCATGCTCCGCATCACCGAATTGAAGCTGCCGCTCAACCATCCGGAGGAGGCGCTGGCCGCGGCGATCCGCAACCGGCTGCGCATCACGCCGCGCGACCTCGTCCGCTATACCGTCGCGCGGCGCGCGCACGACGCGCGCGACAAGATGGACATCCACTTCGTCTATTCGATCGACGTGACGGTCAAGAACGAGGCGGCGGTGCTCGCCCGGTTCAAGCGCGACCGCCACGTCAACCCGACGCCGGACACCGGCTATCGCTTCGTCGCCAAGGCCCCGGCGGGCTATGCCGGGCCGCGTCCGGTGGTGGTCGGGGCGGGGCCGTGCGGGCTCTTCGCCGGGCTGATCCTCGCGCAGATGGGCTTCCGGCCGATCATCCTCGATCGCGGCAAGGTGGTGCGCGAGCGGACAAAGGACACCTGGGGCCTATGGCGGCGTAGCGAACTCAATCCCGAATCGAACGTCCAGTTCGGCGAGGGCGGCGCCGGTACCTTCTCCGACGGCAAATTATGGAGTCAGATCAAGGATCCACGCCATCTCGGCCGCAAGGTGCTGAGCGAGTTCGTCAAGGCCGGCGCGCCCGAGGAGATCCTCACCGAGGCGCATCCGCATATCGGCACCTTCCGCCTGGTGACGATGGTCGAGAGCATGCGCGCGACGGTCGAGGCGCTCGGTGGCGAATATCGCTTCGAACGCCGGGTCGACGATATCGATGTGGCGACCGGGGCGGACGGCAGCCGCCGCCTCGCCGCGCTCCACCTCAGCACCGGCGAGCGGCTGGCGACCGACGGGCCGGTGGTGCTCGCGCTCGGGCATAGCGCGCGGGATACGTTCGCGATGCTGCATGCGCGCGGCGTCTTCCTCGAAGCCAAGCCCTTTTCGATCGGCGTGCGGATCGAACATCCGCAAAGCTGGATCGACGAGGCGCGGTTCGGGCCGTGCGCCGGCCATCCCGATCTCGGCGCGGCGGCGTACAGCCTGTCGCACCACTGCAAGAACGGGCGCACCGTCTACAGCTTCTGCATGTGCCCGGGCGGCACCGTCGTCGCCGCAACCTCGGAGCCGGGGCGGGTCGCGACCAACGGCATGAGCCAATATTCGCGCAACGAGCGCAACGCCAATTCGGGGATCGTCGTCGGCATCGATCCGGCGCGCGACTATCCCGGCGATCCGCTCGCCGGCATCGCGCTGCAACGGCAGCTCGAGACGCGCGCGTTCGAGGCGGGCGGCGGCGCCTATCGCGCGCCGGCGCAGCGGCTCGGCGACTTCCTCGCCGGCCGGCCGTCGACGCGGCTCGGCAGCGTCATCCCCTCCTATCGCCCCGGCGTGACGATGACCGATCTCGCCGAGGTGCTGCCCGACTTCGCGGTCACCGCGATGCGCGAGGCGCTGGTCGCCTTCGGCCAGCAGATCCCCGGCTACGACCATCCCGATGCGGTGATGACCGGGGTCGAGACGCGCACCTCGTCGCCGCTGCGCATCACCCGTGGCGACGATTTCCAGAGCGTCAACACCGCCGGCCTGTTCCCGGCGGGCGAGGGGGCAGGCTATGCCGGCGGCATCCTCTCCGCCGCGGTCGACGGCATCAAGATCGCCGAGGCGGTGGCGCGCGAGCTGGTCGGCCGGCCGGTGCTGGCGGATGCGGCCTGAGGGGGCGGGGGCTCGCTAGGAAAGAAGGTGTATTCGCGCGGAGGCGCGGAGCTTCGCGTAGCTGCCGCCGGCACCTGACGCAGTTGAGCAAGCCGTCCTCGTTCAAGACTTCCGCAAAAGGCGCTACGCGTGCCGCACACACCAGTATTCCCGCGCAGGCGAGACCCCTGCGAAAGTTTCGAAACCGCCGCGGCGAAGGCCGCGGCCCAGTTTGGAGGCCTTTGTAACTAATTGCAAAGCTTCACCAAACTGGACCCCGGCCTGCGCCGGGGTGGTACGTGGGCAGGTCGGGTTGCTACTTTCGCAGAGGTCTCGCGCAGGCGGGAATCCAGTGCCGAGCAGAACAGTGGCCGGAGACAAGAAACTGGGCTCCCGCTTTCGCGGGAGCACTGGCTACTCTTGGGTGCGTCGGCGCGGTCTGGCGGCGACGTTCGTATCTGCGCACCGGCGGTTGAGCGGAGGCGGCATCTTCGCTCCCGCCGACCCTTGCCTTGGCCTGTCCCCCGCCCGGCCGAGAAAGGTTGCAGTCCGCAACGCCTTGTATGGGACGCCCGCGAGTTCTATACTGAGCGATATGGAAAGCATGACCCTGTCGCATGACGACGCGCCGGTGCCCGCCAAGGGCCGCCCGCGCGAGTTCTGCACCGACACTGCGCTCGCCGCGGCGTTGCGCGTGTTCTGGAGCAAGGGCTATGAGGGCGCGTCGCTCGCCGATCTGACCGAGGCGATGGGGATCACCCGGCCGAGCCTCTACGCCGCCTTCGGCAATAAGGAAGCCTTGTTCAACAAGGCGCTCGATCTCTACGAGGCGGAAAAGCTCGCCTATGTCCGGCAGGCGCTCGACCAGCCGACCGCGCGCGGCGTCGCCGAGACGATCCTGCGCGGTGCGCTCGCCCTGCAGACCGGGCAGAGCGGCGATCCCAAGGGCTGTCTCGGCGTGATCAGTGCGATGCCGTGCGGCGCGGAGGCCGATTCGATCAAGGCGCATGTCAGTGCGCGCCGTGCCTCGTCGCATGCGGCGCTGATCGAGCGGTTCGATCGCGCCAAGGCGGAGGGCGACCTGCCGCCGCATGTCGACGCCACCGGGCTGACCTGCTGCCTCTACGCGCTGTTGCAGGGCATGGCGGTGCAGGCCGGATCGGGCGCGAGCCGTACCGATCTCGAGCGGCTGGTTGATACCAGCCTGACGATCTGGCCCAGCCGCTAGGCCGGCTGCGGCGGCTGGCGTGGCTGCCGCTGCTCGCCGGGCTGATCGCGGTGATGATCCTCGCCGGCACGCGCTGGGCGGAGACGACCGCGCGGACGGCGGCGGATCGCGAGGCGCTGACGCTGGCGCGCACCCATGCCGGCCTGCTGACCAGCGAGTTGCAGAAATTCCGGCTGCTGCCGCTGGTGCTCGCCGAATATCCCGACGTGCCGGTCGCGCTCGCCGGCGATGCCGCGGCGCTGCGGCGGCTCGACGCGACGCTCGAACTGCTCGCGACCCGCACCGATGCCGCCGCGCTCTATGCGATCGATGCGCGCGGCCGTGCGGTGGCGGCGAGCAACTGGCGCAGCCAGGCGAGCTTCGTCGGCCAGGATTATACCTTCCGCCGCTATTTCACCGAGGCGATGGCGCGCGGCACGTCGGAGCTGTTCGCGCTCGGTACGGTGAGCGGGCGGCCCGGCCTGTATCTCGCGCGGCGGATCGATCGCGGCGGGCGGGCGCTGGGGGTGATTGTCGTCAAGGTCGAATTCGACCGGCTCGAGCGCGAATGGGCGCAGTCGCCCGGCGCGACGATCCTGACCGATCCGCGCGGCCTGATCCTCGTCACCAGCGTGCCGGCGTGGCGCTTCCATCCGATCCGACCGCTCGACGCGGCGCGCCGCGCCCGGCTGATCCGCTCGCGCCAGTTCGGCGCGGCGCCGCCGTTCACCCCCGCCTTCGCGATCGACGGGCGCGACGTCCGCGCGATCCGCGACGCGCGGCCGCTCCGCTACCGCAGCGCCAGCGTCGCCGCGCCGCTCGATGGCGGGACGGTGTCGCATCTGACCCCGCTGCGTCCGGCGCTTGCGGGCGCGCGGACGCAGGCGGCGCTTGGCGGGCTGGTGCTGCTGCTCGTCGTCGCTGTCGCGGGCGGGATCGCGTGGCGCGGCGCCGACCGCCGCCGGTCGCAGACCCAGGCGCGCGAATCGCTCGAACGCGCGGTGGTGCAGCGCACGCGCGAGCTGCGCGAGGCGAATGCCCGGCTGATCGTCGAATCGCAGGAGCGCGCCGAGGCGGACCGCCGCTTCCGCGCCGCACGCGAGGAGCTGGCGCAGGCCAACCGGTTGGGCTCGCTCGGCCAGATCACCGCCGGCGTCGCGCATGAGATCAACCAGCCGCTCGCCGCGATCCGGACCTTCGCGGAGAATGGCGCGACCCTGCTCGACCGGGGCGCGGCCGATGCGGCGCGCGACACGCTCGGCCGGATCGTCGCGCTGACCGACCGGATCGCGACGATCACCGGCGAGCTGCGCGCCTTCGCCCGCCGCCGCACGCCGTCGCGCGGCGCGCCGACACTGGGCGCGGCGATCGAGGGGACGCTGTTGCTGATCGGCGAGCGCGCGCGCGGCATCGTCGTCGACACCGTCGCCGCAGAGCTGCGCGACGCGCGCGTCGTCGGCGATCGCATCCGGCTCGAACAGATTCTCGTCAACGTCATCGGCAATGCGCTCGATGCGGTCGCCGGATGCGACCAGCCCGAGGTGCGGATCGCGGCCAGCGCGACCGCGGAGACGCTGACGGTGCGCATCGCCGACACCGGCCCCGGTATCGATCCCGCCATCGCCGACACGGTGTTCGAACCCTTCGCCTCCGCCAAGCCGGAGGGACTCGGCCTGGGGCTGGCGATCGCGCGCGACATCGCGCGCGAATTCGGTGGCGAGCTGACCGTCGCACCGGACGGGCCGGGCGCGACCTTCCTGCTGACGTTGCGGCGCGCATGAGCGGGCAGGTGATGTTCGTCGAGGACGACGAGGCGCTGCGCTTCGCGACCGTGCAGGCGCTGGAGCTGGCCGGGCTGACCGTCCGCGCCTTCGCCGGGGCGGAGGCGGCGCTCGCCGCGCTGCCCGCCGATTTCGACGGCGTCATCGTCTCCGATATCCGCATGCCGCGCATCGACGGGCTGCAATTGCTTGCCCGGCTGCGCGCGATCGACGCCGATCTGCCGGTGATCCTCGTCACCGGTCATGGCGATGTGCCGATGGCGGTGGCGGCGTTGCGCGACGGCGCGTTCGACTTCCTCACCAAGCCGTTCGCCACCGACCACCTCGTCGCGACGATCGGCCGGGCGCTGGAGCGGCGCGCGCTGGTGATCGAGAACCGGCGGCTGCGCGCCGCGCTCGATGCCGGCGACGACCATCCGCTGATCGGCGACAGCGCCGCGATCGTCCGGCTGCGCGCGACGATCGCGCGGCTCGCCGCCGCCGATCTCGACGTGCTGGTCGAAGGCGAGACCGGCACCGGCAAGGAACTGGCCGCGGTGCTGCTCCACCGGCTTGGCCCCCGGCGCGGCCGGCCGTTCGTCGCGGTCGATTGCAGCGCCTTGGGTGAGGAAGGGGCGGCCGATCTGTTCGGCCATGCCGCCGACAGCGTCGCGCACACCCGGCTGTCGCGCACCGGCGCGATCGCGGCGTCGAGCGGCGGCACTTTGCTGCTCGACGCGGTCGACGCGCTGTCGCCGGCGATCCAGGCGGCGCTGACCCGCGTCATTGAGGAGCGCGAGGTGCAGCCGATCGGCGCGGAGCGGGCGGAGGCGGTGCAGCTGCGCGTCGTCGCGACCAGCCGCGACGACCTCGCGCAGGCGGTCGCGGCGGGGCAGTTCCGGGCCGACCTCTACCATCGGCTGGCGATGACGCGGATCGCGTTGCCGCCGCTGCGCGAGCGCGAACATGACCGGCTGCTGCTGTTCGTCGCCTTCGTCGATCAGGCGCGCGAGGCGCTGGCGCGACCCGATTATGCGATCGGCGAGGCGGAGCGGCAGCATGTCCTGTCGCATGGCTGGCCGGGCAACGTCCGCGAATTGCGCAACTATGCCTATGCCTGCGTGCTCGCCGCGGAGGATCGGCCGGACAGCGCCCCGCAGGACCTGCCGAGCCAGGTCGCCGAATTCGAGACGCGCGTCATCGTCGATGCGTTGCGCGCGAGCGGCGGCAATGTCGTCAGGGCCGTCGAACTGCTCGGCGTGCCGCGCAAGACGCTCTACTATAAGCTGGCGCGCTACGGCATCGATCCCGATGCCTTCCGCCGGGCGTGATCAGCCGTCCTGCTTGTCGACCACGGCGGCGCGACGCAGCGCATCGACGTCGCGGTCGATCGTCGCGACCAGCGCCTCGACCAACGCCGAATCATCCTCGTCGGGGCGCACCATGCTGTGGTGCAGCATGCCCAGCGACATGATCAGGATGACATCGGCAAGCGCCGACCGCCGGTCCGCCAGCGCGTCTCCGGGGGCGAGCATCTCGAGCGCGTCGAGCATCAGCGCGCGGACGTCCTGATGCGTCGCGTTGAAGATCGAGGCGATGCGGCTGTTGCGCGCCGCCTCGGCCAGAATCTCGGCGAACAGGCGCGGGTCGCCGTCGCTCTCGTCGTCGTCCCGGCCGGGGGTGACGAGCTGGTGGAGCCAGTCGCGGACGTGGCCGACGTCCTTGGCCTGGATCGCCCGGCGTAGCGACTCGGCGGACAGGAAGGACCGGCAGTCCGAATTGACGATCGCCGCGACGATATCCTCCTTGGCGGAGAAATCGCGATACAGCTGACCGACCGCGACGCCCGATTCGCGCGCGATCTGGGCGATGCCGGTGGCATGAAAACCGTTTTCGATGAACAATCTACGTGCCGCCTCGATGACCTTGAAACGGCGCATTTCCGCATTGTTTCGTGGTGCACCGCAACAAATTCTCGAGCCGTCCATTCCATTCCTCGTCGGCGAGCCTTGACGCCAGTTCCTGACTGCGAGTAGCAGAGCGTGAGTGATCGATCACTCACATTCTTATCAGCGGACATTTTGCATGGCGAATAGGCGACACGGGGTGGCGGTGCTAGCGTTGGCGCTGTCACTGGCGGCGTGCGGCAGCAAGCAGCAGCAGCAACAGCAGGCGCCGCAGGGCCCGCCGCAGGTCGAATATCTGACCGTACGTGAACAGTCGGTGACGCTGACGACCGAATTGCCGGGTCGCACCACCGCCTATGAAACATCGGACGTACGGCCGCAGGTCAACGGCCTGATCCGCGCGCGGCTGTTCACGGAAGGCGACATGGTCCGCGCCGGCCAGCCGCTCTACAGCATCGATCCCGCGCCCTATCAGGCGGCGGTGGCGAGCGCGCGCGCGGCGCTGTCGCGCGCGCGCGCCAATATTGCCTCCACCGCCGCGCTCGCGCGCCGCTATGGCGAATTGGTCAAGATCAACGCGATCGCCCGCCAGGAATATGAGAATGCGCAGACCAGCGCGGCGCAGGCGCAGGCCGACGTCGCCGCGCAGCAGGCGGCGCTGCGCACCGCGCAGATCGACCTGTCGCGCACCACGGTGCGGGCGCCGATCGCCGGGCGGATCGGCCGTTCGCTGGTCACCACCGGCGCGCTCGCGTCGGCATCGCAGACGCAGCCGCTGGCGACGATCCAGCGGCTCGACCCGATGTACGTCGACATCCAGCAGTCGAGCGCCGGGCTTCTGAAGCTGCGCCAGCAGATCCTCAGCGGCCAGGTCGCGCGCGACGGCAATGCCCGCGTCCGGCTGACGCTGGAGGACGGCAGCGCCTATGGCCCGCAGGGCAGCTTGCGCTTCGCCGACGTCACCGTCGATCCGACGACCGGATCGCAGACGATCCGCGCGCTCTTCCCCAATCCCAACGGCCTGCTGCTGCCCGGCATGTTCGTCCGCGCCTCGCTGGTCGAGGGCACGCAGGCAAAGGCGCTGCTGGTGCCGCAGCGCGCGGTCAGCCGCGACGAAAAGGGCCAGGCGACGACGATGGTGATCGGCGCGGACGGCAAGATCCAGGTCCGCACGCTGCAGACCAGCCGCACGATCGGTGAGGACTGGCTCGTCACCGGCGGCATCAAGCCGGGCGAGAAGGTGATCGTCGCGGGTGCGATGATGCTGCGCCCCGGCATGCCCGTCCAGGGCAAGCCCTGGGACCCCAACGCCAAGCCCGCCGCCCCCCAGGGCGCCGGTGCGCCCGCAGCTCAGGCAAAGTAACCCCTCATGGCCCGCTATTTCATCGACCGGCCGATCTTCGCCTGGGTGATCGCGATCATCCTGATGCTCGCCGGCGTCATCGCGATCCGCTCGCTGCCGATCGCCCAGTTCCCGGCGATCGCGCCGTCGGCGGTGTCGATCACCGCCACCTATCCGGGCGCGGATGCGACGACGCTCGAAAACACGACGACGCAGATCATCGAGCAGCAGATGAAGGGGATCGACAACCTTCGCTACTTCTCGTCCTCCTCGTCGTCGGCGGGCACCGTCACGGTGACGCTGACCTTCGAACAGGGCGCCGATCCCGATATCGCGCAGGTGCAGGTCCAGAACAAATTGCAGGCGGCGACGCCGCTGTTGCCGCAGGAGGTGCAGCGTCAGGGGCTGATCGTCGCCAAGGCGACGCAGAACTTCCTGATGTTCGTCGGCCTCTATTCGTCGGACGGCAGCCATAGCGACGTCGACCTCGCCGACTATGTCGCGTCCAAGTTGCAGGACCCGCTCGCCCGCGTGAACGGCGTCGGCGATACGCAGATCTTCGGGTCGCAATATGCGATGCGAATCTGGGTCGATCCGATCAAGCTCAACAATTACGCGCTGACGATGGCCGACGTCACCTCGGCGATCACCGCGCAGAATGCGCAGGTCTCCGCCGGGCAGCTCGGCGCGCAGCCCGCGCCCAAGGAGCAGATGCTCAACGCGACCGTCTCGGTCGAATCGCGACTGACCTCGCCCGAACAATTTGCGGCGATCCGGTTGAAGAGCAACACCGACGGTTCGGTCGTCCGCCTCAGCGACGTCGCGCGCGTCGGCATCGGCGCGGAAAACTACGCCTTCTCGGCGCAGTGGAACGGCAAGCCCGCCTCGGGCATCGGCATCAAGCTGGCGCCGGGCGCCAATGCGCTCGACACGGTCAAGGCGGTGAAGGAGCGCGTTAACGCGATCGCCAAGCAGTTCCCGCCCGACGTCAAGGTCATCTACCCCTATGACACGTCGCCGTTCGTGCGCCTGTCGGTGGAGCAGGTGGTCCATACGCTGATCGAGGCGGTGATCCTCGTCTTCCTGGTGATGTTCCTGTTCCTGCAGAACTTCCGTGCGACGCTGATCCCGACGATCGCGGTGCCGGTGGTGCTGCTCGGCACCTTCGCGATCCTCGCCGCGGCGGGCTTCTCGATCAACACGCTGACCTTGTTCGGCATGGTGCTGGCGATCGGCCTGCTGGTCGACGACGCGATCGTCGTCGTCGAGAACGTCGAGCGACTCATCCAGACCGAGGGGCTGAGCCCCAAGGAGGCGGCGCGCAAGTCGATGGACGAGATCACCGGCGCGCTGATCGGCATCGCGCTGGTGCTGTCGGCGGTGTTCCTGCCGATGGCCTTCTTCGGCGGGTCGACCGGCGTCATCTATCGTCAGTTCTCGATCACCATCGTCTCGGCGATGGTCCTGTCGGTCAGCGTCGCGCTGATCCTCACCCCGGCGCTGTGCGCGACGATCCTCAAGCCGCACGATCCCGGCAAGGCGGAAGGCAACGGCCCGCTCGCGCGCTTCTTCCGCTGGTTCAACGACAAGTTCGATCGCGGCCAGGATCGCTATGCCAGGGGCGTGCGCTCGACCGCGCGCAACTGGAAGCGCTCGCTTGTCGTCTATGCGCTGATCGTGATCGGCATGGCGGTGCTGTTCGTGCGCCTGCCCACCGGCTTCCTGCCGGAAGAGGATCAGGGCATCATGATCGCGCTGGTCCAGGGCCCGCCGGGCGCGACCACCGCACGCACCCAGAAGGGCCTCGACACGATCCGCGACCATTTCCTCCAGACCGAGGGGAAGAACGTCCAGGGCGTGTATACGATCAACGGCTTCAGCTTTGCGGGGCAGGGCCAGAACAGCGGCATCGCCTTCATCCCGTTGCAGGAATGGTCGCATCGCAAGGGCGCCGAGAACAAGGCGCAGGCGCTGGTCGGCCGGGCGATGGGCGCATTCTCGCAGTTCAAGGACGGCATGATCTTCGCGGTCATCCCGCCCGCGGTGCAGGAATTGGGCAATGCCAGCGGGTTCGACCTGCAATTGGTCGACGAGGCCGGCATCGGCCACGAAAAGCTGCTCGCGGCGCGCAACATGCTGCTGGGCATGGCGTCGCAGGACAAGTCGCTCATCGGCGTGCGTCCCAACGCGCTCGACGATGCGCCGCAGCTCAAGATCGACGTCGATCAGGACAAGGCGAAGGCGCTCGGGCTGGACCTCACCACGATCAACAACACGATCGCGACCGCCTGGGGCAGTGCCTACGTCAACGACTTCATCGACCGCGGCCGCGTCAAGCGCGTCTACATTCAGGCGGATGAAGACTATCGCCTGAAGCCCGAGGACGTCGCCAATTTCTACGTGCGCAGCGACACCGGTACGATGGCGCCCTTCTCGGCCTTTTCGACGGTCCGCTGGTCGCAGGCGCCGGCGCAGCTCACCCGCTACAATGGTCTGCCGTCGATGGAGATCCTCGGCCAGCCGGCACCGGGCGTGTCGTCGGGCGCGGCGATGAAGGCGATCGAGGCGATGCACGCCAAGCTGCCGCCGGGGACGCGACTCGACTGGACGGGTCTGTCCTATGAGGAACGCCTGTCGGGCGGACAGGCGCCGGCGCTCTACGGCCTGTCGCTGCTGATCGTCTTCCTCTGCCTCGCCGCGCTGTACGAAAGCTGGTCGGTGCCGATCTCGGTGCTGCTGGTCGTGCCGCTCGGCATCATCGGCGCGCTGCTCGCGGCGACGCTGACCGGGCTCAACAGCGACATCTACCTCCAGGTCGGGCTGATCACGACGATCGGCGTGTCGGCAAAGAACGCGATCCTGATCGTCGAATTCGCCGAGGAACGGATCAACGAGGGGATGCGGCCGTTCGACGCCGCGGTCGAGGCGGCGAAGCTGCGGTTGCGGCCGATCCTGATGACGTCGCTGGCGTTCATCTTCGGCGTGCTGCCGCTCGCGGTCTCGACCGGCGCCGGTGCCGGCGGGCAGAATGCGATCGGCCGCGCGGTCGTCGGCGGCATGCTGTCGGCGACGGTGCTTGCGATCTTCTTCGTGCCGATGTTCTTCGTCGTCGTGCTGCGGCTGTTCGGCCATGGCGAGGACGGCAAGCGCGGCGCGCAGGACGACGGGCATGACCGCCACGACGATCATCCGCAGGATGATCGCCCGCATGATGATGGCGCACGCGGCGATACGCCCGCGCCGCAGGGAGCCTGAGTGGTGATGACGAGCAAGATCCTCCTCGGCCTGCTGGGCGCGACCGCGCTCGCCGGCTGCAACCTCGCGCCGCATTATGTGCGGCCGGTGGGCGAAGTGCCGGCGGCGCTGCCGCAGGGCGGTGTCTATCCGGCCGCGGCGACCGATGCGCCCGACGTCACCAAGATCGGCTGGCGCGACTTCTTCACCGACGACCGGTTGCGCCGGACGATCGCGCTGGGCCTCGACAACAATCGCGACCTGCGCGTCGCCGCCGCCAACGTGCTGCAGGCGCGCGCGCAATATCGCATCCAGCGCGCCGATCTGGTGCCCTCGACCAGCCTGTCGGCTTCCGGCACCTACACCAACAACATCCAGGGCGCGGCGAGCACGCTCGGCGGCGCCGCCAGCGGCAGTAGCGGGACGGGGACGGGGACGGGCACCGGTGTCGGCACCGGGACCGGCGCCGGGTCGAGCGCGGGCAGCGGCACCAGCGGCAGCGTCGGGACGAGTTCGTCCAACTTCGAATTCTACTCGGTCAATGCGGGCTTCTCGGCGTTCGAACTCGATCTGTTCGGCCGGGTGCGCAACCTCAACCGCGCCGCGCTCGAACAATATTTCGCCACCGAAGAGGCGCAGCGCTCGACGCGGATCAGCCTGATC
Organism: Sphingomonas sp. RIT328; assembly: GCF_000632225.1. GTDB lineage: Bacteria > Pseudomonadota > Alphaproteobacteria > Sphingomonadales > Sphingomonadaceae > Sphingomonas > Sphingomonas kyungheensis. The sequence goes on from NZ_JFYV01000017.1 coordinate 14,682, forward strand.
GCCGAGATCGCCACCGCCTGGCTGACCTTGGCGTCGGATCAGGACCAGCTGGCGATTTCACAACGCTCGCTCACCTCGTTCGAACAGTCGCTCGAACTGACCCGCGCGCAATTCCGCATCGGCGTCGCCTCCGAGCTCGAGGCGCGGCAGGCGGAGACGACCTATCAGGGCGCGCGCAACGACATCGCGGTGCTCAAGACGCGGGTGGCGCAGGACAAGAACGCGCTCGACCTGCTCGTCGGTACGCCGGTGACCACCGAGCTGTTGCCGCAGGGGCTCGGCAGCGGCGACGCCGCCTTGCAGGTGCTGCCCGCCGGGATCCGCTCCGACGTGCTGCTGCGTCGTCCCGACGTCTTGCAGGCGGAGCATCAACTGATCGCGCAGAACGCCAATATCGGTGCGGCGCGGGCGGCGCTGTTCCCGCGCATCTCGCTGACCGCGACGCTGGGCACGATCAGCACCGCGCTGAGCGGCCTGTTCGCGGGCGGCAGCTTCACCTACACCGGAGCGCCGTCGGTTTCGCTGCCGCTGTTCGACGGCGGCCGGCTGCGCGGCAACGTCGACCTCGCCCGCGCGCAGCAGCAGGCGGCGGTGTCGACCTATGAGAAGACGGTGCAGACCGCCTTCCGCGAGGTCGCCGATGCGCTCGCCCAGCGCGGCACGATCGACGAGCAGCTCGCGGCGCAATCCGCGCGTGTCGAGGCGGCGAATGTCGCGCTGCGCATCTCCGACGCGCGCTATCGCGCCGGGGTCGAATCGTTCCTGACGACGCTCGATTCGCAGCGCACCGCTTATGCGGCGCAGCAGCAGCTGGTGGCGACGCGGCTCAACCGGGGGAGCAATATCGTCGAACTGTACCGGTCGCTGGGCGGCGGGCTCGATGTCGACGATCCGGCCAAGCCGGTCGCGGCGCGATAGGGGCGTTCGGCGGCATCCTGGTGTCGCTGCGGCGAGGGGCGGCTTCGGCCGGCGCGGGACGGTTGCGCTGGCCGCAGCGTGCCGGCGCGGCGCGAGCAAGTCGGCAGGGCTGATGGGGGCCTTTGGGGTCTATCCCGCTTTCCTTTTCTCTCGCGCCCTTTGCGAGAGTCGCCCGCATAGCTTCAAGCACCAGTGTTCCCGCGCAGGCGGGAACCCAGTGGCCAAGCAGAACACCGTCTCGGGGTAAAGAACACTGGGCTCCCGCTTCGCGGGAGCACTGCGCTGCCCTCTTCGTCATGCCGGACCTGTTCGGCATCCATAGTTTCGCATGCGTAAGTCGGTGACTTTCCGGCACAATGGACCCCGGAACACGTCCGAGGTGACGGCGCTACTGAGGCGAGGCTTCCGTAGAAATCCGGCCTTTGCAGATGCTCTGGCGAGATTGGCGCGATAGTCATACCGTCGCTGGTATCGCGCCCATGTTCCACGCAATACTGTAGCAAGGCAGTCTGCGTAATCCGGAAGCGACTCTGTCTTACGATGCCGAGGGTCGGCCCATCGTGTCCCAGACCATCTGCCAGACAGGAGCGGAGCGCCGCCCTTGGTCTTTCAGCCTCGCCCCGCCAGCCCCCGGCTTAGGCGGCGCGGACCTCCGCCGCGCGGATCGGGGCGAGGCTGTCGAGGAACTGGCGAGCGCTCGCCTGCCAGGTGAAGCGTTTGGCATAAGCGGCACAGGCGGCGCGGTCGCGGGTCATCGCGAGGCGGATCGCGGTGTCGAGGTCGCCGTCGATCGCACCGACCTCGGGCGACAGGACATCGACCGGTCCGGGCGCGGGCAGCGCCGCGACCGGCGTGCCGCAGGCGAGCGCCTCGATCATCACCAGCCCGAACGTATCGGTGCGGCTCGGGAAGACGAGCAGATCGGCGCTGCGATAGGCGGCGGCCAGCGCGTCGCCGAAGCGCGCGCCGAGGAAATGCGCGGCGGGGTAGCGGGCGGCGAGCGTCGCGCGCGCCGGACCGTCGCCGATCACGACCTTGGTGCCCGGCACCCTAGTGTCGAGGAACGCCTCGATATTCTTCTCGATCGCGACGCGGCCGACGTAGAGCTGGATCGGTCCCGGAAGCGCCGCGATCGCCGGATCGACCGGCCCCTCGGCGGCGAAGACGGTAAGGTCGACACCGCGCCCCCAGCGCCGCAACCGATTGAGCCCATGCGCGCGCAGCGCGGTGTCGACCGATGGCGTCGAGGTCAGGATCGCGTCGGCAGGGGCGTGGAACCAGCGGATGTAGCGCCAGATCCATTCGGCGCTCACCCCGGTGCGCGCGGCGACATAATCGGGGAATTGCGTGTGATAGGCGGTGGTGAAGCGCAGCCCCCTGGCGACGCACCAGCGCCGTGCCGCGACGCCGAGCGGGCCTTCGGTGGCGATATGGATCGCCTCGGCGTCGAAATCGCCGATCAGCCGGCCGATGCTGCGGCCGCCGGCGATCGCCAGCCGGATCTCGGGATAGCTCGGGCAGGGCAGGCTGACGAAACGGTCGGGCGAGACGACGAGCAAATCATGCCCCTGCGCCTCGACCTCGCGCTTGATCGCGGTCAGCGTGCGGACGACGCCGTTGACCTGCGGCTGCCAGGCGTCGGTGACCAGCGCGATGCGCATCAGGCGGCGATCGATCCGGCCCGCTGCGCGGCGCGATCGGCGGCGACGCGGGCGGCGATCTCGTCACCCCACAGCAGCAATTCCATCCGGCCGTCGAAATGTTCGACCAGCGCGGTGCAGCCTTCGACCCAGTCACCGTCGTTATAATAAGCGACGCCGTTGATGTCGCGGATCTCGGCGGTGTGGATATGCCCGCAGACGACACCGTCGACGCCGCGCGACCCGGCGGCATGCGCGACCACCTCTTCGAAGCGCGAGATGAAGGCGACGGCATTCTTGACCTTCGCCTTGGCGTGTTTCGACAGCGACCAATAGGGCATGCCGAGCCGCCGCCGCGCCGCATTGACCCAGCGGTTGAGCACCATCAGCGCGGTATAGGCGCTGTCGCCGATCTTCGAGAGCCAGCGGTGGGCGAGGGTGATCGCGTCGAATTCGTCGCCGTGCAGCACCAGCAGGCGGCGGCCGTCGGCGGTGGTGTGGATCGCCTTGCGCCGGATGCGCACGCCGCCAAAGTCGAGCCCGGCGAACTGGCGGAACACCTCGTCGTGATTGCCGGGGATATAGGTGACCCTGGTGCCGCGTTTGGCGCGCTTCATCAGCCGCCAGACGACGTCGTTATGCGCCGCGGGCCAGTAGAATTTCTTCTTGAGCCGCCAGCCGTCGATCATATCGCCGACGAGATAGAGCTGTTCGCTGTCGACATGGTCGAGGAAGTCGATCAGCATGTCGGCGTTGCAGCCGCGCGTGCCGAGATGGACGTCGGAGATCCAGATCGTCCGGAAGCGGCGGCGGGGGATATCGCCGCGCTCGACGACCGATGGGCGTTGCGGCAGAAAGGCGAGAACGTCGGCGCTGCTCGCATCGATGACGGTCATGGATCGGCCCCCGGGGGGCCTATCGCCCCGCTGCCTCCATGCCATCGGCATGTGACGGCGCGATCACGAAGCGATGACGATCGTGTTGCAGTCTTGGCGCGTCGTCGCCAAGTCTTGCGGGATGCTTGTCGGTCGTTACGCCGGCTCGATGCCCACATGGGCAAGCAAGGCAACGACTTGTCTTATCTCTGCTATTCGGCGGCGCGGCATCGCCGGCAGACCGGCGACGGTGGCGTCCCTGCCGATCACGCCGCGCGCCGCTCAGGCGGCGGTGGCCACGCGCAGGATGGCGGTGAGCGCCCAGTAGAGCCCGCCGGCGAGCAGCATCGCCGCCGGCAGCGTCATCACCCAGGCGAGCGCCATGTTGCGCAGCGTCCGCCATTGCAGCCCGGCGCCGTTGCCGACCGCCGCGCCCGCGACGCCCGAGGTGAGGACGTGCGTGGTCGATACCGGCATGCCGAAGCGGTCGGCGAGGAGGATCGTGCTCGCCGCCATCAGCTCCGCCGATGCGCCCATCCCATAGGTCAGGTGCGTCTGGCCGATCTTCTCGCCAACGGTGACGACGATCCGCCGCCAGCCGACCATCGTGCCGAGGCCGAGCGCGATCGCCACCGTCACCTTGACCCAGAAGGGGATGTAGCGCGTGCCCTGTTCGAGGCTGCCGCCATAGCCCTTGATCTGCTCGATCTCGCGCGCGGAGAAGCGCGCCTTGGCGCCCTCGTCGGTGACGATCTGCTTGCTCGCGTCGAGCACCAGATACATGTCGGCGCGCAGGTTCGGCGTCGCGGCGGCGGGGACGCGGCTCAGCGCGCCATAGCTGCCGATCCGCTGGCCGACATCGGCCGACAGCGCGGCGAGCGCGCCATAGACGTCGGGATCGTTGACGCGGCGCACCGACAGGCCCTGGGTGATCGTCGCGCGCGCGGCGTCGAGAGAGGCGGGCGGCGTGCCGGCATGCGCGGCGAAGGTCGCCTGTGCTGCGCGCGCCTGCGCGACATAGGCGGGGGTGGCGCTCGACGGCACGGTGCGGTTGAGCGCATAAGCGGTGGGGGCGCAGCCGATCAGGATCAGCATGATCAGCCCCATGCCCTTCTGCCCGTCGTTGCTGCCGTGTGCGAAGCTGACCGCGGTGCAGGTGAAGACGAGCAGCGCGCGGATGCCGCGCGGCGGCGGCGCATCGGTCGGCGGCTCGCGATAGAGTTTCGGATCGCGGAAGAAGCGCTTCATCACCAGCATCAGGATCAGCGCCCCGGCGAAGCCGACCAGCGGGCTGACCAGCAGCGACAGGAAGACGTTCTTCGCCTGATGCCAGTCGACACCCGAGGTGCCGCTCAACCCGCGTGCGAGCAGCTGGTTGGCGAGGCCGACGCCGAGCACCGAGCCGATCAGCGCATGGCTCGACGAATTGGGCAGCCCCGCCGCCCAGGTCGCGAGGTTCCAGATCACCGCGGCGAGCAGCAGCGCGAAGATCATCGCGAAGCCGCCGAGCGAGCCGACGTGGAGGATCAGATCGACCGGCAGCAGCGTGACGATCGTATAGGCGACCGCGCCGGACGAGGTCAGCACGCCGAGGAAGTTGAAGAAGCCCGACCAGACCACCGCGAGCGGTGCCGGCATCGCATGCGTGTAGATCACCGTCGCCACCGCATTGGCGGTGTCGTGGAAGCCGTTGACGAATTCGAAGCCGAGCGCGATCAGCAGCGCGAGGCCGAGGAACAGGAAGACGCCGGTCGCCAGCGTCTCGCCCACCTCCGCCGTGTCCGACACGACGCTCGCCCCGGCATAGCCCAGCGCGCCGACCAGCACGACGAGGAACAGCCAGCGTCCCGCCGGGTGCAACTGCCCGTCGAGTCGCGGGCCGGGGCCGTGGGGCCGCTCGGTCGATGGTGGGGAGGCGGACGCAGCGGAGACCATGGTAGCCATATTAGCCGCGGTGCACTGCCGATGTGACGGGTTCGTGACATTTGTCGCCCGGCCGCAGCATGAGGATCACTCCGCGGACGCTGCCGGCGGCGTGAGCGTCGCGGCATTCTCACGCTTTTCCGGGCGGATATAGATGGATGACGGGATCGGTACGGCGTCGCGCAGACGATCCTCCATCTGCTCGATGATCGTCTCGCCTTCGCCCATCGTGATGCTGTCGACGAAATCGGCGCTGACCGCTACGAAGATCGCGTCGGGTGCGGTGTGGATGGTGCGGACGTGATTGACCGCACTGATCGCCGGATGCGCCGCGACGATGCCGCGCACCGTCTCGACCACCTTCGGGTCGGCGCGTTCGCCGATCAGCAGCCCCTTGGCCTCGCGTGCGAGCAGCATCGCGACCATGCCGAGGATCAGGCCGATGAGGATCGAGGCGATGCCGTCGATCCGCGGATCGGCGAAGGCATGGCTTGCCCAGACGCCGATCGCGGCGATCACCAGGCCGGCGAGCGCCGCCGAATCCTCGAACAGGACGATGAAGCCGGCCGGGTCCTTGCTCTGGCGGATCGCCTGCCACCAGCCTTCGCCGCCCTTCGCCTTGGCGAATTCGCGCATCGCGATGAACCAGGACGAGCCCTCGAGTGCGACCGCGATCGCCAGGACGATGTAATTGACCAGCGGGTCGCGCAGCGGTTCGGGTTCGAGGATATGCAGATAGCCTTCGTAGACCGAGACACCCGCGCCGACCGCGAAGATCAGGATGGCGACGACGAACGCCCAGAAATACAATTCGCGGCCATAGCCGAACGGATGGATCGCATCGGGCGCGCGCTTGGCGCGATGCTGGCCGTAGAGCAGCAGGATCTGGTTGCCGCTGTCGACGCAGCTGTGCACGCCCTCGGTCAGCATCGACGACGAGCCGGTGATGCCGGCGGCGACGAACTTCGCGACGCCGATCCCGAGATTGGCGGCAAGCGCGCCATACAGCACGATATTCTCGCGAATGCGCGCGGTCAGCCCCTGATCCATCCCATGTCCCGTCATTGGTGTTGCAGGCGTTACGCGCGAGGGGGTGGTGAGGCTCCCTCGACGATGTTATAACGGGCGTATGAACAAGGTGCTTGACAATAAGACGGCCCAGGAAGTCCGCATCATCAAGATCGGCAATTCACAGGGCGTGATCCTCAGCAAGGAGGTGCTCGCGCAGCTTCGCGTCGGACTCGGCGACTCGCTGTACCTCACCGAACATCCATGGGGCGTCGGTCTGCGCGCGCACGACCCCGATTTCGCCGAAGCGATGGCGGCCGCCGAAGACATCATGCGCGAGGATCGTGACATCCTCGCGGTTCTCGCAAAATGACGACGACACCGCCGCGGTTCCTCAGTCCGGATATGGCGGTGGCGGTTCACGATCGCCAATTGGCCGAACATGGCGGGCTGGCCGGGGTGAAGGATATCGGCCTGCTCGAATTAGCGCTGGCGCGTCCGGTGAACAAATTCGGCTATGGCGAGACCGACCCGAGCGTGCTGGCCGCTGCATATGCCTATGGCATCGCGCGAAATCATCCGTTGGCCGATGGCAACAAGCGTACCGCCTGGGTCATGGCGCGTCTGTTTCTGCGGCTCAACGGGGTGGAGATCGCCTTCGACAAGGCGGATGCGATACGGACGATGCTCGCCCTTGCCGCCGGGGAATTGGAAGAGTCCGCGCTCGCCGACTGGTTCCGAGGCCACATCGTCCGGCCGTAGAACGGGAATGGCCGCCAGCGTACGAGACGCCGGCGGCCACCTTTCCTCCCCAGGAAACTTTCGTCGTCATCCCTAGCGTCCTGCGCCGGGCGTGGCAGGGGGCAGGTGCGGCGCGTCCGGTCATCGTGTCCACCGGACGGACATGGTGTTTCGTCAAGCTGTAAGGATTTGACAACGGCTACGGCATATCTGATCCTCGAGCCGAGGAGATCCGATGCCCGACCGCAAATTATTCGCCGGCCATGCCGTCCGCCGCCTGCGGCGTCAGGCGGGGCTGACCCAGGCGGCGATGGCGGAGGTGCTCGGCATATCGTCGAGCTATCTCAATCTGGTCGAGCGCAACCAGCGGCCGCTGTCCGCGACATTGCTGGTCAAGCTCGCCGAATCCTACGATTTCGATCCGCGTGCGCTGACCGCGGGCGAGCCCGGCGGCGGCGAGGCGGCGATCCGCCGGCGGCTCGCCGATCCGATGTTCGCCGATCTCGAGATCGACCGCAACGAGGTCGGCGAATGGCTCGCCGGCGCGCCCGGCGGGGCGGAGGCGTTCGCGCGCGCCTATGACCGGCTCGGCGCCGGCGGCGGCAGCGGCGTCGGCGGCGGCGTCGATCCGGTCGCCGAGGTGCGCCGCGCGATCGAGCGCTGGCGCGGGCATTTCGCCGATCTCGACAGCGCCGCCGAGGCGCTCGCCGACGAGTTGCGCCTCGGCGCCGGCGACCTGTACGGCGCGATCGCCGAGCGGCTGCGCGTCAAGCATCAGCTCACCATCCGCATCCTGCCGATGGACGTGATGCCCGACCTGCTGCGTCGGCTCGACCTCCACGCCCGGCAGTTGCAGCTGAGCGAGGTGCTCGATCCCGCCTCGCGCACCTTCGCCGCCGCCTATCAGCTCGCGCAGATCGAGGCGCGGGCCGAGATCGACGCGCTCGCCAAGGGCGCGGATTTTGCCGACCGGTCCGCCGAACGGTTGTTCCGCCGCCACCTTGCCAGCTATTTCGCGGCGGCGGTGATGATGCCCTATGCGCGCTTCCTGCGCGCCTGCGAATCGACCGGCTATGACTTCGAACTGCTCCAGCGGCGGTTCGGCGCGGGGTTCGAACAGGTCGCGCACCGGCTGACGACGCTGCATCGCGTCGGCGCGCGCGGATTGCCCTTCTTCCTGATCCGCGTCGACCGCGCCGGACAATGTTCGAAGCGCTTTTCGGGCGCGAGCGCGTCGCCGCTCGCCGAGGCGGAGGGTCGATGCCCGCTGTGGCGGCTCCACCATGCCTTCGACCGGCCGGGCAGCCTCGCGGTGCAGCTCGTCGAGCTGGAGGATGGCGCGCGCTGGCTGACGATCGCGCGGACGGTGACGCCGCAGCGCCGCCGCTACGGCGGCGTGCTCGCCGAATTCGCGGTCGGCATCGGCGTCGCCGCCGAGCTCGGCGGCGCGCTGGCGGTGGCGCGCGGGGTCGACCTGAAGGGCGATGCGACGCCGATCGGGCTCGGCTGCCGCGCCTGCCATCGCACCGACTGCCCGCAACGCTCCGCGCCGCCGGCGGGGCGGGCGCTGCTGATCAACGAACGCGACCGCGGCGTGTCGGGGTTCACCTTCACGAACGACTGAAAACTTTCGTACAAAATTACTGATGATCTGCCGAGGGTGTGACATCGCAACGCTGTAAAACGGCGGATATCTGCTCTGCATCGTGTGAAGTTCGGTACAGTCTCGCCTCGACACCACCAAGCGAGGACGGGACATGAGCTATCAGCAGCAGATCGGCGCGGCGCGGCAACGGATCGCGACCCAGCCGCATTGGAGCGGGATCGACGCCGAATCGGTCGCGCGGATGCGGGTGCAGAACCGCTTCCGCACCGGGCTCGACATCGCGCGCTACACAGCGGCGATCATGCGCCGCGACATGGCCGCCTATGACGCCAATCCCGCCGCCTACACCCAGTCGCTCGGCTGCTGGCACGGCTTCATCGGCCAGCAGACGATGATCAGCATCAAGAAGCATTTCGGCACCACCGATCGCCGCTACCTCTATCTGTCCGGCTGGATGGTCGCGGCGCTGCGCAGCCAGTTCGGGCCGTTGCCCGACCAGTCGATGCACGAGAAGACCAGCGTCCCGGCGCTGATCGAGGAACTCTATACCTTCCTGCGCCAGGCGGATGCGCGTGAACTGGGGCTGCTGTTCCGCGATCTCGATGCGGCGCGCGCTGCCGGCAATGCGATCGAGGCGCAACGGATCGGCCAGGCGATCGACCAGCACCAGACGCACGTCGTGCCGATCATCGCCGACATCGACGCCGGCTTCGGCAATGCCGAGGCCACCTATCTGCTCGCCCGCAAGATGATCGAGGCCGGCGCCTGCGCGCTCCAGATCGAGAACCAGGTCAGCGACGAGAAGCAGTGCGGTCATCAGGACGGCAAGGTCACCGTGCCGCACGACGACTTCCTCGCCAAGGTGCGCGCCTGTCGCTACGCCTTCCTCGAACTCGGCGTCGAGGACGGCATCATCGTCACCCGCACCGATTCGCTCGGCGCCGGGCTGACCAAGCAGATCGCCTATTCGGCCGCGCCCGGTGACCTCGGTGATCAGTATAATGCCTTCCTCGACTGCGAGGAGATCGATCCGGCCGCGGTCGGCAGCGGCGACGTGGTGATCGCCCGCGACGGCAGGCTGTTGCGCCCCAGGCGGCTGCCGTCGAACCTGTTCCAGTTCCGCGAGGGGACGGGGGCGGACCGCTGCGTGCTCGACTGCATCACCAGCCTGCAACACGGCGCCGACCTGTTGTGGATCGAGACCGAAAAGCCGCATATCGAGCAGATCGCGGCGATGGTCGATCGCATCCGCGCCGTCGTGCCGAACGCCAAGCTGGTCTACAACAACAGCCCGAGCTTCAACTGGACGCTCAACTTCCGTCAGCAGGTCTATGACGCCTGGGCAGAGGCGGGGCGAGACGTGGCGGGCTATGACCGCGCGCGGCTGATGGCGGCGGACTATGACCGCACCGCGCTCGCGGTCGAGGCGGACGAGCGGATCCGCACCTTCCAGAAGGATGCCGCGGCGCGTGCCGGCATCTTCCACCATCTCATCACGCTGCCGACCTATCATACCGCGGCCTTGTCGACCGACACGCTGGCACGCGCCTATTTCGGCGAGGCGGGGATGCTCGGCTATGTCGAGGGCGTGCAGCGTCGCGAGATCCGCGAGGGCATCGCCTGCGTCAAGCACCAGAACATGTCGGGCTCCGACATCGGCGACGACCACAAGGAGTATTTCGCGGGCGAGGCGGCGCTGAAGGCGGGCGGCGCGGGGAATACGATGAACCAGTTCGCGGCGTGAGGGTGCGGGGCGGGGTACGTGCCCCGCTCCATAGCCTGTTCGAGGCGGCGCGAAGACGCGTCGCCTTGCACGTCGTTTCCGAGCTTCCTCGGCCCGACCATGTCTGGCCTCCTCTATAATGACGGTACGGCGCCACGGCGGCGGCGTGCGTCATCGATGGATCGGTTGGATAGAAGAATCTCTGCCCCGTCGATCGTGGGGGAGAAGAAACGACGGATGCTGTCCGGTTACGTCGCGCGGCCCTTCCGGCTCTTTGCAGCGTTCCGCGGCCGATCGTCGCGGCGGGAATTCCTGTGCTTCACCATAATGATGTGGACGAGCATGTTTGCCGCAATTGGCATCGGTGGCGCGTTTGACAGGGAGGACAGCCACAATTGGACCGTCGGGCTGTTCCTCGTCGTGATGCTCGCCTTCATCACCCCCGCTTTGGCTGTGAAGGACGGCGGGTGCATGACTTCAATGCATCGGGATGGTGGGTTCTCGCGTCCGCCGTGCCCTACCTGGGCTTTCTCGTAGAACTGTGTTTCGCCGTCATGCCGGGTACCGCTGGCGAGAACGACTTCGGGCCTGACCCACGCACCGCCGCCAACGTAACGGCCTGATCGTCGTCACGCCCCCGCGTTGGTCAATCGCTCGAGCTGATCCTTGCTCAGCTCCAGCGTCATCGCGGGGAGCAACTCCTCGACCTGCGCCACCTTGGTCGCGCTGGCGATCGGCGCGGTGACGCCGGGTTGCGCGATCAGCCAGGCGAGCGCGATCTGGGCGTGGCGTGCGCCGGTTTCCTCGGCGACCGCATCCATCGCGGCGAGCACCGCCGCGCCCTTGCCGTCGAGCAGATCGCCCATCCGGCCGCCCCGCACGCTCTGACCCAGATCGTCGCGGCTGCGATATTTGCCGGTGAGGAACCCCGAGGCGAGGCCGTAATAGGGCAGCACGCCGATATTCTCGGTGACGCAATAATCCTGCAACTCGCCCTCGAACTTGTGGCGGCTGACCAGGTTATATTCGGGCTGGAGCACGTGATAGCGCGGCAGGCCGTGCGCCTTGGCGGCGTCGACCGCGGATTTGAGGCGCGCGGCGTGGAAATTGGAGGCGCCGATCACCCGCACCTTGCCCGCGTCGATCAGCCGCCCGAAGGCCTCGAGCACCGCCTCCTGCGGCACCGAATCGTCGTCCTGATGCGCGTAATAGAGATCGATGCGGTCGGTGCCGAGCCGCTGGAGCGAGGCTTCGGCGGCGGCGATGATCCGAGACGGCGCGAGCTTCTCGCCGCCCTCGCCGGGGAGCATGCCGACCTTGGTGGCGATCAGCACCGCGTCGCGCTTGCCGCTCGCGGCGAGCCATTCGCCGATCATCGCTTCCGATTCGCCGCCCTTATGGCCGTCGACCCAGGCGGAATAGACGTCGGCGGTGTCGATCATCGTGCCGCCGCCGGCGACGAAGGCGTCGAGCACCGCGAAGCTGGCGGCACGATCGGCGGTCCAGCCGAAGACGTTGCCGCCGAGGACGAGCGGGGCGATCTGCAGATCGGTGGAGCCGAGGCGGCGCTTGGTCATGGCTGGGCGTCCGTGTCGTTGGTGGTCACTGCGTCGAGGTCGATGCTGTTGGCGTCGAGCATCGCCGCGGCGTCGTTGAGCTGGGCGGCTTCGTCGGCGCTCACCGCGCCGGAATCGTCATGCCCACGCGCGCAGGCGAGGAGGGCGAGGGGAAGCACCGCCGCGATCAGCCGCGGCGACGGGCGATGCCTCCCCATCCGGCTCAGTCCTTGATCGCGCGGCCGGCGCGCTCCAGCGTGTTGCCGGTCGCATCGGCGGCGCGATCGGCGCCGTTGCTGATCGCCGCACCGGCGCGATCCGCCCCGCGGTCGATCCGCGCGCCGGCGCGATCCGCGTTGGCGTCGATATTGTCGCCCGCCCGGTCGATCGCCGCGCCGGCATTGTCGAGGTGGCGTTCGGCCGAACCGAAGGCGCGGTCGGTGGCGGCATCGACATCGCTCACCGCATTGCGCGTCGTTGCCTCGGTATCGGCGGCGATGGCATTGGCGGCCTGTTCGGTCTGGTCCTGGGCGTTCTGGCTACAGGCGGCGAGGCCGATCGCCAGCGGCGCGGCGAGGATCAACAAACGCTTCATCGTCTTCTCCCGGTAGAATCGGATCATAGCGCTGGGCAACGCGGCACGGCGGCTTCGGGTCCGCGTTGACCGCATATAAAGATATCTTTATATGTTGATGCGACATGACCCTCGCGCTCGACATCTTCCGTGCCTTAGCCGATGCGACGCGGCTGCGCATCTTCTCGTTGCTGCGCACGATGGAGCTGTCGGTCGGCGAGCTTGCGCAGGTCCTCGGGCAGAGTCAGCCGCGCGTCAGCCGCCACGTCAAGATCCTGTGCGACGCCGGCCTCGCCGAACGGCGCAAGGAGGGCAGCTGGGTATTCGTCGCGCTCGGCCGCGCCGCGGCGACGGCGCCGGTGGCGGCGGCGATCGACGAATGGCAGCGGACCGAGCCCGATCATTGGGCGGTCGCCGATGCCGCGCGCCTCGCCGCGGTCCGCGCCGATCGCGCGGCGAGCGCGGCGCAATGGTTCGAAGGCCATGCCGACGAATGGGACGCGATCCGCTCGCTCCACGTTGCCGAGAGCGAGGTGGAGGCGGCGATGGCCGAGGTGCTCGGCGATGGTCCGCTCGGCCAGTTGATCGACATCGGCACCGGCACCGGGCGGATGCTCGAACTGTTCGGCGACCAGGCGGACAGCGCGCTCGGCATCGACCGTTCGTCGGAGATGCTGCGGCTCGCGCGGGCCAAGCTGCACGATCGCGCCAATACCGAATTGCGGCAGGCCGACCTCTATGCGCTGCCGATGGCGGACGGCGCAGCCGATGTCGCGATCCTGCACCATGTGCTCCATTTCGCGCAGCAGCCCGGCGCCGCGATCGCCGAGGCGGCGCGGGTGCTCGGCCCGGGCGGGCGGTTGCTGATCGTCGACTTCGCGCCGCACGACCGCGAGGATCTGCGCACACGCGACGCGCACACCCGGCTGGGCTTCGCCGACGAGCAGATCGCCGGCTGGTTCGGCAATGCCGGGCTGGCGCTGGCGCGGACCGAGACGCTGAAGGGCGGCGAATTGACGGTGACATTGTGGCTCGGGCGCAAAGCCGGTGCGAGCCTGCGTGAGGTGACGATGACGAGGGTCGGACAAACGGTGGGGGCGGCATGACGATTTCGGTGACCCAGCTCGAAGAGGCGCAGATCGCGCTCAAGGCGCCACTTTACGCGGACGTGGCGGGCGACATCGCCGTGTCGTTCGAATTCTTCCCGCCCAAGACGGAGAAGATGGAAGAGCAATTGTGGGAGGCGGTGCGCACGCTCGAACCGCTTGCGCCCGATTTCGTCTCCGTCACCTATGGCGCGGGCGGATCGACGCGCGAGCGCACCCATGCGACGGTGGCGCGCATCCAGCGCGAGACCAGCCTGGCCGCGGCGGCGCACCTCACCTGCGTCGAGGCGACGCGCGCGGAGATCGATCAGGTCGCGGAGGATTATTGGGCGGCGGGCGTGCGGCATATCGTCGCGCTGCGCGGCGATCCGCCCGCGGCCGGCGCGAAGTTCGCCAGCCATCCGGGCGGCTATGAGAATGCCGCGGCGCTGGTCGCGGGGTTGAAGCGGCTGCATCCGTTCGAGATCTCGGTCGCGGCCTATCCCGAATGCCATCCCGATTCGCGCGACATGGCCGCGGATATCGACAACCTCAAGGCGAAGTTCGATGCCGGCGCGACGCGCGCGATCACGCAATTCTTCCACGAGCCCGAAACCTTCTTCCGCTATCGCGACAAGGTCGCGGCGGCGGGGATCGATGCGGAGATCGTGCCGGGGATCATGCCCGTTACCAATTTCGCCAGCGTCGTGAAGATGAGCAAGATGTGCGGCACCGACGTGCCGGCGTGGATGGCGCGGCTGTTCGAGGGGCTGGAGGATCATCCCGCGTCGCGGCAGCTGATCGCCGCCACGCTCGCCGCGGAATTGTCTAGAAAGCTGTATGCCGGCGGGGTGAAGTCGCTGCATTTCTATACGCTCAACCGCGCGGAACTGGCGTTCGCGATCTGCCACCTGCTCGGCGTGCGGTCGAAGCCGGTGGCGAGCGCGGCGGCGGCGTAGCGACGGTAATTCCTCCCCGGCACGGGGAGGGTCGTGCGGGTCGCCATGTCCCCCCGGACATGGCTGGAATTGCCGGGGGCAATTCCTCCTGCGCGACATGCAACGCATGGTGGAGGGGGCTCTCCACCAGCGATATCGTTCGTGGAGAGCCCCCTCCACCCCTCGGCTGCGCCGAGCGGTCCCCCTCCCCGTGCCGGGGAGGATCGGAGATTGACATGACCACACGCGACACATTCCTCGGCGAGGCCGCCAAGCGCATCCTGATCACCGACGGCGCCTTCGGTACCGAGATCCAGAACTGGAAGCTGTCCGAGGCGGATTATGCCGGCACGCTCCAGCTCGGCCACGACCAGAAGGGCAATAACGACATCCTCGCGCTGACCAAGCCCGAGGTGCCCGAGGCGATCCACCGCGCCTATTTCGAGGCGGGCGCCGACATCGCCGAGACCAACACCTTCTCCGCCAATCGCATCAGCCAGGCCGATTACGGCGCGGAAGGGCTGGTGCGCGAGATCAACCTGGAAAGCGCGCGGCTCGCCCGCCGCATCGCCGACGAATATCAGGCAAAGGACGGCCGCCCGCGCTTCGTCGCCGGGGCGATCGGCCCGACCAACAAGACCTTGTCGCTGAGCCCCGACGTCAACGATCCCGGCTATCGCGAGATCGACTTCGATTACCTCAAGCAGGTCTATCGCGAGCAGATCGACGCCTTGGTCGAGGGCGGCGCGGACTTCATCCTGATCGAGACGGTGTTCGATACGCTCAACGCCAAGGCCGGGATCATGGCGACGATCGAGGCTGCCGAGGATCTCGGCCGCGACCTGCCGCTGATGCTGTCGATGACGCTGACCGACCTTAGCGGGCGCAATCTGTCGGGCCATACCGTCGAGGCCTTCTGGCATGCGGTGCGCCATGCCCGGCCGGTGACGATCGGGCTCAACTGCTCGTTCGGCGCCGAGCAGCTGCGCCCGCACGTCAAGACGCTGAGCGAGATCTGCGACACGCTGATCATGGTCTATCCCAATGCCGGCCTGCCCAACGAGCTCGGCGCCTATGACGAGGCGCCGGCGACCACCGCGGCTCTGGTCGGCGAATGGGCGCAGGCGGGGCAGGTCAACGTGCTCGGCGGCTGCTGCGGCTCGACGCCGGCGCATATCAAGGCGATCGCCGACATGGCGCGGGGCGTCGCGCCGCGGCAGCTGCCGGTGCCGCCGGTCCGCACCCGCCTCGCCGGTTTGGAGCCGTTCACGATGGCAGCATAAAACATCCTCCCCGGAACGGGGAGGGGGACCAGCCGGAGGCTGGTGGAGGGGGCTCTCCACGAAAGACAACGCTGGTGGAGAGCCCCCTCCACCCCTCGGCTACGCCGAGCGGTCCCCCTCTCCGTGCCGGGGAGGAATAGGAATGATGATGACCACCACGTCCTCCGCCCAGTTCGTCAATATCGGCGAGCGCACCAACGTCACCGGATCGGCGGCGTTCAAGAAGATGATCATGGCGGGCGACTATACGCGCGCGGTCGAGGTCGCGCGCCAGCAGGTCGAGAACGGCGCGCAGGTCGTCGACGTCAACATGGACGAAGGCCTGCTCGACGCGCATCACGCGATGACCACCTTCCTCAAGCTGATCGCCGCCGAGCCCGATATCGCGCGCGTGCCGATCATGATCGACAGCTCGAAATGGAGCGTGATCGAGGCCGGGCTCAAATGCGTCTCGGGCAAGCCGATCGTCAATTCGATCAGCATGAAGGAGGGCGAGGAGGCGTTCCTCTACCATGCGCGCAAGTGCATGGCCTATGGCGCGGCGGTGGTCGTCATGGCGTTCGACGAGGTCGGCCAGGCCGACACCCAGGCGCGCAAGGTCGAGATCTGCGCGCGCGCCTATGACCTGCTGATGGGCATCGGCTTCCCGCCCGAGGATATCATCTTCGATCCCAACGTCTTCGCGGTGGCGACGGGGATCGAGGAGCATAACAATTACGCGGTCGACTTCATCGAGGCGTGCCGCGAGATCAAGGCGCGCTGCCCACACGTCCATATCTCCGGCGGCCTGTCCAACCTGTCGTTCAGCTTCCGCGGCAACGAGCCGGTGCGCCGCGCGATGCATTCGGTGTTCCTCTACCACGCCATCCCCGCGGGGATGGACATGGCGATCGTCAACGCCGGCCAGCTCGACGTCTATGATACGATCGATCCCGAATTGCGCACCGCCTGCGAGGACGTCATCCTCAACCGCGATGCCGAGGCGGGTGACCGGCTCGTCGCGCTCGCCGAGAAATACCGCGGCACCGATGCGGTGGCGGAAAAGGCGGCGGCCGAATGGCGCGGCCTGCCGGTCACCAAGCGGCTCGAATATGCCCTGGTCAAGGGGATCGACGCGCATGTCGTCGAGGATACCGAGGAATGCCGCCAGCAATTCGCCCGCCCGATCGAGGTGATCGAGGGGCCGCTGATGGACGGGATGAACGTCGTCGGCGACCTGTTCGGATCGGGCAAGATGTTCCTGCCGCAGGTGGTGAAGAGCGCGCGCGTGATGAAGAAGGCGGTCGCGCACCTGCTCCCCTTCATCGAGGCCGCCAAGGAACCCGGCGCCAAGGGCAAGGGCAAGATCGTCATGGCGACGGTCAAGGGCGACGTGCACGATATCGGCAAGAACATCGTCGGCGTCGTGCTCCAGTGCAACGGCTTCGACGTCGTCGATCTCGGCGTGATGGTGCCCTGGTCGAAGATCATCGCGGCGGCGAACGAGAATGACGCCGACATGATCGGCCTGTCGGGCCTGATCACCCCGTCGCTCGACGAGATGGTGACGGTGGCGGAGGAGATGAAGCGCGCCGGCATGACGATGCCGCTGCTGATCGGCGGCGCGACGACCTCCAAGGTCCATACGGCGCTGCGCATCTCGCCCGCCTATGACGGGCCGATCGTCCATGTGCTCGACGCCAGCCGCGCGGTCGGCGTCGCCACCACGCTCGTCTCCGACACGCAGCGCGACGCCTATGTCGCGAGCGTCGCCGAGGATTACGAGAAGGTGCGGATCGCGCGCGCCAACAAGGGGCAGAACGACCTGCTGCCGCTCGCCGAGGCGCGGGCGCGCGGCTTCGTCGCCGACATGGCGCTCAAGGCGATGCCGGTGGCGCGGCCGGGCGTGCATGTCTTCGACGACTGGGATCTCGCCGACCTGCGCCAGTATATCGACTGGACGCCGTTCTTCCGTGCCTGGGAACTCGCCGGCAACTTCCCCGCGATCCTTACCGATACGGTGGTCGGCGCGAGCGCGAGCGCGCTGTACGCGGATGCGCAGGCGATGCTTGACCGGATCGTCGCCGAGAAATGGCTGACCGCGCGCGGCGTCGCCGGCCTGTGGGCCTGCCACCGCCATGACGACGATGTGTGGGTCTATACCGAGCATCGCGAATCGCACCGCAGCCCCGATGGCGCGAGCATCCCCGAGGGCTTCCACATCCCCAATCTCGACCGCAGCGGCGAAGCGACGGTGCGGCTGCCCTTCCTGCGCCAGCAGATCGCCAAGCGCGAGGGGCGCGCCAACCTTTGCCTTGCCGATTTCATCGATCCGGCGGGCGACTGGATCGGCGGCTTTGCGGTCGGCATCCACGGCATCGACGCACATATCGCCCGCTTCAAGGCGGACAATGACGATTACAACGACATCCTGCTGAAGGCGCTGGCGGATCGCCTTGCCGAGGCCTTCGCCGAGGCGTTGCACGCGCACGTCCGCCGTGAGCTGTGGGGCTATGCCCCCGACGAGCAGCTGACCAACGAGGCGCTGGTCCGCGAACAATATCGCGGCATCCGCCCCGCGCCCGGCTATCCCGCCTGCCCGGAGCATAGCCTCAAGCGGACGCTGTTCGACATGCTCGACGCGGAGGCGAACGTCGGACTGGAGCTGACCGACAGTTTCGCGATGCTGCCGACCGCGGCGGTCAGCGGCTTCTACTTCGGCCACGCCCAGGCGGAATATTTCGGCGTCGCGCGGATCGGCCAGGATCAGGTGGCGGACTATGCCGCGCGGCGCGGCGTCGAGGTGGCGCAGGCGGAACGCTGGCTGCGGCCCAATCTGGATTGAGCCGATCCGTCCCGATCCTTCCCCATGCAAGGGAGGGACCGGGGCGGCGGATCATTTCGCGCGGATCGTCACGCCATAGTCCGCCCAGCCGGCGACGGTGCGGCACAGCGTGTCCGGCAGCGTCTTGTCCTTGGCGAGCAGCGGGCTGGTGGTGCGCGGCATGCAGATCTTGGCGGCGGGATCGGCGATGACCCGCGCCGGTACGATAACGACCGGCGGCTTCCTGGCCGCGAGCGCCGGGCCGGCGGCGGCGATGGTCGTGGCGGCGAGCGCGGTGGTGATACGGAGTGCGACGAACATGATGACCCCTTGCTGATGCGGCTGCGGGTGCAGCGACATCGGGGCTGGTGCATTAGTCGTGCCAGACACCGGGGATTGGAAAAGCCACGCTATTTCGGCCAGCCAATTGGTCGCTTGCGCCGCCGGTCGGTGAAAACCGCCATTGAGCGGCCGATCGTGCCAATTCGGACGGATCGACCGGTCGCGTCATGCCGTCCGTCCCGCTGAGCGGGCGCACGCTCAGCGCAGAAGCAGCCACAAGGCCATTCCCACCAAGGCGGGCGGCAGGAGGGTCGCCAATATGCCGCCGGCCCAGCCCAGATGGCGGTAGGTGAAGCGGACGACCTCGGTCCAGACGCTCAGCGCCGCCTCCGCCGCCCATTCGGCGAGCCATGTCATGACCCCGATCGGTCCGGCCCCGCCGCGGTCAGGACCCGCGACGGCGCAGCGAGGCGTCGCGTTTCAGCATCGGCGCGACGACGGGGATCGTCATCATCGTGCTCGCCACCGCCATCAGCAGCAATGCGGTGAACGTCTCATGCGTGATGATCTGCTTGTCGAGCAGGATGTTGACGAAGATGATCATGATCAGCGCCTTGGTCTGCAACAGCCAGCCGATCGCGCGCGCATCGCCCTTGGGCCATTTGAGGATGCGGCCGGCAAGGTGGATGCCGGCGAGCTTGCCGCCGACCGAGGCGGCGAGCAGCAGCGCCGCCACCGCGAACACCGAAGCGCCGCCGACGCCCCATTGCGTCTTCAGGCCGGTCGACAGGAAATAGACCGGCATCACCGCGAGCAGGATCGTCTGCCGGAAGCGGTCCATCCGCGCCTCGCCGAACCAATGCGCGTCGAGCACGGCGCCGGCCAGGAATGCGCCGACCATGAAGTGCAGCCCCGCCCAGTCCGCCGCAAAGCCGCACAGCGCCAGCCAGATCAGCCCGACATACCAGCGATCATTCTCGCCGAGCGCGCGCAGCAGGCGGCGGATCGCCCAGGTCGCCACCGCAAACCCGATCAGGAACCCCACCTGCCGGCCGACCCGCTCCCAGTCGAGCAGGATCAGCGCGAGCACGCCCCAGATCGCGATATCGTCGAGGCTGGCATAGCGCAGCACGCGCTGGCCGAACGGCGCGCGCAGGATGTCGAGCTTCTCCATGAACAGGACGAGGATCGGCAGCGCGGTGACCGCGCAGGCCATGCCGATGCCGAGCACCACCTGCCATTCCGCGCCGAGCGGCCCGCGCCAGCCGGGATAGCGCAGCATCAGCAGCGCCGCGGCGCTGCCCGCGAGCAACGGCACGCCGAGCGCGAGGCCGGCAGTGATCCCGGTCTCGCCACGCCGCCGCCACGCCTCGCCGATGTCGAGTTCGAGCCCCGCCACCCAGACGAACAGCATCACCGACCACCAGGCGATGCCGTTGAGCGCGCCCATCGTCGCCGGGGCGAAGACGAAGGCATAATAATCGGGGAAGATCGCGCCGACCACCCCCGGTCCGAGCAGGATGCCGCCGATGATCTGCACGACGACCAGCGGCGCCCAATAATCGGTCCGCCCGACGCGCCAGATTAGCCACGGCAGCGTGAAGATGATCAGGATGGCGAGGAGAAAAATCTCCGTCGGCGACATGGCGTGCATCGAATCCCCCCCCGTGCGGCCCCCCGGCCGCCGTCTCCCTTGCTCAAGGGGTTAGCCGAGGCGGTGCTGGGAGCGCAATCATCGGTTGGTTGATGCGGGTGTCGGCCGGACGCCTCTTTGGCGATCTGGCCGTATCGTCCCGGAGGGGCGGGTCACGCGTCGGCATGATGGCCAGCCTCAGTCCGTCGTGGCCGTTCCGCGCTTGTCATTGCGGGTGTCTTGCACAGGTCCCGCCAGTGCTCCCGCGAAAGTGTACACAAAAGCGGGAGCCCGGTGCTTCTTCGCGCGCCAGCCGTTGCTTTGCTTGACCACTGGATTCCCGCCTGCGCGAGACCTCTGCGAAAGTAGCAACCTGACCTGCTCCCGTACCACCCCGGCGCAGGCCGGGGCCCAGTTTGGTGAAGCCTTGCAATCAGTTACAACGGCCTCCCAACTGGGCCCCGGCCTTCGCCGGGGCGGCTTCGAAACTTTCGCAGAGGTCTCGCCTGCGCGGGAATACTAGGTAAGTATCAGCTTCAGCGTTTTACGCACCGGTTCTGCCGACCGGCCTTGGCGCCTGCCAGACACGCGAAGCGCCCTCGGCGACAGCGCCCGCCGGCGCATCCTTGCATCAATCCGGGACGCCGCGCGTGCGGATCGCTGCGGCGGCGCGGCGCGAGAGGCGATAAGGTGCGCGGCATGACCCGTCTGCTGCTCGCGCTCGCCCTGCTCGCCGCTCCCGCCTTCGCGCAAAGCGGCAAGCCGTTCACCATCGCCGAGACGGGCGAGGGGTTCGACGATCTGCAGGCGGCGGTCTCGTCGGTGCGGATGGGAACCGCGACGATCCGGATCGCGCCCGGCGTCTATCGGCAATGCGCGGTGCAGCAGGGCGGGCGGATCACCTATCAGGCGGTGACGCCGGGCACCGCGATCTTCGAGAAGCAGACGTGCGAGGACAAGGCGGCGCTGGTGCTGCGCGGGCAGGGCTCGCGCGTCGACGGATTGGTGTTCCGCGGCTATCGCGTCGCCGACGGCAATGGCGCGGGCATCCGGACCGAGATGGGCGACCTTACCGTCAGCAATGCGATGTTCCTCGACAGTCAGGAGGGCATCCTCGGCGGCGAGCCGACCGGGCAGCGGATCACCATCGATCATTCGACCTTCGCCGGGCTCGGCCAGTGCGACGAGGCACCCAATTGCGCGCACGCCATCTACCTCGCCAATCGCGGGCAGGTGACGATCACCCGTTCGCGTTTCGAGCGCGGCACCGGCGGCCATTACGTCAAGCTGCGCGTCCCCAACGTGACGATCACCGACAACAGCTTCGACGACACCGCCGGGCGCAAGACGAACTATATGATCGACCTGCCCGATGGCGCACGCGGGCTGATCGCGCGCAACAGCTTCGTCCAGGGGCGCGGCAAGGAGAATAGCAGCGGGCTGATCGTGGTGGCGGCGGAAGCCCGGACCTATCCGTCGGCGGGCTTGCGCATCGAGGACAATGACGCGCGCCTCGCCCCGGGGGCGCCGGGCAACCCGGCCTTCGTCGCCGACTTGAGCCACGAGCGGCTGGCGGTCGGCGCGAACCGGCTGGGGGCGGGGATCCGGATGTTCGAGACGCGCTGAGCGCGGCGTTCGCTTCGTCGAGCTCGTAACCGCCTGACGGCGATGTATTGAATCAGCGGAGGCGCTCTATCGTCTCGCCCTCGTCGGGCAGCGCGGGCGGAACTCCCGCCGGTCGGCGGGCGGTGCGGACGATCACCGCGGTCGACAGCAGGATCGACGAGACGAGCGCGCCGACCGAGAGCAGCCCGGCCGGTGTCATCGTCAGCTCGGCGCGCACCCGGCTGCGTTTGCCGAAGCGCAGGGTGATCGCCGCATGCTGGGTGTTCGGCTGGTGGGGATGGTGCCTCGCCATGATCGGTCAACGAGCGACGCGGGCCGACGGTCCCGGCGCGACGCGCAGCCGCCGCGGATCGAGCACCACATAGCGGATGTGCGTGCGGTTCCACGTATAGCTGATATGGATCAGCCCGTCGCGGCTCTGGATCACCGCGGGATAGGCATAGCCGTCGGGCCGCGGCTTGCTTTCCAGCGTCAGCACCGGCTGCCAGCGCACGCCGTCGTCGGACAGCGCGACGGCGAGCGGATAGCGCGGGCCGTCGCCGGGCCGGTCGGGCCAGTGCGCGCTGTGATTGTAGACGATCAGCTGCCGCCCGTCGGTGAGCGTCACCGCATCGGTGCCGGCATTGGGATTGGGCAGGTCGATCGCGGCGAGCGGCGACCAGCTGCGCCCGTCGTCACGCGACCAGCTCATCGCCAGCGCCCCCTGCCGGGTGCGCGCGACGAGTTCGAGCCGGCGATCGGGATAGACGAGCACGCTCGGCTGGATCGCCTCGATCCCCATCGGCGAGGCGATCGGCGGCCCGACCTGCCAGCTCGCACCCGCGTCGGTCGAGCGTTCCATGCGCAGGAACCAGCGATTGTGCTCGGGCGTGCCCTCCTCGCGACTCGACGGAGCGAGCCAGGCGCCCTCCGGCGTCACCACCGGCTTGTTCTTGATCGGACCGAGCACGCCGTCGGGCAGGCGGCGCGGTGCGCTCCAGTGGCGGCCGCCGTCGCGTGACACGATCTCCATGCCCCACCAGGCGCGCGGATTCGGCCCGACCTTGTAGAACAGGTGGAGCGGCTGGCCGTGGGGTGCGAACAGCACCGGGTTCCATGTCGGGTAACGTTGGCCATCGGCGCTGCGCCCGTCGGCGACGCTGACCGGCTTGCTCCAGCCGGACCGGTCGTGGCGGGCGAACCAGATGGTGACGTCCGGCCGGCTCTCGCCGCTGCCGCCGAACCAGGCGGCGGCGATCGTCCCGTCGGGCAGCTCGGCGAGCGTCGAGGCATGCGCCTGCGGGTACGGCGGCGCGGGATCGATGAACGCGCTGCTCACGATCGGCGAGGCGGCGGCGATGAGCAGCGCGGATATGGCTATCATAAGGGTTCCGATGCCGGCGGGGACGGGTGCGTTAGCATCGGTGTGGCGGCGGGGGGAAGCGCGGGGGCTGGCTACCCCCGCGTTGGTTTGCCGCCCCTTACCGCGCGCAGGTGTCGCCCGCGCCCGGATCGAGATCGAGGCAGCGGCCGTCGAGGCCGTGCACCGGCAGGCCGATCGTCGCCGCCAGCGTCGGCGCGATGTCGACCGTCTCGACCGACAGCGGCTGTTCGAAGCCGGCCATGCCCTTGCGCCAGAACAGGATCGGCACGCGGCGATCGTAATCCCACGGGCTGCCGTGCGTCTCGACATAGCCCGGGCCGGGGGTCTCGATCGTCGTCACGCGCGGTTTGAGCAGGACGAGCAGGTCGCCCGACACGGCGGGGTTGAACGAGGCGCGGGCACGTTCGAGCAAAGTCCAGGTTTCGGGCGGGGTCGTCGCGAACGGCTGCGCTGCGATCTGCGCGCGGGTGAAGGCGGCGGCGACCTGCGGCTGCGCGGCGAAACGCTTCTGCGCTTCCGCCAGCACGCGGGCGCGATTCGCCGGCGACAGGCCCTTGGCGAGATAGACGTCGCCCTCCGCCCCGACCAGCACCGGCCCCTTGAGCCCGAGCGCCGCCGAGACCGCGGCATCGACCGCCTTGATCGTCGCGTCGCCGGAGACGTGGGTCTCCATCGGCATCGCATGCTGCTGCTGCCGCTCGGTCATGTCGTGCGCGCCATGGTCGGCGGTCAGCACCACCTCGTAATCGAGGCCCCAGCCGTCGAGCGTCTGGAAGAAGCTGGCGAGCGTCTGGTCGAGCTGATCCATCTGGATGCACATTTCGGTGCCCTGCGTGCCCAGCGAATGGCCGATATAGTCGGTCGCCGAGGCGCCGATGTCGATGATGTCGGTGGTTTCGCCCCGGCCGAGCTTCATGTCCTGAATCAGCCCGGCGGCGATCGCGAACACCGCCGCGTCGCTGGCGGGCGAGGCGCGGAACGCCTTGAGGTCGCCCGCGGCGCGTTCGAACCGGCCCTGGCCGTAGACGGTGCCGGCGACGGTGATCGGCCGGTCGAGCGGCTGGCAGAATCCGGGCAGCGGCAGCGCCGGCTGCGGCTTGGCGACCATCGCGGCGACCGCGTCGCGCCCGCGCTGCACCGCGCGCGGCACCGCGCGGCCGGCGTAGCTGCTGTAGGTCTTGCCGTCCCACCACCAGAGTTCGTCGACCTTGTGGCCGCCCATCATCACCGCGGCGCGGTCCTTGCCGGCGACCGAGACGGCGCGCGTCGCCGGGTGCGCCGCCTTCATCATCTCGCCCAGCGTCGGCACCTTGAGGTGCTTGTCGCTGACGACGTAATTGTTGTGGTCGGTGCCGGGGACGGTCTCGTCCTCGCTGCAATAGACCGTCTTGTCGGCGCGCGCGACCGACTGGTCGATCCAGTTGTTGGCGACGATGCCGGTGTGCGCCGGGCGCATGCCGGTGAGGATGGTCGAATGGCCCGGGCAGGTCTCGGTCGCGGCATGGCTCTGATAGCCCGAGGGGAAGACCGCGCCGGTCAGCAGCCGCGCAAAGCCGCCGGTGAAATGGTTGCGATATTGCTGGAACAGATCGGCGGAGAATTGATCGACCGAGATCGCGACGATCAGCCGTGGCGGCGTGGTCGGCGCTGCGGCGGTGGCGACGGGCGCGGGCGTCGCTGCCGGGGGCACGGACTGGGCGGCGGCGGTGGCCGCGAAGCCGGAAGAAGCAAGCAGGGCGGCGGCGATCAGCGCTTTCATCGGGAACACTCGTTTTGCGGGGCCGGCGCCGCTATGGCGGTCGGCGATGAATCGGGCAACTCAGGTCGGGCGGTATGCCGCCGTGAAAGCGATGCGCGCGCTGTGTTGCGTGTTGATGACGCTGGCGCTGTTCTGGACGGGGGCGGCGCATGCCGATCTCGCGCCGGCGGACGGGCCGAAACATCTGGCGATGCGACTCGTCGCCGACAGCGACGCGCCGCGTGCCGGGCAGAGCGTGACGCTGGCGATCGACACGCGGCCGGCGCCGGGCTGGCACGGCTATTGGCGCAATCCCGGCGATGCCGGCTTCGCCCCGGCGTTCGACTGGACGCTGCCCAAGGGCGCCAGCCTCGGCGGCGAGGTGCAATGGCCGGTGCCGACGACGTTGCTCGTCGCCGGGCTGATGAACTACGTCTATGAAGCGCCCTATGCGCCGCTGGTCAGCCTGCGCGTGCCGGCGGGTCTTGCGAAGGGCACGCCGCTGCCGATCAAGGTCGCGATCAACTATCTCGTCTGCACCAATGCGATCTGCGTGCCCGAGCAGCAGACGCTCGGCCTCGACCTCGTCGTCGGCGACGGGGCGCCCGCGCATGGCGCGGACTTCGACCGCTGGCGCGCCGCCATCCCCAAGCCGCTCGACGCGGCGGGGACCTATCAGGTCAAGGACGGCGCGCTCGTCATCGCCGTGCCGCTGCCGGCGGCGGCGAAGGTGGACAAGGCCGCCTTCTTCCCGTTCGGGCCGGACATGATCACCTATGCCGCGCCGCAGACGGTGACGCGCGACGGCGACCGGCTGCTGATCGCCACCAAGGGCGCGCCCAAGGGGCCGATCGCGGGCGTGCTGCGCATCGGACCCGATCTCGGCCTCAGCATCCATGCGACGGCGGGGACGGTGGCGCAGGCGAGCGATCGCAGCGGCTGGGCGGCGGCGCTGCTCGCCTTCGCCGGGGCGGTGCTCGGCGGGCTGATCCTCAACGTCATG
Organism: Sphingomonas sp. RIT328; assembly: GCF_000632225.1. Classification (GTDB taxonomy): domain Bacteria; phylum Pseudomonadota; class Alphaproteobacteria; order Sphingomonadales; family Sphingomonadaceae; genus Sphingomonas; species Sphingomonas kyungheensis. The sequence continues at coordinate 41,000 of NZ_JFYV01000017.1, forward strand.
CCCTGCGTCTTCCCGATCCTCAGCCTCAAGGCGCTGCATCTCGCCCGCGGCGGCGAGGACGAGCGCGCGGCGCGGATCGATGCGCTCGGCTATTTGCTCGGCACGGTGCTGATGTGCGTCGCGCTCGGCGGGCTGATCCTGGCCTTGCGCGCCGGCGGTTCGGTGGTCGGCTGGGCGTTCCAGTTGCAGGACCCGCGCATCGTCGTGCTGCTGATCGCGCTGACCTTCGCGATCACGCTCAACCTCGCCGGGCGGTTCGAGATCCCGGTGCCGCAATTCGCCAGCCACGGCGGTGCGGCGGGATCGGTGGCGACGGGAGCGCTCGCCGCCTTCGTCGCGACGCCGTGCAGCGGGCCGTTCATGGGCGCGGCGCTCGGCGCGGCGCTGGTGCTGCCGTGGCCGGCGGCGCTGGCGGTGTTCGCCGGGCTGGGGATCGGACTGGCGCTGCCCTTCCTCGCGATCGGCTTCGTGCCGGCGCTGCGGCGGCGGCTGCCGCGGCCGGGGCTGTGGATGGAGCGGTTCCGCCGCATCCTCGCGGTGCCGATGGCGCTGACCGTGCTGGCGCTGCTGTGGCTGGCGTGGCGGCAGGCGGGGACGATGGGACTGGCGATCGGCATCGCGACGATGGTGGTCACCGGCCTCGTCCTGTCGCTCGGCGGCGCACGGCAGCGGCGCGGTGCCGGCTTCGGCTGGGCGCTGGCGCTCGCCGCCTTGCTGCTCCCCGCCGGCCTCGCCGCGGCGCTGACCGGCGGCGCGGCCAAGCCCGCCGCGGTCGGCGGCGATGCGTTCAGCGAGGCGCGACTCGCCGCGCTGCGCCGACAGGGGCGGCCGGTGTTCGCTTATTTCACCGCCGACTGGTGCCTGTCGTGCAAGGTCAACGAAGCCTCGTCGATCGACACCGCGGCGACGCGCGCCGCTTTCGCAAAGCACAAGGTCGCGGTGCTGGTCGGCGACTGGACCGACGGCGATCCCGCGCTCGGCCGCTTCATCCAGGCGCACAATCGCGCCGGGGTGCCGCTCTACCTCTATTACGCACCGGGGGCGGCGGAGCCACGCGTCCTGCCGCAGGTGCTGACGCCAGGCATGCTGACCGCCCTGCGGTGATCGCCATCGGTCTCGGAACGGAGCGGATTTAGGCGGTTACTTCCGTTGTAAGCCTCTTGTGCGACGCAGCGATTGCCCGCAGCATGGAACCGGCAGGCGGAGGAGGGCTTTACCGTTCCGATGGGGAAACGACCGGCGTTCGATGAGATCATGGGGATGTCCGGCGAGGCGCCGCCGCGTCCCGCGCTCGCCGCGCTCGGTCGCTGGCTCGACCAGACCCCGGACGACGAACTCCGCCGCCGTCAGGAGGCGGCGGAAACGACCTTCCGCCAGCTCGGCATCACCTTCGCCGTCTATGGCGACAGCGATACCCGCGAGCGGATCATCCCGTTCGATATCGTACCGCGCGTCTTCCTCGCCGACGAATGGGCGCGACTGTCCGAAGGACTGGTGCAGCGCGTCGAGGCGATCAACGCCTTCCTCGACGATATCTACGGCGAGCGCCGCATCCTGGCCGAAGGCGTGCTGCCGCCCGACCTGATCCTCGGCAATCCGCAGTTCCGCCCGGAGATCGCCGGGATGCGCCCGCCGCACGGCATCTGGGCGCATATCTGCGGCATCGACCTGGTGCGCACCGGCCCCGACGAATTCTTCGTGCTCGAGGACAATGCGCGCACGCCGTCGGGCGTCAGCTATATGCTCGAAAATCGCGAGGCGATGGTGCGGCTGTGCCCCGAGCTGTTCCGCGAATACCGCGTCGAGCCGGTCGACAGCTATCCCGACCGGCTGCTCGCGACGATGAAATCGGTGGCACCGCCGGGCGTGCGCGGCGGGTCGGCGGGGCCGGTCTGCGTCGTGCTGACGCCGGGTCATTACAATTCCGCTTATTACGAACACAGCTTCCTCGCCGATTCGATGGGGATCGAGCTGGTCGAGGCGGCCGATCTCGTCGTCGACGACGATTACGTCTGGATGCGCACGATCGCCGGGCGGGTGCGCGTCGACGTTATCTATCGCCGGGTCGACGACGATTATCTCGACCCGCTCGTCTTCCGCGCCGATTCGATGCTCGGCGTGCCGGGGCTGATCGCCGCTTATGCCGCGGGCAATGTCGCGATCATCAACGCGCCCGGCAACGGCATCGCCGACGACAAGGCGATCTACAGCTATATGCCCGAGATCGTCCGCTTCTATTCGGGCGGCGAGGCGAAGCTGCCCAATGTCGAGACGTGGCGCTGCCGCGAGCCGCAGGCGCTGCGCTACGTGCTCGACCATCTCGACGAGCTGGTGGTCAAGCTGGTCGACGGATCGGGCGGCTACGGCATGCTGGTCGGCCCGACCGCGAGCCGCGCCGAGATCGACGCCTTCCGCGCCGCGCTGATCGCCGAGCCGCATCGCTATATCGCGCAGCCGACGCTGGCGCTGTCGACCGTACCGACGCTCGCCGATAGCGGGCTCAGCCCGCGCCACGTCGACTTCCGCCCGTTCGTGCTGACCGGATCGAACGGCGTGCAGGTGGTGCCCGGCGGGCTGACGCGGGTGGCGCTCAAGCAAGGATCGCTGGTCGTCAATTCGAGCCAGGGCGGCGGCACCAAGGACAGTTTCGTGCTGATGGCGGAGCCTGCGGGGCAGTCGCAGACCCAGACGATGGGCGGGATGACGCAGCGGCAGGGAGGCGGCGCATGATGCTCTCGCGCACCGCGTCGTCGCTCTACTGGCTCGGCCGCTATATCGAGCGCGCGGATTTCTACGCGCGGCTGATCGAGGCGACGGTGCGGCTCGACGTGATGTCGTCGCGCCCCGCGGGCGAGGTCGCCTGGTCGTCGGCGCTGGCGGTGACCGATACCGAGGCGGACTTTGCGGCGTTCGGCGGCGAGTTGACGCAGACCGACGTGGTGCGCTTCCTCGCGCTCGACACGCGGCACGGCGGCTCGGTGATCCGCTGCCTCGACCGCGCGCGCACCAACGCCAAGGCGGTGCGCACCGCGCTGAGCCGCGAGGCGTGGACCGCGATCAACCGCGCCTGGCTGGTGTTCGAGAATCGCCGCCAGATCGGCGAGACGCAGGCGACGCTCAGCCTGGTCGAGGCGGTGAAGAACGAGACGCGCGGTTTCGAGGGCGCGGTGCACCAGATGCTGCGCAATCAGGCGCATTGGTTCATCCGGCTGGGGCAAGCCGTGGAGCGCGCCGACAACACCGCGCGGCTGCTCGACGTCAAATATCATATCCTGCTCCCCGCCGGCGAGACGGTCGGCGGCGTCGTCGATCGCGATCAATGGACGACGATCCTGCAGACGGTGTCGGCGGTGACCGCCTATCGCTGGCTCTATTCGGACGGGCTGGTCCCCGCCAACGTCATCGACCTGCTGATCGCCAGCCGCGACCTGCCGCGCAGCCTGATGGCCTCGGCGGACACGACGGTCGAGCTGCTCGGCCTGCTCGCCGAACGCACCGGCAGCCATGGCGAGGCCGACCGGATGGCGCGGATGCGCGCGACGCGGCTCGGCAAGACCCGCTCGGGCGAGGTCATCGCCAGCGGCCTGCACCAATATCTGCAAGCCTTCATCCGCGAGAACGGCCAGCTGCACGAAGCGATCGGCCGCCAGTTCCGGTTCGGCTGATGCGCCTGTCGATCGATCACCGTACCGTCTACCGCTTCAGCGAGCCGCAGAGCCGGCTGGTGCAGATGCTGCGCATGACGCCCGAGAACAGCCACGACCAGACGGTGGCGCGCTGGCGGATCGACGTCGATTGCGACGTCAAGATGCGGCGCGGGCGCGACGGTTTCGGCAATGCGATCACGATGCTCTACGCCGAGGGGCCGATCGCCGACATCGAGATCGCGGTGCGCGGCGAGGTGCTGACCAGCCATTCCGACGGCGTGGTGCGCGGCGTGTCAGAAGCGCTGCCGCCCGCCGTCTTCCTGCGCGCGACCGAGGCGACGCCGCGCGATCCGGCGATCGCCGCCTTCGCCGCCGAAATTACCGCCGCGGCGGATGGCGTCGTCGGCATGCTGCACGGGCTCAACCGCGCGATCCACGCGCGCTTCACCGCCGACCGCGCGCGGCCGGAGCCGGGGCTGAGCGCCGCGGCGGCCTTCGACCGACCGACCGCGACGTCGCGCGATCTCGCGCAGATCTTCGCGGTGGCGGCGCGGTCGCTCGACGTGCCGGCGCGCTACGTCACCGGCTACAGCATCGTCGAGGGCGCGACGCGGCCGACCCCGCACGGCTGGGCGGAGGCCTTCGTCGAAGGGCTCGGCTGGGTCGGCTTCGATCCCTTCACCGGCCGCTCGCCGCAGGAGGAGAGCGTCCGCGTCGCCGCGGCGCTCGATGCGGCGGGCGCGGCGCCGGTGGCGGGATCGCGGCTCGGCGAGGGCGAGGAGGAACTTGACGTCGCGGTCACAGTATCCGCCCAATAGGGCATTAAACTCGGTGTCACGAAGGCACCGACTTCGATCAGCTTCGTTGAGTGAGCGCAGATCCCTGCGAAGCGAGATTTCCGATCATGACCGATACCCTGGCCCGCAACCCCGGCAACGGCGGCGAGACGCATCAGACCACCGACGCCGACCATCCGGTGCTCACCACCAATCACGGCACGCCGATCAGCGACAACCAGAACCAGCTGAAAGCCGGTGCGCGCGGCCCGGTGCTGCTCGAGGATGAGGTCTATCGCGAGAAGATCAACCATTTCGATCACGAGCGCATTCCGGAGCGGATCGTCCATGCGCGCGGTTCGGCGGCGCACGGCTATTTCGAATGTACCGAAAGCCTCGCCGACATCACCGTCGCCGACCTGTTCCAGAAGAAGGGCCAGCGCACCGAGGTGTTCACCCGCTTCTCGACCGTCGCGGGTGGCGCGGGATCGGTCGACACGCCGCGCGACGTGCGCGGCTTCGCGGTCAAATTCTACACGCGCGAAGGCAATTGGGACCTGGTCGGCAACAACATCCCGGTCTTCTTCATCCAGGATGCGATCAAATTCCCCGATCTGATCCATGCCGCCAAGATGGAGGCCGACCGCGGCTATCCGCAGGCGGCGACCGCGCATGACACCTTCTGGGACTTCATCAGCCTGATGCCCGAGGCGACGCACATGATCATGTGGGCGATGTCGGACCGCACGCTGCCGCGCACCTTCGCCAATATGGAAGGTTTCGGCGTCCACACCTTCCGCTTCATCAACGCCGAGGGCAAGAGCACCTTCGTCAAGTTCCACTGGAAGCCGCGCGCCGGCCTCGCCTCGACGATCTGGGATGAGACGGTGAAGATCGCCGGTGCCGATCCCGACTTCCAGCGCCGCGACCTGTTCGAGCGGATCGAGCGCGGCGACTACCCGACCTGGGATCTCGGCGTGCAATTGTTCGACGAGGACTTCGCCAACAGCCAGCCCTATGACGTCCTCGACGCGACCAAGATCATCCCCGAGGAAGTCCTGCCGGTGAAGATCGTCGGCAAGATGGTGCTCGATCGCTATCCCGACAATTACTTCGCCGAGACGGAGCAGGCGGCGTTCGTGCCGAGCCATGTCGTACCGGGCATCGGCTTCTCCAACGATCCGTTGTTGCAGGGGCGGCTGTTCAGCTACACCGACACGCAATTGTCGCGTCTCGGCTCGGTCAACTTCCACCAGTTGCCGATCAACGCCGCCAAGGGCCGCGAGGCGGCGACAGGCTGTCCGTTCCTCAACCAGCAGCGCGACGGCCACATGCAGATGGCGGTGCCCAAGGGACGCGCCAACTACGAGCCCAACAGCCTCGCCAAGGCAGGGGAAGAGGCGGGCGCGCGCGAAGACCCGGCCAAGGGCTACAAGACCTTCCCGTCGGAGGAGCAGGGACAGAAGCTGCGTATCCGCCCCGAGAGCTTCGCCGATCATTACAGCCAGGCGCGGCTGTTCTTCCGCTCGATGGACACGGCGGAACAGGCGCATATCGCATCGGCGCTGGTGTTCGAGCTGTCGAAGGTCAGCCTCGACCATATCCGCACCGCGATGCTCGCCAACCTGCGCAACGTCGATGAGGACCTGGCGACGCGCGTCGCCGAGGGACTGGCGATGGATCTGCCGGACGCCGCCCCGACCGCCGCGCCGGTGCTCGACATGGCGGTGTCGCCGGCGTTGCGCATCATCCGCGGGCCGCTCGAAAAGCATACGCTCGAGGGGCGCACCGTGGGCATCCTGATCGCCGACGGCAGCGATGCGGCGGCGCTCGCCACGCTCAAGGATGCGGTCAAGGCGGCCGGTGGTCATGCGATGACGATCGCGCCCAAGGTCGGCAAGGTGCCGCTCTCCGACGGATCGACGATCGCCGCCGATGCGCAATTGTTCGGCCAGCCTTCGGTGACGGTCGATGCCTGCGCGGTGATCCTGTCCGACGCGGCGGCGGCCAAGCTCGTCAAGGAAGGCGCGGCGGTCCAGTGGGTGATGGACGCCTTCGGTCACCTCAAGGCGATCGGCGCGAACGAGGCGGCCAAGCCGCTGCTCGACAAGGCGGGCGTCGAGGCGGACGAGGGCGTCACCGATCTCGCCGGCTTCGTCGAGGCGGCGAAGCAGCGCTATTGGGATCGCGAGGCGAAGGTGCGCACGCTGGCGTAACGGCCCCGGGCGGCAGCCCCGGCTGCCGCCATTAACCCTATCATAAGCCGCCCGCTCTACCCGTCATACGGTGAGCGGGCGGCATATCTCTTTCTTCGGGCAGGCATTCATGGGGCTGACGCTGCTCGTCACCTCGTCCTGCATGCCCTCCGGCAACGATGCGACGCGGGTCGCGCAGGCGGTGCCGGCGCCGAGCCCGCGCCAGTTGCTGCGCGCGCTCGCGCTCGACACCCCCGGCCTCGACGGTCTGCCCGATACGCTGCGCGCCTCGCTCGCCGCGGATGACGACGGTGCGGCGAATCCGCGGGCCGCGCCCGCCTTCCTCGCCCAGGCGGCGAGCGCGGAGGATGCGGCGCGCGCCAGCGACTGCCTGACCGCCGCGGTCTATTACGAGGCGCGCTCCGAACCGCTCGACGGTCAGCGCGCGGTCGCCCAGGTGGTGCTCAACCGGGTGCGCGACCGGGCTTTCCCGCACAGCGTCTGCGGCGTCGTCTTCCAGGGTTCGAACCGGCGCACCGGTTGCCAATTCTCCTTCACCTGCGACGGATCGATGGCCTATCGCCGCGAACCCGGTGCGTGGGCGCGGGCGCGCGCGGTCGCCGAGGCGGCGCTCGCCGGCAGCGTCTATGCGCCGATCGGTGGGGCGACCTTCTATCACACCAGCGCGATCCTGCCGTGGTGGGCATCGAGCCTTGCGCGGATCGGCTCGGTCGGCGCGCACATCTTCTACCGCTGGCGCGGCGCGATGGAGGGGGCGTTGAGCTTCCGCGCCGCTTATGCCGGCGTCGAGCCGCTCGCGGCGCCGTCGGAGCCGGTCGCGCAGACCGCGGCGCTCTATCGCGACAGCGGCGAGGATGGCGGCGTCACCGTCCATCGCGGGCAGCTCGCCGCGATCGTCCGCCCCGATCCGCCGGCCGGCACCGCCATTGCCGTCGCGGCACCGCGGATGACCGTTACCGCGGGCGTGCGCGTCCATCTCGGCAGCGTCGCGCCGACGCGCGTCGTCACCGAGGGCGCGACGGTCGGCGAGGAAAGCGATCCCGGCTGAGCGGTGTCACACCGCGGCGGCGAGATCCGCGTCGCTGAGCGGCCGCCAGCCGTTCGGCCCGAGCATCTCCAGCGGGCGATAGCGCGTCTTGTACGCCATCCGCGCCGAGCCCTTCACCCAATAGCCGAGATAGACGTAGGGCAGTCCCGATTCGCGCGCGCGCATGATGTGATCCATGATGATCACGTTGCCGAGGCCCGGGCGACCGTCGCCGCCTTCGGTATCCGCGGCGAAGAAGCTGTAGATCATCGACAGGCCGTCTGCCTGCCGGTCGGTGAGGCAGGCGCCGACCAGTTCGCCGCGCGACCCGTCGGCGGTGCGGGTGCGATATTCGACGATCATCGAATTGACCGGCGAATGTTCGATCATGTCGGCGTAATCGTCCTCGTCCATCCCGGCCATGCCGCCGCCGGGGTGGCGCGCGGCGAGGTAGCGGCGCAGCAGCTGGAACTGTTCGTCGGTCGCCCACGGCCGGCAGATCGCGATGTCGAGATCGGCATTGCGGCGCAGCAGCTTGCGCTGGCTGGCATTGGGCGTGAACGCCTGGGTGACGATACGGACCGAGACGCAGGCGGTGCAGCCTGCGCACGACGGACGATAGGCGACCCCCTGCGAGCGACGGAAGCCGATCCGGCTCAGCGCGTCGTTGAGTTCGCTGGCATGCGGGCCGCTCAATTCGGTGAACACCTTGCGTTCCTGCCGCCCGGGCAGATACGGGCAGGGTGCGGGCGTCGTGACGAAGAAGCGCGGAAAACGGAATGGCGCAGTCACCGCCGGCAATCTCCTGGGAACGTCACACGCGAAGCGGTACCACCCGACCTATGAAAGAAGCGTGCCGCCTTGCAAAGTGGCTTTCCGGTCGGAAACGGTTAATTTGCGGCTAATTGTCTTTTCGTGCGTTGGCTTGCCGTCAGATCAAGTCAATGTTGCACCGCAGGAACAAAGTTGGTAACCGCTCGTTCCCGGTATCCAATCCGCTTGGAGTTTTCTGTTTATGTCGAAGTTTGCTGGTTCGCTCGCCGCCCTGGCGATGATTGCCGCCCCGGTCGCTGCTAGCGCCGCTCCTGCCAACCCCGCCGCGTCGCTGTCGGTTGCCAAGTCGGTCCGCGCCAGCGCGCCGTCGGCGAAGAAGAGCGACCTGGCTGGTGGCGGTCTGCTCGCCGCGCTGATCGTCGCTGGCGTGGTCGCGATCGGCGTCGTCGCCGTCGTGCAGGACGACAACGCCGACAGCAACTAAGCTTCGGCTTATGCTTTCGAACGGGGGCTGCGCCACGGCGCGGCCCCCGTTTTTGCGTCCGGTGTCTTGGCGGTGCCAGCATAACCGCGCCGGCGGGAATCCCGTGGCCGAGCAGGACAACCGCTCATGGCAAGAATACTGAACTCCCGCCTTCGCCGGAGCACTGATACTTCGCGCGGCGCCGAATAAGGGCAGGGCTTGGTCGGGCGATCGGTCCAAAGGACGTCCATCGCTTCCCGACGGGGGCCCCGCCGGCCTACGCCTGCTCGATCATGCTCGTCTCGAATCCACCTTCGCGCAGCGCCGCGATCAGCCGGTCGAGGTGCGGGCGGTCGCGGGTTTCGCATTCGATCTCGGTGAACAGGCCCTTGGCCGGCAGCGAGGTGAAGATGCGCTGGTGATAGACTTCGATGATGTTGACGCGCTGCGCGTCGAAGATGCGCGCGACGTGGAACAGCGCGCCCGGCTGGTCCTGGAGGCGCACGCGCAGGCGTGCCAGCCGCCCCGACCGGGCGAGGTCGCGCAGCAGCACGTTGGCAAGCAGCCGCGTGTCGATATTGCCGCCGCACAGGATGATACCGACGGTCCGCCCGCGGAACCGCTCGGGATAGGCCATCAGTGCGGCGAGCCCCGCGGCGCCGGCGCCCTCGACCACCGTCTTCTCGATCTGGAGCAGCAGGCTGACCGCCTCTTCGAGGTTGCGCTCGCCGACCAGCACGATGTCGTCGACCAGCTCGGCGACCATCCGCGCGGTGATCCCGCCCGGCTCCTTGACCGCAATCCCCTCGGCGAGCGTATCGCCGGCGCAGGGCAGGCTGGTGCCGCGGATGCGATTGTACATCGACGGGAACAGTTCGGCCTGCACGCCGACCACCTCGATCGGGTGATCGGCCGCACGCGCGACGATCGCGGTGCCCGAGATCAGCCCGCCGCCGCCGATCGGGATCAGCAGCGTATCGAGCGTCGGCACGTCCTCCAGCATCTCCGCCGCGGCGGTGCCCTGGCCGGCGATGACGCGCGGATCGTCGAACGGGTGGACGAAGGTGAAGTCGCGCTCCGCCTCGAGCACGCGGGCATGGGCGTAGGCGGCGTCGAACGTCTCGCCCTCCAGCACCACCGTCGCCTTATGGCCTTCCGTCTGCATCACCTTCACCGTCGGCGTGGTGCGCGGCATGACGATCGTCGCCGGAATGCCGAGCCGGTTGGCGTGATAGGCGAGGCCCTGCGCGTGATTGCCCGCCGAGGCGGCGATGACGCCCTTGGCGCGCGCCTCCGGCGACAGCTGCAACAGCGTGTTGAGCGCGCCACGCTCCTTGTACGCCGCAGTGAACTGCAGATTCTCGAACTTGAGGTAGACGTTGGCGCCGGTCATCTCGCTCAGCGTACGGCTGATCAGCGTCGGCGTGCGGACGATCTTGTCGCGGATGCGGGCATGGGCGGCGCGGACGTCGTCGATCGATACGGGCAGCGCGGCGGCGGCAGGGTTCGTGGCCATATCGGTCCCGCTAGACCATCTGGTGCAGCGGGGGAACAGCGCTTATGCGCACGGCATGGCACGACGGCTTTTCAGCACCTTCGCCGGGACGGCGATCACGACCCTCACGCTGGCGGCGGCGCTGCTGCCCGGAGTCGCCGCGGCGGACGGGCTGGTCGACAACGTCAACGGCATGACGCTCGACAAGGACGGCAAGGTCGTCCGCTTCCAGGCGATGCTGGTCACGCCTGACGGCCATGTCGCGCGGCTGCTCAGCGCCAAGGACAAGCGGCCCGACAAGCTCGACTGGCGTGCCGATTTCAAGGGCAAGACCTTGCTGCCCGGCATGATCGACGCGCACGGCCACGTCATGGAACTGGGCTTCCGCGCGCTCGAACTCGATCTGTCGGAGACGAAGAGCCTCGCCGAGGCGCAGGCGAAGATCGCCGATTATGCCCGCGCCAATCCGGATCGCGCCTGGATCATCGGCGGCGGCTGGAACCAGGAGGCGTGGAATCTCGGCCGCTTCCCGACCGCTGCCGAGCTCGACGCGGCGGTGCCCGACCGGCCGGTCTGGCTCGCCCGCGCCGACGGCCATGCGAGCTGGGGCAATAGCGCCGCGCTCAAGGCGGCGGGCGTCACCGCCAAGAGCGTCTCGCCCGCAGGCGGGCGGATCGAAAAGGGGACAGGAAGCCAGCCCGCGGGCGTGTTCGTCGACGCCGCGCAGGCGCTCGTCGCCAAGGTGGTGCCGCAGCCGCTCGGCAAGGATCGCAACGCCGCCTTCCTCAAGGCGCAGACGATCCTGCTCGGTTACGGCGTCACCGCCACCGCCGACATGGGCACGACCATCGAGGACTGGCTGACCTATCGCCGCATCGGCGATCTCGGCGGCCTGCGCGTGCGGATCATGAGCTACGGCATGGGCGTCGACACGACGGTGCAGATCGGCGGCACCGGGCCGACGCCCTGGCTGTACGGCGACCGGCTCAAGCTGGTCGGCGTCAAGCTCTATGCCGATGGCGCGCTGGGTTCGCGGGGGGCGTGGCTCAAGGCGCCCTATGCCGATGCGCCGGGCCAGTCGGGCGCGGGCTTCATGAGCGATACGGTGCTGCGCAACCTGATGAGCCGCGCGGCGATGGACGGCTATCAGGTCGCGGTCCACGCGATCGGCGACCGCGCCAATGCCGAGGTGCTCGATGCGATCGACGAGATGGCGCAGACCTACAAGGGCGACCGGCGCTGGCGGGTCGAACATGCGCAGATCGTCGATCCCGTCGATCTGCCGCGCTTCGGCCGCTACGGCACGATCGCGTCGATGCAGCCGACGCACGAGACCAGCGACCGGACGATGGCGGAGGCGCGGCTCGGCGCGGCGCGGCTGACCGGCGCCTATGCCTGGGCGTCGATGCTGCGCAACGGTGCCAAACTCGCCTTCGGGTCGGACTATCCGGTCGAGCGGCCCGATCCCTGGGCAGGCTGGGCGGCGGCCTTTACCCGCCAGGGGGCCGACGGTCAGCCTTCGGGGGGCTGGCGGCCCGAAGAGGCGGTGACGCGCGAACAGGCGTGGTGGGCCTTCACCGGCGGCGCGGCCTATGCCGGTTTCGCCGAGGACCGGATCGGCCGGCTCGCCCCCGGGCTCGACGCGGACTTCGTCATTGTCGATCAGGACCCGCTGCTCGCCTCCCCCGCCGACCTGCGCGCGACGCGCGTGCAGGAAACCTGGGTCGGCGGGCGGAAGGTCTGGGAGCGCAAGTAGCTCAGCCGTTGGGCGCGGTGTCGGCGGCGTCGATCAGCTCGATCGCGTGGGCGAGGTGCGCGGCGGCGATCTGAGACGAGAAGGTCGGCATGGTGTCCAGCAGTTGCAGGGCGTCTGCAATCAGGGCGCGGGCAGTTACCGTTGCCAGATCATTCTGCTGATTCAAGTCATTCGTCATCATCGGCCTCGTCGTACTGCGACTCCTTTATTATCTCGTCTCATAAGGTGGCGTTAATAACCAGTCAGTATTTGTAGCTGATTTGGATCAGGCCGATCCGCGATGGCAAGTATAGTGAGCGGTATTGCGCACTAGTAACAACAAGGCCGCGGCATCGGGGGATGCCGCGGCCGTTTATGGTAGACCGAACAGAGGAACGGGCGTCAGGCGACCGCGCCGATCTCCTCGGGCTCGCGCAGGACGTAGCCGCGGCCCCATACCGTCTCGATATAATTCTCGCCGTCGCAGGCCAGGCTGAGCTTCTTGCGCAACTTGCAGATAAAGACGTCGATGATCTTCAATTCCGGCTCGTCCATGCCGCCGTACAGGTGATTGAGGAACATTTCCTTAGTCAGCGTGGTGCCCTTGCGCAGCGAGAGCAGCTCGAGCATCGCATATTCCTTGCCGGTCAGATGGACACGGCTGCCATCGACCTCGACCGTCTTGGCGTCGAGATTGACCGCGAGCTTGCCGGTGCGGATGACCGACTGGCTGTGGCCCTTCGAGCGGCGGACGACGGCGTGGATGCGCGCGATCAGTTCTTCGCGGTGGAACGGCTTGGTGACGTAATCGTCGGCGCCGAAGCCGAAGCTGCGCACCTTCGAATCCATTTCGTTGATCCCCGACAGGATCAGTACCGGCGTCGCGACCCGCGCGACGCGCAGCTTCTTGAGCACGTCATAGCCGTGCATGTCGGGCAGGTTGAGGTCGAGCAGGATGATGTCGTAATCGTACAGCTTGCCCAGATCGAGGCCTTCCTCGCCCAGATCGGTGGTGTAGACGTTGAACCCTTCCGTGCCGAGCATCAGCTCGATCGCCTTGGCGGTGGTGGGCTCGTCTTCGATCAACAGCACTCGCATCGCATCAACCCCTGTTGGTCCGACCCTGAGCACCCCTGCTGCACGGCGCGACCCGATTCCATTAACCAAAGAACATCTGAAGGCAAAAGGTTAATTAGGATTTAATCCAGCGCGCTGAACGGTGCGGATAGTTAATCTTTTTTAGCTTCCTCGTCGGGATCGGTTGGCGTCAGGTCCGGTCCGAGCAGCGTCTGGTGGCGGCTGCGCGGAATGTCCTCGCCGAGCACCTCGCGCAGGTAGAGGCTGCGGACGAGGGTGAAGATCACCACCAGCAGCGCCGCCGAGAAGAACAGGCCGAAGATGCCGAAGATCACGCCGATGCCGATGATTGCGAAGACGGTGATCGCCGGCGGGATCGAGATGACGCGGGCCTGCACATAGGGCGTGATGAAATTGGTCTGGATCAGCCGCACCACCGCATAGGTGACGAGCGTGCCGATCAGCGGCCCGGTCCCCTGCGTCGCGGCGAGGCCGAGCGCTGGCACCATCGCCGCGGTCGGGCCGATATAGGGAATGAACTCCGACAGGCCGGCGAGCAGCCCCAGCGCCGCGGCCGACGGCACGCCAGAAATCCACAGGCCGATGCCGACCAATATCCCCATGCTCGTCATCAGGATCAGCGACGAGCGCAGCCACAACCGCAAGGTCGAGCCGACGTCGAACAGCGCATCCTCGATCGCCGGACGCTTGCCGCGCGGGATCAGGAACAGGAAGCCGCGCTGGTAGATGCCGGGATCGGCGGCGAAGAAGGCGGCGCCGACGAGCAGCAGCAGGCTGTTGAGCACCAGTTCGCCGCCGCCCTGGAGCAGGCCGCTGACGTCCTGCGCGGCACGCGACCCGGCATAGGCCTGCTGCACCGCGTCGACCAGCTTGGCGCCGACCGGACTGCGCGACGCCCAGGCGGCGAGCTGGTCGAGCAGGCTGGGCAATTGCGTCACCAGCACGTTGACCTGTTCGCGGAACTGGACGCCGAACAGCCAGACGAGGAAGCCGACGATGCCGAAGGCGGTGGCGATGCCCAGGCCGACCGACGCCTTCTCGGGAACGCGCAGATGATCGCGGTACAGATCGGCAATCGCGTGAATGGCGATCGCGCCGAGCATCGACCCGAAGGCGAGGATGAGCAGATTGCCCGCCTTGAACAGCGCCGCGGCGACCGCGGCGATGATCAGGATATAGACCAGCCGCCGGATGAAGCGGCTGTCGGCAGCGTCGGGGGCAAGGCGGTTCATGCGGGCGGACGGGCAGGGGAGGGTACGCAGGCGGCAATGGTCACGTACGCATCTCCTTGGGGCCGCATCGACCTGTGCGCGGCTAAACGTCCGATTCCGCGATTTGGCCGCATGTCCTGGCGTGTACGCTTCCGTCGCGCAGGGTAGGGCTGTACGGACCCTGTCGCCGCTGCCCCGATCGGGGATATCCCTGCACGCTTGCGAAAGACCGATGATATGAAATTCTGCCGCTTCGGCCAGCCCGGCCAGGAACAGCCCGGCCTCATCGACGATACGGGCCGCATCCGCGACCTGTCCGCGCTGGTCGGCGACATCACCGTCGATACGCTCGCCACGGTGCGGGCCGCCGATGTCGCCAGCCTGCCGGTGGTCGAGGGGACGCCGCGCTATGGCGTGCCGGTCAAGGGCATCGGCAAGATCGTCGCGATCGGGCTCAACTATCGCGACCATGCGATCGAATCGAACCTGCCGATCCCGACCGAGCCGATGATGTTCCAGAAGCCGCTGTCGAGCCTGTCGGGTCCCTATGACGACGTCATGCTGCCGCGCGATTCGACGCATAGCGACTGGGAGGTCGAACTGGGCGTGATCATCGGCAAGACCTGCCGCTACGTCAGCGAGGACGAGGCGCTCGACAAGGTCGCCGGCTATGTGCTGGTCAACGACGTGTCGGAGCGGTTCAACCAGAAGCAGCGCGGCTCGCAATGGTCGAAGGGCAAGGGGCATGACACCTTCTGCCCGGTCGGCCCGTGGCTGGTGACGCCCGACGAGGTCGGCGACGCGCAGGCGCTCGACATGTATCTCGACGTCAACGGCGAGCGGATGCAGACCGGCAATACCCGGACGATGATCTTCGATCTCAAGCAGCTGATCGCCTATGTCAGCGAATATATCACACTCTATCCGGGCGATCTGCTGATCACCGGGACGCCGCCGGGCGTCGGCGAGGGCAAGAAGCCCGAGGCGGTCTATCTCAAGGCCGGCGACGTGATCGAACTGGGCGTCGACCGGCTCGGCACGCAGCGCCAGCAGGTCGTCGCGTGGCGGCAGCTCGGCGACGCGCCGCTCGCCTGACCGGCGCGTGCGGGGCGGCTGCGGCCGCCCCGTTCAGGGCGCTGCGGGGTTGCCCGAATCCAGCTCGGCGATCAGCCGCGCATAGCGTTTCGCCATCTCGCGATGGACCCGTCGCGCATCAGGCGTGGCGCTGCGATCCGCAAGGCGCCGCTCCTGCTCGGCGCGACGTTGGTAGAAAGCGATATCGGCGGCCATCATCGCTCGCGTCCCCGCATGCCATCCGCCGAATCACCCGCGGGCCGGCGGTAACCATCTGCATATTAGCAGCTTTTTCGATCGCTTACGCGGGCTTTATCGACGCATGAGGCGCGGCGAGCGGCAGCCGTATCCGGCAGGTCATGCCGCGCGCGCCGAAGGTGAGCGTCACCTCGGCATCGATCTCATAGGCCAGCGCGCGGGTGAGCAGTTCGAGACCGAAGCCCTCGCGCGCGGGCGGGCCGGCGCCGTCGCGGCTCGTCTCGTTCCAGTCCAGGCGCAGCTGCGCGTCGGGCGCCTCCTCGACCGTCCAGCGTACCGCCAGCGTGCCATCATCGCGGCTCAGCGCGCCATGCTGGACCGCATTGTCGGTCAGCTCGTGCAGCGCGAGGCCGAATTGTTCGGCGAGCTGCGGCGGCAGCCGCACCTCGGGGCCGCCATAATCGACCCGCCCGCCGAGCTGATGCGCGAGCAAGGCGTCGACCAGCAAGGTCTCGAGATCGACGCCACGGTCGCCCGCGCCCATGATCTGGCTTTGCGTCCGCGCCACTGCGGCGAGCCGGCCGTCGAAGCGATAGCGATAGTCGTCGATCGTCTCGCTGGTTTCGGCGGTGCGCCGCGCGATCGAGCGGATGATCGCCAGCGTGTTGCGCACCCGGTGATGGAGCGTGTAGCGGCGGCGCCGTTCGCTCGCGAGGCCGTCGCACAGATCGGTGACGTCGACCGCGACGCCCTGCCATCCGTCCGCGTCGGGCACGCCGCTCAACCGCAGCCAGCGATAGGCCTCTGCCGGCGCGAGCCGCACGCGCACGTCGGCGCTGAACAGCGCCAGACCGGCAGCGCGGCGCCATTGCGCGCCGAGCCGGTCGTAATCGTCGGGATGGACGCTGATCGCATCGTCGGCCGCGCGGAGAAAGCGCAGCGCCGCGCCGTCCGCCGCCGCATGCCAGGCCAGAGGGGCGATCGGATCGGCAGCGGCGGCGGGATCACCCAAGGGCATCGAGATGCCGTCCTTCGTGGTCGAGGTGGAGATAGGCCGGATTGAACATCGCGACATCGCACAGACCGTCAAGATCAAGTGCCTCGAATTCGCGTCCTTTCCAGCGGATCAACTGGCGCGAGCGCAACTCCTGCACCATCCGGTTGACATGCACCGGCGTCATGCCGGTCGCCTCGGCGAGATCGGTCTGGGTCAGCGGGATTTCGCAGCGCAGCCCGTCGATCATCCCGACCGCGCGCAGGCGGAAGATCAGCTCGCAGAATAGGTGCGACAGGCGTTCGAGCGCGTCGCGCTGGCCGAGATTGACCGTCCATTCGCGCTGGATCGCCGC
Source organism: Sphingomonas sp. RIT328 (assembly GCF_000632225.1). Classification (GTDB taxonomy): domain Bacteria; phylum Pseudomonadota; class Alphaproteobacteria; order Sphingomonadales; family Sphingomonadaceae; genus Sphingomonas; species Sphingomonas kyungheensis. The sequence goes on from NZ_JFYV01000017.1 coordinate 58,063, forward strand.
GGTGGTCAGCGAATCCCACCACAGCGCCTGATGGACGCGCGGGCCGAGCGCCGCCAGATCGTCGATCTGGTCGCGGGTCAGCTCGACATAGCGGACCTGGGTCAGCGCGCCGATCGAATGATCCATTTTGCGCAGGATCGAGCCGTGGATGTCACACAGATCGCCGGGCAGATGGAGGGCGATGATCTGGCGGCGGCCGTCTTCGAGCGTCTTGTAGCGGAACGCCCAGCCCTCGAGGATCAGCGGCACGCCGCGCGGCCGATCGCCTTCGCGGATCAGATCGCGGCGCTGGCGGGCGACGAGCGCCGATCCGCCGCAGGCGCTATTGATCGCATTCCGTTCCTCGGGCGAGAAGACGGTGAAATGTCGTAACCGGGCGAGCAGGCGGTGAGCGGGCGGGGCAGACATGGTGCGACCTGACAGCATTTGTCGCGCCTGCTCGTTCACCCATGTTAACGCCAACCATTACTGAGGCTTTATCCCGCGATTTAGCAAGGAGTAGCGCAATGACGTCAGGGATATCGCCGCTCGCCGGCAAGGCGGTGCTCGTCGTCGAGGACGAATATATGATCGCCGACGACCTCGCGCGCGAGTTGCGCGGCGCCGGCGCGCATGTCGTCGGGCCGGCGGCATCGCTGCCGCAGGCGATGCGGCTGAGCGACGCGGGGGCGCTCGACCTTGCGATTCTCGACATCAATCTGCGCGAGATGCTCGTCTATCCGCTGATCGACGCGCTGCTCGCCGCGGGCGTGAAGGTCCTGCTGACCAGCGGCTATGACGAGGCGATGATCCTCGACCGCTATCACGATCTGCCGCGCTGCGAGAAACCGGTGACCACCGAACGCCTGCGCCGCGCGGCGGAGGCGTTGTTCGACGAGGCGGCGCGCGGGTAGGGCGGCGGTCGGCCGCGCTGGGTTTCCGAGCGGCGAACCCGGCAATGGCCTGGCGCCGTGTATCCGCTTGAGCCTGACCCATGCCGGTGCTCCCCGCAGGCCGGAGCGCAGGGTTGCGTCGCGCCGCCAGCCGTCGCTCTTTGTGGCAGTGGAATCCCGCCGGCGTGGGAACAGTGGTGCTTCTACGCGCTTTTGCCACCTTCGCGCAGAGACCGATCGCGTGCGCATAGGGATGCGCTGCCCCGCCAGCAGCGTCCACGGTGGCGCCGGGCGCCCCTCCCGCTCGGCGTTCCCCGCAGTGTCAGACGTCGGAGTTTGCCCGACCGTGGAGCGGCTGGAATGAGGCCTCAATCCCCATAACAAAAGGGGCCCGGCATCGCTGCCGGACCCCTTCGTGTCACGAGGACGCGATCGATCAGTCGCGATCGCCGGTCAGGAACGCCGGCGCGAACGCGGGCGCGGGGCCGTCGTCGTTGCCGCCGTTGCGCGGGCCACGGTCGCCGCCCTCGCCGCGGGGGCCACGATCGCCGCCGTCGCGACGCGGTCCGCGCCCGCCGCCGTCACGGCCGCTGCCGTCGCGGCGCGGACCACGACCACCGCCGTCCCGATCGCCGCCGCCGCTGCGCGGTCCGCGCGGACCACGATCACCGCCTTCGCGCGGTTCGCGGGCCGGACGCGTGTCCTCCAGCTCGGCGCCGGTTTCCTGGTCGACGACACGCATCGACAGGCGGACCTTGCCGCGCGGATCGATCTCGAGGACCTTGACCTTGACCGCCTGGCCTTCGGACAGGACGTCGGACACCTTCTCGACGCGCTCGTTCTTGATCTCCGAGACGTGGACCAGACCGTCCTTGCCGCCCATGAAGTTCACGAAGGCGCCGAAATCGACGAGGTTGACGACCTTGCCGTCATAGACCTTGCCGACTTCCGCTTCCTCGACGAGGCCCTTGATCCACTTCACCGCCGCATCGATCTGCGCCGGATCGGACGAGGAGACCTTGATGACGCCCTCGTCGTCGATGTCGACCTTGGCGCCGGTCTGCGCGACGATCTCGCGGATCACCTTGCCGCCGGTGCCGATCACTTCGCGGATCTTCGACTTGTCGATCGAGAAGGTCTCGATGCGCGGCGCATGCGCCGACAGCTCCGAGCGGGTCTCGCCCAGCGCCTTGGCCATTTCGCCGAGGATGTGTGCGCGACCCTCGTGCGCCTGCGCCAGCGCGACCTTCATGATCTCTTCGGTGATGCCGGAGATCTTGATGTCCATCTGCAGCGCGGTGATGCCCTCGCTGGTGCCGGCGACCTTGAAGTCCATGTCGCCGAGGTGATCCTCGTCGCCCAGGATGTCCGACAGGACGGCGAAGTCCTTGCCTTCGAGGATCAGGCCCATCGCGATGCCCGACACCGGGCGCTTGAGCGGCACGCCGGCGTCCATCATCGACAGCGAACCGCCGCACACCGTCGCCATCGACGACGAGCCGTTGCTCTCCGTGATGTCGCTGGTGACGCGGATCGTGTAGGGGAATTCCTCCTTGGTGGGCAGCACCGGGTGCAGCGCGCGCCAGGCGAGCTTGCCGTGACCGACTTCGCGACGGCCCGGCGCACCGAAGCGGCCGACTTCGCCGACCGAATAGGGCGGGAAGTTATAGTGGAGCATGAAGTTCTGGTACGACAGGCCGTTGAGGCCGTCGATCATCTGCTCCGCGTCGCGCGTGCCGAGCGTGGTCGTCGCGATCGTCTGCGTCTCGCCGCGGGTGAACAGCGCCGAGCCGTGCGCGCGCGGCAGGAAGTGGACTTCCGCCTCGATCGGACGGACCGTCTTGGTGTCGCGGCCGTCGATGCGGCGACCGGTCTTGAGGATCGCGGTGCGGACGATGTCCGCCTCCAGCTTCTTCACCAGCTTGAGGCTGGCGAGATAGGCCTGCGGATCGCTTTCCTTGAGGTCGGCCATGCCGTCGCGCGCCTTGGTGCGCGCCTCGTTGATCGCGGTCTGCCGCTGCTGCTTGTCGGTCAGCTTGTACGCCGCCTCGAGGTCCTTGCCGATCAGCTTCTTGAGCTTGGCCTTCACCGCCGAGCTGTCGGCCTGCACCTTCAGCTCCCACGGATCCTTGGCGGCCTGTTCGGCGAGATCGATGATCGCGTTGATGACGTCCTGCGACGCCTTGTGCGCGAACATCACGGCGCCGAGCATGACCTCTTCCGAAAGCTCCTTGGCTTCCGATTCGACCATCATCACCGCGTCATGCGTGGCGGCGACCATCAGGTCGAGCTCGCCCTCGACGACCTTGGCGTCGGACGGGTTGAGGATATATTCGCCGTCCTGATAGCCGACGCGCGCCGCGCCGATCGGGCCCATGAAGGGCACGCCCGACAGCGTCATCGCGGCCGAGGCGGCGATCATCGCCAGCAGATCGGGCTCATTCTCGCCGTCATAGCTGAGCACCTGCGCGATGCAGTTGATCTCGTTGTAGAAGCCTTCGGGGAACAGCGGGCGGATCGGGCGATCGATCAGGCGGCTGACCAACGTCTCACGCTCGGTCGCGCCGCGCTCGCGCTTGAAGAAGCCGCCGGGAATGCGGCCGCTGGCGGAGAACTTTTCCTGGTAATGGACGGTGAGCGGGAAGAAATCCTGCCCTTCCTTGACCGACTTGGCGGCGGTGACCGCGCAGAGCACGACCGTCTCGCCGAGCGTCGCGATCACCGCGCCGTCGGCTTGACGGGCAACCTTGCCCGTTTCGAGGGTCAGCGTCTGGCCGCCCCACTCGATCGATACCTTCTTGGCATTGAACATGTATTTTCCTTCACTCCGGCGGGCAGATCCCGGCCGGGGCCTATATCGCGGGCTAGCCGGCCCGCGTCGGTGTGGAGCGTTGTGTCGCTCCGGTGGATCGGGGCCGGATTGCCCGTCTCCGCTCAGCCGGCATCATGCCGGTATTCGAAAATTCCGTGGCCGCTCATAGCACGGCGATACGAAAAGGGCGACCCGAAGGTCGCCCTCTTGTTACTTGCGAAGGCCGAGCTTCGCGATCAGGTCCAGATACCGCTGGCCGTCGGTCTTGCGCAGATAGTCGAGCAGCGAGCGCCGCTTGTTGACCATCATCAGCAGCCCGCGGCGCGAATGGTTGTCCTTCTTGTGACCCTTGAAATGCTCGGTCAGGTTCTTGATGCGCTCCGACAGGATCGCGACCTGCACCTCGGGCGAACCGGTGTCGCCTTCCTGGCGGGCGTGTTCCTTGACCAGCTCGGTCTTGCGTTCGGCGGTGATCGTCATGCGTCAGTCCTCGACATCGTGTCACAGATTGAAGCCGCGGACGACGCGGGCCTCATGGCCCTCGACCGCTACCAGCGCGACCGGCTTGTCGCCGTCACACGCGAAATAGGGGCCATCGTCCTCGACAATCCCGGTCAGAACGCGCCCCTGGCGGAGCGCCCCTGCCTGATCGGGGGAGAGGGATAGAGCCGGGATGTCGTCCAGCCCCGCCCTCAACGGCAGGATCAATTGTTCAAGGGTGCGCGCCATAGCGGCCTCAGACAATTTGTCCAGCGATATCGCCGGGGTGAGGGTGAAGGGGCCGGCCTTGGTGCGGCGGAGCATGGTGACGTGCCCGACCGTACCCAGCGCCAGTGCGATGTCGCGCGCCAGGCTGCGGATATAGGTGCCCTTCGAGACGTGCGCGGTGAGGGTAAGTTCGGGCAATTCCTCCCCTGCAAGGGGAGGGGGACCATCCGAAGGATGGTGGAGGGGGGCTTCCCCAAGAGGTGCCGCCTGTGGAAGCCCCCCTCCACCACCGGCTGACGCCGGCGGTCCCCCTCCCCATCCTGGGGAGGAGTAGAGCGCGTGGATCGTCACCGCGCGGCTCGCCAGCACCACCTCTTCGCCCGCCCGCGCGAGGTCATAGGCCCGCGCGCCATCCACCTTCAGCGCCGAATAGGCCGGCGGCACCTGCGTGATCGGCCCGGTGAAGCGCGGCAGCACCGCTGCGACCTGTACCGCGGTCGGCCGCACGTCGGAGGTCGCGATCACCACGCCCTCTGCATCAAGCGTGTCGGTCTGCTCGCCGAAACGGATCGTGAAATCGTAGACCTTGTCGCTGTCGAGCATCCGTCCGGCGAGCTTGGTCGCCTCGCCGACCGCGACCGGCAGCACGCCGGTGGCGAGCGGATCGAGCGTGCCGCCGTGGCCGACCTTCCACTTGCCATAGTCGCCCTGCCGCAACGCGCGCTTGACCGCGGAGACGACCTGCGTGCTGCCGAGCCCGAGGGGTTTGTCGATGATGATCCAGCCGTGCATCGGCAGCGCGTTAGGCGATCGCCTGCGCCAAGGCCAGAAACCAGCCGACGATCGCCTGGGCCGGCGGCCCGACCACACGGCCGACCAGATCGGCGCGCGGGACGATCATCGGCAGCACGACGAGCACGAGGATCAGCAGCAGGAAGCCGAACCGCCCGATCTTGGCATATTGCGCGGCGAGCGGACGCGGCAGCAGCCCCTCGACGACATGGCCGCCGTCGAAGGGCGGCATCGGCAGCAGGTTGAAGATCGCGAGGAAGACATTGACGAGCAGGAAGTTGACGAGATTGGCGAGCAGGAATCCGCCGATCCCGCCGGGTGCCGTGCCGCCCGCGCTCGCGGCGATCGCGCCGATCGCCACCGCGGCGATCGTCGCCAGCAGGAAGTTCATGCCCGGACCCGCCAGCGCCACCGCGACCATGCCCCAGCGCGGGTTGCGCAGCCGTTGCGCGATCACCGGCACCGGCTTCGCCCAACCGAACACCGGCGCACCGGCGATGGCGAGGCCGAGCGGCAGGATCACCGTGCCGACCGGATCGACGTGGCGAAGCGGGTTGAAGCTCAGCCGGCGCTGCTCCTGCGCGGTCGGATCGCCGAGCCACTTCGCCATCCAGCCATGCGCCACCTCATGGAAGACGATCGCGATCACCAGCGGGATGATCCATACCGCCGTGCGGTAGACGATGTGTTCGGGGTTCATGCGCAGCGATATGGCGCGGGGCAGGGCGGTGCGCCAGTGCGGAGACGCACGCCTTCGCTCGGCCCTGTCGGTCAGTTGGTATCGAGCGCCTCGCTGAAATGCCGTCGGCACAGCGCGACGTAGCGGTCGTTGCCGCCGATTTCGGTCTGCGCTCCTTCCGCTATGGCGCGGCCTTGCGCGTCGACGCGCAGGTTCATGATCGCCTTGCGCCCGCACACGCAGACCGATTTGATCTCGATGAGCGCGTCCGCGATCGCCAGCAGTCGTGCCGATCCTTCGAACAACCGCCCCTGGAAGTCGGTGCGCAGACCATAAGCGAGCACCGGCACATTGAGCCGGTCGCAGATGCGCGCGAGCTGCGCCACCTGTCCGGCGGTGAGGAACTGCGCCTCGTCGACCAAGACGCAGGCGAGCGGCTCGCGCGCCTGCCGCTCGGCGACGCAGGCGGCAAGGTCGGTGGCGGCGTCGAACGGCGTCGCCGGCGCCTCCAGCCCGATCCGGCTGGTGATCGTCCCCGCGGCGAAGCGATCGTCGACCGCGGCGGTGAACAGCATCGTGTTCATGCCGCGCTCGCGATAGTTGAAGTCCGCCTGCAACAGCGTCGTCGACTTGCCGGCGTTCATCGAGGCGTAGTAGAAATAGAGCTTGGCCATTACGAAGGACGCTCGATTGGCAACGGCGTCTTCGAACCGGCGAGGCGACCTAGCCGCTTCTCGAAAGAGATGAACGCGTCCATGTGTCGCGCATTCACCAGATGGATCATGTCGGCCAAATCCGCGCCTCTGACAAATCGCTCGATCGCCCATGCAATCCACGCGGGATCGCTGAGCGTAATCGTCGGCAATCGGATCAGGTCGGCAAGCGTCGCTGCGAGAAGTGTCCGGCCGAAGCCGTAATGCGACGACCGTAGCCACGCGGTTTCGAGCAGGACCGTGTCCGAAACGTAGCAAGGCTCGCTCAGCACGCGGGTTGCGATCGGGCTCTGAACCGGATCGTCATCCGTAACGTAGCGAACGACGATGTTGGTATCGACCGCCTTCATCGATCCCAATGCGGGCCGCCCTGCGCCCACATTTCGGCGACGGCGGCATTCATGTCCTCAATCGACGTCGACCGATCGTACTTCGGGACGCGCGCACGAATGCGCGCAGTGATCGCCTCGAAGCTTTCGCCTGACCGGACCGGCGACTTGCGCACGAAAACGCCATCGGACCGTTCGATCAATTCCAGCCGGTCACCCGAGACGAGGCGAAGCCGCTCCCGAATGTCCTGCGGGATGGCGACCTGCCCCTGATCCGACAATTCGACGAAGGCGTTCATGCCTACAAGATGCGACCGCCCAGCCGCCCCGTCAATCCTCGCCCAGATCCCGCGCGACCTCCGGCTTGCGCAGCAGCGCGTCGATATGGCTGCCCTCGTCGAAGCTCTCGTCGCCGAGGAACTTGAGCTTGGCGGCATATTTGGTCTGGATGCGGTGCGCGACCTCGCGCTGGAGATAGGCGGTGTTGGTGCGCAGCGCCTTGAGCACCGCGGCTTCGTCCTTGCCGAGCAGCGGCTTCACGAACACCGTCGCATGGCGCAGGTCGGGCGACATCCGAACCTCGGTGATCGACACCATATGCTTGGCCAGAGTCTCGTCATGCACGTCGCCGCGCTGAAGGATCTCCGACAGCACGTGGCGCACCTGTTCGCCGACGCGGAGCGTGCGGACCGATTTTTCCTGGGGGTCTTTGTTCATGATGCCTCTTACCCTCTCCCATCGGAGTATCAGGTCGTCCATGCTCCCAGCATGGACTGAACAGCGCGGGGCGCTATTCACCTGATGCTGGAGGGCCCCGCCGTCGATAGGGGTGGGAGGGTGAGGG
>NZ_JFYV01000018.1 GCF_000632225.1 Sphingomonas sp. RIT328
CGCAGCACCCATCCCCCACCAGCCGCCGCTCCCCGCGATCCTCAACGCCAAGATCGAGCAGGCCGCCGCCTATGCCCGCGCCGCGCGCGCCACCGCGACGCGGCGGGCCTATGACAGCGACTGGGCGATCTTCACCGCCTGGTGCGAGGCGCATGGCCTGATCGCGCTGCCGGCGACGCCGGATGTCGTCGCGGTGTTCGTCAGCGATCAGGCGGTCGGCGGGATCAATCCGGCGACGATCGGCCGGCGCGTCGCGGCGATCGGCCATCATCATCGTGCGCACGGCTATCCGGCGCCGACCGCGCAGCCCGATGCCGGGCGGCTCGCCGAGGTGCTCGCCGGGATCCGCGCGGAACATGGCGGGGCGAAGCGGCGCAAGCGGCCCGCCGATGCCGCGGTGCTGCAGGCGATGCTCGCCGCGGTCGAGGGCGACGGGCTGCGCGCGCGGCGGGATCGCGCGATCCTGGCGATCGGCATGGCCGCGGCGCTGCGCCGGTCGGAGATCGTCGCGCTCGCGCTCGATCATGTCGCGCTGGTGCCCGAAGGGCTGCGGCTGACGATCGCGCGGTCGAAGACCGATCGCACCGGCGCGGGCGCGGTGATCGCGATCCCGGAAGGCGCGCGGATCCGGCCCAAGGCGCTGCTGCTCGGCTGGATGGCGGCGGCCGGGCATCGCGACGGGCCGCTGTTCCGCCGGCTGACGCGCAAGGACGCGCTCACCGACCAGCCGATGTCGGACCGGGCGATCGCGCGGCTGGTGCAATCCCATGCCGCCGCGGCGGGCTATGATCCGGCGCTGTTCGGCGGTCATTCGCTGCGCGCCGGCTTCATCACCGAAGGCGCGGCGCAGGGCGCGACGATCTTCAAGCTGCAGGAGGTCAGCCGCCATAAATCGGTGCAGGTCCTCTCCGACTATGTCCGCGACGCCGAGCTGTTCCGCGACCATGCCGGTGCGCGCTTCCTGTAAGCCGTATCCCGCGTCGGCTGAAGGGTTCGCGCAGAGGCGCAAAGGACGCAGAGGGGCGCACCGGTGTCCGCGGCAGCGAGCAAATCGTCAGCCGAAAAGTGCGACGCTGCCGGGTATGATCCCGCTCTTGCCGATTTGATCACGCGGAGGCGCGGAAGGTGTCGCGTGCACCATGTCCGTCGCGATCCGTTCAGGCCGTGGCGGGGACATGGCCACGCTGACCCGCGCGTGATTCCTCCGCGCCTCCGCGCCTCCGCGCGAACCCCGAATGACGCGACGCCCGACGAACCGCGCTGACCTTCCTGGCTATCCGACACGTCGACGTATCGACATGTCGACAGGCACTGCCAGCCGCCGACGGGTAAGCCGCGGGTCCTCGAACAGGTCGCGGATCGCGCGCCGGCGAAAGCCATTCCACCAGCGTTGCCAGCGATGCTCGGCGGCATCGTGAAGCATGTGGCAGCGCTGGCACAGCGCGGCGAGATTGGCGGGGCGGTTGTTGCCGGGATCATGGTCGAGGTGCGCGCAGGCGAGCACGACATAGGTGGTGCGCACCGCGGCGAGCGGCGCGGCGCCGCGCAGCCCGACGCAGCGACCGTCGCCGTCGCGCCAGCGCTGCGCCGCGCCGTCCCACCAGCGGCCGTCGCCGAGATGCGCGACATGGCGGCGATGCGGGCGGCGGCAGCGTTCGCAGCGCGCCGCGGCGCGGCCGAAGCGGATCGCCTGCGACAGCTGCGGCCAGTCGATCGGGTAGAGCCAGCGGTTCTCGGCGCGGATCGGCATCGCGATTCTATGAGTCATCGCGAGTCGCGTGCCAAGCCCCCGCGCCGCGCGCCGCGAATCGCGCGCAAGCCCCCGGCCCCGGCCGGTGCTGCCGTGCGCAGACGTTCCGGTCCCGTCCCGATCCGGAGCAGAGCGTGCGTGCCCCGCGGCGAAACCAATTTGCGTTAAGAAACGTTTCGCCGGAACAATAACTTGGGGGTCCATTGTTCATCCTGCATCTGGCCCTTGGCGGCTGTCTCAAAGCGCCGCCCGTCGCCTACGGGATCACCGCCGACACCGGCGGCCATATCGCTTATGTGCTCGAGGCGGCGCGTGCCCAGGCTGAGGCCGAGGCGGTCGACGCGGTGTCGATCGTCACCCGCCGGTTCCGCGACGCGCGGCTCGATCCGTGCCATGCCGTCGCCAGCGAGAGCGTCGCCCCCGGTCTGACGATCGACCGGATCGCCACCGCCACCCCCGCCTATCTCGAGAAAGAGGCGCTCGACGCCGAATTGCCCGCCTTCATCCAGGCGTTCTGCGCGCATCTCGCCGCGCTGCCGCGGCTGCCCGATGTCATCCATGCGCATTTCGCCGATGCCGCCGCGGTAGCGCGCGTCGCGCAGGCGCGCTTCGGCATCCCCTTCGTCTATACGCCGCACGCGCTCGGCATCGACAAGCGCGCCGCCGGGCTGGGCGGGGACGGCCTCGCCGCGCGGATCGACGCCGAGCGGCGCGCGATCGCCGAGGCCGCGGCGATCATCGTCTCGACCCGCGACGAGGCGGAGCGGCAGATCGGCGGCTATGACGTCGCGGTCGCCGGGCGGATCCACTGCCTGCCGCCCGGCGTGCCGCGCCACGAGGCCGATCGTCCCGGCCAGCCGACGCTCGCCGACCGGCTCGGCGACTGGCTCGACCGGCCCGACCGGCCGATCCTGTTCGCGGTGGCGCGGCCGGTCGCCAAGAAGAACCTCGCCGCCCTGGTCCGCGCCTATGCCGGCGACGCCGAGCTGCGTGCGGCGGCCAATCTCGTCATCCTCGCCGGGCGGCACGATCATGCGCAGGGCGAGGAGGCGGCGGTGCTCGCCGAGCTCCACCGGCTCGCCGCCGATCCGGCGCTCGCCGGGCGGATCGCGCTGCCGCCGCGCCACGATGCCGCCGACGTCGCCGCGCTCTACGCGCGTGCCGCCGACGGCGGGGTGTTCGTCAATCCGGCGCTGCACGAGCCGTTCGGCCTGACCGTGATAGAGGCCGCCGCGGCCGGCGTGCCGGTGGTGGCGACGCGCAACGGTGGCCCTGCCGAGATCGTCGCGCGGCTGCGCCACGGCGTGCTGATCGACCCGCGCGACGACGCCGCGATCGCCGCCGCCTGCCGCGACCTGCTGTGCGATCCGGTCCGCCACGCCCGCCATGCGCAGGCGGCGCGGGCGCATGTCGGCGCCTATTGCTGGACGCGTTATGCGGCGGAGAGCGTCGCGCTCTACCGCGCCATTTCGGCGCCGCGGCTGCTCGCCTGCGACATCGACCATACGCTGACCGGCTGCGCGGACGGCGCGGCGGCCTTTGCCGCGTGGCGCGCCGCCTCGCCGCTCGGCTTCGTCGTCGCGACCGGGCGCGGTCATGCCGCGGCGCAGGCGATCCTCGCCGCCTGGCGGCTGCCCGCGCCCGATGCCTATATCGTCGATGTCGGCACGCGGCTGCTGCTCGCCGATGGCGCGGGCGGCTGGCGCGCCTGCGCCGATTATGCGCGCGCGCTCGATGCCGGCTGGGATCGCGCCGCGGTGGTGCGGACGCTGACGCCGCTCGCGCTGACGCCGCAGCCGGCGGAGACCGCCGGGCCGCACAAAGTGAGCTTCTTCGGCGACGCGGGGGATGCCGCGCGCATCCGCACCGCGCTGGGGCAGGCGGGATTGCAGGCGCGGGTGATCTTCTCGCACGGCCGGCTGATCGACGTGCTCGCGCCGGCGGGGGGCAAGGCCGCGGCGATCGCGGCTTATGCCGCGCGCCACGGCTGGTCGCTCGGCCAGTGTATCGCCGCGGGCGACAGCGGCAACGATGCCGACATGCTCGCCGCCTGCGGTCAGGCCATCGTCGTCGGCAATGCCGGGGACGAGCTCGCCGGCTTGCCGCCGCGGCCCGGCCTGTACCGCGCCGCCGCGCATCATGCCGGCGGCATCGTCGAGGGATTGGACCGGCTCGGGCTGGTCGCGACGCCGGTGGCGGCGCCTGCGCCGGCGCTGGCGGCATGAGGCCGTTCGGCTATTTCGTCCATCATCAGGGACGCGGCCATGCCGAACGCTGCGCGGCGATCGCGCAGGCGCTGCCGCCGACGCGGCCGCTGACGCTGTTCTGCGCGCGCGACGACATCTTCCCGCCGCTGCCCGATCGTGTCGCGATCGTCCGCCTGCCGTCGTTGTTCGAGCCGAGCGGCGACGAGGCGGGGACGATGGACTGGGTGGCGACGCCCGACACGCTGCATTGCGCGCCGCTTGGCTGGCCGGGCATCCGCCGCGCGATGGCGACGCTGAGCGGCTGGTTCGACACCGCCGATCCGGCGCTGATGATCTGCGACGTCTCGGCGGAGGTCGCGCAGCTCGCCCGCATCTGTTCGGTGCCGCACGTCAAGGTGCTCCAGCATGGCGACCGCGGCGATCCCGGCCATCGCGCCGCCTATGACGGCGCGGCGGGGCTGCTCGCGCCGTTCCACGCCGATCTCGCCCAGCCCGACTGGGATGCGACGATGCGCGCCAAGACCTGTTTCGCCGGCGGGCTCGGCGTCGACACCCGCGTCAGCGATCGCGACGCGGCGCGCGCGCGCCTGGGGATCGGCACGGACGAGGAGATGATCCTGGTGGTGGCGGGCGGCGGGGGCGGCGGGTTCGCCGCCGCGCCGCTGGGGGGCATGCGACCGAACCCGCCAATCTGACGCACCGCGGCTGGGTCGAGGATGCCGCCGATCATATCGCCGCCGCCGACCTCGTCATCGCCTCGACCGGCAATACCACCTGCCAGCAGATCCTCGCCGCGGCGCGGCCGTGGCTGGCGATCCCCGAATGGCGCTATTTCGACGAACAGCATCGCAAGGCCGAGGCGCTCGCCGCCGCCGGCGTGGCGAGCGTGCGGCCGCATCTGCCCTCGTCGGCGGACGGCTGGCGCGCCGCGCTCGCGGCGACGCGGCGCGATCACCGCCCCGCCGCGCAGCGCGCGATGATCGCCGCCGACCCCGCCGCCGACGCGGCGCGCTGGCTGGAGGCGCTGAGCGACCGCCTGTGGCGCGATGCGCCCGTGGCCGACGCGGCATGAGCGCTAAGTCGCGGCGCCATGCGCGTCAGCCGCCCGCCCCCCGCATGCACCACCCCGGCGCAGGCCGGGGTCCAGCCGGGTGGCGCGCGGTGAGGCAGTCCGAAGGTCTCCCAACTGGGCCCCGGCCTGCGCCGGGGCGGTGCATCGGCTTTGGCAGCGCTCTGTCGCACCCCGCCTCCCCCGCGCTATCGCCATTCTGCCCCCGTCGGCGCCGCGCTGCGTTGACGCCCTCTCTTCCTCTCGCCTGGACTCCGCTATGACCGTATCCGTCGTCACGCTCGCCAAGGGGCGGCCCGCGCATCTCGTCAACCTCGTCCACGGCCTCGCGCAGCAGAGCCTGCCGCCGGTCGAGCTGATCGTCGCGGTGATGCAGGCCGAGGCCTATGACCTGCCCGACGCGCCCTTTCCGATCCGCCAGATGCACGTCGTCGCCGACGCGCTGCCGCTCGCCGCGGCGCGCAATGCCGCGGCGCGCGCGGCGATTGGCGACGATCTCGTCTTCCTCGACATGGATTGCATCCCGACCCCCGATCTGGTCGCCGATTATGCCGGCTTCCTCGCGACGCACGATGCGCTGCTGATGGGCGAGGTGATGTACCTGCCCGGCGGGGCGACCGACGCCGATCTGTCGATGGAGCGGTTCGACGCGCTGGCGGTGCGCCATTCCGACCGGCGCGGCCCGCCGCCGGCGGGGGTCGAGGCGTGCAACGACTATCGCTGCTTCTGGTCGCTCAACTTCGCGATGCGGCGCGCCACCTTCCTCCGCGTCGGCGGGTTCGACGAACGCTATGTCGGCTATGGCGGCGAGGACACCGATTTCGGCAAGACGCTCGACCAGGCCGGCGTCCCCATCGCCTGGATCAAGGGCGGGCGCGCATATCACCAATATCACCCGCACCATATGCCGCCGGTCCATCACCTCGACAGCGTCGTGCGCAACGCGGAGCTGTTCGAGAGCAAATGGGGCTATCGGACGATGGGCCATTGGCTACACGCCTTCCGGCTGATGGGGCTGGTCGACGATACCGCCGGCCGGTCGGTGCGCATCCTGCGCCGCCCGGGGCCGGAGGATTATGCGCTGACCGGCCAGCAGAGCCACCAGCCCTATGCCAATACGGCGAGCGTGATCCGCACGCTCGAGGAACGCGGGTCCCACCCCGCGCCGGACAGCCTCGCCGCGGCATGAGGATCGCGATCCTCGCCCATGTCCGCCAGCGCATCGCCCCGCCGTTCGCCGGCGGGATGGAGGCGCATGGCTGGCAGCTCGCCGCGGGGCTGCAGGCGCGCGGCCATGACGTGACGCTGTTCGCCTCGGGCGACAGCGATCCGCGCTTCCGCATCGATCCGGTCGTCGCCGAACATTACGAGCGCACCTTCCCCTGGGCGGAGCATCGCGGCTCGGCGCCGCTGATCGCGCATCTCGACGCCGCCTATGCCGCCGCCTGCGACCGGATCGCCGCCGGCGGCTATGACGTCGTCCACAACAACAGCCTGCACCGGTTCGCGATCGAGCCGCGGCGCACCGCGGTGACGCCGACCGTCACCTCGCTGCACGTGCCGCCATACGATGCGCTGCACTGGTTCGTCCGCGCCAGCGCGACGCCGGGGCATCGGCTCACCGTCACCTCGGCGATGCAGCTCGCCGCCTGGTGGCCGGAGGGTGCGCCGGCGCAGGCGTCGGTGCTGCACAACGGCATCGATACCGATGCCTGGCCGTATCGCGCGACGGGCGACGGCCGCGCCATCTGGTGCGGGCGGATCACCCCCAACAAGGGGCCGCATTTCGCCGCCGAGGCGGCGCGCCGCGCCGGCATCCCGCTCGACCTGTTCGGCCCGATCGAGGATCCCGACTATCACGCCGCCGAGGTCGCGCCGCTGCTCGGCGAGACGATCCGATATCGCGGTCATCTGCCCGGCGAGGCGCTCGCCGCCGAGCTCGGCCGCGCCGCTTTGTTCCTGTTCACGCCATGCTGGGACGAGCCGTTCGGGCTGGTCGCCGCCGAGGCGATGGCCTGCGGCCTGCCGGTCGCCGCCTTCGACCAGGGCGCCGCGCGCGAGGTGATCGGCGAGGCGGGCGCCTTCGCCCCGGTCGGCGACGCCGCCGCGCTCGCCGCGGCGATACGGCAGGCGCTCGCCATTCCGCGGCCGGTGGCGCGCGACCGCGCCGTGCGGATGTTCGGCCGCGACCGCTGGCTCGAACGCTGCGAGGCGCTGTACCGCGCGGCGATCGCCGACCACGCCGCGCTCGCCGCATGAGCCCGCCCGCGACGCTGGCGGTGCTCGACGCCGCCTATCGCACGCATGTCGGCGCCGGCACGCGCTATGCGCTGCTCGACTTTCCCGATCACGCCAATGTCGGCGACAGCGCGATCTGGCTCGGCGAATGCGCCTTGCTCGAGGCGATCACCGGACGTCGACCCGTCTACGTGTCGACATGGCATGATCTTGACATCGACGCGCTCGCCGCGGCGGAGGCGGAGGTCGTCTTCCTCCATGGCGGCGGCAATCTCGGCGATATCTGGCCGCATCACCAGCGCTTCCGCGAGACGGTGCTGGCGCGGGTGCGCGACCGGCCGGTGGTGCAATTGCCGCAGTCGATCCATTTCCGCGATCCGGGCGAGGCGGCGCGCTTCGTCGCGCTCGCCGACGCTCATCCCGATTTCACGCTCTACGTCCGCGACGCGACCAGCCTCGCCTTCGCCGCCGACCGGCTCGCCGCGCCGGTGCGGCTCGTCCCCGATTCCGCGATCGCCTTGGGCGCGCAGCCGCGTGGCCCGGAGGAGGCGCCGCTGCTGATGCTGTTGCGCAGCGACGACGAGCGCCGCGATCACGGCGCGCCGCCGCCCGCGGGCGCGCGCGTCGTCGACTGGCTCGACGATGCGCCCGACCTGCCCGCCGGCGACGACATCGCCGCGCGCGCTGCGCAGGCGCGCCACCGCGTCGCGCGCGGGCTGGCGTTGATCGCGCAGGGTGCGGTGCTGGTCACCGACCGGCTGCATGGCGCGATCCTCGCCGATCTGCTCGCGCTGCCGCACGTCGTGCTCGACAATGATTACGGCAAGATAGCCGCCTATCGCGCGACCTGGCCCGCCGCCACGCCGAACGCCGCCGCCGCGACGATGGCGGAGGCGGTCGCCGCGGTCGCGCGGCTCGCTGCCGGATGAGCGAAGCGCCCGACGTCAGCCTGCTGGTCTGCACCCGCGACCGCTGCGCCAGCCTCGCCGCGACGCTCGCCTCGATCACGCGCGCCGCCGATGCCGCGCCCGAGGTGTCGATCGAGGTGATCCTGGTCGACAACGGCTCGGCCGACGCGACCGCGGCGGTGATCGCCGGCTGGCAGCCGCATTTCCCCGTCCATCGCCTGCGCGAGACGCGGCCCGGCCTCGCGCGGGCGCGCAACCATGCGCTGGCGCGGGCGAGCGGCCGGATCGTCGCGATGACCGACGACGACTGCCTGCTCCACGCCGATTATTTCGCCGCGCTGCTCGCCGCCTTCGCCGCGGTGCCGGCGCCGGCGATCGTCGGCGGGCGCATCCTGCTCGGCGATCCCGCCGACCTGCCGGTGACGGTCAAGCTCGAGGATCACCCGATGACCGCGGTCGCCGGCCGCTTCCCCGGCGGCTTCGTGATGGGCGCCAATCTCGCCTTCACCGCCGACGTGCCGCGCCGCGTCGGCCGGTTCGACGAACGCTTCGGTGCCGGCGCGCCGTTCGTCGCGGCGGAGGACACCGACTTCCTGTTCCGTGCGATGCGCTGCGGCGTCGGCTTGCATTACGACCATCGCTTCACCGTCGACCACCACCACGGCCGCCGCCACCGCGACGAGGAGACGCGGCTGCTTGCCGGCTATGGCTTCGGCGACGGCGCACTCTACGCCAAGCACTGGCGCGATGCGTGGATCGCGCGCGCGCTGCTGCGCGATATCGCCGACCTGTGGCGCGACCTCGCCGACCCGGTGACCACCCACGTCGGCATCCGCGCCTTCTACGCCTTCCGCCTGCGCCACAAACTGCGCGGCTTCCTCTTCTACTGGCGCCACGCCCTGCGGGCATAAGGGCATGGCACCAGCGCCCTTAGAGCCGATGACGGGCACCATACCCGCTCACGCACCTTCTCCGCGCCTCCGCGCCTCCGCGTGAACCCTCTAGATCGCCGGCGGCAGCCACGCGGCGTCGAAGCGGAGCGCGCGCGGCAGGATCGGGGAGAGCGCGCGCAGCCGCGGCAGGTCGAGCAGGCGGATCGTCGTGCCGTCGCGCGCGATCAGCCCCTCCTCGCGGAAGTCGCGCAGCTTGCGGTTGACGTGGACCGCGGTCAGCCCGGCGAGATCGCCGATCGCCTCCTGGGTCAGCGGCAGGTCGAAGCCGTCGTCGACCACCAGGCCGAGCGGCAGCAGCCGCGCATGCAGGTCGAGCAGCAGCCGCGCGAGCTGCTCGCGCGCGGAGGCGCGGCCGGTCACCGCCAGCGTGTCCATCAGCGACACCCGCTCGGCCTGGGCGGCGAAGGTAACCAGCGCGGCGAGCCGCGGCAGGCGGGTGTAGAGCGCGCCGAGCCGTGTGAACGGCACGAAGGCGACGGTCGCCTCGGTCACCATGGTCAGCGTATCGGCCGCATGCGGCAGCACCATGCTCGGCGTGCCGAGCATGTCGCCGGGCAGATGCACCTTCTGGATCAGCCGCGCGCCGTTGCGCAGCATGATCGACGAGGTGATCCAGCCGCGGATATGGAGGTAGAAGCCCGACACCGGCGCGCCTTCCGGCCGGATCATATGGCCGGGCGGGCGGGTGACCGGCGCATCGCCCAACGTGACGAGCGCCGCCTCCTCGTCACGGGTCAGGTCGGCAAGTGCACGGTAACGGTGGAGCGGATACAATCCCTGACATTCCTACCCAATGGACGGTCGAAGCGTACCATAGGGATAAGAGTTCAAAATGGTTCAACTTTTAGCGGCGTCGGACGCATCGTCGGTCAACACCGCCTCGGGATCGAGCAGCGTCAGCGCCGCACCCGGACCGGCCGTGCGCGCGTCGTGCCAGCGCCACAGCACCAGATTGCTGCCACCGGCCTGCTGCACCGACGGCACCAGCGCGCCGTCGGCGCCGGCATCGCGCAGCGTCTCGGCCAGCGTCCAGGTCGGTGGGACGCAATGGTCGAGCTGGAACAGCCGCCGCCAGGCACAGCCGAGCACCGCCGGATCGCCGCCGCGCAGATCCGCGATCGCGTCCGCGCGGATGTCGAAGGCGACCAACGTCCCCGGCCTGACCAGATCCTGATGCATCTCAGCGATCGCGGTGGCATGATCGGCAGACAGGTAGAGTGCTGCCATTCCTGGCGGGTTCCAGCGGCCGCCGGTCAGATGTGCGCCGCTGTCGAACGGCCGCCGCTGCCAGCGCACGCCGAGCATCCGCCAGAAACGTCCGGCGAGCGGGACAAGGTCAGTCATCGTCCGCTCGGCGCGCCGCGCCATGTTCAGGCATAGACGCCCTGATCCATCGACTCGAGCGTCCACAGCACCGCCGCCGCCTCGCCCGCCTCGACCAGCTGCTCGGCGGTTTTGCCGAAGCCGGCGATCGGCTGGTGGCGGAACCAGATGATCGCCTTGCCCTCGTCGCCGGAGAGTTCCGCGGCGCGCGCGATGATCCGCGCAATCTCGCCAAGCTTGGCCTGGACCGCCGGGCTTTCGGGACGCGCGGTCATCGTGTTGCGGTTGACCCGCGCCAGCTTGGCGAGCTGCGTCAGCGGCAGCCGCAGCCGCCCGGCGAGCCGACGCGGTGCGATCAGATCAGCGTCGCGGATGTCATCGAGAAAGGCGGCAAGCATAGATGCACTCCCTGCCCATTATATGCACCCGTTATCGCTCGGCGGCAAGTCCGACGCGGCAGGCACCGGGCGCGGCCATGTGCGTTGTCGACGGATGATCCGTTCCGCTGCCGCGCTGCTCGCCCTCCTTCTGACCGGCGTTGGCGCGCAAGGCGCCGCGCCACGGCCGGGCGGCGTCTACCCGCTCATCCCGGGCATCTACGTCTCGCACGGTTCGGGCTGCGCCGATCCCGCCAATGCGGTGATCCGCCAATATGACGGGCAAGGCCTCAGCGGCGCGCACAGCCGGGCGTGCGTCGCGCGCGTGCTTGCCCGCGCCGGGCGGCGCTATACCGTCCGCCAGTCGTGCATCGACGCCGGCGCCGGCCCCGCCCCGCGCGTCGCCGAGCGGCAGGTCGTGACGGTGCTCGACGCGCGCCGCTTCACGCTGGCGACGCGCGGGCCGGCGACGCTGTATCGCTATTGCCCGCCCGCGCAGCTGCCGGCCGGGCTGCGCAGCGCGCTGCGCCGCCCGGCCTGACATCGCCGTTGCGTCAGCGGCAGACGCGGACGCGGCGGTGGTGACGGATCACCGTGCGGCAGCGGTCGTGCCGGCCGAAGTGACGGCCGCGGTCGTGCCGGCCGTAATGCGGGCCGCGATGATCGCGCTCATAGCGGCCATGGTCGCGGTCGCGGTCGTGGCGCTGCGCATCGGCGGTGCCGGCAAGGCCGAGCGTCGCGGCGAACAGGCCGACGGCACCGAGGATGCGGGGAAGGATACGGGGGGTGGTCATGCCTGTCTCTCCGGACCCGTGACTGGGCCGATCCGGAGATTACGCAGGCGACATGACATCGTTCCTGACCAAATTGTCGCCATCTGTCGCAGGCGCGCGTTGACGATGCGGCGACTGGCTTGGCCACGCGCCGCATGACCTGCGGCGATCCCCGGCCGCAGGCGCGCGCGTTCCGTCAGAGGTCCGGCGCTGCCCTCCCCCTTCGCGCCCGCCCGCGCGCGGTCAGCCGGTGGGCGAGGAAGACCGGCAGGCCGGCAAGGCCGAGCAGCCAGTGCAGTTGCGCGATCCCGGCGCGCCAGTCGTCGTCAGCGACGTAATAGAGCAGCCAGCCGCTGCCGGTCAGCACCAGCGTCACGCTGACCAAGAGCGCCCCCGACAGCCGCGCGCGCCGCATCCGCCAGCGCGGGCCGATGTGCACGCCCCACAGCAGCCCGAGCAGCGCCACCGCGGCATAGCCGCAGCCGCCGTGCAGGCGCAGCGCCCAAGGCTCGACCGGGCTCGGCACCGGGCCGTAATCGCCCGGCCGGACCAGCCAGTGATGCGCGACCAGCCAGCCCGCGCCGCTCGCCCAGAGCAGCGCCGCGACGAGGCACACCCATCGGCGTCGCGCCGGCGTCATCGCGCCGCGCCCCACGATCCGGCGTCGGGCGCGAGCGTCTGCCAGTCGCCGCCGGCGCGGCTGCAATAGGCGACGGCGCGATGGCGGGCGAGCAGCGGCAGCGCCGCCGCGCCGGCGACGAGGACGATCTTGGTCAGCGCATCGGCGTCGCGGCAGCGCGGCGCCACCACGCTGACGAACCCCGCCGGCGCCGCCGCGCCGCTGCGCCCGTCGCGATGCTGCACCGCGCCGCGATCGGCCCAGGCCGCGGCGACATCGCTGCTCGCCAGCGCGCCGCGGTCGAGCGCGACCACCGCCGCCGGCGCGGCATGGCCGGGCGCGAGCCGGATGCGATAGCCACCGCCGAGCACCGCGAGGTCGCCGCCGGCATTGACGATCGCGCGGCGCACGCCCGCCGCGCGCAACGCCGCGCAGGCGCGGTCGACCGCATAGCCCTTGGCGATCCCCGACAGGTCGAGCCGCAGCCGCCGTGCGACGCGGACGCGGCGGCCGGCGACCGCGAGGTCGCGCCAGCTCGCGCCGTCGCCGGGCAGCACCGGGTCGAACAGTCCGTCGCTCGCCGCGGCGAGGCGCAGCGCGGCGCGCAGGCAGGCGGCGGTGGCGCGGTCGACCGTCACCGCCGCGCCGCCGCCGGTGCGCGCGATCGCGGCGAGGTCGCTGTCCGCCGCCTGCGCGCTCATCACCCGGTGGACGTGCGCGATCGCCGCGAAGCCGCGCGCGATCGCCGCCGCGACATCGCCGCCCCCGCCCCCCTCGTCGACGCGGATCAAGACCAATGTGCCGAGCAGCGGCCGGACGCGCTCGACCGGCATCTCCCCGACCGGCCCCCCCTCAGCCGGCAAAGACGATGCCGTTGGTCGCGAGCAGCCGGCGCACGCCCTCGGTGACGTGGCGCGCCGACAGCGTGCCGCCGGAGAGGCCGTGGATGTCGCGGTCTAGCCGCAGCGGCGCGCCGTCGCGCTTGCCGGTGAACTGCCGCCGCCACGCCGGATCGCGCACCTGCCCGCCGTAGCTCTCGCGATAGTCGAGGATCTCGAGCCCGCGCACCGCGCCGCCCGCGTCGAGCGCGAGCGCCAGCGTGATCATCTCATGCTTGCCGAGCACCTGATCGACGAACAATCGACCGCCGTCGGGCGCGCGCCAGCTGTGCACCGTCTTCGACAGCACCGCGACGTCGCTGCGCCGGTGGATCGCGGCGATCTGCTCCGCCGTCAGCACGCGGTCGTCGGCGACCAGCGCGACGTGCGGGAACAGGATCGCCTGCGCCTCGGCAAGCGTCATCGTGGTGCGCGCCCAGCCCGGTGCGGCGACCGCGGCGGTCGCGGTGATCAGCGTCGCGCCGGCCCAGCGCCTGCGCCGCCCCCTCACAGCGGGATGCCGAGCTTGAAGGTCAGCTCGTTGCGTTCGTGGCTGCGCAGGAACAGCCGGTTGCCGATGTCATTGCCGTCCTCGTCATGGCCGGGGTCGCCGGCGAACTGGCGCAGCAGGCCGAGCGTCGCCCACAGATGCTGGTCGGCGTAATGGACCACCGGCCCTGCCCAATAGACCGAATGTTCGTGATGGGTGAAATTGCCGTATTCGTTGTGGTTGCGGAACTCGCCGCCGACGAAGACGCGCGGCGCGACGCGATAGGTGACGCCGAGCTCGTTGTTCCAGTCGAGCTCGCTGTTGGTGTCGGGCCGGCCGGCAAAGCGGATCGATTCCGCCTCGAGGACGAGATTGTAGGCGACGATCACCCGGTCCTGCGCGAAATTCTTCTGCACGATCGCGCGGCCTTCGAGCGAGAAGGTGCCGGGCGCGTAGCGCAGCCCGTTGTGCAGGTCGTGAAAGGCATATTCGGGTTCGAGATAGAGCGCGAGGCCCCAGCCGTGGCGCGACTTGTACGGGCTGAGCGCGCGATAGACGAATTCGGTCGAGATGCTCTCCAGCGTGACATTGTGGCGGGTGAAGCCGGTGTCGGCATGGTCGTCGTCGTCGTCGCTGGTCCGCGTCGCGTGCATGCGGTTGGCGTTGACGTAGAGCGCCGCCTGGAAATTGTCGGTGACGCCATATTCGACCTCGGTGCGCAGGTCGGTGGCATCGTAATGGCCGAAGACGCGGCCGGCGCGCTCGCGCACCACCTGCTCGATCTCGACATGGCCGGCGGGGGTGAGATCGGCGGTATAGACGCGCGAGAACATCCCCTCGCTCGCCCGCGCCGGGCCCGCCGCCGCCGCGCCGGCGCAGACCAGGGCGAGCGCAATCCCGTCGCGCCGCAGACCGAAAGCCATGATCGTCTCTTTCCAGATAGTGATTATCATTAGCTTATAGACGGCGATTGCGGCCTGCGGTCGCCGGTCGCGGCGATTGTCGGTTCCGGCATGTGGCGCGCGCGTCGGGCGGGGGCGCCGCGCCGCTATAATAAGCGAGGACCGTGAACGGGAGGCAGCGGTGGAACTGGGGGAGATCATCGATCAGGCCGACGAATTCGTCGCCTTTCACGAAGAGCAGAGCGGCGAGCGGCTCGATTATACGCCGGCCAGCCTGGTCGCGCTCGACGCGATGCTGACCGCGCTGTTCGACCGCCGCGTCGACCCGGCGGATGCGGGCGATCTGGTGATCGGCGCGGCCGCCTATCTCGGCGAGGTGATCCGCCGCATGCTCGGCGGCAGCTGGCACGATGGCGACGGCGTCGCCGAGGTGATCAACCCCCGGTTGCAGGTGGGCAGCGTCTCGCTCTGGCCGGTCGAAAGCGTCATGCGCTGCATCGCCGACGGCCCCGAGGAATCGCTGACGCAATATTACGCCACCCTCACCACCCTCGTCGCGCCCACCCAGGCCGACACCCGCTACACCGCCGTCCGCGCCTCCGCCTGAACCGGCGGAAAGCCTTGCCCCGCCGGCCGGGGGGAACGTCACGCGACGCCGCGAGCAACGGGTTCACGCGGAGGCGCGGAGGCGCGGAGGGTGCGTGCGGATGGATAGGTGCCGCCCGCCAACGGCCGGAGAAAAAAGCTGCGTGCGCACGCGACAGCTTCGCGTCTTCGCCTGACCCCTGCGGCGCCAGCCGCCCTCCCGCTTCATGAAAGCGACGGCGCATCCCCGGACGCACCCGCTCCGCGCCTCCGCGCCTCCGCGTGAACCCAAGGGCGTCAGCCGAGCGCCCGGCGGAGGCGTCGTGCGGCTCGCACCGCACGCCCGGTCGCGCCTGCGCCCTGCGCGGATCCGGCGCCGGCGCCTATACCATGTAGGCGCGCGCGCCGCAGCGAGATGCCATGCGGTGATGGTTGCCGACCCCAGGGGGAGGCGGTAGATCAGTCAGATCGTCTGTCCTTGTGCGGCGACCCGGTCGAAAGCAGAGTCCCGATGGCGGCGTTTGAACTGGCCCGAGAGGCCCTGGCATTTCTCGAACATCATCGGCTCCCGCCCAGCGAGGTCTATCGCGATCTCGCCGCGCGCTATCTGGCGACGCCGGGCTCGCCGCTCGCGCGCGAGATCGATGCGGCGATCGACGGCGGGCTGCGCCTCACCGCCGCCGATGCGACGCGGCTCGTCGATCTATATTGCCGCGACCGGTCGGACGACATCCGCTGGCGCGAGCATCGCGTCGCGCAGCAGGCGGATGCGCTCGGCTCGCTCGCCGCCGAGGCGCATGACGTCACCCGCGCGCTCGGCGCCGATCTCGGCACGGCGCAGGCGACCCCCGCCGATACCGATGCGATCGTCGCGCGGCTGGTGCAGGCCGAGCGCGAGCTCGCCGATCTGCGCGCCGAGCTCGCGCTGCTCCGCGACACGATCGCGGGCGCGGTGCCACGCCGCGACGATGGCCGCGACGAGCTGACCGCGGCGCTCGACCAGGCGGGCGGCGAGCGGCTGTTGCAGGAGGTGGCGCTGTCGGGGCGCAGCTATGTGATGGTGCTGTTCGGCATCGATGCGCTGGTGGGGATCAACGCGCGCTACGGCCGTTCGGTCGGCAACAACGTGCTCAGCGCCTTCGCCGCGACGTTGCGCCAGAGCTTCCCTGACGAGGAGCTGATCCGGTGGAGCGGCAATGAATTCATCGTCGTGATGCGTGACGTCGCGCTGATCATGGCGCGCGCCCGCGCAGACGAGGCGCTGCGCGCCTTTCACGCGCGCCGGCTCAAGCTGCGCGGCAGCGGCGAGACGATCGACCCCGTCACCGCCTCGGTCGGCATCGTCGTCGGCCGCGGCGACGAGACCACCGCCTCGCTCGAACAGGCGCGGCTGCATCTTGCCGCGGCGCGCGACCGCGTCGCCGCCGATTCGGCTATAATGGACAGGTACAGTCGGGATGACGTCCATGAAGCCAGTCCGCATCGCATCGGTGATCCCGCCGGCTGATCGGTCGGCCCGCGGCGACATCGCGCCACAGGCGGCGCAGGACGATCCGGCGTTCGGCACCCGGCAGGCGCGCGCCGATGCGTGCACCGCGATCCGCACACTCGCCGCGGTCGCCGCCGCGCAGCACGACCATCACGCCGAACAGGCGCAGGCCGCCGCCAAGATCGCCCAGCTCAAGGCGCGGCTCAATATGCTCAAGCTGCTCTACGCCAGCGATTCCGGCAAGCTCGCCGCCGCGGCGGTGCAGATCGCGCGCGAACTCGCCCGCGCGGTCGACGATTATGTCCGCGCCGGCGGCAGCGGCCTGTCGCTCGGCGGCTCGCTCGCCACCGATCCCGCCGCGCCGTTCGAGGCCGGACCCGCCGACACCGCCGCCGCCGCGCTGGCCCCCGCCACGGCCGCCGCTGCCGCTCCCGCCGCACAGGCCGCCGCCGGCGCTGCCGCCGCCGCGGCGCGGCACGACGCCACCGGCGACACTGGCAAGGGCGACACCGCCGCCGCGACCGGCACGGGCCAGACCCCGGCGCATGCCGCCCTGCCCGGTCTCGGCGGCCCCAACGATCCCGCAACGGTCGTCGCCGACGTCCATCAACTGGTCCGCATGCTGCGCGACATCCTGCGCGAGGCCGAACACCGCCACCACGCGCCCGACCGCGAACAGGCGACCGGCGACCTCGATCAGGCCGATGCCGAGATCGCGCGCGTCCCCACCGGCTATGCCGCGACGCTTGCCCGCATCCCCGCCGCCACACCGACGGTCGTGATCGCGGGGTAAGCGGGCGGCAAGGCGGCACGCCTTGCACCAAGCGTTGCAGGCACTCGACGTCAGCGACCCGCATGTCGGGGGCGGTGCAGGATTGTCTCGCCGTGACGGTCAAAGAGGCCGCCGGATGAACAACCCCTCATCCCGCCGTCACTGAAACGTCTGATGGACCTGCTATGGCGGGTGACGCCGGGCCATCGCCCGGGTCCGACGAGGAAGACGACATGGCCGACGATCGCGAGGCGCTGCTGCTGCTCGAAGATGCGCTGCGCATCCTCGACCGGCTCGGGCTGGCGCTGCCCGCCGTCTATGTGAGCCAGTCGATCGCGACGCTGGAGGACAGCGTCAAGCGCGACGCGCACGCCAGTCTCCACTGACCGGAACGCCCGTCGCATCAAGGGGTTGATCCGGCCATATCCGGCGGGAGACCGAGCATGCCGACGATCGCCTGCGACGATGTCATCATCGATTATCACGACCAGGGCAGCCGCAGCGCCCCGGTGATCCTGTTGCTCCACGGCTGGCCCGACGATGCCTCGACCTGGGACCCGGTCGCGCCGGCGCTCGCCGATGCCGGCTTCCGCGTCATCGTGCCGACGCTGCGCGGCTTCGGCGCGACGCGCTTCGTCGATGCCGCCGCGCCGCGCACCGGCAACAGCGCGATCCTGGCGATGGACGCGATCGCGCTGCTCGATGCGCTCGGCATCCGCCGCGTCATGGTCGCCGGCCACGACTGGGGATCGAACATCGCCGAGGCGCTCGCGGTCGGCTGGCCGGAACGGGTGGTGCGGCTGGCGATGCTGTCGACGCCGCCGCGGCTCGGCGGCATGCCGACGCCGTCGTTCGAACAGGCGCAGCGGCAATGGTATCACTGGTTCATGGCGACCGCGCGCGGCGCACAGGCGGTGCGCGACGATCGCAAGGGCTTCGCGCACCGCCACTGGGTCAATTGGTCGCCGCCGGGCTGGTTCGACGAGGCGACCTTCCGCCGCGTCGCGCGCGCCTTCGACAATCCCGACTGGGTCGACGTCACGCTGCACAGCTATCGCGCGCGCTGGGGCGAGGCGCATCCCGATCCGCGCAGCCAGTGGCTTGAGGACAAGGTGCGCGCCACCGCGACGCTCGACCTGCCCGCGCTCTACATCCAGGGCGACGCCGACGGGGTCAATCCGCCCGAGGCGTCGCACGACGTCGCCGCCAAATTCGCCGGGCCGTTCGCGCGCATCCGCCTCGCCGGGGTCGGCCATTTCCCGCAGCGCGAGGCGCCCGCGGCGGTCGC
Organism: Sphingomonas sp. RIT328; assembly: GCF_000632225.1. Classification (GTDB taxonomy): domain Bacteria; phylum Pseudomonadota; class Alphaproteobacteria; order Sphingomonadales; family Sphingomonadaceae; genus Sphingomonas; species Sphingomonas kyungheensis. The sequence continues at coordinate 18,622 of NZ_JFYV01000018.1, forward strand.
GCGCCACCTGCTCGCGCTGTTCGCGGGCGATCCTGCGACGCTCGCCGATACGCCGGAGCGCGGGTCCGGTGCCCGGCTCTCCGTGGGCATCGGCCTCGCCGCGCTGGCGCTCGCCGCCTTCGGCCTCGCCCGGGTGCGCCGCGGGGCGGCCTAACGGGTCACGCGAAGCCGCGAAGGAAGAGAGGAACGCGGAGGCGCGGAGGGCGCGCGCGGGAGGATAAGATGCTGCCCGCTATCGGCGGAGGAATAAGCCTGCGCGCGGCCCTTCACCAAAAATCCGGCTGCCGCCGCGGGGGCGGCAGCCGTAGGGGTCCATCTAAGGATCGCCAGGCACAGGGTACTGAAGCACTGGCGAACGATGCCATAGCATCACTGATCCATGTGTGTCAGCCATATAATACACTAAGACGGTCGATGCGGCGAGAAGGTCGCCGACAGGCCGTGGTAGAGCTTCTCGCGGCAGACCGCCTGGCTCGCCCCGTCGGCGATGAACGCCGCGGCGAACATCGGCAGCATCAGCCCGCGGCTCGCCGTCGTCTCCGACAGGATGATCACCGCGGTGAGCGGCGCGCGCACCACGCCGGTGAAATAGGCGACCATGCCGAGGATCACCACCGCGCCGGTCGGATCGTCGGGGAAGACCGCGCGCAGCAGGTTGCCGACGCCGGCGCCGACCGCGAGGCTGGGGGCGAAGATGCCGCCGGGCAGCCCCGCCACCGCGGTGGCGAGCGTCGCGGCGAATTTGGCGGGGCCGAACCACAAGGGCGCATCGACCCCGCCGATCATGCCGCGCGCCGCGCCATAGCCGGTGCCCCAGGTCAGGCCGGTGGCGACGCCGAGCCCGGCGACGACCAGCCCGCAGGCGCCGGCGAACAGCACCGGGCGCGCCTTGCTCCACCGCGTCAGCCGGTGCCGGCCGCTGGCGAGCGCGAGCATCGCCCGCGCGAAGGCGCCGCCCGCCAGCCCGCCGGCGAGCCCCGCCACCGGCACCACCACCAGCGCCGCGCCGAGCGACATATGCGCGCCGATCACGCCGAAATAGACGTAATTGCCGGTCAGGCTCTGCGCGACCATGCCGGCGATGACGATCGAGGAGAGCACCATCAGCGTCATCCGCTGCTCATAGGCGGCGGCCAGTTCCTCGATCGCGAACAGCACGCCGGCGAGCGGGGTGTTGAACGCCGCGGCGACGCCGGCCGCGCCGCCGGCGATCACCACCGTGCTTTTCAGCGTCACCCGCATCAGCCGGTGGCTGACCCCCATCACCGCCGCGGCGAGCTGCACCGTCGGCCCCTCGCGCCCGACGCTGCCGCCGCACAGGATCGCGCCCATCGTCAGCAGCACCTTGCCCGCCACCGTCTTGACCGCGATCAGATTGCCGGTCGCCGCGGCGGGATCGTCGCGCGCCGCCATCACCTGCGGAATGCCCGATCCGCGCGCCAGCGGCACGTAGCGGCGGGTCAGCCAGACCAGCGCCATGAAGCCGAGCGGCGTCGACAGCAGCGGCAGCCACGGCTGGCGCCGGACGAAGCCGTCGAACAGCGCCGAGGTCGCGTCGGCGAGCTCGGCGAACAGCACCGCGACGATGCCGATCGCCACCGCCCCGGTGGTCACCGCGATCCGCTGGCGGAAGCGCACCGAGGTCGGCCCGCGCGCGCGCAGCAGCGCGCGGAAGCGCGCAGGGGTCCAGCGACGGCCACGGCGGGGAAGATGAGCCATGATGCGTCTTAGGCACAGCAGCCGCCGGGCGTCACCCCGCTTGACGCGCCAAGCCGCGAAGATGTCGCTTCGTCAAATAGACGTGCGCGATCAGGACGGTCGCCGGGCGAGCTATCATAGACTGTGGCGCGGCGGACCCCGCGTCCTGTCCAAAGGCCCCGTCATGCGACCCTATGTCTCGCTCAAGCCCTCGGCCCATATCGACGTCGCGATCCAGGAGGTGCGCCGACTGCGGCAGGCGCTGGCGCAGGGGCGGCTCGGCGCGCGCAGCGATCCGTCGGCGGGCAGCGGCGCGGTGCGCACGTTGCTCGGCGAGATCGACGCGCTGCTCGATGCGGCGACCCATCCGGTCGAGGCGCTGCGCGACGAGGCGGCGACGCTGATCGCCGCGCACAACCGCGGCGAGGTCGATGCGGTCATGCCGGTGACACGCTTCACCGGCGACCTTGCCGCGATCGCGCGCGACGTCAACGCCGCGGTCGACTGGCACGTGCAATCGGCGCGCCGCATCGTCGCCTGCGTGCGGGCGTTCGGTGCCGGCGATTTCGACGCGCCGCTCGCCCCCTTCCCCGGCAAGGCGGCGTCGGGCAATCAGGTGATCGAGCAGATGCGCGCCAACCTGCGCGACATCACCGCCGAGATCCAGCGGCTGATCGCCGCCGCCACCGCCGGCCGGCTGCGCGAACGCGGCGAGGCGGCGCGCTTCCAGGGCGATTTCGCCGGGCTGATCGCCGGGATCAACGGCATGCTCGATGCGACGCTGCTGCCGATCGGCGAGAGCAACCGCGTGCTCGATCTGGTCAGCACCGGCTCGCTGCTCGAACGCGTCGAGATCGCCTGCGAGGGCGATCACCAGCGGATGAAGGAGGCGGTCAACCGGCTGGTCGAGGCGCTCACCCGGGTCGTCGGCACGATCGCGGCCGCCGCGGCGCAGGTCGCCGGGGGCAGCCAGCAATTGTCCGCGGGCGCCGACCGGATGAGCCAGGGCGCGAGCGAGCAGGCCGCCGCGGCCGAACAGGCCTCCGCCTCGATGGAAGAGATGGCCGCCAACATCAAACAGAATGCCGACAATGCCGCGCAGACCGAGAAGATCGCCCGCCAGTCCTCCGCCGAGGCGGAACGCAGCGGTGCCGCCGTCGCCTGTGCGGTCGGGGCGATGCGGACGATCGCCGACAAGATCGGCATCGTCCAGGAGATCGCGCGCCAGACCGACCTGCTCGCGCTCAACGCCGCGGTCGAGGCGGCACGCGCCGGCGATCACGGCAAGGGCTTCGCCGTCGTCGCCGCCGAGGTGCGCAAGCTCGCCGAGCGCAGCCAGGCCGCCGCGGCGGACATATCGCGGGTGTCGGGGGAGACGGTGGTGGCGGCGGCCGACGCGGGCGCGATGCTGACGCGGCTGGTGCCGGAGATCCGCCGCACCGCCGAACTGGTCGCCGAGATCAGCGCGGCGTGTCGCGAACAGGATCTCGGCGCCGCGCAGATCAGCCAGGCGATCCAGCAGCTCGACACGGTGACGCAGCAGAATGCCGCCGCGGCCGAACAGATCAGCGCCACCGCGGCGACGCTCGCCGATCAGGCGGAGGAGCTGCAGCAGGGCATCGCCTTCTTCCGCTGCGCCGACACGCCGGTCGCGGCCCCGCCGGTGCGCGTCGCGACGCGTCACCCCGCCACCGCGAAGCGCCCCGCGATCAAGGGCACGACATCGGCGCGGCTGCTGACGCCGCGTCCCGGCCCGCTCGCCGACCGGTCGCGCCTGCGCGGCTATGCGCTCGACCTCAGCGCCGGCGAGGGCGATACCGAGGATGCCGGCTTCGAACGGATGTGACGCGCGCCGCCCGCGCCGGCATGGCCGGGTGAGTCGATGCAAGTGATTATCATCATGACAAACGCATCGATCGGGACCGCACCGGGCGCGTGATCGTCGTAGTACGACGGCGCCGTCGAAATTTTTTTTGGCGAGGCGGGCGGGCGTTGATTGCCGTGGCCAGACCGGTCGTACCGCCACGGTCAACGTTGATGCTGTTGCGCGTCATCCGCATCACGCGCTGGCCAGCCCGCTTCCGATGCGGCAGGCAGCCCATGCTACCGCGTCGATATAGATGGGTATCAATAATTTGGCCGAGAGCGACGCGGCACGTCGGCACCGGACGTCTCTAGGCCGTCGGCCAGCGGGACCGCCGGGCGGCACGCAGGACCGGGCCAATGGCCGTTCCACCATAGGAAATGGCCTATGACCTACCCTCGGCCGGCACGTCGACAGCAGACCGCGTGCCGCCCGCCGCCGGGCATACCGCCTTAACCAAAACTTAAGTCCACAATCGACATGTACGTGATGTGACCCTATGTTGCGCAGAACAAGGGAAAGACTTCCCGGAGCGGGTGTCCCCCGCCTGACCTGACGTTCGAACGTAACCATCGGCCGCGCTTCCGCCGCCCCCGTCATCCCTGCGGATGCCGGTGTCTTTGCCGTGGCCGGCATCCCCGGGGATGACGGCGCCGTCCTTCACCAGAGGTCCTGCCATGCGTCCCTATCTCTCGCTTTCCTCCGCCGCCCATATTGATGTCGCGATCGGCGAGGTGCAGCGACTGCGGCAGGCGATCGCGCAGGGGCGGCTCGGCGAACGCAGCGATCCCGCCGTGGCGAGCGGCGCGACGCGCCGGCTGCTCGACGAGGTCGATGCATTGGTCGAGGCGGCGACCGCGCCGGTCGCGCAGCTGCGCGAGGCGGTGGCGACGCTCGCCGCCGATCATGCCCGCGGCGAGATCGACGCGACGCTGCCGGTCGTGCGCTTCACCGGCGACCTCGCCGCGGTGACGCGCGAGGTCAATGGCGTGATCGCCGGCCATATCGACGCCAAGCGCCAGGCGATGGCCTGCGTCCGCGCCTTCGGCGAGGGCGATTTCGACGCGTCGCTGCCCGCCTTCCCGGGCAAGAAGGCGTTCATCAACGAGACGATCGAGCTGTTGCGCGCCAATCTGCGGCGGCTGATCGCCGAGATGAACCGGATGTCGGCGGAACATGATCGCGGCGACATCGACATATTCGTGCCGGTCGAGGCGTTCACCGGCGATTTTCGCACGATGGCGACGGGGATCAACACGATGGTCGCAGGCCATATCGCGGTCAAGAAACAGGCGATGGCGTGTATCGCCCAGTTCGGCGAAGGCGATTTCAACGCGCCGCTCGCCGCCTTTCCAGGCAAGAAGGCGTTCATCAACGACACGATCGAGCTGCTGCGCGGCAATCTGCGCGAGATCACCGCCGAGATCCAGCGGCTGATCGTCGCCTCGACCGCCGGCCAGCTGCGCGAGCGCGGCGACGTCGCGCGCTTCCGCGGCGATTTCGCCGGGCTGATCGCCGGGATCAACGGCATGCTCGATGCGATCCTGCTGCCGATCGGAGAGGGCAATCGCGTGCTCGATCTGGTCAGCACCGGCTCGCTGGTCGAACGCGTCGAGATCGCCTGCGACGGCGATCACCAGCGGATGAAGGAGTCGGTCAACCGGCTGATCGATGCGCTGTCCGGCTTCGCCGGCAACGTCACCGAAGCGGCGGACCGGATGGCCGAGGGCAGCCAGCAGCTGTCGTCGAGCGCCGAGCAGGTCAGCCAGGGCGCGACCGAACAGGCCGCCGCGGCGGAAGAGGCCTCGGCATCGATGGAGCAGATGGCGGCGAACATCAAACAGAATGCCGACAATGCCGCGCAGACCGAGAAGATCGCCCGCCAGTCGTCGGCGGAGGCCGAGCGCAGCGGCGAGGCGGTGGCGCGCGCGGTCACCGCGATGCGGACGATCGCCGAGCGGATCGGCATCGTCCAGGAGATCGCGCGACAGACCGACCTGCTCGCCTTGAACGCCGCGGTCGAGGCGGCGCGCGCCGGCGATCACGGCAAGGGCTTCGCCGTCGTCGCCGCCGAGGTGCGCAAGCTCGCCGAGCGCAGCCAGACCGCCGCGGCGGAGATTTCGGCGATGTCGGGCGACACGGTCGGCGCGGCGACCGAGGCCGGCGCGATGCTGACCCGGCTGGTGCCGGAGATCCGCCGCACCGCCGAGCTCGTCGCGGAGATCAGCGCGGCGTGCCGCGAACAGGACCTCGGCGCCGCGCAGGTCAGCCAGGCGATCCAGCAACTCGATGCGGTGACGCAGCAGAATGCCTCCGCCTCGGACCAGATCAGTGCCACCGCGGCGACGCTCGCCGATCAGGCGGAGGAGCTGCAACAGGGGCTCGCCTTCTTCCGCCGCGGTGACGCCGCTTCCGGCACTCCCCGCCCCCGCCCCGCCGCGAAGCCGCGCGTCGCCAAACGCCCCGCTGCGCAGCGCACCGCGATCCAGGGGACACGCGCCGCGCGGCTGCTGACGCCGCGGCCGGGCACGCTGACCGACCAGACCCGTGTGCGCGGCTTCGCCCTCGACCTTGCCGCCGGCGAGGTCGATGCCGAGGACGCCGAGTTCGAGCGGATCTGACCCGTCGCGCCGCCGTCGACCGGGATGATAGGCCTGCCCTCACGCCGAAATGGCGGCGATCGTTGCCGACGAACGGGCAGCTGCCGCACTCTTCCCCGCGTTGACTATATTATGTTGCATAACCATCCGCGGGCAGGATCGATGCGACTGACGATCAAAAGCAAAATGGCCTTCACCTTTGCGGTGCTGCTCGCGCTGCTCGCCGCCGTCGTCTGGGTCGGCATCGGCGGCATGGCGCGGCTCGATCAGGCGGTCGACGGGCTGATCCACGGTCCGGTCGCCCGGCTCGACAGCGCGCAGGATCTCGCCAACACCGTCAATCTCGTCATCCGCACCGAGAAGAATCTGGTGATGGTCACCGACGCGGCGCAGATGCAGCAGTTCGACGCCGATCTGATGCGCCTGCGCGGCGAGGTGCAGAAGGCGCTCACCGCCGGGGTGGCGCATGCCCGTGACGCCGACCGGCCGCTGTGGCAGCGCATACAGGCGAAATGGGCCGATTACCTGCCGCTCAACGACCAGATCCGCGTGCTCGCGCTCGCCAACCGCAATGCCGAGGCGGGCGCGCTTTCCGCCACGCGGTCGCGGACGATGGTCAATGCGCTCGCCGCGGTCGCCCAGCAGATCGTCGATCAGGCGCGCCAGCAGATGCTCGACGCCAATGGCGAGACGCGGCGCCTGTACGAAACGGCGCGCAGGACGCTGATCGTCACCGCGGGGCTGGCGCTGCTGATCGCCTGCGCGGGCGGCGTCTGGCTGTCGCGGCTGGTCTCGCAGGGCCTGCGCAGCGCCGGCCGCGCGGTCGAGGCGGTGGCGGCGGGCGATCTGCACAGCGAGGTGCAGGTCCACCATCAGGACGAGATCAGCGACCTCATCGCCCTGGTCAACACCATGTCGGCGCGGCTGCGCGAGGTGGTGCGCGGCATCGACGAGACGGCGCAGCAGGTCGCGGCGGGCAGCGCGCAACTGTCCTCCGCCTCCGAACAGATGGGCGAAGGCGCGACCGAACAGGCCGCCGCCGCCGAACAGGCCTCCGCCTCGATGGAAGAGATGGCCGCCAACATCAAACAGAATGCCGACAATGCCGCGCAGACCGAGGCGATCGCCCGCCAGTCGGCGCGCGATGCCGAGGGCAGCGGCGCGGCGGTGACCCGCGCGGTCGCGGCGATGCGGACGATCGCCGACAAGATCGGCATCGTCCAGGAGATCGCGCGCCAGACCGATTTGCTCGCCTTGAATGCCGCGGTCGAGGCGGCGCGCGCCGGCGACCACGGCAAGGGCTTCGCGGTCGTCGCCGCCGAGGTGCGCAAGCTCGCCGAGCGCAGCCAGGCCGCCGCGGCGGAGATTTCGGCGATGTCGGGCGAGACGGTGGGGGCGGCGACCGAGGCGGGCGAGCGGCTGATCCGGCTCGTCCCCGACATCCGCCGCACCGCCGAGCTGGTCGCCGAGATCAGCGCCGCCTGCCGCGAACAGGATATCGGCGCGCGGCAGGTCAATGAGGCGATCCAGCAGCTCGACACGGTGACGCAGCAGAACAGCGCCGCGGTCGAACAGATCAGCGGCACCGCGATGACGCTCGCCGAACAGGCGGGCGAATTGCAGCAGACGATCGGCTTCTTCGACCTCGGCGACCGGCCGGCCGCACGCCGCGCCACGCCGCGCGCGCTGACACCGCTTACCCGCAAGCGGACGCTGGTCGCCACGCGCAAGGCGACACCGGCGCTCGCCCCCGGCGCGATGACCGACCAGCGGCCGCGCGGCCATCGGCTCGACCTGTCGAGCGGCGGCCCCGATGCCGAGGACGCCGAGTTCGACCGCGTCGCCTGACTTCGGCACCGGCATGCGGCTCGCCGCTCGACTTGGGCAAGCCATTCGGATTAACGGATATCCTTTCATACGGCGCAGCACGGGGCCGCGCCGGTCCGTCCGAGGAGCCGGAATGCCGGTTGCGCATTGCGTCTCGACCACCACCGGCATCATCCTCGGCGCGGACAGCGGCTTCTGCCGGTTGCTGCAACGCCCGCATGCCGCGCTGATCGGCGCCTCCTACCGCTCGATCACCGTCACCGACGATCTCGACAAGAGCGCGGCGATGCTCGACACCTTGGTCGACAAGGCGGCGCCGACGCAGCTGCGCAAACATTATTGGCGACCCGACGGCGGGATCGTCGCGGTCGACCTGCTCGTCTCGCGGTTCGACGCGGCAGGGCTGCTCGTCTCGACCCTGTCCTGGGTGGAGGACGCCGGCGCGACGCCGCAGCGGCTGTGGCAGGCGGCGCTGCGGCTGCGCCATCTCTATGCGCTGCGGATGGAGGCATGGGGCCGCGACCTGTTCGGCGACTATCCCGGATTGATCCTGCTCGCGCTCTATCTCGCCGAGGCGGAGGGGCGGCCGGCGACGCTCGCCGATATCGCCGCGGCGACGACGCTGACCCCCGGCTCGGTCGAGCGCTGGCTGCGCGTCCTCGTCCAGCGCGGCTTCGTCGCGCCGCGCGACGGATCGGAGCTGATCCAGCTCGGCCACGCCGGCCTCGCCACGATCGAACGCCTGCTGACCGCCGCGCTCGCCCCGCTCCCCTAGCGCCGCCGATGGATCGCGCGGCGGGCTGGCGCGACGGCGTGGCATTCCGGGGCGTGGGAGCGGCTGACACCGCCCGAAATTCACGCAAAGCCGCGACGACGCTCGCGCGCCAGCGCACTTCCCGCCTCCCTCCGGTCCTGGCCGGGCAGACCACTTCCTCCCGAACACCCTCTCCGCGCCTCCGCGCCTCCGCGTGAACCCTTTCTCTTCGCGTCTTCGCGTGGCTCATCGACGTCGAGCGACAGGCAGCCGGGCCGTGGCTCACGCGGAGGCGCGGAGGCGCGGAGAGGGTGCGTACCGGGAAGCAGAGTGGCTTCGTCGGGAGCGGGACAGCGGCTGACGCCGCAGGTCAGGCGATCGCCGGAGCGCGCCCTCCGTATATCCAGCCGGTGGCGGGCGGAAACGCGGGCCATGCCTCTGCGCCTCTCTGTCTCGCGGTGATACAGAGATGACGCGCTTGTCATCGACCCTGTCAGAGGCATGTAACAGGAACGGCTTAGGGGCCGCCATCGCGTCCCGATCCGCGTGCGACGCCACGATGGCGATCGTGGCGGCAGCCCGCCGATCTCCGGCGCGACCGCACGGGGACATGAAGACCGGCCGATCATCCGCGCCGGCGAAGGGGGCAAGAATGACGACAGCGCGCGACCGGCTGGCCGGCGTCGGCACGCGATTGCGCCGATGGTCGATGCGCCTCGCCGGCGCGCGCGAGGGCATCCCGACCCCGCCGCCCGCCCTGCCCGCCGCGCCGCCCGAGCCATGGCACCACGCCCGCGACCGCGCCGAGGAAGCCGACCGCATCCGCCGCAACGGTTGCCCGTGACGTCCAGTCCGTGATCGCTGGCCAGCCGGCCCTTACAGGTAACGGCTCGCCTTCATGCGCTGGTGCAGGATCCGAACGACGACGATGCCATCGTCCGTTGCGCGAAAATGGATCATATGCTGCTCGACTGTCCGGCGTCGGTAGCCTGGCCGGATATCGGGACAGCTTTGTGCATGATGGGGCGCCTCAGCCAAGGCACCGCAGACGCCTGCGATGAGATCGATATAGCGTACCGCCTGATCCAGACCCCAGCGTGTCGTGCTATAGTCGAATATATCATCCGGATCACGCAGTGCGCGGCGCGAACGGCAATTCAGCCATATTGCTCGATCTTACGCTGCTTGAACGCGGCAAAGTCCCAGGTTTGCGGTGCGCCGCTCTGCTCGCCCTCGATCAGGGCATGGCGAAGGGCATCGATCTCACCACGGCGGTCCTGTTCGCGCCGGATCATATCCCGGATCGCATCGCTGTCGTCGGTGTAGCTGCCGGCTTCGATCTGCGCCGCAAGCCATGCATTGTGCTGCTCGGTCAGGATGATGGTCTTGCTGATGGTCGTCATGTCTACCTCCGCACGCCCTCCCTGCCCGTCCATCATAGCACGACGGTATCGGCCGTCAGCCGTCACCCACCCTTTCGCGCGTTGATCAAGGTGTATTTACTTTAGTTTGAAATTGGTATTATTCAGGTCTGGTAAGGGCCTGATTTGGTTTCCGATTTGACGGAGGCCGGCAGGGACAGCCGGCGCGCGACGCCGGGTCAGAGGGAGAGGCGTCTTGGTTCAGTCGGTTTCGCGTATCGCATTGCTCGCCGCGATGGGGGTGTGGGCGCTGCCCGCCGCCGCCCAGCAGACGCCGCCGCTCGACACGCCCGCCCCCAATGCGAACGTCGCCGCCGCGGCGCAGACCGATCCGCAGCCCGCCGCCGATGCCGCGGTCGCCTCCGACACGCGCGCCGCGGCGATCGCCGGCCAGACCGGCGACGCCCCCGCCTCGGGCGAGATCGTCGTCACCGGCACGCGCATCAACCGCCCCAATGTCACCTCGGCCGCGCCGATCACCTCGGTCACCGCGCAGGACATCCGCGCCCAGGCGCCGGTCAACGTCGAGGACGTGCTCAACCGCCTGCCGCAGGTCGCGCCCGACAGCCAGCAGACCTATAACGATTCGGACGGCCGCCAGCGCATCAAGCTGCGCAGCCTCGGCTTCGAGCGGACGCTGGTGCTGATCGACGGCAAGCGCCTCGGCACGCAGAACGGCCAGGACGTCGGCATCATCCCGCCCTCGCTGCTCGAGCGCGTCGACGTGCTGACCGGCGGTGCCTCGTCGGTCTATGGCTCGGACGCGGTCGCCGGCGTCGTCAACTTCGTCCTCAAGAAGGATTTCGAGGGCGTCCAGCTCGACGCCAATTACAATTTCTACAATCACAACAACAAGGACACGATCGTCTCGCCGCTGGCGCGCGCCGCCGGCTTCACCAGCCCGCGCGGCCTGACCAACGACGGCGGCCGCGCCGACCTGACGCTGACCGCGGGCACCAAGCTGTTCGACGGCAAGCTGCACCTCAGCGGCTTCGTCAACTATCGCAAGACCGACGAAGTCGCCCTCACCTCGCGCTCCAACGCGGGCTGCTACATCACCCAGCTGCAGCTCAACGGCCCGCTGTCGTGCGGCCTCACCCCGAGCAGCTCGACCAGCGGCCTGATCACGCCGCAGTCGGGCGTCAACAAGGGCGCGCAGTTCGTCAACAATCCCGACGGGTCGCGCAATTTCGTGCCCTTCGCGGCGGGTGCCGGCAACGCCTCCAACTATTTCAGCGGCTATGCCTATCAGCGCCCCTCCGAGCGGGTGAACGCGGGCGGCTTCGCCAGCCTCGACCTTGCGCCCGAAGCCGAGCTCTATGCCTCGGGGATCTGGTTCCGCGACAAGTCGTACAACAATTATCCGACGATCGCCTCCGGCACCGTCAACGTCAGCTGTGCCAACCCCTATCTGTCGGGGACGCAGGCGACCGCGATCGGCTGCGGCGCCGGCACGACCAGCGTGCCCGTCACGCTCGCCTATCGCCTCGGCGAGATGAACGACCGGCCCGATACCTATGTCAACACCGGCGTCCGCCTGACCGGCGGTGTCCGCGGCAAGGTCGGCGATGCCTGGACCTATGACGTGGGCGGCGTCTATGCGCGCAACCATCAGGATTACATCCCGAGCTTCGCCATCCCCGGCCGCCTGCAGAATGCCGTCGACGTCACCGGCACCGCCGCCTCGGCGAGCTGCGCGAGCGGCGCGGCGGGCTGCGTGCCGTTCGACATCTTCAGCGCCGGCAACACCGATCCCGCGCTGATCAACTATCTGTTCGGCACCGGCACCGCGGTGACCACCGGCACGCTGTACGACGTGCAGGCGAACATGACCGGCGACCTCGGCAAATACGGCATCACCTCGCCGTTCGCCGAACAGGGCGTCGCGATCGCGCTCGGCACCGAATATCGCAAGGACACCCTGTCGTCGCGCGCCGACAGCGCCTATCGCAGCGCGCTCGGCGGCACCGACAGCTATCTCAGCCAGGACGTCTGGGAAGCCAATATCGAGGTGCAGGCGCCGCTCATCGAGCACAAGCCGTTCGCCGAGCTGGTCCAGCTCAACGGCGGCTATCGCGTGTCGAAGTACAGCAGCAATCCGAGCACCTTCAACACCTGGAAGATCGAGGGCGTCTATGCGCCGGTGCGCGACCTGACCTTCCGCGCCTCGTTCAACAAGGCGCAGCGCGCGCCGACGGTGGTCGAGATTCGCCAGGCGAGCAACATCGAGTTCGCCGCGGGCGGTTCGGGCACGTTCAACGATTTCTGCGCGCCGACCGTCACCACCACCGCGACCGGCGTGACCTATGGCGCGCCGATCGCCTCGCGCGAGGTGTGCCGCGCCACCGGCCTGTCCGACGCGCTCTACGGCAGCACCACCCTGCTGTGCAGCAACAACACCACGCCCAACGGCACCAACGCCTGTTCGGTGCGCTCGGGCGGCTTCACCGCCGATCCGGAGACCGCCTACACCCAGACCTATGGGCTGGTGGTCAAGCCGCGCTTCGTCAAGGGTCTGGTGTTCTCGGTCGACCGCTACCGGATCAAGATCGACAACTCGCTCGGCTATAACGACTATAGCTATTACACCGACGGCTGCCTGCGCTCGGGCGGCGACCAGTTCTTCTGCCAGGGCATCGTCCGCAACGCCAACGGCACGCTGTTCGCCAGCGGCACCGATGCCACCACCGGCTTCATCCGCCAGGGCACGACCAATTATTACACGTCGATCGCGCGCGGCTATGACTTCCAGGCGCAATATGCGCTCGATCTCGATGCGATCGGCCGGCTCGACTTCGGCTTCAACGGCTCGCTGACCACCTTTGCCGGCGGCCAGGATTCGCCGCTGCAGCCGCAGCGCAACTGCGCGGGTTATTACGGCAACGGCTGCGGCCAGCTGATCCCCAAGTGGAGCCACGGCCTGCGCACCACCTACACCACCGCCAACAAGGGCTTCAGCGCCTCGTTCAACTGGCGCTATGTCGGCTCGCTGACCAACGCCAACAATTCGGGCGATGCGGCGATCGGCGGCACCGCGGACCGCGCGCTGACCAATTACTATCGCGTCGCACCGCAGAGCTATTTCGACCTGGCGCTCAATTTCGCCATCGCGAAGCAGTTCTCGCTGCGCCTGATCGCCAACAACCTGCTCGACAAGAGCGCGCCGATCGTGCCGGATTCGTACAATATCTCGCTGGCACGCAGCAACACCATCCCGCAGCGCTACGATTCGCTCGGCCGCAACATCGCGATCGGGACGACGATCAACTTCTGATGATATCCGTCCCCCCGGTCATGGCCGGGGGGCATCTTTCAAATCTCCCCGGCCGCGATCAGCCGGGCGAGCAGCGCATCGAGGCGGAGTTGCCAGCCGGGTCCGGCGCGGCGCAGATGATCGACCGTCCGCATGTCGAGGCGCAGCCGCACCTCGACCGTCGGCGCATGCGGCAGGCCGCGCCGGTGCGACGGCGCCATCGCGATCATGAAGGCGAGGTCCATCGGCGGATTGTCGTCGTGGATCGCCGGGTCAAATCTGGCCAAGATAGAATCTCGCTTCATGCGGTTCCGCCCGCCGCAGGCTGATCACCCGCACCGCGCCGTCGTGCGAGCCAGGGGTGAACACCAGCACATGCACGCGCTCGGCGATCAGGCCGAGCGCGACGAAGCGGCGGTGACCGTAATCATAGCGGTCGTCTTCGCGTTCGAGCGCGCTGCTCCAGTCGAACTGGGCGGCACTGTGCCAGGATACGCCGTGACGGGCGATGTTGCGGACGTCTTTCGCCGGATCGAACTCAACCTGCATCGACTGTACGTAGACAGAAAAGCTATCCGCCCAACGCGATGCGACAATGACGCGCGGGGATGCGAGGTCGCCCCCCGCCGTCCCCGGGAGACGATGGTTCACGCGGAGGCGCGGAGGCGCGGAGAAAGTGCGTGAGGCTGGCGGGGCCCGGTCATCTGCAAGAGGGAAGCAGAGCCGGGGCGGATACGTATCCCCTCCGCCCCTCCGCGCCTCCGCGTGACCCCATCCGCCCGCGCGCTCAGCTGATCGCGAGGCCGCGGAAGCGTTCGTCGAGATGGGGGGCGATGCGCAGCGCCGCGGCGATATCGGCGTCGGCCGCGGCGGTCTGGCCGAGGTGGCGTTCGGCGAGGCCGCGGCCGTAGAGCGACCAGGCGTCGCGCGGGCTGAGCGCGATGCTGGCGGTATAATCGGCCACCGCCTTGTCATAGTCGCCCATCCGCAGCCGGATCAGCCCGCGCGTGTCGAGGAAGCGGGCATTGTCGCGACGCTGGTGGATCGCGCTGTCGGCGTCGGACAAAGCGGCGGGCAGGTCGCGCCCGGCGAGCGCGCGCACCCAGGCGCGGTCGTTCTGCGCGACCGGCTTGCGGCTGTCGTCGGGATGGATGCGGATCCAGCCGTCGAACTGCGCGATCGCGCGGTCGAACTGGTCGATGTCGCCATAGAGCGCGCCGAGCGTCAGACGCAGGTCGGACGCTGCCGGCGCGGCGCGATCCGCCGCCGCGATATCGTCGCTCGCGGCGGGGCGGTCGTGCGCCGCCAGCCGCATCCGCGCGCGCAGCACATGCGCCTCGGCATCGTCGGGGGCGAGCGCCAGCGCGCGGTCGAGATCGTCATGCGCCGCGCCGGTCTGATGCTCCATCAGCCGCACCGTCGCGCGCTGGTAATAATAATGGCCCTGCTGCGGTGCGAGCTGGATCGCCGCGCTGAGGTCGGCGTCGGCCTGCGCATATTGATGGCGCGCGGCGAACACCATCGCGCGCTGCGCCAGCCCGGCATCGTCCTTGGCAGCGGGCGTCGCCACCGGCACCGCCAGCGCCGCGCCGCTGGCATCGACCGCATGCGCCGGATTGACGTTGAACACCGGTCCGCCGTCATAGGTGAAGAACAGGCGATGCTCGCCATTGGCGACGTAGACGCGGTGCGACAGGAAGAAATCGGCGCCGATCAGCATATCGACGTCGTCCATGCCGAGATCGCCGATGCGCAGCTTGCTGTGGTTGATCTGTTCGCCGCCGATCGCGAAGGCATCGAACGGCGCCAGCCAGGTCTTGACGATATGGCGGCCGATGCCGCGGCTGTAGCCGGCGGGGATGACGCCGGGGCTGTCCGGCGTCACGCCGGCGCGCGCCGCCGCGGCCAGCGACAACATGGTGGTGCTCGCGCCGGTGTCGAACATCGCGCGGATCTTGGCGCCGTTGAGCAGCACGGTGGCGATGGTGTGCGGCTGGTGCGCGTCGCGCGGCAGGATGGTCAGGATCGACACCGGCCGCCCCGCCGCCCAATAGGCGAAATCCTCGTGCGCGCAGCCCTTGGGGTGGAGCAGCCGGATCGCGCCATGCGCCAGGTCATATTCGACATCGCCGAGGCCGAGCACGTTCTGGCCGAGCAGCCCCGCCCCCGGCCCGACCTCGCTGCCGCCGACGATGAACGGCACGTCGTGCAGCGGAATGCCGGCGAGCGTCAGCGTCCTGACCCGTGCGAGATCGGCCTGCGTGCTGCCGCCGATGCCGCGGACCACGAATTGCGGCGGCAGCATCGACAAGGGCAGCGCCAATTGCCTGGCATAGCCGGGCGAGATGCTGCTGAAGAAGGCGCCGCTGTCGGCGACGAAGCGCACCGGCTGGCCGTTGACGGTCGCGTCGACCATCGGCTTCTCGCCGACCATCGCCACCTTGAGCTCGGCGAATTGCGCCACCTCGCATTTCGCCCAGGCGGTGCCCGGCGCGGCGAGCGCGAACAGCGCGGCGACGACACGGGCGAGCGACGGGGGCCGGACGGACATGCGGGTCTCCTTCCCCGCCGGGCGCGGGGGCGGACGAAGGATGCTGTCGCTGCGGGCGTTAACGCAAATGACAAAGGCGTCAGGGATCTGGCCGGAGTGGGCGGATGAGCGCGGCCACCCATGCTCCCGCTTTCACAAGACTCCTGCGACACCACGCCAGTGCTCCTGCGCACGCAGGAGCCCAGGGTCGTAAAGAGTGTCGGTCGTTGCTCTGCTTGACCCTGGGTTCCTGCTTGCGCAGGAACACGGTGACATCGCGCATCGACGCCGACGTCCACGGCGGTCCCGCCTTCACGCGGGACTACCGCCCCTCAGCCGAACGCCTTGCTCACCCCGACGAAGAACCCCCGCCGCGGGCCGTATTGCGGCGCGCCGACGCCGACGCCGCCGCCGTCGCGGATCTCGTATTTATGGTCGGCGACGTTGATCACGTCGAAGCGCACGTCGACGTCGGGCGCGGCGAAATGGTGGCTCGCGGTGAGGTTGACCTGCGCATAGGGCGACAGTTTCGCGCCATTGGGCACCGCGCCGTCGGTGCGCAGCCCCGAGCCGTAGAGCAGGCTGCCGCCGATCTTGCTCCCCGCCAGCGCGCCCGTGCGCAGCGCATAGGACAGGCCGCCCGAGCCGGTGTAGCTCTGGTCGTGGTCGAGATAGATGTAATGACCGGCGATATAGGCGAGATCGTCGGCCGAGAAGCTGAACTGGCTCGAGACGATGTCGCGTCCCTTGGCCTTGGCCGCGGCGAAATTGGCGTAGAGGCTCCAGGGGCCGCGCGCGTAACTGGCGTTCGCCTCGATCCCGCCGATCCGCCCCTGCGCATAGTTGAACGGCGTCAGGATGATCGGCGCGCCGAACTGGCCCTCGTCGATCAGGTTCTTGGAGATGCGATAATAAGCGTCGATGCCCCAGGTGAGATGCGCGTCCGCCCTGATCTGGAAGCCGGCGTCGAAATAATGCTGGCGCTCGGCGAACGGCGTCGTGTCGGTGGTGACCTCGGGATAGGCGCTGGTGCCGGCGAGCGCGGCGACGCTGGTCACCGCGACATTCTCGAACGGGGGCGGCACGAAATAGCGCGCATAGCCGATATGGCCGGTGAAGCGGCTGTCCGGCTGCCACACCAGATTGGCGCGTGGGGAAAGCTGCTGCTCGGTGCGATAGCCGGCGTAATGATCGTAGCGCGCGCCGTAATTGAGCGTCAGCGTCGGCGCGAGCTTCCATTCGTCCTGCAGATAGAGGCTGAGCGTCACCGCGGTCTTGGCGGCGCGATCGGCGAGGACGATCGGCTCGCCCGCCTGCGCGCCGCTGTCGTCGACCGGAAAGACGCTGGTCTGCGTCGCGCTGGTGCTGCGGTCGCGGCTGACCAGCAGGCCGCCGCGCAGCGTATGCGCGCTGCCGAGATGATAGACCGCGTCGCCCTGCGCGCCGATCGTGAAATCCTGCTTGAGCGCCGCCTGCGCCTGGCCGTTGAACAGCAATTCGCCGAGCAGGTCGGGCCGGTAGCGCAGCGACGAATAGCGCGCGAACACCGACGCCTGGATGGTCAGCGGCTCGGCATCGTGGAGCAGGCTGAGCTGGCCGAAGCCGGTGCGTTCGAGCTGGCGCTCGTTCAGCGCCTCGCTCGGATAGGCGGTGCGCCCGCCGACCGACCAGCTGCCGTCGGGCTGCGCGCCGACCGGATCGGGGATCTGGAACCACTGGTTCGAATAGCCGCCGACGAACGAGACGCGGTTGTTGTCGTTCAGGATGTGATCGACATAGGCGAAGCCCTGATATTGGTCGGTGTCGTCGTGCACCGGGTTCGAGCGCCCGTCGACGCTCTCGATGCCGAGCGCGTCATGGCGATAGTCGCCCGAGACGAAGTAATTGGTCCGCCCGGTCGAGCCGCCATAGGTGAAGCTCGGCTCGATCGTGTCGTGGCTGCCGCCGTAGAGCGAGACGGTGCCGCCGTTGTGGAACAGCCCGCTCTTGGTGGTGATGTCGATGATCCCGGCGCTGCGCAGGCCATATTGCGCGGGCAGCGCGCCGGTGAGCAGCTCGAGCCGGTCGACGAGCCGCGGCGACAGCGTCTGGCCGAACACCGCCAGCCCTTCGGGCAGGACGGTGCCGTTGATGCGATATTGCAGGCCGTTGTGATCGTCGCGGACGTGGAACTGGCCGAAGCCGTCCTGCACCACGCCGGGCAGCTGGAGCAGCACCTGGTTGAACTGCTGGTTCTCGCCGCCGGGCAGCGCCTGGATCGTCGCGCTGGTCATCTCGTAGCTGGTCGCGCCGAGGCTCGGCTGGATATGCGCGCGCGCCGCGTCGAGCCGCTGGCCGGTGACGACGATGTCCTTCGCCGGGGCGGGATCGGCCGGTGCCGGCGCGGTGGCGGGATCGGCGCTGGTCTGGGCCGGTGCGCCGGTCGTGGCCCCGGTCTGGGCATGGGCGACGGCGGGGAGCAGCAGCGGCAACATCGTCAGGATCAGCGGGCGCATCGAAACCTCATGATATAAAGTTACCTCTCCCGCCCGCGGCCCTGCACCCCGCGCCGGCCGCGGGCAAGCCGAAGCCGCCAGGATGACGGATTATTCATCGGAATGTTAGGAAATGCGGGGGCATGGATCGGACGCGCGCCCGCCGTCGTCGACGGCGCTTGCCGCATCGGGCCGCGCCGATAGACTGGGCGGACACACGGGGGGAACAGGGATGGACAGGCGTTTTGCGCTGCGCGTCGGCGTCGCGATCGGTGGTGTGCTGGCGGGGGCGGTGCAGGCGACGGCCGATCCGGTCGGGCCGGTCGCCCCGGTGGCTGCGGCCTTCGGCGCACGCGAGGCGTTGCGTCAGGCCAGCCTGTCGCCGGACGGCACCCATATAGCGATGATTGTCGCGATCGAGGGTCCGGGCGAGGCGCTTCAGGTCGCCGATCTCGCCACCGGCGGGACGCCCAAGACGATCCTGCGCACCTCGGGCAATCCCGAGCATCTCAACACCTGTCATTGGTCGGCGGACACGCGGATCATCTGTCAGATCAGCGCCAGCATCGAAGGCGGCCGGGGCGCGCTGGGGTTCAGCCGCACGATCGCGATCAACAGCGACGGCGACAAGATGAAGATGCTGACCGCCGCGGCGAGCGATCGCGCGCTCGACGTGATGCAGGACGGCGGCACGGTGATCGACTGGACCGCGGCCGGCGCCCCCGGTTCGGTGCTGATGACGCGCAAGTTCGTCCCCGAGATGTCGACCGGTACGCATCTCGCCAACACCACCGACGGCCTGGGCGTCGAGCGGATCGACACCATCAGCCTCGCGCGGCACGTGGTCGAACCGGGCCGTGACGGCGCGGTCGAATATATCAGCGACGGCCGCGGCGTGGTGCGGATCGTCGGCACGCGATCGAAGACCAGCCTCGGCTATGACACGTCGGTGATCCGCTACACCTACCGCAAGCCGGGGGACCGCAACTGGCAACCGCTCGGCCTGTTGCGGCTCGACGGCACGGGCGACGCCGGCTTCAATCCTTATGCGGTCGATGCCGATCTCAACGTCGCCTACGGCTTTGCCGACAAGGACGGGCGGCAGGCGCTCTACAAGGTGGCGCTCGACGGCACGCTGAAGCGTGACCTGGTGCTGGCGCGGCCCGATGTCGACGTCGACGGGCTGATCCGGATCGGCCGGCAGCGGCGCGTGGTGGGCGCCTCCTATGCGACCGAGCGGCGCGAGGCGGAATTCTTCGATCCGGCGCTGCGCACGCTTGCCGCCGCGCTCAACAAGGCGCTGCCGGGCCAGCCGCTGATCACCTTCGTCGATGCGAGCGGCGACGAGGGCAAGCTGCTGCTCCACGCCGGCAGCGACACCGATCCGGGACGCTATTACGTGCTCGACCGCGCCAGCAAGCATATGGCGGAAGTGCTGCCGGTGCGACCGCAGCTCACCGGCATGACGCTCGCCAAGGTGCAGGCGATCCGCTTCCGCGCCGGCGACGGGACGATGATCCCCGGCTATCTGACGCTGCCCGCGGGGAGTAGCGGCAAGGGGCTGCCGGCGATCGTCATGCCGCACGGCGGCCCGGGATCCCGCGACGAATGGGGCTTCGACTGGCTGGCGCAATTCTACGCCGCGCGCGGCTTTGCCGTGCTCCAGCCGAACTTCCGCGGTTCGACCGGCTACGGTTCGGCCTGGTTCCAGAAGAACGGTTTCCAGTCGTGGCAGACCGCGATCGGCGACGTCAACGATGCCGGACGCTGGCTGTTATCCCAGGGGATTGCCGCGCCGGACAAGCTGGCGATCGTCGGCTGGTCCTACGGCGGCTATGCCGCGCTCCAGTCGGCGGTGCTCGACGCCCGCCTGTACAAGGCGATTGTCGCGATCGCCCCGGTCACCGATCTCGACAGCCTGCGTGAGGAATCCCGCAACTATACCGACTATGCGATGGTCGACGCCTTCGTCGGCAGGGGACCGCATGTCGAGGCCGGCTCGCCGGCGCGCCACGCCGATGCGATCACCGCGCCGGTGCTGCTGTTCCACGGCGACAAGGACCGCAATGTCGGCGTCGCCGAATCGCGCCTGATGGCCGCGCGACTGAAATCGGCGGGGCGCAAGGCGGAACTCGTCGAGTTTCCGGGGCTCGACCATCAGCTCGACGATGCGGCGGCCCGGACGACGCTGCTCAGCCGCTCCGACGCCTTCTTGCGCGCCTCACTCGGCCTGTAGCGGCACGCCGACGCGGCGCATACGATCGGAGTTGAACACGCGACGCATTTGTCTCACGATAGCGGGATGAGTCGATGGGCCTCGGCCTCTCAGACATCGACTATACAGCCTTGGCGCCCGTCCCGGCCCGCCGCCGGGACGGGCTTTTTCTCGACCTTCGTTTGGGGTTCGCGCAGAGGCGCGGAGGGCGCAGCGAGGATATGGCTCCCGGGGCGGCGGCTGGCGTCGCATGACGGTCACGCGAAGCCGCGAAAAGGGCGCGCGTCAGCGCAGGGCTCCACTCCCTCCAGCCGTTGCAGGGCGGCCCGTCCCCCCTCCGCGCCTCCGCGTGAGCCCTCTCCTCCCGACGATCAGCGGCGGCCGGATTTTGGTCACGCGGAGGCGCGGAGGCGCGGAGGCGTTGCATGTGGGGCAAGGGCGTGGCTTCCCCCGGAAGGAGACAGCGGCTGGCGCCGGATGCGGTCACGCAAGCCGCGCCCCCACGCCCCGCTCTGCGACCTCCGCGCGCACCGATCGTCTCCGCGTGAGCCGCCCGGCGCGCGTCAGAATTTCGAGATCAGCGCCACCCCCGCAATCATCAGCACCGCGCCGGCGAAGCGCATCGGGTTCATCGCATGCTGTTCCATGCGCAGCAGCCCGAAATGGTCGATCGCCAGGCTGGCGAGGATGTTGGCGGTGATCGTCACGCCGTTGACCGGGCCGGCGCCGAGCGTCTGGATGAAGGTGAAGCCGGCGAACACCGCGACCGCGCCGACGATGCCGCCGAGCGGCGCCCACCAGGGCATCGCCGCGAAATCGCCGACCGTCGGCAGCGGCTTGGGCATGCAGACGAACAGCGCCGCGGTGACGAACAGCACCAGCAGGAACGACAGCGAGGTCGCCAGCCACGGATTGTGCAGCGACTTGTTGAGCTCGCCGCCCATCGCCGCGCCGGCCGCCTGCAACATGCCGGCGACGAAGATGAAGGGAAATGCCCAGGCTGCATTCATCGCATCATGTCCATCGGTTGCGGCGCAGGTCCGCGCTCGCCCACCAACCCCAGGCCGATCGCAAATGTTGCACCCGCCCGATAAAAGAATCGGCGGTAATAGGACACGATCGCTGTAGTATCAGCGTGCGATCCAGCCTGACAACGACACTATAGCGTACCTATTTACGCGTCCTGCGGGTCTTGGTCCGCGGCGGTGTCTTGACCGGACAGGGGAAGGCCTCGCGCAGGCCGGCGCGGATCACGAAGGACGGGGCGGCATCGCTGTCGTCATGCTTGCGTAGATATTTGCGCGCCGCGGCGAGTACCGCGATGTTCGACGCGCGCTCCGGCGACGGGCAGATCTGCCGCGCCACCGACAAAGTGTCGAACACGCCGAGGATATAGCCGGTGCAGAAGCTCGCGGTCGGGTCCTTGTCCTTGCCCTGGCATTGCGCGGCGAGCTGGCCGGTGGTCAGCGCGCTCACCACCACCGGGCGGTCCGCCGCAGCGAGCAGCGCGAGCGTCAGCAGCAGCATCGCATCCTCCTCATGCCGGCGCGCCGAGATAGGGCAGCAGCCGCAGCCGCGGGAAGACGGTATCGAGCGGCAGCGTGTCGGGCAGGATGTAGACGATGCCGCCCTTGCCGGTGAAGCGCGGCCGCAGCGTCTTGGTATAGAAGGACGTGCCGACGTTGATGCAGCCGAAGCTGATGCGATTGTCGTCCGGGGTCGGCGACAGCAGCCGCGCGACGCGATGTTCGCTCTTGTGGGTGGTGATCACCGCATGCAGCGCGACCGAATTGGCATAATCGACCCACAGCACGCGCTGGTTGCCGAAGGCGCGGCCGAATTTGGCGACGAACCGTCCCGCCGGGGTGGTGCGCTCGGCGGGGCCGATCTCCTCGAGCCGCTTGGCGCCGACGCCGGGCGAGGATTCGTCGCCGACGCCGATGCCGAGCAGCACCGGCGTCGCGCCGCGCGGCGTGCCATCGGCGTCGAACAGGAACAGCGCCGCCTGCTGTTTGTCGATCACCGCATAGGGCAGGCCGGCATTGTCCTGCGCCGCGGCGATCCAGGCGATCACCTGTGCCGCCGCGGGCGACGGCACCGGGACGAAGGCCGGCGTCGCCGCGGTCTGCGGCTTGGCCTTGGACTTCGCCTTGACCTTGGCCTTGGCCGCTACCCTGGCGCCGGCCTTGACGGCGCGCGCCTGGGCGGCCGGCACGGCCTCGACCGGGGCGACGAGCGCGAGGATCGCGGCGAGCGCCGGCCAGCGCCAGTCGCCGCGTGGGGCCGCCGCCCGCCGCATCCGCAAGCGATCAGCCGCGCGGACGACGCGCGCGCTGCTGCGCCTGCTGCTGCACCTGCTGGTCGAGCCCGTCGACGCGACCGTTGAGCTGGTCGATGCGCTGGCCGTTCTGCTGCGCCTGACCCGCGGCAGCCTGTGCCTGGGCGAGCGCCTGGCCCGACGTGCCCTCGACGGTGCGGAGGCGGCCGTCCATGCCATCGATGCGCGTGTTGACGGTGGCGATCTGTTCGCGGACGAACCCCTTGGTCGCGCAGCCGCCGAGCGTGCCCGCTCCGGCGAGGATCAGGACGACCGCAGACGATTTGGCGATATTCAGACGCATAAGTTACCCTCCGATAAGGAAGCG
Organism: Sphingomonas sp. RIT328; assembly: GCF_000632225.1. Classification (GTDB taxonomy): domain Bacteria; phylum Pseudomonadota; class Alphaproteobacteria; order Sphingomonadales; family Sphingomonadaceae; genus Sphingomonas; species Sphingomonas kyungheensis. The sequence goes on from NZ_JFYV01000018.1 coordinate 41,903, forward strand.
GCAGACAGCGCAGCGTTAACGACGCTGACAATCGATATCCGGCGAAGCGTGCCAAGTCTGCGGCGGGCATGCCGCGGATTTGCGCGCTGTCGCAACGGTATAACGAGGCGACCCGCGGATCGTTGCATGTCCGAACCGATGGCCCGACGCGGGGGATGAGGGCGCGCGCAGAGGCGCGGAGGACGCGGAGCCGGGGGAATGCGCCCGCGCGCCTGCCATTCGGCCTCACACGACCCTGCGGCGCAGCCGCCTTGCACGATACGCCGGAAAGCCACGCCGCTCCCCAAACACGGTCTCCGCTCCTCCGCGGCTCCGCGGCTTCGCGTGCACTTTGCGGCGCAGCCGCCTCCGGGAGGCCCGGAAAGCCGCGGCGCGTCCCCAGCACGTCGTCGCTGCGCCTCCGCGCCTCCGCGCGAACCCAGGCACCTGCCCGGCGAACGCGCAGCTTTGGGGCATGCGGGTAAAGGCCGGTACGGACGCCATTTTTACGTTCCGTTAAGGAATAAGCGTCAGGAACGCTGACGCTCGGTGCCCCCCAAGGCCGGGTAGCCTCGCCTGCGCCAACCCGCGCGGCGAGGCGTTTTTCCCGCCCCGCGACCGCACGTGGCGTCCGATCCGTTAACCAATGACGGTTAGGGGGCGGGCATGTCATCCCCCGCCCCTGCGCTGCGCTCGCCGCTCGAGCGGATGCTCGAATGGACGGCCGGCCTGCCGGCGCGGCAGACCGTCCCGGGCCTCGCCGCGGCCTGGGCGGTGGTCGTGCTGCTCGATGCGGCGACCGGCCGGCTCGTCTCGCTCAACACGCTCTATCTGGTGCCGCTCTGCTTCACCGCCTGGTGCCTGGGCGGCGGCTGGGGGCTCGTCTCGGGGGTGCTGGCGGTGGCGACGACGCTGGCGATCAACGGCTTCGGCGACGGCCTGTCGGCGCAGGCGTCGCACGTGCCGACGGGGATCGCGATCTGGAATACGGCGATGCGGATCGCCGGGGTCGGCTTCCTCATCCTGCTGGTCGGCGCGTTCCGGCGCACCTTCGACCGCGCACACGATCAGGCGCGGATCGATCCGCTCACCGGCCTTGGCAACCGCCGTGCCTTTGCGATCGAGAGCCGGCAGATCGCGCGCCAGGCGCGCGGCCTGCTCTACGGCCTGATCGACCTCGACGATTTCAAGCGGATCAACGACGTGCACGGCCATGCCACCGGTGATGAGATCCTCTGCGTCGCCGCCGGCGCGTTGCGCGGCGCGCTGCGCCCCGGCGATGCGACCGCGCGGATCGGGGGCGACGAGCTCGCCTTCTGCCTCGCCGCGGACGACGGATGCGCCGAGGCGCGCGTCGCCGACATCCACCACCGCGTCGCCACCGCGCTCGCCGGCGCGCGCGTGCCGGCGACGTGCAGCCTCGGCGCGGCGCTCAGCCACGAACCCGGCGTCGCCTTCGCGCTCGCCGCCGCCGACCGCGCGATGTACGCCGCCAAACGCCACGGCAAGGGCCAGTGGCGTTTCGTCGCCTGATTCGCCGCCGCTTGCATCAAATATTACCGCGCCCGCGGCGCTAGTCGCGACCCGGCCGATCGCCCGGCTGTTCCACGATTGTTCGATAGCTGCTACCGCCAAAGCTTTGCATCATGTTGTCCCACGCTGGCACCACGACGACATTGCGGCGCGGCATTGCTTGATCTGGACAAGTGAAGAACAGGCTTGTCAGCGTCAACTTAGCGATTATTGCACGGTCATCGTCACGCCAAAGGAGCACAACATGGCCGACCAGAACGACTTTGACACCAGCATCAGCCCGGTGGAACTCGCAACCGAATTGACTGTGGCGTGGCTGAGCAACTCCAATAACCGGGTGAGCGCGGACGATGTGCCGGCGTTCCTGCAGCGGATGCACGACACCGTCGTCGCGCTGTCGACCGGCAGTGCCAAGGGCGGCGACGATGCCGCGCCGGCGCAGGATTACACGCCCGCGGTATCGGTGCGGAAGTCGCTCGCCTCGCGCGACCACATCATCTCGATGATCGACGGCAAGCCCTACAAGACGCTGCGCCGCCATCTCGCCACCAACGGCATGACCCCGGACGAATATCGCGCCCGCTACGGGCTCAAGGCCGATTATCCGATGGTCGCCCCCGCCTATAGCGAGAGCCGCAGCGCGATGGCCAAGACGATCGGCCTCGGCCGCAAGCCCGGCCAGACCAATGCCGCCAAGGGGGAGGCCAAGCCCGCCCGCAAGCCCAAGGCCGACGCGACCGCCTGAGCCGACCGGCCCGGAGCCGCGCCCCGCGCGCGGCTCCGGCCATGATCCGTCCGGTTCGCGGTCACTCGTTTCATGGGTGGAACGTTCTTTTATTTGGTGGGTTTTCAGTACTCTCGCTGAAAAGGCCGCCATGCCGCACGTGCTGATCATCGAAGATTCCTATCTGTTCGGCGAATTCGTCGCCGATGCCGCGACCTTGGCCGGCGCGGGCAGCATCGAGGTGGCGGAAAGCCAGGCCGCGGCCGAGCGCGCCGCCGCGCGTCGCGCCCCCGATCTGATCATCGCCGACGTCTGCCTACGCCACGGCACCGGCACCGCCGCGGTCGCGCGGATCGCCGCCGACGGCGTCGCCGCGCCGGTCCTCTATCTTACCGCACATCCCGATCGCTGCCCGAGCGGCGGGCGGGTGATCGCCAAGCCGGTGTCGCACGACCGGCTGCGGCTGACGATCGCCGAGGCCTTTGCGAATCACGCCACGCCGCATCGCCAACGTTAACCATACCGGGGCATGGAAAATGACGCGACCGGGATGCCGGCGGGTGACGCTCCGTGCCGACGGTACGGCGCCGGCGGGCGCGCGGCGGCCGCGCCATTGCGGCGGATGCAGCGGCCATGACGGAGGATGCAACCTGCCCCGTTTCGGGACCCGCCAGACCCGCGAACTCTGGTGGATTACCGTGGGTTTGGTTATAGTTAAGCACGACAGGGTGAGGCGTTGGTGTGCTTGGATTTCTATGCCGGCACGGCATCCACCGATGGCGGCACAAGCCCGCCACGGTGCGCAAGGGAACGGTGATTTCGCGCTGCGGTCGCTGCAACGCGGTACGGGTGACGCATGCCCGAAACACAAAAGATCGCGAAACCCCTTGAACCGGTACCATAAATGGATACGTTAACCACTCATAGCGAAAACGCTGGGAGAGGCTCTGATGCGTATCTTCAACTACCCCGAGGCCGACCGTCATCCGTTCGGCGCCCATGGCATCCTGATCGCGCTGCCGATCGCCGCCGCCCTCTGGGCCGGGATCATCGCCACCGTTTTCTGATAAGCGTCGCGGCACGGGGACGTGCCGCGCCCGACCACGCCGACGCGACGGTTTTTTGTCGCGTCGCGTGACCGCGAGCGCTGCCGGCCTTCTATCATGGAGGCATGAACATTGGCAGCGCCCCGCCGGCGGTCTACGCCGATCCGCAGCATTACGGCCCCGTGCCGGCTGCTCCCGTCGCGAGCGTCGCCGCGACCGACGCGCTCACCGCGGCCGCCACGCCGTCGGCGATAGCGCGGCCCGAGCCGGCAGCGGAGGCCGCCCATCCGGCGGTGCCGCATCCCGATCCCAACCGGCTCGATCCCAATCAGCCCGATCCCGCGCATCGTGCCGCCGAACATCGCGCCGAAGCCCGGCGCGAGGCGCGTCACGCCGCCACCGCGACCGAGACGCTCGAGGCGTTGCGCACCGCCAAGCGCGAGGCGGAGGTAGCGCGTCTCCACGCCACCCAGAAGATCGCCGATCTCAAGGCGCAGCTCCACCTCGTCGAGATGCTGCACGTCGGCGATCCCGCCAAGCGCGGTGAGGCTGCCGAACAGATCGCGCGCGAGCTCGCCGCGACGGTGCACGATTATATCAACGCGGGCGGCACGATGATCCCGAGCAGCGCGCCCGCGCCGGTCGGCAGCGACGATACGCCGGCGCCGACCGACACCGCCGCCGTCGCCGCGACCGCCACGGCCCCCGCGCAGATCGAGGCGACGCGCGCGACCGATCCGGCGGTGCTCGTCGCCGCCGCCGCGGTGGGCGGCGCGATCCACGCCGATATCGCGTCCGCGCAGACCGCCACCCCCGTTGGGCGGACCGACGCCGCGCCCGCCGATCTGGCGAGCGCGGTGGCGCGGGTCGGCGCGATCGACCCGGTCGCGGTGACCGTCGACCACGATCCGCATGCGCTCTTCGCCCGCGAAGCGCAGGCACTCGCCCGCGACCTGCGCACCCTCGCCCGCCGCGACCGCGACGACGACGGTGCCGCCGCGATCGACCAGACGCTCGCCGACATCCTCACCCCCGCCGCCCCGCCGCCTCGCACGACGCCGGCGGGCTGAGCGGGGCGGGGTGCATCACGCATCCTGCGATGGCGGCGATCTGCCGGCTACGGCCGTCCTGACATTCCGGTCCGGTCACCGGCGGTGGCGTCGCTGCGGCCCGGTCGCCGCAGCGCCGTCGCCACGGCTCGGTCACCACGTCCCGCCCCACAGGCACGAACGGGCCGCCGGCTCCCGCCGGCGACCCGTCCGCATCGCTGCCGCCGCGCTCAGGACGCGCGGTAGAGCTTCAGCCGATATTGCGTTGTGTCGGTGCCGGTCGCATTCTGGTTGGGCCCGATCACGAAGGTGACGACATCGCCCTGTTTGAGGGCGATCCCCTTCAGGCTGAGGTCGGAATGGCCCTTGAACATCGTCGTATAGACCGTCTTGGCGTTGACCACGACGCCGACGTCGATGCCGTCCGCCGAATTGGCGTTGACGTCGAACGCGCCGACGATGTTGAACGTCCCGTCATAGGGCGAGGTGTAGCGCAGGATCGCCTTATAGGCGTCGGGTGACCCGCCGGTGTTATAGTCGACCGGGCTCACCGTATTGGCGTTGATGTTGAACGGGCGCAGCCAGTCGATGCCGATATAGGGCATCCAGTCCGAACTCGCGATCTCGCCGCCGCCCTGGGTATAGGCCTGGGTATAGGCCTGCGAGCGCACGCCATAAGCGAAATAGCTCCACGGCCCCTCGAACTTGGTCGATCCGTCGAGCGAATTGGTGAAGTCGAACTGGTCGTAGCTGTCGGCGACGAGCTGCGTCGACCCGAGCGTGACGTTGCTGCCGTAGACGAGCGGCGTATCGCTGACGATGATCGTCGGCGAATTCTGGTCGAGCGTCGCCGGCTTGGCGATCGCGACGCCCTGCGAATTGTAATATTTCGCATTGGCCGAGACGGTGAGGCTGCGCGGATCGCCCCAGATCACCATCGCCTTGTCGCCGAACTGATAGGCGTAGACGAACGGATCGGTGGCGATGCGCTTGCCGGCGCCCTGGGTGAGCACCTGCGTCGCCATCACCTGATAGCCCTGCCCCGGCGGCAGCACCGCGCACGCGAACGAGGCGAGCGCGACATTCTTGTACCAGATGTTGCTCGGGCTGCCCTGCTGGCGCAGCGCATACCAGTCCGCCTCGGCGACGCCCGCCGACGCCATCACCGCGACGCTCTTGACCAGATAGTCGGCGGTGTCGGGGATGCTGTCGAGCTCCTGCGCGAACTCGGTCATGTGGATCGGCTTGGCGCTGCTCCCCATCGCGTTGCGCAGCACGGTGAGCTGCTTGTCGAGCTGCTCGGGATTGGTCGTATAGGGATGGACGACGATCCCATCCATATAGTTGAGCCCGCCGAGCGCGAACAACGTCTTGAAGTAACCGACCGGGATCGCCAGCGCCGCCCCGCCCAACACCTTGACGTCGGGATGCGTCGCCTTGACCGCGGTGTAGACCGCTTTCAGCATGTCATAGTAATATTTCTGGCGGGCGGGATAGCCGTCGTTGAACACCGGCCCGGTGACGAAGTTGAACGCATTGTATTCGTTGCCGACCTCGATCGCCTTGACGCGCGGGAAATGGTCGAGCGTCGCGACGATCATCTTGGCGTAAGCGGCGCGGCCGGCGTCGGTATAGGGGGTGTAACCGCTGTCGTAGAGCGAATTGGTGTTGTCGAACAGCAAGGTCACCGGGAAGCCGCCGTCGATGACATTGTCGATCCAGCTCACCTTGGGCGAGGTGAACTGATAGACGCCGGGCGACTTCTCGATCTCGGTCCAGGCGACGCCGTCGCGCACCTGGGCGACGCCGAGCGTCTTGGCGGTCTGCAGGATCGAGAAATCCCAGGTCTGCTGGCCGAAGGCGGTCGCCGCGCCAAGCACCAGCGTATTGGGATTGGACGCCGTCGGGGTCGGTGTCGGCGTCGGGGCCGGTGTCGGTGTCGGGGTAGGAGTCGGTGCGGGCGTCGGGGTCGGTGTCGGTGTCGCGGCCGGCGTCGGCGTCGGCGTCGGCGTCGCGGTCGGCGTGGGGGTCGGCGTCGCCGCGGGGACGACGACGACGCCCGACGATCCCGCCGCGGTTTCGCTGGCGCTGGCGGTGCTGCCGCTGCCGCCACCGCAGCCGCCGAGCAGCAGCAGGCTCGAGGCCGCCATCAAAAGTCCAAAGCTACGCATGACTGTTCAGCCCAAGAATAATTCTCAAGTGATTTAGGCCGTTGCGGTTAAATATCGGTTGAAGGCCGGGGCGGATGGTGGTTGGAGGCCGCGGGCTTCGCGTGGTCGTGGGGTCCCGTCACGGCGTTCGACGCTCCCGATCCCTCCCTTCCGCGCAGGGTGCGCGCCATGGAGCTTGATGGTCTTTCGCCGCCGCCCCGTCGCCGCGCCCTGCCTGCCGCCCGGGCGGCGCGTCTATGCGATCGGCGACATCCACGGCGAGGCGGATCTGCTGATCAGCCTGCTCAACGCGATCCGCCATGATTCGAGCGCGCGCGGGCCTGCGGCGGTGACGTTGGTGTTCCTCGGCGACTTCATCGATCGCGGTCGCGACGCGGCGACCCTGCTGCGCGCGCTGCCGCTCGCCGGCGACGACGACGTCAAGGTGCTCAAGGGTAATCACGAGGCGGCGCTGGTCGACGTCTATCGCGGCGACGAGGAGGCGCTCGCCTTCTGGCTGCGCTTCGGCGGGCGGCAGACGCTGGAGGGACTGGGCGTCGCGATCCCCGATCCGGTCGACACCGCGCATGTGCTGCACGCGCTGCGCGCCGCGCTCGACGTCGGCGTGGTCGACTGGCTCGACCGGCTGCCGCATGCCTGGACGTGCGGCGACTATCTGTTCGTCCACGCCGGCATCCGCCCGCGCGTGCGGCTGGCGCGGCAGGACCCCGACGATCTGCTGTGGATTCGCGAACCCTTCCTGTCGAGCCGCCGCCGCCACGAGAAGGTGATCGTCCACGGCCACACCTTCACGCCGGGCCGGCCGCAGCTCGGCGGCAACCGCATCGGCATCGACACCGGCGCGCACGAAACCGGCTGCCTCACCGCGCTCGGGCTCGAGGGCGAGGCGCAATGGCTGATCCAGGCCTATGACGACCGCCCGCGCACGACCAGCGAACCGTTCGGCTAGGCGGCAGGCCGAAGAGGGGTCACGCGGAGGCGCGGAGGCGCGGAGGCGCGGAGCATGTCCCGCCTGCCGCGGCAGCAGCCCTCCCCTCCCGGCCGGGAATGAGCGGGCCACGCCAGACGATCGCCCCCCTCCGCGCCTCCGCGTGCACCCCTCCGGCAGCTTCGATCGAAGGGAGTGGATGATGATTCACGCGAAGACGCGAAGCCGCGAAGAGAGGTTCGCGCAGAGGCGCAGAGGACGCAGAGAAGATGCCGAAGGCCGCAGGTGCGACCGCACGCACCCTCTTCGCGGCTTCGCGTGATCTCCTCTCTCGTCCGAGTGACAGGGCCACGTCCGCCCTGAACGACCCCCTCTGCGTCCTCTGCGCCTCTGCACGCACCCTCATCGGCGTTGCCGGCGCGCTAGCATCTGAAGCCGGCAGTCGACGGTCCAGACTTGACGCATTTGCTGTATTATACCAGCAAGGCACCGGCAGTATCAGACAGGGGGGCGTATGAGGATGCGAGCGATATGGGCGGCAGCGATGACGCTCGCCGGCGCAGCGACGGTCGCGCCGGCGCAGGACTATCGGCCGACGTTCCGGCCCGACATGCTCACCGATCGACCCGCCGGCGCGCCCAATGACGTGCTCGTGCTCGGCTCGGCACATCTGTCGACGCTGCCCAAGAGCTTTCAGCCGGAGAGGGTCACGCCGCTGGTCGACCGCCTCGCCGCGTGGCGGCCAACCGCGGTCGCCAGCGAGAATATCTCCGGGCTGTACTGCGACGCGATGCGCCGCCAGCAGCCCCTCCATGCCGAGGCGGTCGACGGCTATTGCTACGATCCCGCCGCGGCCGGGCGCGCGACCGGGCTCGACGTCGTCGCCGCCAACGCCGCGGTCGAGCGGCAGCTCGCCGACTGGCCGGCGACGCCGTCGCCCGCGCAGCGCCGGCGGCTGGCGATGCTCTTCCTCGCGGCGGGCGAGCCGGCATCGGCGCTGGTGCAATGGCTGCGCCTGCCGCCGGCCGAACGCCGCGCCGGCGACAGTCTCACCGATGCCGCGGTCGCCGAGCTGCGCCGGCGCGCCATCGACCGCAACGAGACCGCGCTGATCGCCGCGCCGCTCGCCGCGCGCGCCGGGCTCGAACGGGTATGGAGCGTCGACGACCAGTCGTTCGTCGGCGCGCCGATGGACGATGCGGCCTATGGCGCGGCGATCGCCAAGGCATGGGACAATCCCGCCAGCAAGGCCCGCGCCGCCGCCGACGCGGCGCTGATCGCGCGGATCGGTGCGCCGGACGGGTTGCTCGATCTGTATCGCGCGTTCAACGCGCCCGATTATGCCGCGCAGGCCTATCGCAGCGACTGGGGCGCGGCGCTCACCGAACCTTCGGCGCAGGGCTATGGCCGCCGCTACGTCGCTTACTGGGAGACACGCAACCTGCGGATGGTGGCGAACATCCGGGAGCTGCTCGGCCGCGCGCCGGGGACGCGGCTGGTCGCGATCGTCGGCGCCTCGCACAAGGGCTATTACGAGGCCTATCTCCATCAGATGCGTGACGTCGCACTGGCCGACACCGCAGCGGTGCTGCGCTAGCCCGCCCATCCTGACGACGGTGCGGGTGCGGGATCTTGGGTCAGGCGGAGGCGCGGAGGCTGGTCCGCCTGCCGCGGCAGCGGCCCTCTCCTCCCGGCCGGGAAGGACCGGACCACGCCAGCCCGGACCGCCGCCCCCTCCGCGCCTCCGCGTGAACCTCTTCGGCTGCTCCGATCGAAGGGGATTCACGCGAAGGCGCGAAGACGCGAAGAGGAGTTCGCGCAGAGGCGCGGAGGACGCAGAGGCGCAGAGATGGTGAATGCGTCCTGCCCGCCATCGTCCGGAGGACGCCAGCAGGTGCGACGGCGCGCGCACCCTGTTCGCGTCTTCGCGTGAACCTCCGCTCTCGTCTGAATGACAGGGCCACGCCCGCGCCCGAACGCCACCCTCTGCGTCCTCTGCGCCTCTGCGCCTCTGCGCGCACCCTCGGCAGCGAAGCCAGCCAGCAAGCCCCCGCTAGGCCGCGCCCGCGCGCCGTTCGTCGTGGCGCAGCGTCAGCACCTCGACGCCGTCGTGGGTCACCGCGACGGTATGTTCGAACTGCGCCGAAAGCTTGCCGTCACTGGTCACCACCGTCCAGCCGTCGTCCTCGGTCGCAACCGTGCGGCTGCCCTGGTTGATCATCGGTTCGATCGTGAACACCATGCCCTCGCGCAGCCGCATGCCCGTGCCCGGCCGGCCGAAGTGGAGGACCTGCGGCTCCTCGTGCATGTCGCGGCCGATGCCGTGGCCGCAGAAGTCGCGTACCACCGAATAGCCGTGCGTCCTGGCATGGCGCTCGATCGCGGCGCCGATGTCGCCGAGATGCGCGCCCGGCCGCACCCGGCCGATGCCCTTCCACATCGCCTCGCGCGCGACCCGCACCAGCCGCCGCGCGGCGGGGCTCGGCTCGCCGACCAGATAGGTCTTGCTCGAATCCGCGATGAAGCCGTTCTTCTCGAGCGTGATGTCGAGGTTGATGATGTCGCCGTCGCGGACGATCTCGTCGGCGCTCGGCACGCCGTGACAGACGACGTGATTGATCGAACAGTTGAGCACGAAGCGGAAGCCATATTGGCCCTTGCTCGCCGGGCGCGCGGCAAGGTCGTCGGTGATGAACCGCTCGACCAGATCGTTGATCTGGAGGGTCGACATGCCGGCAAGGGCCCGGCGGTCGAGCATCTCGAACACCGACGCGAGCAGCCGGCCCGAAACGCGCATCAACGCGAGTTCGTCCGCCGTCTTGACCATGTCAGGCGGCCGCGGCGACGGGGGCGTGGCCGGCGGCCCGCTGCGCCGCGACGATTGCGTTGAACGACAGCGTCGGATGCGCCTCGGCGAGCATGCCGATCTTCATCCAGAATTCGGCCTGGGCGTTGATCGACCGGCACATGACCGCGCTCGCCTTGCGGGCTTCCTCGTGCAGCCCGTCGTCGATCTTGACGATTCCCATATCCGCTTCCCTGCCTTGACCATACGGACCGTATATGGATCATATGTTCGGGTCAATCGGCGAGGCATGCGGCCGCGTTGCGGCTGTCGGGCGTGCGGCGCAATCATGCTGCGGCGCGGCGAAGCGATGTAGCATAACGCGTCGTGATGCGTTGGGACCGGTGGCGACCGTTCGCCGACACTGGGAGACTCCATATGTTGAAATCCGTCCTGCTCGGCGCATCGACGCTCGCCCTCGCGGCCAGTCCCGTCGCGGCCAGCGCCGCCACCGCGAATCCCGCGAGCGCGCTGTCGCTGTCGTCGGCGCATCGCGCCGCCGCGCCGACCGGCAAGTCGAGCAAGCTCGCCGGTGCCGGTATCGGCCCGATCTCGGCCGCGATCATCGTCGCCGGCATCGCGATCGGCGCCGCGGTGCTGATCAGCGACCATGAGGATTCGGACAGCAACTGATCCTCACCCGCCCGGCGCCGAACGCGCCGGGCGGCCCTCACCGCGCCAGCGGATTCGCCTGGCCGGCGCGGTCGCGGCGGATTGCCGCCAGCATCGCGGGGAGCGCGCCGAGCGCGGCGGAGGGGATCGCGATATTGGCGTGTGCCGCGGTAAAGCCGGGCAGGATGTCACGGACCGGCGCGAGTTCGCCGGCGTTGATCGCGACGACCAGCGGCGCGCCGGGTGCAGCCGGATCGAGCAGCGGCGCGCCTGAGGTGCCCTCGCGGCTGGCGCAATCGTGCAACAGCCAGCCCGCCCCCGCTGTCGCTGTCCCGGCTGCCGCAACGATCCGGCACGCGCGCTGGCGGCTGAGCTGGCGCATGCCGCGGTCGCGCGCATAACCCGCCAGATCGACCGGACCGCGCGGATCGGCGCGTGGCGCGGCAAGTTCGTACCAGCCGAGCCGCCGCCCCGGGCAATCGTCGAGCCGGACCAGGGCGAGATCGGGCAGAGCGCCGCCGAGGCCGCCGGCGTGACGCACCCGGCCCGCCACGCGCAGCGGTGCGTCGGCCGCGGCGAGCGCGAAGCGGACGCTGACGTCGTAATCCGCCATCGGGTCGAGATTGAGCGGATGGTTGCCGAACACGACGTGGTAATTGGTCAGTGCATAGCATGGCGAGACCAGGAAGGCGGTACCCGCCCCCGGCGGCACGCCGAAGCCGCGCTTGGCGCGCAGCACGAAATCGGATTCGATCGCGCCGATCGGTGCCAGCCGTCGTGCCTCTGCCGCACCGGCCGCGACGTACGCGCGCGGGTCCACGCCGTCCGCATCGAATATATTGGCGCCAGCCGCGGCGGACAGCCCGGCTGCCGCTGCGATCGCGATCAGAACCGGCCGCCCGACGGACGAGCCGCAGCGGATCAGCGCGCGATGCTCCGGTCGTAGGGGACGAAGCTGTCGAAGGTGCAATAGGCCGACGGCACCGACGAAGTCGACTGGACGGTGCGGAAGCGATCACCCTTGCACAGCTGCGCGCCGCGCTGCTCCACGACCAGGGTGCGGCCAGGCCGTAGGCCCTGGCAGACGCCCTGCGGATGGACCACCCAATTGCGTCGGTCGGTGCGTGAATAGACGATCGTGCGCGCGTCGACGATCTCGGCGCGGGCATTGGTATCGAAGCCCGACAGGCACTGGCTTGCCGGGCCGGCGACGCGACCGGCGAGCGGATCGTCCTTGGCCGCTACCAGCATCATGCCCAACGCTACGACGCTCAATGCTTTGGTCAGCATTACCATCTCCCCGCCGGCGACACGGTCATAACGGTCATAACGGTCATAACGGTCATGCCGCTACCGTGCGGCAAACGCCGTGCCGCGGCGAGGGTTCCCGTCCGGTCGGACGATCGGAGGACGACAGCCGCTCCGATCGGTCTCGATCACATGCCGTTCGACAGATTGGTGTCGGGGTCGTTGGTGCGCATGTCTTCGGCCTGGTTCTGGCCGGTCGCGCGCACCGCGTCCGCCGTGTTCTCGAGCCGGTCCGCGGCAGCGGCATTGCCGGTCGCGTCGGCGGCATCTTCGAGATTGTCGGCGACCGCTTCGGTGTTCGACTCGATATTGTCGGCGGCCTGCTCGCGCGGGCTCGAATTGCAGGCCGACAGGCTGACCAGACCGGCTGCCAGAGCCACCATTACCGTCTTCTTCATCACTAACCCCTTTTGTTACGGACCCGTAAGGTCGAACCGAGGGTAATGGTCGATCGCCGCGTTGGTTCCGCGCCGCTCAGCTGCGCGCGATGCCGAACCAGCGCGACGGGTCCTGCCCCGATTGCGCGCCGATCCACTGATAGGGCACGTCGCGCCACGGCCGCAGCCCCTCGGTGCGGCTGTCGAGGACGAGGTCGCCCGAACCGGTGCGCGCGACCAGCACGACGTGCAGGCCGATCCGCCGCGCATAGCCGACCGCGAGGAACAGGGTCTCGGGCGGGACGCCCGCCTGGATCAGCTCGATCCGCTTCTCGAGCGCGATATCCTCGCAATCGCCGCGCGCGTCGCGACCGCGCCCGGCCGGCGTCCACAGTTCGCCGCGGCCATAGGTGCGCACGTCGGTCTGCTGGCGGACGCGCCGGTTGACGGTGCGGTTGACCGTATCGATCAGGCGCAGGTCGTCGGTCAGCGTCGCCGACCCGGTCATCGGCGCGGTGCTGCACAGCTCGGGCCGCGTCGCGCACATCGCGGTGAAGCCGCGCGGCGCGGTGATCGGCTGGTCGAGCGTGATGAACGACAGCACCGGATGCGCCGCGGCGAGCGCGGGCGAGACCAGAGCGAGCGCGAGCAGCAGCCGGCGAAGCAGGGCAAGGACGGTCATGGCGGCAAGGCTAGCCAGCAAAGGTTAACAAGCCGTCCCGTAGCGGGCCTTTGTCCTAAACCCCAGCAGGTGACAAGAAACATGACGTACGCTAGCTTTAGCCGATTGTGTCCGCGCCGGGAGAAGGCCGGATGCATCGAATGGTTACTGGGGATATGCGGCGAATGAAAATCCTGACGCTGATCGCGGCGATCGCACTCGCCGGCTGCGGCCCGGCGCTCGCCGGCCAGACCTCCCCGGCCGGCAGCACGCCCGCCGCCACGTCTGCCGCGACGGGCGCGGCCGCACGCGCCGGCGTCACCGCCTCGGCGCAGGCCGGCCCGGCGGGCGTGTCGGCCGCGACCGACGATTACCGGCTCGGCGTCGCCGACAAGGTGCGCATCCTGATCTTCGACGAACCGTCGCTGTCGGGCGAGTTCCTGGTCAACGCCAACGGCAAATTGTCGCTGCCGCTGATCGGCGACGTCGAGGCGGCGGGTGTCACCACCACCGCGCTCGCCGCGACGATCCAGCGCAAGCTCGCCGACGGCTATCTGCGCGAGCCGCGGGTCAGCATCGACGTGCTCACCTTCCGCCCCTTCTACATCCTCGGCGAGGTCAACAAGCCGGGCGAATATCCCTATTCGTCGGGTCTGACGGTGCTCAACGCGGTGGCGACCGCGGAAGGCTTCACCTATCGCGCCAGCAAGAAGTCGGTGGTGGTCAAGCACGCCGGCGAGGCGGACGAAGAGACCGTGCCGCTCTCCCCCGACCTGCGCGTCCGCCCCGGCGATACGATCCGCATCAAGGAACGCCTGTTCTGACGACGCCGCGCTGCGGCGCCTGAGCGGGTTCGCGCGGAGGCGCGGAGGACGCAGAGGGGGCACGCTTCAGGCTGGCGCGGCCCTCCCTCTCCTGCCGGCCGATGGCATGGTCTGCCGTTGCGGCCGGCGCACCCTCTCCGCGCCTCCGCGCCTCCGCGTGAACCCGATCCACCCTCTGCCGATGGCGCGAGGGCTGGATGATTTCACGCGAAGACGCGAAGAGGCGAAGAGGCGGCGGCTCGGGCTGGTGTGGCCCTCTCCTTCCAGCGGTGACTGGCATGGGCCGCGCCCGCGGCAGGCGGCACATCTTCGCGGCTTCGCGTGAATCCCTAGTTCCCCGCCGTATCATCCGACCGGGCAGCGGCATGCGCGCGCCCCTCTGCGCTCTCTGCGCCTCTGCGCGAAACAACAGGATCACGCGGAGGCGCGGAGGGCGCGCTCCGGGATGGTCATGCCCTTCCCCCGCGGCCGGTGCGAGGGAAGGGCCGTGCCTGCGTCCGATGCGGCACCAGCGGCGTTGGTTACTGTCCCGGAAACGGACACAACCACAACGGACCATGCGGCGTGATTGTGGTTTGCGGCGTTATGTGACACAGGATTGAAAAAACAGGGGTTCCACGGATGCGGATGCTTATTCTGGGCATGGCGGCGGCAGCGACGCTGGTGGCCGCCGGCGGGGACGCGCAGATCCCGGTGACGCCCCTGTCGCCGGTCGTGTCGCGCGACGATCCCAATGTCATCGCGCTCTATACCGACATCCTGCGCACCATCGCCGGCGTGCCCGCGCCCGCCTCGCGCGAGGCGCTCGAGGCGCAGATCGCCTATACGATCGACCAGAGCCAGGCGAACTGCCCGGTGGTCGTCGCCGCGCTGCACGAGACGCTCGACACCGCCCAGCCCAAGCCGACCGTGCAGGCGCTGCGCGACGTGCTGACCAGCGCCTCGCGCTGCGACCGCTACGGCACCGCCGCGGTCGGCGGTCCGGGCGCGACGCTGGCGCTCGGCCCGGTGGTCGGCATCGGCGGGGGCGGCGGCTCCAATTACGCCAATTTCTGATCCATGATTTTGACAGGTATTTCGATGCGGCTGCCCCTTGTTGCCCTGGCGGGCATGCTGACCCTGCCGTTCGCGGCGAGCGCCGCGGAGGCGCAGTCGACCGACGCCAATCTGGTGCTGCCCAACCTGCCGCTCGATTTCGATCGCGGCAAGAACACCAGTGTGCTCCAGCGTGAGCGCCCCGAATATCAGGCGCAGGGCGTGCGCGCCGGCTCGTTCCTGCTCTATCCCAAGCTCGAACTCGGCGCCGGCTTCACCGACAACGCCTATCAGGTCGACAACAACAAGCAGAGCGACGTCTATGCGCTGATCGCGCCGTCGATCGCCGCCAACAGCAACTGGTCGACCAACGAGCTCAACTTCAACGCCGGCGCGCGGCTGCGCCGCTTCTCGAGCGAGACGCCGCGCAACGAGACCAATTACAACGTCGATGCGAGCGGCCGGCTCGACGCGACCCGCTCGCTGAGCTTCAACACATTGCTGCGCACCGCGCGCTCGACCGAGCCGCGCTCGTCCGCCGCCTCGCCGCAGGATGCCGCCGAGGCGATCCAGTTCCAGCAGACCACCGCCAGCGTCGGCAGCGCCTTCGCCGGCGCGCGCATCCGCGGCCAGGTCGCGGTCAGCGTCGACCAGTTCAACTTCTCCGACGTGCGCTCCTTCTCGAACACGATCATCAGCCAGCAGGGCCGCGACCAGGTGCTGTTCCGCACCACCGCGCGCGGCGAATATGCGATGTCGCCCGACACCTCGCTGTTCCTGCAGGGCGGCTATACCGACACCACCTACAAATATCCGCTGACCACCGGCATCCCCAACCGCGATTCCAAGGAGGTCAACGTGATCGGGGGCGCGAGCTTCGATCTGTCGGCGCTGGTCCGCGGCGGCATCGGCCTCGGCTATGTCAGCCGCCGCTACGATTCCCCGATCTATTCCGACATCTCCGGCCTGTCGGCGGAAGCGCGGGTCGAATATTTCCCGACCCAGCTGACCACGGTCGGCCTCAACGTCCGCCGCACCATCCAGGACAGCTATTTCGGCACGAGCAGCGGCTATTTCGCCACCGCCGCGGCGGTGCGCGTCGATCACGAGCTGCTGCGCAACCTGTTGCTCAACGCGCAGCTCGGCTATGAGCAGGACGATTTCGCCAATCAGGACGCCAAATCGAAGATCCTGCGCTACAGCGCCGGTGCGCGCTATCTGCTCAATCGCAACTTCGGCTTCGGCCTCGTCGTCGGGCGCGACAATCGTACCGCGCGCGGCAACGTCGGATTACGGGCTTTCGACGAGACGCGTGCACTGTTATCAATCGTTGTGCAGCGGTAACGCTGTTGTCCCCAAAGGGAAAATAGCGACCGTATGAATAAGATGTCCGCGTTGGCCGAAACCGAGGAAGCAAGCCGCTTCGACCAGTCGCGTCATGTCGGCCGCCGTGCAGTGACGCTGCGGTCGGTCGGCGATGCGATCCGCCGGCGCTGGATCGTCGTCGTCGCCACCGCCGTGCTGGTGTTCGCCGCCGCGCTCGGCGCGGCGCTGATGCTGACGCCCAAATATGATGCCTTCGCGAAGGTGCGCATCACCCCCAATGCCGCCTCGCCGCTCGACTTCGGCAACACCAACGAACAGCCCGCGGACCAGACCGCGGTCAATACCGAGGTGCAGGTGATCGGCTCGCGCGGCACCGCGCGCAAGGTGGTGACGCAATTGGGGCTCGACCGCGATCCCGAATTCGCCGGCAAGGGCCCCGCCAATACCGCGATCGAACGCGCGACCAGCGGCGTGCTCGACCATCTCAAGATCAACCGCGACGACAAGAGCTATCTTGTCATGATCGGCATCCGCTCGGTCGACGGCGCCAAGGCGGCGCGCATCGCCAATACCTATGCCGCGACCTATGTCGCCGGCACCGCCGACAATCTGATGGGCACCGCGGCGAAACAGTCGCAATCGATCCAGGACCGGCTGCGCGAGCTCGGCGCCGAGGTGCAGGCCGCCGACGCGCGCCTCGCCTCCTATCGTGCGCAGAGCGGCATCAGCCAGAGCGGCGAGGGTGGCACGATCACCGACCAGCAGATCGCGCCGCTGTCGATGCAGCTCGCCACCGCCGAATCCGAGGCCGCCGCGGCGCGCTCGGCATTGTCGGTCGCCGAACGGCAGAATGCCACCGGCGGCACCGACGCCATCTCCGCGGTGCTGTCGTCGGGGGTCATCGCCGACCTGCGCCGCCAGCGTACCGAGGCGGAGAAGCGCCGTGCCGAGCTGAGCTCGCGCTATGGCCCGCGCTATCCGCTGTCGATCCAGGTCGCCGAGCAGATCGAATCGCTCGACCAGCAGATCCGCCAAGAGGCGCAGCGCGTCGTCGGCGGTCTGCGCAGCCAGGCGCTGTCCGCCGAGGCACGCGCCGCCAGCCTGCGCGGCCGGCTCAACACGCTGCAGCGCGGCGTCGCCCGCGACGACCAGGCGTCGGTGATGGCCGGCAGCCTCGAGCGCGATGCCGAGGCCAAGCGCACCGCCTATACCCGCCTCGCCCAGGCGGCGCAGCAGTCGAGCCAGGCGCAGCGCGTCTCGACGCCGCAGGCGAACATCATCGAGAATGCGACGATCCCGACCAAGCCGACCTTCCCGCAGGTCAAGGCCTTCGCCGCGGCGGGGCTGCTGATCGGCCTCGTCTTCGGTCTCGCCGGCGTGCTGCTGTTCGAGGGGCTGAGCTCGACGATCCGCAAGCCCGAGGATATCGAGACGCTGCTCGGCCTGTCGTTCGTCGCCTCGGTGCCGCGCCTGCCGACGCCGTGGAAGCTGCGCGCGCATCGCGTCACCAACCCGGCCACCACGCTCGTCGCCAAGCCGATGACCGTCTATGCCGAGGCCTATCGCGCGATCCGCGCCTTCGTCGTGACGCGCAACCAGACGCAGCCGACCAAGGTGATCGCGCTCGCCTCGACGCTGCCCGGCGAGGGCAAGACGACCAGCGCCTTGTCGCTCGCGCGGGTGATGGCGATGAGCGGCGACCGCGTGCTGCTGATCGACTGCGACGTGCGCCGCGCCGGCGTGCTGCGCGCGCTCAACCGCTCGGTCGACACCGGCCTGGCCGACGTGCTCGAAGGCCGCAGCACGATGGCGCAGGCGGTGATCCCCGACGAGGTCGACGGGCTCGACCTGCTGCTCGTCCAGGGCTCGCTGTTCACCCCGATCGACCTGTTCGGCGGTGGCCGGATGGAAGCGATGCTCGAGGCGGCGCGCAGCCGCTACGACTTCATCATCCTCGACACGCCGCCGCTGCTCGGCATCGCCGATGCACGCACGCTGGTCGGCCTTGCGGACGCGGTGATGCTGGTGATCAAGTGGAATGCGACGCCGATCGCCGCGGTCGACGCGGCGCTCGCGGGGCTCGAACATAGCCACGGCGAGGTGCTCGGCGCGGTGCTGACGATGGTCGATCACCGGTCGGAGGCGATGGGCGGCCTCTATTATTCGGCGCGCTACTCCTCCTATTACAACGAATAGTGGCGCGCGCGCCGGAGCGGCTGGCGTGGCTCGCGGTGGCGGGGGCGACGCTGCTGCTCGCCGGCCTCGCCATCGGTCCTGAACGGCGCATCGCCCGCGTCGCCGCGGCGCGCGACGATGATGCCGCGACCCGCGCCGCGCTGCTCGCCGAGGCGGCGGACTGGCGCCCCGCCGACGTCCCGCCGCGCGCCGCCGCCGGCCTTGCCGCCTTGTGGCTGCGCCAGGCGGCGACCGCGGTGCCGGCGGGCAGCGACCGCGCCGCGCTCGCCCATGCGCAGGCGATGCTGGCGCGCGCCGACGCCGGCGGACCGCGCGCGGCCGCGCTGCTGCTGCACAGCCAGCTCGCGCTCGGCAGCGGACCGCATCCGAGCCGCACCAGCCTCGCCGCCTTCGTCGCCAGCTATGCCGCGGCGCCCTTCCTCACCGCCGAGGGCTTCTGGCGCAGCGCCTATGCCGCGCGCTACTGGCGCGACCTGCCGCCCGCGACGCAGGAGGCGGCGGTCGCCGAGGCGGCGTGGCTCGGTACGCTCGACGGCCGCTTCGCCGACCGGCTCGCCGACATCATGGCCGGCTCGCCGATGGCGGTCCGCGTCGCGCTGCGCATGCCAAAACGGTAGCGGCCGGGGGACGCAGAGGGGGGCACGCCGAGGCGCGGAGAGCCCGCGCGGCAGCGCTCCCGCGTTCCAACGACCGGAGGGACCGGCGACGCGGCCTCACCCAGATCTCCGCGCCTCCGCGCCTCCGCGTGACCCCGATCCTGCCCTCCGCTGTCTGCGTGGCAAGAAGCGGATGATCGTGCAACGACGCGAAGACGCGAAGAAGGCGCGCTTCGGAGCGGCGTGGCCCCTTCACTCCTGCCGGTCGATAGCATGGGTCGTGGCCGCCGCAGGCGGAACATCGTCGCGTCTTAGCGTTTTCGCGCGAAAACCCCTCCAACGCCGAGATCACGCGAGCACGCCTGGGTACGCGCCCTCTGCGTCCTCCGCGCCTCTGCGCGAACCCTTGCGACCTCTGTCAGAAAGCGCCCGAACCCTCAGGCCACCGCCCGAGCACCCCGCACGCCCCTCCCC